>CAWBRL010000018.1:0-167620 GCA_963791165.1 uncultured Alphaproteobacteria bacterium | reverse complement strand
GACTGGGTACTCCGACCTCATCAGAACATACTCAGACCTCATCCTGAGGAGCGCGCATCGCGCGCGTCTCGAAGGATGGGCTGCGGGCAACATGGTTCGAGACGGCGCTACGCGCCTCCTCACCATGAGGCTTGAGGGAGTGCAATGCCTCTGCGCCATGAGGATCTGGTCACTTCCCCGCCACGAAATAAAAATCCTCGCGCCCGGGCGGCGAACCGTAGGTGAATGGCTGTTGTGTGCGTTTGGTGGCGTTGAGGACGTCATCGCGGACGATGTCGAACAATTTTCGGATTTCGACCTGCGGCGCCCTGATGTCGCGCGCCAGCGCCTTTGCGAACGGACTGTTGTCGGAATCGCCGTCGAGCGCGGTCTCGCCATGCTTGGCCGCATAGACCACCATAAATCCGGCTTCCGGCTCGATATTGGACAACCCCTTGCTGACCAGTTTCAGCGCCATGGTTCGCTGCATGGTCTTTTCGAACGGATTGTCGCGGCAGGCGTCGAGCATCACCAGCCGCAGCTTGCGTGCGCCGGCGACCGACGCGATCACCTGCTCCAGCGCCACCGCCTGAGTCTCGGCATCATGGTCGGCCGCCAGCATGGCATCGGTCGGGATCAGGTAATTCACGCCGCCGATTTCCATGCCGTGACCGGCATAATAGACCACCGCCCAGTCAGCCGTTTCGGCGGCGCGGCCGAATTCATGCAGGGCGGCAAAGAATTTGTCGCGGGCAAGATCCGGCGCAAGCGTCACGGTGGCAAAGCCGAGTTCGCGAAAGGTCGACGCAATCAGCCTGGCATCGCGGGGCGGATTGGGCAGCGGCTGCACGTTCTTGTAGGCGCCATTGCCGATGATCAGCGCCACCTTGCGCGGACCCGACGGCGGCGTCGACGCTTTCCCCGCGTTCGACCCGGCCTGCAGCGCCTCGAGCCGCTCCCTGGCAAAGCGGCGTGCCAGCGTGGTTTCGATGTCTTCGACCTTGGCAAGCGCGGCGCTGGCGGCGCGGTAATCGGAGCGTGCCGCGCCGGCATCGCGGCGCTTCTCGAAGAGCTGGCCGCGGCCCACATAGGCGCGAACATAATTCGGGTTGATCCGGATGACCTGGTTGTAGTCGGCCAGCGCCTTGTCGAGATCGCCCTTCGCCAGATAGGCGTTGGCGCGGCTTGTCAGGGTGTATATCGCCTTCGGGTATCGCGTGAGGACCGCGTTGCAATCGGCGAGCGCTTCACCGAATTTTCCCATCTCGGTGTAGGCGATGCAGCGGAACACCGGAACCTGCGGCGCCTCCGGATTGAGCTGCCGCGCTGCGGCGAAATCGGCCAGCGCAGAATCGTATTGCTTTCGCAGGGTCTGCACCCGACCGCGGTTATAGAGATTGGTGTAGCGATTCTGCGGCGCGTTGAGCTTGATGGCGGCGCTGAATTCCTCAAAGGCCAGATCGAAATCGCCCCTGCGCATGAAGATGATTCCGCGATTATTGTGCGGGGCGGGGAAATTCGGGCGCAACTTCATGCATTGGTCGAAATCCGCCAGCGCGGACTCGTCGTCGCCTTTGTTGCCGTAGGCCAGGCCGCGCATATTGAGATAAAGGACGTTTTCTGGATCGGCTTCATGCGCCTTGGTGAAGGCGAGGATCGCGCCGTCGTAGTCGCGCTTTCTCGCCAGGGAATTGCCGATATACGCGTGGGCGGCGGCCTTGGGTCCGCCTGACATCGTGGCGTCCGCGATCACGGCCGAACAGGCCGCGAGCCGCGCCTCGGATGTGGCCCCGGCATCCCTGCAAGTCTCGATTTCGGAAGCGGCCAGCGCGGGGCCGGCGATGGCCAGCCCGAGGATCGAACCAACAATAGCGCGAAACATCGACGGAACGCTCCGACAAATCTTGCAAACGAATCCCTTGTCGCGAAGCGCGACCGGCAGTCGCATTGTGGAAAGGGATACCAGCACAGGTCAAGCGAGACTGACCTGTGCCCCCAACGTCCTCCTCTAAAGCCCTGGACAGACGCAGTTTTATTCACGAACTCGTGTGGCGCGCCCGGTAACAATCCGCAGCCAGCGCCGTATCTTGGGCATCGGGAAGGTCCTGTACCGATTGCGAAACACCGCGCCCGCTCTACACTGCCCCCAACCCATTTGCCCCAAGAGGAAACCATGTCCCCTCGCCAATTCAGCCGCCTTTCGCTGTGCGCTGCCGCCATCGGCGCGCTGGCCCTCGCCGCGTTCGCCATCTCTCCCTCGCGCGCCTCGGAGGAAGCGGTCATCATTCCGGCTCCCACCACCGACGTGAAGGCGGCCGATGGCATCCAGACCGCTGTCATCGCGGGCGGCTGCTTCTGGGGCGTCCAGGGCGTGTACCAGCACACCGCCGGCGTCCTCAATGCGGTGTCCGGCTATTCCGGCGGCAGCAAGATGACCGCGAACTACAGCATGATCGGCACCGGCACCACCGGTCATGCCGAGGCGGTTGAGATCAAGTACGACCCGAAAAAGATCAGCTATGGCAAGATCCTGCAGATCTTCTTTTCCGTGGTGCATGACCCGACGCAATTGAACCGCCAGGGCCCGGACACCGGCACGCAATATCGCTCGGCGATCTTTGCCGTGAACGACGAGCAGAAGCAGGTCGCGGAGGCCTACATCGCCCAGCTCAACGCCGCCAAGGTCTACAAGAAGCCGATCGTGACCAAGGTCGGCCCGCTGCAGGCGTTTTACGCGGCGGAAGACTACCACCAGGACTACCTGACGCTGCACCCGACCCAGCCCTATATTGCCTTCAACGACATCCCGAAGGTCGAGAATTTGAAGAAGATCTTTGCGGATAATTACATCGAGAAGCCGACATTGGTGAGCAACGCCAAGGCCACCAATTGATACTCTCGTCATTGCGAGCGTTACTCCGCCATTCCGGAATGGTGCGAAGCAATCCATCTTTCCCGTGTAATTGAGATAATGGATCGATGCTTCGCATCGCCCCGCAATGACAATCAACCTGAAGGAGATTCCATGTCCGACACCAAAACATCCGCCAAGCTCGTCAAGAGCGAGACCGAGTGGCGCAAGGAGCTGTCGCCGATGCAGTATGCCGTGCTGCGCGAGAAGGCGACCGAGCGGCCGTTCTCGGGCGAATATGAGCACGAGCACCGCCAGGGCACCTACACCTGCGCCGGCTGCGGCCAGACGCTGTTTGAATCCGACGCCAAGTTCGATTCCGGCTGCGGCTGGCCGAGTTTTACGGCGCCTGCCGTGGACAGCCATGTCGACGAGGAGCGCGATGTCAGCCACGGCATGGTCCGCACCGAGGTGTTGTGCTCGAAATGCAACGGCCATCTCGGCCACGTCTTCGACGACGGCCCCGGCCCGACCGGCCTGCGCTACTGCATCAATTCGGCAGCGCTGAAACTGCAACCGAAATAGTTTCGCAGGTCTGCAAGCATCGACCCCTGCTTCGATTTTCAAACAGCCCGTAGCCCGGATGAGCGCAAGCGACATCCGGGACGGTGTGAGAGTGGTCCCGGATATCGCTGCGCTCATCCGGGCTACCAGCCACGTCATTGCGAGCGAAGCGAAGCAATCCATCTTTCTTTGTGCGGTGAAATGGATTGCTTCGCTTTGCTCGCAATGACGTGGAGGTACAGGTTCGCATTCCCGCGGCATGATTTGCCCGAGTTGCACATATCGTTTCGCCCAAAAAGTGAGAGGGCGCAGGGAACGCCGGGTGCTTGCTGCACCCGCGGTCTCGTGTGCAAGATGCACTTAGAAATGCGCACACGAGCATACAGGTACAGACGGAGCATCCCGGCGTTCCCTGCGCAATGGCCTTACGGCTTATGCCGCGCTCTCCTCGGTGACGAATTCCTCTTGCCACCGTCGCCGTCGGATTAGCGGTTCATCGAAGCCCGGTCGGGCTTCCAAAAACCTCCGACGGCTTGACACCAGCAACGGGTGCCAGGACCACACGGTTTTGCCGTACGCAGCTTCCATCACCAAAGACTTCAACCAGCCAAGTGCTGCCGGTCAAAATCCTGATGAAGGCGTTTAAGCGCCGTTCGTCTGGCGCGCCGTGCCCGCTCACGGTGACAACCGCCCTGCGATCACGTCCACGCGCCCGACGCTGCCGCGTCCACCGCAACCCGTCCCAACGTTCGTGACGATGGCCAACGCCCCTCTTCTCGGGACGGGATGCGGTAGTTTTACCGCTGATTTGGGGTAATGGCGAAGCGGATTATTTCTGCGCGCGGGGCTGGACGGGGCAAATCACCTTGAAGTTGTTACGGAAAATCGCGCAAGCGCGCACGCCCGATTGACCCGAGGCCATGCTCCGCTCGCCGGTCGCGCCGCGATAAACCCCTCGACCTGTGCGGTTGGCCATTCCTATTACCTATTGCAGTCCAGTGCTGTCACCGTAATTCCAAGCATTGCAGCGGCCATTGCCGGATGAAGCGCTGAAGATTGTTATGCGAGGTGCCGAGAACGAGGATGAGGTTGCGACGTGATTTTCGGATTTCGTTAACCGGAAGTAGGTGGTCGCCTGGGCGTCGAGATGAGCCGCCCATTGGCCCGGAATTCCGTGGAACAATTACCCCCTGAGAGCACCTGTCCGAACGGGTGAAGCGCGAGAACATTGAGCCGGTTGGGTTGACGCGGTCAAAACGTGATTTTGAGCCCATTTGCCAGCGCGCGGACCCGGCCCCGATGCCGACCATGCCGCGCGGAAAGACACGAAACATTAAGTTCCGCCGGGTAGCCTGCCCCGCTTTGGAGTGTTGCGTATGGAAGTCACGAGCATAGTAAGCGGCATTCTCGCCGCTCAGGATGAGACTAAGCAGTTGCAAATCGCGACCACCGTTCTGAGGTCCACCGCCATTGCGGGGAAAATCGCGGCCGAGAAGGCGGAGCAGGCCTCGCTCGCCAATCCTGGCCCCGGCGTCGGCGGCAATCTCGATGTTACCGCCTAGTCGGCACGTTAGCTATCGACCCTCGAAGCAGACCTTTTTGCGCCTTGGTGGCGACGATCATCCGCGCCGCGCAGTTGATTGCGCTGAGAACGATCGCTATGAAGTTCACAATCGATCGACCATATGCCGACCCTGACAAAGCCGCGCGCCGATTGATGCAGCACGCGCACGCCTTCGAGGTGGTGCAGGATGCATCTATTACGCTATTGCGGTGACAGTACTGGACTGCACCCCTTGAGTGAGACACGGTAATTTCTGTGACCGTGCGGGCGTCATGTTGTTTTCCGCCTTGCCCTGGGCTTGACCCGTCAATCACACCGCAGATCATTTCAACTTTCATTCGAACCTGTTTTTCGCCCCGTGCGACCAAGAGCTGGTCGCGCGGGGTTTTTTCTGACGGGGATGCTTGCTTCGTTTGCCCGGCGCGCAAATCAAGGAAGATTTCAGATGCACATTTCAAAACGTCTGCTGCTCGGTCTCGGCGCAGCCACCCTCATCATGGAGAGCGTTGTGATCCAGCCAGCTTTTGCCGCCGACAAGGTCTCCCTGTTCAAGGTCATCACCGCCAAGGATGAAATCGTGATCGGGATCACCGAGGACGAACTGGCGCAGATGGAGGGCAAGAACGCCGGCGGCGTCGCCAAGATGCTGGTCGCCAAGGGCTCGATGAGCGTGTGGCAATACGCCGTGCACAAGTCAGCTACCGGCGACCTCGAGCAGGCGCCGCTGCACAGAATAGGCCTGATCGCCAAGGACTCGCTTCGCGTCGAGCCCTATGCGACGCCGCTGAAGGTGTTGCCGATCGACGAGACGAAGAAGTGACTTCTTTCCTTCTCCCCTTGTGGGAGAAGGTGGATCGCTGACGCGAAGCGGCAGCGAGACGGATGAGGGGTCTGTCTCCGCGGATAGAGACCCCTCATCCGCCTTCGCTTCGCGAAGGCACCTTCGCCCACAAGGGGAGAAGGGGAAGCCTCCCTTATCGGCGGATCAGCCCAAGGACTCGCGGCCCGGAATATGCTTTGCTGCGGGCCGCGGGGCGTCTTCCGCAAGCCCCCGCCGCCTTTTCGGGGAGTGCGCCATGACCCTTGGAACGATACTCATCATCATCCTGATTATTGTCCTGCTGGGCGGCTACTCGGGCCGTTTCGGCGGCTATGGCTACGGCCTCGGCCATTCCGGCATGGGGCTGGGTGGCGTGATTTTAATCGTGCTCCTCATCCTGGTACTGCTGGGCAGGCTGTAAGGCATATAAACCATTGAAATAACTTGATTAAATTTGTTCCAGGGGGAGCCATGCGCGGATTCATCATCACCCCCGATCTCGGGCTTCAGGAGTCGCATTTCTGTCAAACAGGCTTATATTGGGGGTCGAAATGACGTGCACGGCGTGGCCTGCCAAACTGGCCCGCCGTCATCCAATCCCCATTCGCTCAAACGCAAGAGCCAAAAAGATTGAGGTCACAGCCCATGCGTCCCTTCAGCTACGATACCGCCGCCGAACTGTTTCCCGCCGCGATCCGCAAGAAGAAGCGGGCCGGGTTTGCCTATCGGCGTTTTGGCACCGCGGCCGAGGCGGTTCGCTTCGCGATCGAGGAATTGCCGGCGGACTCGCTGAACGGCGCCTACCTGCAGGTCGAGGAAGCCCGCTTCGATCAGAGCGGCATCCGCTCGCTCTATGAAAGCGAAGCCTTCCCGCTGCCGCGCCGCCCGCGCGCGCCGGCCTGCGCCGAAGACAAGGCCGACGCGGCCTGAGATTTCACGATCTTTGGACGGAGTGCCCCCGGATCATTTCCGGGGGCATGTTTTTGCGCTACAGGCGCGGCTGCTTGTCGAGCCAGCGCTTGAGCATCCGCACGTTGCGGACATTGGCGCGGAACATGACGTCGAAGGCGTCGCCCGCCACCGGCACCAGCCCGACCACGCCGTCAACCGCGACATTGCCGAGCATCCGCGCCGTGATGTGCCAGGGCGCGCCCAGCGCCCGCGCCTCGCGCACCACCCACAGCGATATCGCCGTCGTGATGATGTCGCCGACGATCGGGATCAGGCCGATCAGCCCGTCGATGCCGTAGCGGATCTTGGTGCCGGGCACGATGAAGGCGACGTCCAGCAGCTTTGCCAGCGCATCGAGCCGCGCCAGCCGCTGCTCGCGCGTCAGATCGCCAAACGGATTGGCGCTGGAATGGGCGAAATCGAACTGAAATCCCTCGAACTGCGAACGCAGGCTCGGATCAGGGATCTCGCGCCCCTCCTGGTCGATCACAGGCCCGCGGCCCGCCGCACGCCCGCGATTGGGCTGCTTCGGGCGCGAACGATGGGGCGTAAGAATATCGTCGTTTGTCATGCTCATCACATGGTAACGCGGATGCGCGGCGCAAGTTGCGTCAAAATATCGCTTTTCAGGATTGCGCGCGGGCTGATCGCTACCTGCCCCGCGCCGCCGTCGGCGTCAGGCCGAAGCGGCGGCGGAAGCAGCGGTTGAAATAGGACAGATCGTTGAAGCCGCACGCGAAGGCGATGTCGCTGATGCGCCGCTCGCCCGGATGCGCCAGCAGGTCCGCCGCCTTGCGCAGCCGCAATTCCAACAGCCGCGTCGTGAAACTGGCGCCGGCCTCATACAGCAATTCATTGACATAGCGCTCCGACAGGCCGGCGGCGGCGGCGAGTTTCTGCGCGGAGAAATCAGGCTCGGTGAAGCGCCGTTGCAGGATCATCAGCACCGCCTGCAATCGCACGGCACGCAGGCCGCGGCGCTTGGCGGCGGCGCCGGCGTCGCTGCGCGCACCGAGGCCGAGCGCCGCCAGATCCATCAGATGGCCGGCGATGGCAAGGCCCGCCTCGTCGACGGCGCTGGCGTGGCGCAGCAGCAGGTCGCTGTAATCCATCGCCAGCGACAGCGCCCCGCCCGGCGCCAGCTCGCGCCCGACCAGATCGTCGACGCCGGACACCATGGCTTTCAGCGTCGCCATCGGCAGGTGCACGTTGGTGAAGCGTTTTTCGTTGACGCCGTCGGCCGCGAAAAACGGCTCGTCGAGCCTGAGCAGCGCCATCGACCCCGGCCGCATCACGAATTCGCGCCCGCGATGGGTGACGCGGGATTCGCTGGCGCCGGTGTTGCGCACCAGGCAGTAACGGTCGTCATTGGTCGCCAGCACCTGGCGGCGGTCGCGCCGCACGGTGGCGAAGGTGCCGTCGCAGCGGCCGAGCATGGTGGTGCCGACATGGATCGAATTCATCGCGGCGCGAAACGGCACGTCTTCGGCCGGGTCAAGCTCGCCGGTGTTGGAGAAATGCTCGAACAGCTCGGCGAAGAACATGAAGCGCTGCCGCTCGTTCAGGCCCGGCGGCAACATGTCGGTCGAGAGACTTTTCTTGACGACGGGCATCGGCGGGAATTTCTGGTGGCAACGCGGGGCTGTCTTGCAACTTGCGGATGATCGCCGGCTGAAGAGCCCAGCCTAGCAACACACAGCCGTGAAGCAAACAGCGCCGGACAGTCCAAATCTGCAAAACCCCGGCGCCAGCCAGTCCAAGACAGCGCGCACGGACGAGTTTACCGAAGCGGCGCGCATTCCGACTGGAATTCGGCCCGGGTTTGGAAACTTCAGAGGAGACCAGGAGATGACGACATCTTTCGCCCGCAAGGCGCTGCTCGGCGCCGCGATCGCCGCCAGCGTGGGCATCGGCTACGCCATCGGCGCGCAGCCGCACATGACTGCCAGCATCGGCCTGTTGCAATCGGCCCGCGCCGAACTCGGTGCCGCGACGGCGAACAAGGGCGGCCACCGTGAACGTGCGATGGGCCTGATCGACCAGGCGATCGGCGAAGTTCGCGCCGGCATCGACTTCGCCGCCCGCTGACGCCTTCCTTCCTGTCCGGAGACGCTTCATGAACAGACTGATCGCTGCCGCTTTCGTTTCCGCTGCGATGATTGCCGGCGCCAATGCGATGCCGCTGGCCCCGCTGGCGCCAGCACCCAACGCCGACGTCATCGAAGTCGCCGGTGGATGCGGCCCGGGCTGGCATCGTGGCCCCTATGGTGGCTGCCGCCGCAACTACGCCAACCCCGCCGCGCACCCCTGCCCGCGCGGCTGGTACCTCGGCCGCTACGGCCGCTGCCGCGCCAACGGAACGTAAGGTTTTACTCGCGGAACGATATCGCGCGGCGGACTGGAAGGTCCGCCGTTTCTTCCTGGCGACTGAGCCAAATTGTTGACGTCGTCATACCCCGCGCATGCGGGGTATCCAGTACGCCGCGGCCTCTCGATTCAATTACTCCTGTCTCTGGAATACTGGATCGCCCGCCTTCGCGGGCGATGACAACATCGAGCCGCGCGCCGTCGCCTTCCGTTATAGACAACACGCTATGTCGAACGCACCGGCTCCAGCGCATCGGCGTATTTATGCGCCAGCCAGGACGCGAGCATGGGAGGCACCATGCCGACGATGCCGTACAGGAAAAACTGCAGCGCCCCGGTATCCGGCCCGCGCGAACCATAAAGCAGTTCGTATGCGGCGAAGCCGATGACGCCGACGATCAGCATCCGCAGCACGGGGCGAAGGCGCTTGACGTGATAGAGAATATCGTCGATCGCGCCGATCATCAGCGCCGGCACGATGCCGAACAGATAGCTGTATTGCAGCGTCTTGACGAACGCGCCGACGAATTTTCCGATCTCCGACCAGTTGGTGTCCGTCCAGTAACCCGAGGCCACCGTGGTCGCGAACAGCATCAGAAGGCCGCCAATCAACGGGCAGATCGCTGCGAAGATCAGATAGCGTTTCATGGCGACCTCTGCGGGAGCGGAAACCAAACTCTCTGTCCGGTTGAATCCGCTCTGTTGTAGCCCAGATCCGACGCGGGTTTCAAACCAGCACCTTGGCCAGGCGCAATTTCAAATCCCGGCGACCAACGGTCAAGGGGCTGCCCTGCCTCCGGTCACACCGAATGCAATTGCCGGGACCCGGTTCGCATCGCACAAGCGACTGTTCCATTCCGGCCGGCGATCGAGCACCGCCGCTTCGGCGCTGTAACGCAACGCAGCATTGGGCGAGCGCCAGCTCACGCCGGCGCGTTCGCCGCCCGCTCGTTCTTCTTTGCCAGAATTCGATCCGAGCCAAACCGGATGGTCCATTGCGCCACCGACAGCAGCAGGGATTCGTAGATCGCCACGCACTGGTCGAGCTCGCGCTGCGTGGCCGGCGGGCAATTGGGCCGATTGCGCACGATCATCGTCGTGGTCGACCAGCTCACGCAGGCCGCCTTGCACGCGACGATCAGGCCATACATCCGGTCGGCCTCGAGCAAGGGGGCAATGGCCTCGACCTTGGCGTCGGCCTTCAGCGCCAGCGCGGCCACCACATGGGTGTATTCGCCGCGCACCGCAAACCGGTTCACCATGGAATCATTGAGCTTGCCGGTGCGATTAAGCGCAACCATGTCGCTTTGGGCCTGGGTATAGTCGATCGCCTTTGGCCGGGCCACGTTCTGTCCGGCCGTTACCGGCGCCGACGCCTTCTGACGCACCACAGGTCTCGGCGCCGTCAGAAACCGCGCGAGGACAACGTCGGCGACCTTGCCGAGCAACTCGCGCAGCAGGTTGCCCGGAAGGTCCAGGCGAAGGCCGAGCTTTTCGGCGAGGCTTTCGTCGCGCTCGGCCCGCCCCACCAGCGTGGCGTAGCCGCACTCGGAGAATTTCGCGCCCGCGTTCCGCGCCAGCGCGTTGGAAACATTGACGTCGCCGTACCTCATCAACGCATCGGTCAGCGCCTCGTTGAGCGTCTTCCTGTCCGATATCGCCAGCAGATGCTGCTGGCCACGGGTTTTTGCGATTTCGAGGAGGTCATTGTCCGACAGACAAACGGACTTTCTCAAGACCGGCCCGGCCACCAGCGGGTCGTCGTGAAATGCCAGCGAGCGGATGGTCTGGCGCGGCGCCCGGTCCAGCGTGGACAAGGATTCGCTGAGGTCGACCACGGTTGCCGCCTCCACCCGCCCGATCAGTTGAGCGAGGACGCCATCGACGGCCGCTATCTGCGATTCATTGAGATGATCGACATTCGACAGGAACAGGTTCGTCACCTGCCCCAGAATTTTCTTATCGTGCTCGGGTCCGTCCTTTTCGGCGCCGTTCAACTCTGCGCGCAGATCCGGCGATACGGCAGGCATGACTAGATCGGCTCCATAGCAACGTCCGGTTCACGGCGACTGAAATTGACCTGCAGCGCGGTCAGGACCGCAGCATTACCCTAATTTCGTAACTTTTCTCATGCCGCCAGGGCCACCTTCCGGAACGCCCTCACCAGCGACCCTTCCAGTTTCCCGTTCATCCCCTCCAGGATCCTGTACGCGGCCGGTCCGGTCATCGGCGCCCGGTACGGCCTCGATTCGATCAGCGCGGCGTAGATGTCGGATATCGTCAGCAATCGCACGAGGTCGGTTATATCAGGCGCCGTCAGCCCATCGGGATAGCCGGAACCGTCCAGATATTCGTGGTGGTGCCGCACGCCATCGAGGATCTCCGGGCCGAACTCCGGCTGGGCCTTCAATATGTCGTATCCGACCACCGGATGGGTTCTCATGATCTTCTCTTCTTCCGGATCGAGGCGCCCGGGCTTGTCGAGAATGGACAAGGGGATATGCGCCTTGCCGATATCGTGCAGGGTTGCCGCCAGGCCGAGCCGCTTGACGTCTGCAGCGGAGAACTTGATGGCCGTGGCGAAGCCGACCGCTATGCCCGTTACCAGCAGGCAGTGCTGGAACGTTCCTTCATGATAGCGGCGGACGTCGTTCAGCCACGAGCTCAGGCCGTTCTTCTCGATGCCGTTGATGATCTCCGTCGTGGCGTTCTCGGCATCGGAAAGCTTGAACGGCCTGCCGTCCCGTATCGCCGTGAACATCGAGCCGAAGACGGCCGCACTATGCGTGATCTCGGGCGAGGCCTTGTCGGGCGAAGATTTGGCCGAGTTGGCTTGCACCGCCGCTTGCGCCGCCTTTTGGGCGACTTCGATCTCCGCCAGTTTCGTGACGATTTCCTTTGGACGGGAAACCACGCTCGTCGCACCGAGCGCGAACGCCTGCGCAACCATATGGTGGAGGTGCTTCTGGACGACAAACAATTTTTCGGAGACGTCGCGCAGGTCGGCCAGGGCGATCTTGAGCTGCTCTACCGGCGCGGCCTTGCGCAGGTCGGCGTCGACCATCAAAACGCCGTGCGAGATGACATGCCTGCTGCCGTCTCCCAGCACCTGGGGCTCGACGTCATACTCCGGCCCCAGCATCGCTCGGATAGCTGGTATTTTCGTCGGCTCATCGGTCAGGAAATGAACAAGCATTGAACACCAGTTCGAAGACTGATCCCGCGTGTTGTCGTTTGATCGAAAGAAATGGTGTCGAAGGCGTCCCGGCAATAACGCCCGATCCTACGGCGACTTCCCTAACCAGGGGTTGCAGCCGAGCTGCTGAATTACCGCATTACTACTGAGTAGGTGGAACCCGGGCCGCGCCTCACCCATTTGGGGGTGGAACTTCGGGGCAAGGCGGGGCTTTGGCGGAACCGCGGGAGACGTCCATCGAACGTCATGCGCCCCGGTCGCGCCGAGGAGACGCTACTGGAACCAATAGAAGGGCGTGGAGAACGCCCCTATTCCCCCCAGGTCGCGAACGCCTCGTTGAACGCGCGCTCGCCGGGGGCGCCCTTTTCGATCGCGATGATGGCGCGGCGCTGGTTGACATAGACCAGCGGGACGTCGAACCAGGAGCGCTCCTTCAGCAGCTGAAGATTGCGCGCGCGATCGGAATCGACGTTGGAGAGACCGACCAGGAAGAAGCCGTCGGTGACCTTCACCGCAAGGCCTGCGAGCGGCGTGCCGCGCGCCTGCTCGTTGGACTTCATCAGGATGCCGGGCACGTTGCCGACACCGCCGCCGGAAAAATCCTGCGGCAGGATGAAGGTCAGTTCGGCGGTGTGGCTCGCCGGCAGCGAACTGTCGGTGTTGCGGCGGAACGACATCGTCATCTTGAACTTGCGGTCGGGAATTTCGATGTCGGCGCGCACGGCAATGTCAGGCTTCTGGTTGCCGGTCGCCTTGACCGGTTCGGTACGCCAGATCACCGTGCCGACATATTGCTTGCCCTTGGGATCGCCCGGATCCTCGTCATACAGCACCACGCGCTGCGCCACCGGGGCAACGTTTTCCGACGAGGGCTGACCGACCCGATCGGGAATCTTCGGTCGCGACTGCGGCGCGGCCGAGTCCTTGGGCGCTTCCACCGTCGGTGAGGATTTGAACAGGCCGCTGACCGCCGTCACGACCGACTTGCCCCACAGGATGCCGGCACCGACCAGGATGAGCACGATACCGACCGCGATCGCGCTCTTGAACGGGAACACGGCCGCCGACCGGGCGCCCTTCTTCGGTTCGCGGTCGCGATCCCCCGACAGCCGCGAACGCTCGCGCGGCGGCGGCATTTGCGGCGGCTGCGGCGCGTAGCGGTCGGCCTCCTCCAGCGATTCCTCGTAGGAATAGGGCGCCTCGGGATCGGCGCCGCGGTTTTCCATGCTCGGCTCGAGCCGATCGAATTCCGGCGAAGGCGACGGCACGTTGGCGTAGGTTTTTCGCGCCGCACGGTTGGCCTGCGCCGCGGCGCGGCCGAGATCGTCAGCGTCGGCAGCGATGTCGCGGAAGCCGCGCATGCCCGGCGGCGGCACCGGCGGCGCACCGTTGTCGGGACCGCGGCGCGGCGTGCCGGGTCGCTCGCGGTTCGGCGGCAGCTCGGCATCCTGCATCGGAATCTGCGGCGGCTGCGGGCGCGGGCCGCCCGGCGGCGGCGCGTCCGGGCGCACATTGCGCTGCGGACGCGGCTGCTCTTCCTGGCCGAGCGGCGGGCGCGCATCGCGCGCCGGAGGTTGACCGGGCGGACGCGGACGGGGCGGAGCACCTGGCCCGGGCGCAGGCCCTTGGGGTGCGGCGTCCGGCGGACGGGGATTGGCACGGCGGAACGCATCGCCGCCGCGCGGCGCGGCACCACCGCCCGGACGCGAGGCCTCGCGGGCGCGCTGGGCGGCCTCGGACTCGACCTTGCGGACGGCCTCTTCCAGCGACAGCCGCTCGCGGGTGATCTCGGATTCGGAAAGCGGCGGCTGCACGCTGCGCAACTGCGCGATCAGCGCGGTGCGGGCCCGCTCATAGAGCGCACGTCGGCTCTCGCCGGGGGCACTGGGGTCCAGGCCGGCGATGGCGCGTGCGATCAGCGGGTAGTAATCAGCCATGTCTCTTCAATAATGCGAATCTATTTTGGAGTCTGGGCGGTAACATCCCGTTAAGCCTCAAACGGGTTTTGCACGAGGATAGTATCCTCGCGTTCGGGGCTGGTGGAAAGCAAGGCGATGGGACAACCCACCAGTTCCTCGACCCGGCGGACATATTTAATGGCCTGAGCCGGCAGATCCGCCCAGGAACGGGCGTTGGCGGTCGGCTCCTTCCAACCCTCGATGGTCTCGTAGATCGGCACCACCCGCGCTTGGGCGCCCTCGCCCGCCGGCAGATGGTCGATTTCCTTGCCGTCCAGCATATAGCCGGTGCAGACCTCGATGGAATCGAAGCCGTCGAGAATATCGAGCTTGGTCAGCGCCAGACCCGTGATGCCGCAGGTGCGGACGGTCTGCCGGACCAGCACGGCGTCGAACCAGCCGCAGCGGCGCTTGCGCCCGGTATTGACGCCGAATTCCTTGCCGCGACGGCCGATTTCCTCGCCGATCTCGTTGTTCAGTTCGGTCGGAAACGGCCCCTGGCCGACGCGGGTCGTATAGGCCTTGCAGATGCCCAGGACATAGCCGACCGCGCCGGGGCCCATGCCGGTGCCGGTCGCCGCCTGTGCCGCCACCGTGTTGGACGAGGTAACGTAGGGATAGGTGCCGTGATCCACATCCAGCAGCGCGCCCTGCGCGCCCTCGAACAGGATGCGCTTGCCCTCGCGGCGCTTGAGGTCCAGCAGCCGCCACACCGTCTCGGCGTAGGGCAACAGCTTCGGCGCGAACGCTGTCAGCTCCTTCAGGATGCCGCCGCCGTCGATCTCTTCCAGGTTGAAGCCCGCGGCGCAACGCGTTGTGATGCGCCAGCAGGCGGTCGATCTTGTGCGGCAACGTGTCGAGATCGGCGAGATCCATCAGGCGGATGGCGCGGCGGCCGACCTTGTCCTCATAGGCGGGCCCGATGCCGCGGCGCGTGGTGCCGATCGCGGTGGCGGCGTTGGACGGATTCGCGCAACGCATCAAGTTCGCGGTGCAACGGCAGGATCAGCGTGACGTTTTCGGCGACCCGCAGATTGTCCGGGCTGATGGCGACGCCCTGCCCCTTCAGTTTTGCGACTTCGTCCAGGAAAGCCTGGGGATCGAACACCACGCCGTTGCCGATCACGGCAAGCTTCGAGGGGCGCAGCACGCCGGACGGCAGCAGCGCCAGCTTGTAGGTCTCGCCATTGATGACGAGCGTATGGCCGGCATTGTGGCCGCCCTGGAAGCGCACGACGATGTCGGCCTGCTCCGACAACCAGTCGACGATCTTGCCCTTCCCTTCGTCGCCCCACTGGGCGCCGACGACGACAACATTGGCCATTTCTACTGTATTCCCTGCAATTCTGTTGTTCCCAGCATGAAATCTCCGGCAAACCGGTAGCCACTTTTCCGGATCATGCGCTAGCCTTGCCCAGCCAAAATCACGGCCGGGGCCGTTCGCACGCAAGGCAGCCCCACCGGATAAAGGAAGCGGGTGATCTAGGCAAGCAAGAAGGCGGCTTTAAGGGGCCCTTGGGGCATCTACAACCCATTGATATCCCCCAAAAATTCGTGACCGGCGGCAGGCCGTCGCGGGGCTGCCGCATTAACATTTGTCAACGACGGAACGGCAATGTCCAAAACCACCCGTGCAACCCAGACGCTGGAAAGACTGGGCGTGAAATTCACCCTGCACGCTTACGACTACGATCCCGACGCCGAGAGCATCGGACTGCAGGCGGCCGAATCGCTTGGCGTCGAGGCGGCCCGCGTGCTCAAGACGCTGATGGCCGAGGTCGACGGCAAGCCGGTCTGCGCCGTGGTGCCGTCGGATTGCGAAGTCAGCATGAAGAAACTCGCCAGCGCCTTCGGCGGCAAGGCTGCCAAAATGATGCGCCCGGCCGACGCCGAACGGCTGACCGGCTACCATGTCGGCGGCATCAGCCCGTTCGGGCAGAAGAAACGCGTGCCGGTTGCGATCGAGGCCACGGCGCTGGGCCACGCCAGCGTGTTCCTCAACGGCGGCCAGCGCGGCCTGCAGGTCGAACTCGACCCGAACGACGCCGTGAAGGCGGCTGACGCGATTGCACGGCCGCTCACGGCGTGAGCCGGACCTTCCGCGGCGTCTCTGATGCTATCCGAAAAGCGGCGTCATCCGGAAAGTCTGGGCTGCGTTTGCGCCCACACCATCGCTTCGACGATCGCCTCGCGTAGTTTCGGGCGCAACTCCTCGTGACACTCGATGAATGCCAGAATGGAATTGGCGCGAACGGCGAATTGCTGTCGCGTCTCGACTTCGGCTTCTTCGGCCGATAATGGCTTGCTCAAGGAAATGACCCATCGGTTGTATGATTCGACCTCACGGACAGGCGAAGCTTTTGGATCGGCAAGCGCCTGCAGCCGTGGTCCCATCGATCGAACGGATAGCTGGAGCAACATCGGTTCCGATTGAATCAGGACCTATCTTGCTCCAGGCCTTGTGTTGACACGCCTTGGGCGCAGACAAGTCCACACCCTCTGCGCAAACCTGATTGCGCGGAACTGTATCCATCCCCGGGTCAAGGCCGGGGACACGCTTCGTTCGAAAACGCTGTAATAACTCAGAAAAAACACAACAATCCGGAAAAATCCGCCATCGTCGGCGGGGAAATCCAAGGTTGGATTGATTCAATCAATCTTCCTTAGATTGCATACTCGCGGCAGTCTTGGCAACACCAAACAAGGGGCAGGGCCGGCCCGCATGGGGGCGATGCGTCTTTGCCATTGATGAGCCGGCCAAATCCGTGTCTGTGACACCGGCCGGGCTACATCTCCGGCCCGGCGGAACTCGCCGGGCGGGCCGCGGCGCCATGAACCGGGTCCAGATGTCGGCTTCCGAACCCACCACTTCCGCGCCAACCGGAAACTGGCTCGCCAACCAGCCTTATCTGCTGCTCAGCATCACGGCGCTGTGCTGGGCCGGCAACGCCATTGTCGGACGGCTGGCCGCCGGTCACATCCCCCCAGTCACGCTTTCGTTCCTGCGCTGGTCGCTGGCGTTCCTGATCATCCTGCCGTTTGCCTGGAAACATCTGGTGCGCGATTGGCCCGCGATCCGCGGCCGCCTCGGCATCATGATCGTGCTCTCCATCACCGGCATCGGCGCCTTCAACACCCTGCAATACTGGGCGCTGGAGCACACCCAGGCGCTCAACACGCTGCTGTTGCAATCGGCCGGGCCGCTGGTCGTCGCGGTGTGGTCGCTGGCGCTGCTCGGGATACGGCTGACGCTGGCGCAGGCCGCAGGCGTCATGCTGTCGATGGCGGGCGTACTCATCATCCTGATGCATGGCGACCTCACCAAGCTTTCGAATATCGAGTTCAACCACGGCGACCTGATCTTCCTCATTGCGCTGGCGATCTTCGGGTTCTATTCGGTGCTGTCGCTGAAGCGGCCGAACATTCACGCCTTGTCTTTCGTCGCCTTCACCTTCGGCGCCGGCGCGGCCTGCCTGATTCCGCTGTTCATCTGGGAATTGTTCGCGCGGCCATTGATGCGGATCGACGCCGCGAACCTGCTGTCGCTATTCTACGTCGCGCTGTTTCCCTCGACGATCGCCTATCTCTGCTTCAATCGCGGCGTGCAGCTGATCGGCGCCAACCGCGCCGCGCCGTTCTTCCACGTGGTGCCGGTGTTCGGCACCGTGATGTCGATCATCTTCCTCGGCGAGCACCCGCAAGCCTTCCACTTCATCGGCTTCGCGCTGGTGCTGACCGGGGTGTTTGTGGCGTCGCGGAAGCCCAAGACTGCCTAGTGCAAGACTGCTTAGTTCAAGACTGCTTAGTTCAAGACCGGCTAGTTCCGGTGACTCGCAACGGCAAATCCGCTATCTCTTGGGTCTGCTTCGCTTGGGCATTTCGATGAGAGCGCGCGCCAGCAACGTGATGATCGGCACCCTGACCCTGGCCCTGATCGCCGGGTCACTCGGCGCGTTCCTCACCTACCAGAAACTCGCCGGCATCAAGCAGCAGGTGCCGTTCCGGGTGATCTTCGAAGGCTCGGCCTCGGGCCTGCGCAAGGGCGGCAGCGTGAATTTCTCCGGCATCCGGGTCGGCGAAGTGGTGTCGCTGAAACTCGACCATCCGCGCCGCGTCGTGGCCCTCGCCATGATCGACGGCAACACGCCGGTGAAGAGCGACACGCAAGTCGGCCTCGAATTCCAGGGGTTGACGGGCATCGCCGCGATCTCCTTTACCGGCGGCTCCGACGAGGCGCCGCCGCCGCGAAAGGGCGCGGACGGCATTTCGGAGCTTACCGCCGATCCCGACGGGACGCTCAACACCCAGGAAAAGATCCGCGTGGCGCTGCGCAACGTCGACAAGGTGATCGTCGACAACGAAGCGGCGGTGAAGGATACGCTGCGCAATTTCGAAAACTTTACCGCTTCGCTGTCCGGCAATGGCGAGAAGATCACCAGCATCATCTCGACCGCCGAAGACAGCATTAACAGCGTCGACGGCGCGCTGAACAAGACCAGAGATTTTCTCGGCGGGCTCGCCAGCGACAAATATGGCGGCGAGTTGCTGCCGACCGTGATCTCGCTGCGCGAACTGATCGAGAGTTTCGACAAGAAGTCCGGCGCTGTCATCGCCGACACCCGCAAGATGTTCGGCGAGCTCAGCCAGTCCATCAACAGCAGCAAGTTCGGCAGCGGCCCGCCAGCCTCGCCCGCCAGACGGTAGCTTCAATCAAGAACCAAGAATAACGGAAACGCCCGACGTGCTCGACAAATCAACCGCAGCGACCACCGCCCCGCCCGCCACCGTGACCCGCGCCGAGAGCGCCGTGCCACGCGCCTTGCAAAAATATCTCATCGCTCGACGATTTCGAGCCGACCGCGCGGCGCCGGATTCCGAAATTCCTCTACGGCTATATCTCCGGCGGCGCCGAGACCGATGCCGCCGTGCGCGACAACCGAAAAGCCTTCGACGAATATGGTTTTGTGCCGCGCGTGCTCAACGACGTCTCCGGCCGCGACCAGACCACGACGCTGTTCGGCAAGAGCTACGCTTCGCCGTTCGGCATTCCGCCGATGGGCTCCTCGGCGCTCTGCGCCTATCGCGGCGACATCGTGCTGACGCGCGCGGCGGCCGAAACCAACGTGCCGATGATTCTCAGCGCATCGTCGCTGATCACGCTGGAAGACGTGCGGCGCGAGAACAACGCCGCGTGGTACCAGGCCTATCTCGCCGGGTTGCCAGAGCGCATCGAACCGCTGGTCGATCGCGTCGCCGCGGCCGGCTACGACACCTTCGTCGTCACCGCCGACGTGCCGGTGCCGCCCAACCGCGAGAACAACATCCGCAACGGCTTTCAGGTGCCGCTCGCGATCACGCCGCGCGTGTTCTGGGACACGATCACGCATCCGCACTGGCTGTTCGGCACCTGGGCGCGCACCGTGAAGAATTTCGGCATGCCGCATTTCGAGAACATGGACGCCAAGCGCGGCCCGCCGGTGCTCGCGAAAAACCTGATGCGCAATATCGGCCACCGCGACCAGCTTGCCTGGAAGCATGTCGAACTGATCCGCAGGAAGTGGAAGGGCAAGCTCGTCGTCAAGGGACTGGTCTCGCCGGCCGATGCCCGGATCGCACGCGAGAGCGGCGTCGACGGCGTGATGCTGTCCAACCATGGCGGCCGCCAGCTCGACTACACCATGTCGGGCCTGCGCACGCTGCCGGAGATCGCTGCCGAAGCCAAGGGCATGACGGTCATGGTCGACGGCGGCATCCGCCGCGGCACCGACGTGATCAAGGCGCTCGCGCTCGGCGCGCATTTCGTCTGGGTCGGCCGTCCGTTCCTCTATGCCGCGATCGCCGGCGGCGAGGCCGGCGTGCAGCGCGCGATCACACTGCTGCAGGCCGAGATCGACCGCGATCTGGCGCTGCTCGGCATCCGCTCCATCAGCGAGATCACGCCGGATCTGGTGCGGAAGTTTTGAGATGCGGCACTCGCGCAGCGAATAAGTTGTCGTCACCCGCGAAGGCGGGTGACCCAGTATTCCAGAGACCGCGGATTGAGCCGAGTAGCCGCGGCGTACTGGATGCCCCGCTTTCGCGGAGCATGACAGGCGGTGGATGTCGGCTCGGCGCGCTCGATCTCACCCCATCTTGAACTTGCTGTAGGCCTCCTTGGTCGCGACGATCACGTGTTCGGCGCAGCCGTTAATGCGGTGGGGATCGCAGCGCTGTTCGTAATCCTGCGACGTCATCATGTCGATGAAGGCTGACACCGTCGGATAGTAAACCAGCGCCAGATAGTCCCATTGATTGCCGTC
Source organism: uncultured Alphaproteobacteria bacterium (assembly GCA_963791165.1). Taxonomy (GTDB): domain Bacteria; phylum Pseudomonadota; class Alphaproteobacteria; order Rhizobiales; family Xanthobacteraceae; genus Bradyrhizobium. The sequence goes on along the minus strand of CAWBRL010000018.1, from coordinate 147,071 downwards.
CTGCCGCCCGAGCGCGACCGCCTTGGCGTCGCCGGTCCACAACAGCGTGCCGCCGCGCGCCTTGATCATCGGCACCGTGAGCGCGCTGTAGCGCAAATAAGCGTCCCAGCCCGATCCGTCGCCGTCGAGCGAGCGTTCGCGGAAACGCATCAGGTTCACCATCACGACCGGCGCCTGCTGGTCCAGCGCTTCAAGTCCTCTGACATTCAACAATTCAACGCCCATGATCGGCACCTCGCGATATCAAGCACAGATCCTACGCACGACATTGTAGCATTGCATACGCGGGACTTGTCGCGCGGCGGAAATTTAGCCCTAGTCGTCGCGAGATCATGACCCAGCCCGCGCCAGCGCCGCCTGCCCTCCATCCGGTCCGGTGGCTGAACAACCAGCCCTATCTGCTGCTCAGCCTGACCTCGCTGTTCTGGGCCGGCAACATCGTGCTGGCGCGCCATGTCGCCGGCCACGTGCCGCCGCTGACGCTGTCCTGCCTGCGCTGGATCGGCACCTTTCTGATCCTGCTGCCGTTCGCCTGGCCGCATCTGAAGCGCGACTGGCCGGTGCTGCGCGCGCATTTGCCGATGATGGTGCTGCTGTCGGCGATCGGGTTCGCCTACAACAACGCGATCTCCTACTGGGCCATGCAGTATACCGAGGCGCTGAACGCGCTTCTGATCCAGTCGGCGGGGCCGCTGTTCGTGGCGCTGTGGTCGCTGGCGCTGTTCGGCGTCCGCCTGACCGGCGCACAACTCGCCGGCATCACCATCTCGCTCGCGGGCGTCTTGACCATCATCCTGCGCGGCGACTGGAGTGCGCTCGCCGGCATCAGCTTCAACCGGGGCGACCTGATGTTTGCGAGTTCGCTGGTATCGTTCGGGCTGTATTCGGCACTGATGCCCCGGCGTCCGGTGACGCACGCATTGTCGCTGATCTCGTTCACCACCTGCTGCGGCGCGATGATGCTGGTGCCGTTCTCGGTCTGGGAGTTCTCGGCGGGCGTCAGGCTGAAGTTCGACCTGGTTTCGATGGCGACGCTGGCCTATGTCGTGATCTTTCCTTCCACGCTGGCGTACACGTTCTTCAACCGCGGGCTGGCGCTGATCGGCCCGAACCGCGCCGCGCCGTTCTTTCACCTGGTGCCGGTATTCGGCTCAGCGATGGCGATCCTGCTGCTCGGCGAGCAGTTGCGGCTGTTCCACCTGGTCGGCTATGTCCTGGTGCTGGCAGGGGTGGTCATCGCATCGCGGCGGGCCTCGGCGAAACCTTAAGAAAACGCATGTGGTCGGGGCCTGCGGCGTAGCGTCTTGCCGGCTTCCACTTTGATCCCGGGCGGGCTAGCTTGCCGGCCAATCGTTCATAAAATGGCTGAGGAAACGACTATATGTTTGCAACTTTAAAGCGGTATCGGCATCTCGCGGCGGCGGCCCCCCTGATGTTGGCGCTGGTCGCAACGGCATCCGCGCAGGCGCCCTATCCCAACCGCAACATCACGCTGGTGCTGCCGTTCGCCGCCGGCAGCGGCACTGATACCACGACGCGCCTGATCGGGAAGGAACTCGGCACGGCGCTTGGCGTCAATACGGTGATAGACAACAAGGCCGGCGCCAACGGCTCGATCGCGGCGAGCTATGTGGCGCGCTCCGCGCCCGACGGTTACACGCTGTTCGTGACCACCAACACGACGCATTCGGCGAATCCATACTTGCTGAAGAACATGAGCTACGACCCGGTCAAGGATTTCACCCCGATCGCGCGGACCGGCGACCTGCCCTTCATGCTGGTGATTCATCCGGACATTCCGGCAAACTCCGTGGCCGAACTGATTGCGCTGGCCAAGAAGGAGCCGGGCAAATACTCCTACGCCAGCGGCAGCTCCTCGGCGATCGTGTCGGGCGCGACGTTTGCGCGCCTCGCCGGGATCGACCTGCTGCACGTCCCCTACAAGAGCTCGCCGCCGGCCCTGACCGACGTGATCGCCGGCCGCGTCTCGATGATGTTCATCGACGTCCCGACCGGCTTGCCCCACGTCAACGCCAAGGCGCTGAAGGCGCTCGCCGTCACGACAAAGAAACCTTCGGCCCTGTTGCCGGATTTGCCCACCATGGACAACACGGTGAAAGGTTTCGACATTACCTCGTGGCAGGGTTATCTCGGCCCGGCCAATATGCCCAAGGATATCGTCGTCAAGCTGAATGCGGAAATCCGCAAGATCATTGAACGGCCGGATATCAAGAACCAGCTCGCCGAGCGCGGCATGGAGGCGTTTTCAGGCACGCCGGAAGAGTTCGACGCTTTCCTGAAGGAGCAGCTGGTGCTCTGGGAAAAGCTGATCGCGGATGCCGGGATCGAGAAGCAGTAGAACTGCGCCGGGCAGCGTACGCAAAGCGACGGGCCGCACGAATGCGAGCCCGTCCGTTTCCTGACGATTAGGCCTCGGCCATCTTCGCAAGCACCCGCTGCACCAGGTTGGGATCGCGATATACGCTGCGCGGCTTCAGTAGATTTTGCACTTCGGCGGTCAGCCTGTGGACTTCCGGATCTTCTGCCGCGAGCTGCATTAGCGCCCTGCTGAACCTGAGCGTGGTCTCAAAGTCTGCTGGACGCTGACCGCGAGTATCGGGAAACGCGAAGTCGAGCATCGCTACCGACCACGGGGTCTCGATTAACGCCTGCACCTCTGCAAAGAAAGCCGGCGCCAGCGCGGCGATTGGATCGCCGCCTTCCGCTGGTCTGTCGAGCAGCCTCCGGAGCAGGCAGGCCTCCAGCGCGGCCACGGTCATACCTTGGCCATAGACCGGATTGAACCGGCAGATTGCGTCGGCGATCGGCAAAAGCCCGCGTGGGAATTCGTCAAGTTGCTCGAAATGACGCAGCACGCTTTCGGGGAAGCCGTAGCGCGCGACCCCATCCAGGCGGTTGGCGCGGCTGATCGCATTGTAGATCGTCGGCGTCCGAAGTGCCTTGGCATAAGCCAGAAATCCCTCTGCATCGCCGGGCGGCACGTCACCATGGCGCCCGCCGATAGTTGCCATCCAGCGATTGCCCTCGAGCGGCAGCATCAAACCACCGCGGCTGTTACCGGGCGCCTGACCGAAGGTCATAACGCCTTTCCAATCGGTCGCCGCGTCATCAGGAGTAGCGAAGATGCACGTAGCGTAGCCGAGATCGATGCCAATTGTGGTCTCCTCTGGCAGCGGTCGGCCGATCGATTGCAGTAGAGCGAGCGTGAGGGCGCCGCGCCCGGAAGCATCGACGACGAGATCCGCCGCGATCGTCTGGTTCGCTCCGTTGTCGTCCGCGTAGCCTACGCCGGTGACGGCCTCTCCATTTGATGTCGCCAGAATTTCGTGCACCCGGCAGCGTTGGCGCAGCGCGATATTTGCGTGGCTTTCCACCCGCAGTCGCACCGTGCGCTCAAGGGTCGGCCGTGACACGGCGTAACTGAACCAACCGAGATCGCGTTGTGGAAAGGGATCATAGCCGGGGCGTTCTATCCGAACATCGAGACCCGCCGTGAGCGGCACGGCGCCTGCTCGCGCGAGATCCTGCTCGAAGCCTGGAAACAATTCGCTGAGGGCGCGCTGTCCGCTGAGCAGCAGCGCGTGCACGTGCCGCGCCTGCGGCGTCCCCGCGCGATAGGCGGGTTCGGAGGCCAAGGTATCGCGCTCCAGCACAACCACCTGATCGAAGCGGTCGGCGAGCGCTCCCGCAGCCGTAAGTCCACCCATTCCAGCGCCGATCACGACGGCCTGTTTGCCGATCAGAGTTGAGGCCATCGCCATCTCCTCCCGCAACAAAGGTACCTACGCCAGTCGAGCATATCGCCACGCGCCGACCCGTGAAAGCCGGGAATCAGGCCTTACGATCGCGATATCGAAGACTCATCCAGCGGATCGGATGCCTTGCGGGTCGAGACTCGTTCGAGGCAGGGTGGTCAGACCCGCCCTACCTGCTTCCATCCCACGTGACGCCACTGATTCGGCCTCATTCACTCGCGTGAAGCAGCTCCAGATCGGCGATGCGACGGTCGGCGCGGCGGAGCCGCCGGCAAAGCTCGCGGTTGATATTCTGCATCACCATCACATACGCATGAATGTCGGACTTGTAGCACGCGTAGAGTTTTTGGGCCGTGAGCTCGTACAGCACGGTCGGGCACTCCGCGACGACGGTGGCTGACCGGTTCTGCATTTCGATCAGCGTCATCTCGCCGAAAAAATCACCGGGCTCGAGATGCGCCATGCGAATGACGCGCCCCGCATCCGCGAGCTTGCTCACCACGAGCTCGCCGGAGTGAACGACGAACATCGAGCGCCCCGGTTCTCCTTCGGATACCACAGTGGCACCGGCGTCGAAGCGGCACTCGACCAGCATGGAGACCAGAAGCTCGAGGCTTGCGTCCGAGAGGCCACCGAAGAAAGGCGTGGCGAGCAGGAACGCTTTCAGATCGGGGGAGCTGACAGCCATCGGGCTAATATACCCCCGCTCCCGGGGGCAGCAAGCGGTGTCAGGGTGTTGAACGCGCCCTACGCCGCCCGCACCTTGCCCAGGAATTCGTCCACCGCGCTGCGCAGCATGCCGGACTGGTTGTCGAGTTCGCGGGCATTCGCCAGTACCTCGGACGCGGCCTTGCCGGTCGCGGCCGCCGCCGTGGTGACACCGCCGATATGGCTGGAGATCTCGTTCGATCCGGCCGCTACCGACTGAATGTTGCGGGCGATCTCGCGCGTCGCGCCACCCTGCTGGTCGATGGCGGTCGAAATCGAGACCGTGATCTCGCTCATCTGCGCGATGGTCTCGGTGATGCCGCCGATCGAGGCCACCGCCTCGCTGGTGGAGGCCTGCATGGCCGCGACCTGCGACGAGATTTCCTCGGTCGCTTTCGCGGTCTGGTTGGCGAGTGCCTTCACCTCCGACGCCACGACCGCAAAGCCGCGGCCGGATTCGCCGGCACGCGCCGCCTCGATGGTGGCGTTGAGCGCGAGCAGATTGGTTTGCGCGGCGATCGAGTGGATCAACTTGACCACCTCGCCAATCTTCTCGGCGCCGGTCGAGAGCGCGCCGACGGTGGCATTGGTACGCTCGGCATCGCCCACCGCCTTGCTGGCGATCTCGCTTGAGCGCGCCACCTGGCGGGAAATCTCCGCGACCGAACTGGAAAGCTCTTCCGCGGCGGACGCAACCGTACCGACATTGTCAGACGAACGCTGCGACGCCGCGTCCACCGTCGCCGCGCGTGCGCTGGCGTCGCTTGCGGTCGATGTCATGGACTGCGCGGTGGTCTGCATGCCTGCGGCCGCCGTCGAGACCGAGCGAACGATGCCGGTCACGCTGCGTTCGAAGTCGCTGGCGATATTTTCCATGGCTGCCCGGCGCTCCGCCGCGGCGCGCGTCTGCACCTGGGCTTCCGCCTGTTCGAGCCCGCGGATGCGCACCGCGTTGTCCTTGAATATCTGGACGGTCGCGGCCATCGCGCCGACCTCGTCGCCGCGGCCGGCGCCGGGGATTTCGCCATCAAGCTTGCCCTCGGCCAGTTCCTGCATGCGGGAGCCGAGCTGACCGAGCGGCTTGGAGATGCTGCGGCCGATCATCCACGCGATGCTGCCGGAAATCAGCGCGATGCCGAGAATGGCGAGCCCGAGCACCCAGACGATCGGTCCCAGCTTGGCGTCGAGATCGTCGATATAGGCACCGGTGCCGAGATACATGTCGAAGCCGGGGACGGCGACGGCGTAGCCGATCTTGCGGATCGGCTTTTCCTCGCCCGGCTTGACATACTCGTAGGTCAGCAGGATCGAGCCGCTGGCCTTCACGCCGTTCATCAATTCCTGGGACAGCTTTCTGCCATTCGTCACCACGTCCATGCGATTGGTCCCGACCTGCTTGGGATCGGGCGCCAGTATGGTGATGCCGTCATAGCCGGTGCCGAACAGATAGCCCGCGCCCTTGTCGTAGGTCATGGAATTGGCGCGGCGGCTGAACTCCTTGAGCGCGGCCTCCTTGGTCATCTCGCCGGCGTCGACCTGTTTCTTCAGTCCGGCGGCCAGATTGAGCCCCATTTCGACGATCGCCTTGGTCTGGTCGAGGCGCGCGTTGAACATCTCACGCTGCATCAGGTACCCCGCAAGGGTGCCGGCGGCGCAAAGGCCGAGCAAGGTCACACCCAGCAAAATGCCAAGCTTGGGGGTGATCTTCAGGTTCGTCAGCTTCACGGGGGATCTCCGAAAATGGGGGCGCCGCATGCGCATGGCGGATTGATTCGGCCGACCATATCGTGAGACCCTTTAGCGCTTTGTTACGGAGGGCTCCGTAGAACTCCCCAGACGCAACCTGCATTGTCGCAGGGAGCAACCGGTAATTGTACGGAAAGCCAGCAAGGTCGCGTAAAAGACGAGTGCGGTGGCGCGATGCCTTCGCCAGAACCAACACCGAAGAGTTAAGTCGGGAGCAGGAAATGTCGAAATTCAGGGTGATAACGCCGAAAGGCGCGAGCTTCACGGTCGCCGGCGGCGGCTACGATTATGAGAAGGAAGCGCTCGATCCGATCGGGGCCGAGATCATCGAGGCGCCGGCCAATGAGACGGAATTCATCGCCGCCGCGAAAAACGCCGACGCGATCTATGCCAAGGGCATGCCGATCACCAAGGCGGTCATCGACGCATTGGAGAACTGCAAGGTCATCACGCTCGGCAGCGTCGGCGTCGACTCGGTCGACGTCAAGGCCGCAACCGCCCGCGGCATTCCGGTTACCAATATTCCCGACACCTTCATCGAGGAGGTCGCCGACCACGCGATGATGCTGCTACTGGCGGGCTTCCGGCGGCTGGTCGAGCAGGACAAGATGGTGCGCACGGGCCGTTGGTCCGAAGGCCGTCCCGCGCTCTTGAAGATTCCGCGGCTGATGGGACAGACGCTCGGCTTCATCTCGTTCGGCCGCGTCGCGCGCGCGGTGGCCAAGCGCGCCGCCCCGTTCGGGCTGCGCATGATCGCCTACGATCCCTTCATCCAGGAAACGCTGATTTCCGACCATGGCGTGATCCCGGCGACGCTGTCGGAAGTGCTGGCGCAGTCCGATTTCCTGTCGATGCACGCCCCGGCCCGGCCCGAGGTTCATCACATGCTGGGCGAGAAGCACTTCAGGCAGATGAAAAAGAGCGCGGTCTTCATCAATACCGGCCGCGGCGCGACGGTGGACGAGGAAGGGCTGATCAAGGCGCTGCAGGAGGGCTGGATCGCACACGCCGCCCTCGACGTGCTGGAAAAGGAACCGCCGTCCCACAACAACCCGATACTTTCCATGGAAAACGTCACGCTGACAGCGCATGTCGCCTCTGCGTCGGCACGTTTTGACGAAGCGCGCAAGCGCCGCGTAGGCTACGAATTGTCACTGGTCCTGTCGGGCATGTGGCCGGTAAGCTGTGTCAATCCGTCGGTGCTGCAAAACACCTCGCTTCGTCGCTGGCAACCTGTCAGCATGGATCGCGGTCCCAACAGCTAGGACGGCAAGAAGGCGTCTTCGGGCGAAGCGGAGAACGGTCCGCGCCCGCAGGACGTAACAATAACAGAGGCAAAATGCCCCCGGTTTCGGCTGAAACCAGGGGCTTGAGAGTTCACCGTCGGTGCAACGCCGGGAACAGGAAAACAGGGAGAGTTTCTAAATGACGAATCACATTACCCGCCGTGACGCGTTGGCTCTGGGCGTTTCCGCCGCCGCGCTGGCGGCCACCGGCGCTTCGGCCCAATCCGCCATCAAGGCCGCCGACGTCGCTGCCCCCAAATTCGCGATCGAAAAAGGCGCCAGCCTGCGCATGCTGCGCCCGGTGCGCTTTGTGCAGGCCGACGAAGACGTGTTCCGCGCCAACGCGGCCAAGTTCACCAAGGAAACCGGTGTCGAGGTCAAGGTCGACTTCGTCGGCTGGGAAGACATCAACCAGCAGACCGCGGTGACTTCGAATTCGGGCGCCGGCCCGGACATCATCATCGGCTTCTCGGACGCGCCGCACATCTATGTCGACAAGCTGATCGAACTGACCGACGTCGCCGACTATCTCGGCAAGAAGTATGGCGGCTGGCTGAACCTTGCGAAGGCCTACGGCAAGCGGGCCAAGAGCGATGCCTGGATCGGGCTGCCGTTCGGTGCCACCGCCGGCCCTTTGATCTATCGCAAGTCCATTCTCAAATCGGTCGGGTTCGACAAGGCACCGGAAGACCCTGCCGGGTTCCTCGACCTCTGCAAGAAGCTGCAGAAGGCCGGCAAGCCCGCGGGCTTTGCGCTGGGTAATGCCGTCGGCGACGGTAACGGCTTTGCAGACTGGATGTTGTGGTCGCACAACGCCTCGCTTCTGGATGAAGAAGGCAATGTCACCATCAACAGCAAGGAGACCATCGCCGCGCTGAACTACGTCAAGGAGCTTTATCCGACCTTCATCGCCGGCACGCCTTCCTGGAACGACGTCAGCAACAACCGCGCCTATTCTTCGCAGGAACTCGCGCTGACGGCGAATGGCGTCTCGCTGTATTTTTCGCTGAAGAACGATCCGGCAACCGCTGCGATCGCCGAAGATTCCGAACATCAGCTATTGCCGAAATTTCTTGCGCCGAACTCGCCGATGTCGGGACTGACGCTGAACGCGATGGTATTCAAGCACAGCCAGTATCCGAACGCTGCAAAGGCCTTCCTGCAGTTCATGCTGGAAAAGGACCAGTACGAGCCCTGGCTCAACGCCAACAGCGGCTACTGGTCGCAACCGCTTGCAGCCTATGCCGCGTCAGCGGTGTGGTCCGGCGATCCAAAGGTCGCGATCTTCAAGGACACCATGAACAGCAAGTATTACGCCGGCTACAAGGGCCCGATTTCGACCGCCACCGGTGCGGTTCGCGCGGACTATGTGACGGTGCAGATGTTCGCCGCGGTCGCAACCGGCGCCTCGACGCCGGAGGCTGCGGCCGCGGAAGCGGAGCAGCGTGCGAAGCGTTATTTCCGGCGGCAGAACCGGTAAGAGCCGGCAAGAGCCGACGTCATTGCGAGGAGCGCAGCGACGAAGCAATCCATTCTTTCTACCGAGACATGGATTGCTTCGCTTCGCTCGCAATGACGTCCTCACGTAGTTCGCATCGGGATAAATGTTGATGTCTGTAACGACCCTACCATCGCGCGTCGTGGCCAGCCGGCAACCGGGCTGGATCGCACGCCTGCTCGACTACAAGCCGTTCCTGATCGTGATGTGCCTGACGCCGGCGCTCGGGCTGCTCGGGGTATTCCTCACCTACCCGCTCGGTCTCGGCGTCTGGCTCGCCTTCACCGACACCACCATCGGCAAGCGCGGCGTCTTTGTCGGCTTCGAGAATTTCCAGTATCTGTTGACCGATCCCCTGTGGTGGGGCGCGGTGTTCTACAGCGTCTTCTACACCGCGGTCGCGACCTTCGGAAAGTTCGCGCTCGGCTTCTGGCTGGCGCTGCTGCTCAACAACCACTTCCCGCTCAAGAGCCTGTTGCGCGCCATCGTGCTGCTGCCGTGGATCGTGCCGACGGTGTTGTCGGCGCTGGCGTTCTGGTGGATTTACGATCCGCAGTTCTCGATCATCTCCTACCTGCTGGTCGAGGTGCTGCATGTCCGCACCACCAATGTCGACTTCCTGGGAACGCCGTGGGCGGCGCGGTTCTCGCTGATCGTGGCCAACATCTGGCGCGGCATCCCCTTCGTCGCAATCTCGCTGCTGGCGGGGCTGCAGACCATTTCGCCTTCGCTCTACGAGGCGGCGATGCTGGACGGCGCCAGCGCCTGGCAGCGCTTCCGCTACATCACCTTCCCGATGATGTTGCCGATCCTCGCCATCGTGATGACGTTCTCGATCATCTTCACCTTCACGGATTTCCAGCTCGTCTACGCCATCACCCGCGGCGGGCCGGTCAATTCCACCCATTTGCTGGCGACGCTGGCGTTCCAGCGCGGCATCGCCGGCGGCGAGCTTGGCGAGGGTGCGGCGATTGCGGTGTCGATGATTCCGTTCCTGGTGTTTGCAACGCTGTTCAGTTACTTCGGCCTCGCGCGCCGCAAATGGCAGCAGGGAGAAGCCAATGACTGACGTAGCCGCCTCACCCGGAAACAGCAACGTCAGCAGCGCCACGCCTGATACCATGTCGTGGGATTCCCGCGCGCGGCGGGTGATGATGATCTATCTGCCGCTGGCCTGCTTCGTGCTGATCCTGCTGTTCCCGTTCTACTGGATGGCGATCACCTCGTTCAAACCGAACGCGGAATTGCTGAACTTCAAGGATCACAATCCGTTCTGGATCACCTCGCCGACGCTCGCGCATATCAAGCACCTGCTGTTCAATACGGCGTATCCGACCTGGCTGTGGACCACGATGATCGTGGCGGTCTGTTCGACCACCCTGTCGCTGTTCGCTTCGACGCTGGCGGCCTACGCGATCGAACGGCTGCGATTCCGCGGCAGCCCCTACGTGGGGCTCGGCATCTACCTTGCCTATCTCGTTCCGCCCTCGATCCTGTTCATTCCGCTGGCCACCGTGATCGTGCAGTTCGGCCTGTTCGACAGCCCAATGGCGCTGATTCTGGTGTATCCGACCTTCCTGGTACCGTTCTGCACCTGGCTCCTGATCGGCTATTTCAAGTCGATTCCCTATGAGCTGGAGGAATGCGCGCTGGTCGATGGCGCCACAAGGCTGCAGATCCTGCGGCGGATCACGCTGCCGCTCGCCGTGCCCGGGCTGATCTCGGCCGGCATCTTCTCGTTCACGCTGTCGTGGAACGAGTTCATCTATGCGCTCGCCTTCATCCAGAGCGGCGCCAACAAGACCGTGCCGGTCGCGATCCTGACCGAACTCGTCACCGGTGACGTCTACCAGTGGGGCGCGCTGATGGCAGGCTCGCTGCTCGGCTCGCTGCCGGTCGCGCTGTTCTATTCGCTGTTCGTGGATTACTACGTCTCGTCGCTGACGGGCGCGGTGAAGGAATAAGGCACTGCTTCATGCAGCCCCGCTGCGATAGCGTTTTCGAACGAGTTGGGTGCCGATTTGCGTAAAGAAAAACGCGTCAAACAAGAGGCTGGAGCCCGGTTCTGATTCATTCAAAACCGACAAGGATCTAGCGGGGCTTGAACTCCACAGGCACGTTAAAGGGCATCGACCCGTAAGCGATCTCGGGCGGAAATGCCGGGAATGGCGCTGCCTGGCGGATCATCGCCATGGCCTGCGTATCGAATGCCGAAACCCCCGAGGAGCCGCCCAGGCGGCTCGACTGCACCTGACCGCTGCGGCTCACCGTGAAGACCAGTCTGGCGACGCCGCGCTGGCCGTTGCCGCTCGATGGATATTGGTGGAAGCGCATCAGATGCGCGCGGACGCGCTGACTGTAAGCGGCCATCGCGGAGGCCGCGGCGCCCGCGCTCATCGCCGATGCGGCAGGCGCCTGACGCTCGGCGCGCGGTGGCGCGCTGGTGCGCGGCGCCGGCGGCGCCTCCGAAGGCTTCTTGGCGTCTGGCCTGACGATTTTCGGCTTCACCGGCACCGGCTTCTGTTCCGGAACGACCTTCGTGGGCTCGGGCTTTTCCGGCGTCGGCTGCTGCTTCTGCTCCGGCGGCGCAACGACCTCCGGCTTCTCCTGGGGCGGGGTCGGCGCGATCTGCTCCTGCACGGGTTCCGCAGCCGCGGGCTCGGGCGGCGACGCGTCCGCCTGCTGCATCTCGGGTCCCGGCGTCATGTCCATCGGCGCCGCCTCGGGCGACGACGTGATCGGCGCCAGATCGACCATGATGGCGGGGATCGTCACGCCCGGCGTCGGACGCTGGGTGTACCAGCTCATGGCCAATGCGATCAGCGCCGCATGCGCGCCGACGATTGCGGTCGCAGAAATTCCCCAGCGCCGGACGACGGCATGGTCGGAGACATCGTGCAGAGCGAACGCATTCATGACAGTCAACTGCGGCCGTCGAGACCAACCAGCGCAATCTTGAGATAGCCGGCATTGCGCAGCAGGTTCATCACCTCCATCAGGTCGCCATAGCTGACGACCTTGTCGGCGCGCAGATAGATGCGCTCGTTCTTCTCGCCCTTGGTGGCGGCATCGAGGGCGGTTGTCAGCGCATCGCGCGCGATGACGTCCTCGCCGACCGCAACCGAAAGATCCGGTTTCACGGTGACGAACACCGGCTTGTCCGGGCGCGGCGATGGTTCGACGGCGCTGGCTGGAAGATTGACGCCGAGATCGACGGTGGCCAGCGGCGCGGCGACCATGAAGATGATCAGGAGCACCAGCATGACGTCGATGAACGGCGTGACGTTGATCTCGTGAGCTTCGACAAGGTCGTCCACGCCGCCGCGCATCCGTCCGCCGACCAAATTACCCAGTTTGACGCCCATCGTTCACACTCCCGTCGCTCACTCGGCAGCGCGCGCGAGGCGGAACGAGCCACGGTCGCCCTCGCGGCTGATCAGAAGCAGCACCATCGCCGAGGCGTCGCCGAGCAGCGCCCGATGGGCGGATATCGAGCGGGTGAGATGGTTGTAGATCACGACCGCCGGGATCGCCGCCACGAGACCCAGCGCGGTCGCGAGCAACGCTTCCGCGATGCCGGGCGCGACGACGGCGAGATTGGTGGTGTGGGCTTCGGAAATGCCGATGAACGAATTCATGATGCCCCATACCGTTCCGAACAGGCCGACGAACGGTGCGGTGGCGCCGATGGTCGCAAGCACGCCGGTGCCGCGGGCGATCTGCCGCGACATCGCGGCTTCGACCCGCTCCAGCCGCAGCGCGACACGCTCCTTGAGGCCATCGTCGAAATGGCCGCCGGAGAGCGCGGCCTCGCGCGCGGCGGACTGGACGATCTGCGCCACGGCATCGCTGCCGTTGCGGGTTTCCTGTTCGACAGTCGCCAGCACGGTATCGGTTTCCAGAAGGCCGAGGCGCTTTCTGGCGGTCGCGGTCTTGCGGCGGAGCTCGACGGTCTTGGCCAGCCAGATCGTCCACGTCACCAGCGAGGCGAAGGCCAGCCCCACCATGACCGCCTGCACCACGACGTCCGCATTCACGAACATGTTCCAGGGCGACAAATTGCGCGGCAGCAGCGCGGCGTCGGTGGCGGCCAGCGCCGCCCCCGGCAACGCGGCTGCACCAGCCGCGCCACCGCAACGGATCATAAAGTCGAGCACTCTTCGCTGCATGATCGTCTCCCGGGCAGGTAGGCGGATCGGCTACGCCGCGCCGGCCGGCGCGATGCTGTCCGCAAGCGCATGAAAACGCTGCAACTGGTCGCCGCGCAACGCGCGCGCCTCGTCGCGGCCGACGAACACCTTGAACATGATGCCGCCGTCGACATTGATGAACGCGATGAAGGCCGACGACTTTCCCATGAACGGCCGCTCGACAAAGGCAATTGCCGCGCAGCGTTCATGCCGGAGATGCCCGTGCAGTCCCTTGGGCTGCATCAGGTTGAAATAACCGCGGCCGACCTCGCCCGCAGGTATGGCGCCGGTGAATTCGAAGATCGCATCGTCGGTATGAACGATCAGCGTCACCTCGCCCCATTGCGCGATGTCGCCCATCGCGGCGGCAAAGTCGCCGCCGCGGCGGATCCGCACCATCGTTTCCGGCATCGCCTCCAGCACGGCGCGCGGCGTGACCTTTCGTTCCCGCGCCACGTCCTCGATGACCGCGCCGGGATTTTCCAGCATATGCGCCTTGAGGTCGGCGAGTTCCGTGCTCAACATGGCACCCTCCTGTCAGGCGGCGGCGCTGGATTTGCGCTCGCTCAGAATCACCTCGAATCCCTCGAACTTGGGATGGCCGAGATAGAGGCTTTCGCCGGTCTTGTTGTCGGCGCGGGCGTGCGCCCGGCGGAACTCTTCCGATTTGGTCCAGGCCTCGAACGCCGCCTTGTCGACCCAGGTCGTGTGCGACGAATACAGCGTATGATCCTCGTAGACGGGGCCCTTGAGCAGATGAAACTCGACGAAGCCGGCCATGCTGCTGAGATAGGATTCCCGGGTGCGCCAGACGGTCTCGAAAGCCGCTTCCGAGCCGATCTTCACCTGGAACCTGTTCATTGCGATAAACATCTGAAATCTCCTTGCTGGGGTGCGCCTGGCGTACCGATTGAGTTAGGTGGAAACACGAACGCGCCGAAGCCGCGCTGGAGCATCAGCGCGGCTCGGTGCGTTGGAGGTAATGGTCTCGCGCGAGACCATGGATTCTTCGTGTCAGGTTCCTCCGAAATGATACTTCAGGCCACCCTTGAATACGATTCCGGGGCCGGCACTGGCCCATTTCACGTCGTTTTGCGTATCTCCCGCACTGCCGATCGGGATGGCGTAAGGCCGATAGTACTGATTAAGAAGGTTCTCGACCGAGAAATTGAGCGTGAGGTCCCGCGTCGGCTGGTACTGGGCATAGAGGTTGATCAGGTCGAATCCGGTCGCCGGCGTGTAGGTCGGAGGAATGTTCCTGTTCGCCGCCGCCGACGTCCACATCACAGAGAGCACGAGCGTTCGATCGAGCAACCGAACGCCGGCGGTCGTCGTGATCTTCTGCGGCGGGATGCTGTACAGCCCAAAGCCGGTCTGCAGGTTCTTGCCCTGCAGGTACGAGCCGGCAACACCGACGAACCAGAGATTGGCGTCGTACATCGTCTCGGCCTCAAAACCCTGAATTCTGGCCTGGGCAATGTTCTGGTACTGCAGGAACGGCAGAACGGTAATGCTCGGCGCGGGCGGCGGCCCGGTTGGAACAGTGAGCGGCGGCCCGAAAGCAACCTGGTCGATGTAGTCAGTGATATCGTTGCGGAACACGTTGAACTTGCCGCGGATGCTGTCCCCCGGCGTGAACACGTCGTTCTTCTTCAGGTTGAAGCCGATCTCTTTGTTCTTGCCGACTTCGGGGCGAAGGCTCGGATTGGGAAGAAAGCAGAATGTCGAATTGGCGCCGAGTCCCGGAGTACCCGAGGGACAGCGGAAGAAGGAGTCCTGGGGGGTAGCGCCCGCATGCGGGCCGTTCACCAGAGTCTCGGTGATCGAGGGGGCACGGTAACCTTCGGCATAGCTGGCATAAGGCGTCAACACGGCCGTGGGCATCAGACCGACCGTAATCTTCGGCGACAAGCGATCGCCACCGGAGGACGCGGTTGCCGATTCCAGCTGGTAATTGTCGTAACGCAACGCGCCAACCACCTCCAGCAGCGAGGTGTAGTTGGCCTTCCACTGCACAAAGCCGCCGGACAGCGTGCGCTGGCCGCCTGGAGTCGTAACATCGGAGGTTCCGCGCAGATCGGCGGTTACCACCTTGTCCTGGAATGCATCCAGTCCGTAGGTGACCGCATGGCGCCAATCGTAGGTCTCGAAACGCGTCGTGTTGTGACGTCGACGCCAACCGTATCGAGCTGGTAACCGCGGTTGCTGCCGATACAGCCGGAGACTGCATTACCCGGCACGCCGCCGCAAAAGGCGGAAGGAGTCGTGCTGGTGTGGAATGTCTTGATCTGGTCGTTCTCCGTGCGATTCCAGTAGACCTTCGCATCCCAGTCGAACCATTTGTCGTCCGGCTGCGAATATTTCCAGCCGAGAGTCGTCGTGTAATTCTTCACGTCGGACCTGTAGATCGACGTGCCGCCGCCGCTAAAGACCCCGTTCACATTGGTGCTATTGGGGTCGCCTGCGCGGCGCGGCGGCTGACCTACGTTGTAAAGGTCTTCCTGGAATACGGTGCCGAGCTTGACTTCGTGTCCATCAGCCGGTCGCACGGTGAGCTTGGCAATGCCGGCCGTGAGCCGGTTTCCGGTGTTGGCGACTTCGAAGCCGGTGCCGTCCTTGTAACTTTCCTGCGTGCTGTAGGTGCCGCCGGCAAACACGTCGACGTTCGGGTTGACGTGAACACCGCCAAAGACCGAACCGAGCGCGCGGCCGTAGTTCGTCCCGAGGATGGTTTTGGCGTCCACACCCCAGCGCTCGCCCGGACGCACGACGTCTTCGATGTCCTTGGTGCGGAACGACGCCACACCGCCGATCGCGCCGGAGCCGTAGATATTGGCGGTCGGACCGCGGACGATGTCGATGCCGCCGACCAGTTCCGGGTTGAGGAAGAAGGAGCCGTTCGCGAAATGGCCGGTGCGCTGATAATTCTGCCGCGCGCCGTCGACCACCACGGCGACGCGGCCGAAATCCTGCAGGCCGCGGATATTGATCGAGGTCGACGGCTCGTCGCCGCGGTCCTGCACCCAGACGCCGGGGATGTTGTAGAGGAGACCGCCGAGTGTGCTGGCCTGACGGCCCTGGATCTGTTCGAGCGTCACCACGGAAACGGGAGCCAGCGCGTCGATCGCGCGCTCGTCGGTCTTGGTCGCAACGGCCGTGATCGTATCGAGCGACTGCACCGGCGCGGCGCCGATCTGCGCCCGCGCGTTCATCACTGGGGCCTGAGCTTCCGGCGCGGCGGGTTTGCGTTTCGATTGCTTCTGCTTTTTCTCGGCCGCGCGCGTCGCGGCTTCCGGCTCAGCGGTTTGCGCGAACGTCGCCGCTGACGACATCAACGCCAATGAAAATGCCGACGCGCCCAAAACCAAGGCACGCGAATGCCAAGCCCCGAAAGCCATGATGCCCAACCTGTTGTTCTGTCTCTTGGGTCTGGCTGGCGGGCGCGCCCTGAAAATGCAGGCTGCTAGCTGGCTACCAACTGTCGCGACCGGGCCACCCCAGCCCGTATCGCATTCATGTGGTTACGCCGCGCTGCGGAACCGGTCAACAAGTGCGCAGCCCACTTTATATCGATTGTAAATTGCAGCGGTTGGATTGCGGCCGGGCCGACCTGTACAAACACGGTCTGAGATACATCAATCGGGGCTCCACAAATTAAATGGCTGCAACTTCAGGAGGAAAGCTCGGAGACGGACCGACGCTTGCGGCGGGTTCTGCTCCCACAGCGCGTTCCGTCGTCATGAACGGCAACCGGATCGACAGCCGCGAGCTGTTCGCAGTGGAGCGTGAGATCATCATCGCGCATGGCGAAGAGAATTACCGCCTGCGGCTGACGTCACAGAACAAGCTGATCCTGACCAAGTGAACCAGCAATGACATTTTGTCGCATGCTCGCAAAATCGGCCGCGGCCTGCTGCTTCCTGCTCGGTGGCGCTGCGGTTGCAGCGGGCATTACCGTGCATGACGCGCGCAACCGCGACGTCACGATATCCGATCCCGCGCGCATCGTTTCGATCGGCGGCGCGATTACCGAGATTCTCTACGCGCTCGGTTTCGAGGACAGGCTGGCCGGCGTCGACACCACAAGCCTCTATCCGGCCGCGGCGCGCGGCAAGCCGAATGTCGGCTATATGCGCCAGCTATCGGCCGAAGGCGTGCTCGGCCTCAATCCCTCGCTGGTGCTCGCCGTGCAGGGCTCCGGGCCAAAGGAAGCCATGGACCTGCTGGAGGCCGCCAAGGTGCCGCTGGTGCTGGTGCCCGAAACCTTTTCCGAACAGGGCCTGCTCGACAAAATCAGGCTGGTCGGCCACGCCATGGGCGCGGACAAGCGGGCCGAGTGCCTGACCGCGGTCGTGACGGACGATCTGGCGCAACTGCGCGAGCTGCGCGCCAAGGTGACGAAGCCGGTCCGCGTGATGTTCGTGATGTCGATGCTGAACGGCCGGGCGATGGCCGCGGGCCAGAAGACCGCCGCCAATGAAATCATCGCGCTCGCCGGCGGCGTCAACGCGATCGACGGCTATGACGGCTACAAGATCATCAACGACGAGGCGATCGTCGCGGCGAAACCGGATGTCGTGCTGTCGATCCAGCGCGGCAAGGATTCGGTGGACGCGGAAGCCGTGTACGTCCATCCCGCCTTCGCACTGACGCCGGTGGCCGCGAACAAGACTTTCATCTCCATGGAAGGCCTCTATCTGCTCGGCTTCGGGCCGCGCACGGCGGCGGCGGCGCGCGATCTCTCGATCAAGCTCTATCCGGCGCTGGCGCCGCAGGCAGAGAAGTTTACGCCGGCGGCGCTGACGGCAAATTGCCGGCAATGACCGAGCTGGCGGACTCCCGTGCGGAAAGCGCGAAGCGCCGCAGCGGATACGCGTTGCGCCCGGCCGCGTCCCTGACGCTTGCCGGCCTGCTGATCGCGCTGGTCGGCGTGGCGCTGATCGCGCTCACGGTGGGGGCTGCGGGAATTCCGCTGGCGCGGCTGCCCGCGGCGCTCGGCATTTGGGCGGACGCTTCGGCCGGCCCAAATCTCGTGCGCGACCAGCTCGTGCTGTGGTCGATCCGGATACCGCGGATCGCTGCCGCCGCCATGGTGGGCGGGCTGCTCGCGGCATCCGGCGCGATCATGCAGGGGCTGTTTCGAAACCCCCTCGCCGATCCCGCGCTGGTCGGCGTTTCCTCCGGCGGTGCGTTCGCGGCTGCGGCAGCGATCGTCTTCACCGACAGCCACATCGGCGAGAGCCTTCGCTTCATGCAGAATCAGTTGCTGCCGATCGCAGCTTTCACGGGCTCGCTGGCGACGACGGTCATCCTGTATCGAATCGCAAGCCGCTCGGGGCGGACCTCGATTGCGATCTTCCTGCTGGCGGGAATTGCCATCGCGGCCATCGCCAATGCCGGCATCGGGCTTCTGGTGTTCATCGCCGACGATCGCCAGTTGCGCGACATCACGTTCTGGCTGCTGGGCTCGCTGAGCGGGGCGACCTGGTCCAAGCTTGCCACGCTGGCGCCGGTGCTGGGGATCGCGCTGATTGCGTGCCTGTCGATCGCCCGCGGGCTCGACGTGCTGGTGCTCGGCGAGGCCGAGGCGTTCCACAGCGGCGTCGACGTCGAGCGGCTGAAGCGGATTTCGATCGTGCTGGTGTCGGCGATGACGGGCGTCGCGGTTTCGGTATGCGGCGTCGTCGGATTTGTCGGCATCGTGGTGCCGCATCTGCTGCGGCTGGTGATCGGGCCCGCGCACCGCTTGCTGCTCCCAGCGTCGATGCTGCTTGGCGCGGTGCTGATGGTGGGCGCGGATACGCTGGCCCGCACCATCGTCGCGCCTGCGGAATTGCCGATCGGCATCCTGACGGCTGCGATCGGCGCGCCGTTCTTTCTGGCGATGCTGTTGCGGCAGCGCGGGCTGGTCTCGCTATGACATTCATTCTTGAAGCACAATCGCTCTCGATGCTGGTCGGCAGCGCGACGCTGGTCGACAGCATCGACCTGCGCATCGCGGCCGGCGAGATGGTCGCGATCGTCGGCCCCAACGGCGCCGGCAAATCGACGCTGCTGCGGATGTTGTCCGGCGACCTTCGGCCGACAAAGGGCCGGATCGAACTGAAGCAGCGCGAAATCCGCACCTATCCGCCACGCGAGCTCGCCTATCACCGCGCGATGCTGTCGCAGCATGTCAGCGTCACCTTCCCGTTCACGGTCGAGGAGATCGTCCATATGGGCGCGGGCGACGCCGGCCGCGCCGTCGCGCAGCGACTGGTCGATGCGGCGCTCGCCGAGGTCGGACTGGCGCATTTCAGCAGCCGGCAATTGCCGACGCTCTCCGGCGGCGAACAGCAGCGCGCGCATCTCGCCCGCGTCCTGGTGCAGCTCGCCTGCGGCGAGGCGCTGCATGGGCCCGGGCTGCTGCTGCTGGACGAGCCGACGTCCAGCCTCGACATGCGCCACCAGATCGATCTGGTCGAGACGGCGCGGCGACGGGCGCAGAACGGCACCGCTGTGGTCGCGGTGCTGCACGATCTCAACCTTGCGATGCGGTTCGCCGACCGCATCGTGCTTCTGCATCGCGGCAAACTCGCCGTCGACGGCGGCCGCACCGAGGCGATGACGGCCGAGACCATCCGCAGGATCTTCGAGGTCGACGTCGAGATCGACTATACCGAACAGGGCGTACCGTTCCTGCTGCCGCAGACCATGCGGCCGGTGGCGTAGCGCCGCACCCCTTATCCAACGCCGACATGCGTGCTTCATAAAACTGTCAGCCGCCCGTAACATCCGCTGCCCAGAACTGCGCATCATCAATCCTAGGAGATCGACCATGCGCATGTCCCTGCTCTGCTCCGTCGCGTCCGTCCTTCTGGCTACCACCGCCGCGTTCGCGCAAGGCGAAGGCGAATTTCCCGCCACGTTGAAGGGCCACGCCGTACTGCCGGCGCAAACCTTCATCGATGCGCCTGCGGACGCGCCTGACGACCTCAAGACCTCGGGCAAATACACCACCGGCAAGCGCGTCGACGCCGTCGGCAGCGTGATGGGAAAATCCTATGAGCGGCCAACCGGCGTTTCGCTGCCGTTCAAGGGCCAGCCGCTGCAGGGCCATTCCGGCATCAAGGTAATGCCGGACGGATCGTTCTGGGTGCTCACCGACAACGGCATGGGCTCGCGCTACAACTCGGCCGATTCGATGCTGTATCTGAACCGGCACAAGATCGACTGGGCGGCCGGCAAGATCGAGCGGCAGGAAACCATCTTCCTGCACGATCCCGACAAGAAAGTTCCGTTCCGCATCGTCCACGAGGACACTTCAAAGCGCTATCTGACCGGCGCCGATTTCGACACCGAGGGTTTTCAGATCATCGGCGACACCTTCTGGATCGGCGACGAGTTCGGCCCCTATGTGCTGAAGGCCGACAAGTCCGGCAAGATCCTGGCCGTGTTCGACACCATGGCCGACGGCAAGCCGGTGCGCTCGCCGGATCATTGGTCGGTGCAGTCGCCGGGCGCCCCGGGCGCGACCTACACGACGGTCAATTTGCGCCGCTCCAAGGGCTATGAGGGTTTCGCCTCCTCGAAGGACGGCAAGTTCCTCTACGGCCTGCTGGAAGGGCCGCTGTGGGATGCCGAGAAAAAGGATTGGGAAAAGGTCGACGGCAAGGAAGCCGCGCGCATTCTAGAGTTCGACGTCGCCGCGGAAAAATTCACCGGGCGCTTCTGGACTTACGTGTTCGAGCAGAACGGCAACGCCATCGGCGATTTCAACATGATCGACGGCACGAGCGGCCTGATCATCGAGCGCGACAATGGCGAAGGCACCGCCGACAAGGCCTGCCCGCAGGGTCAACGCGGCGAGAACTGCTTCCCGGACCTCGCCAAGTTCAAGCGCGTCTACAAGGTCGAACTGTCAGATGCCAATGTCGGCAAGCCGGCGCGCAAGATCGCCTATATCG
This sequence comes from uncultured Alphaproteobacteria bacterium, assembly GCA_963791165.1. GTDB lineage: Bacteria > Pseudomonadota > Alphaproteobacteria > Rhizobiales > Xanthobacteraceae > Bradyrhizobium. The sequence goes on along the minus strand of CAWBRL010000018.1, from coordinate 125,921 downwards.
ACCTGATGAAGATCAAGGATCCCGACAAGAAGGCGCGCAAGCCGCTCAACGACGGCGTGCTGACGTTCCCGTTCTTCACCATCGAGAACGTCGACCGCGTCGACGAGACGCACATCATCGTCGGCAACGACAACAACCTGCCGTTCTCCTCGAGCCGCGATCCGAACAAGGCCGACGACAACGAATTCGTGCTGCTCGAGGTCGGAGATTTCCTGAAGGCGAAATGAGCCGCAGGACAGCAAGAACGACCTGGCGGGTGGCGGATCAGACATTCGCCGCCCGCTGCTCGCTGCGGTCGCCTCAACCGCCCGGCACCAGGACGACGCCCTTATCCTTGACCGCTATGACAATCGGGCTTTGAGGCGCGGCGTCACCCAATTGAGAAAGGCGCGGAGCTTAAGTGGCACCGGCTTTCGCTCGGCATACACGATATGAAGCGGCAACGGCTCCAGCTCGAAATCTTCCAGCATGACAACGAGCGTGCCGGCACGCCGCGCGGCCTCCATCTTGTACGACATGACCCGGGCGATCCCGGCGCCGGCGATGGCCGCGTCGATGGCGGCCTCGGAATCATTCACCGTCAACCTTGAGCGGATCGGCGCAGCAATCTCGCGATTGCCTTTCGCGAACTTCCAGGCGCGCTGAGCCGCACTGCTGTCGACGCTGATGCAATCATGATCGCGAAGGTCAGCCGGCTCCTTTGGAATTCCACGCGCCGCGAGATACGCCGGAGATGCGCAGAGCACCATCCGAACCGAACCGATGCGGCTGGCAATCATGCTACTGTCCGGCAGCGCGCCGATCCGGATCGAGACATCGATGTTTTCCTCGACCGTATTGACGACACGGTCGGTCAGTACCAGCCGCAGCGTGATTTCCGGATAGGCATCCAGGAACTCGACCACGATCGGCACCAGATGCATGTGGCCAAGGCCCCACGGCGCCGTCACCGCCAGATCGCCCTTGGGAATTCGGTACTCGCCAGACACCGCCCGTTCGGCGTCGTCCACCTGCTCAATAATGCGCTTGCAGGCTTCGATGTAGGATCGCCCCGCATCGGTCAGCATCATCTGGCGTGAGGAGCGTTGAAACAGTTGCGCCTGCAGACGGGCTTCAAGTTCGGCGACCTTGCGGCTGACGGTCGCGACCGGTGTCTTCAGCCTGCGGGAAGCCGCGGAGAAGCTGCCCGTCTCCGTGACGGCAACGATCACCGACATCGCTTCCAAACGGTCCATGCTTCCCGCCTTTTCAGATTTCGAGAAGTTGCTTCTCGATCATATGGGCTGCTCGTTTGTGCTGCAATCGACTACCTCTGGCGCTGTTGGAGGCGTTGCATCAGGAGTAGGCACCGTGAGCACCATCACCACCAAGGACGGCACCGAGATCTACTACAAGGCGTGGGGAAGCGGCCGCGCCATCACGTTCTCGCATGGCTGGCCGCTAAATGCGGATGCCTGGGACGACCAGATGTCGTATCTCGCGTCGAACGGCTTCCGCTGCATTGCTCATGATCGTCGCGGCCATGGCCGCTCCGGCCAGCCCTGGGACGGAAACAATCTCGACACCTATGCCGACGACCTCGCGGCGCTGATCGAGACGCTCGGTCTCAACGACGTCACCATGATCGGTCATTCGACAGGCGGCGGCGAAGTCGCGCGTTATCTCGGCCGGCACGGCACCAACCGCGTCGCCAAGGCGGTGCTGATATCGGCGATACCGCCGCTGATGCTGAAGACACCGGCCAATCCCGGCGGCCTGCCGATCGAAGTCTTCGATAACATCCGCTCCGGCGTCGCCGGGGATCGCTCGCAATATTATCAAGAGCTTAGTGCAGCGTTTTACGGCGCGAACCGGCCGGGATCGAAGGTGTCGCAGGGCATCAGGGATGCGTTCTGGCTCTGGTCGATGCAGGTCGGGTTGAGGGGTGCCTATGAATGCATCAAGGCGTTTTCGGAAACCGATCTCACGGAGGATCTCAAGAAGATCGACATTCCAACGCTGGTTCTTCACGGCGATGACGACCAGATCGTTCCGATCGCAGATTCAGCGCTGCTGTCGTCGAAGTTGATCGAGAAGGCGATACTGAAGGTCTATCCCGGTGCGCCGCACGGGCTGATGGTCACCCACCAGGATCAGCTCAACAACGACCTCCTTGCATTCATTCGAGGCTGAAGCATCAATCAGCATGTGGGGCTGGATCAACCAGCCCTCCTTGGTACGAAAAGCGAGAACGGCATGAAACATTCGAAGGAATATCTCTTGTCGCGGCGCGGCTTCTGCCTGTGCTGCCTTGGCGCGGCATTTGCGGCGACCAACGGCTGGCTTACGCCGCGCCAAGCCTTCGCCGAGGCGCGCGGCCTTGTCAGCCTGATCAAGGACAGTGCCGCGACCTCACCGATCGTGACGCACAGGCTGCGCAACAACATCAGCGTCCTCGAAGGCTCCGGCGGCAACATCGCCGTGCTGACCGGCCCCGACGGCAAGGTGTTGATCGATGCCGGCATCGGCGTGTCACGCGCCCAGATCACCAAGGCGCTCGCCGAGCTCGGCGCCGATCCGGTCACGCATCTCGTCAACACCCATTGGCACTTCGATCATGCCGACGGCAATGACTGGCTGCATTCGGCCGGCGCAAAGATCATCGCCCAGGAGAACACCCGCAAGCACCTTTCGGAGGTTCAGCGTGTCGAGGATTGGGATTACAATTTCCTTCCGCTACCGACCGGCGGAATTCCCAGCGAAGTCTTTGCAAATGAGCACCGCCTGAAACTCAATGGCGCAACGATTAGCCTGAAATATTACGGACCGGCGCATACCGACAGCGACATCTCCGTCACCTTTGGCGAGGCAAACATCGTTCACGTCGCCGATACCTATTGGAACGGCATCTATCCATTCATCGACTATTCGACCGGCGGCAGCATCGACGGCATGATCGCCGCGTCCGACGCCAATCTGGCGGCGACGAACAACGACACGATCATCATTCCCGGCCACGGCAAGCCCGTCAGCAACAAGGCCGAACTGCAGGAGTTCCGCGACATGCTGGTCGGCATCCGGGACAATGTCGCGAAGCTCAAGAAGCAGGGGAAATCGCGCGACGAGACCGTCGCGGCCAAGCCGACTGCCGCCTTTGACGCGAAGTGGGGCCAGTTCGTCATCGATCCCGGCTTCTTCACCAGGCTGGTCTACGAGGGCGTTTGATCGCGAACCGGGTCGTCCGCAACGCCGTGCATGATTTTGACATGGAGGTTCAGATGAAAGTTGCTCAGCTAACGAACACGCCGCCCGCCATGGATCGCCGCCTGCTTCTGCTCGGCGTTTCAGGACTGGCTGCTGCCGGTGCGTGGCCGCAACGCGCCTCGGCTTCCAAGCCCCGCAGCAATAGCGGGGCTTCGTCCTATCCGGTAACCTACCATCGGACCAGGACCGTCGACGGCATCAAAATCTTCTACCGCGAGGCCGGACCGAAGGATGCGCCCGTCGTGTTGCTGCTGCATGGCTTTCCGACCTCTTCCCACATGTTTCGAAACCTGATCCCCGCGCTGGCGGATCGCTATCACGTGATCGCGCCGGATTATCCGGGCTACGGGCAGAGCGATATGCCGGATCGCGCGAAATTCGCCTACACATTCGACCGCTTTGGCGAGCTCGTCGACGGCCTGCTCGGTCAGCTCGGCGTCTCGCGCTACGCGATGTATGTGATGGACTATGGCGCGCCGGTGGGCTGGCGGCTGGCCCTGAAGCATCCCGAGCGCATCACCGGCCTGATCGTGCAGAACGGCAACGCCTATGACGAAGGGCTGAAAGAGTTCTGGAATCCGATCAAGAAATACTGGGCCGACGGCTCGGATGCGAGTCGCCAGGCGCTGACGAAATTGTTCACGCTGGAGACGACCAAATTCCAGTACACCGACGGGATGTCCGACGTGAGCCGTATTTCACCGGACAACTGGGTGCACGATCAGGCACTGCTCGATCGGCCGGGCAACAATGACATCCAGCTCGATCTGTTCTACGATTACCGGACCAATCTTCCGCTCTATCCGGCGGTGCAGGCCTATTTCCGCAAGCATAGACCCGCGACGCTGATCGTCTGGGGCAAGAACGACTTCATTTTCCCCGCTGACGGCGCACATCCCTACAAGCGCGATCTTCCCCAGGTCGAATTTCATCTCATCAATGCCGGCCATTTCGCCCTTGAAGACAAGTTTGACGAAATGGTGCCGTTGATCCGTGACTTCCTCGCGCGCAAGGTCGCATAGAGCGTTTTCGAGCGAAGTGGATACCGGTTCGCGTAAAGAAAACGCGTCAAAACACGAATCTAGAGCTTCGGTTCTGATTCAATCAGAACCGATCGTGCTCTAGCTCGTCCATTCGCCTCTTCTTGAAGGAATTGTCATGTCCATCACTTTGCGTTACCTGGCCGCCATGGCGGCCTGCACCATGTTCGCGAGCGCTGCCGTCGCGCAGAGCGCGAGGGATATCCGCGGTCCGTCGCCGCTGGTCGCGATCGAAAACGAACCGCCGCCCAAGCTGATCGTCGATCCGCCGCTTGCCGAACAACTGGCCAAGGGCCTCGTGTTCATCCAGTACCGAACGGAGAATTTGCGCGTGGTACCAGTGTTCGGCAAAGGCGCCCTCGACGTCTCGCCGCGCATCGGCCATCTCCACATCACCGTCGACGACGCGCCGTGGCACTTCGTCGACGCCAGCGGCGAAACGGTGATCGTCGTCGGCCTGATGCCCGGTCCGCACAAGGTGTTGTTCGAACTGGCGGACCCGACGCACCGGGTGATCGACAGCACGACCGTCAGCTTTGACGTCCCGCAGCGAATGAACCCGCGCTGACGGTCGCCTCAGCCCGACGGCGTCATCACGATGCTCTTGTCTTTCGGCCAGCGCAGCCGCCAGGCGAAGTTGATGTCGCGGACCTCGCCTGCCTTCGCCTCGAACGCCCATTCCAGCACGCCGCGCTTGTCGCGGATGTTGGTCGCGGTCGGCGCCGTCGTCGACGGCAACATCTCGACCACGATGTCCTCGCTCTCGCTGACCGGCAACTGATCCTCGATCGCGATCCTGATCGGGAAATCGTGGCCGTTGCGCACGGTCGTCTTGAATGCGCGTTCATCGGTCTTCGACGTCGTCACGATCAGCCCGCCGGTGCCCTCGTTGCGCTTGAGGACGGCACGCTCGATCTTGATCTTGTCGTCAACGCCGAAGCCGAGCCGCACGGTTTCGTCCTTGCCGGCGGCGCTCATCTGGCCGCGACCGACGAAGACGCCATCGCGATAAATCGAAACCCGGCCCGGGAGCAGCGGCGCGTCCTCATTCTGCCTGAAGCTGGCTTCAAGGAATGCGGTCGGATCTTTCACCGGCGCGGCGCGTATCGCGAGGTCGGGCGCAATCATCGCGCTCGCGACGCGCAGGCTCTTGGCGCCTTCGCTGGCGCCGAGGCTGGCGCGGCCGGGGATCTTGAACACCACCTGAAAGCTGCCGACATCAGCCGCGGCCTGTTGCTCGGCCGCCTTCTCCATCATGAGTCCATCGCTGTTCCCGCCTGTAAGGCGGAACTGCCGCACTCTGTCCTCCGGCGGCACCATCAATGGCGCACTGGCGGACGCGACAGGACGCGGCAGTTGCGGATACTGCACGATCAGCGAATTCAAATCCGGCGCCCTGCCGCCGCGTGCCGTCCGCACGGTGGAAACGGCGAGCGTTACATCCGACCAGTCCTCACCGGTGTTTTGGGTGATCTCGGCGCGGCGCACCAGTTCGAGCGCGGGCTTGCGGTCCCTGGCACCGGTGTCGAGACGAGCGTCGTAAATCGGCACCCAGCGCGCGTTGCGCACTTCATAGGTCACCCGCAGCGTGGCCTTGGTCGCGGCGGCGGCTGCGAGTTCGATCCGGACTTCCATCTTGCTCGGCGGCTTCTGCGTCCGGTCCTGCTCGAGCCGCGCGATTTCGCGATCGATCTCGCGCTGCTTGCGTTCGGCATCGCGGATCGCAATGTCGGCGGTCGCGACTTCCTCCGCGATCGCGGCAAAGGCCGTGCGCCATTCGGCGATTGGACGGGCTTCGCCCTTGTCGCCAATTCCAACCGGCGAAGCTTCCGCAAAGCGTACGGCGAATTTGCGCCGCTCGGCGGCGGCATTCATCGCGTCTTGCAGATCGTCGCGCTGGTCCTTCAGCGCTTGAAGGCGCTTGTCGAGTTCCGGGAGATTGACCGGCGGCGCGGCGCGCGGCGGCAGGGCATCGATCGCACCGATCGTGAGCCTGGTGCCCGCCTCGCCCTCGACCCGCAACGACGACGGATCAAGCGTCAGGGGCAAATCCTTGAGAACGGCCGAATTCTCGCCGGCGGGGAGATCGAGCGTGACGACGCGCGTGACGCTGGCGCCGTCGGGATAGACGGTGACGGCATCGACCGCCGAACTGGCGTCGATATTTGCCGCCCGCGCCTCACCTGCGGCCAGGGCCGTCAGGACGACGAGGCTCGTCGTCAGAAAACTGTTCGCAATCAATCGCATGGATCCTCTCCTGAACCGTTCGCCTGATGGCGACGCACCGATGCGCCCACCGCGCCCGGTGATGAGACGCGGCGAGACAGCAACCGGTTCGATCAAGATTTGAGGCTTCCATGCGGCTTCGCCGCGGCAGGACCGCGGCGAAGCGTAAAGGCGAGGGAAAGAGGTCGCGCCTTAGAACATCAGCGCCTTGGCCTGCTTCACCTGAGGCAGTGCCTGCACCTTGGCCAGCACATCCGCGGGCACAGGGCCGTCGATCTCGACCAGCGCGATGGCGTCGCCGCCCTGCTCGACACGGCCGAGATGGAAGGTCGCGATGTTGATCTTCGCGGCGCCTAACAGCCCTGCGAAGCTGCCGATGAAGCCGGGCTTGTCCTCGTTGGTGACGTAGATCATCGATTTGCCGAACTCGGCGTCGACCCGGATGCCCTTGATGTCGACCAGCCGGGGCTTGCCGTCATGGTAGACCGTGCCTGATACCGAGCGTTCCTGCCGCTCGGTGACGACGGTGACCGTGATCAGGCTTTCGTAATCGCTCTGCGCCGCGCGCACGATTTCATCGACCACCATGCCGCGCTCTTTCGCGACGACCGGCGCGGACACCACGTTGACGTCTCCCAGCATCGGCCGCAGCAGGCCCGACAGCACCGCCGAAGTGATCGCCTTGATCTTCATCTCGGCGACATGGCCCTCATAGGTGATCTGGACTTTCAAAATCCCGCTCTCGGTGAGCTGGCCCGCGAACGAGCCGAGCTTTTCGGCGAGTTCGATGAACGGCTTCAGCTTCGGCGCTTCCTCCGCCGTGATCGACGGAAAGTTCACCGCGTTCGAAATCGCGCCGGTCAGCAGATAATCCGACATCTGCTCGGCGACCTGCAACGCGACGTTCTCCTGCGCTTCCGTGGTGGAGGCGCCGAGATGCGGGGTGCAGATCACGTTGGGATGACCGAACAGCACGTTCTTGGTGGCGGGCTCCTCGACGAACACGTCGAAGGCGGCGCCCGCGACATGCTTGGAATTCAGCGCATCGACCAGCGCCTGCTCGTCGACCAGGCCGCCGCGCGCGCAGTTGACGATGCGCACGCCCTTTTTCATCTTGGCGATCGCCGCCGCGTCGATGATGTTCTTCGTCTTTTCGGTCAGCGGCGTGTGCAGCGTGATGAAATCCGCACGCTTGAACAACTCGTCGAGTTCGACCTTCTCGACGCCGATATCCTTGGCGCGCTCGGGCGACAGGAACGGATCGAACGCGATCACCTTCATGCGCAGGCCGAGCGCGCGATCGGCGACGATCGCGCCGATGTTGCCGCAGCCGATCACGCCGAGCGTCTTGCCGGTGATCTCGACGCCCATGAAGCGGTTCTTCTCCCACTTGCCGGCCTGCGTCGAGGCGTCGGCCTGCGGAATTTCGCGCGCCAGCGCCAGCATCAACGTAATGGCATGTTCGGCGGTCGTGATCGAATTGCCGAACGGCGTATTCATCACGATGATGCCCTTGGCGGTGGCGGCCGGAATCTCGACATTGTCGACGCCGATGCCGGCGCGGCCGATCACCTTCAGCTTCGTGGCCTTGTCGATGATCTTTGCGGTGGCCTTGGTCGCAGAACGGATCGCAAGCCCGTCATAGTTGCCGATGATCTCGGCAAGCTTGTCCTTGTCCTTGCCGAGATTGGGCTGGAAATCGACCTCGACACCGCGGTCCTTGAAAATCTGCACGGCGGCGGGAGACAGCGCGTCGGAAATGAGAACTTTTGGTTTTGACATTGGAGTGATCCTTCACACCCTCCCTGGAGGGGGAGGGTCGGCGCGGAGCGCCGGGGTGGGGTGAACTGTCGATGCGAATTCAGCGCGCGTCGGATGCGGATGAGATCACCCCACCCCGACGCATCCTTCGGATGCGTCGACCCTCCCCTGCAGAGGAGGGTCACAAGCGTTAAGCCGCCTTCGGCAACGCCGCCTTGGTCTCGGCGAACGCCCAGTCGATCCACTGCGTCAGCAGCGCAACGTCGGTGGCTTCCACCGTGGCGCCGCACCAGATCCGCAGGCCTGCCGGCGCATCGCGGTAATAGGCGAAGTCGTAACCGGCGCCTTCCTTCTCGACCAGCGCAACCAATTTCTTGGAGAAATCCGCCTGCGCATCCGCCGTCAGCGAGGTGATCGCGGGATCGGTGAACTTCAGGCACACCGAGGTGTTGGAGCGGATCGACGAGTCCTTTGCCAGGAAGTCGATCCACGGCGTCTTCGCCTTCCAGTCCGACAGCGCCTTGGTGTTGGCGTCGGCGCGCGCGATCAGGGCCTTGAGGCCGCCGATTGACTTGGCCCAGTTCAGCGCATCGAGATAATCCTCGACGCACAGCATCGACGGCGTGTTGATGGTCTCGCCTTCGAAGATGCCCTGGTTGAGCTTGCCGCCTTTGGTGAGGCGGAAAATCTTCGGCAGCGGCCAGGCCGGCTTGTAGGTCTCGAGCCGTTCCACGGCGCGCGGTGACAGGATCAGCATGCCGTGCGCGGCCTCGCCGCCCAGCGCCTTCTGCCAGGAGAACGTCACCACATCGAGTTTTGCAAAATCGAGCGGCTGCGCGAAAGCGGCAGACGTCGCGTCGCAGATGGTGAGACCTTCGCGGGTCGCGCTGATCCAGTCGGCATTGGGCACGCGCACGCCTGATGTGGTGCCGTTCCAGGTGAAGACGATGTCGGAGGCCGGATCGGCCCTGGAGAGGTCGGGGATATCGCCATAGCCGGCGTGCAGCTTGGTGACGTCCTTGAGCTTCAATTCCTTGACGATGTCGCTGACCCAGCCCTCGCCGAAGGATTCCCAGGCGATGGTGGTGACGGGGCGCGCGCCGAGCAGCGACCACAGCGCCATTTCGACCGCACCGGTATCGGACGCCGGCACGATGCCGATCTTGTAATCGGCCGGCACTTCCAGCACCTCGCGCGTCAGTTCGATCGCGAGCTTCAGTTTGGCCTTGCCGACCTTCGCGCGATGCGAACGGCCGAGGGCTGCGTCCTTGAGATTTTGGGGATTCCAGCCGGGGCGCTTGGCACAGGGGCCGGAGGAAAAATGCGGCACGTTCGGCCGCGAAGCGGGCTTCGCTACGGTCATGATCTATCCTTCCAGATAGTAAGCCTCCCGTTGGGGGGAGGTGTCCCGCCGCGGTGATTAGGGGAATCACGCCCGATCGTCAAGGAACTTCGGCTGGATCAGCGGTAGCCTCGCCTTCACACGCGAGTGATACGTCCTCGCCGGCGGATAGGACGGGCAGCTGCCCCAGCAATTCGGCCGCATCGGTCACAAGCTTCGCGGCCCGCCGCCGGCTCGCGACCTTCAGAATCCGCGCTTCGCCGGCCTGCACGACATATTCATTTCCGACCCGGACGATCGAATAGTTCTTCATCGGAAATCCCCAAGCTCCCCAAGCCCGATGGGTGGCGCCGACATAGCGCAGACGCTCCTCTCCGTAAAATCCCGGACGTCCGCTTAGTTTATCGGCTGTTAACCGGATCGCAGAAAGACGACGACAGCAGGCGTTCGTCCCAGCCGCGGCTCAACCGCGCGTCAAAACCTGATCGTCATGCCGACATGGCTGCGCGCAAACCCCAGCCGCTCATAAAACCGTTGCGCATCGACGCGGGTGTGGTGCGTCAGCAGTTCAACCAGCCTGCATCCGCGTCCGCGCGCTTCCGTCACCGCCCACTGCACCATCTGCTCGCCGATGCCACGGCTGCGGCAATGGCTGGCAACGCGGACATCCTCGATCAGGCCGCGCGAGGCGCCCTGCGAGCTCAGCCCCGGCAGGACGCAGAGCTGCAGGCAGCCGACGACGACGCCCTCCCCGTCCTCGGCGACGATGAGTTGAATATTCGGGTCGTGTGTGAGCCGCTCGAACGCCGCGAAGTAGGATTGCGGCAGCGGGTCTTCGATCCGCTCGCGCGGCCCGCCGAGCGGATCGTCCGCCAGCATAGCGACGATGGGGCCGACGTCCTCGCGGCGGGTGCGGCGAATGGTGATCTTGGTGGCAGTCATGATTGCTTCCGATGCAAGTCAGCGTGCCGGCGGCAGGCCGAGAGATTTCTCGGTCTCGCCGATCCAGCGGCGCACCGCGGCATAGCCATCGAGATCAAAGCCGCCTTCATGCGCGAGGCGGGTATAGGCCAACAGCGACACGTCGGCGAGCGAGAGGTTGCCGCCGACCAGAAACGGCGTCAGCGCGAGCTGCTGCTCCATCCGCGCCAGCGCCGCGTAACCGCGCTTGACCTTGTCGGGATCGAGATCGGAGGCCGGCTTGCCGAGATAGAACATCTGGAAGCGGCAGACGGCGATATAAGGCTCATGGCTGTACTGCTCCCAGAACAGCCACTCGTCCATCTTTCCTTCCGCGAACGCATCCTGCGGAATGAGGCCGGAGCCACGGGCGAGATAGCGGATGATGGCGTTGGACTGCGCCAGCGTGCGGCCGTCGTCGAATTCCACCGTCGGCACCTGGCCGGCACCGTTGAGCCTGAGGAATTCAGCCGTCCGCGTCTCGCCCTTGAGCGTATCGACGGCGATCCAGCGATAGGGCAGCGCGAGGTGATCGCACACCCATTTCACCTTCAGACAATTGCCGGAATTGGTATCGCCGTAGATTTTCATGCGCGGTCGCCCTGGCTGGGACGACAATGCAACAGGCGGCGGCAAATCTGTCAACGGCGTCCGGATCGACGTCGTATCCGGCCGGCTCAGAATTTATAGCCGAGGCCTGCGCGCACCGTGTTGACGCTGGTGTCAATCGAAGACGTAAAGCGCACGTATTCCCATTCCGCGCGCAGGAACAGGTTCGATACCAGCATCACCTCGGTGCCGAGACCGAAGGAATAGCCGTAGATCAGATGCGCATACTGGGCGTCGGTTGCGCTGATGTCGAATGGCACGTTCTGGAATCCAGGCGCAGCGGCCGGATTGACCTGAGTACCGTAAACGCGGGCGGTGCGGATGATATCGGCCTGCCCCAGCGCGATGCCGGCGAACGCATAAGGCAGGAACGAACCGCACACGTAAGCGGCGCGGGCCCTGATCGTCCCCATGTCGGAAATATTCATCCGCGCGGTGCCTTCATACGTCGCGCCAACTGTGTAGCCCGAAGGAAGGTTGAAGAACCGCGACATCGTGCCGGTCTGGTAACCGCCGAACTTGCCGTGGGTGTAATTCAGTTCGAGGCCGACGACGACGTCGCTCCACTGGGAATTGTAGCCGAAGAATCCGCCGAAGCCTTCGCCATGGGTCGACACCTTACCCATGATCGGCCATTCGGAGATTCGCATGACCTGCTCCATCTCCAGGTTGTCCATCAGGCGCGCCGCGACGGTCCTCGTCGCGCCCGTGAAATTCATGTTGGAGGTGCCGTAGGCGGCGTGTCCGCCGAGGTAGAAGCCTTCCCAGTTCACCGCGGTCGAGCTCAGACCTTCGGTGAAACTGCCGCGGAGAAACGGCAGGTCCGGCATATCGGCCGCCTGTGCGACGCTTGCCGCTCCACACATCGCCGCCACCAGCAAAAATCGACGCATCGCAACGCTCCATCGGACACTTTGAACTTGCGTTGATCATCGCCTGTTAACCTTAACCAATCGTTGTTCCGGCCCTCGATTGGCGCAATCTTGTCGCAAAGCCGACGCTTTTTTTGCACCGATGCGCAAAGCAAAACGGCGCGGGAAGCTCCCGCGCCGTCTCACAACCGTTAACGAATGAAAGTCCTGATTAACCTTTGCGGATCAGCGGCGGCGCGTAGACCTGCGGGCTGATCAGATCCCAGCGCACGCCGAGCTTGAGGTCGTGCGAGGTGATGTTCTTGAAGGTCATCGGGTTAATGGTGTTGACACCGCTGCCGTCGAAGGTCCGCAGGTCGCCAGTCAGGCCGTCACCCATGTCGAGATAGCGATAGGCAAGTTCAACGGTGAAGTTCGGCGTGACCCTGTAGGCGAGACCGGCGTGCACCGCCCAGGCCAGGTTCCACTTCGCGACGCTGTTGCCATAGGCAAGGCCCGGCTCCGCGCCGAAGCCATTGTTGGCAATGCCCGCGTCGGTGAAGCCATTGATCGCAACCCGCGCGCCACCGACACCGGCGCCGATGAACGGGGTGATGCACCACCAGGTGCCGAGATCGACATAGGCGTTGGCCATGACGACCCACTCGTTCTTGGTGGCGTGGTAAGTGTCGGTGCCGACGCCGCCAACGTAGGTGATGCGGTCGGTGCCGTAGAACTGCGAATTGCCGCGGTACTCACCGGTGACGTCGCCGCGGAACCAGTTGTTGAACCTGTAGCCGACGCCGAGGCCGAAGATGCCGGCGGTGTTGAAGTTGTTGGTCTGCACCGATGAAGTCACAGTGGTATCGAGCGCGTTGTTCAACCGATCGACGCGCTGGTTGCTGAAGCCGATGTCGCCGCGCAGATACCAGCCGCCGAAATCCTCGACCACCGGGGCAGCATACGGGGGCGGCGCGATGGCCATGTCGGCAGCAAACGCCGCCGAGGACAACAAAGTGGCCGCACCGGCGGCGATGAAAGACTTAACGCTACGCATTGCTTCGTCCTTTTGTCCGGTGAGGCAGACTGCGAAAAAAGCCTCACTTCAAAAACTCACGGACGGACGATGCCATTAAATGTTTAAGCGGCGCTTAACCCTAATTATTAAGGTTGACAAACTCTGACTATCTTGCCGACGCACTGCTTCGCGATGCCAGAGACGATGAGATTTGCAGCACGAAAGAGACGCAGAACTCGCCCACATTCCTAACAATGTGTTGACGACAGTTCGCGCCTCATCGCGGCATTAAGGTTTTGTTGACGCGACCGCAGCGCCGACGACGCGCACCTAACGCAAGGGGGGCTGATGCATCTTCGGCAGGAACACCGCGAGCAGCCCGAGCGCCGGCAGGAACGAGCAGAGATGATAGACGAAAGCGATGCTGGTGTGATCGGCAAGCTTACCGAGCGCGGCTGCGCCAAGTCCGCCGATGCCGAAGGCGACGCCGAAGAACACACCGGAGATCATCCCGAAACGGTGCGGCACCAATTCCTGCGCGAACACGATGATCGACGACGTCGCCGACGAAAGGATCAGGCCGATGAACACGGTCAGCACCGCGCTGCCGACAAGACCGGCATAGGGCAGCGCCAATGTGAACGGCAGCGCGCCGAGGATCGAGAACCAGATGATGTATTTGCGGCCGAACCGATCGCCGAGCGGCCCGCCGAAGAACGCGCCGACCGCGTTGGCGGCAAGAAAGATGAAGAGATAGAGCTGGGCTGCCTGGGTCGAGACCTGAAACCTGTCGATCAGATAGAAGATGTAGTAGCTCGACAGGCTCGACACGTAGAGCTGCTTCGAGAACAGCAGCGCGACCAGCACGGCGAGCGCGATTTTGACGCGCCGCAAATCCGGATGGTCCGGATGGCGTTCGACCGCCACCGATTTCTTGGTGCTGATCTGCGGCTTGTACCAGACGCCGATGCGCCACAGGATCACGATCGCCAGAAACGCGATCGAGGAAAACCAGGCGATCGAGGGCTGACCGAACGGCACAACAATCAAGGCGGCCAGCACCGGGCCCATCGAGGTGCCGAAACTGCCGCCGAGTTGAAACACCGATTGCGCGAACCCATAACGCCCGCCCGACGCCAGCCGCGCGATCCGCGCCGACTCCGGATGGAACACCGCCGAGCCCAGCCCGACCAGCGCCGCCGCGACCAGGATGACTGGATAAACATGCGCGACGCTCAGCAGCAGCAATCCGAAGAACGTGAATCCCATGCCGATCGCGAGCGAGAACGGCTGCGCCTTCTTGTCGGTGAAATGCCCGACCAGCGGCTGCAGCAGCGACGCGGTGAACTGGAACGCCAGCGTGATCATGCCGATCTGCGCAAAGTCCAGCGCATAGGCCTCTTTCAGGATCGGGTAGACTGACGCGATCAGCGACTGCATGGTGTCGTTGAGGAAATGCGAGAAGCTGATGCCGGTGAGCACGATGTAGGCCGGCCCCGCCACGGCCGCCCTGGCGGCAAGGCCCGGCGCCGCGTCCGGCACGACGACCGGAGCGACCAACGCTTCCTCGGAAACGATAACCGGCTTGTTCAAGAGCGCATTCCCAGCGGACTTTTGCCCGAAAAAGATTCGTGGACAGCGATATCGTTTTTTAGTTCGCGCATGCGGGAACGACCATCGCCAATAGCTTATGGCTGCGATGCGTTGCCGCACCGCCAATCAGCGATCGCGCGCCATCGAAATAAAGCAGGCTTATGCCGCCGCGGCGTGGCCGAGCGCGTTGACGATCTGATCGACGACGTCCTCGACCAGGATGCGATCGTCGCCCTCGCCCATCACGCGGATCACAGGCTCTGTGCCGGACGAGCGAACCAGCAGGCGGCCGTGGCCGTTGAGTCGATTCTCGCCGTCGATGATCGCCGACTTGACCTCGGCATCGTCGAGCGGCTTTCCGCTGCGGTAGCGCACGTTCTTGAGGATCTGCGGCAGCGGATCGAAACGGTGGCAGACTTCCGACACCGGACGGCGGAGCTTCTGCACCACGGCAAGCACCTGCAGCGCGGCGACGAAGCCGTCGCCTGTGGTGGCGTAGTCGGACAGGATGATATGGCCTGAAGGTTCGCCGCCGAGATTGTAGCCCTGCTTGAGCATCTGTTCGAGCACGTAGCGGTCGCCGACCGGCGTGCGCACCATGCCGATGCCCTGCCCTTCGAGGAAGCGTTCCAGGCCGAGGTTCGACATCACGGTGGCGACGATGCCGGGCTTGGCGAGGCGGCCGTCTTCCTTCCAGCTTTGCGCAATCACCGCGAGCAGCTGGTCGCCGTCGACGACATGTCCGCGCTCGTCGACCAGGATGACGCGATCGGCGTCGCCGTCGAGCGCGATGCCGATATCGGCGCGCATCTCGCGCACCTTTTTCGCCAGCGCTTCCGGCGCGGTCGAGCCGCATTCCTTGTTGATGTTGAAACCGTCCGGTTCGACGCCGATCGCGACGACGTCCGCGCCGAGTTCCCACAGCGCTTCCGGCACCACCTTGTAGGCCGCGCCGTGCGCGCAATCGATCACCACGCGCAGGCCGTCGAGCGAGAGCTCGCGCGGCAGCGTGCGCTTGGCGAATTCGATATAGCGGTCATGAACGCCGTCGATGCGGCGGGCGCGCCCGAGGCTCGCACTCTGCGCCAGGCGACGGTCGATCGGCTCGTCGAGCAGTTGCTCGATCTGCTTTTCGACGTCGTCGGACAATTTGAAACCCTGCGGGCCGAACAGCTTGATGCCGTTGTCCTCGAACAGATTGTGCGAGGCCGAAATCATCACGCCGAGATCGGCGCGCATCGACTTGGTCAGCATCGCAACCGCCGGCGTCGGCATCGGGCCGAGCAGCAGCACATCCATGCCGACCGAGGTGAAGCCGGCCACCATCGCGTATTCGATCATGTAGCCGGAGAGGCGCGTGTCCTTGCCGATCACGACGCGGTGGCGGTGCTCACCACGCTGGAACACCAGCCCGGCCGCCTGCCCCACCTTGAGCGCGAGCTCGGGCGTGATCAATCCATTGGCGCGGCCCCGAATCCCGTCGGTACCGAAATATTTGCGGCTCATCTGACCCCCAGCAGGGCTTCTCAGGCCATGACAGCCGCGAATCCCCGAACACGCTCCCGTAGCGTGCACGGGTTATAGTCCCTCAGCCGCTAATATGACTTCAAAAAATATGATGAATCATTACGGCCATAGCGACCGTTTTGTGGGTAACACGCTGTAATAACTTGGTATTTTCAAAAATCGCCCACGCCCGGCCAGGAGCGCTAATCCCGCCGTTTGACGTGATGGTCGCCCTTGGAGGGCGGCGGCTGGGTGACATTGACCGGGTCGGAGGCCGGAAAGGTCTCTTCCAGCCCCTCCTCCAGGGCGTCGTCCAGCCGGCGCTTTTCCGCGCGATCCTGCGCGCCGGCGTCGGTACTGGAAACTTTGCGCGGTCCGGTCATGGCATCTCCTTGCCTCGCGAGTGGTGCCGCGAGATGCGATTTGGCTGGCGTACCAAGCATGATAGATGACAACACAGAAACGGAATTCAAGAAGGGGCCGGAACGTCCATGAAGCACATCACCTGCATTGAAGATCTGCGCCAGTTGCACCAGCGCCGCGTTCCCAAGGCCTTCTTCGACTATGCAGATCGCGGCTCCTATACCGAGGACACGCTGCGCGCCAATTCCGAGGATCTTCGGCAGATCAAGTTCCGCCAGCGCATCCTGGTCGACGTATCGAAGCGCGACCTCTCCACCACGATCCTCGGCGAGCCCGCGACGATGCCGCTGATCCTGGCCCCGGTCGGCCTGCTCGGCATGCAGCACGGCGACGGCGAGATTCACGCCTGCCGCGCCGCGCAGGCGGCCGGCATTCCCTTCACCCAGAGCACGATGTCGATCTGCTCGATCGAGGACATCGCAGCCGCCGTCGACAAGCCGTTCTGGTTCCAGCTCTACGTGATGAAGGACCGCGGCTTCATCAAGTCGCTGATCGAGCGCGCGATCGCGGCCAAATGCAGCGCGCTGGTGTTGACCGTCGACCTGCAGGTGAACGGGCAGCGCCATCAGGACATCAAGAACGGAATGTCGGTGCCGCCGGAATGGTCGCTGTCGAAGCTGATCGATTTTGCGACCAAGCCGGGCTGGGTCGCGGGCGTGCTGCGCGGCAAGCGCCGCACCTTTGGCAATCTCGCCGGCCTCAAGGGTGCCGACGACATCACCCAGTTGTCGACCTGGATCTCGACGCAGTTCGACCCCACGCTGTCCTGGAAGGACATCGACTGGATCCGCAGCATCTGGCCGGGCAAGCTGATCCTGAAGGGCATTCTGGATGTCGAGGACGCGGAGATCGCGGCCAAGACCGGCGCGCAGGCGGTCGTGGTCTCCAACCATGGCGGACGCCAGCTCGACGGCGCGCCGTCGTCGATCGAGGTGCTGCCTGAAATCGTCGATACGATCGGCTCAAAGATGGAAATCATGTTCGACGGCGGCATCCGCACCGGCATGGACGTGATGCGCGCGCTCGCGCTCGGCGCCAAATCCTGCATGATCGGCCGCGCTTATGCCTATGGGTTGGGGGCCGGCGGCGAGGCCGGCGTCGCCAAGGCGATCGACATCCTCGCCAAGGAACTCATCACCACGATGGGCCTGTGCGGCGTCAACACCATCGCCGAGATCGACGACAACGTGCTGGCGATTTGAGACGCGGTATTGGTACGAATCGATCCACGGGTCGTCCCTGCGAACGCAGAGACCATACCGCGTGACCTATCGTTGGAGCGTGGTGGCTGACGTTCTACGTTCCCCGACTATTGTTGTGGGTTGCTGAAACGAAGCCATCTTCCGTCGTGCCCATTACGCAGGCCGCGGCGTATGGGTCCCTGCGTTCGCAGGGACGACCCGTCGAGATATTTGTGCGAACCGTCACATCGGCGGTGTAATCCCGTCGCGGCCGACATTGACGCGGGCTGCTTCCAGCGTACCGTCGTCCTTCTTCACCGCACCGAAGATGATGATCTTCGCGCCCGGCTTCAGTTCGGACTTGTCGCCGGCGACGAAGGTGACGACCGGCGTCCCCTCCGGCACCAAAACCTTCTTCTCGCCGTCCTTGTACTTGACCAGAATGTTCTGGCCGTCGGTGCCCTTCACCGTCTGGGCGACGGTGGCGTTGGTCATGGTCGAGTTCGGGCGCTGATCCCAGGGCCGGAAGCCTTCGGCCGCGCCGCGCTGGTTCTCGGGAAAAATGTGCACGGCGACCGCCTTCTGGGTGCCGTCCGGCTCCGGCAACGCGGTGACGCCGATGTAGGAGCCTTCCTTGATCTCCGACAGTTCGGTCTTCGCCACGCCGAACACCGCGACATTGTCGGTGACGCGGACCTTCATGTCCGTCCCCTCGCGCGATTTGATCGACAGCATGGGCCCGTCCACCGCCTCGATGGTGCCGCGAATCCGCACCGTCGGCGGCTGTTGCGCCCACGCCGCCGTTCCAAGCAGGGTGACGAAAGTCAGCGAGGCCGCGAACAGGCGCGGCCATGAAGAAGATTTCAGCATCGTATTCCTCCCGAGATGTACTGGCGCCCAACTCAACGCAAACACCGCACGTGCAAACCTATTCCAGGAGGCGTAATCACATTGGCGGGGTCAGCCCATCCCGGCCAACGGTGACGCGGCTGGTCTCCAGCGAACCGTCCGGCAGCTTCCTCGTGAAGGCGATCACCTTGGCGCCGGGCTTGAGATCGGATTTGTCGGCGGAAACGTAGGTCACGACCGGCGTCTCGGGGAAGACCACGACTTTCTTCTCGCCGCCCCGGTACTTGATCATCAGGGTGTGACCGTCATTGCCGACCACGGAGTCCGCCACCGTGGCGTTGGTCATGGTGGAGTTGGGCCGCAGGTCGTGGGGCCGCGAGCCCTCGCCGGTACCGCGCATGGCTTCCGGAAACACGTGCACCTCCACCGCATTCTGGCTGCCGTCCGGTCCCGGCACCGTGGTGGTGCCGATGAAGGAACCGACCTTGACGTCGGCGAGGGAGACCTTGCTGATCCCCACGACATTGATGTCGCCGGTCATATGCAGTTTAACGTCCTCTCCAGCCCTCGACTTGACGGCGAGCATGTCGCCATCGACGGCTTCGATGGTGCCGCGAACGCGCGACGACGTCGGCGGCTGCTGGGCGATCGCGTAGAGCGTCGAGGCCGTGACCATCACGACGGCGGCAAGCGGGCGAACGAGCTGATAGCGGTTGCGGGACATGCAGGGAACTCCGGTGACGGCACTGACGTAGCCATTCACCCCCGCGTCGCGCAAATATTCCGGCTCAAAAGCCCGCGATCAGCCGATCATGTATTCGTGAGATCGGCCTCGACAAGCGATCGGAGTTCTGCGGTCACCTCAGGGCGTTGACCGAACCACAGTTCGAACCCGCGCACCGCCTGGTGCAGCAGCATGCCGAGCCCGTCGGCCGTCTTCAGCCCGCGCGCGCCCGCTGCCGCCAGCAGCGGCGTTTGCAGCGGCACATAGACGAGATCGGCGACGACGGCCTGTGACGGCAGCAGGCCGATATCGAGTTCGAGCGCGGGCTGGCCGTGCATGCCGAGCGATGTGGTGTTCACCAGCAGCCCGGCACGCGGCAGCAAACCACCGATCGCATCCCACGCCACGGGCAGAACGCGCGTGCCGAATTGACCCGACAGCGCACGGGCGCGCTCGATGGTGCGGTTGGCGAGGTGCACGCGCTGGATGCCGCGGTCGAGCAATCCGAAAACCACCGCGCGCGCCGCGCCGCCGGCACCCAGCACCAGCGCATCCTCAGCTCCGTCCCAGCCGGGCGCGCTGGAATCGAGATTGTTGGTAAAGCCCTCGACGTCGGTGTTGGTCGAGCAAAGCTCGCCGTCGGCAAACCACAGCGTATTGGCGGCCCCGACCGCACGCGCGCGTTCGTCAGGCTTCGAGAGCGCCAGCGCGCGTTCCTTATGCGGAATGGTGACGTTGGCACCGACGAAGCCGCGGTGCGACAGCCGAAACAGGAAATCCTTGAACTCGTCGGGCGGCACCGCCTCGATGACGTAGCCGCCTTCGATGCCGAGCGTGCGCAGCCAGTAATGATGGATCAGCGGCGAGCGCGAATGCGCGGCCGGCCATCCGATCAGACAGGCAGCGCGGGGTTTGGTCACGACAACAACCTCCTCAATGACGTCGATGGCCGGGATCAACCCGGCCACGACGATCAATTTATCTTCCCCGGAGGTGTGTCAAGCCGCGCGAACCGCCGCGGCCAATTGACCGCAGCGATCCGCCTTCAACTATGCCGCGACGCGGTGCGCGGCGATGATCTGGTCGGCGGCGCGGCCGGTGACTTCGGCCATGCGGTCGAACGCCCGCGTGAAACCGCCGGCGCCGGCGGTTGCCGACCGCAATTCCACGATCAGGTCGCCGATCTCGGCCTCCGGCATGGTGGCGCGGACGCAGTCCCAGCCGGGCCAGTTCTCGCGGGTGTCGAAGCCCAGGATCTGGCCGCGCCGTGCCGACAGGATGGCGTTGATCTTTGCGGTAGCATCGGTCGGACAGACGATCTCCACGATATGGATCGGCTCCAGCAGCACCGGCTGGCACTGCGGCAGCGCTTCGCTCATGCCGGCCCGCGCCGCCGTACGGAACGCGAGATCGGAGGAATCGACGCTGTGGTAGGAGCCGTCCGTCAGCGTGACGTGGATGTCGATGACGGGGAAGCCGAGCGGCCCGCGCGCGAGGCTATCGACCACGCCCTCTTCGACCGCGCCGATATAGTTGCGCGGTACCGCGCCGCCGACGACTTTCTCGTGGAACTCAAAACCCGCGCCGCGCGGCACCGGCTTGATCTCCAGCACCACGTCGCCGAACTGGCCATGGCCGCCGGACTGCTTCTTGTGCCGGCCGCGCTGGGTGATCGATTTGCGGATCGTCTCCAGATAGCCGATCGCCGGCGGCTGCGATTTGACGTTGATGCCGAAGCGATCCTTGAGGCGCTCTAGCGCGACGCGCAGATGCATCTCGCCCTGCCCCCACAATACGGTGTCGTGGGTACGCTGGTTCTGGATCATCGTCAGCGACGGATCTTCCTCGTTGAGCCGCAGCAGGGCCTGCCCGAGCTTGACGTCGTCCTTGCGATCGATCGCCGCGAGCGACATTGCCAGCACCGGCGGCGTCGGCTCGATGCGGGCCAGCGCCGGCGGCGCGGTCTTGCCGCTCGACAGCGTATCGCCGGTCTTGATCGCGTCGAGCTTGCCGAGCGCGATGGTCTCGCCCGCTTCCGCCGTGGCACGTTTGGTATCGTGCGCGCCGTTGACCGCGAGGATGCCCGATACCCGTCCGGCTTCGCCGGAGGAGGATTGCAGCGTCGCGCCGTCGTCGAGATGGCCGGCGAGCATCCGCACCAGCGAGAGCTTGCCGCCGTGCTGCAAATGCATGGTCTTGAACACATAGGCCAGCGCATCTTTCTGTGACGACGCGCCGAGGCGCTTCGCCGTTTCGGTCACGCCGGGCGCTTCATGCCGCAGCGCCTTCAGCAGCCGCAGCACGCCGTTCTCGCGCGCCGCCGAACCGAGCAGCACCGGACAGATCAGGCCCTCGCGCAACTCGCGGGCGAGATCGTCGAACACCGCGTCGCGCGGCGGCTGGATGTCTTCCAGCAACTGCTCCATCAGCGCATCGTCGTGATCGGCGAGCTTTTCCAGCATCGAGAACCGCGCTTCCTTCTCGCGGTCGAGATTGCCGCCTTCCAGCGCCACGACCTCGGAAGGCTTGTGTTCGCGGTAGACGAAGGCGCGCTCCAGCGCGAGATCGACGAAGCCTTCGATCAAATCGCCGCTCCAGATCGGAATTTGCCGCAGCACCAGCGGCACGCGCGACGCCGGCTGCAGGGTGGCGAGCGTCTCGCGGATGCGCTTGTTGGCGCGATCGATCTTGTTCAGGAACAGAAAACGGGGAATGCCCAAATCTTCCAGCTCGCGCAGGATGATCTGCAGTTGCGGCAGCTTCTTCTCGTCCGCCTCGCAGACCACCACCGCGGCATCGACCGCAGGCAACGCGGCGCGCATGTCATGCGCGAACTCGATTGAGCCTGGACTATCGATAAAGGTGTAACTGTCGCCCATGAAGCTGATCGTGGCGGCGGAGAGCCCCACGCCCATCTTGTGGTTGCGCGCCTCGGGGCTGGAATCGCCGACCGAAGTTCCGGCGTCGACGCTGCCGGCATTACGAATGGCGCCCGTTCGCGCCAGTATGGCTTCCAGAAGTGTGGTCTTACCGCTTTGGAAAGGGCCCACCAGCGCGATGCACCGTGGACCTCGGGGACTTCTGACGTCTTGTCCCATTGCCGCCTCCTTGGTTGGAGCTCGGCCCTTGATTGGGTCGGCGGCACTGATCGTCCGCCCGTCCCGTGATTTTGGCAAGCGGGAAAAATTTCGCTGCGGTGCATCGTGACGACACCGGACGGCTGCCGCGCCTTTGCCGGAACTCGGCGGACATCGACGCCGGCTCAAGCGCCCCTGGTGGTTCGCTCGGGCTTGTTCGAGGCGGGATCGAGCATCGTCCGCAGCGCCACGGCAAAGCGTTCGATATCGACGCGCTCGTCCCACGCCCGTTGCAATGAAATGCCCTGAAGAATGGCGATCATGACACGGGCAGCGTAAGCCGGATCGAGATGCTTCGGCCAGCTTCCCCTGCTTTGCGCTTGCGCGATCATGCGCGACAGCACGTCGACAGCCTGGGAAACGCCGGCCAGCGCCTCGCGCTTCAGCCGCGGATTGGAAAGGCTCTCAGCCCAGAGCTGCACGGCCAGATGGCGCCACCGCCTTTCCGCGGGATTGCGCAATTCGAGCACGAAGCCGTCGAGCAGGCGCTGCAGGCTGGTGTCGATGTCGGGTGCTGCAAGCGCAAACTCCATGCGCTGGCGCTCCATCTTGTGTCGTTCCGATGCGATCGCCATCGCGATCTCGGTCTTGCCCTTGAAATATCCGTAGATGGCGCCGGGACTGAGGCCGGACTCCGCAACAATGTCCTGAACGGTTGCGGCATGAAAGCCCTCGCGGGCGAAACATGTCAGCGCCGCATCCAATATGCGCTCCCGCTGCTCGTTGGCCCGCGCGGCCGTGATCCTAGGCATCGGAAACTTCCGCAAGCACGGTGTGATAGAAACCGTAGCCCTGCATGCAGCGGCCCGCATTCCCCATGACTTTCTCGCGATATTCGTTGGCATTGAGATCGCTGACGAGCTTCAGCCCCCGCTCGCGCAAGAAGGCGGGAAGTTCGCCGGGCAGCAAGCCGAAGCGCCAGGGCTCACCCGATCCGTTGACCTTTGCGATGGCCTTGTACGCGCCCTCGAATGCGACGGTGCCGTCGAGCACGCCCTCATGGACATAGGTGAAGATGAACTGGCTGCCTTTTGCAAGCCGGCCCGCCCAGCGCATCACGCGACATACGGCGTCCCCGGTGAGATACTGGCTGACGCCTTCCCAGACCACGATCGCCCTGCGCGTTGCATCGAAGCCCGCTTCGCGCAGCCGCATGTCGAAATCGTCGACCTCGAAATCGACGGCGACGAATGAGACCTTGTTCAGATCGGCGCCAGCAGATTGCAGGCGCCGGCGCTTCACGCTTGCGGTGTCGGGATGGTCGACCTCGTAAATCCTGACAGCGTCAAGCGACTTCAGCCGCCAGGCCCGCGTATCGAAGCCGGCACCGAGCAGGACCAGTTGATCCACCTCACCGCCGGAGTGCTCGATCCAGTCGTCAATCAGACGCGTTCTGGCAATGCCGGAGGTGCGCGCTCCCGGCGAACGCAGGTCGATATAGCGGTCCAGCATCGCCGCGACGGGGCGCAAGGCAAAAAGCTTTGCCGGCAAGCGCAGGCTTTCCGGCAGCAATGCCGCCGCCAAGGGATCCGAGAAAATCCGCCGCCCTGCGCCCTTGGCATGCTCGGACGCCCGGAACATCGCCATGTATTCGGCAGTACGGCTTGGTTGGTGCTGCAACATTGCGGTTCTCCGTAAAAAGAACGTTTATTCTTTTTACGCCCGCGCGGATTTCAGGTCAAGTCTCTCGGGTGATTGAGGGCTTTCGAAAGTTAAATCAGCGCCCCGGCCGGAGTTCCAGGCTTTCCAGCCCGGCGGCGATGGCGACGCCAACCTGGCCTTGCACGCTGAGCGGCTGCAGCGCGATCGAATTGGCGGAGCCGCCGACCAGCACGTTGCCGCCGACACCAACGCCAAGCGTTGCACTGCCTTGCGCGCCAACGTAATCGCCGGAGAGGTCACCCGGTCCGAGCCGCGCCACCGGCGCAAACACGCCCCACGCCAGCGCTGATTCCTGGGTGATGCCGAGATCGAGGCCCACTTTACGGATGGTGGCGACGTAACGATCCTCCGGCATGCCATCGGCGCGCAGCACGCAGCCGAGATGGGTCACGGAGCCGACGATGAAGCCGACGCTGGCGCCGCCGCGGCATTCGAGAACGCCGACCTGCACGCGCTGCGGGGCTTGCGCGCTGGCGCCGACGATGGATGCGGCCAGCATGACAAGGGCGGCACCGGCAAGAACGAGGGTGCGGTACATGAAGTAATCTCCGGCTGAAAAAATGATGCGAGCAGAGAAACGAACGACGCCGTGCCCGCGGCGCGCCGGGTTCCTATGCCACAACGTCATAGACGACGCCAGATTTGCCGGGGCCCCTAGGCGTCATTCCGGGGCGATGCGTAGCATCGAACCCGGAATCTCGAGATTCCGGGTTCACGCTTCGCGCGCCCCGGAATGACGACCCTAATCTATAAAGAAAGGCCCGCTTGCGCGGGCCTCTTCATCAAGCACTGTCAGCTTCTCAACCGCGATGGCGATTCCGGTGATGCGTGTGGCGGCGCGGACCGTAACCGTTGAACGGCTGCAGCTCGATGCCGGCGATACCGGCCGCGACGTTGAGCCCGGTCTGGCCCTGCACGCTGAGCGGCTGCAGCGCGTAGGCGTTGGCAGGTCCGCCGACCAGGAAGTTGCCGCCACCGCCGACGCCGATCGAAGCGTTCGCGCCGACGCCGCCATAGCTGCCCGCGAGTTCGCCGCGTCCGAGCCGGCTGTTCGGCGCATTGACGGCCCAGGAAAGCTGCGTCTGTTCGGTGACCCCGAGATCGAGGCCGATGCGGCGCACGGTCGCGATGTACGGCTCAGGCCGGCGGCCCTCGCTGCGGAACACGCATTCGAAGTTCGCCACCGAGCCTACGACGAAGCCGACATTCTGGCCGCCCTGGCATTGCAGGACGCCGGCGCGAACCGGCGGGGCCGCGCTGGCGGCGGCGATCGGTGCCATCAGCGCGAGCGTGGCGATAGTCAAAGTCAGAAGTCGCATGAGTCCCAGTCTCCGCATGAAAAACTAAATTTGCGGGCGGACAGGAAGGAAGCGCCGTGTTCAAAACAAGGCGCCTCCAGAAACTTCGGGAAAGAAGTCGTCAAAACACCACGCGTCTCACGCGTGATGTGATTTGACTATCTCAAATTACCGCAGAAGCGCTGGATGCGTTTGCAGGCCTCTTCGAGATCGGAAGTCTTGGTCGCGTAGGAAATCCGGAACGCCGGTCCAAGCCCGAACGCCGAACCCTGCACGACGGCGACGCCTTCGTTCTCCAGAAGCTCGGTGACGAAGTCCTCGTCGTTGGCGATCACCTTGCCGGAAGGCGAGGTCTTGCCGATGGTGCCGGCGCAGGACGGGTAGACGTAGAAGGCGCCCTCGGGCCGCGGGCAGTCGATGCCCTTGGCCTGGTTCAGCATCGATACCACGAGGTCGCGGCGTTCCTTGAACACCTTGTTGTGCACGGGTATGAAGTCCTGCGGACCGTTCAGCGCCTCGACCGAGGCCCACTGCGCGATCGACGACGGGTTCGAGGTCGACTGCGACTGGATCGTCGCCATCGCCTTGATCAGCTCGGCGGGACCGCCGGCGTAGCCGATGCGCCAGCCGGTCATGCAATAGGCCTTCGACACGCCGTTCACCGTCAGCGTGCGGTCGTACAGTTTGGGCTCGACCTGCGCGGGCGTCGCGAACTCGAAGTCGTCATAGACCAGGTGCTCGTACATGTCGTCGGTCATCACCCAGACATGCGGATGCTTCACCAGCACGTCGGTGATCGCCTTCAGCTCGGCGCGCGTATAGGCGGCGCCGGTCGGGTTCGACGGCGAGCACAGGATGATCCACTTGGTCTTTGGCGTGATCGCCTTTTCGAGATCTTCGGGCCGCAGCTTGAAGCCGCTGGAAGCCGGGCACACCACCGGCACCGACTCGCCACCGGCGAGTGCCACCATTTCCGGATAGCTCACCCAATACGGCGCCGGGATGATCACCTCGTCGCCGGGATTGATGGTCGCCATCAGCGCGTTGTAGAGCACCTGCTTGCCGCCGGTGCCGACGATGATCTGGTTAGGCTTGTAGGTCAGGCCGTTCTCGCGCTGGAACTTGGCTGATATCGCCTCCTTCAGCTCGGGAATGCCGCCGACATCGGTGTACTTGGTCTTGCCGGCCTCGATGGCGTGGATCGCCGCCAGCTTGATGTTGGCGGGCGTGTCGAAATCCGGCTCGCCGGCGCCCAGCCCGATGACGTTGCGGCCTGCCGCTTTCAGCGCGCGCGCTTTATCCGTGACCGCGATCGTCGCGGACGGCTTCACACGGGCGAGCGAGGCGGACAGGAAGGGCATCATCATCTCCTGGCAAACGTCGTGAACACTGAAATCCACGACTCTTTCTGATGGGATCGGGGCACCCTAGGACGCTGCGCGCTGCATCGCAAGAAGCTTGGCCGGATAGGGCCCAAACTTTAGGGAACGTTAAAGCGGGGTCGGTACGGTCGGAGCAATACGGCGCAATATTCGCAAAATTCCGCGGTAAAATGGCTCATATCTGGCAAGGCTTCCGATCTGGCTTGCGATCTGGCGAATGGCTGACGGCGGCGCGCATGCGCGCCTACAGCCTGATCCTGCTCGGCCTCTCGGTCCTGGTGTTCGCCGGATGGATCGCGGTTTCCGACGGCCTGATCGACCGCAACGGCCAGCCGATCGGCACCGATTTTTCCAACGTCTATGCGGCAGGTTCACTGACCTGGCAGGGCCGCTCGGCGGAGGCGTACGCCCCCGCGCTCCAGCACGCGGCGGAGAAGGCGGTGTTCGACGGCCGCGAGGTGCCGTTCTATGGCTGGCACTATCCGCCGTTCTTCTTTGCGATTGCCGTTCTCGTCGCCGCCGTTCCCTACGCATGGGGCCTGGCGATCTGGCTGGTCGCGAGCTTTGCCGCCTACCTCGCCGCGATCCGCGCCATCCTGCCGCGCCAGGGAACGCTGCTGGTCGCCGCCGCCTTCCCGGCCGTGTTCGTCAATGTCGGCCACGGCCACAATGGATTCCTCACCGCAGCGCTGCTCGGCGGCGCGCTGCACTGGCTCGATCGCCGGCCATGGCTTGCGGGCGTGCTGATCGGCCTCTTGGCCTACAAGCCGCAATTCGGCGTCCTGATCCCGATCGCGCTTCTGGCCGGCGGACGCTGGCGCACGATCGGCGCGGCGGCAGCCACCGTTGCAGCGCTGGTCGCTGTCAGCTTCGCGCTGCTCGGCAGCGGCATCTGGCATGCCTTCGCCAACTCGATGAATTTCACCCAGACCGTCGTGCTCGAACAGGGCGGCACCGGCTGGCAGAAGATCCAGTCGATCTTCGCAGGTGTCCGGGCGTGGGGCGCGAGCGTGCCCACAGCCTATGCGGCGCAGGCCTCGCTGCTCGCCATGCTCGCCGCCAGCATCGCCTGGCTCTGGCACAGCGATGCCGCCTTCGAACTCAAGGCCGCGGCGCTGGCGCTGGGCAGCCTGCTCGCGACGCCCTATGTGCTCGACTACGATCTCGTCGTGCTCGCGGTTGCGATCGCATTTTTCGCGCGGCACGGATTGCGTCACGGTTTTCGCGATTTCGAAATCAGCCTGCTTGCCGCCGCCTGGATCGTGCCGCTGCTGTCCCGCAGCATCGCCGAGGCAACCTTCATACCCCTCGGGCTATTCGTCGAACTGGCCTTTTATGCCTTCGTCTTGCGGCGCGCGGCGCTCGATCGCGCGAGTCATGCGGTCGGCGTGCACGGCGTTGCGCAAGCGTGACCTGAATTGTTCCGACGGTTGATAGAATCATTCTGCGCGCGTGCAGTGCGGTAGAGGTTTTCGACTTTTTCCATTCCGCAGGTCTTGCGACGCATGGATATCGGCATCATTGTTTAGCCGCGTTGCGGCGCGAAAGCCTTGCGTCCACAGCGTGCGCGCTTCCCCTCGACCGAGGAAATTCCAGGGACGATGTACAAGCTCTATTCGATGCAGCGCTCCGGCAACAGCTACAAGGTCCGCCTTGCGCTGGCGCTGTTGAACGCGCCGTATCAGGCGATCGAAATCGACATTCTGAGCGGCGAAAGCCGGACGCCGGATTTTCTTTCGAAGAACCCGAGCGGACAAGTGCCGCTGCTGGAAGTCGCCGAAGGCCGCTATCTCGCCGAGTCCAACGCCATCCTCTGGTATGTCTGCGGCGGCACCTCGCTGGCGCCGGAATCGCGGATCGAGCGCGCCGAAGCGCTGCAATGGATGTTCTTCGAACAGCACGCGCTGGAGCCCAATATCGGCGCCGCCTATTTCTGGCTGTCGCTGGTCAAGGGCGGCCGCGACCTGCAGACGCACGCGCTGGAGGACTGGATGGAGCGCGGCTATGCGGCGCTGCAGGTGATGGAAAACCACCTCAAAAGCCACGCCTATTTCGCCGCCGGCCAGCTCACGGTCGCGGACATCGCGCTCTACGGCTACACCCATGTCGCCGACCGCTGCGACTACGAACTGGCGACCTTCCCCGCCATCCGCGCCTGGTTGCGGCGGGTCGAACAGACCCCGGGTTTCGTTGCCATGGATTGGCAGCCGGGAACCGAAGTCGATGATCCCGCCCGTGTCGCCGACGGCGTCTAGCCCCTCACGTTCGCGCGAGGATGCCGCCAAAAGTTAACAACAGCGGGAATAACGTTAACCTATTGCCCTGATTCCGCCGCTTTCGATGCTTCGGCTCGCCGCAATATTGCCCGCCATGGTGGTGAAGTTGGCAGAAATCGCGGGGTGATTCGCCCGCGTCTTGAAGGATCCAGAGCATGATGCGGTTGCCCGGCACGGTGGGCTTTGCGAACCACCCCGCGCCAGTTGCTTCTTCCCGACTGGCCAGCGCCATCGCCACCTCGCTGGCGATCGGCACGCTGTCGCTGTGCCTCGTGGTCACGCTGACGGTGTTGTCGATCAGAGTGACCATAGCGATGCCGATTCCCGGCTAGTCCCGGGCGTTTTTCGTTTGCATCTTTTGCAAAGCAGCGCGCGATGATCGGCATCGCGATCGGAGCTGGATGAAAACACCTGTCGGTCTTGTGACCGTCGCGCTGACGGCCGCCTTCTCGGTCTCGTTCCTGATCGCCACCGGCACGCGCGGCGAAGAGCCGGCGTTCGGCTCGTCCGCGGGCGAGCTCGAGGTGCGGACCATCGCCAAGGGCCTCTCCAACCCGTGGGCGCTGGCGTTCCTGCCCGACGGAAAGATGCTGGTGACCGAGCGGCCGGGCCGCATGCGCATCGTCACGGCGGACGGGACAGATCTCGCCGCCGCTCAAGGGCGTGCCCGAGGTCTGGGCCTCGGGCCAGGGCGGCCTGCTCGATGTGGTCACCGACAAATCCTTTGCGGAAAACAAGACGATCTATTTCTGCTTCGCCGAACGAGCCGACGGCGGCGGACGCACCACGGCCGCGCGCGCAAAGCTGAACGACGGAAATGGCAGCCTCGACGACGTCAGGATCATCTTCCGTCAGCAGGGACCGCTGTCATCGGGCAATCATTTTGGCTGCCGCATCGCGCAGGCAGACGACGGCAATCTGTTCGTGGCACTGGGCGATCACTACTCGTACCGCGACCAGGCGCAGAATCTCGGCAACCATCTCGGCAAGCTGATCCGGATTGCGCCCGATGGATCGGTGCCATCAGGCAACCCGTTCGCCGATCGCGCCGACGCCAAGGCCGAAATCTGGAGTTACGGACACCGTAACGTGCAGGCGCTCGCGATCAATCCGGCGTCCGGCGAGCCCTGGGAAATCGAGCACGGTCCGCGTGGCGGCGACGAGGTCAACGTCGTCGGCAAGGGCAAGAATTACGGCTGGCCGGTGATCGGCTACGGCATCGATTATTCCGGCGCCAAGATCCACGACAGCACGGCCAAAGACGGCATGGAGCAGCCGGTCAAATACTGGGTGCCGTCGATCGCACCTTCGGGCATGGCGTTCTACACTGGAACGCTGTTTCCGAAATGGTCGGGCAGCCTGTTCCTCGGCGCGCTGCGCGGCGCGATGCTGGTGCGGCTGACGCTGAACGGCGACACGGTGACGTCGGAGGAACGCCTGCTGCAAAATCTGAACGAGCGCATTCGCGATGTCCGCCAGGGCCCGGACGGCGCGCTGTGGCTGCTGACCGACAGTTCGGCAGGACGCATCTTGCGGGTGGCGCCGGCCGTAAAATGAAGTTGCGTTCGCGATTCACGCCCATTTGTGAAAAATCAAAAATGCGCCGGCGGCGATGAAGGCGAAGCCGAGCGCGTGATTCCAGCCCAGCGGCTCCTTCAGGTACAGCACCGAGAATCCGGCGAACACCACCAGCGTGATCACCTCCTGCATGGTCTTGAGCTGTGCGGCCGAATAAACCGCGCTGCCCCAGCGGTTGGCCGGCACCGCCAACCAGTATTCGAAAAAGGCGATCCCCCAGCTCGCCATGATGACGAGCGGCAGCGGGCTTTCCTTGAATTTGAGATGGCCGTACCAGGCAAAGGTCATGAAGACGTTGGAGGCGAACAGCATCAGGATCGGCAGCAGCGTCGGGGATATTGTCGGCATCGACGTCCTCTCTGAATGGCGTGCGCTAACTTGGGAGCGCGGAAACCGGTTCCATCGCTTTCGAATAACATTTGACGCCAGGAACGCGAAAGCCCGGCGCTGTTCAAGAGAGACGCGCAGCCGGCAAGATTGATCCCTCACCGCCGCACCTGTAGGAAGACGACAGGCCTCCCGCGCGCCCGCGTCCGCAAGCGCTGCTCCTCCTTCAAATGGAATCATGCATGTCCGGCGATCTCACCGTCCGCTTCGTCACCCGCCAGGACCACGCGCAATGGCTTCCGCTGTGGGACGGCTATAACGCCTTCTACGGCCGCTCGGGACCGACCGCGCTGGCGCCCGAAATCACTGACATGACATGGTCACGCTTCTTCGACGGCTATGAGCCGGTGCATGCGCTGGTTGCCGAGAGCGGCGGCGAATTGCTCGGTCTGACGCATTATCTGTTTCACCGCAGCACGACGTCGATCGAGCCGAATTGCTACCTGCAGGATCTGTTCACCAGCGCGGCCGCGCGCGGCAAGGGCGTCGGCCGCGCCTTGATCAACGGCGTCTACGAGCAGGCGAAACTTGCCGGATCGTCCCGCGTCTACTGGCAGACGCACGAAACCAACCACACCGCGATGCAGCTCTACGACAAGGTGGCGGAGCGCTCCGGCTTCGTGGTCTACCGCAAGCTTTTCTGAGGGCGCCCGGCAGCCTGTGGATAAGTGCCGCTGTCACGCTCGCGTAACAGAGCCCGGCTAGCCTGCCCCTGCGTCTGATCAGACCCCCCGTCTCGGATCACGCGCTCCAAGCGGTCCCCGTCAGTCGCCGCGTCTGACCGGGGCCGCACTTTTTTGGGCCGTACACACTTTTTTGGGCCGTACACCCGCCAGGCCGCCTGCAACCTTAGAGCGGACATAGCCGATGCCGCACCGCCAGCTAGGCTGCGAAGGGCCGCATTTGCGCGACCCTTCGCCGTCAACCGCGCTAGCAGTGAATAGCCTACAGCTTTCGACGGAATTGAGAATTCCGTAAGATCACGGTGGTCGCACCATCTCCTGCCGACCTGTGCTTTGACCCAAACGTGATTGCCGGATTTTCCCGGGCCAGCCTATGCTGGCCAGCTCCACCGGAGGAATTCCCATGCGTCTGCTACTCGCATCGACTGCCGTCGCCCTGTTGTTTGGCCTGTCGCCAGCGTCCGCCATGTGCGGCGGTGGTCAGCAAGCCAGTTCCGGAGGCATGTGCGGCGCGCCAGCCGCCTCAAAGCAAATGTCGGAATGGCCCGAAGCGCCCAAGGCTCAACAACCGCAAAAACAGTCCGGCATGGGCATGTGCGGCTGCTGCAAGAACATGGCGATGATGGACGGCATGAAGTCCGATGACCCGCACAAGGGCATGGACATGAAGTGAGGCCGGGTCGGCGCAGAACGGGACCTATCCCGGCATTGGCGCCACGGTAGTCGCGCATCTTGCGGGATGACAGCACGGAGGCCACAATGCGCCCTCCTCCCGCGTCTTCCCACAGGATCTATCCATGCAAATTCGCAATCTCGGCGGCTCCGGCCTGCGCGTTTCCGCCGTCGGCCTCGGCTGCAACAATTTCGGCCAGCGCACCGACCTCGAGACCTCGCGCAAGGTGATCCACAAGGCGATCGACCTCGGCATCACGCTGTTCGACACCGCCGACATCTATGCCGGCATGGGCGGCTCCGAAACCGTGCTCGGCACCGTGCTCGGCGACCGCCGCAAGGACATCGTGCTGGCGACGAAGTACTCCAAACCCATGAGCAACGACGGCACCAAGCAGGGCGCCTCGCGCCGCTACATCATGTCCGCGGTCGAGGCCAGCCTGACGCGGCTGAAGACCGACTACATCGATCTCTACCAGCAGCATGATTACGATCCGCTGACGCCGATGGAAGAAACCCTGCGCGCGCTCGACGATCTCGTTCGGCAAGGCAAGGTCCGCTACATCGGCAATTCGAATTTTCCGGCCTGGCGCATTGCCGAAGCCGGAATTGATGGCGCGGCAGATGAACGTCAGCCGCTTCGTCTCCTGCCAGGACGAATACAGCCTCGTGGTGCGCGGCATCGAAAACGATCTGTTGCCGGCGGCGCAGGAATACAAGCTCGGACTATTGCCATTCTTCCCGCTGGCGAGCGGGCTTCTGACCGGCAAATACCAGCGCGGCACTACTGCGCCCGCCGAAACCCGCTTCGGCAAGATGCCCGCCTTGAAGGACCGCTACGTCACGCCGCGCAACGAGGACATCGTCGAAAAGCTGCAGGCGTTTGCCGAAAAGCGCGGCCACAGCATGCTCGAACTCGCCTTCTCCTGGCTGGCCGCGCGCCCGCAAGTCGCAAGCGTCATCGCCGGCGCCACCCGCGTCGAACAGGTCGAGCAGAACGTGAAGGCGATCGGCTGGACGCTGAGCGCGGAGGAGATCGCGGAGATCGACGGGATTACGAAGTAGATTGTCGTCCCTGCCGGCAAGCGCAGGGACCCATAACCACAAATGCACGTGTTCATGCCGCGCTGTAGCTCCAGCGCCTTCCAACCATTGCCGACGGCGGCTATGGGTCCCGGCTCAAGGCCGGGACGACACCGTTGGTGGAGCTAGAACCTACCCCACCAATCCCTGCATCGGCTTCACGGCACTGCTGTCCGGAAACACACTCTCCGCCAGCACGCGTTCCGCCACGCCGAACTGATCCTTCAGCACGCCCTTCATGACCGCGCGCAGATCCGTCGTCGGCGCAAGGTCGCGGCCCTGATAGAGGTTGGCCGGCTTCAGCCCCGGCCAGTCCGAGATCACCCGGCCGCCCTTCACCGCGCCGCCGGCCAGCAGTGCGATGGTGGCGGTGCCGTGATCGGTGCCCTGCGTGCCGTTGATGCGCGCGGTGCGGCCGAATTCGGTGGCGACCACGATCACCGTGTCGCGCCAGCGCGCGCTCAACCCGCTTTCGAATTCCGCCAGCGCGCCGTCGAGGCCCGACAATAGCTGCGCCAGCCGGCCGGTTGCACCGCCTTCATTCGCATGCGTATCCCAGCCGTCGAAAGCGAGCGCGCCGATCCGGGGACCGTCGTCGGCGGCCATCAGTTTCGCCGCGCCCCGCGCCACCAGCCGCATCGCGGCGGCGCCATTGGTGCCGGGCCGCAGCTTCATGTCGTCGCCCTGTGCGGCCTTGTCGAGCGCGAGACCCTGCCTCAACGCCACGGCCAGCGCGGGATCGCGGTGCTGATAGAGTTCGAAAAGCCGCATCGCGGTATCTTCGGCGGCCTGCGGCAACGCCACCGGCGCCCAGCCCACCGTCGGCGCCGCGCCGCGCAGCACCAGCGGCGTGGTCGGGCCGACCGCGAGCGCGCTGCTCACCCGCTCGCCCTTCGGCAAGCCTTCCAGCGCGCGGTTGAGCCAGCCGGACTGCACCCGGCCCGGACCTGCGAAGCCGCTTTCGAGCACGTCCTGTCCGTCGAAATGCGAACGGTCGCGATACGGCGTCGCCACCGCGTGGATCACCGCAGCTTTCTTGTCGCGATACATCCGCGCGAATTCCGGCATCGCCGGATGCAGCGCAAAGAACGAATCCAACGGCAGCGCCGCGTTCGGGCCGCTAACGCCAAGCGCGATCGCACCGTGCAGGCCCGAATAATCGGGATCGCCGATCGGCGCGACAGTGGCCAACCCATCCAGCGCGCCGCGCAGGATGATCACCACCAGCCGCGGGTCGCGGCCATCGGCGGCACGCGCAAATTTCGGCAAGTACGCCCATGCCGCAAAGGACGCGCCGCCGAGCAGGATAGCGCGGCGCGAAACGGCCGATGATCGCAGGCTCTCGCAGCAATCCATTGTCGTTTCCATCCGTGCCGTTTCCATCGCTGTCATCTCCTCTGGAATTCCGGCGACATCAACAATAGCGCCAGCGCCTGTTGCCGCGATTCCGCGCGCTCGATGGTGCGCCGCGTCTCGGAGGAAGCTGCGTCCGCCGCAACCAGTTCGAGCAGGTCGCGCGGATCGACGCCATCGGCCAGTCGCGATGCCATCTGCGCTGACATATCGAGCCGCAGCTTGATGCCTTCCGGCGCCGCCCATGCCGCGTTGCTATCGGCAAAGCCGTTCGGCCCGGCTGGCGACCATAGTGGCTGGCCCAGCACGTTCAGGCCGTTGAGATAGCGGCCGGGATCATTCGGAATCTGCACCAGCAACCGGCCCGCCGCGACCAGGAATTCGTAGGGCGAGCGCATCTTGCCCTGCGGCGCCTTCCAGGCCTCGTCGGAATCCAGCAGCGCCAGCGCCAGCGCCTTGAGGTCGCCGTCGGATCTGACGAAGACATCCGCCAGCCGCGCCACCAGCGCCGGCGGCGGATCGTCGGCCACGAAATGCCGCGCGAATTTTCCCGCGACGAACTTCGCCGTCGAGGGATGGCGCGCGATATCAGCCAGCACCGCCTCGCCCTGCGCCACGCCATTGGCGTCGTAGATCTTTCCCATCACCCGCTGCGCGCCGGGCTGGTGCGCATTGGCGTTGAACACGAACGTGCCTGATGTGCCGAGCTGGCCTTGCCGCCCCGCATAGGTCCAGCCGGTGATGACGTGCGCGAGCGATGTTACGTCGTCCTGCGAATAGCCGCCGCCGACGCCGAGCGTATGCAGCTCCAGAATCTCGCGGGCGAGATTTTCGTTCAGGCCGCGGTTGCGGTTTTTTCCGGCGCGCGAATCCGGGCCCAGCGATTGCTGGTTGTCGAGAAAAAACAACATCGCCGGATGCTGCTCCACTGCTTTGAGCATGTCGCCGAAACGTCCGAGCACATGGGGCCGGATCGCCTCACGCTCGAACGAACCGGCCCACATCCGCGCCAGCCCGCCCTTGTTGGCCGAAATGCAGAAATGATTGGACCAGAACACCACCAGCCGTTCGACGAACCCGCAATCGGCGATCGCCGCCCGCTGCAGCCGCGCCAGCGCCTCGGCGCGAAAGGTCTTCTGGATGATGTTGAGCGGCTGCGGCGGCGGTTTTGGTGTGGCCGGCTGCATCGTCTCGGCCGGCGTCATCGCGGCATCTGGATTTTCCGGCGCCTTCGCCGGCAGCTCTTTCGCCGTGATCTCCATCG
Source organism: uncultured Alphaproteobacteria bacterium (assembly GCA_963791165.1). GTDB lineage: Bacteria > Pseudomonadota > Alphaproteobacteria > Rhizobiales > Xanthobacteraceae > Bradyrhizobium. The sequence goes on along the minus strand of CAWBRL010000018.1, from coordinate 89,820 downwards.
CAATGCCGTTGAGCGACAGGTTTCGGCGCTGCCCTTTCATGTCAGGCTGAGGTTGCGGCCCTTCGGTGGTGCCCGCCGGTGCGCCCGGCCTGGCCGCAGCGTCACGCGCCTGCTGGATCTCGAACTGATAATCGAACACCGCCTTGCCGAGTGCTGCCGTCGACTGCAATCCCGGCACTTCGAGCAGCACGCCGTTGGGGCGGCCGAGTTCCGCCTTGACGAAGCCGCGCGGATCGGAGGCGGCATTGAGGAAATCGCCGGAAGCGCCGCCGCGCGCGCCAAATCCGAAGCGATTGAGCGCAACGAGTGCTGCTTGCGAATCGCGGGCCATCGGATTTCCCTTGTATTTCCCTTGGGTGTTTCGCAGGCGTATATTGCCCGTGAAGTATACCGCGCTTCGCCGTGAACCCGAGATTAATTCCACTGAGGGAATACCGCCCCGTTCATGACAAATAGGTTAGAAAATCAGGCCTCGCGCCGCCTCGCCTGCGCCGGCTGCGGCACTGAATTCAGCTGCAGCCTGTCGGGGCCGTGCTGGTGCAGCGATGAGGCCTTTCGTCTGCCGATGCCGGTCGACGGCAGCGATTGCCTGTGCCCGGACTGCTTGCGAAAAGCCGCCGCGCGCGCCGCAACGGCGGCGGCATCGACGTGACCGGCCAATGGAACATCCGCGCCGTCCTGCTCGACATGGACGGCACGCTGCTCGATACCGAGCGGGTCTATTTCGACAGCCTGGTCGCAGCGTTGCATGCGCATGGCTACACCGACGACACCGCGACGCTGTGTCAGGCGATGGTCGGCCTTCCCGGCCCGGACTGCGAGGCGATGCTGCACGCGCGCTATGGCGAACGCTTTCCGCTCGCCGAGATCAGCAACGCTTTCATCGCCAACCGCGACGAAATTCTCAACGCCGGCCTGCCGCTCAAGCGCGGCACGGTCGAATTGCTGGATGCGCTGCAGGCCGCCGAATGCCCGATGGCGATCGTCACCTCGTCGTCGCTGCGCACCGCCGAGGCGCATCTGCGGCTTGCCGGAATCCGCCATCGTTTCGAAACCATCCTGACCCGCGACGACGTCGCCCGCGGCAAGCCGAGCCCCGATCTCTATCTGCTGGCGGCGGCGCGTTTCGATCTGAAGCCGGAGCATTGCGTGGCGGTGGAGGATTCCAACCACGGCGTCACCGCCGCCCACGCGGCGGGCGCCATCACGATCATGGTGCCTGACATGGTGACGCCGACGGACGAGTCGCGTGCGCGATGCGCAGCGGTGCTTTCCGATCTCCATGAGGTCGCCGATATGCTGCGAACGCGCGGTGGATTTGAGCGGCGCTCGTTGTAGCCGTCATTGCGAGGAGCGCAGCGACGAAGCAATCCATCGCGCGGCAAACGAAAGCATGGATTGCTTCGCTTCGCTCGCAATGACGGGGAACTACCGTGGCCGCATCGAACGCGACTTCGCCCGCGCGGGAAGCGCAGCCTCGATCAGCGCGTGCGCCGCCTGACCCGCCGTCTCCATGTAAGACGGATCACGATGCAGCAGCACGACGGCGAACGAGCCGTCGAGCAACAACAGAATCTGCCGCGCGAGCTGCGACGCCTGCGCGATCCCGGCCTCCGCAAAGGTCTCGCGCAGCCACGCCTCGAACTTTTTCTTGTGGGCGGCACCGATCTTCATGGCGGGATGGCCGGGCATGTTGGCGAGTTCGGCCGATGTGCGCAGGAACCCGCAGCCTTTCCATTTGGGATGCCGCGCCGAACGCGCGAGATTGCGGAAGATGCGCTCGACCTGGGCGGGCAAGCCGTCGTCGGCCTCGGTGAACCACTGCCTGAACAGCGCAAGATTGGGCTGATCGCGGGCGGCGAGATACGCCGCCACGAGGTCATCCTTGCTCCTGAAATGATAATACAGCGTCCGCTTGGTGACACCGGCCTTCGCCGCCACCGCGTCGACGCTGACGCCGCGGATGCCGTCATTATAGAACAGCGCGCTCGCCGCCGAGATGATGCGTTCCCGCGTCGGAATTCCGGATCGTGCCATGCGAGCTATGTATACTGGCCAGTGAGTATACACAACGCAGACGGACTTCTAGGGTTTTTTTTTTTTTTTTTTTTTTTGTGGCGCAGAAGCCGACCCTTGCGGAGCCCTCCGATGTCCGATCCCATCCTGCTCGAAATCAATGACGGCATCGCGCTGGTCACGCTGAACCGCGCGAACAAGCACAATGCACTGAACTACGCGCTGATTGACCGCCTGATGGCGGCGCTGGACGCGATCGAGACCGACACTGATGTGCGCGCCGTGATCCTGACCGGCGCGGGCGAGCGCGCCTTTTCCGCCGGCGCCGATATCCATGAATTCTCGGAGAGCGTTCGCCGCGGTCCCGACGCTGCCGTGCGCGACTTCGTCCGGCGCGGACAGGCGATGACCGCGCGCCTCGAAGCGTTCAAAAAACCCGTGATCGCGGCGGTGAACGGTCTCGCCTTCGGCGGCGGGTGCGAGATCACCGAAGCCGTGCATCTCGCCGATCGCCAGCGAGAACGCGCGGTTCGCCAAACCGGAAATCAATCTCGGCATGCCGCCGACCTTCGGCGGAACGCAACGGCTGCCGCGGCTCGCCGGGCGCAAGCGCGCGCTGGAGCTGTTGTTGACGGGCGATCCCTTCACACCGGCGCGGGCCCTGGAGATCGGACTGATCAACATGGTCGTGCCGCACGATGCGCTGCTGCCAACGGCGCGCGAATTGGCTGCACGCATCGTCAGGCACTCGCCGCTTGCGGTGGGGGCCATCATCACGGCGGTCACCCGCGGATTGAACATGAGCATCGGTGAAGGGCTGCAGGCCGAGAGCGAGCAGTTCGCTGCCATGGTGCCGACCGGCGATCTCGAAGAAGGCATCAATGCCTGGATCGAGCGCCGACAGCCAGTCTATCGCGGCCGGTGATGCGCCGCGCCCTTCGAATTCGTTGCTCCGGGAAATTCCGGCACGTTATGCGGCGGCTTTGAGCGCAATCACCTTCCGCATCGCATCGGCCAATTCGCGATAGTGCAAGCCGAGGCGCAGGTACAATTCGCGTTTCGCCTTGTCGGTCGCCAGCTTGCCGATCAAATCGCATTCGGTAGCGAGGGTCTCAAATCCTTCCAGTTTTACTTCGAGGTCGGTCATGACGCGGCTCCCCTGACTGCCACTAGGCAAACAGGTTACGCCCTCGATTTGCGTCAGGGCTAACATTGTTATCCGGTAGAACTAATTAAAGCCGACAGAGCGGATAATCCGGCAATCGTCGCACGCCGTTACCATCTGCGAATGTCACCCTCGCTGCCGTATCGAGAGACCGCCGATGTCAGGCGTGGTAACTCGGTGACTTTCGCGCCAGGCCGTCGAACGCGTCGAGCAACCGTTCGCGCCAGGCATAGACCGGATCGTCCGCGGCGAGCAGCTTGAACGGGCTGACCACCCGCGCCCACTGGAACGCGCCGAACACGATATAGTCCGCATAGTTCGGCGCGGCTCCGCCGAGAAAGGCCTGCGTCTTCAGCGTCAGCCGCAGCGGATCGAGCGATTTGCGAAATCCTTCGACCGCCCGGTCGCGGTCCGCCATGATTTCTTCCAGCGGCCGTTTGAAACGCGCCTCGCGCGTCCGGCGGAAATAGGCGGCGTCGTCCGGCTTCAGATTGAGCGGGATGTCGGCGATGATGAGCGGAAACATGCCGCCGATCACGCCGTCGCCCCACCAGTTCAGCATCCGCCCCACGGCCCGGCCGCCCTCGCCGCCGAACAACGATGGCCGGTCCGGGTAGCTATCCTCGAGATAGTTGGCGATCGTCCAGGAATCGATGACTGCCGTGTCGCCGTCGAGCAGCACCGGCACCTTCTCCGAACCATGCGGCGCGATCGCCGGCTTGTCGGTGAAGCACCAGGGAATGGTCTCCGCCGACAGCCCCTTGTGCGCCAGCGCCATCCGCGTCCGCCAGCAGAACGGACTGAACGGGCGGGAGGCGTCGGTGCCGACGAGTTCGAAGAGTTTGAGCGACATTGGCAACCTGTTTGGGCGACGATTTTGGAGAACTGATCGCCAGAGTAGCCGTCATTTCCGCAAGCGCAAGCGACGACGCCACCACCACCGTCATGCCCGGGCTTGTCCCGGGCATCCACGACTTTCTTCTTCGCGGCAGTCAAAGACGTGGATGGCCGGGACAAGCCCGGCCATGACGACGGGAGGCTGCCTCCTGATATGCCGTGCATGGCCGCCGGCATCAGCGCCCCGGCTTGGTCGTCCGGATGGGAGCGTCGGTTTCTTCGTGGAGGATGCGCTCGGCGGCCCCGTCCAGATCGTCGTACTGCCCGGTCTTGAGCGACCACATGAACGCCGCGAGACCCGTGAGGCCGAGACCGAGCGCGATCGGTATCAGGTAAAAGTAATCTTTCATTCGGCCGCCTCCAGGATGGCTGCCGCCGGAACGGTGTCCGGGGCGGCGCTGGCCGCGATCCCTTCCCTGCCCTTCAGGCGTAGCGCGTTGGCAACAACCAGAATGGACGATGCCGACATCGCGACGGCGGCAATCAGCGGTGTCACAAGGCCCATGACAGCGATCGGCACCGCCACGATGTTGTAGGCAACCGCAAGCGCAAAATTTTGCCGGATCAAACGTCTGGCGTCGCGCGCGACGGACACCGCGAGCGGTATCGCAAGCAGGCTTTGCCGCAGGAAGACAAAGTCCGCCGCGCAGCGTCCGACGTCCGAGGCGGAGGCAGGCGCCATGGACGCATGGGCAGCGCCGAGCGCCGGCGTGTCATTAAGTCCGTCTCCGACCATCAAAACCTTTTGGCCGGCCGCAGCGAGCGACTTGATGCGTGCCACCTTTTCGCCTGGTATCACGCCGCTGCGATAGGGAACGCCAAGCGCAGTGGCGACAAGTCCGACCGGCTCCTTGCGGTCGCCGGAAACGATTTCCACGGGAAGGCCATCCTGCTTCAGCTTTGCGACGGCAGCCGCCGCGTCCGTCCGCAGCGTGTCTTCAAAGCAGAAACCCGTCATCAATTGACCGTTCCGTGTCAGAACAAGCGACGCAGCTCCGGCAACCGATTCCGCATCTCCGAGCGCCCACGACGGTTTGCCCAACCGATAGACCGTCGCGCCCGATTGCGCCTGCAGCCCGAAGCCCGCCTGTTCGGCGATGTCATCGAACACGACCGGCGACGGCGTGAGCCCGGCCGCAGCTTCGACAACCGCCCGCGAATAGGGATGCCGGGAATGCGAGGCGAGAGCGGCCGCGAGACTCAAGGACGCGCTGTCAACGTGTTCCGCCGGGACCAGGCGTGGCGTGGCCGACGTCAGCGTTCCCGTCTTGTCAAAGATAACAGCGTCAATCTCCGCGAGGCGCTCGATCGAGGAGCCGTCCTTGACCATGATGCCGTTCTTGAACAGCCGTTGCGCGGCGATCACCTGCACGATCGGCACCGCAAGTCCTAGCGCACAAGGGCACGTGATGATGAGGACCGCGATGGCGATGGTGACGGCGTTATGCAGGTCGCCGGTTGCGACCATCCAGCCCACGAACGTAAGCAATGCCGCGGCATGCACGACCGGCGCATAAAGCGCCGCTGCGCGGTCGGCGATACGCCGGTAGCCGGACCGGCCTTGCTCGGCCGCTTCCATCATCCGTATCATTTCAGCGAGGAATGAATTGCCGGCCTTCGCCGTCGCGATCAGCATCAGCGGGCCGGTGAGGTTCAGCGTGCCTGCGAGCACTTTCGATCCCGCGGTCGCATGCAGCGGCACGCTCTCGCCGGAGACCAGCGAAACGTCAAGCTCGGAATCACCCTTGCTCACGGTCGCATCGACGGGCACGCGTTCACCGGCGCCAAGCGCGACGATCATGCCGGGTTCGATCTCCTCGACAGGAAGATAGGCTTGCGTGCCATCCGCCTGCAGGACGAAAGCACCGCGTGCCGCGAGCCGGACCAGGCTCCTGACGGCCTGCCGGGCTCGTTCCCGCATCATGTGGTCCAGCGTGCGCCCGATCAATAAAAAGAACAGCAGCGAGATCGCGGCATCGAAATAGGCGTGCGGGCCGTGCTGCACCGTCTCGTAGACGCTCATGCCGAAGGCGAGCAGCACGCCGAGCGAGATCGGAACGTCCATGTTGGTCCGTCCGTGCCGGAGCGCCCGCCAACCCGAACGGAAAAATATCCGCCCCGAATAGGCCAGCGCCGGCAGCGCAATGATCATGGACAACCAGTGGAACAGGTCCCGGGTTTCAGCCTCGGCGCCCGACCAGATCGACACCGAAAGCAACATGATGTTGCTCGAGGCAAAGCCCGCCACCGCAAGCGCGCGTATCAGTTCGGACAGCGCGCCGTCATCCTTGTCGGACTCGATGTCGAACAAATGAGCCTCGAAGCCGGCCCGCTTCAAGGTCTCGACAAACGGCGGCGGGCCGCCGTTCGATTGCCACCTCACCGTCACGCGTTTGGTCGACAGGTTGGCCCGCGCGCTTTCGACGCCCGCAAGCCCGTCGAGCGCCTTCTCGATGGTCCTCACGCATGCGCCGCAATGGATCGCCGGCACGGCGAGGTCGGTCTGGCGAATACCATCGGCGACCACGCGGCTCGCGAGCAGGACCTCTTCGTCGCCAGCGCGCGCATCTGGCACCATCGCCGTCAGTTCCGCGCCCGGCCCGCAACACCCCATCGGAGAGAACTCCAAATGCCTCGCGCTAGGACTCTTGCCGGATCGCCCGGTAGGCGTGCCAGCTTCCATGTCCCAGCACCGGAAAGATGACGATCATTCCAAGCAGTCCGGTCGCGATGCCGATCACGATCAGCACCAGCATGATGGCCGCCCAGGTCAACATGACCGGCAGATTGTTCCAGACCAGCGCCATGCTGGTGCCCATGGCGGTCAGCGCGTCCGTGCGCTCCGACAGCAGCATCGGGATCGAGAACGCGCTGATGGCAAATGCGAACGCCGCAAACAGGCCCCCGATGGCGCTGCCGATCAGCAACATCGCCCAGCCGACCTCGGTCGTGAACAGCATGGGAATGATGCGGTCGAGGCCGGGAAACGGCCGCAGGCCGAAAAACAGCGCATACACGATCACAGCGGCGCGCATCCACAGCAGCGTCAGCAGAAACAGCAGCACGCCTGCGAACAACACCTGGCCGCCGGACTCCGGCCTGACGAAGACCATCTGCCACAGGCTGACCGATCTGCCTTCGGCGAGGCGCCGGCTCTTTTCGTACAATCCGATCCCGATGATCGGGCCGACGACCATGAAACCGGCAAACGCCGGAAGCAGGATGTAGTCCCAGCGGAGCGCGAACAGGCCGACGGTGGTGACGACGGAGACCAGAAACACCAGCAGCCCGTAACTGATGCTGGTTGCCGGATCGGTGGTGAAGTCGCGCCAGCCGGCCGCGAGCCAGTCAAAGGCGGCTGCGGGAGCGATGTTTCGGTTCCAGGTCCGCGCGCGCGGCAGAGGTGGAACAACGGCCGGTATCGGCGCCATCATCGGTCTCCCTCTCGTCTCATCGCGGCGTGCACGACGATCGTGCCGCGCTGAACTTTCCATCCTTCGCGGAACCTTCGCCCTGGCGCACATGCGCGACGCATTCCGGCTGCGACGTAATGGCCACATAGACAAGGTGCGAATTGGCGATCAGCAGCAGCAACAGCCCGGCGCCGATCGAGAGCCAAACAACGGCCCTCGTCCGGATCGGCCGCGTCGCTGCGCCGGTCGCGTTCATCGTTCGCTCCTGCGGAGATCGAACAGATAGAGCGCCAGAATTTTGCGGTCGAGCGGACGAGAGCCTGCCGTCCCAGCTCGGCATGTGGCCCTGCCGGCCACCCCACACGGTATCGTAGACCGCCTCGGCGTCGCCGCCGTAAATCCAGGAGCGATCCGTCAGATCAGGCGCTCCGAGCTCGGCGTTGCCCTTGGCGTTGTCGCCGTGGCAGGTGACGCAATTGGCCGCGAAAAGGGCCTTGCCGGCCGCGATTTTCGCTGCGGGCACATCTCTCACGAGAGTCGGATCGGAAAGGCTGCGCACATACGTCACGACGTCGTCGACCTCGCCCTTCTTGAGCAACTGATCGCGCCCGAACGCCATCATTTGCGAGGTCCGGCTTTGCGGGTGGGCCGAGTTGATGCCGACGCGGATCGTCTCGGCGATGTTTTCGGGATCGCCGCCCCAAAGCCATGACGCCGTCGTCAGGTTCGGAAAACCCTTGCCGCCCCGTGCGTTCGACCCATGACATGGCGCACAATTGTCGCCGAACAGCGTGCGACCGGTCTGCCGCACGGTTTCCATCAAGCGGGGATCGGCCTGGATTTGCTTGAAGCTCCCAGCCTCGATGGGTTTGGACCAGGCGCTGCGTTCGAGCGCGGCCTGCGCCAGGCTTTCGTTCACGGTGGTACGCTGATCGATACCGAGCAGGCCTTTGGTATAGGTCACCCCGAGTGGCCATGCCGGCATCAGCACCCAGTAAACGACGGCGAACAACGCCGTTACAATCAGGAAGAAATAGACCGGCCGGGGCACCGGCGTGTTCAATTCCTTGATGCCGTTCCATTCGTGGCCGGTCGTCATGTAGCCGGTATGGGGGTCGCGTTCCTCTACCGCCATGACTTGTCCCCATATGACGAATCTCTATGTGGCTGATCCCTGTGCGGCTTGTCCTCGTCCCCGAGAATCGATTGCGCTGCCTCGTCGAACCGCTTCTTGTTCGACGGCCAGAACGCGTAGGCGACGATGACGATCGACAACGCGATCAGATAGAACAGACCGAACGATTTCGAGAACCAGACTGTAAAATCATGGTCCATGGTCAACCTCCCGCGGCGTGTTTGTGCGCGGCATCGGTCAGCTTGCCGAGAATTTGCAGGTAAGCGACCAGAGCATCCATTTCGGTCAGTTCGCCCGGCCTGCCGTCGAAGGCGCGGACATTGGTCGCCGCGCCGTAACGCTTGGTCACCCCTTCGGCGAAGGGCGTATCGGGCGCCGCCTGTCCATAGGCATCGGCCTTGGCGTTGGCGATCATGTCGTCGGTGTAGGGTACGCCGACCCTGCGAAGCGCGGCCAGATGAACGCCGAGGTCGTCATAACGCAGTTCAGTGCGGCCGAGCCACGAATAATGCGGCATCACCGATTCCGGGACGACGTCGCGGGGATTGTTGAGGTGCCGGACATGCCATTCGTCCGAATATTTGTTGCCCATGCGCGCAATATCCGGCCCGGTCCGCTTCGATCCCCACAGCATCGGATGATCGTATTTGGATTCGACGGCGAGCGAATACGGCCCGTAGCGCTCCACTTCGTCACGCAAGGTCCGGATCATCTGCGAATGGCAGGCGTAGCAGCCTTCGCGGATGTAGATGTTGCGGCCTGCGATCTCGAGCGGCGTGTAAACGCGCATGTCCGGCGCGTCTTCGACGGTCTGGTTGATCGTGAACAGCGGTATGATCTCCACCGCCCCGCCGATGGCAGCGACGACGATGATGCCGAGCGCCAGGCCGATGGTCTTGCGTTCGAGCCGGTAATGCAGGTTGAACATGCCGGTTCACTCCGCCGGTTGAGGCGCGGAGACGCCTGCGAGCGCGGGAACGGGAAGATCGCCAAGCCGCTGGTCGGCCGGCTGGTCGGCCGTCCGTATCGTCATCCAGATGTTGTAGCTTGCGACCAGCGCGCCGATCAGGAACAGCAGCCCGCCGATGGCGCGCGCGATATAATAGGGATGCATCGCCACCAGGGTGTCGACAAAGGAATAGGCGAGCGTTCCGCTTTCATTGTAGGTCCGCCACATCAGCCCCTGGATGATGCCGGAATTCCACATCGCGAAGACGTAGATCACCGTTCCGGCAAGCGCGAGCCAGAAGTGAACCTCCACCAGCCTGGACGAATACATCCGCTCCCGCTTCCAGAGCCACGGCACCGACGAATAGATCGCGCCGAACGTGATCATTGCGACCCAGCCGAGCGCGCCGGCGTGCACGTGGCCGACGGTCCAGTCGGTATAGTGCGACAGCGCGTTGACGGTGCGAATGGCCATGAACGAGCCTTCGAAAGTGGACAGGCCGTAAAATACCGCGGCGACCATCATGAAACGCAGGGTCGCGTCGTCGCGCACCTTGTGCCAGGCGCCGTTGAGCGTCAGCAGCGCGTTGCCGGCTGACGCCCATGAAGGAACCAGCAGCATGACCGAAAATGTCATGCCGAGCGTCTGCACCCAATGCGGAAGCGCGGTGTAGTGCAGGTGGTGCGAACCCGCCCACATGTACATGAACGTGATACCCCAGAAGCTGATGATCGACATCCGATAGGAGAAGATGGGGCGGCCGGCGCGCACCGGAAGGTAGTAGTACATCATGCCGAGGAAGCCGGAGGTCAGGAAGAACGCCACCGCGTTATGCCCGTACCACCACTGCGTCATCGCATCCTGCACACCTGAGAATGCCGAATAGCTCTTGGCATGCCCGAGCGAAACCGGGATCGCGAGGCTGTTGACGATGTGGAGCATCGCCACGACCAGGATGAAGGCCATGTAGTACCAGTTCGACACGTAGATATGCGGCTCCTTGCGGCGAGCCAGCGTACGCAAATAGAGGACGAAATAGGTGATCCACACGACGTCGAGCCAGAGATCGGCATACCATTCCGGCTCGGCATACTCCTTCGACTGCGTAACGCCCATCAGGTAGCCGGTTGCGGCGAGGACGCAGAACAAATTGTAGCCGAGCAGCACGAACCACGGGGTCAACTGGTCCGGCAGGCGCGCGCGCGAGGTTCGTTGCAGCACGTAGTAGGACGTCGCGATCAGCGCATTGCCGCCGAAGCCAAAGATCACGCCTGACGTGTGCACCGGACGGAGGCGGCCGAAGCTCGACCAGGCGGCATCGAATGTCAGGTTCGGATTGACGAGCTGCCACGCAATCCAGTCGCCGACAAAAAGCCCCGCGACCACCCACACCATCGCGAGGATGATCCCCATTCGGCTGGGATCGTCGAAATAGCGGTCGAGCCGGCTGTCGTCAGGCTCGGGTGCGTAGTAGCCGGATATGACGCCGAACGTGCCGGCGATGCCGGCAAGCAGCACGATGACGCCATGAACGCCGAGCGGATCGCCGCGCCCGGCAACCGCCATCGCCAATCCCCACAAGGAAATCGCGAGCAGAATGATCAGCGCAACCTGTCGTTCGGTTTTTGTGAGCTGGGCGACCATCCTGGAGCTCCAAACGAAAAGTCGTCAAATGCCGCCTGACAGCCATTTCACAACGACGAACCGCAAATTATCCCAACGCACCCACACAATCCAGAGGCAACATCCGGACGCGTCTGCAGCCACTCACTCTTAGCCGCCCATGCTAACAGACAGGCGACAGGATGCTTATTGGCCCAAGGGACAGTACCTCGCGCCTCAGGGAATTGCATCGTAACCCGCCGAATGCCTGAGGTGGTCCAAACTCGGACATCGCACCATGGCTGCCGGATGTCTGCGCTACCCCCAAAGAACGGACATGAAGCGGCTACTGCGGCATCTCCGTTTGGTGCCAATATACGGAAGCGGCTGGCGCAATTGTCGGACACGCACCGTTCCCGTCCAGATGTCGATAGTTTTTGGCAGCTTTGCGACAGCATCGCATTTCCGCGCGGCTCCGTATGTCCTACACTCCCGCGTCATTCGAAGGTGTCCCATGCTCTCAATACCCCGCGAGCAGCATTCGCCGGTGATCGCCGCTGCGCTGCCGCGCACCGAGACCGAAGCGTTTCTGGTCGCCCGCGATCACGCCATCGCGACGCTCGCCGCTGCCGACTTGCGCGCTGCGGTCCGCGACGGTCGCGCGCTGCTGGCACGATTGCCGCTGCGCTCGCAGCGAACGCCGGTGCAGAAGGCCGCTGGCGAGGCGATTGTCCATCTGACGGCCGACGCCGCGTGGCGATTTTTCCGTCGGCATGCCGTGCCGATGTACCGCGAGCTCACGCGCGATGGCACCCGATCGATTCGCGTCGACGCGCTGCTTTGGGAGGCCGCGGCGCGCTGGCCCGACATTCTGCCTGCTCAAGCCGAACTCATCGCCGAGAGCGATCGCATGCAGGCTGACAAGGACGGCCTCGAAATTCACCAGGGCCTGTTCGTCAGCCAGGTCATGGCCAATCCACAGACAGGGCATCACTTGATACGCTCTATGCTGCGCCCCCGAGCCGAATCGCTGGAAGCTGCTGCCGCAGTTCGTTGCCACCGGCTGCGCCGATCTGGGTACCGCGCGCGTCGAGGTGCGGGGCAGCGCGGGCCATGTGACCATCCAGAACGAACGATACCTCAACTCTGAAGACGACACGGTGGTAGGTCCGCTGGAGATCGCGACGGACCTGGCGCTGCTGCATCCGGAAGTCAAGATCGGCGTCCTGCGTGGGAGCGTGGTAGATCACCCGAAGTACCGGGCCAGCGCGTGTTTTCGTCGGGGATCAATCTGACGCGCATCTACCAGGGAAAGCAGAGCTATCTGTCGTTCCTGTTCCGCAACATGGGGCTGCACAGCAAGCTCTATCGTGGCGTGCTGGTTGAGCAAGAACCTGACTGCCTGGATGCACCACTTGAGGAACCAGAGCGCACGCTGGAGAAGCTGTGGATCGCGGCGGTCGACAAGTTTGCCATCGGCGGTGGCTGCCAGCTCCTGCTCGTTGTCGATTATGTGATCGCCGAGACTGGCTCTTACTTCAGTCTGCCCGCACGCAAGGAAGGCTTCCTGCCCGGAACCGCGCCGATGCGCTTGCCACGCTATGTCGGCGAACGGCTGGCGCGCGAAGCGATCCTGTTTGACCGGACGTTTCACGCTGACACGCCAGAGGGACGTTTGATCGCGAATGAAGTCGTGCCATCCCACGAAATGGACTCGGCCGTCTCACGGTGCGTCGAAAGCGCGATTGGATCGGGAATCGTCAGCCCTGGTGCCAACCGCAAGACAATCCGACAGCAAACCGAGCCGCTGGAAGCCTTCCGTCGATACCTGACGACATACGCATTCGAGCAGGCATTTTGTCATCTTAGCGACCAGCTCATCGTCAATCTCGAGAAACACTGGAATGCCAGACAACGCAAACTGTGAGCGTTGCGCCTCAGAGGCAATCTGAAGGTACTCGCCGCCGCCGGCGGCGAACATCAAGGCATGGATGGCAGTAGTTGGGCCGCAACCCGTCTATAGCCCTCAGCCGTCAGATGAATGCCATCCGGTTGACCCAGACCATCGTTCAGAGCTGCGTCCATCATCTCATCGACCTGAAGGCTTTTGATCCCACGCTTCCGAAGTTCTTCGAGGATAGCCGCGATGTTCGCCTGGCGCGTAGCCGGTGGCGTGTTCATGCGCGCGTCGTTCGTCCCAAATTGCAGGATGACGATTTTTGTCCCGTCTGGAACGGCGCTGGGAAGTCGAGCCAGCATTTCACCCGAAGTGTTTCCGGGCACACCTTCATTCGTCACACGGAGGCTGGAGCCCCGGGCCTGCAACATCGCTTGGAGCTGGGCCGGATAGGACTGTCCCACGCTGACGCCACATCCCAGCGTGTTGCTTGCGCCGAGGGCGACGATCTGTGCCGACGCCGACGCCATCGATATTAAAAGCAGAAAAGCTGTGGCTGGCATTTTCCAGAGGTTCTGCAAGGCGACCTCCAACAAAGTTGAAAGGGCAAGGTCACTTTCGAAAGATAGCACAACGCGTCGCGAGGCCGAACCGCATCGATCGTGCTGGACCGTTGTCTCAAAATGGAGAAATATTCGATGCAGCGCACTCGGCCGAACCCAACAGGAAAAAATCACATGGCGGTCCCAGTCACCGAAAGCATCGACCCTTCACGCCCGTTGTTGTTCCAGCCGTTCAAGGTCCGCGGCCTGACGCTGAAGAACCGGCTGGTCGTGCCGCCCATGGTGCACTACCGCGCCGGGCCGGGTAGCACCTGCGGCATGTTTCATAACGTGCATCTCGGCCGCTATGCGCTGGGAGGCTTTGGGCTTGTCTTTGTCGAGGCCACGGCTGTCGAAGAGATTGGCCTGATCAATGAGCACGATCTCGGCATCTGGAACGAGGCGCAGGCGGAGAGCTTCAAGCCGCTCATCGCTTTCATGAAGGCCGAGAACACGGCGATCGGCATTCAACTCGCGCATGGCGGGCGCAAGGCGTCCTCGCAGCGCGCGATGGACGGCATGGGCCCCCTCACCCCGCGGCAGATCGAGGCGGGCGCCAAGCTGTGGCAGCCCGTGGGCCCGACAAGCGAGCCGGTCGCGCCGGGATGGTTGCTCCCGCGCCAGCTGACGACCGAAGAGTGCCGGGCCATGGTGCGCACCTGGGCGGCGGCGGCCAGAAACGCCGTCAAGGCCGGCTTCGATGCGATAGAGATCCATACCGCCCATGGCTATCTGCTCGCCTCGTTTCTTTCGCCGATTTCCAACACGCGCAACGACGAATATGGCGGCGACCGCAGCGGGCGCATGCGCCTGCCGCTCGAGATTGTCGAAGCAGTCCGGCGCGAAATGCCGGAAACGATGCCGTTGTTCGTCCGGGTCTCCGCCGTCGACGGCGCCCAGGACGGCTGGAATCTCGATGACACGGTTGCCTTCGCCGTGGAATTGAAGGCTCGCGGTATCGACGTGGTAGACTGCTCCTCGGGCGGCATTGCAGGCTCGGCGACGGCCGCGCAAGTCCCGCGCGGCCTCGGTTTTCAGGTGCCCTTCGCCGAACGGGTGCGCAAGGAGGCGGGTATCGCAACGATGGCGGTCGGCATCATCCTGGAAGCGCAGCAGGCCGAAGCAATCGTGCAGAATGGCCAGGCCGATCTCATCGCCGTCGGCCGGCAATCCCAGTTCAATCCCAATATCGCCCAGCACTGGGCGCACGATCTCGGCATCAATGAAAAGTTCGAGGACTGGACTCCCGAATTTGGATGGTGGCTCGAGAAGCGAACCCGAACTATCGAAGGCTTCGCCACACCGACCGGGATCGTCAAGCGGCAGGCATAGGATGCCGGCTTCAAGGCATTGAAGCCTTCGCTATGTCACAGCGGCGGGGCTCTTCTTCGATGCCGCGGCCGAATGATTTCGTCCGGGCGCCGCGCATGAAACATTGCTGCGGGATCGCGAAGCCTTTTCCCGAAGCCGCGAAGACACCCGGATTCAGGCCGCCGGACTCCGAACGCTCGCGAACGCCTGACCGGAAACACGGCGGTCGTAATCGTCAGCAAGCGCACGCAAGGCAGCGGCGCCGTCGCCTTCAAAGGACGGACCGTGCATCAGTGCCAGCGTACGCGGCGCGAGGCCGGAGAGGCCGCGGATGGTCGCACCCATTCCCGGGTTGAGGCTCGAATAGTTGAAGATGTCTTCCGCCGCGATCGCGGGTCCGACCACGTCGCCATCGGTCAGCGCCTTGTCGTTGCCGAGCTGCGTGAACAGGTCGCCGCACATCAGGGTTCTCGTCGATTCCTCGAACAGGACGCCGGCGTCCCAGCCGTGCGGCGTGTGCGGCGTGTCGATGAAGCGCACGCGCTTGCCGCCGCCGAGGTCGATGACCTCGCCGTCCATCAGCGCGCGCGGCTCACGGTCCGCGAAATCGGTCAGCGACACCATACACCCGGTCTGGCCGTGCGCGGGCGTCGCCTGTGGTGCGATCGCGAGCCACTCGTTCATCGCCCCGCACTCATCGGCCTCGAAATGGCCGTAGGCGATCCAGCGCAGTCGCTCGGGCGGGATGATCCGGCTGATCGCCTCGCGGTTGTGCGGAAACATCTTGCGCAGGCCGGTGTGAAACATCAGCGGCTCATCGCCGAGGACGAGGAACTGGTTGAAGGTGAAGCCCGCGGGTGGGGCAATGTCGGGCACATAGGTCGAAAGGCGGTAGATGCCGCTGGCGATTTCGCTGATTTTGGTTTCCATGAATTCCTCCATCACGACAATGAGTTAGGAAAAGCTCAGAGGACGGTATACATACGTCAAATTTGATAATACAGGTATGTACAGTGAAATTGTGCCCACTGTCAATAATGGATGCACATATTTGTGCAATGAAATAGAATGTCCCGGACTTACACCCTGAAACGCCGCGCCGAGCAGCAGGCCCAGACCCGGCAGCGCATCGTGGAATCCGCCGTGGATCTGCACAGCAGCGTCGGCCCAGCGGCGACGACGATCAGCATGATCGCCGATCGCGCCGGCGTCCAGCGCCATACGCTCTACGCGCACTTTCCCGACGAGCGCAGCCTCTATCTCGCCTGCTCGGGATATACGATGGATCGTGACCCGCTTCCGGAAGCGCAGATTTGGCGTTCGATTGCGGAAGGGCGCGAGCGTCTGCGGACCGGCCTCACGGCGATCTACGGCTGGTACGCGCGCAATGCCTCGCTCGCCGCCTGCGTGCTGCGCGACGCCGAGCATCACGCCCTCACCCGGGAAATCTCCGACATGCGATGGGGGCCGTACATGGCGGCCTATCCGGACGTGCTGGGCGAGAAGTTCAACGCCAGGCAGCGCGCGATGCTGCATCTCGCGCTCAGCTTCCACACCTGGCGGACGTTGCTACACGAAGGCGGCTTGAATCCGGGCGACGCCGTAGAGGCCATGGTTGAAGCCGTCGATGGCGCAAAATGAGACCTTGATCGGGACGCCGCTAACGAGAGAAGCGATCGGACGGAGGTTAGTATGATGTGCCGCCCGGTCCCGGCATGCCTGCTTCGGGTCAACCGCGTCATCCTTCGTCGACCGACTACTTCCGGCCTTCTGGAAACGGTCATCGTCAGCGCAGGTCGCTATGCCTCAAGCACGACATCCGATTTGCCCTGATCAATAGACATCGTCAGCTTGGCGCGGCCCGTCCGAAAAGTGCCAGGCGACATCAGTCCGCAGTGAATGCAGATCTCCGGGCTGATGCGCACCCTTGCCTGATCAATCAGGAACGCACTTCGAAGATCATGTTGAACGGCGTCTCGGTCGCGCGGCGGAAGCGCCTGAAGCCCGCTTCGGTCGCGACCTGACGCAATCTGCCTTCACCCGCCTGGGCACCGAGCCCCAGGCCCACTTCCTGAGAGAGCGATGCCGGCGTGCAGATGAACGTCGAGGCGTGATAGAAGACGCATCCGACCGGGTTGAGATTGTCCTTGAGATTGTCATGGGCAAACGGCTCGACGATCATCCACGACCCATCCTTGGCCAGCGTTTCCTTGACATGCTTGCCTGCACCCACGGGGTCGCCCATGTCATGCAGGCAATCGAAGAACGCCACCAGATCATAGTCTTTCGCCGGAAAGTCCTTGGCACTGGCCTGGGCAAAATTGATGCGGTCTGCAACCCCCGCCTCCTGCGCCAGCACCTTCGCGCGTTCGATCGAAGGCTTGTGGTAATCGAACCCGAAGAACTCTGACTTGGGGTAGGCTTGCGCCATCACGATCGTCGAGGCGCCGTGGCCGCATCCGACATCGGCCACCCTGGCGCCAGCTTTCAGTTTCGCTTCGACGCCTTCGAGGCTCGGAATCCAGTTCGAAACCAGATTGGCGTTATAGCCCGGCCTGAAAAAGCGTTCGGTGCCCGAGAAGAGACACTTCGAATGCTCGTGCCAGCCAACGCCTTTCCCGGTTCGAAACGCTTCGGCGACCTTGGGTTCGTCGAGATAGATGGATTGCACGACATCGAATGCACCGGCAAAGAAAGCTGGCGACCCCTCTTCGGCGAATGCCATGGCCTGCTCGGCCGAGAGTGAGAACGCATTTTTTTCGGGGTGGTAGTCGATGTATCCGGAGGCGGCCTGCCCGGACAGCCATTCGCGCACATACCGCTCGTGCAGACCGGTCTTTTTGGCAAGCTCGGACGGAGTAACCACAGCACCATCCGCCATCGCCTTGTAGAGCCCGAGGCGATCGCCGAGCAGTATGCTGGCGCCGCCAAGCGAGATGCCGAGGTCGCCGACCAGCTTTCCGACGAGCGCGTTCAACTTTTCGAGGTTTGGTTCACGCATTGCGGCCGCCTCCACGCTTCGAGAACAGCCCCCTCGTTGATTAAGCGTAGGACGGCGGGCGGATTGCAAGTGTGGAGCGGTTCACGTTTCGGCGAATAGCCGTGCGCCAGCGCCATCGGAACTTCGATCCGCTTTCACTCCGGCAACCCGCCGCCGCGCAATCCCTCAATCATCAGGTCAACCATCCAGGGATGCTTAAGTATCTGAAGCGAGCGCGAGCGCGCGAGCGATGCGTTAGGCTGGCGCTCCAGCAGGGCAGCACACTCCGATCTGGCCTCGTCGTGCGCTCCCGCATGCCATAGCGCGGCGACCAGAAAGCGGCGGGGCGCCGTTGCCTCAGGCGTAGTCGCAATTGAGCGGCGCGCCGCTTCCGCCGCTTCAGGGAAACGCCGACCCACGAGCAGTGCCACACTGCGTGCCGAGTGAACATCCGCTTGCAAGGGCGAAAGCGGGTCCAGCCGCTCGGCCTCGACCAGACGCTGCAACGCACGCTCGGTCTCGCCACTCCATGCGGAAACCCAGCCGCCGAGCCGCCAGGCCTCGGCGCTGTTGGGGTTCATCTGCAAAGCGAGATCGAGCAACGCGCCACCTTCGGCATGTTCTCCGCCGACCACCGCGAGCAAATGACCGCATAGCGCGAGCACTTGAGGATCCGACCGGTCGATATTGAGTGCAGCCCGCGCCAGCGTCAATGCGCGGGAAGCGCCGCCGGAGAAATCGGCCTCGGTACCCAGCCACACACTTGTTGCCACGCAGCGTCCGAGCAACGCGGTCGCCAACGCAAAATGCGGATCGCGCGTGAGCGCTGTTTCCAACAGCTCGATCGCCTCGCTGTTGCCGCGTGGCGTGCGGGAATAATAGCCCGGCAACGCGCGCAGATAGCAGTCGAACGCGCCAAGGTTTGAGGTAACTCGCCGCAGCACGCGCTCGACTTCCGCCCGAAGCAATCTCGGTTCGATGGCAGCGGCAATCGCGGAAGTAATCACCTCGTAAAGACCCAGAAGATCGCCGGGCTCGCCGGTGAACCGCTCCTGCCAGACCTGGCGCCCTGTAGCCGTCTCGACCAGGCGACATCGCACGATGATGCCACTTTTGGTTTCATCAAGCGAACCGTCGACCAGATACCGGATGCCGAACTTGCGCCCGGCCGCCAGGCTGTCCGCGATTTCAGCACCCGTGGTCTGCGCTGCTATCGCGACGGCGGAGGCATTGGCGAGCACGAACAGCCAGCGGAACCGCGAAAGCGCTATCGAGATTTCCTCGACCAGGCCTGCGGCCACATAAGTGGATGTGTGCTGGCCGAGCGTCCGAAAAGGTAGCACGGCGATCGACGGCCGATCGGCGGGAAGCTCAGGCTCGGGGACGGTGTTCGGGCCGCGAGCCGCGGTTAGCGCGCAATCGAGCATATAGCCGCGACGCGGCAGATAACGAAGCAAACGTCCCTCGCGATCGCCGAGGGCGCGGCGCGCGTCCTTGACGGCCTGAAACAGGCTATCCTCGGTGACATGAACCTTGCCCCAGATGCGGTCCAGCAGTTCGGCCTTGTCGAGCGGGCGTCCTTCGGACGCCGCCAGCGCGATTAGCAGTTCAAGCGCCTTGGGGCGCAAGGCGATTTCGTCCCCGTCGCGACCAAGGAGACGGCCTCTTCCGGGCTCGAGCACGAACCCATCGAACCCGACCGCAGACTGCGGATCCGCTTCGGTTGTCCGGCTTTGCGAGGCTTCTGACATGGCGCAATTTCAGCACAGCTTCAGCGGTTTGTCAGGACGAGCGCATCCGCCCGTGAGATCGTGTCAGTCATGCAATCAATCGAGGTCATAACATGCGTCCGACCGGCTTTCCTGGCGAAATGTCATATTTTTCAACGTGTACGGCAATATCGCGGCGGCAGGCCCTCGCGTCGCTTTGCGCAATGCCCGTGCTCCTGACCAACGCCGCCGCGCAGACGGCGTGGCCAACGCAGGCCGTGCGGATCCTGCTCGGTCAGCCCGCGGGCTCCGGTTCCGATCCATTGGCGCGTGGACTTTCGCCGCACTTGGCAGCCGCATTCGGTCAGCCGTTCGTTGTCGAAAACATGCCGGGCAGTGGCGGAATCGCTGCTGCGGCCGCAGTAGCGCGCGCCGCCGACGGTCATACCCTCGGCATCGTCCTTGGAGGTCCGACAACGACCGCCAAGGCTCTCAATCCGAACCTTGCCTATGATCCGACCAAAGACTTCCGGCCGATCAGCCTGCTTACCCGCACTCCCTTCGTCTTGACGGTCCATCCTGGCACCTTCGCCGGCCGGCAGTTCGCCGATGTCATTGACTACGCGCGCGCCCATCCCGGGCGCCTATCCTACGCCTCGATCGGGCCAGGTACGGCCACGCACCTTGCCATGGAGGAGCTGAAATCGCAGCTCGGACTGGATATCGTCCACGTGCCCTATCGAGGTTTTCCGCAAGCGACGCTGGATCTCGTTGCCGGCCGCTGCCAACTGATGTTCAACGTTGCAAGCGCCGCGGCGGAGCACGTGGCCGCGGGCCGGCTAGTCGCGGTTGCGCAGACCGGCGCCAAGCGGCTCAACATGCTCGCCGAAGTGCCGACACTGCACGAACTCAACCCGACCTTCGAACCTTTTTTCGGTTGGTCGGGCATGATCGCGCCGGCGAGCTTTCCTGAAACGACGGCGCTGAGACTGGCGGAAGTGATCCGATCTGCTTTCGCCAGCGATCCGGGGGCACGCGGCGGTCTCGACCGCGCTGGCAGCGAAGTGCTCGGCACCGATCCCGCCGAACTTCAGTCATTCCGGGAGAAAGAAGCCGCACGCTGGAATGCGGTGATCGCCCGGCTCGGCCTACGGTCAGCGGAGTGACGCGCCTCCCCGATCACGGATTGTTCGGCCAGCAGGTTCCTCGATCATGACAACCGCAGAAACCATCATCTTCGTCGCCTTCTCTGTCGCCAACGCCTGCCGGCTACTGGCCTATCTGCCGCAGATTTCGGTCATTCTCAAGGAAAGCGACGCCGCCGCGGTATCGTCCGCGACCTGGTTGCTGTTTTTCCTGTCGAACGCAATCACGGCCATCTATGCGGCCAGGGTAGTCGCCGACACGACCATGGCGCTGACATTCATGGCCAACACGATCTGCTGCGGAGCGATCGTCACGCTCCTGCACTACAAGCGCAGGAAATTTCGTCAGGCCACCTCGCATTCCGGATCTTCGGACGCCGTCACCTCGCTGTAGGGATTGCTGGAAAACCCACGACACGCTGATCTCCATTACGTGAAGTCATTTCGGCCGGGATCAAGGGTGAAACAATATTGCGGGAACACGAAACCATTTTTGAGGCGCCGCGAAGACATCCAGAAACAATGGCCTGATATCAAGGCCTCGATCAAACCACGGGGTGCGATCGATGTGGAAGCTCCTGACCTTGCTCTACCGGGAATATTGCAGGCGTTACCACCGGCATTGCCGGGCAAGGATGGATGAAATCCGCAGATACAATTTTGCAAGGAGCGCCTGACCCGTTTCCCCGGGCGTTCGTCGGATAAGCGCCATGCGTGAAGAATTTCGATCCAATGCGTTTTTGGCAGTGACCATCGCCAGCGTTTTCCTGCTCGGCTCCGGCTTGCTTGCGCTGGCTTTCAGCTAGCGGCACGCTCCGAAAGATATCTGCTAGCTTGGATGCGCGGGTCGAGCCCGCGCATGAAGGCTTGGCTACCTGGCGCCGCCTATCTCACCACCGCCGCGGTCTGCCCGAACAGCAGCTTGCGCTCTTCCTCGGTGCGGATCGCGGGCTGGCCGAAATTCGGATTGATCTCTTTCGCCAGCGCATAGGCGCGCACGGTGGCGGGCCGCGCCTGGATCGTTTCCAGCCAGCGCTTCAGATGCGGAAAGTCGTCGATGTTCTGGCCCTGGTTCTTGTGGCCCACCACCCAGGGATAGCTCGCCATGTCGGCGATCGAATAGTCGCCGGCGACGAATTCGCGATCGGAGAGGCGCTTGTTGAGCACGCCATAGAGCCGGTTGGTCTCGTTCACATAGCGGTCGATGGCGTATGTGATCTTTTCCACCGCGTAATTCCTGAAGTGATGGTTCTGCCCGGCCATCGGCCCCAGCCCGCCCATCTGCCAGAACGTCCACTGGATCGCATCGTAGCGGCCGTAGAGATCGTCGGGCAGGAATTTTCCGGTCTTCTCCGCCAGATACAGCAGCATCGCGCCGGACTCGAAGATCGAGATCGGCTTTCCGCCGCCCTTGGGCTCGTGATCGAGCATCGCAGGAATCCGGTTGTTCGGCGCGATCGCCAGAAACTCCGGCTTGAACTGGTCGCCCTTGCCGATGTTGACCGGAAAAATCTTGTACTTCAGACCGGTCTCTTCGAGGAACATCGTTATCTTGTGGCCGTTCGGCGTGGTCCAGTAATGAAGGTCGATCATCGTACGATCCTGCAGTGATGAAACCGGGACAATCGCAAAGTGGATGCGATTGCATGAATTTGGGCGGGACAGGCGGCCGAGTCAATGGCGCAGGCAGCGCCGCGCGCGAAAGTGATAAGCCGGTCCGCGCGCTGCCCGCATTGAGCGGGCAGCCGATTGCTCCTAAGCTTGGTGGACTGCGACACTTCGAGCCAATTTTTTCGGAGAATGGTAATGATCAAGGATTTTGCCCGTCGCGATTTTCTGAAAGCTTCCGCGGCCTTCGCCGGCGCCGCCGCCGCCAACGCGTTTTCATGCGTCGAGATCGCCAGCGCCGCGCCGATCGAGGTGCCGACGGTGGACAAGCTCTCGATCCGCGTCCTGGTCGACAGCAGTTACGATCTGTTCCTGCGCCCCAAGCAGGCCAATGGCGTATCGATCGTGCCGGCGGCGCGTGGCGCCGATTTCCGCAAGACGCTGCACAACGAGTGGGGCCTGTCGCTCTGGCTGGAATCGCAGGCGGGCGGCAGTGCGCGCACGCTGATGCTGGACTACGGCTATACGCCCGAGGTGCTCCTCAACAACATGGAGTTGGTCGGCGTCGATCCCGCGAAGCTCGACGCGTTGATCGTCAGCCACGGCCACTACGATCATTTCGGCGGCCTGCTCGGCTTCCTCGAAAAATTCCGCGACAAGCTGCCTGCCGACGTCAAACTCTACGCCGGCGGCGAGGACAATTTCTGTCATCGCGTCAGTGCGACGCCCACAGCGGGTCAGTTCGCCGATTTCGGCACGCTCGACCGCCGCCAGCTCGCCGCGCAAAAAGTAACGACGGTGCTCTGCGAAACGCCGACCGTGATCGCGGGCCACGCCTTCACCACCGGCAAGATCAAGCGCCGCAGCAGCGAACGCATCCTGCCGCAGACCTGGGTCGAGTTCGGCATCAAGGATGGCCTCGGCTGCAATGCCGGCCACTATCTGCCGGCCGAGATGGACGGCAAGATCGTTGCCGACGAACACATCCACGAGCACGCGACCTGCTTCAACGTCAGGGATATGGGCCTGGTCGTGATCAGCTCCTGCGGCCATGTCGGCATCGTCAATTCGGTGAAGCAGGCGCAGGAAGTCTCGGGCATCCAGAAAGTTCACGCCGTTGTCGGCGGCTTCCATCTCGGACCGGCGCCGCCGGATTACCTCAAGCAGATCGTCAGCGAGGTCAAGGCGCTCGAGCCTGATGTGGTGATCCCCATGCATTGCAGCGGGCTGAACTTCGTCCAGGAGGCGATCGCGCAGATGGGCGCCGACAAGGTGCTGGTCACCACGACCGGCAGCCGCCTTTCGTTCGGGGTATGATCGTTCGCACCGCCTGCTGCGCCGGCTTCAGTCTGTGGCTGATGTTGGCGCCGGCATGCGCGACCGACGCGCCGACGCGCTCGCCGGCCGAGATCATGGACATCCTGATGTGGAATCGGGAGCCGGTCGGCGGCCCTTTCGAATTGATCGATCATACCGGACACACGCGCACCGAGCGCGATTTTCGCGGCCGGCTGATGCTGGTCTATTTCGGCTTTACCTATTGTCCCGACATCTGCCCGACCGACTTGCAGGCGATCGGCCTGGCGGTCGACAAACTGGGCAGGGATGGCGATGCCGTGCAGCCTCTGTTCGTCACCGTCGATCCCGAACGCGACACGCCGGAACATCTCGCCGAATATGTGCCGATGTTTCACCCGCGCCTGATCGGGTTGACCGGCGGCGCGGAAGCGATCCGCAAGGCCGCCGATGCCTACAAGGTCTACTACGCCAAAGTTTCTGCAGGCCAGAATGCTTCGGATTACACCGTCGATCACACCGCCTTCATCTATCTGATGGATCGCGACGGCAACTATCTCGGCTTCTTCCCGCCGGGCACCTCCGCTGACCGCATGCTAGAGATCATCCGTCCGCGGCTCGCCGAACCGGCACGCTGAAATTCAAAGCGCGCGCGTCACGATAACGGTCGCGATCAGCTCAAGCGGCCGTGCTCGCGCAGGAACTTTGCGCCGCCCTCGGTCACCGTCACCCGCAACCCCTCGACCGTCGGCCGGCGCGCGACATAGCCGCGATCGATGGCATCTTCCCAGATGGTCAGGCGCGGGCACGAGGTCCGCCACGTCTCGATCGCTTCGGAATAAAGTCTGGGCTCGCGCGCCACCCATTCGACGAGATCGAGCACCAGCGCGTCCGTTGTCCCGGTCATCAGGTCCTCCGCCGAAAAGCGGCCAACTCAGAACGCCATCGCGCTCGAGCGCGTGAACAGCAGCCAGCCTCCATAGAGGATGTAATAGCCGGCCACCGTCGTGATCAGCCGGTTTGCCCAGGTGCGAAACTGCGCATCGCTCATGGCTTCCAGGATGCGCCGCGCCAGCGTGGTGCCGAGCATCGAGGCCGCGATGGCAACCGCCGCAAGCACCGGATCCAGCGTGGCGGCCTGGTCGATGATGCTGCCGAAATAGACCAGCTTGGTCAGATGGCTGGCGACCTGGCAGGTCGCTTTGGTCGCCACCACCTCGCGGCGGCCGAAATTGCCGCCGAGAAAGAAGGTGTCCATCAGCGGACCGGACACGCCGGTCATCAGCATCAGCCCCATGCAGATGAAGCCGTAGAACGAGCCCTGCGCGACGCTGTCGGGGTTGGGCGTGAGGTTCTTCGGCATCAGCCGCGCCATGAACGGCGTGACGCCGAGCAGCAGCAGCGCGATCGGCTTGTCCGGCACGTAGCGGGCGATCGACCAGACGCCGAGCGCCAGCGCGCAGCCGATCAGATAGACGAAGACCGGCCGCCAGCGGATATGCGCCCGCCACAGAAAGGCGCGCCAGCCGTTCGAGGCCATCTGCGTGATCGCATGCAGCACCATCGCCGTCGGCAGCGGCATGAAGGTCAGCAGCACGCCGATCAGGATCATCCCGCCGGCCATGCCGAACAGTCCCGACAGAAACGCGGTTGCGACCATTAGCGCGCCAAGGGCTGCGATCATCAGCGGGGTCATGTGGAATCTCTCCAGCCACCTATCTGCCGCGCTTGGACGCGACGCGCAAACTGAGTTATCTTGCCCTGGCATCAGTTTTCCTGAGGGTTATGTGCGGCGGCTGCTTTTTCTCAATGGCATCAAGGCATTCGAAGCCGCGGCACGCACCGGCAGCTTTGCGGCGGCCGGCGCCGAGCTCAACGTTTCCGCCGCCGCCGTCAGCCGGATGGTGCATCTCCTGGAACAGCGGCTCGGCGTCGCGCTGTTCGAGCGCAAGGCCAACCGCCTCGTCACCACGGCGGCAGGCCGCGCCTACCAGAGCGGGCTGACGCCGATCTTCGACGCGCTGGCGAGCCTGACCGCGCAGGTGACGGCGCCGAGCGGCGTCCGCGTGCTGACCATCGGCGTCGGCCCGACCTTTGCGATGAAATGGCTGATCCCGCGGCTGGCCGATTTCCGCAAAGAGGAACCCGATATCGAGGTGCGAATCACCACCGGCGGCGCGGCGGCGCCGTTCGGCGACGACTGGAGCTGCGGCATCCAGCTCGGCGATGGCGAATGGCCGGGCCTGACCGCCGAACCATTATTCGCGGCCGATTTGCTGCCGGTCTGTGCGCCGCGGCTGGCCAGCCAGCTCAAACGTCCCGGCGATCTGAAAGGACCTACCCTGCTCCGCGTCGCGCATTCGCCTGACGATTGGCCGTCATGGCTGAAGGCCGCCGGGGTTGCGCGGGTCAGCGCGCGCGGACCGGAGTTCCAATTCTACGGCCAGGCGCTGCAGGCCGCGGTCGACGGGCTCGGCATCGCCATGGGCATCCGCCCCTATATCGACGACGACCTCGCCGCCGGCAGGCTGGTGGCGCCGTTTGCGTTAAGCGTGCCGAAAGGCATGCGCTGGTATCTGGTGTATCGGGGGTTCCACACCGGGCAACGCGATTTCGACGCGTTCCGGCGCTGGATCATTCGCGCGGCGGTTGAGCCTGCCACGCGCCGTAGGGGCCAGCGCCATGCCGGATGAAAAGATAGCGACCCTCGTGATCGGCGGCGGCCAGGCCGGGCTGGTGATGAGCCACCACCTCAAGCAGCGCGGGCTCTCTCACCTGGTGCTGGAGCGGCAGCGGATCGCCGAACGCTGGCGCAGCGAACGCTGGGACGGTTTGCAGTTCCAGTTTCCGAACTGGTCGGTGCGGCTGCCGGATTTTCCGTTTCCGCATAGCGACCCGGATGCATTCGCGTCGAACAACGACATCATCAAATTCATCGAGGCCTATGCCGATTTCGTCAGCCCCCCGATCCGCTGCGGCATCGAAGTGACGCGGCTCTCCCGGCGCGACGGCGCCGCCGGCTTCATCGCCGAGACCGCGGACGGCACGGTCGAGGCGGACAATGTCGTCGTCGCCACCGGTCCCTATCAACGCACCCTGGTGCCGGAGCTCGCGCGCGAGCTTCCGGTGTTTCAGGTCCATGCCAGCCATTACCGCAATTCCGAACAGCTTCCGCCGGGGGCGGTGCTGGTGGCCGGCGCCGGCGCGTCGGGCGCGCAGATCGCCGAGGAATTGCAGCGCGCCGGACGCCGGGTCTATCTCTCGGTCGGAAGGCACCGCCGGATGCCGCGGCGCTACCGCAGCCGCGACTTCATCTGGTGGCTCGCCGCGATGCGCATCGATCACATCACGCCGGAACAGCGCGGGCCCGCACGCCTCGGTCCCGTCATTTCAGGCGCCTATGGCGGCCGTACCATCGATTTCCGCAACTTCGCCGCCGACGGCATGATCCTGCTCGGGCATATCGAGGCGGCACATGACGGCGTCATCGAGATTGCGTCTGGCCTTGCCGAAAGCCTTGCCGACGGCGACCTCGCCTTCGTCACCTTCCTCGATATCGTCGACGAATATGTCAAACGGCGCGGCCTGGAACTGCCCGAAGAGCCCGGCGCCCGGACAACCATCCCCGACCCGCTTTGCGTCACCGCGCCCCTGCAGCGGCTCGACCTCGGCGCGGAAGGCATCTCCGCGGTGATCTGGGCCACCGGCTATGGCGTCGATTTCGGCTGGATCGATATCCCCGTCACCGATGCCAAGGGCGAATTGGTTCACCGCAACGGCATCACTGAGGTGCCCGGCCTGTATTTCCTCGGCCTGCAATGGCTGTCGAAAATGAACTCCTCCTTCCTGTCCGGCGTCGGCGACGACGCGGTCGTGCTCGCCGACCATATCCGCGCCTTCCGCTGACGTCCGCCGCCTTTACGGAAAATTACGGCGACATGTGAAGCCGTTCACATCTGGCATGGCCGCGCCGTGGTTTTCTCCTGGCGTGGGAAATCCCGGGAGATACGGCATGATCTACGGCGGCTTTGAAATTCAGTCTTTCGAGGCAGGGAGAGGGCTATGGCACGCCAGGATTCAGCGGGCGGATCTGGAACCGGTCGTCATCGATGGCCTGGCGTTTCCGACACTCGAAGTCGGCTTCGCGTGGTCGAATCCGGACGCGGCGATCGCGGACGCGAAGGCCCATATCGATCGCTTCATGCCGCGGTTGGCGATGTAGGCGTCACGATCCCCCAACCCGAACACATCCTGCGGGCAACACCGGCGCTGTCCAGTTGCCCGGATTGCAGCGCTTCGCTGGCGCTCCTGCGCATCATCCCCGGCCGCGCAGGCGCCGAGTACTGGACCATGCGCTGCACGCGCTGCGGCGGGATTCATCTGGATATCGTCAAGGGTACGCAGTCCAAGGCGGACAACGACCGCTGCGTCTGAACGCTGCCGGTTCCTTTGCCTTGCTGACATCTGCTGACACCGCAATGGGCAGCATCCGCGCGGGCATTTGCCCTTTTCTCGCTGGCTGAACTCATCCCATATTCGCCTGATGGCGAAGAAACCTGACACTCCCAAGAAGCCCGGCAAAACCCCTAAATCCAAAGCGCACCGGCCTGAAGTTCAACCGATTGGGCCGGCGCTGGCCGAACTGCTCAATCCCGCGATCAACCGTGGCGATGCCGGCATGGGCTCCGGCACCGGACTGCAGCCGCCGCCGGACAATTCCTGGGACCGCCGTGCCGGCGGCGAGGCCGCCGCGCATCGCGCGCGGGCCTCGACCAGGCCTGCGGAAGGCTTGCCGCCTGACCCGCTGCCCGACCGAAACATGACGCGCAACGTCGTCGCGCGGCATAGTTCGCTGCGTCCGAATCCGCAGCCGCCGGGCGCGCGTGAACCGCAAGGCCTCGACGAAGCCCCGCAAGCCAATTACGGAACCTCGGCGACGATCCCCACGCTCGACCCCGAACTCGCGCGGCAACTCGGCCTGCCTACCGCGGAAGACGACGACGAGGCGCTGGCCCGGCCGCCGCGCAACAAGATGGAAGCGCTCGGCGTCAAGGCGACCGCCGACGCGCTGGAGAATCTGATCCGCGACGGCCGCCCGGAATTCAAGGGCGACGACGGCCAGGTGAGAATCTGGACGCCGCACCGCCCGCCGCGCCCGGAAAAATCCGAAGGCGGCGTGCCCTTTGTCATCAAGTCCGAATACGAGCCGAAGGGCGATCAGCCGACCGCGATCGCCGAACTGGTCGAAGGCATCAACCGCAACGACCGCACGCAGGTGCTGCTCGGCGTCACCGGCTCGGGCAAGACCTACACCATGGCCAAGGTGATCGAGGCCACGCAGCGCCCCGCCATCATCCTGGCGCCAAACAAGACGCTGGCCGCCCAGCTCTATGGCGAGTTCAAGAGTTTTTTCCCCGACAACGCGGTGGAGTATTTCGTTTCCTATTACGACTACTACCAGCCCGAAGCCTATGTGCCGCGGACCGACACCTATATCGAGAAGGACTCTTCGATCAACGAGCAGATCGACCGCATGCGCCACTCGGCGACGCGGGCGCTGCTGGAGCGCGATGACGTCATCATCGTGGCTTCCGTGTCGTGCATCTACGGTATCGGCTCGGTCGAGACCTACACCGCGATGACCTTTGCGCTGAAGAAGGGCGAGCGCATCGACCAGCGGCAATTGATCGCCGACCTCGTCGCGCTGCAATACAAGCGCACCCAGGCCGATTTCACCCGCGGCACCTTTCGCGTCCGCGGCGACGTCATCGACATCTTCCCGGCGCACTATGAAGACCGCGCCTGGCGCGTGAATTTGTTCGGCGACACCGTGGAAAATATTGAAGAATTCGATCCGCTCACCGGCCACAAGCAGGACGATCTCGAATTCATCAAGATCTACGCCAACTCGCACTATGTCACGCCGCGCCCGACGCTGGTGCAGGCGATCAAGTCGATCAAGTCGGAGCTGAAGCTGCGGCTCGACGAGCTCAACAACCACGGCCGCCTCTTGGAAGCGCAGCGGCTGGAGCAGCGCACCACCTTCGATCTCGAAATGATGGAAGCGACCGGAAGCTGCGCCGGCATCGAGAACTATTCCCGCTACCTCACCGGACGCCGCCCCGGCGAGCCGCCGCCGACGCTGTTCGAATACGTGCCCGACAATGCGCTGGTCTTCGCCGACGAAAGCCACGTCACCGTGCCGCAGATCGGCGGCATGTTCAAAGGCGACTTCCGCCGCAAGGCGACGCTCGCCGAATACGGCTTCCGCCTGCCCTCCTGCATGGACAACCGTCCACTGCGGTTCGAGGAATGGGACATGATGCGCCCGCAGAGCGTCGCGGTGTCGGCGACCCCGAGCGGCTGGGAATTGAACGAAAGCGGCGGCGTGTTCGTCGAGCAGGTGATCCGCCCCACGGGACTGATCGATCCACCGGTCAACATTCGTCCCGCCCGCACGCAGGTCGACGATCTCGTCGGCGAAGTGCGCGCCACCGCGCAGGCGGGCTATCGCTCGCTGATCACGGTGCTGACAAAGCGGATGGCGGAAGATCTCACCGAATATCTGCACGAGCAGGGTATTCGCGTGCGCTACATGCACTCTGATATCGACACCATCGAGCGCATCGAGATCATCCGCGATCTTCGCTTGGGCGCGTTCGACGCGCTGGTCGGCATCAACCTCTTGCGCGAAGGCCTCGACATCCCCGAATGCGCGCTGGTGGCGATCCTCGACGCCGACAAGGAAGGCTTTTTGCGCAGCGAGACCTCGCTGATCCAGACCATCGGCCGCGCCGCGCGCAACGTCGACGGCAAGGTGATCCTCTACGCCGACCAGATCACCGGCTCGATGGAGCGCGCCATCGCCGAAACCGACCGCCGCCGCGAGAAGCAGGTCGAGTACAACACGGCGCACGGCATCACGCCGGAGAGCATCAAGAAGTCGATCGGCGACATCATGAACAGCGTCTACGAGCGCGACCATGTGCTGGTCGAGATCGGCGACGGCGGCATGGCCGACGACGTCATCAGCATCGGCCACAATTTCGAGGCGGTTCTCTCCGACCTCGAAACCCGAATGCGCGAAGCTGCCGCCGACCTGAACTTCGAGGAAGCCGCCCGCCTCCGCGACGAAGTCAAACGTCTGCGAGCCACCGAGTTGGCCGTGGTCGACGACCCCACCGCGAAACAACGCACCGTGCAAGGCAAGGCCGGCGCCTATGCCGGGACGAAGAAATACGGCGAGGCCGCGAATTTGCCGGTCAGTGCCATGAAGAAGAAAGGCGTCTCCTCCGCGCTCAAGGCGAGCCGCGGTGCCTCTTCCCCCTCGCCCCGTCCTTCACGGGGTCGAGACGAGCGACGCTCGCTCTTGGAGGGTCGGGGTGAGGGACAATCCACGGGTGGTGCCAGCGGTTCAAAAGTCCACAAACCCCACCTCGACGAAATGCACGGCCCGGAGTCCCTGCCCTTCCGCCCCGACGGCGCAAAGCCCCGTAAGCCCGACCTCGGCACCGGCAGCAAAATCTTCCAGCCCACCAACTCGCGCCAATCCGGCCCCGAGTTCGGCCCCGCGCCAAGATCGAGCGGCGGAGCGCCCGGGCACAGGGGTGGATGGAAGAAGAGGTAGTTGCTGTCCGCAGTTCCAGGGAGTGAGCTCGTAAGTTCAGATTGGCCGGCGGGCGTCCGCGTTGATGCGCATTCCGGACTCAAGTCGGATCATCGCGGGAGGTCCGACAAGTGTCGATGGCTGACTCTTCCAAGCAGGCAGCATTCTTGGCCTGGCGCCTGGGCCCGGCGATGAACGAATACGCAAACCTATTGATCGGAAGCCAGTTGCGCCGTTTGACGTCCACCGTTTAGCGCCTTGAGTTGATTCACGTATTCCTCAGGCTTCAACAAATGGAACGGAGTCTTCAACCCCATAAAGGCCGCTATGCGACCAATGAAAGCAGTGCAGTTGGTTGTCTCCGCATTCCACACCGGCGAGGTCGCCTGAAGATGCTTGATATGAGCAAAGACTTTCTTGGCGTCGGCGTCGCTCAGATAGACGCGATAACTGGCCGTCAAATATTGGACGTCGAGATCACCGTAGCTCGCCCCCGTCTCAGAGGGCACCCACATGACATGTCCCAACACGTAAGGCAGCGTATCGCCTTTGGGGTGCAGGCCCGCAACTTCGACCTGCCTTTCGCTCGTTTTGCCGTACCACACAAAGGCATGACCATAGGACGATGCCGTGCGGGCACGAAAATCCACGTAGTAGGGTCCCTTGGCCGCAGCGCCAGATTGAGACCTTCGAACCGGTTTCACGTCTGCTGACGATGGCGGCTCGCTCGGCGCAACTGCCGCCGTTGTCACACCAGGCTTCATCGACGGTTTGCGGGGAGCGTCCTGCTGCTGATGATCAATGTTCGCCACCAGGGGATCTGCACTGCTGCTTCCAATTCCCAGGCTGACGTAAGCTCCGAGGATGCTGGCTCCAACAACGCACAGCAAACCAGGCGATTTCCGATTCTCTCTCGCCACCTTCAAACCCTCTTAGACCCAAGATGACCAATTCACCCGACTTGCGTCTTCGGCCGCCAAGGGCCGAAGACGACGGAAGTCGAGTTGCCCTCAAGCTAACCCTTGGTCACCACGGGAGCCGGGTACTTACCAACTGGGGTTTTGCCTACGGGGTACTTACCAACGGGGTACTTGCCAATTGGCGCGTTCTGAGCGACCGGCTGAGGACGAGGGAGATCCGCGGCAACCGCGGTTCCTATCAAGGCCAAAGAGGCAGTTCCAACGATCACGACCTTCAACATTTCCTAAGTCTCCTGTTGTCACTGACGGACTCAAGATAAACCCGATGCTCGTTACGGGCACAATAAACAGTGTCCGCAACTAGCCTCAGCAGGAGTTTTTTCTGACGAATGTTGCAGAAATGGCACGAAAAATAAGCCATTTGGAACTTGCGAATTGTCACGTAGCGCCTGCTTCAGAAGATTAAGGGAAAAATGCGGCCGGTCCGCGCCGTATACGCGCGATAGCTGTCGCCGAAGGTTTCCAACATCATTCGCTCTTCCCTGGCAACGCGGCCAAAGAACAAAATCCCAAAGCCGACCAGGCCGGAAAAGCCGGCAACCCAGTTCGGAAGCAGTAATGCCTGAGCGACAGCCCAAAGCCAGAATGCTGAGTACATTGGGTGCCGGACTCGCCGGTAAATGCCGTCCGTGACGAGTTGGTGTTCCTCCCGCACGTCGAGACTGACGGACCAGTTCCGGCCGAGCGCCCGATGCGTCAACTGAAACATGACCAATGCCGCAATCGCAACGAAAAGCCCCAGCCAGGCCTGGGCAGGATGGAAGGTGTAAGCCGCAAAATGTGGAATAGCCGTCGCAACGTAGATGAACGGCACGATACCAAGGCCGGTTAGAGAAATCAGCAGTAGCCCAGTTTCACGGGGACCTCGATCGCTCCGCAGAACCTTTTCGCGGCGGGAGCGGCGCGCGTACTCGTAGCGAATGAGGTACCAACCGATCGCCAGCATGACGAACACGAACTTTGAAAGCGCCGGTGTCATGTTGGACCAACTTGCCGCGCTGGCCTGACCAGCGGCTCGCTGCGGGAAAGCGGCGCCTTGATAAGTGCTCCATCCTCGCCAACCATCGAAACTGCGCCGTCTGCAGCCAGCGTCTGTGATTTGGCTGAAACAGGTCCGCATATGAGCATGAAGTAATCGTACGATGCTCGCTTGTCATTCCCACTGATGAACTGGCAGTGCAGCCGATAGAATTGCCGGCGGATGCGTCGGTACATGGCGTGCTCAAGCATTCGGCCAAATTCGACGAGCCTGACAACAGGCCCGTTCTCTGTCGGCAACGCCAATTCAGCCATCGGGTTGATATTATAAAAATTCATGATGTCGACGCGAGCCTGATAATCACCCCAGAAGATGCCAGGCGACCGTGCGACGCGCTCCACGGCACTGCGAAAGCGCGTTGCCCTTGGGTGCAACCCGATCTTGAGTATGGACGATCCAATCGTGAGGAATGTGACCGGAACTTTGCGTGCACCGAGTGCAGGGTCCAACATCAACGCGCGATCAAGAAGGTCAACCGCAAGTACGGCACCAAGACTATGACCTATGACAAGAACTTCGTCTGCATCAGGGCCGCTAGCCGCTGCGACGATCTCCGCGGCCAGTCGGTCCAATCTTTGCTCGAGGATCGAATTGCCCTTCCGAACATAGTCGCGAGAAAAAATCCAATCGTCGAAAAGTACGTCCAGGTGCAGCTTGCGCCATGGCCCAACCAGAAGCGCTGCGAGCACGAGGAAACCTGCAATGATGGCGACCGGAATTGATGCGCTGGCCTTTAGGGCAAGCACTCCAATAAGAAGCGCGGCGAGGATGAAGACGCCGAACATGATGAATGGATAGAGAAAGAAAACGGCATAGTGCCAATTGGTGCGCAAGTAACCCCAGAGAGTGCCGGACACAACGAAATCGAGAAAGGCAATGATTCCGAACGGAACGCGCCAGAAAATTGTTCGACGACTGAGGGTTTGGATCACGTCGTCCCAGCGAATGAAATTATAGTCGGTTTCGACCAGCCAATTTGGGCCAGTCGTCGTCACGGTCCACTTTGTCTGATCAGCGCCATCATGCCGACCGGCGATGCAGGCCTTCACTGACCAGGTCAGTTGGAACCTTGCTATTTCGCGCGCAAAGCGTCGTTGCGCGCCAGCATGCGGCGTGATTGGATCATAACCGCCCACGTGAAACACCAGCCGCTTTGCGACGGTGGTTCTTGCCATTGTTCTTCCTACCAGTTCATTGTGCTTCGCAACCTGAAGAGGCCGGCCGCGCAGCCTCAATCGATTTGTAATTTCAACAGCATATATCGAACGTCTGTCGCCAATGGCTGTCAACAGGGATCTGGCTAAATCACCACGGGAATGCGGGTTGGGTCGTTTCACCCCCCTTACGCCGACAATTGGCGATATGCTATCTCAAATTGCCAGAATAGCGTCGTTCGGCGCAGCGATGCTAGCGGGAACGTGCGACGGAGCGCTTTCGCAGGCAGGGGGAGCCGTGTCCCCCGCCGAGAGATGCCTTGCGGCGAGTCCGGGTCTCTCGTTGGGCGTACCATTGCCCCGCACGGCCGCTCGTTTAAAGTCCGGTGAGCCGTTAAAAATTGTAGCCATCGGTTCATCCTCGACTGTAGGGCTCTGGGTGCTTGCGTCGGCTGCGACATACCCCGAGGTGATGCGCCGGGAGCTCTTAAGACTTAGACCAAACGCGAGCATCAGTGTCATTAACAGCGGTCGGGTCGGCGACACGATCCAGGGCAATATCGCGCGCTTCGAACGCGACGTTTTCTCCCACAGGCCCGATCTGGTCATATGGCAGTTGGGAACCAATGACGTGGTTTGGGGCGGTCGGCCAGACCAGCAGCTCAAGAACAGGGTTATTGAAGGCGTAAAGGTGCTGAAGGCCGCATCTATCGACGTAGTGCTAATGGACCTGCAATATGCACCAAAGGTGCTCGCCTCGGCTCACCACTCGACTATAGAAGCCATTATCGCCGATGTCGCAAAGCAGGAACGGGTTGGACTGTTTCCTCGCTTCGCCCTGATGCGAACCTCGATCGACGCCGGCGTCGCGCAAGGCGCGCTTGTGTCCTGGGACGGATTGCACAATACGACCGATGGCTATGATTGCATTGGCCGGGCCCTTGCCCGAGCGATCTCAAATAATACCCGGTGACCGTCTATCTTGGCGACTGCAGCTTTGACATTCGAGAAGGGTCAGTACGCCCAGATCGACTTTGACTGGTGCGGTGCCTGGATGCCAGCTGGCTTTCTGGCCTCGAGGAGAGGTCTGCAATCGGTCATTCACGTCGACTTTTGGCATGTCCGCATCATGTCCGGTCACGGGGTAACCTCGGAAGTGCCTGCGGTCGGTTTTGCCAGTTGAAGGCGTCGGTGCGCCAATCGATTCCGGGTTCGCCGCTTTCGCGACGCCCCGGAATGACGTTGAGAGGTCACACCATGCTCGCCGCTGCCAGCAACGACAGCATCATCACCGACGTCACGAGTTGCAGCGATACCATGGGCTGCATGCGCCATTTCTCGAGCTTTTCGGCGAACGAGAGGCTCGCGTTGAAGAACAGCGGCTCGTAGCTGTTCTTGAAGAACTTTGGAAATTTCGGTCCGAGCCAGGGCGTGAACAGGCCGTGGAAGATCGAGGCCACTACGACGAACAGCACCGGGCCACCGGCAATGTCGTGGCGCGCGAGCTTCAAGAGCAGCGCGGCGGCGGCGAAGGTTGGAAAGCCCTGAAACAGGGCGGTGAGCACAAAGCCTTCGATCCGGTTTTGCGCTGACGATTTGGGGACGGCAATGGCGTTCATGGCGGCATCTCCGGAAAAATCCTCGGCGAGGAACGATCATGAGCGCGAGCATGTCCCCGCACGCGCCGAATTGCCGTGACATGCGTCACGCGAAGCCAGATTGCCCCGCGAACCCGCCCCAACAACCGAAAAACCCTGCCCCTGGCCGTTGCGCCAGAACGCCGATTTCTTCAGGCCGATCAAGGTGATTTGGGTAATCCAGTCCTGCGCTCGAAAATATTCCGCTTAACCCGTCGGGCAAATCAGCGCTATTTACTTGCGCCATCCCGCACCCGCTGGAGGGGCGTATCGCGATCGTCACGGACGTTGGGAGCGGGATGCGGTGGACGCAGCAGCGTCGGGCGCGAGAGGTGTTCGCAGGGCGGTCTCCGTGAGCGAGCAACAGCGCGCAGACGACCGGCGCTTAAACGCCTTCGCCAGAATTTCTTCCGGCAGCACATGAGCCGGTCGAAGGGTTCTGGTTGGGGAAGCTGCGGACGGCAAAGCCGTGTGGTCCTGGCACCCGTTGCTGGTGTCAAGCTGATGGAGGTTCTCGGACCCAACCGGGCTTCGATGAATCGCTAATCCGTCAGCGACGGTGGCAAGACGAATTCGTCGCCGGAGAGAGCGCGTTATAAGCCGTTAAAACCATTGCGCAGGGAAGGCCGGGTGTTCCGGCGCACCTGTGGTCACCCGTGTGCATTTGTGCGCACGACTGCGGGTGCTTAGGACACCCGGCTTTCCCTGCGCCCTCTTGTTTTTTGGAGGGCATCGTAGATGCAAATCCTCGGGCGCGTGGCGCCGCGGGATGTTCGCCGCTGTTTGAAATTTTGAAATGAGTGCGGCACACGCATCGTCGTCCCTGCGAACGCAGGGACCCATACCGCGTGATCCATCCAGTAAGGCACAGTGGCAGACGGTCTTCGCAAAACCACCGCCGGTGGCTATGAGTCCCTTGGGTTCGCAGGGACGACCTCGGAGATGCTTTCCGCGTCTCGCCCTCACCCCGACCGCCGGTTGCTGGTATTCTGCGTCATGTTGCCGTGCCCGGCCTGCTCGCGGATGTTGTTCTTCTCGTCGTCGCGATGGCCCTTGGTGGTGTCGAGCGGCACGTCGGGGGCACTGCCGGGGCCCTTGTGGCTCTGGTTGTCCTCGGGGACGGGCGGGACGGTTTTGATCATCATGGTCTCCGTTATCAACGAAGAAATTAACGCGCGGCGCGGCGGAATCGTTCCTGGCTGCTGCAGGAATCGATGCCGGCTGTGAATTCCAGTCATCCGTAGTTCTGCCAATTGATCTCGCCGCCATTCGGCCCACAATGCTGCCAAGCGAAATGAGTTCGGGCGCCTGCCGCCTGCGGTGACCGCCGGCATGATCGACCAGCTTCCCCGCCAGCGTGCGCTGAACATGCTCGATGGGTTTGCTCCGCGAATCCCGTCCGGCGCTACGCCCCGCAGCAGCTGGAGCCGGCGGGCGGCGCGCCCACCTAAAGGCTTCGGTAACCGTCCTGTCGACTGAAGCCGGCGTGCGGTACCCGGATAGCCGTGAACCTTTTCGAAACCACGGGTGCCGGATAGTTTGTGTCCTTTTGCTGATTGATCCCGCCGCCGTTGGCTGCACAATGGACTGGCCGCGCGAGTCGGGTCGAACAAGGGCGGAGAGTGACGAATGACCGAGGGACCTCATCGTCAGCGCATGATAGACTTCTTCAACACGCTGTACTCCGGCGACGTTGAAGGCGCGCTGGCATGCTGCACCGACGACATCGAATTTCTCGCCAACGCCCCGGTCGATATCCTCCCCCATATGGGTCATCGCCGCGGCAAGGCCGAAATGCGCGAGATGTGGACGGCCGTAGCCGCGCGCTATTCCGAGATGCGCTGCGAGGTGCCGATCCTGGTCATCGAGGACGACAAGGTCGCCGCCAATATTCGCGTGTTCTTTCGCAAGAACATCAACCAGCGCATGGTGCAGTTCGACATCGCCGCCTTCTACACGCTGCAAGATGGTCAGATCAGCCATATCAGGGAAATCATCGATACCTTCGATCTGGTCGAACAGTTGCTTGAGCGCGACGTCGCCGCGATTTTGACCGGGCGAAGGTCGAGCGGGATCTAGCCGTCGTCTTGTCGCCTGGCGCTATTTGCGCAAACGGAGATGCCGCGTTCCTGTGCGCAGCTCCGGGATGGCGATTAAAGATGCAGAACAGCGCGCTACCGGTTTTTCCCTACACCGTTGAACCGCACGGCGCCGGCCGTGACACACCACTGGGCTCTCTCCGGACAAGAAGAACATATGAAGATCGCGCTGCTGGCTTTGCTTGGTCTGGCGTTGGGGGCGCTGGGCGGCGCAGCGCTGGGAATCGGGGCCGGTCTGGCCTGGGTGGGAATCTTTAAAACCACGAGTTTTGAAGGCTATAGCGGCATGCTGGTGTTCTTCACCTTCATGCCGTTCGGCGCCGCGATCGGCGCCATCGGCGGCGCCTTGCTGTTCGGCGTGATCGCGATTCGCGACGCCGAAATCGCCGTCGAACGGGTGCCGGCGCGCGGTCATGACCGTTAAGTGATCGGCAAGCGCCCGGAATTGCGGCATTTGTGCAATGCAAATATGACAATTGCATTTTGGCTGGAATCGCTTATTTGAAGCTTCAAATAATGAACCTCAGCAACCTGCCACGGCGTCGATGTTGACGCCCACAGGGGCCGTTGCTGTTTGCAAGCCAGTTTCAAGGACAAATTTAAATGACAGAGCATAGCCTCTGGCGTTTTTCGCGCGCGTTGCATCGCGCGATCAATGAACGCCAGCCCGCCGATCTCGAAACCGTACTCGACGAGGACGTCGACTGGGCGATCTATGGCCCGGTCGACATGTTTCCGTTCTTCGGCTCGCGCCGCGGCAAAGCGGCCGTGATCGAGGTCATCAGGCAGATCGCGGACAATTTCCGCGTCCACCGCTTCGACCGCGAATCGATCATGCTGGGCGTTGATTTCGGCGTCTTCGATGATGCGCTATTCGCTGACGGCGCTGGATTCGAACAAGCCGATCAGCCTGCGGATCGCGCATTTCGCGCAGTTCAGGGCCGGCCGCCTCACCAACTTCCGCGTCCTGGTCGATACGTTCGATCTGGTCGAGCAGACCGTGGGGTATCCGATCCACCTGCCCCGCATGGCGGTGTAGCGCTCCCCTATTCGATTTCACCGTTCGTCATGCCCGGGCAAAGGCGCGTTTTCGCGACAGCTGACCGGGCATCCACGTCTTTCTTCGCCAGCCCCGGGAAGACGTGGGTGGCCGGGAGCGCGACAAGCGCACGTAGTCTGCGCAAGACAGACTACGCCCGGCCATGACGGTTGTTTGATCGCCTCACGCGCGCACCCGTCATAATTTTGCACCAGAATAAACGCATCCTTGGCGAGACTTGGAATGCGGGCGGGCAATGACTTCCACACGACGAATGAGCTGGGCGCGGCTGCCAGTGCTGGTGGCCGGCGTCAGTTTGGCCTCGATCCTGGCGGCAACGGCGCAAACGCCGCCGGCTGACGAAGATCCGGATATGGCTACGGCGGCAGAAGAGGCCGAGGTCGCGCCCGGTGTCGACGATGTCGACATCATGAAGGACATCGACGTCAGCAAGCTGGACTGGAGCCTGCTCAACACCGACCCGTCGACTTCTGGCGGCCCCGGAGCCGAAGAAAAGCGCCGCGGCGAAAGGCGCAGACAGCCCGGCAGCATCGTGGTCGTCCAACGACCGGCCGAACGGCAGCTCCGCGGTTTCGGTCAAGCAATCCATCACGCCGTTCTGGGACACGCGAATCGGCGCCGACATGACGGTTGCCCGGCAAGGCACGCTGACCACGTCCGAACAGCTTTCGGAAAAACTCGCCAATGGCGGCAGCCTGCCGCAATCGTCCGGCACCGCCTGGGCGGCGATATCCGCCCCCGGCGTCGGCTCGATCTGGGACAAGACCTCGGTTGAAGCCCGCGTCGATCCCGGACAGGAGCAGAGCAGGCTCGGCACCACCTTGAGCAAGTCGCTGCCGCTCAACGAGCAATACTCGCTGACTTTGCAGAACGGCTACAATTTGATCCAGCAGGGCATCGTACCGGTGCCCGGCATTATCAGCCACCCGGCGCGCAGCTACGAAGCCGACCAGTCGGCGAAGCTCAGCATCGCCGACACCGGGACCAGCTTCGTCGCGGGTCAGACCCTGTCGACCTCGGACGACAAATGGCTGCGCAAGGTCGGCGCCGAACAGAAGCTGTTCGACGGCGTCACCATCTCCGGCTCGATCGGCGAAACGCCCTCGGGCGCTTCCAACAAGAGCCTCAGCGCGGGGTTCAAGCGTAGCTGGTAGGTTGGAATCGCCACGATTTGGCGTGTTTTCAGGCCAAGAAGTGTCCGCCCCCGAGAATGATCGAGCATTGCCGCAGATTGGCCCAGATGCGGTCAAAATCAGAAGCACAGATGCAACTGCATCACTTCGTCGTGCGGGGACGTCCGCGCTCGCTTTAAAGCGAAACAAAGGAATAGCCGATGAACGCGACCATTCGTCCTGAACAGACTGAAACAACCGAGGAAGTCGAAAACGATCTCGCCGCCGTGACCGAAGTCGAGGCCGGCATCCGCGATTTCGTTCGCAACGATATCGCCTATCTGCGCCGGCCGCCGATCGCCGCGGAAACCGCGCCGCTCGACCCCAGCGCCGAAGCCACCGTCAACAACGTCAACTCGCTGATCCAGCGTGTCGCCGGTACCTCGCTGGCGGAGATCGAGAAGCTGATTTCCGAACTCGAGAGCCTGCGCGACCTCCTGCATGCCGAAGGCCAGCGCGTTCAGCGCGAGATTTCCGGCTATGCACAGCTCAGCCAGGCCGCGATGAAGTCGACGCGCATGATCTCCGACAACGTCACGCAGTGGAAGCGCGCCGCCGACGGACTGCGCAACAGCTGAGGCTTCGACGCGTTTTCTTCACGCGAAGAAAACGTCGTGTTCCCGACCGTTGCAAAAATCTGACACTCCGCCGCGTTCCGTGCCGGATCGCGGCGGTTTCGTTTGGCAGGGATCGAGTTCGAATTCTATAAGCTCGGTTGCGACTGGGGATGGATGCCGTCACACGTGGCGGTGAACAGCTTTTGGGACACATGCCGATGCAACGCGTTCAGCCAGACGACACCACCCCGATGCCTTTGCGACAGTCATCCCACAGCATGGGCACGCTCATGATCAGGTTTGTCGGGTTGCTCACCCTTACGGTGATCGCGATGACGCTGCTCTGGAGCTGATGACTTCGTAAATCTCGGACTTGGCAAATCTCGGCGGCGCGGTTTCGGCTTCTATGGTTACCGAATTTGCAATCACTCGCTGATGAACGTGGCGCTCTCGGGCGTATAGCCGCCGTCGGCATAGGTGTTCACCACCATCCCGGCGGTCAGCATCACCGCCAAGGTGACGGTCGCGAAGACAAAGCCGACGAATTTCAGGCCGCTGCGGTCTGCCATGGTCATCCCCTCGGTACTTCCCCTGAGACGCATATGGCAGGGAATAGGTTCAAAATGCGTTAGCGAAAAATTCGTTCCGCCGAATCTTCGCACGCGATGATCCAGCGAAGCGATTTGCTAACCATGTCTGACGTCAGGAACCCGGATTCCGTCGGGGCACGAAGGCGGTCGCGAGAAACGAGTACACCACTTCGCCGCGCTGGTTGGTGCCGGTATTGCGAATCTGCAGGATGCCCCATTCGGGACGCTTCTCGGAGGTCCGCCTGGTTTCGACCCGGCTGGAAAAGTGGATGGTGTCGCCGGCCAGCACCGGCTTTAACCAGCGCAATTCACGGAAGCCCGGCGACGGCCCCCCCACCGCGACTTTCTCACCGCGCGCCGCAGCCTCCGCCGCCGAACGCTGGCCGTCGGCGACCATCAGCTTCATGCAGACTGCGGCGACGTGCCAGCCCGATGCCGCCAGTCCCCCAAACAGGGATTTGCGTCCCTCCTCCTCATCGAGGTGAAAGGGCTGCGGATCGAACTGCGTGGCAAACCTCTTGATGTCTTCGGCGGTGAAGGTGAACGAGCCAACCTCGCGCTGCGCTCCGATCTCGATGTCCTCGAAGAAACGCATCGCTACTCTGCTCCCGCCTCGGCGCGTCGGCGCACGATGATTGGCGACTCCATCTCGCACAGCACCACGCCGGCCGCGTTGCGGATCGTGCCCTTGAAGGTCACGATGCCGGTCTCAGGGCGGCTGCGCGAAATCCTGGCCTCCGCGACGTCGACATCCAGTGTCAGATCGTCGCCCGGACGCAGCGGCGCCATCCAGCGCATCTCGTTGACGCCGGGCGAGCCGAGCGAGGCGGTGCGGCCGATGAAGCCGTCGAACAGCATCCGCATCATGATCGAACCGAGGTGCCAGCCCGAACCGGACAGCCCCTTCAGCATCGACGCATTGGCGGCCGCCTCGTCGAGATGCATCGGCTGCGGGTCGTATTCAGCGGCAAAGGCCAAAATCTCCTCGCGCGCGACGTGACGCGGTCCGAAGGTACCGAAATGGCCGGGCTTGAAATCTTCGAAGGTCAGCGTTGTCATGAAATAGGATTCGGATTGGGATGTGGATTGAGGATTTCCTGTGGAGAGGCCCGATTGTGGCCCTTATTTGCGGCAATCTCAACTCGCCCATCCGCATAACTATCTCGCCGAGGGCGAGCACCGCCCGTGGCGCTCGACCTTGACTTGCCCGAAGCAAATTTCGGGGTTAGCCGTATGTCCGATGGAACCAGGTTACTTGACCCGCCGGAGAACCACCGATGTTCGACTTTCAGGACTTGTTTCAGTGGGACCGTTTCATCACGCCCACGATCATCAAGACGTTCTACTGGCTTATCATGGCGGTGATCGCGCTGTTCGGGATTGCCGGAATCCTGTCGGCGCTTTCGACGATGGCCATCAGTCCGTTCTACGGATTCATAATGTTGTTGTCCTCGATTGCCAGCGTCGTTGTAGGCGTGATCTTTGCGCGCATCGGCGCGGAATTCATCCTGATCGTTTTCCGCATCAACGAGCATCTCGGCGCAATCCGGGATCAGGGGCAGATGCGGTAGAGTTCACCGAATAGCGCCGTCATGGCCGGGCTTGTCCCGGCCATCCACGACTTTCTTCCGCTGAGATGAAGACGTGGATGCCCGGGTCAAGCCCGGGCATGACCGGAGAAAATGAACTCGTCTCACCTCAGTTGTTAAACCGGAAATGCATGACGTCGCCGTCGGCGACGACATATTCCTTGCCTTCCAGCCGCAGCTTGCCGGCATCGCGCGCGCCGGCTTCGCCGCCCAGTGCTGCATAGTCGGCGTAGGCAATGGTCTCGGCGCGGATAAAACCCTTTTCGAAATCGGTATGGATCACGCCGGCCGCGGCGGGCGCCTTGGTGCCGCGGTTGATAGTCCAGGCGCGAGCTTCCTTTGGCCCCACCGTGAAATAGGTAATGAGGTCGAGCAGCTGGTAGCCGGCGCGGATAAGGCGGTCGAGGCCGGCCTCTTCCAGGCCTAGCGTATCGAGAAACTCGGCGCGCTCCTCGCGCGACAGGGTCGCGATCTCGGATTCGATCTTGGCGGAAATCACCACCGCAACCGCGCCTTCTTTCTTCGCGTGTTCGAACACCTGCTTCGAAAAGCCGTTGCCGTCCTTGGCCGAGCCTTCCTCGACATTGCAGACGTACAGCACCGGCTTGGAGGTCAACAGGCCCAGCATGCCGAAG
Source organism: uncultured Alphaproteobacteria bacterium (assembly GCA_963791165.1). GTDB lineage: Bacteria > Pseudomonadota > Alphaproteobacteria > Rhizobiales > Xanthobacteraceae > Bradyrhizobium. The sequence continues at coordinate 45,977 of CAWBRL010000018.1, read as the reverse complement.
GCGCGCTCTTCTTCCGGCTTGCGCTCCAGAAACCGCGCCGGCTTGCCCTCGCGCAGCAGCACCAGCGCGCGGTTGACGAGGTCGAGTTGCTCCTTGGCGTCCTTGTCGTTGCCCTTGGCCTTCTTGGCGAGATTGTCGACGCGCTTTTCGAGGCTGTCGAGGTCGGCCAGCATCAGCTCGGTTTCAATGGTCTCGATGTCGGCCAATGGCGCGATCTTGCCTTCGACATGAGTGATGTCGGAATCCTCGAAACATCGCACGACATGCGCCACCGCATCGACCTCGCGGATGGTGGCGAGGAACTGGTTGCCGAGGCCTTCGCCCTTCGATGCGCCGCGTACCAGGCCGGCGATATCGACGAAGGTCAGCCGCGTGGGGATGATCTGCGCGGACTTTGCGATATCAGACAGTTTGTCGAGTCGGGTGTCAGGCACCGCGACCTCGCCGACATTCGGCTCGATGGTGCAGAACGGATAGTTCGCCGCCTGCGCCGCTGCCGTCTCGGTCAGCGCGTTGAACAGCGTCGACTTGCCGACATTGGGCAGGCCAACGATACCGCATTTGAATCCCATTTCGTCCTCAACGATTTCTGTTCGTCTTGGCCGGGCTTGTCCCGGCCATCCACGTCTTGCTTTGTTCCTGGCAAGGAAGGACATGGACACCCGGCACATCTGCGCGAAGGCGCGCTTCGCGAATTAGGCCGGGCATGACGGCGGCGTATGTAGTTCGCGCCGGCGCGAGAAGTCAGTCCTGCTTCTCGCCGTCTTCCTTCTCGAAAAATCCCTTCGCCTGCAGCGTCAGATGCACCTTGTTCTGGAACGTCGAATCCTTGCCCGTTACGAGCAGGCCGGCATTGTCGGCGACCGACTCACATAGTGCCTCGACCCACGGCCGGTCGCTCTTCGCAAAGTCCGACAGCACGTGGCTATGCACCAGTTCCTTGATGCCGGGATGACCGATCCCAAGCCGCACCCGGCGATAGTCGTTGCCGATATGCGACGAGATCGAGCGCAGCCCGTTGTGGCCGGCAATGCCGCCGCCGATCTTGACGCGCACCTTCGCCGCCGGCAGCTCGAGCTCGTCCTGAAATACCGTGATCTCGCCGGCTGAAAGCTTGAAGAAGTTCGCAGCTTCCTGAACCGCGCGCCCGGACTCGTTCATGTAGGTGGTCGGCCGAAGCAGGACGACCTTCTCATGATCGAGCGTGCCTTCGGAGGTCTCGCCCTGAAAGCGGCGGCGCCATGGTGCGAAACCATGACGCCGCGCAATTTCATCGACGGCCATGAACCCGATGTTGTGCCGGTTGTTCGCGTATTTCGCGCCGGGGTTACCCAGGCCAACAAACAGGCGCATGGCGCGGCATCCCGCGTTCGCTTACTTCTTCTTGTCGCCACCACCGGCAGGCGCCTTCGCACCCGCCGCCGGAGCTGCACCCGCAGCAGGCGCAGCCGCGCCCGCCGCCGGAGCTGCACCCGGAGCCGCAGCAGCGGCTGGGCCGGCAGCAGCTGCAGCCGCCGCGGCCTTCTGTTCTTCGGCGTAGCCGGACGGCGGCACGATGGTCACCAGCGTCGCGTCTTCACGCGACAGCGACTTCACGCCGGCCGGCAACTTGACGTCGGACAAATGCAGCGAGTAGCTGATTTCCAGCCCGCCGACATCAGCCTCGATGTACGGCGGAATATTGTCGACCGAACATTCGAGGTCGATGGTATGGGTGACGATGTTGACGGTGCCGCCGCGCTTGACGCCGGGTGCGGTTTCCGCGTTGACGACGTGCAACGGGACGCTGACGCGGATGGTGGCGCCTTCGCCCAGCCGCATGAAATCGACATGCAGCGGGAAGTCACGGACGGGATCGAGGTGGAAGTCGCGCGGAATCACGCGGTGCTTCTTGCCCTCGAGATCGATGTCGAAAAGCGTGGTCAGGAACCGGCCGGCCAGAATGCGCTGGCGCAGTTCGGCATCGTCGACCGAGATGGTCACGGGGGGCTGGTTGTTGCCATAGATCACTCCGGGCACTCTCCCGGCGCGACGCTCTGCCCGGGCGGCCCCCTTGCCGCTCTGCGGACGCGCGGTCGCCTTCAATTCCTTGACGGTCGCCATCGTGTTAAGTCCTTGTTTTCTAAAAAGTTAAAGGCCGCATCGCGGCCCGTTGGCGCCCTACAGCAAGCCTCCAGGGGTGCGGGGGCTGCGGACGTGGCGGGCTTTTAGCCCCAAAGGGACGAAATGACAAGGAAATGAAAGGATTTTTCTGCCGTTTTGGCTGCAATGACCCCTCTAGCCGTCATGCCCGGCCTTGAGCCGGGCATCCACGTTCTTGCCGCCGCGACAGAGAACGTGGATGGCCGGGACAAGCCCGGCCATGACGAGTGGTGTCCTACCCGCCCGCCTTCGGGTTGCCAACATCGGGCGCCGAGGGCGAGATGCCGATCTTGGCTTCCAGCGCCGCGATCCGGGTCTTCAGGGCCTCGTTTTCCTCGCGCGCCAGGCGGGCCATGTCCTTGACCGCATCGAACTCCTCGCGCTTGACGAGGTCGAGGTCGCGCAGGATGCGCTCGGCCTGGTTGCGAACGACCGCATCGACCTCGCGCTTGACGCCCTGGGCGGCGCCGGCGGCGTCGTTCATCAAACGGCCGATCTCGTCGAAAAACCGATTGCTGGTCTGGGTCATCTGGAACGCTCCGGTCGCTGCGAATTGATCGTCACCGGCAAGACAATGGCGATCCCCGAGGCAAGGTTCAAGGGCGAGGCTCAAGGGCAAGGTGAGTCCGTTCGCCTTGTCATGGTCCGGTTTCCTTGCAATCGTATCAATCGCTTAATCAGAAACCAGAATCACAACACAAAAAGAAACGCCCATGATCGACCAGCAGATCGATATTCCGACCAAGGACGGCAAAACCACCACCTTCATCACCCATCCCGAACGCGGCGGGCCGTTTCCGGTCATCATCTTCTACATGGACGCGCCGGCGATACGCGAGGAACTGCGCGACATGGCGCGGCGGCTCGCAACCTCAGGCTACTACGTGATGCTGCCCAACATGTACTACCGCGCCGGCGTCATGGAGATCGGCCCGATCCCGCCGGATCCGGAAGCCCCCGAACGCAAGCGGATGTTCGAATTCATGAACTCCATCAACATTCCGATGGTGATGGAGGACACCAAGGCGCTGCTCGCCTACGCCGACGGCCAGTCTGCTGCGAATACGAAAATCGTGGGTACCGTCGGCTATTGCATGAGCGGCCGCTACGCGGTCAACGCGGCGACGCATTTTCCGGATCGCGTGAAGGCGGCAGCCTCGGTCTACGGCACGCATCTGGCGACCGACCAGCACGACAGCCCGCATCTTGCCGCGGCGAAGACCAGGGCCGAATTGTATTTCGCCTGCGCCGAGACCGACATCTATGCGCCGCAGGAGATTATCGACAAGGTGACGGCGGCCATGAAGGGATCGAACAACGAGGTCGAGCTCTATCCCGGCACGCATCACGGCTTCGCCTTCCCCAAACGGCCGGTCTACCATCGCGACGCCGCCGAGCGGCACTGGGAGCGGCTGCTGGCGCTCTATCGTCGCAACCTCGTGCCGTAGACATCACGCCTGATGCCCTTTCTCACCATCGCCTTTCCGGTGTTCGACCCGATCGCCATTTCGATCGGGCCGATCGCAATCCGCTGGTATGCGCTGGCCTATATCGGCGGCATCGTGATCGGATGGATCTATGCCCGCTCGCTGGTCAAGAAGGAGCGGTTGTGGGGCGGGCCGGCGCCGATCACGCTGCTGCAGCTCGACGACTTCATCCTGTGGGTCACCATCGGCATCATTGTCGGCGGCCGCACCGGTTACGTGCTGTTCTACAATCCCGCCTTCTTCATCCAGCACCCGGCGGAAATATTCCAGTTGTGGAACGGCGGCATGTCGTTTCACGGCGGCTTCCTCGGCTGCGTCGCGGCGGTGATGCTGTTTGCCCGCAAGAACGAAATCCCGATCCTGTCGCTCGGCGATATCACGACCGCTGTCGCTCCGATCGGAATATTGCTCGGACGCATCGCCAATTTCATCAACAGCGAGCTGTGGGGCCGGCCGGCGGATTCCAGCGTGCCGTGGGCGATGGTGTTTCCCAATGGCGGACCGCTGCCGCGGCACCCCAGCCAGCTCTACGAAGCCGGCCTCGAAGGCATCCTGCTGTTTGCGGTCCTGGCGGTCATGGTCCGGATGGGCGCCCTGAAGCGGCCGGGCCTGATCCTCGGCAGCTTCATCGCGATCTACGGCCTTGCGCGCATCATCAGCGAATTCTTTCGCGAGCCCGATGCGCAGCTCGGCTTTTTGTGGGGCGGACTGACCATGGGTATGCTGCTATCGGTGCCGATGATCATTGCCGGAGCCATCCTGATCGTGATGGCATGGCGCCGCCAGACGCGTGAGCAGATACAAACGCCAGTTCAAGGCAGGCCGTGACCGAATTTTCGCCGCTGGAATCAGAGATCAGAAGGCTGATCAAATCGTCGGGACCGATGCCGGTCTGGCGGTACATGGAACTATGCCTCGTTCATCCCGAGCACGGCTATTACGTCTCGCGCGATCCGTTGGGCCGCGAGGGCGATTTCACCACCGCTCCCGAAGTAAGCCAGATGTTCGGCGAGCTGATCGGATTGTGGACGGCGTCGGTCTGGAAATCGATCGGCTCGCCGCCGATGCTGCGGCTGGTCGAACTCGGCCCCGGCCGCGGCACCATGATGGCGGATGCGCTGCGCGCGCTCCGGGTGTTGCCGCCGCTCTATCAATCGCTCAGCATCCATCTCGTCGAGATCAATCCGGTGCTGCGCGAGAAACAACGGGCGACGCTGTCGGGCGTGCGCAACATCACCTGGCACGACCACCTCGACGAGGTGCCTGAAGGCCCCGCCGTCATTCTTGCCAACGAATATTTCGACGTTCTGCCGATCCATCAGGTGGTCAAGCGCGAGACCGGCTGGCATGAGCGCGTGGTCGATGTCGATAGCGACGACAAACTGGTGTTCGGCGCCGACGTCGACCCCATCCCGCGCTTCGAAGTGCTGCTGCCGCCGCTGGTGCGCGCGGCACCTTTGGGGGCCGTGTTCGAATGGCGCCCGGATGCCGAGATGATGAAGATCGCGGCGCGGGTCCGCCACCAGGACGGCGCGGCGCTGGTCATCGATTACGGCCATCTGCGCAGCGACGCCGGCGACACCTTCCAGGCCATCGCCCGCCACAGCTTTGCCGATCCCCTGAAAAATCCCGGCCAGGCCGACGTGACGGCGCATGTCGACTTCCAGGCGCTGGCGCGCGCGGCGGAAGATGCCGGCGCACGCGTCCACGGCCCGGTGACGCAGGGCGAATTCCTCAAGCGGCTCGGCGTCGAAACGCGGGCCGTCGCGTTGATGGCAAAGACCACGCCGGAGATTTCCGCCGATATTTCCAGCGCGCTGAAGCGGCTGGTCGACAGCGGCCGCGGCGGCATGGGCTCGATGTTCAAGGTGCTCGCGATCACCGAACCAAATCTCATTTCGGTCGCAGGCATCAGCGACGAACCGCCCGAGCCGGAGCGCGAAACATCATGACATTTGGATCGTCGCTGCTCGCGGCCGTTCCCGGCTTGCGCCATGCCTTCTTCACCCGCGAGGGCGGCGTATCCGGCGAAATCTACGAGAGCCTCAATGGCGGCCTCGGTTCGAACGACGATCCCGCCAATGTCCTGGAAAATCGCCGGAGGATGGCCGAGCAAATGGGCGTTGCACCGGAGAACTTTGTCAGCGTGCACCAGATCCACTCCCCGGACGCGGTGGTGGCGACAGGGCCATGGCCTGATGACACCCGGCCCCGGGCTGACGCCATCGTCACGCGCACGGAAGGTATCGCCATCGGCGTCACCGCCGCCGATTGCGGCCCGATCCTGTTTGCCGACGCTGGCGCGCGCGTGATCGGCGCCGCCCATGCCGGCTGGAAGGGCGCGCTGACGGGCGTGCTGGAATCCACCATCGACGCCATGGAAAAGCTCGGCGCCGACCGCAGCGGTATCGTCGCCGCCATCGGTCCCTTGATCCGCCAGCACTCCTACGAAGTCGGCGGCGAATTCGTCGAGCGCTTCCTGGATGCCGACGCAGAAAATGCCGCGTTCTTCATTCCCTCGGTTCGATCAGGCCATGCGATGTTCGACCTCGCCGGCTTCATCCGCATGCGGCTGGAGAGTGCCGGCGTGCTGATGATCGACGACATCGGCGTCGATACCTATTCCGACGAGCGCTTCTACAGCTACCGCCGCTCGGTGCATCGGAAAGAGCCGGACTACGGCCGCCACGTTCACGCGATTGCATTGACCAGCGAGTAATTCGTTACCTCACCTTCAACACCACCTTGCCGCGCGCCCGGCCCGCTTCGAGATAGGTGAGCGCCGCCGGCAACTGATCGAAGGCGAATTCGCGATCGATCACCGGCTTGATCGCGCCGCTATCGACGAGCCCGGCGATCTCGCGCAGCTGATCGCCATCCGGCTCGGTGAAGAACCAGCAATAGCTTGCGCCGGCCTCCGCGCTCGCGGCATAGACCTTCCGGCTCATCAACCAGACCGCTATGCGGACCAGCCAGCCCGCGCCCTCGCGCCGGGCGAAATCGCGATCGGGCGGGCCGCTCAGCGAGATCACGGCGCCGCCGCGCTTCACCAGCCTGAAGGCGTCGACCGTGAACGCGCCGCCGAGCGTGTCGTAGACGATATCGTAGCCGCCACCCTGTTCGAGATAGTTTTCGCGGTCGTAGGCAATGACCCTGTCGGCGCCGAGTGATCTGACGAAGTCGACATTCTTCGAACTCGTGGTCGTGGTGACGTGAAGGCCGAGATGCCTTGCATATTGAATGGCGAAGGTGCCGATGCCGCCGGCGCCGGCGTGGATCAGGATGCGCTGGCCGGCGGCGGCGCGGACGCGGCCAAAGCCTTGAAGCGTGGTCAACCCGACCAGCGGCAGCGCTGCGGCTTCTATATAGGAAGCGGCCGCCGGCTTGAGGGCCACGAACTTCTCCGGCAGCGCGATCCGTTCGGCGAAGGTGCCGATGGCGTCACGCGACGCGCGCGCATAGACCGCATCGCCCGGCTTGAATTGGGTGGCCCGCGCGCCGGCCGACAGCACGACACCACTGGCATCGAACCCGAATGGGCGCGGCAGGCGATATTTCGAGACGCGCTTCAGATCGCCGCGCACGATCTTGAAGTCGATCGGATTGAGACTGGCGGCATGAATTTCGATCACGACCTCGTTCCGGGCCCGCGACGGGATCGGCGACGTCGGCGAGCCGGACATGATCCGGGATCGCGCCATAGGCGTCGAGAACAAAGGCTCGCATGCACCATCCTGTGGGGTAGAGGGCTTTTACAATACGGCATGAATCGGGCGATCCGGACGCGATTTTTTTGGCGAGACTTCGCGCCGCCTGCCCTAGACCTTAACGCATTTTAACGATATCGCTGGGATGATGACGCATCCCATCGCATCCCTGTTTCAAAATGAGATAATCGCGGCGCGCGCGGCCATTGCGGCGGCACTTCTGGTCGCGGCTTGCGCGCTTGGCGGCTGTGCCGGCGGCGGCGCCGCCAGCAATTCGTATGCGATGGCGTCGACCGGCGGCGGTGGCGGCTCCACCGTGGCGTTCGAATCGATCGACGGTCCGCCGCCTCAAGTATTCGACCGCATGGTCAACGTGCTCGACAGCGAATTGAAGCTGCGCAACCTCTCGATCGTCTCCCGCGAGGGCGGCGCTTCCTATCGCGTGCGCAGCTATCTCTCGGCGCAGGTGGTTCGCGGACGGACCGTGATCGCCTGGGTCTGGGACGTCTATGACAACAACCAGCAGCGCGCGCTGCGGCTGTCCGGCGAAGAGGCGGGCGGCAAGGCCGGGCGCGACGCCTGGGCCGCGGCCGACGACCTCGTGCTGCGAAAAATCGCGCAGGCCGGTCTCAGCGGCCTCACCGGCATGATCAACGGAACCCCGGATGCGACGCCCGCTCCTGCCCCGGCCCGCAGCGGCCCTGCAGTAGCGAGTGCGGACGCGGCCGTACCCGCACAGGATGTTTCCGGCGTCGCCGCGCTTGGCTTCAGCGCCCAATAAAGCGGCCCATAAAGTCCCGTAACGGACCATTTTTGGTCGGGAAAACGGCGGCAATGGGTTGCCAGCCAAGCCCCCTGCCTGATATCTCCTCGCCCATCGAAACGCGCCGGTTTCCCGAGGATTTCTCGATATGCTGAACGTCGTATCCAGCAAGGCGCGAGGAGAAGCGTCAATGTCGGCCAAGAACGGCTCGATCAAGCTGGTCGCCGGCAATTCCAATCCCGTGCTGGCCCAGGAAATCGCCAACAGGCTGCATCTGCCGCTGACCAAGGCCAGCGTCCGCCGGTTTGCCGACAACGAGATTTTCGTCGAGGTTTTGGAGAACGTGCGCGGCTCGGATGTCTACATCATCCAGTCGACCTCGTTTCCGGCCAACGACCATCTGATGGAATTGCTGATCATCACCGATGCGCTACGCCGCTCGTCGGCGCGCCGCATCACCGCTGTGATCCCCTATTTCGGCTACGCCCGGCAGGACCGCAAGGTCGGCTCGCGCGCGCCCATATCGGCCAAGCTGGTTGCCAACCTGATCACCCATGCCGGCGTCGACCGCGTCATGACGCTCGACCTGCATGCCGGCCAGATCCAGGGCTTCTTCGACATTCCGACCGACAATCTCTACGCCTCGCCGGTGATGGTGCGCGACATCAAGGAACGCTTCGACCTCGCCAACGTCATGGTGGTGTCGCCCGACGTGGGCGGCGTGGTGCGCGCGCGCGGGCTTGCCAAGCGCATCAACACTTCGCTCGCCATCATCGACAAGCGCCGCGAGCGCGCCGGGGAATCCGAGGTCATGAACGTGATCGGCGATGTCGCCGGATTCACCTGCATCCTGATCGACGACATCGTCGACTCCGGCGGCACGCTGGTGAACGCCGCCGACGCGCTGCTCGCGCAAGGCGCCAAGGATGTCTACGCCTATATCTCGCACGGCGTGCTGTCCGGCGGCGCCGCGGCGCGCATCGCCGGCTCGAAGCTGAAAGAACTCGTCATCACCGACTCGATCCTGCCGACCGAGGCGGTCACCAAGGCCCCCAATATCCGCACGCTGTCGATCGCCGGCCTGATCGGCGAAGCCATCGGCCGCACCGCCGCGGAAGAATTGGTGTCGAGTTTGTTCGACTAGGTGTCAGACCTCATCCTGAGGAGCCGCGTAGCGGCGTCTCGAAGGATGAATGGCACCAGCGGGGCCTCGTGGTTCGAGGCGGCGCTACGCGCCTCCTCACCATGAGGGTTTAACAGCTGCGCCAGTCATTCAAACCCCGGCCGCGGCACCAGATTCATCAGCATGTTGGCATAGCCGCCGTCGACCATGATCTCGTCGCCGTTGACATAGGACGAACGGTCGCTGGCGAGGAATAGAATCACGTCGGCCATATCCTGCGGCATGCCGACCCGCCGCATCGGCACCACGGCGGAGCGCCGCTCGGTCACACCGGGCGTATCGTAGAACGCCTGGCTCATCGGCGTGATCACCATGCCGGGGCTGACGACGTTGCTGCGGATGCCGTTCGGTCCCCACTCATTGGCGAGTTGGCGCGATAGCATGATCACCCCGGCCTTGCTGACGCTGTAGGCGCCGCTCTGCCCCTGCGCGTTGCTGCCGGCGATCGACGACACATGAACCAGACTGCCGCTGCGATGCGCGCGCATCTGCCGCCCGAAGGCCTGCGCGCAGAGGAAATAGCCGGTCAGGTTGACGGCGAGCACGCTGTTCCATTCGGCAAGCGACAAAGTGTCGAGCGCGCCGGGACGCAGGATGGCCGCGGTGTTGACGAGCACGCTGCAAGGCCCGAGCGATTTCTCGATCGCCTCAGATGCGGCCTTGATACTCTCGGCGCTGGTGGTGTCGCAGCTGACCACGAGATGGCCATCGCCCAGTTTGCGCAGTTCGGCTTGTGTAGCTTCGAGCCCGCGTTCGTCACGATCGATCGCCGCGACGCGGGCACCGGCGCGGGCGAGACTGACGGCCGTGGCGCAGCCGATGCCGCCGCCCCCACCCGTCACCACACAGACGCGGCCTGAAAGGCCAAGCCAATCCGACGAATCCTGCCCGGTCATGTTCGATCACTCTTGGCTGGTGAACTGATGCCAGGCAGCATAGCCGAAAGCACAGGCAGACCAAGCGGGATTCGGGTGTGGCGGATGGCACGCACCAATTTCACTTTTCAAACAGCAGAACCGTTAGTCTAGCAGGCAGATAGCAGGCAGAGTTTCGCGATCTCGCGGCGCAATGCGTCCGAGGTTTGCCGGAAGCTTGCCCTCCAAAATAGAAGAGGGCGCAGGGAAGACCGGGTGCGCGCTGCACCCGCGGTCTCGTGTGCAATAGCGCACAGAAAACGCGCACACGAGCATACAGGTCCAGCGGGAGCATCCCGGCCTTCCCTGCGCAGTGGCTTTACGGCTTACTTCGTGCTCTCCCCAGTGAACGGCTTTCTTGCCACTGTCATCATGCGGATACTTCCGCATCACTTGACGCCAGCACCGCGACGTCAGGACCACACGACTTCGCCGTACGCGTCACGCGCGCTCGTCTTGCACACGCTTTGCGTCCACCGCATCTCACCGCGCGTTCGTGACGTGCGCACGCCCCTCTCATCGGGTGAGATGGGCGAGCTTGTAGCGCTGATTTGCCCGACGGGTTAAGCGGAATATTTTTTGAGCGAGGACTGGACTGGGCAAATCACGTTGAAATTGCGAGAGAAATTCGGATATGCGCGCTGCGACGTCCCCACGTCATTGCGGGCGAAGCGAAGCAATCCATCGCGCGTTTGAGGAAGTATGGATTGCTTCGTCGCTTCCGCTCCTCGCAACGGCTGTTATACCTCGTGCCGTCTTAGCCCTGCGCGCCCGGTCAGTTGCCGAGCTTGATGCCGGCGTCCTTGATTACCTTGGCCCATTCGGGCGTCTCTTTCCTGATGATCGCCGCAAACTCGGCTGGCGTGTTGCCGACCGGTTCGAGTCCGAGTTCGTCGAACTTCCTGCGCACCTCCGGCATCGCGAGCGTCTTGACGGTCTCGCCGTGCAGTTTTTCCAGAACATCCTTCGGCGTGCCTGATGGCGCGAGCAGGCCGAACCACGGCACGGCCTCGAAGCCGGGGAATCCGGATTCCGCCATGGTCGGCAGGTCGGGCGCCAGCGCCGAGCGCTTGATCGAGGTGATGGCCAGCGCGCGCAGTTTGCCTTCGCGCGCCAGCGGCAGCACGTTCACGATATTGGCGAACGACATGGTGATGCGGCCGGCGAGCAGATCCGGCATCAACGCCGTGGTGCCGCGATAGGGCACCGACGCAATATCGACATGCGCCATGTACTTGAACAATTCGGCGCCGAGATGCTGTGACGTGCCGACGCCGGCATGGCCATAGGAAAGCTTGCCGGGCTGCGCCTTGGCGAGCGCCACCAGTTCCGCCACTGATTTGACCGGCTGCTCGGATGGAACGGCGAGCACGTTCGCCGCGATGAACACCTGCGAGATCGGCGCAAAGTCCTTGATCGGGTCGAACGGCAGTTGCTCAAAAAGGCTCGGATTGATGACGAACGCCGAGTTGCCGCCCATCACCAGCGTGTACCCATCGGCGGCCGCCTTGGCGACGCGTTCAGTGGCGATGTTGCTGCCGGCGCCGGGAACGTTCTCGACCACGAACGGCGTGCCCCAGACTTCGGAAAACCGGTCGGCAAGAATGCGCGCCGCAAGGTCCGGCGCCGTGCCGGGCGTGAAGCCGACCAGGACTTTCACCGGTCGGTTCGGATAACTGGATTGCGCCGATCCCGCCTGCGCGGTCAGCAGCACAAGCAATGCGGCGAACAGGTTCGCAACCAGCCTCATCGTTTCCTCCATCGTTCAGCATGCCCGTTTGGCCGGGCTTTGCTGCGACCTGGAGGGAAGTCTGACACGTCAGTCGCGCCCGGTACAGTTCAGGCATGGCGCACTGCGGCCCATCCACGTCTTTGCGAGCGAAGCGAAGCAATCCATCCTGCCGCGAAAGGAAGAATGGATTGCTTCGCTTCGCTCGCAATGACGGTGGACCGAATGGGCTGGCAATGACAGTTGCTAGACTGCACCCGTCAGCTTGCCCAGCCAGCCCTTGGGCGCGGCTTCCACAGGCGCCGCCGCAGTCCCGCCAACAACTTGTCCGAACGAAGCAAAGAATTCGCCCGCGAGTTTCTTCGCGGTGGAATCGATCAGGCGCGACCCGAGTTGCGCCAGCTTGCCGCCGATCTGGGCGTCGACATCGTAGTGCAGCACTGTCACGTCAGGCCCTTCCGCCTCGAGGCGCACCGCGGCGCCGCCTTTGGCAAAGCCGGCAACGCCACCGGAGCCCTCGCCCGAGATTCGATAAGCATTCGGCGGATCGAGATCGGACAACGTCACCTTGCCGCTGAAGGTCGCCTTCACCGGGCCGACCTTGAACACGACGGTCGCGGTCATTTCGGTCGGCGAAGACATCTCGAGCGACTGACAGCCGGGAATGCACTGCTTCAATATCTCGGGATCGTTGAGCGCGGCCCAGACCTTTTCCTTCGGCGCCGGGATGCGCTGGCTGTCGTTCATCTGCATGATGGGGTCCTTACTTGTTTGCAACAGGATTGGCCGCGCGCTGGCCGCGGCGGCGTTCGACGGTGATTTCGGCGAGGATCGACATCGCGATCTCCTCCGGCGTGATGGCGCCGAGGTCGAGCCCGGCCGGGGCCTTGACGCGATCGATCGCCTCAGGCGCGATGCCGCCGGCGACGAGCTTTTCGCGCAGCGCGATCATCTTGCGGCGGCTGCCGACGAAGGCGTGATATTCGGCGTTGATGGCGATCGCTTGCTTGAGCGCGGCCTCATCGCCCTTGCCTTGGGTCGAGACCACCACGAAACGGCGCGCGTCGTTGAGATAGCGCGGCTCGAAGCCGTCGATGATGACATGCGCATCGGGCTGGTCCGCTCGATCGGCCGCCGGCGCGGCCAGTGTGACGTGATAGCCGAGCTGGCGCGCCTGTGCGGCGAGCGACATTGCCACCGGGCTGGCACCAAAGATCAGCAGCGAGGGATGCGGCAGCACCGGCTCGACGAAGATGTCCATGGTGCCCTTGCTCGGGCACATGTTGCTGGCGAAGCGGATGCCTTCGCGATTCTCGCCGGGCTTGACGCCGAGCTCGGCCAGCATGTCTTCCGGCTGCACCGACACCATGCGCGGCTCGCCATCGGCCAGCGCCTCGCGCGCCGCCTTCAGCACCGCGCCGCGGGCACAGCCGCCGCCGATCCAGCCTGCGACGATCGTCCCATCCGGCCGGATGATCGCCTTGGCGCCTGCCTTCGCCGCAGTCACCGACACCGTGCGAACCACCGTGGCCAGCGCGAACGCCTGCTCGGCGGATTTCATCTGCGCCACCAGGTCCATCACTTCGACATGCGCGGTCATGGGCGGCTCCATCGGTCACCTCTCCCGCTTGCGGGGGTCGAGACGAGCGAAGCTCGCTCTGAGGTCGCATCGCATCGACGATGCGATGCGGGTGGGGGAAACTCTCTCATCACGGGCAGTGCGACTCGCGGCGGCACCCCCACCCCAACCCTCCCCCGCAAGCGGGAGAGGGGGCGCACTGCCGTCAATGCGACAAACTCCATTCTCACAGCTTTGCCAGATAAGGTTCGAGCGCGGTCAGGCTCTTCAGCGTATTGGCCGGCGCGTAGAGATCGACATGCGGCAGCGCCGCCTTGATGCCCCTGGCCTCCGGCGAATAGCCTTGCCACGCCATCATCGGGTTGAGCCAGACGATGCGGCGGCAGCGGCGGCCGAGCGCCGCCATTTCGCGCCCGAGCAATGCGGCGTCGCCGGTCTCATAGCCGTCGGACACGATCATCACGACGGTGCGCGAATGGATCACCCGCGCGGCGTGCCAGCGGTTGAAGGTCTGCAGGCTCTCGCCGATCCGGGTGCCGCCGCCGGTGCCCTGCGCCATGATCGAAAGCCGGTCGAGCGCGCGCGCGGCGTCCTTTTCCTTCATCGCGTCGGAGACATGAGCGAGCCTGGTATGGAACAGGAAGGCCTCGGCTTGGCGAAACTCGTCCAGGATGCCGTGGATGAAACGCAGGAACAAACCAGTGTACATGCTCATCGAACCGGAGGCGTCGAGCAGCACGACCAGCCGCAACGGCTTTTCCTTGCGCTGCCGCTTGACGAGGTCGATCGGGACGCCACCATGGCTGATATTACCGTGGATCGTCCTTCGCAGATCGAGCCGGTAGCCGCGCCGCCGCGCCAGATCGCGCCGCGTCAGCCGCGTGCGCATCGCCCGCGCCAGCCGCGCGGCCGCTTCATGCGCCTGCTCGATTTGCGCGGGATCGGCCAGTTTGCGGAAATCCACCTCGGCCAGATTGTCGGCGCGCGAGGCCCCTTCCATGCGGCCCTCGCCGCCGCGATCGACGCCGCCATCATCGGTGGATGGCACCTGATCCATCGCGGTCTCGCCGCCGGAGCGCTGGCCGTCAGCCAGGCTCTTGAGCGATGGATTGTTCGCAGCCTTCGACGAGCCTGATGTCACCGACCGCGACCGCACGCGTCTGCCGAGCCAGAACGCGTCAAAGATGCCGTCGAATTTTTCCCAGTCGGATTTGCGCGCCGAGAACAGGTGCTTGAACGCCGAACGCAACAAACCCGGTTTGGCCGCGTAGCCCGCCGTCATCAATTCCGCCGCGTCCTGGCCTTCGGCAAGACCCACCGCGAATCCGCTGTCGCGCAAGGTCTTGAGAAACGCGGCGAGCCTTGACGCGACAAGGCGCGAGACCTGATCGAGATCCTCGTAACCGGGACTGGTGCCGCAGCAGCTCATGCGACCTTCCCCAACAGGCGTTCGCTGACCTCGCGCGTGACCCGCGACTTGTCTTCGTGGGTCTTGAGCAGGCACATCAAGGTCTCGTGGACCGTTTCGGGCGCGTCGTGGAGATCGCGGACGTCGAGGCCGACCAAAGCCGCCGCCCAGTCCAGCGTCTCCGCGACGCCAGGCACCTTGCGCAATTCCTCCTTGCGGATGCCCTCGACCATGCGCGCGATCTGCAACGACAGCGACGCGCTGGCGCCATCGATCCGCGCCATGATGATGCGCGCCTCGCGATCGGCATCGGGATAATCGACATAGTGATAGAGGCAGCGGCGGCGCAGCGCGTCGGAGAGTTCGCGGGTGCCGTTCGAGGTCAGCACCACATGCGGGATCGTGGTGGCCGTGATGGTGCCGAGCTCGGGGATCGAGACCTGGAAGTCGGACAGCAGTTCGAGCAGGAACGCCTCGAACTCGTCGTCGGCGCGGTCGATCTCGTCGATCAGCAGCACCGGCGGTTTTGCGCGCCGGATCGCCGCCAGCAACGGCCGTTCCAGCAGGTACTTTTCCGAAAAGATCTGGTGTTCGACATCGTCAGGGTTATCGCCGCGATGGGCCTGGATCGACAGCAATTGGCGCTGGTAATTCCATTCATACAGCGCGGCCGATTGATCCAGCCCCTCGTAGCATTGCAGCCGGATCAGCTCGGTGGCGTGCACGGATGCCAGCGCTTTCGCCACCTCGGTCTTGCCGACGCCCGCCTCGCCTTCCAGCAGCAGCGGACGCCGCAGCAATTGCATCAGCGAGATCGCGGTCGCGAGTTCGCCGTCGGCGATATAGCCCGACGCCGCCAGCGCTTGCGCGATTTCGTCACGATTTTTCATTGCTTCTCCCGTGGCCTACATGGTTCGAGACGCCCGACCTTCGATGCGCTCCTCACCATGAGGGTCGAAGGCCTTAGCCCGCAGCCAGTCAGACCTCATTGCGAGGAGCGAGCGCCTTAGCCCCGTCTCGAAGCGACTGGATTGCTTCGCTGCGCTCGCAACACGTTACGCAAACACTCCCAGATCCTTCGCCGCCTTCCAGTTGCGCCAGTAATCATGCGGCATCTGGATATGGGTACTTCCCAGGAACGAGAAAGCATCGTTGACGGCGTTGGAGAACGCCGGCACGCCGCCGACATTCGGGCTCTCGCCGACACCCTTGGCGCCGATCGGGTGATGCGGCGACGGCGTGACGGTGAAGTCGGTTTCCCAATGCGGGGTCTCGACCGCGGTCGGCATGAAGAAATCCATGAACGAACCGGTGACCACGTTGCCCTCGGGATCGTAGCGGATTTCCTGGCCCATCGCGATCGCGAAGGCTTCGGTCAATCCGCCGTGCACCTGGCCCTCGATGATCATCGGGTTGATGCGGGTGCCGCAATCGTCGAGCGCGTAGAAGCGCCTGACCTTGTAGACCCCGGTATCGACGTCGATGTTCATCACGCAGATATAGGCACCAAATGGATACGTCATGTTGGGCGGATCGTAATAGCTGACCGCCTCCAGGCCCGGCTCCATGCCCGGCGGCACCGAATTATAGGCCGCCCAGCAGATGTCCTTCATCGACATCGTCTTCTCCGGCAGACCCTTGACGCGGAAGCCGTCGATGTCCCATTCGAGGTCGTCTTCGTGGACCTCGAGCTTGTAGGCCGCGATCATCTGGGCCTTGGCCCGGATTTTTCGCGCAGCCATGGCAATCGCCGCGCCCGCCACCGGCGTCGAACGCGAACCGTAGGTGCCGAGCCCGTAAGGCGCGGTATCGGTGTTGCCCTCCTCGACCATGATGTCGTCGGCGGGAATGCCGATCTCGGTGGCGATGATCTGGGCCCAGGTGGTCTCGTGGCCCTGGCCCTGGCTCTTGGAGCCGACCCGGGCGATGCCCGCGCCGGTCGGATGCATGCGGATTTCGCAGGAATCGAACATCGCAATCCCAAGGATATCGCAGTTCTTCGACGGGCCGGCGCCGACGATCTCGGTGAAGAACGACACGCCGAGGCCCATGATCTCGCGGGTCTCGCCGCGCTTGAACGCCGCGCGCTGTTCGGCCTGCTCCTTGCGCAGACCGGCATAGTCGACCGACTCCATCATCTTGCGCATGGCTGTGTGGTAGTCGCCGGAATCGTACTCCCAGCCCAGCGCCGAGTGATACGGGAACTGCTCGGCCTTGATAAAGTTCTTCAGCCGCAGTTCGGCCGGATCCATGTTGAGTTTCTGCGCCAGAATATCCATCGCGCGCTCGATGCAGTAGGCGGCCTCGGTGACGCGGAACGAACATCGATAGGCGACGCCGCCCGGCGCCTTGTTGGTGTAGATGCCGTCGACCGCAAGATGCGCAGTCGGGAAATCATACGATCCCGTGACGATGTTGAAGAAGCCGGCCGGCCATTTCGACGGATCGGCACAGGCGTCGAACGCGCCGTGATCGGCCAGCACGTGCACGCGCAGACCCGTCACCTTGCCCTCCTTCGTGGCGGCGATCTCGGTCGTCATGTGGTAATCGCGCGCGAACGATGTCGCGGTCAGGTTTTCGATGCGGTCCTCGACCCACTTGACGGGCTTGCCTGTCACGATGGAGGCGACCGCGGCGCAGATATAGCCGGGATAGGCGCCGACCTTGTTGCCGAAACCGCCGCCGATATCGGGCGCGATCACATGGATCTTGTGTTCCGGAATCTTCGCAATCAGCGCCACGACCGTGCGGATCACGTGCGGGGCCTGAAAAGTGCCCCAGATCGACAACTCGCCCTTGATCTTGTCGAACGAGCAGACGCACTGGCAGGTCTCCAGCGGTGACGGATGGGTGCGATGGTAGGAGAGCATCTCCTTGATCGTGACCTCCGCCTTCCGGAAGGCGGCGTCGGTGAGGTCCTTGTCGCCGACGGTCCACTCGAAGACGTGGTTGTGGTGCTTGCGCGGACCGTGCGCGCCTGACGTTTTGCCGGCGAGATCCTCGCGCAGCACCGGCGCGTCCGCGTCCATCGCCTTGAACGGATCGATCACGACCGGGAGCGGCTCGTATTCGACTACGACCTTGTTGATGCCGTCGTCAGCGGCGTAACGATCGGTGGCGACCACGAAGGCGACCTCCTGGTTCTGGAACAGCACCTTGCCGTCGGCCAGCACCATCTGCACGTCGCCGGCGAGCGTCGGCATCCAGGCAAGGTTGACCGTCTTCAGCGTCTCGGCGGTGATGACCGCGAGCACGCCAGGCACTTTCAGCGCCTCGGTGTCGTCGATCTTCTTGACGCGCGCGTGCGCATGCGGCGACCGTACGAAATCGCCGTGCAGCATGCCCGGCAGTTTCAGGTCGTCGACGTAATTGCCCCTGCCTTGGGTGAAACGGATGTCTTCCACCCGCTTGCGCTTGCAACCCATGCCTTCGAGCTTGGCTTCGCGTTGTTCCCGCGTGGGAGTCATGTCGTTCATTCCGCAGCCTCCTGGAATTCAACGCCGTTGATCTTGGCGGCGGCATATTGAATGGCCCTGACGATGTTCTGGTAGCCGGTGCAACGGCAGATATTGCCCGAGATGCCCATCCGGATTTCCGCCTCAGTAGGCGACGGATTTTCCTTCAGCAGCCGCTGCGCGCGCAAAATCATGCCGGGCGTGCAGAAGCCGCATTGCAGGCCATGCATCATCCGAAAACCTTCCTGCAATGCCGACAGCGAGCCGTCGGCATTGGCGACGCCCTCGATGGTGGTGATGTCGGAGCCCTCTGCCTGCACCGCGAACATGGTGCAGGACTTCACCGACATGCCGTCGATATCGATGGTGCAGGCACCGCAATGGGTGGTCTCGCAGCCGATATGGGTGCCGGTGAGCGAGAGATTTTCGCGGATGAAGTGCACCAGCAACGTGCGCGGTTCGACGAGGCCTTCGACCTCGGCGCCGTTCACCTTCATGGTGACGTGAGTCTTTGCCATTGTGCCTCGGAAGATCATGCTCAGTTAGAATGGGCTGAGGTCTGATCACCTGATAGACCTCAGCAGCGCGGCCGGCGGCGCGCTGCAATGCGCGCGTCACCATGATGCCGCCGACATGTTTGCGGTATTCGACGGGCCCGCGGGCGTCCGCGGCCGGCGACATGATGGCTTCCGCAGCCGCAGCCGCCTTCTTCAGCGTGGCCGGATCGAGGCTGGTGCCGATCACGGCCCTGGCAGCGTCCTCGGCCAGCAGCGGCGTTTCCGAAAGGTTGGTCAGGCCGATCCGGCAGGTGGCAACCTTGCCGCCTGCCATCGTCAGCACCACGGCGGCGGCCGCGGTGGCGTAATCGCCGACCTTGCGCTTGAGTTTCTCGTAGGCGTAGCCGTGACCGGCTGATGGTACGGGGATGGAGACCGCGGTCAGGAGTTCGCCGGGTTCGAGCGCGGTGAAATAGGCACCCTGGTAGAACTCGGTTGCTGCGACCTCGCGCGCGCCGGACTTGCCTTCGAGGCGGTAACTGGCGCCCAGGGTCATCATCAGCGCCGGCATGTCATTGCCGGGATCGCCATTGGCGACGTTGCCGCCGATGGTGCCGCGATAGCGCACCTGGGGATCGGCGATCAGCAGCGCGGTTTCGTGCAAAATGGGCAGGGACTTGCCGATGTCCTCGGATGTCAGCAATTCGTGCTGGGTGGTCATCGCGCCGATCACGATTGTGCTGCCGTCGCGGCGGATGCCCTTGAGGCCGGCGACGCCATGCAGATCGATCAAATGCTCAGGGCTCGCGAGCCTGAGCTTCATCATCGGAACCAGGCTGTGGCCACCGGCCAGCGGGCGGGCCTCATCGCCAAGCGTCGAAAGCAGGTTCACGGCGTCGGCCAGGGTTGCCGGCCGGTGATAACTGAACGGGCCAGGGATCATGCGTTTCCTCCATTCGTCCTTTGCGGACGTTGGAGGCGAAGCTGATTGGAGGTGTTCTAAAGCGCAATCGCGCGGGCACAAGGTCAGGAAATTCGCACGAAATGCGGATGGACGCGCACGAAATGCGTCAGTCTTACCGACCTAATTCAGTCTTACCGACCTAAGCCTTGCCGACCTAATCAGGAAGCATGCCGTTTGGCGAGGCCGAGCCGGGCCTTCACCTCGGCGATCTTGGCCCGGCTCACCGGCACGCGATGCGGCGACGGGCCGTCGAGTTCGACGATCGCGCCGTCACCTTCCTTGCGAACCAGGGTGACGTGCGCCATGGCCACGATGTGGCTGCGGTGCACCCGGAGGAACAGTCCGGGGTCGAGCTGGGCTTCGGCCTCGGAGATCGACCATGGGCACATCCGTTCCCGGGTGCCGTCATGCACCTTGGTATAATGAGCGTCGGCCCGGACGCTCCTGACTTCGGTGCTGTCGATGAAATGGGTGCCGTCCGCGCCTTCGACCGGTAACCGTGGCGCGGGTGCGGCGCGCGGCGGCTGACCAATGCCGCCGAGCGGGGTCGGCCGCAGCCGTGGGCTGGTGGGCGCCGCGCTGGCGTCGGTTGAGGGAATCTCCAAACTGACAGTGGCTGCGCCCGGAACCATGGCAATGGCGTCGGCCACGGGCGGGGCTTTCTTGCGGGGGTCGGGCACCAGCGACAACAAAAACCCCGCTGCGATCACGAAGCAAAGCAGCGTCACCACCAGCGAAAGCATCTGCGACGATGCCGCCAGCCCGCCGATGTGGTGGTGCGATCCGCCCTCCGGCGGAACCAGATGCATCCCCGCCATTGCGGTGTAGTGCATGCCCGGCACCGCGATGCCGAACGCCACGGCGCTCAGGATTAACTGAACGCCGCCCTGGCGCGCGAGGAACACCCGTATTCCACCGTAGGCGGTGGCGATCGCGATCGCGACCGACAGCACGACCATGGCGGGGTCATGCGTCATCGCAAAGTCGCCTGCCAGCCCATGCATGCCGACATAATGCATGCTGGCGATACCGACCCCGAGCAGCACCGCCGAAGACAGCACGCGCAGCATCGAAGGTTCGCCGATGCTGACGAAAAACAGCGATATGCCCACGACCAGTACGCAGATCAGAAACGATATGACGGTCGGCAGCACCAGATAGACCGTGCCCGCCGGCAACGGCGCCGCCAGCATGCCGACGAAGTGCATGGTCCAGATGCCGATGGCGAGAAAGAACGCGGCGCCGGCCAACAGCAGGCGATGACTAGCGTCCGGCGTCCCGCGGATGCGCGCGGTGAGGCCGAAGCCGGTGTAACCTCCCAGAATCGCGATCGCCACCGAGAGCGCGACGAGATAAGGATCGTGTCCTTCGAACATGACCGTCTCGGCCGCCCGTCTCCACGGGCTGGCCTCCTCCCGCCGCCGAGTTTACAGGTTCGGCATCGGAAATGACAATCGGTCGATTGCCTGACCGTATTATTCGACGTGTTTCCCGATGTGAAAGGGCACCCACCCCGCGAGCGCATGCGGGGTGGGCGTAGGTCGTAGGATGGGTAGAGCGCAGCGAAACCCATCAATGGCTTCCGACGAGGTGAGGTGATGGGTTTCGCTGCGCTCTACCCATCCTACGGCTCACCGCTTACACGATCCCGGCCGCGACCTGGCCGCGCAGCCGTTCCAGGCTGTGCAGCGTGCTGGCGCAGGCTTCCGCGACTTCGATGCCCTTGATGACGAAATGCTTGCGGAAGAAATCGTGATGCACGGCGCTGTCGTGGAATTGCTGCGGCGTCAGCACCGCCGAGAAGATTGGCACCTCGGTCTTGAGCTGCACATCCATCAGCGCCTTGATCACGGTGTCGGCCACGAATTCGTGACGATAGATGCCGCCGTCGACGACGAGGCCCGCGGCCACGATCGCGGTGTAGCGCCGCGTCTTGGCCAGCAGTTGCGCATGCAGGGGGATTTCGAACGAACCCGGCACTTCGAACAGGTCGACCTGCGCCCGCGAGATATGCCTCGCCTCGATCTCTTCGAGGAAGGCGATGCGGCATTCCTCGACCACGTCGCGATGCCACGACGATTGCACGAAGGCGACCCGCTGCGGCTTGACGAAACGCGGATATGACGGCGCCGGCGGAAGCTCGGGCACGTCAGGAACGTGGCTGGCTTCGACTGTCTGGGGTTGGGATTGGACTTCAGGCTCTTGCAACATCTGATTCATGGCTTTCCTCTTTCAGGACCAGAATCAGGGCATACGGAACGACGTCAGCCACGCGCACACGCACGAGGCCGCCGCAACCGTTCTCTTTCATCCGGACTTTAACCGTCGGCTTCGGAATCACACCGAATCTGCTGACCCTTCATCTCAAGCGAGAAGAAGGCGCTCGCGGGCTTGGGCTACGTCACCCTTACCGCCGGTGGGGACTTTCACCCCGCCCTGAGAACATCGGCCGCCCGGGATGGACGACCTGCCAGGGAATATGGCCAAACGCGGAGGCGTCAGCAAGCGCCTTTGGCATGGGGAAACGGCATGTCCCCATGCCCCCGGAACAGGGCAGGCCTCCTATTCGAAGTCCGTTCTCGCCCGCTGACCGCCGGCACAAATGCCGAGCTGGATCCGCGATCTTTCCTGCGCGGCCTGATCGAGACCGAGGTCGATTTGCGAGCGGTCAAGCCCGAAGTCTCTCAATTCCCGGCCATTGAGATGGCGCAGCACCGCCAGCGTGGCGTGACGCTCGCGCCGCGCGATCGCGGCCGCCACCAGGTGATTGATAAGGCGGCGCGTGCGCGCCAGAAACACGGAGGTTCGGCGCCATGCAATCGGCGCGGTGGAGCTGGACAAAATATCTTCAAGAACAGTCATAGCGTAATCTTTCAAGTAGCTGGCGCGACCTGTCTCGTTCCAGCGCTGTGGGGACAGCCTCAACCTGCCCGATCCGGAAACCAAAGACTTTCAGAGCGCACTGATTTAACGTCCAGATCCGCTTGAGATTTGCCGAAGGTGCCAAGGGAAGGTCCGAGCGGCCGTCGCGGCGGAAAATGGGAATGCCCTTGCACGTGAAATTTTTCCGGCGGCAGTTTCTGAAATTCGCCGACGAAACCGGGAAGTGGAGCAAGGTGGTCCGCGCCGGCGGTCTCAGGCCGGAGTAAGGCGCCCGCCGTCTTCCGCGATATCTTGCCGGCTACGTCTTGCGCGCAAAGGCCACGTATTGCGCGCCGAGCGGAAGCCAGCCGAGCCTGGCCTCCAGCGGGCGCAGCCGGGCGAGCGCGCGCGGGAAAAACAGATTGTACTGAATGCGGGGTGACACCCACCCCGCGGCACGCAATCGTTTCGCCAGACCGCGCGCGAAAATCAACCTGGCGTTCTCATCGAACGGACAGGTGTTCACCGCATGAACCGTAAGCGGGTTCAGCGGGTTGTGCTCGAAGATCGCAATCAGACCGCCCGGTCGCGTAATCCGGTGCAGCTCCTTCAGCCACGTCACATGCTCTTCGTGGGGGATGTGATGGAACACACAAGCGGAGAAGGCGATATCGAACGAACCGGTTTCGCAGGGGATGCGGCTGTCCTCGATCAGAACGTAACTGCCATCCCCGGGGTAGCGCTGTTTACCCAGCGTGAGGCTGCGCTCAGAGACATCGGACGATGTCAGCGCCGCGTCCGGAAAATACTTGCGGAAGAACGGAACCGAGTTGCCGATCCCGCTTCCGAAATCGCAGATTCGCGACACGCCGATTTGCTCGCGATCGACGATCTCCCGGAGTTGCCTGATCTTGTATTCGGCGAAATATTCCGGGCTCTCGCCGGTCACCGCAACGTTCTCACGATGCTGGTCGTCATAGGCGTCGGCAAAGCGATCGAATTCGGCCTTGTCCATGTCGGCGATCCCGGTTCCTGTAAAACGCCGGCCCGCCAAACGGCTGCGCGCAAGGGCCGGTATTCGATCGTGACGCAACGTTTAGATAGCGCCTAAACATTTGATTAATTTAGCCGCAGCCGGCTGGACGAATCGTACCGCGGCCGGTCTAAAAATTGATGAACAATTAACTGGGCATCATCGAATATCGCCGGCAGCACTTCGAACCGTTCATTGCCGGACAGGCTGCCAAACCCATGGAAATTCAGGACGGGACGCCGCGCCCCGGCAAGATGTTTCTGTCGATCGTTGTGCCCTGCTACAACGAACAGGAAGGCTTGCGCGAATTCCACCACCAGATGACGGCCGCCGCCCGCGCGCTGTGCGGCCAGCGGTTCGAACTGATCCTGGTCGATGACGGCTCGACCGACAACACCTGGAAGCTGATCAACCAGCTCTCGGCGGAAGACCGCAACGTCGTAGCCGTACGGCTTTCCCGCAACCATGGACATCAACTGGCGCTGACGGCCGGGCTGTCCACCGTACGCGGCGACCTCGTGCTGGTCATCGATGCCGATTTGCAGGATCCGCCGGAACTGCTGACGCCGATGTACGAGATGATGGCGCAGGAAGGCGCCGACGTCGTCTACGGTCTGCGGCGCAGCCGCGCCGGCGAAACCCGCTTCAAGAAGATGTCGGCCGAGGCCTTCTATCGCCTGCTCGCCAGGATCACACGGGTCCATATTCCGGTCGATACCGGCGACTTCCGGCTGATGAGCCGCCGCATCTCCGACCAGCTCGTGCAGATGCCGGAGCACGACCGTTTCATCCGCGGCATGGTGGCCTGGCTCGGCTACAAGCAGGTCGCCTGTGAATACGACCGTCATCCGCGGTATGCCGGCAGCACCAAATATCCGCTGGCGAAAATGATCAGCTTTGCGGCGGACGCGCTGATCAGCTTCTCGATGGTGCCGCTACGGATCGCGACCTATGTCGGCGCGCTCCTGACCACCGTCCTCACCTTTGTCGGTATCGGCGCCGTCATCGGCTGGATCCTCTCCGGCACCGTGCCGGGATGGACCAGCCTGACGCTGTTGGTCGTGATGATCTCCTCGGTCCAGCTTCTGGTGCTCGGGCTGATCGGCGAATATGTCGGCCGCATCTACATCCAGTCGAAGAACCGCCCGCTGTTCGTGATCTCGCACCTCCACCGGCGCGGGCGGCTGCCGCACAACGCGGCCGACGGCGAGAACGACATCGAGAAAGAGTCGTTCAAGACCCTGCTGGCCCAACCGGGATCGAGAGCGCGCAGCCCTGCCTACGACGAGGCCTCGTGATGAAAGCAATCCTGAACCATCCCGCGCTCTACCAGGCCTACCAGAATGCCGGTGGCTTCTTCGGCGCCCGCATCAAGGCGATCGCCGATTACCTGACGCTGCAGCCGGGGATGCGGGTGATCGATATCGGATGCGGGCCCGGCCACATCCTGCGCCATCTGCCGGAAGACATCGAATATACCGGCTTCGACATCGACGAGGCCTATATCGCGTATGCGCGACGATCGTTCGGCCATCTCGGCACGTTTCATTGCCGTCATTTCGACGCCGAAGCCGCCCGCGAATTCGCCGGCGCCGATGTGGTCATGATGAACGGCGTGCTGCATCACATCGCCGACGACGGCCTGCAGGCCACGCTCGCCGACATCCGCGCCGTCCTCAAGAGCGACGGCGTCCTGTTCACCCTCGACGGCTGCTACCGCGAGGGCCAGTCGCCCATCGCCAAATGGCTGCTCGACAACGACCGCGGCGAATTCGTCCGCGACCGCGACGGCTACGATCAGGTTCTTCGCCGCGCCTTTGGAAAAGTGAACCTTGCCATTCGCGACGACTATTCGCGCGTGCCCTATACGTTCATCATCGGCGTCTCGCAGAAATAGCTTTCCGCCGGGCCCTCAGTCGTTCCGGCGCAGGATGTCGATGCCGTCGACCGAGCGCACCAGCGAATAGGGCTTGAGCAGCTGCGATATCTCGGCATCGGCACGGGCCCAGGCTCCCCACCCATTGCGCGGATTGTCGATCAGCACGATGTCGGGCGGCAGCTTTCTGAAATCCTCGACCAGCCAGTTGCGTTCCAGCGCCAGATAGCCGTTCAGCTTGGCGTCGGCCGCCGCATCGACAAGGGTCCTCTCGCGGGTCAGCCGCACGAATTCGCGAATCCAGAGGTTTTCCTGGCGGGAAACCCAGACGCCGCCGATATCGCGCACCAGTGGATGGCCGATGGCGGCCTCGCCGCTGAGCACCAATATCCGCGGATGCGGCTTGAGACCTTCGACCGCTTGCCTGATCGGGCCGACGTAGACGTTGGCGTTGAACCACTGCATGCCGAGCAGCAAGGTCACGGCCAGCATGAACGCTGAAACAGCCTCAAGACGGCGCGAGCGCGGGGCTGCGTCGGCAGTGCCCGTCAGCGCATAGCCCATCGCGAGCAAGGCAATCGCGACCATGGGATAGGAATGATAGGCCCAACCGCGCCGCTGCAGGAAGAACGAGACGGCAAATCCGCACGCGGCGAGCATCGCGGCCAAAAGCAGCGAGTTGGGCGCGGTCTTCTGCCGAACCAGCAGCACCGACACCATCGCGATCGCGAAGACCAGGGTGGCATCATTGAGGAAGATGACCGAAGCCGGCATCGACCATGACAGATAGGTGTCGCGAACCAGCGGATAGGTAACCGTGAAATACTCGGGATAGAGGACATACGTTCCGACACTGACGATCGTCACCACCACGCCCGCAATGATGTTCTCCGGCGCAAACAGCACCAGCCAGGAGCGCGAACGTACGGCGGCGAATATGATGCACAGCGCCGCCGGCACGGTGAAGAAAGGCTTGAAGGCAAGCGTGATGCCGGCGCCCAGGCCCGCAATCACGATCGCCCACAGCGGAAGCGGCTCACGACGGCTGCGCAACGCATAGACCGCGAGCGCCGGCAGGAAGGTGAGCATCGCGATGTGCTCGCGCTGCGCGAAGACATGCATCGGCAGGATCGTCATGACGGCTGCTGCCCAGACGACGAACGTTGCCCAGTTCCCTTGCGCCAACGCCGGCGACAGGCGCAGGATGCGCGATACCGCAACAAGTGAGGCTGCCGCAAGCAGCAGAAGCTGCGCATCGATCACGTGTCGCGGATCGACGCCGAGAACGCGCGCCAGCGCCGCACCCGGCAGATAGGCGAAAGCCGCCATCGGCGGGTTGATCTCGATGATATCGCGATAGAGATGCTGGCCATCCAGCATGCGTTCGCACACGACCAGCAGCCAGCTCACATCGGTATTGAGGGGAACGAACTGCCGCAGCAGGATCGCGACAAGGAAAACTACACCGGTGAGGAGCAGCGGCATCGGCGCCAGCCCTTCCCGCCCCGCCGATCCTGACGGCGAGTGGCTGGAAACGGCAGAGAATTCGGAGGTCATTGGCCCATCCTGCGAGGAAACGACACGACGCTAGCGAACGGGCGTTAACGCGCGATTTGCGATCCGCCCGGAAACACTCGATGCTTGGCGATACGTTCACGAATACTTAAAGCGGGGCGCCCTAGATGGGCCTTTCGTGCAACTCCTGGTCATCCCAGCGACACAAACGAGACAAGCGTGACACTCGCGGCTGAGGTTTCCGGCACCGATTCTGGAAGGCCCGCCAACCGGGCCTGGTCAACGTCGATTTTCCGAACCAAGGCGCTGGCGCCGATCGTAATTGCGCTGGGCTCGCTGCTGGCGGGCGCGCTCTACACCTGGTTCGCCGGCGAGGACGTCAACTGGGATTGGCAGAACTACCACGAGTATAACGTCTGGGCCCTGATCAACGGCCGCTACGCCATCGATGCGCTGCCGGCCGGCTTTCAGACCTACTTCAATCCCACCGTCTATTTTCCGGTCTATTATCTGCGCCACCTGCTGCCGCCGCCCTACGGCCTCATGATCCTCGGCGCGGTGCATGGCCTCAATCTGGTGCTGATCTACTTCCTCTCGCGCGTGCTGCTGCGAGATGCCGCGACATCATGGGCGATCGGCGCGTCGATCCTGATTGCCGCCGTCGGTCCGATGACGCTTTCGGAGGTCGGAACGAGCTTCTCCGACATTCTCACCGCGCTACCCATTGTTGCAGGTTGCATCCTGATCCTGTCGGCGGACGGATCGCGTCACGGACGTTATGTCCTCGCCGGGCTGTTGCTTGGCGCGGCCGTCGGGCTGAAGTTGACCAATGTCGTTTACGCGCTCGGTGCGGCGGCCGCGGTTCTCGCCGCGACCCGTCCCCTGACGGCGACGATCTGCCTTGGCATTGGCGGCCTGGCCGGCGCGCTGGCGACGGGCGGTGCGTGGGGACTGATGCTCTGGCGCGAGCTCGGCAATCCGGTTTTCCCGCTCTTCAATGCGGTGTTCCGGTCGCCGGAATTGGTCCCGATGAATATCATGGACTGGCAGTTCATGCCCCGCGGCTACCTCGACGCCTTGGCGTATCCGTTCTATTGGATGCTCGGCGACAACAGGAGCTCGGAGTATCCGTTTCGCGACGCGCGATTCGCCGTCGCGATGGTGCTGGTCCTGTTCGGCATCGGCCGGTCTCTCGTCATCCGCGCCGCGATCTTCACCCAGCGGGACATTCAATTCCTTCTGTTCTTCGCCGTCTCCTATGCGACGTGGCTCGCCCTGTTTGCGATTCAGCGCTACGCCGTCGTGCTGGAGCTGCTGTGCGCGCCGTTGATCGTCCTTGTGATCTCCCGCTCGCTGGCTGGCCACCCCGGAGCAGGCTTGCCGCGCGCATCCTCGATGCCCGTGAATTCCGTGATGGCCGCCACCGCGCTGTTGATCGCGCTGTGGTCGCAACCCGGAGACTGGTTCCGCCGCCCCTGGTCCAATCCCTACAATCCCAACATCGCAAAATCGCTTGAGCAGCCCGCGGCCTATTTTCTTCTCGACAAGCCGCTTGCCTATGTCGCCACTGTGCTGCCGCCACAGTCGCGCTTCTACCAGCTCGCCGACATCGCGATGCCCATCGTGCCGGACGGCGAGTTCGACCGCCGTATTCGAACTGCGCTGAAGAATCCGCTGCCGGGCGGCGCATGGGAACTGCACGCGCACGGCAAGCCGATCCGCGCGCAGTTGCTGGAGCGATATGGCCTCCGGGTGGATGCTTCGAAGCCCTGCGTCGAGATCGAGGGCGCGTGGCTCGGGACCGCGATCGAGGCGTGCCCGCTGGCTGCGCGCGAACCGTAAAGCCGCAACAGGCGATTCAAGGCCGAACCAAGCACCTGGGCGGGCCGGAATGTGGTCATCCCAAGAAAGTTAACCACCCATTAACCTTTGTGGCGGCAAGATTCCCATATCCGGGAATCCGACTCCGGTTTGTTCTCAAATTAAGATTTGTACTCGCGATCAACTGTGGACGACGACGCTTTGGCCTGTGGACGGACTCAGGGGTGAGTTGCGCAGATTCCGCAAATCACATCACTTGAGCCTCGGCAGGCCCCGGGAACCAGGCGAACGGGAATTGCAATCGACGGCGATCCACGAGTTCGAGGCGCGCTGTTGCCCGTGAGTTTCAGAAGAATTCAAGAAACAAGGTCGAGACGGCATGTCCCTCCTCGAAGGCATCATTGAAGCCCCGACCAACCCGCTCGGGGTGGTCGAAGACATCGCTACCGATAACAACTGGGCGTTCGAGCGCTCCGGCGAGGACGAGGTCACGATCGTCTCCAGGGGGGACTGGACCGACTATCAGCTCTCCTTCACCTGGATGGCCGAGATCGAGGCGCTGCATCTGGCCTGCGCGTTCGACATGAAGATCCCGCCCGCGCGGCGCGCGGAAGTGCAGCGGCTGATCGCGGCGGTCAATGAGCAATTATGGATCGGCCATTTCGACATCTGGACCCACACCGGCATGGTCATGTACCGGCAGGCGCTGGTGCTGCCGGGCGGGCTGACCGCCTCGACCGCGCAATGCGAGTCCATGCTGGTCGGCGCCATCCACGCCTGCGAGCGCTATTACCCCGCGTTCCAGTTCGTGGTCTGGGCCGGGAAAACCGCGGCAGAAGCGATGAGCGCAGCGATGTTCGATACCGAGGGCGAGGCGTAGGTTCTCGCTTCCGCATTTCAATATCCTCACCGTCGTCCCGGCGAACGCCGGGACCCATACGCCGTGACCTCGCGGCTCAAGCAAACTGCTTGTGGCCCTCCTCTCGCTTGACTAGAACCGGCTGTGGTTATGGGTCCCTGCGCCCGTGCGCAATTGCGCACTAGGCAGGGACGACGAAAGAGTATTGCGCATGTCGTCGATCACAGCAGCTAATTCCCTCACCCAACTCCACGGCACCATCGCGCTTGCCGGCGCCGGCAAGATGGGTGGCGCGATGCTGACCGGATGGCTGGCCGGCGGCCTCGATGCGGCGCGCGTCGTGGTGATCGAGCCGCAGCCGTCCCCCGAGATCAGCGCGCTTGCCGCAAAAGGCGTCCGCCTCAATCCGAACGACGCCGTTACGGCCGATACGCTGGTGGTGGCGGTGAAGCCGCAGATGTTCCGCGAGGCAGGGCCGGCGCTGAAGCAGCTGGTCGGAGCGAATACGCTCGTGGTCTCGATCATGGCGGGCACGACGATTGCGGCGCTGGAGGAAGTCTGCGGCGGCATGGTGGTTCGCGCCATGCCGAACACGCCGGCCGCGATCGGCCGCGGCATTACGGTTGCCGCGCCAGCACGGAATGTCAGCGCCGCGCAACGCGCCACCGCCGACGCGCTGTTGCGCGCCACCGGTTCGGTCGAATGGGTCGACGATGAAAGCCTGATGGACGCGGTCACCGCCGTGTCCGGCTCCGGTCCGGCCTATGTCTTCCTGCTCGCCGAAGAACTCGCGCGCGCCGGTGTCGAAGCCGGCCTGCCCGCCGAGCTCGCCACAAAACTCGCGCGCGAGACCGTCGCGGGCTCCGGCGAGCTGCTGCATCGCTCGGAGCTTGCTTCGGCAACGCTGCGCCAGAACGTCACCTCGCCCGGCGGCACCACCGCCGCCGCGCTTGAAGTGCTGATGGGCAAGGACGGCCTGCAGCCGCTGATGATCCGCGCCATCGCCGCAGCGACGAAGCGCTCGAAGGAATTGGCGAAGTAAATTGCTGCTGCCCTCATGGTGAGGAGGCGCGCCAGCGCCGTCTCGAACCATCCGGCCCCGCTGGTGCGTGTGGCCATCCTTCGAGACGCCGCTGCGCGGCTCCTCAGGATGAGGTCAGAACGCGCAGCTACTTCCCCGCAAGCCTCTTGGTAAAGCTCTCGGCATTGACGAGGCCGCGGGCGTGGCGGCCGTCGCCGATCTTGCGCTCGCCCTCGAAGGCTTCGACCTCGAAGCGGATGACGCGGCGCTCGACCGCGATGACTTTGGCCGTGGCCCGCACCGTGGCGCCGACGAGCGACGCGCCGAGATGGCGGATATCGACCTCGGTGCCGACCGTGATCCAGCCCGGCTGAAGATAACCCCTGATCGCATCGCTCGAGGCGATCTCCATTTCCAGGATCATCATCGGCGTCGCGTAGACCATCGGCATGCCGGGCACGAAATGCCCGACCGTGCGCTCGGCCGGCACGACGAGCGTTCGTTCGGCGCTCATGCCGACTTTGATGAAGTCGCGTGCGTCCATGGGTGTTTCCGCAAGGGCGGTGTCGTCCCGGCCTTGAGCCGGGACCCATAGCCACAAATGTACGTTGTTGCAGCAAGCTGGAGCTCCAGCCCGGCGCAACAACTAACATCGGTGGTTATGGGTCCCTGCGTTCGCAGGGACGACGGATGGAGAGACCGCGCTACTTCTTCGCCGCGGCCGCGCGTTCCACAAAAGTCTTGCCGCCCTTCATCTTGTGGGCGAGCGGCGCTTCGTTGATCTGGATCACGACTGCATCGGCATCGACGCCGAGGTTCTTGACCAGCGCCTGGGTGATGTCGCGCATCATGCCGGCCTTCTGTTCGTCGGTGCGGCCGAAGGCCATGCTCACGGTGATCTCAGGCATTTTCGTTTCTCCCTTTTTGTTTCCGTCATGGCCGGGCTTGTCCCGGCCATCCACGACCTTTTCTATCAAACAAGACGTGGATGCCCGGGACAAGCCCGGGCATGACGCCCGAAACGAATGGCTAGCCCCACTTCACGTCATGGCGTGCCAGCACTTCGCGCACTTTTGCGACGATGCTCGCCTTCCGCACATGAGAACTGCGCCGGGCGCGTCTCGCGCCATTCCTGGTTGGAGGCGATCGCAGCCGCCGCCTTGGCGCCGTCGATCAGGTCCTTGATCTGAATTTCGCCGCGCGCCTTTTCGTCCGAGCCCTGGATGATCACGCAAGGCGAGTTGCGGCGGTCGGCATATTTGAGCTGGTTGCCCATGTTCTTGGGGTTGCCCAGATAAAGTTCGGCACGGATGTTCGCGTTGCGGAGCTGCGCGACCATCTTCTGGTAATCGGCGACGCGGTCGCGGTCGAACACGGTAACGACCACAGGCCCGAAGTCGGGCCGCGTGTCGAGCTTGCCCAGCATCGTCAGCGCCGCCTGCAGCCGCGACACGCCGATGGAAAATCCCGTCGCCGGCACCGGCTCGCCGCGGAAGCGCGAGACGAGGCCATCGTAGCGGCCACCGCCGCCGACGGAGCCGAAACGCACGGGACGGCCTTTTTCGTCCTTGGTTTCGAGGGTGAGTTCGACCTCGTAGACGGGGCCGGTATAGTATTCGAGGCCGCGGACGACGGAAGGATCGATGACGATTTGATCCGATCCATAGCCGGACTGCAGCAACAAGTTTGCCAATCGCGTCGAGTTCGTCGCGGCCTTCCTGTCCGACCTTGCTATCGCGCAATCCGTGCATCGATCTGCCGCGCCCTGTTCGATCGCGCCGATCTACCAGAGCGATGTCGTCTGCCTTGAGCACCCGCACCCTTTGGTGAAATCGCCGACTTCGTCCTTTCGGCCGTCACCAAGCAATTGCTGAACGCCGGAAATACCGAGACGATCGAGCTTGTCGATTGCACGCATGACGGTCAGCCATTGTCCGTCATCTGCAATGCCAAGAGCATCCCTCACGCCGTCGAGCACCTTGCGGTTATTCACCTTCACCACATAGAGCCGCGGGGAATGCCGAGCGCTTCCATCGTGTCGGCCGCCATCATGCACATCTCGGCGTCGGCCGCGGGTGACGCGGAGCCCACGGTGTCGGCGTCGAACTGCATGAACTGGCGGAAGCGGCCGGGGCCGGGCTTTTCGTTGCGATAGACGTAGCCGGCGCGATAGCTGCGATAGGGCTTTGGCAGCGCCTCGAAATTTTCCGCGACATAGCGCGCCAGCGGCGCGGTCAGGTCGTAGCGGAGCGAAATCCACTGCTCGTCGTCGTCCTGGAACGAAAACACGCCCTCGTTCGGGCGGTCCTGGTCGGGCAGGAATTTGCCGAGCGCGTCGGTGTACTCCATCGCTGGGGTTTCCACCGGCTCAAAACCGTAGCGCTCATAGACCTCGCGGATTTTCTCGACCATCTGGCGCGTGGCCGCAATCGCGGCCGGACCGCGATCTTCCAGCCCGCGCGGCAGCCGCGCCTTCAGCTTCTGGGGTTTTTTGGGTTTGTCAGTCATTTTGGTTCGCAGCCATGGGCGGCGTTGGTACCAGCCAAGGCGCGATGCGGCAACCGGTGCATCTATCGGGTGGCCGTCATTCCGGGGCGATGCGAAGCATCGAACCCGGAATCTCGAAATTCCGGGCCTGGTCCTACGGACCATCCCGGAATGACGGTGCGCGCGCCGGTCACAAAACCTTTCTGATCCAGTCGTGCGGGTCGGCCGCGCGGCCGTACTGGATGTCGACCAGCTTCTTGCGCATCCCCATGGCGACGGGGCCGGCCGCGCCGCCGCTGATGAGAAAATCGCCGCTCGCGGAACACACCTTGCCGATCGGCGAGATGACGGCCGCCGTACCGCAGGCAAAGGCCTCCTTCAGCTTTCCGCTGGCGGCATCTGCGCGCCACTGCTCGATCGTATAGGCCTCCTCGCGCACGGGCGTGCCGGAATCCTTGGCGAGCGCGATGATCGAATCGCGGGTGATACCCGGCAGGATCGTGCCGAGCGGTGGCGTCGAGAGCGAACCGTCCTCGAACACGAAGAAGACGTTCATGCCGCCGAGTTCCTCGATATAGCGGCGCTCGATCGCATCGAGGAAGACCACCTGATCGCAACCGTGCTCGATGGCCTCGGCCTGCGCGCGCAGGCTGGCGGCATAATTGCCGCCGCATTTGACGGCGCCGGTGCCGCCGATCGCAGCGCGCGTGTAGTTCTCCGACACCCAGATCGACACCGGTGCTGGTCCGCCCTTGAAATAGGAGCCGACCGGCGAGGCGATGACGGCGAAGATGTATTCCGCCGATGGCTTCACGCCGAGGAACACCTCGCTCGCGATCATGAAGGGCCGCAGGTAGAGACTGCCCTCGCCGCCCGGGATCCAGGCGCTGTCGATGCGCACGAGCTGCTCGACCGCTTCGATGAACACCGCCTCGGGCAACGGCGCCATGGCCATGCGCTCGGCCGAGTTCTTGAAGCGCCTCGCATTGGCGTCGGGGCGGAACAGGTTGACGCCGTTGTCGCGCTTGTAGGCCTTGAGGCCTTCGAAAATCTCCTGCGCGTAATGCAGGACGGCTGCGGCCGGATCGAGCGGGAAATTCGCGCGGGATTCGACCCGCGCGCCATGCCAGCCCTTGGCCTGATTGTAGCGGACGATGGCCATGTGGTCGGTGAAAATCCGGCCGAAGCCGGGGTCCGCGAGCTTTGCCGTGCGCTCCTGCTCGGACGTCGGTTTAGCCGCAGGCTGGATTTCGAATTTCAAACTCATTTTCTTGCTTCCCGCTGTCGGAACCGGCGCGATTTCCCCCGCCAGCCTGTCCTCCGGACCTGCTGCCTGCTTCGCAGCCGGTTTCCATCGCCAACACGCCCCGCAGGACATGCTTTTGCGGAATGCCGAAGTCCAGTATGTTTGCCGAAATGCCGCTCGACAATCGCACGGTAGTCCAATTTGCGGCCGTTGCCGCCATCGCTGGCTTTTTCGGCTGCCTGACACGTCGCCAAGACCGAAACGACTTAAAGTTTCGCCCTGGCTGGCAGTTTTGTAACATTGAACCCAAGATATGTCAACATGACTGACATAAATTTCTCAAGGCCCGCCACCGACCCTGATTCGAAGGGGGCCGAGGGACCGTCCCCGGCCCCGCGGTCCGGTGAATTTCGCTGGGACATCATCGAATTGCTGTTCTTTGCGTACCGTGACTTCGTCGGCGATGCCGACCATGAGCTCGAGGCTTTCGGGTTCGGCCGCGCCCATCACCGGGTGATCCACTTCGTCTATCGCTACCCCGGCCTCAAGGTCGCCGACCTGCTGGACGTCCTGCGCATCACCAAGCAGTCGCTCGGGCGCGTGCTCAAGCAATTGCTCGATGAGGGCTACATCATCCAGAAGACCGGCAATAACGACCGCCGGCAGCGCCTTCTTTACGCCACCCCCAAAGGCGAAGCGTTGGTGGCGAAACTCGCCGGGCTGCAGACCGATCGCATCACCCATGCGCTCGGGGAAATAAGCCCCGATGGCGCCGCGGCGATCAGCCAGTTCCTGCGTGCGATGATCGATCGCGACGATCCCGACAAGGTGCTGGAAGCGATCTTCGGGACCGGCAGCAAGAAACCAAGGGAGTGATCGTGCCGCACGGAGCAACCATCGCCGCAGCGACCGCACGCACGCCGCTGCAGCCGGCAGACGACGCCCCGCATCTGTTGCTGGTCGATGACGACCGCCGTATTCGCGACCTGCTGTCGCGGTTTCTTTGCGGCGAGGGTTATCGGGTCACGACCGCGTCGAGCGCCGACGACGCCCGCGCCAAGCTGCTCGGCCTGCATTTCGATCTCCTGATCCTCGACGTCATGATGCCCGGTGAAAACGGCTTCGACCTGGCGCGCTTCATCCGCACCTCCTCGTCGGTGCCGATCATCATGCTGACGGCGCGCCATGAAGCGGAGGCCCGCATCGAAGGCCTGCAGATCGGCGCCGACGACTACGTCGCCAAGCCGTTCGAGCCGCGCGAGCTGATCCTGCGGATCGGCAACATCCTCAAGCGTACCGCGGCGCCGCCGGTGGAAACGCTGGAGCAGATCGCGTTCGGGCCGTACGTCTATCATCTCGACCGCGGCGAACTGCGCCAGGGCGAGGAGATCATTCACCTGACCGACCGCGAGCGCGAAATGCTGCGCATTCTGGCGGCTGCGCCCGGCGACACCGTGCCGCGCGCGGCGCTGACCGGCGGCGGCACGGTGAACGAGCGCGCGGTCGACGTACAGATCAACCGCCTGCGGCGCAAGATCGAGCACGATCCCGCCAATCCTTTGTTCCTGCAGGCGGTGCGCGGCATCGGCTATCGCCTGGTTGCGTCGCCCTGAGCCGATATTGATATTCATGAGCACGCTCGACACCGGCCTGACGTTCATCCGCAACGCGTCGCAACGCGTTTCCCGGGCCAATGGCTGGATGGGCAACGCCTTCAAGAGCTGGATGCCGACCGGCCTCTACGCGCGTGCGCTGCTGATCATGATCGTGCCGATGGTGATCCTGCAAACGGTGGTCGCGTTCGTGTTCATGGAGCGGCACTGGAACACGGTGACGCGGCGCCTCTCGGCGGCCGTGGTGCAGGACATCGCGGCCCTGATCGACGTCTACAAGGGCTATCCGCAGGACAAGGACCGCGCGCAACTCCGCCGCATCGGACAACGGCTGCAGCTTGTCGTGGATTTTCTGCCCGTCGGCGACATGCCGCCGCCCGGGCCGAAACCGTTCTTCTCGCTGCTCGACCAGACGCTCTCGGTGCAGCTTGGCCGCCAGATCGGCCGGCCGTTCTGGATCGATACCGTCGGCAAATCCAATCTGGTCGAGATTCGCATTCGGCTCGACGACGCCGTGATGCGCGTGTTCGCGCAGCGTAGCGCCGCCTACGCTTCCAATTCCGAGATCTTCATCTTCTGGATGCTGGGCACCTCCTCGATCCTCCTGATCGTCGCGGTGCTGTTCCTGCGCAACCAGATCAGGCCGATCCTGCGGCTGGCGGAGGCCGCCGAAAGCTTCGGCAAGGGCCGCGAGGCGCCGAATTTCCGGGTCCGCGGCGCTCGCGAGGTACGGCAGGCGGCGCAGGCGTTCATGGAAATGAAGGCGCGCATCGAACGCTCGATCGAGCAACGCACCGCGATGCTGGCCGGCGTCAGCCACGACCTGCGCACCATCCTGACCCGCTTCAAGCTCGAACTCGCGCTGATCGGCGACAGTCCCGAAGTCGACGGCATGCGCAAGGATGTCGACGAAATGGCCGGGATGCTGGAGGCCTATCTCTCGTTTGCGCGCGGCGACAGCGGCGAGATTGCGCAGCCGACCGACATGGAGATGGCGCTGCAAGACCTGCGCAGCGACGCCGAGCGCAACGGCCACACCGCGACGGTCACGTTCCATGGCTTGCCTGTCGTGACGGTGAAGCCGGCCGCGTTCAAGCGCTGCCTCGGCAACCTCGTCTCCAACGCGGCACGACACGCCAACGCGATTTCAATCACCGGCCATCGCGATCATCGCTATCTGACGGTGACGGTCGACGACGACGGGCCGGGAATACCTGCCAACATGCGCGAGGAAGTGTTCAAGCCGTTCCTGCGTCTCGACGATGCCCGCAACCAGGACGAAGGCGGCACGGGCTTAGGTCTCGCCATCGCCCGCGATATCGCCCGCTCGCACGGCGGCGACATCACGCTCGGCGACAGCCCGATGGGCGGCCTGCGTGCGGCGGTAAGGGTGCCGGTGTAGGCAAGATCGACGGAGCGTTGTCGTCCCTGCGAACGCAGGGACCCATAACCACAGGGCTTGTTTGTTGAACGAAAGCCGTCGAGCCGCGTCTTTCAAAATTCACGGCACGGCGTATGGGTCCCTGCGTTCGCAGGGACGACACATTCATTCTGCCGGCCTCGTTACTTCGGCACCTGCTTCGGGATCAGGTCCTTCAGCTTTTCCATGTCCTTGATGTTCATCTTCATGCCGCCGGGCATCACGATGTCGCCGGGCTTCTGGTCGGCCTTGCAGGCGCCGAGCCATTTCGCTTCGATCGTCGTCGTGCCGCCGGCGGGGCCGCGGTCGCTCCGCGCGGTCGACTTCACGGTGTAGGCGGAATTGAAGTCGCCGGTAATTTCGGCGTGCGAGGCGATCGTCACGCCGGCGATGCCGCAGATGGAATCGGTGACGTAACCGGTCGCCGTCTTCTGGATGTCCTGCTTCGAGCACATCTCCTTGCCCATCGGCGACATCGCGGTGCTCATGTCCTTGTCGGTGGTCTCGTCGGTGCACTGCTGCATCGTCATTTCGGGCGAAGGCGATCCGGCGCGCAGCACCTTCATCTCCCAGAGGCCCGCCTTGCGCACCGGCAGTTCAACGGCGCCTGCGGCGCCGACCGGCAACAGCGCCAACAGCAGAAGCGCCGAACCAGCCGAACCAAATGACAGAAGCTGTCGCGTCATGCTCGCGCTCCCGCAGAGTTATGTTGGGGTTGAAGAGGTGACCGCGCTCAGTAAAGCGTGCGCAGGG
Source organism: uncultured Alphaproteobacteria bacterium (assembly GCA_963791165.1). Lineage (GTDB taxonomy): Bacteria > Pseudomonadota > Alphaproteobacteria > Rhizobiales > Xanthobacteraceae > Bradyrhizobium. The sequence goes on along the minus strand of CAWBRL010000018.1, from coordinate 7,643 downwards.
GCCGTTCGGCGGCACCATAAGGCACCCAGCGGCAGGCGAACGAGACGTAACCGCCATAGTAGGCCTGCACGCTCAGGAATTTCACCACCTTGCCGTAGGCGGCGCAGTGATCGACGGCGAGCTGGCGGGCATCCGCCTGGTTCGCCAGGGAATAGGCGATGATCCCGCCGGTGTCATTGCCCTTGAACGGCGGCACAGTGTCGGCCTGCGCCGGCGCGCCCGCCAGCATTCCGCCCATCGCAACCAGGCACACGGCCCCAAACCTTCGCATCGCAAACTCCATTTCGTCCGAAGCACACCATAATGTGCGCCAGCCGCCATGGAAAGAATGGTTGCGACAGGAAGTAGAGTTGCCTGTCAGGTGTTGCCGCGTTGCACTTGACCTTGTCGGGGCTTCGCGGCACCGTTCAAACCTTGGCTTACCGGCGGATTCCCATGCGCAACCTGTTCACATCCTTGAGAGCATTCGGTCTTGTAGCGGCGGCGCTCGCCCTGCTGATCTCGGGCCATGCCGCCCAGGCCGCCAATCCGTTCGAACTGAATTTCTGGCTGTCCGGCCCGCGCTACGATGGCCGCGTCGCAGGGTGCGAGGCGGCGCTTCCGACCATCACCTCGCAATTCCAGCAAAAGGAAAGCACCTTCTGGAATTCGGCGCTGGCGATCACCGGCTTCGGCCGGATCCACGAAACGGCCTTCCGGCCCTGGCAGTCCGACAACATCCCGCGACGATTTTGCAGCGCTGACGTGATGATCAGCGACGGCAAGATGCGCGCCGTGCACTATTCGATCATCGAGGACGGCGGCTTTGCCGGCTTTGGCCAGGGCGTCGAATGGTGCGTAACCGGGCTCGATCGCAACTGGGCCTATAGCCCCGGCTGCAGGGCCGCACGGCCCTGATTTCGCCCCCCTGAATTCTGCCGCGGCGTGGGCGTTCCGTTGATTTCAGGTTCATGCCGTTTTTGTTCTTGAAATGTTCCGGCTCCCTGCTAGGCTCCGGCAGCTGAGTAAGGGGCGTCCGATGTTCCGATCCGTCAAGATTTCGTGGTTTCTGATTTCGCTGGCTTTCGTCATCGCCACCGCAGGGGCGGCTTCCGCCCAGGATCGCCGGCAAAACGCCCCGGGCGAGTTTGATTTCTACGTGCTGGCCCTGTCGTGGTCGCCGTCGTTCTGCGAGGCGGCTGCCGAACGCGGCAACAGCGGGCGCTCAAACGTCCAGTGCAGCCGCCCCTATTCCTTCGTGGTTCACGGCCTGTGGCCGCAATATGAGCGGGGCTTTCCCGAATATTGCCAGCGCCCGTCGCCGCGGCTCGATCGCAACATCATGACCTCGATGCTGGACCTGATGCCGGCGCCGGGCCTGATCTTCAGTGAATGGGACAAGCACGGCACCTGTTCGGGGCTCGGCGCACGCGCCTATTTCGAGAGCATCCGCAAGGCGCGCGCCGCGGTGAAAATCCCCGAGCAGTTCCTGGACCTTTCAGAGCCGAAAACCATCGCCCCCAGCGACATCGAGGAGGCCTTCATCAAGGTCAATCCGGGTTTGAGCAGTTCGGCGATTTCGGTGCTCTGCACGAGCCGGCGCCTGAGCGAGGTGCGGGTCTGCATGAGCAAAGACATGCAATTCCGCGCCTGCGAGGAAATCGACCGCCGCGCCTGCCGGCGCGACGAGGTGGTGATGCCGCCGGTCCGCGGCGGCTGAAAACCCGCCCGTCGTCGCAGCCGCGCATCGCAAAACAGCATCGCCCTGCGCAGACTAGCCCCAAGTCTTGTCTGCGCCCCCGGTCATCCACGTCTTTCCTGTCGTCTGCAAGGTACGTGGATGGCCGGGGCCTCCCTACGCCGCCGGGACCATCTTAGCCAGGGCTTCGCCGGGTCTTCAGCCCAAGTACTGCGAAGCCAAGCATTCCGAAGCCGAGCATTCCGAGGCCAAGTCCTCCGAGGCGTTCGCGAAGGGGGACAAGCCCGGCCATGACGCGTAGAAGAAATGACGCGTAGAAGACATTACGTCTGCTCCAATTGGCCAGTCCCTTCCATGAACTACCGACACGCCTTTCACGCCGGCGGCTTTGCCGATGTCATCAAGCACATCGTGCTGGTGCGGATGCTGACCTATTTGCAGGAAAAGCCCGCGGCGTTTCGGGTCATCGACACTCATGCCGGCGCCGGGCGCTACGATCTGTCGGGCGAGGAGGCACGCCGCGGCGGCGAATGGCTGACCGGGATTGCGCGGGTGATGCAGGCGCGGTTCTCGGAAAACGCGCTGCCGCTGGTTACGCCCTATCTCGACATCGTCAGGGCTTTCAACCCACCGGGCGAGCTCAAGGCCTATCCCGGATCGCCGTTGATCGCCCGCGCGCTGCTGCGGCCGCAGGACCGGCTTGCAGCCTGCGAAATCGAGCCGAATGCCCGCAAGCAACTGATCGATGCACTCCGCCGCGACACCCAGGCGCGGGTAGTCGACCTCGATGGATGGACGGCGCTACCGGCTTTCGTGCCGCCGAACGAGCGGCGCGGCCTGGTGCTGATCGATCCGTCTTTCGAACAAAAGGACGAGTTTGAACGGCTGGCCGACGGCTTTGCCGAAGCCTATGCGAAATGGCCGACCGGCAGCTATCTGATCTGGTACCCGGTCAAGAGCCGGCGCGCCACCGACACCCTTGCGCGCCACGTCGCGGCGGCAGCCGCCACCAGCAAGCCTGCGGGCAAATGTCTGCGGCTCGAATTCAGCGCCGCGCCCCAGGCGGCAGGCGGTCCCCTCACCTCCACCGGTCTTTTGGTCGTCAACCCGCCGTGGACGCTGGCCGGCGAGCTCAAGACGATCTTGCCCGAGCTTGAAAAACCACTCGGCCAGGGCGGCGCCGGCCGTTTCAGGCTCGAGACGCCCAAACCCTGAATCAAGCCGTGCCCTGACCCGGGGTCACCGGGCAAAAATGGAAAAGTGCGATTGGGGCGTAGGCAACTCGCGCAAAACAGGTTTATGCTCAGGCCGTTGGGACTGGCTTTACGTTCCGCTTCCGCGAATGGTTGCGGCGGAGTGATCAAGGCCGAATAAAAATCCAGGCCGGCCGGGGCATTAACCCGTTCGGCCCAGGTGGCCAAAGCTTCCGGCAGCGAAAGTCCGGTCGGCCGATACGCGAATTGCGCGTAGCGGCGGAGCAGTACGGGGGAGGACTTTCCCGATGGCCATGACTGGTACAGTCAAGTTCTTCAACGGAGAACGCGGCTACGGCTTCATCAAGCCCGATGACGGCGGCCGCGATGTATTCGTTCATATTACCGCAGTCGAGCGGGCCGGATTGAAGGACCTGACTGAAGGACAGCGCATTACGTTCGAGGTTGAACCCGACAAGAAGGGCAAGGGCCCGAAAGCGGTCAACCTGGTGATTTCATCGTGAGCTGACGCTCGCGCGTGAAAGCGGAATGAGTATTTGCGTGCAAAGATTCGACTGGCGCGGCATCGGCGCCCAGATCGCGGACTCTTGCGGCGTTTGCACCTGAAAATCCCCGACCAAAAAAATCCCGGCGGCTTGCTGCCGCCGGTCATTGTGCTTGACCCGCTAGTCTGAATAATTGAGAAAGTTCCTGTTCTGCAGTCACTCTTATAGTTTTTACTGGCTCGAAATTAAGCAGTGGAAAAGCGCCGAAAACCCGATTTGGGTGCATTTTTGGGTGCACTTGAGAAAGCTGGGTGCGCCTTACCCCGCCCTTTCCCGCTCCGCCCGCGCCAACGCCTTGGCCGCCTCCAGCGCTGTTCGCGTGTCGCAGAAGTTTCGCGATCCGCCATTATTCTGCGGCGGAGGAGGAACTGATGACGATTACGAAGCAGGACATAAACGCCGTTCTGACACGGCTAACTCCTTTCCGCAGGCGTTCGTGCTGGAACAGTACCAGCCGCATCGGCCGCTGAAGGTCGGGATCTTTTCTGAGATTGCGGCCCGCTGCCCGGATCTCGCCCGCAGCGACCTGGTCACGGCTCTGAACATCTACACCAGGCGGATGACGTACCTGCAAAGCCTCGTGGCCGGCGCGGCCCGCGTCGACCTCGACGGCACTCCGTGCGGCGAGGTAACCGCCGCCGACCAGGAACACGCCGCGGCCAGGCTGACCGAGATCCAGGCTGCGCGCGAGGCCAAGCGCGCCGCGGCAGCGGCTGGGACGCGGACCGCTAAACAGGCAGCAGCTGTGGCTCCGGTGTCGGTGACGAAGGTGTCGACACTGAAGGCAAAGCCGGTGCTGTGTTTGCCGGCATTCAAATCGCTGGTGCCGAGCCACGGCGAAACACATTGACGCCTATAGAGCGTTGTGGAGAGTTTGGCCTGCCCGTCGCTGGCCGCGAGCGACGCTGGCCTCTCCTTCCAGCAAAATGGCGGGCCGGTGTTGATGGTTGGCGGCGGGTACGATGGTCGCAACAGATTGAGGATGCAAAATGAAGCAAATCTTGATGGCATTCGCTGCTGCACTAGTGAGCAGCACCTTGGCGCTTGCCGACACCCCGGTGACCCCGGCAGAGGCCGAGAAGATCAAGGCCGCCTTGGAGGCCTTTGGCTGCACGGGCGGCAAGATGGAAAAGGAGACCGAGGGCAGCGGCTACTTTGAAGTCGACGACGCCAAGTGCAATTGGGGCGGGCAGTACGACATCAAGCTCGACAAGGACTTCAAGATAATCTCGATAACCCGCGACTGACGCAGAGGAGCAAGCAGCCGTCACCGGGTCAGGGATACGGTGACGGCTTCTCGTTGCAGCAGGTCCGGACAAAGGACGGGTCCGATGGTCCACGGTTAAGGGATGTTAACGGCGCGGTCTGAGAGGAAGAGGCCCCGGTCCGGGGATCGTGGCCATGAGATAGGACCAATGGCCGGCGGCATAAGGGCAATGGGCCGCCGCCAAACCTACGCGAGATAATTGAGATCGTTCCTCGCCCGGATAGAACCTTTGGACCCGGCCGGCTTACTCGCCAACCGCTTTTCCCCGTCTACTCCCCATTGAGGGCAAGTCTTTCACACGGTCCCATTCCTCGCGCGCTGCGACGTGCGAATAGCGCGCGGCGCTGCGGGGGCGCGCCAATTGCCGGTCTCGGTAAGGCCCTGCACGTCGGCCTTGCCATAACGGCGCATCCAGGTTGCCCAAGTGTGCCGGAAGGTGTGGAAGCCTACAAACGATAGTCGGTACTCTGGCGGCTTCCAACCGGTCGGCAGGCATGGCGCAAACGCATTATTTAGCATCCTGAATTTGGCTTCAAATCACGGCAGGGCAATCTGGTCGATGGAGAGCCGCGGGTGTAGGGTCGATACGTTGCACAGGTTGAAACTCGAAAGCGCAAATTCATCCAGCTAACGAGGTTGACTATGGCCGACAATCAGAACTCACCCACAAAGGACGGCCCGACAAAGTTGCGTAGGCTCGACACCGACCTGCAATTTGATCCTACCCTGGCAGAAGGCCGCGCCTCGCCGTTGCGAATAACGGCTTACTTAATTGCGGGATTGGCTGTTGTCGGCTTTGTATTTTGGGGCATGGCTTCCAATTAGCCGACTTACGCGCGCACGGGGCTGGAACATATTCCCCGGATTTTCCCGAAACCGAGCGGACACCCTGGGCGTCGGATCCGGTCGACCGCGATTTCTTTCCAGCAGAGGCGAATTGGGGTCGGCAGGGGGTCGCCGGCTCATCCCCTCTGGTGAAAGCCCGCCGGCGGCCCCTCATCCCGGTTTCACTGTTTCTGCAAGCCTACGGTAAGTCTAATCTCCCATGGGCGGCGAGCGTCAGCTGCCATTTGTGGCGAGCGCTTCGCGCTTGCGAGGCGTATCTTCCGATCCGTATCTTTCGATACCGGCGAGCGCTTCGCGCTTACCTAGATCGGGGCGGGCGCGGCGCGGGACGGGCCTGGCGAGGCTGGCTCAGGGGGCGGACCGGATCCAGATCGAGACGGTTGACCGCCATGGGTGCCAAGACCGGCGAGCGCTTCGCGCTCAACAGGAGGACGCCATGGACGATCTATTCCAACTGGCCCAGCTGGCCCTGGTTGTTGTGTTTGGGGCGGGGCTGTTTGTCGCCGGACGAATGTTCATTTGCCGCTAGTACTGGGGAAACCGGCGATTGCTTCGCGCTGACAAATCAAAGTTCGTGAGACCGCCGGAACGGGACCACGTTGTGCCCCCGGAACGAGACCACGTTGTTAGGTTTCGGCCATGGGTCGTTGTTGATATCCCATTCCAAATAGCGATTAGCCACTGCCTCAATCTGGGTCGGGGACAAGCCGGCCGCCGTGCCTTCGTCCCATAGATCACACAAAGCGATAACGAGGACTTCAGTGACCCGTCGCTCGATGCCTGCTGCATCGACGAGTTCTGATCGGCCGCGCGTACTGTGAATTTGGTTTCTATTTCCATGGGCTAATCGTCATATCACGATTTGGCCGGCGAGCGCTTCGCGCTACCTTACTCGACTGGTGGTTCGGGCTTCCTGAAGGGATCGGCCGCTTCGTCATGGCCGCTTCGGCTAGAGAAGAACATCAGCGCCATCAGGCCGCACCCGATGAAGAGCGAGAAGAAGGTTCCCAGGCCAAGGGCGATCCAGCCGTGCTTGTCCATTACGGCATCGTCGGTCGCGTTCCACACCGAGGTCGCCCACACTCCCGTGAGGATCAGGATGATGACCAGGGCGGTCAGGACAGTGATCTGGCCCAAGCTGAGTTGTTTCATGTTCTCGGTTCCTGGTCGTCATTTGCGGCGAGCGCTTCGCGCTTACCTAAATCGTGCGGCACCGATCGTTCGGGCGTGGGTCATGAGGTCGGCGGTCCTGGGCGACGAACAGGCCGGCCACGCCGAGCACCAGCAGTATCGCTGAGGCGTTGCGGTCGATGAGTCGTCAACCGAGGGGCCATCGTTGCGGCTACCGGATAAAGTGGCAGAGCGCTTCGCGCCTAACAAACTGGTTCCCGGCAAGAAATTCAACTAGCGAACACGTCGATCCGCCCAGGAGTTCATCCGTATCAAAGGAGAGCCTAATGGCCTGGAAAGCACCGAAAATCGTCGAAGCCGTCGGCAGGAAATCAACATGTACATGTGCGCTACCCGCAAGTAAGCGGCGACTGTCCGCGCCCGGCGCCTTAGACCGCACGTAAACTGAGATCGCCTCAGGATCTGAATTCACGACGCCCTCTCGCACGACCGATCCCGACTGGTCCACTACGCAGATCGATGTTTGCTTCAACGACACGTCCAGTCCGACATAGTACTCCATTGCCGCTCTCCATCGTTGCGAGGCCACATGAGGCTGGCCTCATACGTTCCTGGAGAGCTGATTCCCTTGCCTTTGTCTGGCTCGATCCCGGATCGGCACGAAGCGGACCAATCGGGCCGGTCTGATGATGTCCGTTGATCGGGGTAGACCGGAAGTGGGCGAAGCAGAGGGTCGAAAACGGCGCTTTTGACCCAAATGCACATGAGCGGGCATCTCTTGTCGCATTCGCGAAGCTGATTTCAGCCCCTATCAAAGTACTCGCTCTAGCCCCTGACGCCGCCTCCTGAGGCTTGGGGTCGGACATGCAGCGCCGCGATTTCATCACGCTTGTCGGTAGTGCTGCCGCGCTTCCGATAGGTGCGCGTGCTCAGCAGCGGACGGGACTTGTTCGTCGCATAGG
>CAWBRL010000017.1:0-175372 GCA_963791165.1 uncultured Alphaproteobacteria bacterium | reverse complement strand
CAGGTTCAGCGGGAGCATCCCGGCCTTCCCTGCGCAGTGGCTTTACGGCTTACTTCGTGCTCTCCCCAGTGAACGGCTCTTTTGCCACCGTCATCATGCGGATACTTCCGCATCACTTGACGCCAGCACCGCGGCGTCAGGACCACACGACTTCGCCGTACGCTCAAGCCACACTCGTCAGAAATGGCTCTCGCGTCCACCGCATCTCACCGCGCGTTCGTGACGATGGCCAACGCCCCTCATCCGCCGTGAGACGCGCGGATTAATGCCACTGATTTGCCCGACGGGTTAAGCGGAATATTTTTGCGCGAGGGGATGGACAGACTTTTGTTTGATTTGCCCGTCGGGTTGATTTGTCGCAGTTACGCATTGAAGTTGCGCTTGTACGCGGCGCGACGCAGTCCGCAATTCGTAAGGTGGGCAAAGCGAAGCGTGCCCGCCGTCACGAGTTCAGCGCTGGACGGCGGGCACGGCGCAAGCGCGCCTTTGCCCACCCTACGATCTCTCACCACGCGTCAATACATGGCCGCTTCTTCGTTGCACGCGCGTCCGGCTTCGGCACCGAGCGCAGGCCGGACATGATCCAGTGCCTTGTCTCGGCCGGATCGATGACTTCGTCGATCTCCAGCACGGAGGCGATCGAGACCGCCTTGCCGTTGGCGTAGAGCTCGGCGACCTTGGCCTTGTAGTAAGCCTCGCGCTCGTCCGGGTCTTCGATCGCTTCCATCTCCTTGCGGAAGCCGAGCCGGACATAGCCTTCCAGCCCCATGCCGCCGAACTCGCCGGTCGGCCAGGCCACCGTGAAGAAGGAGGCGTGGAAGCCGCCGCCGATCATCGCCTGCGCGCCGAGGCCATAGCCCTTGCGCAGCACGATGCCGAACAGCGGCACGGTGAGGCTGGCGCCGGTCACGAACATGCGCGCGACGTGACGAACGATCGCGGTCTTTTCCGCTTCGGGTCCGACCATGAAGCCTGGCGTATCGCACAGCGACAAAATCGGGATATCGAAGGCGTCGCAGAGCTGCAGGAAGCGCGCGGCCTTGTCGCCGGCCGGCGCGTCGATCGCGCCGCCGAGGTGCTTTGGATTGTTGGCGATCAGGCCGAACGGCTTGCCTTCGATGCGAATGAACGCCGTGATCATGCCGACGCCAAAATCCCGGCGGATTTCCAGCACCGATCCTTCGTCAGCCAGCAGATCGATCACGTTTCTGATGTCGTAGACGCGCAGGCGGTTTTCAGGGATCGCGCGCCGCAGCAGGCGCTGGTCCGGCGCCTTCCAGTCGGCGACCGCGCCCTGAAAATATGACAAATATTTCTGCGCCGCCGATGTCGCCTCCGCCTCGTCCTCGACCAGGATGTCGATCACGCCGTTCGGCGACTGGAACGACACCGGACCTACTTCGGCCGGATGATAGACGCCGAGGCCGCCGCCCTCGATCATCGCGGGCCCGCCCATGCCGATCGAGGCGTTCCTGGTGGCGATGATGACGTCGCAGCAACCGAGCATCGCGGCGTTGCCGGCAAAGCAATAGCCGGACACCACGCCGATGACCGGTACGAGGCCGGAGAGTTTTGCGAACTGTACGAAGGACGGCCCGTCGAGGCCGGTCATGCCGAGCCGGTCGGTATCGCCGGGCCGACCGCCGCCGCCTTCGGCATAGAACACCAGCGGCAGCCGCCACTGCTCGGTCAGGCTCAGCATGCGGTCGATCTTCTTGTGGTTCATGTGGCCCTGGGTGCCGGCCAGCACGGTGTAGTCATAGGAAATCACCATGCAGCGGGCGGCGTCCGCGCCGAATTTTTCCGCGTTTACGGTGGCGACGCCGGAGATCAGGCCGTCGGCCGGCGTGTTGCGGATGAGATCGTCGACCTTGCGCCGGCGCCGTTGGGCGGCGATCGCCAGCGAGCCATATTCGACGAACGAACCTTCGTCGACCAGCTGCGCGATGTTCTCGCGCGCCGTGCGCTGGTTGGTCTTGCGCCGCCGCTCGACCGAGGCCGGGCGATTTTCATCCAGCGTGATCGCATGGCGTTCGATCAGCTCGGCCAGATCGGGACGGATGTGGTCGAGATCGACATCCTCTTCCTCGGTGACATCATGGGCTTCAATCTCAGCCGGCTCGAGATAAAGGATGGCCTCGTCCTGCATCAGCGTCACGCCGGATTCGGCGGCGACCTTCGTCACCCTGCCGCCATGCGGCGCCGTCACCAAATGCTCCATCTTCATGGATTCAAGCACGGCGATCTGCTGGCCGGGCCGGACGAGGTCCCCTTCCCTGACGTCGACCGTGACGATGGTGCCTTGCAGCGGCGCCGGAACGGGCACCGATCCGGCCGGACCCGCAACCGTTACTTCGGCCGTTGACGTCTCGGCTGTGGGCGCGCCGTCGTCGTCGGCGGCCATGCTGGATTCGATCAGCGCCATCTCGGCCGTTAGCTTGGCCTCGCCGACCAGGGCCGCAACATGGGTATCGATGAAGCCGGTGCTAAGCCGGTTCTCGACGAAATCCGGATGCGCCAGGATCGCCGCGAGGAAGGGAATGTTGGTGGCGACGCCGCCGATCCGGAATTCACGCAGGGTGCGCGAGGCCTTGTGCACGACATCGGTCCAGTCACCGCCGGGCGAATGCACGATGACCTTGGCAAGCAGCGAGTCGAAGGCGGCGCTGGTCCGGTAGCCGGAGTAGCCAAAGGTATCGACGCGAACGCCGGGACCGGCCGGCAGGTCGAACATATCGAGCGTTCCGCCGGTCGGCCGGGTCCCGCCGCTCTCGTCCATCACTTCCATGTTGACGCGGAGCTGCACTGCAAAGCCGCGCGGCTTCGGAATGTAGCCTTGCGCCAGACCAAGCGAGCCCAGCGTGGCGCCGGCCGCGACCGCGAGCTGCGACTGCACCAGATCGAGACCGAGCACCGCCTCGGTGACGGTATGCTCGACCTGCAGGCGCGGATTGGCCTCGATGAAGGCAAATGCCTGGTCGCTTGCCTTGGCGTCGTTATCGACGAGAAATTCGAAGGTGCCGAGATTATCGTAGTTCGCGGCGGCCGCGAGTTCCTTGGCAGCGTCGATGATGCGCGTCCGCAAGGCGTCGCTCAGCGACGGGCTCGGCGCGATCTCGATGAGCTTCTGGTTGCGGCGCTGGATCGTGCATTCGCGCTCCCACAAATGGCTGATGGCGCCATGGTGGTCGCAGATGATTTGCACCTCGATGTGGCGGGCGTTGCGGATCAGGCGCTCGACATAGACGCCGTCGCTGCCGAAAGCCGCCTTGGCCTCGGACTGGCAGCGGGCATAGGCCTCCTCAAGCCTGGCGGCGTCATCGACGACGCGCATGCCGCGTCCGCCGCCACCGGCGATGGCCTTGATCATGACGGCGGCGCCGGAACCCAGCGATGCAAGGAAGGTCCTGGCTTGTTCCAGGCTGGTCGGCCCGCCGGTGCCTTCGATGACGGGCACGCCGCATTTCTTCGCCAGCGCCTTGGCCTGCGCCTTGTCGCCGAACAGGTCGAGCGCCTCCGGCGACGGCCCGACGAAGACGATGCTTTCCTCGATGCAGCGCCGGGCAAGTGCGGAATTCTCGCTCAGGAAGCCATAGCCGGGATGCAGCGCATCGCAGCCGGTGGCTTTCGCCGCCGCAATCATGGCCTCGATATCGAGATAGGCCCGCGCGCCGCGCCCCGGGATCTCGTGGGCAGCGTCGGCGGCGCGAGCATGCATCGACTGCGCATCGTCGGCGGAATAGATCGCGACAGAGGCGAGCCCGACGTCACCCGCGGCGCGCGCGATGCGAATGGAGATCTCGCCGCGATTGGCGATCAGCAGCTTATGGAAGGACATTGCACTACCCGTTTAACGGTCTCTCATGGTGGGATCGAGCACGATGCGCAGGGATTCGCCAAGCGCATTGAATGCCAACGACACCACCAGAATGGCAAGCCCGGGCGCGTACATCTGCTCCGGCGCGATCTCCATATACTGGTAGGCGCGGGCCAGCATGGCGCCCCAGCTCGGGTTCGGTGGCTGGATACCGAGGCCGAGGAAGCTGAGGCTGGCTTCCGCCAGCAGCGCCGCCGCCAGCAGCAGGGTCACCTGCACGATGACCGGCTGAAGCGCGTTCGGCAGCACATGCTTCCACAGGATGTGCCAGGCCGGCGCCCCAAAACACCTGGAAGCGTCGACATAGAGCTCCTGGCGCACGATCAGCGTGCGGGCGCGGACGATCCGGGCCAGCGCCGGGAACATCACGATGCCGACCGCGATCATGCCGTTGGTGAGGCCAATGCCGAGCGCGCCGGTGACCGCGATCGCCAGCACGATGGCCGGGAACGACAAAAAAGTGTCGATGACGCGGCTGATGATGTCGTCGGTCCAGCCGCCGAAGAAGCCGGCGGCAAGCCCGACCGGCAGGCCGATCAGGATGGCGACGCCGACCGCCAGCAGGCTGGCATAGACGGTGGCCGGCGCGCCGTAGATCAGCCGGCTGAAAATGTCGCGGCCGAGATCGTCGGTGCCGAGCAGATGGCCCGGACCGGGGGCGGCCAGCATGTTGTTGGCGTCCTGCGCGGTCGGCGCATAGGGCGCGATCCAGGGTGCGCCGATCGCCACGATCACCAGCACCAGCAGGACCAAAATCGCCAGCGCCGCGCGCAGGTCGCCGGCCAGCCAGCGGAACAGACGGCGCAGCCGGCCCGGCTCGGCTCGTGACTTCGGCGTGGCGAGCGAAAGCTCCGTCACTGCTCGATCCTCGGATCGACGGCGGCGCAGAGCAGATCGGCGATCAGATTGACGGCGATGACCACGATCACCATGGCGAACACCACGCCCTGCACGATCGGAAAATCGCGCTGCAGCGCACCGCGCACGATCAGGCTGCCCATGCCCGGAATTGCGAACACCGCCTCGATCACCACGGTCGCCGCCAGCATGCGGTTGACCAGCAGGCTGATGATGGTGAACAGGTTGACGCTGACGTTCTTCAGGCCGTGCTGCCAGAGGATTCGCGTCATCGACAGGCCCTTGGCGTGCAGCGTCCGCACATATTGCGACGACAGCACTTCCAGCAGCGAGCCGCGCAACTGCCGCGCCACCTCCGCCATGCCATAGGCCGCGATGGCGATGCCGGGCAGCAGCGCGTGCCGGATCGCCTCCCACGGCGAGGCGCTGAAGGATTTTGCGCCGGTCGCCGGCAGCCAGTTCAGCTTCAGGGAGATTTCCGCGACCAGGATCATCGCCAGCCAGAAGCCGGGAATGGCGACGCCGAGGGAAGCGACCATGCTGACCGTCTTGTCGAGCCAGCCATTGGGCTTGATCGCCGCGATCACCCCCATGGGAATGCCTGACACCAGCGCCAGCACCAAAGCGATGGCGACGATCAACAACGTATTGGGAAAGGCGCGGGCGATGGAAGTGGCGACCTTCTCGCCCGTCAGCAGCGATTGCGAAAGGTCGCCCTGCATGACGTTGGCGAGCCAGGCGCCGTATTGCACCAGGAACGGCCGGTCGAGGCCGTAGACCTTGCGGATCTCGGTGATCCGCGCGTCGGTGGCGTTGTCGCCGGCCAGTGTCACCGCGATATCGCCGGGCACCAGCTTCAACAGCGCAAACACCATGAAGGTCGCGAGCAGAATCACCGGCAGCGCCTGCAACAGGCGGCCGCCGATCACCCGTGCCGGACTTCGTCGCGCCATCCGCTTCAGCTCTCCAGCCAGACGTCGTCGTATTTCGGCTTGCCCAGAAGGTTCGGCCTGTAACCCTGCACCTTCTTGTTCATGGCGACCAGTTCGAACTGGAAGGCGAGCGGCGCCACGAAGGCATTCTCCATCACCAGCCGCTGCACGGTGGCGAAGGCCTTGCGGCGCATCTCGATGTCTTCGGATGCGCGCGACTCCTTGATCGCGGCTTCGAGTTCCGGCGGCACCGGCGCCCTGCCGCCGTTATAATAGGCATCCTTGGTGAACATCAGCGAATAGGTCAGGCTCGGATCGGGCCGTCCGGTCCAGGCCGCCAACAGGCCGGAGCCGCGCTTCTCGGCGCCGAAGAACGCGGCAGACGCCTCCGCGATCGGCGCGTTGGAAAATTTCACGTTCATGCCGCCTTTTCGGAACTGTTCGATCAGGATTTCCTGGCGCTGCACCGAATCCTGGTCGGGATAGCCGATCAGATCGATCGAAAGCCCGTCCTTGAAGCCGGCCTCGGCGAGCAACTGCTTCGCCTTGTCGGGGTTATGGGGATAGAGCGTGGCGACGGACTTGTCGTAGGCCCAATGCGCTTTCGGCAGGTTCATGTAGGCGGGTTCGGCAAGGCCGGCCAGCGCCGCCTTGACGAAGGTCTCGCGGTCGATCGCGAAATTGAAGGCCTGGCGAACCCTGACGTTGTCGAACGGCGGCTTTGCCCAGTTCAGAAAAATCTGGAACACATAGAGCGTCGGCCCGTTGGCGATCTTGACGCTGGGAACGCGATCCATGATCGCCTTCTGGCGCGGCGGCAGCTGGTACATCAGGTCGTTCTGGCCGGCGGTGACGGAGCGCGAGCCGGTCGTCAGTTCCGGAATGATGGAGAATTCAATGCCATCCGGATACGGCCGATTGGGTTTCCAGTATTTGTCGTGGCGCTTGACGACGATCTTCTCGCCGTCGGCCCAGCTCACGAAAGCATAGGCGCCGGCGCCGACCGGCGTGCGCGCGACATTGCCTGAACTGGCCGCCTTGAGCGCGGTCGGCGACACCATCATGCCGGCACGGTCGGAAAGGATGCCGGGCAGCGCGGCGTCGGGCGTGCTGAGCTTCAGCGTCACCTGCATCGGGCCGGTGACTTCGGCGGACGCCATGGAAGCAAGATCGGCCTTGATGTTGGATTTCGGGTCGGACTTGTTGCGCTCCAGATTGAACTTGACCGCCTCGGCGTCGAGCGGCGTGCCGTCGTGAAAACTCACGCCGGAGCGGATATTGAGGACCAAGGTGGTGGGATCGGTAAAACTCCAGCTCTTCGGCGAGACCCGGTTTGGGCTTCAAGGTTTCGAAATCCCACTCGGTCAGCGTGTCGTACATCGTGAACAGGAAGGCGTGATCCGAGCCGGCGCCGCCGGTGGCGGGATCGAGGCTCGACGGGTTGGCCGGTGCAGAGATACGCAGCGTGCCGCCGCGCTTCGGCGCACTCTGCGCCAGCGCATTGCCGCCGAGCGCGGTGCCGGCCAGCGCGCCTGATATCAGCGCCATTAGCTCGCGTCGGGTGGTGTGTGTCATGGCTATTCTCCGTCGGGCGATTTTTGTTCAATTGGGCGAAAAGTTCGGGCGATCGGCGAAATGGCAGGCCACCCAATGATCCCTGGTCAGTTCGCGCCAGTCCGGCGTCTGTTCCGCACAGAGCGCCTGCGCGTACTGGCAGCGGGTACGGAAACGGCATCCCGATGGCGGATCGATCGGGCTCGGGATTTCGCCCTGCAGCACGATACGCTGTGCCGCCGCGCATCGACGACGGCAACGGCCGCGGCTCGGCCGACAGCAGCGCCTGCGTATAGGGATGCAGCGGCCGTTCGGAGACTTCTTCGGTCGGCCCAAGCTCGACGAAGCGACCGAGATACATCACGGCAATGCGCTCGCTGATGTGCGACACCACGGCGAGATCGTGGGTGATGAAGACGTAAGTCAGCCCGAGATCGCGCTGCAGTTCGGCAAACAGGTTGAGCACGTCGCCACGGATCGACATATCCAGCGCCGCCACCACCTCGTCGCACACGATCAGTTTCGGGCGCAGCGTCAGCGCGCGCGCAATCACCACGCGCTGCTTCTGGCCGCCGGAAAGCTGGTGCGGATAGCGATCGCCGACATCCTGCGGCAGGCCGACGCGGTCCATCGCCTCGCGCGCCCGCCTGAGGCGATCGGCGCTGTTGCCCTCGCGCGCCAGTTCCAGCGGCTCCAGCACGGAGGAGAGGATCGTCATCCGCGGATTCAGCGCGGCGTTCGGATCCTGGAAGATGATCTGGTAGTCGCGGCGGTGGCTCTGGAATTGCCGGCGCGGGAGAGCCAGCGGATCGACGCCATTATGCAGGATGGCGCCCGCGCTCGGCTTCAACAGGAACACCAGCGCGCGGCCGATCGTGGTCTTCCCCGATCCGGATTCGCCGATGATGCCAAACGTCTCGCCGCGGCGGACGTCAAAATCGACGCCGTCGACCGCCTTGACGGTGGCGCGCCGATCGCTGGTCTGGAACTGGACCTGGAGATCGCGCACCGAGACGATGGCGTCCTCGTGCTTCCGATATCTGAGGCCAGCGCGCTCATGGATGACCGACCATGGCCGCAATCGGCGCCGACGCCGCGTGCTGCAAGGCGCCGGGCAGATCAAGCTCGTTGAAACGCCAGCAACGCACCTTGCGGCCGG
The DNA here is from genome assembly GCA_963791165.1 of uncultured Alphaproteobacteria bacterium. Classification (GTDB taxonomy): domain Bacteria; phylum Pseudomonadota; class Alphaproteobacteria; order Rhizobiales; family Xanthobacteraceae; genus Bradyrhizobium. The sequence continues at coordinate 166,992 of CAWBRL010000017.1, read as the reverse complement.
AGCCAGCATCGCGCAGTTCCTGCTCCTTCTCGCAGCCGGCGATGGCATGGGCACATCGCGCCTTAAACCGGCAACCGTTGGGCATGTCCACGATCGAAGGCACCCGGCCGGGGATCGAGGGCAGCTTGCCATGGCGCGGGCTCAAATGCGGCAGCGAGCGCAACAGGCCGGATGTATAGGGATGCAACGGCCGCACCAGCGCGTCGTCGACCGCGGCATCCTCGATCACCTCGCCGGCATACATCGTGATCATGCGCGTGCAGGTCTCGGCGACGACACCGAGGTCGTGCGTGATCAACATCAGCGCCGTGTTCGAGGTCTCGCTGAGGTCGCGGAGCAATTCAAGGATCTGCGCCTGCACGGTGACGTCGAGCGCGGTGGTCGGCTCGTCCGCGATCAGGAGTTGCGGCCCGCAGATCAGGCTGGCCGCGATCATCACGCGCTGGCGCATGCCGCCGGAGAGCTGATGCGGGTAATCGTCGATGCGCCGCTCCGGCGAGGCGATGCCGACGCGGCGGAGCATGTCGAGGGTGCGCTCCCTCGCCTCTTCCTTGCCGACACCTGTGTGGACGCGCAGCGTCTCGCCGATCTGGTGGCCGACGGTGAAGACCGGATCGAGCGCGCTCATCGGCTCCTGGAAGATCATGGCAATGCGGCGGCCCCTGATGGCGCGCATGGCGCGGGTGCTGCATCTGGTGAGATCGACCCCATCGAACAGGATCGAGCCGTCGAGGCCGGCCAGATTGTTCGGCAACAGCCGCAGGATCGAAAGGCCCGTGATGGTCTTGCCGCAGCCGCTCTCGCCGACGATGCCGACGCGTTCGCCCGGTGCAATGTCGAAATCGATCTTGCGCGTCGCCTGCCAGACGCCATGCGAGGTCCTGAACCGGATGCCGAGGCCGCGCACCGACATCAGCGGCTGCGGAGCACTCCCCGCCTCCGCCTTGCCATCACGCTGTGCCGGCCTCGCCTCTGCCATCAGCCTGCCGCCCGCTTTTTCTGGTCGACGAGCTGTTCTTCCATCAGCATTTCGGTGCCGATGATGCCGTCGCTGCGTGAGCTGATCGATCTCCGCTTCAGAGAGCCCGAGAATGCCGCCGAGGATCTCGCGGTTATGTTCGCCCAACGTCGGCGGCGCGCTTCGGATCGGAAACGGCGTTTCGGTCTCGCGAAACGGCATCGACGGCTGCGGATGCGGGCCTATGAAAGCGCGGTCGACTTGCTGGATGAAGCCGCGTGCGTGCAGCTGCGCATCCTTCAACAGTTCGATCGGCAACCGCGCCACGCCCGAGGCGACGCCCGCCGCCTGCAGTGCGTTCATTGCTTCCTCGGGATCGCGGGCGGAGGTCCAGGCCGCAATTGCGGCCTCGATCTCGCCTTCAATGGCGCGCCGGCCAGCCGCTGTCTTCAGCCTGGCGTCGGCGGCCCAGTCGGCGCGGTCGAGCAGCGCGGCCAGCTTCGGCCACATCGCATCGCTGTCGACCGCGACCACGATCCAGTTGTCCTCACCGGCACATGGAAAGCAGCCATGCGGCACGAAACCCGGGTGGCGGTTGCCGTACTTCACCGGCGCCTTGCCGTCGATCGAATGCGCAATGATCCAGGGTGCAGCAAACGGCATCATGCATTCGATCTGCGCGAGATCGATGAACTGGCCCTTGCCGGTCAGTCTCGCATGGATCAGCGCGGTGAGCACGGCCGCACAGCCGTTCAGGCCGCCAACGGCGTCGCCAAACGCGGTATGGCTCATGACGGGCGGGCCATCGGGATCGCCCACGACGCTGGGCAAGCCGGAGCCTTGTTCCAGCGTCGAGCCATAGGCGCGGCAATCGCGGTTCACGCTGCCGGCGCCGAACGCCGACATCGACATCATGACGAGCTTTGGATTGAGCTTGCTCAGAATGTTGTAACCCAGGCCGAGCTTGGGCAGCACCTCGACCGAGTAATTGTCGACCACGAGATCGGCGTCGGCCGCCAGCCGCTGGGCGAGGTTGAGCCCCTGCGGCCGCGTCAGATCGAGCGTGATGCCGCGCTTGTTGCGGTTCATGATGCAGTAGCGCACCGCCTTCTCGTACATCTGTTCGAGAACATAGGCCGGCCGCCGGTCGACGCCGCGCCACCAGTCCGGATACTGCGTCGCCTCGATCTTGATCACGTCGGCGCCGAGATCGGCGAGCGTCCGCGTGCAGATCGGGCCGGCCCAGCCCATCGAGAAATCGACCACGCGGATGCCTTCGAGCGGAAGCCGGTTCTGTCCGCTCGGCTCAGGCACTGGCACACGCGCAGCAGCTTCGGCATGTGCGCTCCCAAGCATCTGCTCGCCGATATCGGGAACCGCGCCGCCCCGCCGCGGCGGCGTGCCGGTCAGGCGCTGCATCGAGCCGGCGGTAAACCCGGTCTCGTCGCCGATCATGATGGGGACGATGGCCCCGCGCGCCTGCTTTTCTTCGTCCGCGATCAGGTCGCCGATCTCAGGCACCGGCACGATCGGGATCTTCCGCCGCAAGCCTTCCTCGAACCATTCCTGCGCCGTACGCTGCTTCAGCTTCGGAATGAACTGGCCTTCGATTTCTTCCATGCGCTGCAGGCGATCGGTGCCCATGAACAGCGTCGGGTCATCGCGCAGCGCGTTCAGCCCCAGCATCTCGCAAAACGCACGCCACTGTGCGGGCGTCACCGTCGTAACCCCGAGCCAGCCCTGTTTGGTTTCGTAGATGCCGACCGGAAAAGTCGGCCAGAAGCGGTTGACGCCGATCCGCCGCATGATGTCGCCGCGCGAAAACGCCTCGAACATGATGTATTCGGTCACCGCGATCGAGGACTCGAAGATGCTCAGGCGGCTGGAGCGCCCGCGCCCGTCCTGCATGCGGCCCAGTGCCGACGAGGCGGCGGCGATAAAACCCCAGAGACCGGCGAGGATGCCGGTCTGAAAGTCCGGTGCATGCATCGGCGGGCCCTCTGCCGGGCCGACCAGTTTTACGAGTTCCGTCAGCGCGCGAATGGTCGAGTCTGTCGCCGCGAATTTTGCATAGGGCCCCTCGCCGCCGAACCAGCTCGCTTCAAGATAGATCAGACCGGGATTTCTTTGCTTGATCGCCTCGAGGTCGAACGCCGGGCAGTCCGCGGCATCGACGTCACGTCCATCGAGCAGGATGTCGCAGGCGCCGATCAGTTCCGCCAGGCGAGACGTTGAATTGGGATCGTCAGGGTCGAGTGCGACGCTCGACTTGTTGAAATTGAGAAATGCGAACCACGCACTGTGTCCTCCCGGCGTCAGCGGCGCGGTACGGCGAAGCGGGTCCCCGCGCGGCGGCTCGATTTTCCGGACGGTGGCGCCGAAATCGGCGAACAGACGGGCGCAGTAGCTCGTCGCGGCGCTGCTCCCGATCTCGACAATCCGCAGATGCGACAACGCGCCCATCACGCTCCCTCATGGCCCCATGACCAGCGCAACGCAGCCGGTGCCGTTTCTTGTTGCCGGACATGAAACCTTGCTGGGATTCTGATGCAAGCGGAATTTTGTTCCGCGTTACGGAATTCGTGAGAGTAACGAAGCGCTTAGCTTTCGTTTGCGCGCGGTTTCTTCGCGCGAACCTTGCGCAATCGCCTAACGGCAATCCAGATTGGCTTCGAACCAGTTTTGCAGCGACGCCGAAAGCGGCGGCCAGGCGCGTTGCAGGCCCGAGAGCTTTCCCGCGTTGATGCGGTAGATTCCGCGCAACTCTTTCTCGATCGCCGGAAGATCGACGCCGGTACAACGGCCGTCACTGACGATCAGCCGTCCGTCCACGACAACATCGCGCAACAGCGACGCATTGCCGCGCGCGAACAGTAGATCGATGGCGTCGACCGGCATGATCTGGTCGCGATCAAGGCGATCGAGATCGATCGTGACGAAGTCGGCTGGTGCGCCAGATACCAACGCACCGGTTCCGGGTGCGCCCGTCGCCTTTCTTCCGTTGGCGATGGCGAGCGCAAGGAATTCGGCGCACGTCCAGGTTCGCCTGAAGCCGAGCCCGCCATGCATCATCTGCACCAGCCGCATCTCGCGCAAGACATCATCATCCTCGTCCAGCGCCAGCCCGTCGACGCCGACCGCGATGGCGCAACCGCATTGGTGTGCGGCGGCGATCGGCGCGAGACCGGAGCGCAGGTGCAAATTGGAGCTGAAATTGGTGACGATGCGCGCGCCTGACGCCGCGATCATCTCGATCTCGTCCGGCCGGGCGTGAATGCAATGCGCCAGCGTCAGCCGCTCCGACAGGAAGCCGATGTCGCGGAGATAACGGACGACACCCCCGGGAAACTGCTGATCCGCCCACGCGCGCTGGTAGATCGTCTCCAGCAGATGCATGTGGATGCGCCGGCCGGTCTGCGCCGAATTCTCCGCCACCGCCTCCAGCAGCGGTTTTGAGCACCATTGCACGCCGGCCGGGCCGAGTTGGACGTCAACCTTGGGGCCCGATATTGCCGCGGCAATGGCGTCGGTCAGTTCGATATAGGCTTGCGGCGACATCGGCGCGCGGACGAACAGTTCTTCGATCGTCTTGCGGTCGTCGCCGGCAAGACCGGCCAGCAATGGTTCCTCATCGCCGTACACGACAGGATTCCGGTCGCGCACGGCAAGCGCGAACGCGATGCGGATACCGACATCGGACGCCGCGCGTGCGATCGCTTTGGCTTCCTCGACCAGCGGCATCGTGCCGCTCGGGCGGGTGTAATGGATCATCATCGCCGCACACCCGGCCCGCGCCGAACGCGCCAGCGCCGACGCTGCGGTCAGATAGGGATCGACCGGCGTGCCGAGCGCGGACCTGAGGATCCAGCTTTCCAGCGGCATGCCGAGTGCGCCGAACGAGGACGCGGTCGGGCGTGCGTGGTCGTGGGCGTTGACGAAGGCGGGAAGCACGAGGGAGCGCCGACCGGTGGTGGGCGGTGCTCCCTCTGATATCGCGGTGATGATGCCGTTGTCGTGACGGAGCACGACGTTTTCGAGCAAGCCGTGGTCCGGGCCGGAGAATAGCGTGCTGCGACTACTTCCCGGTCATGAGCGTTGCCTCTCCGTCATTCGCGAGGAGCGAAGCACCGACCCGATGTCAATTGCACATCGTTCCCCGTGCAGATACATGGATTTGCTTCGCATCGCTCGCAATGACGGTGCACGTCGCTGGTTCAATTCGCCGTATACGTCAACTCACGCTCGGCGCGCGGCGGCAGGAACTCGCGCGAGAAGACTTCCGCGGGCGTCGGCGTCCGCGCAAGCTGGTAGCCCTCGACGATGATGCCGATGGCGCGGGCCATGCGGTCGTCCTTGACGTCGCCGACGCCGATTTCCTTCATCTCCGGCGAGACGATCAGCTTGTCGAAGGAATATTGCAGGCGGCGCTTCTCGACCTCGACATTGATCAGATTGTCGTAATTGACAGCGGCTTTCATTCCGGCGTTCTGGTCCTTGGCGATCGCGATCATGCCCTTGTTGACGGCGCGGACGAGACCGGCGACGGCCTTCGGATTGGACGCCAGCAGCTTGCGCGACACCATCACGCCGTTGGAATAAAGGTCCAGGCCATAGTCGCCGAACGAGAACCATTTATAGTCCTTGTCGGGATCCTGACGGTTCAGCACCAGGTTGAAATAGCTGGTGATGTTGAACACCAGTGCGGCGTCGATATCGCCCTTGATCAGCATCGGCTCCTGCAGGTTCGGCGCCATGTTGGAGACCTTGATCTTCTCGCCCTCGAGCTTGTTCTTCTGGGCGAACACCGGCAGCAGCCGCGTGGTCGGCGTACCCTGCGCGCCGCCCAGCGTATGTCCTTCGAAATCCTTGATGGTGTTGATGCCGCTGGTTTTCTTGGTCACGATCGCGAATGGCGGCTGGTTCCAGATCATGTAGACCATGACAGGGGCATCCTGCGGCCTGGTCGATGCGTTCTGGATGATGGCGTTGACGTCGCCGAAACCGGCGTCATAGGCGCCCGACATGATGCGCGTCACCGTCGCACCCGAGCCCTCGCCCTGGTCGATCACGACATTGAGGCCCTCTTCTTTGAAGTAACCGTTGTCCTTGGCATAGAAGAACGCGGCATCGCTGCCTTGCGTCTTCCACCCCAGCGTAAACTTGATCGTCGTTTCCTGGGCGTTGGCGGCACCGGCAAGCAACGTAACTCCCAACAGCGCAGCACTTATTCTAGCTAGCATGGCGATCTCCTCGACTGGGTTGGATGGCGATTGAAAATCCGGCTCATGTGGCGATCAGGTCGTTCTTGCGGGTGGCCCAGCCGGTGACGCGGCCCTCGATCACCGAGAAGATGGCGTAGAGCGCGACGCCGAGGCCGGCGAGCACGAACAGGCCGGCGAACACCAGCGGCACGTTGAAATTGGAGGATGCGGTCATCATCACGTTGCCGATGCCGCGGTTTGACGCGACGGTCTCCGACAGCACCGCGCCGACGAAGGCGTAGGAGATCGCGACCTTCAACGAGGCAAAGAAGAACGGCATGGTGCGCGGCAGCCCGACGTTCCAGAGGATGTCGAACTTGCTGGCGCCGAGCGCTTTCAGCACGTCTTCGAGTTCGGGTTCGGTGGTAGCTAAACCCGTTGCAATGTTGACCACGATCGGGAAAAAGCAGATCGAGAGCGCGGTCAGCACCGCAGGTACCGAGCCGGAGCCGAACCACAGCACGAAGATCGGCACCACGGCGACCTTCGGAATCGACGAGAAGCCCACCAGTAGCGGATAGGCCGTATCGTAAGCCGTCTTCGAGACGCCGATGACTGCGCCGAGCACGACGCCGAGGCCGACGCCAAGCACGAAACCGATCATCGTCGTCGCCAGCGTCTGCAGGATATGCGGCCAAAGGATCGGAAACTTGTCAATCAGCGTCGCGAACACCTGCGACGGGCGCGGCAGCACCAGATCGGACATGGCAGTCATCAGGCAGAACAATTCCCAGGCCAGGAAGAACAACACGATCAGTCCCGCCGACCAGGCTTTCTGGCGATAATCGAACTCGGGCATGTCAGGCCGCTCCCTGTGCTGCTGCGGCGTCTCTTGACGCAGTCCTGGCATCCTCGATGAAGGCGCGCAGCTTTTGATTGAGCGCCACGAAGTCGGGCTCGAAGGTCATCGCGACCGTGCGCGGACGGACGAAGTCGACGCGGCTGTCGTCGATGATGCGGCCGGGCCGCGCGCTCATCACGCAGATCCGGCTGCCGAGGAACGCCGCCTCGCGCAGATCGTGGGTCACCAGCAGCACGGTCGGCTTGCGGGCGATCCAGAGGTCCTGAAGGATCGACCATAGTTCCTCCCGCGTGAACTGATCGAGCGCGCCAAAGGGCTCGTCGAGCAGCAGCATGCGCGGTTCATGGATCAGCGCGCGGCACAGATTGGCGCGCTGAAGCATGCCGCCGGACAGTTGCCAGGGGTAGCGGCTGCCGAATCCCTTGAGGCCGACCTGCTCCAGCAGCGCGTTGGCCTTGTCGCGGAATTCGGTCTTGCGCAGCTTTCGGAATTGCGAACGGAACGGCTCGACGATCTTGAGCGGCAGCATGATGTTCCGCTCGATCGTCATCCAGGGCAGCATGGTCGGATTCTGGAAGGCCATGCCGACGCGCAAGGCGCGCGCCGCCACTTCCCGGCCGCCGACGATGACAACGCCTTTGGTCGGCTGTACCAGGCCGCTCACCAGCCGCAGGATGGTGGACTTGCCGCATCCGGAAGGCCCGACGAGTGCGACAAACTCGCCGTCGGCGATCCGCAGCGTCGTACTGGCAAGGGCCGGCACGGCGCGGGCGCCACGGCCGAAGGTGACCGAGGCCTCCGACAGTTCGATCGCGATCGGCGCGGCGGGGCCAGGGACCGGCGATCCCGCGAATTCTGAATTTGGCTGCATGCGCATCATGACTGGAAGTGCATGCAAACCGGATGCCAGCAAAACGCGCGTTCTAAATCAGGCATATCGCCAAAAGCCGCGGAAAGTGCCGGATTCCTTTTGGGCAATTCGCCCAGCTAACTGCATGCAATTGAGGCGCTCAATTGTTGCCCAATTGTGATATCGAGTTGCCATTCGAAGCACTTCCTTCCGAAGGATTCGCCGATGGCGCCCCGCTCCGCCAGCAAGACCCCGGAATCGTCCGACAAGGTCGGCGTGATCTGCCGCGCGCTTCGCCGCGCCATCATCGAGCAGGCGCTGGAGCCCGGAGCAAAACTCCCCGAGGATTCGCTTGGCGAAAGGTTCGGCGTCAGCCGCACCATCGCGCGGCATGCGCTGGGCCAACTGGCCGCGGAAGGCCTCGTCGAACTTCGCCGCAACCGGATTGCGGTGGTGGCGACGCCGAGCTGGCAGGAGGCCCGCGATGCCTTCGACATCCGGATCGAGTTGGAACGCCTCGTGGTACGCCAGCTCGCCGGCAAGCTGACGAAAAGCCAGATCACCGAGCTGAACGCCCATGTCGATGCCGAGGACCGCGCGCGCGACGGCTCGGATGCGGTGTCGATCAGGCTGGCGACGGAATTTCACATCCTGCTCGCCAACATGACGAACAGCCCGATCCTGGTGCGCTACGTCAGCGAGGTCGCCTATCGCTGCTGCCTCACACTGTCTTTGTACAGCCGTCCGCACTCGTCGGAATGCGCGATCAACGAGCATCGCGCGATCATCGCAGCGCTGGTCAAAGGCGACGAGAGCAAGGTGATGGGCCTGATGCACAGCCATCTGGATTCGGTGGCCAACCGCGCGCTGGTAGCCCCCGCCCCGCAACGCGGCCGCGATTTGCTGGATATTCTGGCGCCTTATGCCGAGGAAGGCGAAAATGGCCGCGTGGTGAAGATGCCGAAGGTGGTGCGGGCGAGGTGACGCCAATTTCCGTCATTGCGAGGAGCGAAGCGACGAAGCAATCCATACTTGCTTTGCTGCACGATGGATTGCTTCGCTTCGCTCGCAATGACGTCGAAGAGCCCTACGCCTCAATCCCCCGCTGCACCAGAATCCGTTCGGCGCTGTCGTTCCAGACATCCATCTTCACGATCTGCCCGCTCCTGACCACGAAGCGATCGACGTAGCGGTTGCCTTCGAACGGCGTGCCGTCGATCCATTCGCCGTAGAGCGTGCCGATGCTGTAGACCACGGTCTCGTCCGCCCCCGGGCAGACGTCGAAGCGATCCATCTTCTTCTTGACCCAGCGATAGCGCCGCGCGTTGAAGCCGGTCGGCCCGCGGGGATGATCGAATTCACGCCCGCCGGTGAAGGTGATGATCGTGCCGGGCTTCATATAGGCCGCAGCGGCATCGGGGTCCGGGATCATGGAGGCCGTGAGGTAGGCCTCGACCACCTCGGCGTCAGACATTCCCTTGGATTCAGCTTTGGCGGCAACGGACATGGCGGCTTCTCCTGACGGGTTAACATTACAATCGGTCCGTCAAACTGCATGCACATATTTTGAACAATCAGGCCTCAAAACTGCACACAATCTGGAGCTGCCCGGCCACCTTGGTTCCGCTAGGTTCGGGCCCTGCTCCAGCATGCCCGGTCCCATGAACGCCAAAACCGCCTTCGACCTGATCTTCCGCAACGCCAGGACGCGATCCTCGGCCGAAACAGTCGATATCGGCGTCGCCGGCGGGCGTATCATCGCCATCGAACCCCGCCTCGCCTGCGAAGCGGCCGAGATCGAGGTCGGCGGCAAACTGGTGCTGCCGGGCTTCGTCGATACCCATATTCATCTCGATAAAGCCTGCCTGCTCGGCCGCTGCGGCCAAGACCACGGCAGCGTCGCCGAGGCCATTGCCGCGGTCGCGGCGATGAAGCGCGATTTTACGGTGGAAGACGTCTACGCGCGCGGCGCAAAAGTGATCGAGCGCGCCATCGTGCATGGCACCACGCGGATGCGCACCCATGTGGAAATCGATCCGCGTATCGCGCTGCGCGGTTTCGAGGCGGTCAAGGCGCTGAAACGCGATTATGCCTGGGCGATCGATCTCTCGATCTGCGTGTTTCCGCAGGAAGGCCTGACCAACGATCCCGGCGCTGAAGAGCTCTTGATCGCCGCCCTGCGCGATGGCGGCGAAGCGATCGGCGGCTGTCCTTATATGGACACCGACCCGAACGCGCATATCGAAAAACTGTTCGACCTGGCGCAGCAATTCGATATCGATATCGACCTGCATCTCGACTTCGACCTCGATCCGTCATGGTGGCACCTCGAAGAGGTCTGCCGGCAGACCGAACGGCGCAACTACCAGGGCCGCGTCGCGATCGGCCACGCCACCAAATTGTCGGCGTTGCCGCCGGACCGGCTGCAAGGCGGCGACGGCGCGGCTCGCCAAATCGGGCGTCGCCGTGACCGTGCTGCCCGCGACCGATCTCTATCTGATGGGCCGCGACGCCACGCATAATGCGCCGCGCGGGCTGACGGTCGCGCACAAGCTCGTTGAAAACGGCGTCGTATGTTCGGTCGCGACCAACAATTTGCTCAATCCGTTCACGCCGTTCGGCGACGCCTCGCTTCTGAGAATGGCGAACTTTCTACGCCAACGTCGCGCATGCCGGCATCAGCGAATTCGATGCCTGCCTCGATCTCGTCACGGAGCTGCCTGCGCGGCTGATGAACCTGAGGGATTACGGCATCGCGCCGGGCAACCCGGCCGACCTGATCATCCTCGATACCGACAGCGGCTCGAATGCGATTGCCGAACTGCCCGACATGCTGATGGGATTCAAGAACGGCCGTCAGGTGTTCGAACGGCGCCGGCCGACGCTGTTTCCGCCGGCGACCTAGCGGTCCTCACAATCGTCATGCCCGGGCTTGTCCCGGGCATCCACGACTTGCCGACCGCCCAGCAAGAAAGACGTGGATGGCCGGGTCAAGCCCTGCCATGACGAAGAGCAAACCTGCCCGATTGACCGCCCCGGCCAAACCGTTGTTGTTATCGGTCAACGACAACAACAAGCCCGGGGCAGGAAAATCATGAAAAAGGCCACCCAAATAAGAAGCGTCGAAACGCTCGCCTGCGACGCCGGCTGGCGGAATTACCACTTCGTCAAGATCATGACCGAGGACGGCATCGTCGGCTGGAGCGAGTACGACGAGGGCTTTGGCGCGCCCGGCGTCACCGCAGCGATCGAGCGGCTCGCCGCGCGCGTGGTCGGCAAGAACGCCTTCCAGCACGAGCGGATTTACGCGGAGTTGTTTTCCGCGACGCGGCCGGCGGCAGGCGGCGTGGTGGCGCTGGCGATCGGTGCCATCGAGAACGCGCTGCTCGACGTCAAGGCCAAGGCGCTCGGCGTGCCCTGCTATGAGCTGCTCGGCGGCAAGGTGCGCGACCGCATCCGGGTCTACTGGTCGCATTGCGCGACCTGGCGGATCAACCATCCTGATTGGTTCAAGCCGGCCATCACCAGCCTCGACGGCGTCAAATCCATTGGCAACGAGGTGCGCGAAAAGGGTTTTACGGCGATGAAGACCAACATCTTCGTCTACACCGACGGCAAGCCGCAGGGCTGGCGGCCGGGCTTCGGCTCGCCGTTCGAACCCGAGATCAATGTCGACCGCAAGGTGTTGCGCAATCTCTGCATGCACCTCGAGGCAATCCGCGATGGCGCCGGCCCCGACGTCGACCTGCTGCTCGACCTCAACTTCAACGCCAAGACCGAGGGCTATCTGAAGATACTCCGCGCCATCAAGGACATGGACATGTTCTGGGTGGAGATCGACACGTTCAATCCGCAGGCGCTTGGCTACATCCGTCGCCAGAGCCCGCATCCGATCTCGTCCTGCGAGACACTGTTGGGCCTGCGCGAATTCCTGCCCTATTTCAACGAACAGGCGATGGACGTCGCCATCATCGACACGCCCTGGAACGGGGTATGGCAATCGATGAAGATCGCCGCCGCGGCGGAGCATTTCGAGGTCAACGTCGCCCCGCATAATTTCTACGGCCACCTCTGCACCATGATGAACGCGCATTTCTCCGCGGCCGTGCCGAATTTGCGTATCATGGAAACCGACATCGACCGGCTGGCGTGGGACCATGAACTGTTCACGCACGTGCCTGAGATCGTCGACGGTTATCTGGTGATGCCAGACCGGCCAGGCTGGGGCACCGAACCCAACGAGGAAGGCCTGCGCGCCCATCCGCCGAAGAGCCAAGGCGGGCTGCTGAATTACGGGCAGAAGAAGTAGGCGAAGCCGTTTGCTGTCATACCCGCTCGCGCGCGCATGCGGGGTATCCAGTACGCCGCGGCCTATCCGCTCCATCGCTGACGCCTCGGCGTACTGGATGCACCCGCACTTCGCGGGTGATGACAGCGGTGGTCGTTGGTGGAGTTCGCAAAGCCCCCGCTCAATTATCGTTCGGCCGGGCCGCAAACGCGCTCTCGATCACGTCGCCGATCGGCTGCCAGGCGTTACCGTCGAACTGCACCAGTCGCATCTGCTCGATCGGGTGGAAGTCGGCGGGACCGGTGTTGATCACAATGCCCGGCAGCACGATGCCGCTCCGGTAGTTCTTCAGCGACGCCGCCTGCCGCATGATGTTGTCGCGCGACAGGTCGTCGCCGCACTGGGTCAACACCTGCACCAGGGTTTCAGCGGCCGCATAGCCGAAGATGGCGTAGGCATCATCCTTGTCGCCATCAGGATAATACTTGTCCATGAAGGCAAGCCACTGCTTGATGGCGGGGTCTTCCTTCCAGGTGGTGTCGCTGGCGTCCTTCAGGAACGACGTGGAGATCACGCCGACGGAGTTCTGAAGCCCCGCCGGTCTCAGCGCATTCGCGATCGACGCTGCCGCATTGACCAGCACCACGACGGGATGCCAGTCCAACTCGACCGCTCGTCGGATGGCACGCGCCGAGATCGGCGGCGCGCAATTGAGCACGAGCACTTCCGCACCGGAGTTCTTGAGGATGTCGACCTGGGTGTCGATGGCCATGTCCGCATCGATGGCGATGTCGGCCACGATCATGTTGGCGGTGATGCCGAGCCCCTCCTGCAATCCCCGGAACAGATCGCGGCCGAACTGGTCGTTCTGCCAGAGCACGGCGATCTTCCGGCTCGGATAGGAGGACTGGATGTAATTGGCGTAGATCCGGCCCTCGGCGCGAAATGTCGGCTGCCAGCCCATCGTCCACGGAAACCGCTTCGGATGCGCCCACTCCTCGTCGCCGGAGGCGACAAAGAGCTGCGGGATACTCCTCTCATTGAGATAGGCTCGCGTCGCCAGATTGCTCGGCGTGCCGAACGATCCGAACATCAGATGCACGCGCTCCTGCTCGACCAGGTCACCGGTGTGCTCGACCGCCGTTCTGGGATTTGAACTGTCGTCGCGGGAGATGAATTTGATCTTGCGCCCATTGATGCCGCCGCGCTCATTGACCATGTCGAAATAGGCGGCCTCCGCCCGCCCAATCGAACCGAACGCGGCCAGCGGCCCGGTGTAGGGCATGATGTTGCCAATGCGGATTTCGGTGTCGGTGACGCCGGCAGCCTGAGCCGGCTGCAACGCGGCCGGAAACGACGCCAACAACAATGCGGTGAAGAAGGTTGGCAGCAGCCTGATTTTTCTTGTTGTTTGCATCAACGCGGCCTCGAACGCCAAGCTCACAGGAGCTTGTGACGCCTGCCCAGCGATCGCGATGATAGCGCCGAAAGCACGGTTGTTGAAATCAAATGTTGAGACCGGTCAGCGCAACGAAATATCGAGCCATCCCAACGCATTGACCGTGACACTGTCACCGGTGTCGATCAGCACGGTCGTAGTCTCGGCCTCGATGATCGCGGGGCCGGTTAGCGCGTGGCCCGGCTGCAAGTCGTCGAGCGCGAATACCGGCACCTCGCGCCAGCCGCCGAAGAAGGCTTGCCGCTTGCTGCGTGGCGAACACGTGCCAGACGATAACGCTGGCCTTGTATCGGAATCCAGTCGCGAGACTTCGCCCACCGCCGCGACGCGGGCGTTGACGAAAACGACCTCCTGGCCGCGCGAGGCGTAGGTGTAGAGTTCTTCGTGCCTGACATGAAAGCGGTCCTCGATCCGCTCGACGAGGTCGGCGGCGTTCCAGTCGAGACCGTCGAGCGATACGTCGATTTCAAAGATCTGTTCGCCGTAACGCATTTCGGCGGAACGCTCGATTGCAATCTTGCCGTTGAACCATGAGCGCAGCCGGCCCGCGGCCTGCTGCTCCAGCCCGGCGAAGAGCGCCCGCACTTCATCGGCCGAGATGTGTCCGGCGCCGTAATGCGTGCGACTGACTTCGTAGCGGAGATCGCTGGTCAGCATGCCCCAGGCCGACAAGACAGAGGCTACCGTCGGCACGATGATGCGCTTGATTTCCAGCTCACGCGCGACTTCCGCGGCGTGAAGGCCGGCGGCGCCACCAAAGCTCAACAGCGCAAACTTTCGCGGATCGACGCCGCGGCGCAGCGTCATCAGGCGGATGCCGTCGGCCATGTTCAAATTGATCATGCGGTAGATGCCGGCGGCGGCCTCCACGCGCGACAGGTCCATGGTATCAGCGATGCGATCCACCGCGGCTTCCGAGGCCGCGCGATCGAGCGGACGCTTGCCGCCCATGAAGGCTGCGGCATCGAGATAGCCGAGCACGACATTGGCATCCGTGACGGTCGCGGCCTGCCCGCCATTGCCATAACAGGCCGGGCCCGGCACCGAGCCCGCGCTTTCAGGTCCCACCCGGAGCGTGCGGCTGGCATCGACGCTGGCGATCGAGCCGCCGCCGGCCGCAATGCTTGCGATATCGAGGCTGCGCAGCGCAATGCGCTGGCCGGCCAGCATGCCGTCGGCGGATAGCGAGGCCTGCCCGCCTGATATCAGCGAGATGTCGGTAGAGGTGCCGCCCATGTCGAACGGCACCAGATCCGGGATGCCGACCAGGTCAGAACAGCGCCGTCCGCCGGACATGCCGCCCGCGGGTCCTGACAATACGGTGCCCGCGGCCAGCCGCGAGGCTTCCTCGACGGGCGCCATGCCGCCATGCGACAGAACGACAAAGAGACTGCCTTTGAAACCGGCCTCGCCAAGCCGCGCTTCGAGGCTGGTCAGATAACGCCGCACGATCGGCTCGACATAGGCGTTCACGATCGTGGTCGAGACACGCTCATATTCCTTGATCTGCGGCAGCACGTCGCTGGAGCGCGAGATGCTGATATCAGGCAGCGCCTGCTTCAGACGTTCGACGGCAGCGAGTTCGTGAACGGGATTGAGATAGGAGTGCAGGAAGCACACGGCGACCGATGTCGCGCCTGATTGCCTGATGCCGGCAATCGCATCGTCGAGCGATTTCCTGTCCAGCGGAATCAGAATCTCGCCGTTCGCCTTTAGCCGCTCCCTGACGCCAAAACGCAATTCACGCGGCACCAGCGGTTCCGGCGGCGGCGAGCGCAAATCGTAGCGATCAGGCTTGAGGCCCTCGCGCATCTCGATGACGTCGCGATGGCCTTCGGTGGTCAGCAGCGCGACTTTTGCGCCCTTGCGCTCCAGCAGCGCATTGGTCGCCACCGTGGTGCCGTGGACCAGCCGATCGGTCGACGCCAGCATTTCCGCGCGCGTCACGTTCAGCCGTCGCGCCAGTTCCTCCAGGCCCGCCATGACGCCGATGGATTGATCCGCCGGGGTGGATGGCGATTTTGCAAACACGGTACGCCCGGTCTCGTCCGTGGCCACGAGGTCGGTGTAGGTCCCGCCGACGTCAACGCCTATCCTGAACATCATTAGGACTTCAGCTCCGCCGGGAGTTCGGTCAACAGGCCCTGCTCGCGGTCGCGGCGGCGCGCCTCTTCCGATCGCTTTGTCAGACGGACCCCACCCGCCGCCGCCGGATGAGCGTATCTCCAGGCAATCGCCGGGACGCAGTTCGATGCCGACTTCCTTGGTGCGCAGCACGCGCGGCTCGCGGCCTTCGGACAGCAGGCGATAGTGATGCGGCTTGCCGTCCTCGCCGCCGAGCATGCCGCAGGGGCCATGGCGTGCGCCATCGCCCGCCGTGTTGCCCTTCGCGATCTTTTCCGTCTCCAGCACCAGATCGAGGGAAACACCGAGTCCGCCGCGAAACTGGCCGTCGCCGCCGGAGCCGGCGCGAAATTCATGCTGCCGGAAATGCAGGGGGAAGCGCACCTCGGCCACTTCAAGGCTGCCGAACTTCAGCCCGCCGACCGAGTGCCACTCGCCGATCGACGACCAGCCGTCGCCGCCCGACGACGCGCCGCCGCCGGGACGCGCCTGGAACAGGTGCCAGATGAAATTCTTGCCGGTGCGCGGATCCTCGCCCTGGATCGCGATCCGGAAGCGGCGGCTCCAGCCGGCCATCGCGCGTTCGGGGCAGGACGCCGACAACGCCTTCACGATGGCTTCCACGATTTCATTCGAGGGATGGCTGGTGCACAAGGTCACCGGTCGGCCGGGATCGGCCCACACCACCGTGCCCTGCCTGGCGATCACCTTCAGTGGCCGCAGCGCACCGGTGTTTTTGGGGATCTCCGCGTCGATCAGATAGGCAAAAGCCATCGCGACCGCCGCCTGCATGTTGGCGTGTGAGGAGTTCACGAAACTGGTCGATTGCGGATCGGAGTCCGACAGATCGACCTCGACGTCGCTGCCCTTCTTGGTGACCTTCGCACTGATGCGGATATCGCTGCGGCCATGGCCGTCATCGTCGAGGAACGCCTCGCCGTGGAAGACGCCGTCCTTCCAGGTCGAAACCACGGCACGGGTCTGCTGCTCCGTCGCATCGAGGATCGCCTCGATCGCCGCTTCGACGACCGCCGCGCCAAATTCACTGAACAATTTCGATACGCGCCGCTCGCCAAGATGCGCCGCGCCCAGCATGGCCGCGAGATCGCCCCGAAATTCTCTGGGATTGCGGACGTTGAGCGCCAGCAAATCGAACAGATCGTCGCGCAGCTTGCCGGCTTCATAGAGTTTGATCGGCGGGATGCGCAGCCCCTCCTGCCAGATCTCGGTGGCCGCGGGGTTATAGGCGCCATGGGTGCCGCCGCCGATATCGCTCTGATGCGCGCGCACGATGGTCCATAGCAGACGCTTGCCATCAGCGAATACCGGCACGAACACGGTCACATCGGGCAGATGGCTGCCGCCATGATAGGGATCGTTGAGCAGGATGACATCGCCCGGCTTGACGTCCTTGAACCGCTCCTCGACCGCGATCGTCGCCCATGGCAGCGCGCCGACGTGAACCGGCAAGATGGTCGGCCTGCGCGATCAAACGTGCATCGGTGTCGCAGATCGCCAGCGAAAAATCGCGGCTGGAATTGAGGATCTGCGAATAGGAGGTGCGAAGCATCGCCTCGCCCATCTCCTTCACAATCGAACTGAGCCGGTGCTGGACGACGGAACGCGTGATGGGATCGATCTTGGCGGACATTCTTACCTGTTCGTGTTGTGCAGTTCGTAGGATGGGTAGAGCGCTAGCGAAACCCATCACTATCACTTGCCGCAAATGATGGGTATCGCTTCGCTCCACCCATCCTACGCAGCATCAGGGCGTGCCTGCTACTTCCGCCAGCGCGCCCGACGCCGCCTCGATGATCGCATCTATATCGGCATCCGTCATCGGGGTCGACAATGCCATCAAGCCATAGCCCGCGGCCAGCACGCCGCGATTGAGCAGCGCGCGCGAGAACACCGCCTGGCGCCGCGCCTCCTCCTCGGTCAGATAGGCCGAGCGATAGTCGCGGATCGGCCTGTCAGCGAAATGAATCTTGAGCAGCGAACCCAACCCAACCGTGCCGCCGGGCACGCCGTGACGGCGGAATGCGCTGTCGATCCCGGCGCGAACCGCTTCGCCCATCGCATCGAGACGCGCAAAGGCCGCATCGTCGAGCAATTCCATCGCGGCGATGCCGGCGCGCATCGTCACCGGGTTGGCGGAGAACGTGCCGCCATGCGGCAAGGCCGGCTTGCCCGGGCGCGGATCGAACACCGCCATGACATCCTTGTGGCCGCCGATCGCGCCGACCGGAAAGCCGCCGCCGATGATTTTTCCGAGCGTGGTCAGGTCGGGATCGATGTTCCAGATGCCCTGCGCGCCGCGATAGCCCAGCCGAAACGTGATGACCTCGTCGAAGATCAGGAGTGCCCCGACCTCGCGCGTGACCTTTCGCAGCGCCTCCAGATAGGCCGCATCGGCCGGCGCGAGACCGGCGCGATTGGGCATGGGATCGACCAGCACGCAGGCGAGTTCGGGGCCGTGCTCGCGGATCAGGCTGACGGCCGCTTCCGTGTCGTTGAAGGGAATGGTCACGACGTCGGCCAGCACATTGTCAGGCGTGCCCTTCGCATAGGCCACCGATACCGGCGCATTGCGGCCCCAGGCTTCCGGCACAGGATCGAGGCTGACTTCAGCGTAGTCATAGGAGCCGTGATAGGCGCCCTCGCATTTGGCGATCTTGGGGCGGCCGGTATGCGCACGCGCCGCCTTCAGCGCCATCATCACGGCCTCGGTGCCGGAATTTGCAAACCTGACCTGGTCGACCGAAGGCAATCTTGAAACCAGCAGTTCGGCGAGTTCGACCTCGGATTCAGTCGGCAGACCGAACGCCGAGCCCAGTGCCAGTTGCGCGGTTGCGGCTTTTATCAGCGCGGGATGGGCATGACCGTGTATCTGCGAGGTGAAGTTGTTGATGCAATCGATGAAGACGTTGCCGTCGAGATCCCAGACCCGGCAGCCCTCGCCGCGCGCGGCGTAGATCGGATAGGGCTTCATGAACACGGTGGTGCGGGTATTGCCGCCGGGCAGGCTCGCCAGCGCGCGGTCGTACATTTTTTGCGAAGAAGAATTTGGATCCGGGTACATGCGGCTTCCGAACATGGTGAGGCAAGCCCTTATAGCGGCTGGATTTCTGCCCGCAAACCGAAGCTTTGTCGCGGACATAGCCAGACCGCAATGAGGCATGGGCCGGGGGCTCACGCTTACGTGTATCGAATAGCGCGCAAAAATCCTCACCTACGACGGAATAGAACGCGCCGCCACGCGTCACCACCCCATGCACGCTGCTTGCAAAGCATTCGAACTCGAACCCGAAAAGGTACTGCGACGATGCTGCGATTTCTCAAACCCGGCCTGGGCGCGGCGGTCTTCGGCGCGCGCCTCCTCGTCGCTTTCGCCGCGCCGCCTCTGGCGTTCGCGGTGTTCGCGCACGAAGCTCATCCGCCGGCGCAACAGGCTGCGACACCGGATGAAAGCGCGTTCCTTGCCGAAAACGAAGCCGCAATGACCAGGATGATGAGCGCCATGGAGGCAAAGCCGACCGGCGACATCGACCGCGACTTCGTCGCCATGATGGCCCCGCACCATCAGGGCGGGATCGACATGGCCGTGCTCGAACTGCGCTACGGCAAGAACGAACAGCTTCGGCGCCTCGCGCAGGAAATCATCGTCAGCCAGACGCAGGAGATCGTGGCGATGAAGCTCGCGATCGGCGAGCAGGTCACGGCTTCCTGTTCCCGCACCCACGCAAGCCGGCCGGATACCGGCGCACGATCACATGAACATGTCCGCAGGGACGAAGAAATAGGACCGACAAATGAACTATTCGACCTTGAGAAGCAGCCTGCTGGCTTGCACGATCGTTGCCACCTCAACTTCAGCCTTGATGTTGCCTGGGGCAGCCCTGATGTTGCCGGCGGCAGCCTTGGCCGGCCAGGCCCCCGGCGCTGCGGCCTCCCCCGATATTCCGATCAGCCATCGCGACCGCGTCTACGCGGCGGAACAGTTTTCGAACACGGTGTCGGTCACCGATCCCGTCGACAACAAGCTGCTCGGCGTGATCCGCCTCGGCGATCCCCAGCCCGGCAATTTCAGCCCGCTCTACAAGGGACAGGTGCTGGTCCACGGCATGGGCTTCTCGCCCGACCACAAGACGCTTGCCGTCGTTTCGATCGGATCGAATTCGGTGACGTTCATCGACACCGCGACGAACGCGATCAAGCATGTCACATATGTGGGCCGTTCGCCGCACGAGGCGTTCTTCACGCCGGACGGCAAGGAAGTCTGGGTCACCGTGCGCGGCGAGAACTACATCAGCGTCATCGACGCCGCGAGCTATGCCGAGAAGAAGCGCATCGAGGTGCCGGCCGGTCCCGGCATGCAAATCTTCTCGCCCGACGGCAAATACGGCTACATCTGCTCGTCCTTCAATCCGGAAACGGTCGTGGTCGTCGGTCGCCGACCACGCCATTGTCGCGCGCGTCAAGCAGGAGAGCCCGTTCTGTCCGAACATCGCCGCCACGCCTGATGGCGAACAGGTGTGGTTCACGTTGAAGGACATCGGCAAGACGCAGGTGTTCAACGCCAAACCGCCGTTCAATCCGATCAGGACGATCGAGACCGGCCCGATCACCAATCACGTCAACTTCGCCCGCACGGCGAAGGGAACGTTCGCCTATGTCACGATCGGCGGCACCAACGAGGTCAAGGTGTTTCGCACCGACGATTTTTCGCAGGTCACGACCATCCCGGTCGGCAATCTGCCGCACGGCATCTGGCCGTCCGGCGACGGCACGCGCATCTATGTCGGGCTCGAAAACGCCGACGCCCTCGTCGCGATCGACACTGCCACCAACAAGGTGGTGGCCAACATTCCGGTCGGACAGGCGCCGCAAGCCATCGCTTATGTGCCGGGCGCCGCGCCCAATCCGGACGACCGGCAGAATTTGCAGAGCCTCGGCGTTGCCGGCCAGGTCGCCCACCTCACCCTCGGCGCGAGGGCCGAAGCAAAGGGCGAAAAACCGCCGACCAGCGTCTCGCTGTTCGATCAGGGCCTGATCCAGGTCGTGCAGGCGGCGGTGACCGGCTTGCAACCGAAACAGCGCTACGTGCTGGCGCTGGCCGACAAAAACGACGGAACCGGGTCGGTGCAACCGCTCGCCGCCTTCATGACCAACCCGGCGGGCTCGGCTATCGTCAATGCGGTCGGGCCGATCCGGCAGATCGTCCAGAATTCCGCCGCGGCCGAACGGCGATATCTGGTGATCGCGCCCGGCGAGCCCGCAAAATTCGGCGATGCCGTGCAGGTCCAGACCCCATGAACGACATGCTGCGCCTGATCGAACCGGTGATTCCAGCCCTGCGCCGTTATGCGCGGGCGCTGGTCCGCAATCGCGCCACCGCCGACGATCTGGTGCAGGACTGCCTGGAGCGCGCCGTCAGCCATTGGGGGCAGCGGCGCGAAGGCGATCCGCGCCCGTGGCTGTTCACGATCCTGCACAACCTTGCGCTCAGCCAGTTCCGCCGCTCGGCGCGCCGCGGCAAGCACATCGCCATCGACGAGGCCAATGAAGATGATTTCGGGCAGGACGCCGTGCAAGAGCAGAAACTGATGTACCAGGACGTCCTCGACAAGCTTGCACGACTTCCGGACGACCAGCGCGCCGTGCTGCTGCTGGTCGCCGTGGAAGACCTGTCCTATGCCGACGCCGCCAGGGTGCTCGACATTCCCATCGGCACCGTGATGTCGCGGCTGTCGCGGGCGCGCGAAAAATTGCAGCAGGAAATCGAAGGGACCGCGGACGGCGCACCGAAAAACGTGGTGCAGTTGCGGAGCATGAAATGACCAACCGGCCCATCACGGAAGACGATCTCCACGCCTATGTGGACGGCGTTCTGGAACCCGAGCGGGAGGCGGAAGTCGCCGCCTATCTTGAAGGCCACCCCGACGTCGCCCGGCGCGTCTCGGCTTTCTCGGATCAGCGCGATCTGCTGCGCAGGGCGCTGGCGCCGATCGCGGACGAGCCGCTGCCGCCGCAGCTCGATCTGTCGCGGATCATCGAGAACCGACGACGACGGCCCTTGCCGGTCTGGTGGGCGGTCGCCGCCATGCTGATGCTGAGCATCGGCGGCCTCGGTGGCTGGGTGATGCGGGGCAGCCTGCAGGCTTCGCCCGGCGGACTTGCCGCGCTCGCGCAGGAAGCTGCTTACTCCTACAACGTCTATGCGCCGGATCGGGTGCGGCCGGTCGAGATGCGGGCATCCGACAGCGCGCAACTGGTGCAGTGGGTGTCGAACCGCCTGAAGCAGCCGGTGACGCTGCCGGACCTGTCGGGTTCGGGCTATCGCCTGATGGGCGGTCGGTTGATCGCGACGTCGCATGGACCGGCCGCGATGTTCATGTATGACGACGATCGCGGCGATCGGCTGGTGGTGTTGACGCGTCCGATGATCTCGGAGCAGAACGCGCCGATGGCGCCGCATTCGGGAGGCGACGTCTCGGGTTTTGCCTGGGCCGATGGCGGGATGGGCTACAGCCTGGTGGGACAGGCCGCAGCCGAATCCCTCAGACCGATCGCCAACGAGGTGCGCAGGCAGGCGCGCACGATCTAGGATTTCGACGGATGGGTATAAGCTACGAAGACAACAGTCCCGACAATCAAGGTCGCGGCCATGAATAGCAGCACCGCGGGCAATCCGTAGATCGTTGCGACCACGCCTGTTGCCGATTGCATCAGCGCCGCGCCGAGGAAGAACGCGAGGTTGATCGCGGACAGCGCCTTGCCGGCGTTCTGCGCGTCCACCAGTTGCCGCGTCATGCCGTAGAGCAATGGTTGCGTCGATATCGCGATGCCGATCAGGACGAACAACACGGCGTCAAACTGCGCCGGTATCGCGGTCACCCCGAACAGATCCGGCAGCGGATAATGCGGCGCTCCGGCAGCCATCACGGCGAGCAGCAACGCGGCAAATGAATGCGTGGCGGCCAGCACTTCGCGGCGATGGCCGATGCTGCGATCGAGAATCCCCATCAGTAGCGGGTCCGGCGATCAAGGCGAGCGTGAACAGGCCGAGCATATTGCCCGCCTCGATGCGGCTGAGCGCCTTGATCTGCATCAGCCATGGCCCGCCCCACAATCCCCGCAGCACCAGCGACGCCGCGAGCGACACCAGCGACAGCGCAATCAAGCCACGCAGCGGACGCGACAAGCCGATCCGCAGCACCTCGGCCATTTGCGACAATGGCGACGACTGGTCGGCCTGCGCCGCCGGCTGCTTTGGGACCAGCAAGAACACCGCAATCGCCACCACCGCGCCGAAGCCGGCGGAGATCCAGAATCCCGCCCGCCATCCCCAGTGCTCGACGACAAAGGCCAGCGGGCTCGACGACAGCAGCATGCCGATATTGCCGATCGACAGGATTATCCCGGACCACAAGCCGAAGCGCGCCGCCGACATCTGCTTCGCGGCCAGCGTCATCGGGCACATCAGCATGCCCGACGTGGCGACGCCGAGCAGCAACTGGCCGAACAAAAAGCTCTCTGGCCCCGTCGCCAATCCCGACGCAAGCGCGCCGACGATGGTTCCGGCCAGCAGGCTCAGGGACACCGGACGGACACCAAAACGATCCATCGCGGCACCGACCGGAATTTGCGAGGCAGCGAAGGCGAAATGATAGACCGAGGTCAGACTCGCCAACGTCTGCGCCGGCGTGCGGAAGTCGGCAGCCATCACGTCAAGGCTGATCGCCGGGATGGTCCGCAACAGGTTCGACAGCATGTGGCCGCAGGCCAGCGCCAGCAGCGCAAAAATCAGCGCGCGGATGTTGATATCCGCGCCATCCGCCTTGCCGTCCATGAGCCGTCTCGCCCCAAAACTCTTTCGGGGCGGGGTATCACCAATATCGCGGGAACGCGAATCCGCAGCTGTCGCTGCGATCAGTTCCTGTGGAACACCAGTGTCCGCAGTTCGATGCTCTCACGCGGGGCTGCGTCAGTCGGCGTGGTCGGATCGATGAAGGCGGTGTGCGGCCCGAACCGCGTGCGGCCGTCGGTTGCGGAATCGTAGCACTTCAGCAGCAACGCCTCGTCGGTCCTCATCTCCGGAATGTAGTACCAGCGATGGTTCGGGTTGTACCTGACGGAGTAAGTTTCGCCGCTGCGGTTCGGATAGATCAGATCGGAGGCGACCAGATCGCCGGGTTCGACGGTCTGGCCGTCGCACATCGCAAGCGGCGCATCGCGCAGCGGACCCCGGATCGGCCGCCATACATTGACGACCTGCACGCGCCCCTTCAGCAGTTCCTCGGCCTCATCGGGAAGATGTTCGCGAACGCGATTGGCGCCTGATTTATCGGTCTGATCGACATGGACCCGCGTCGCCGGCTGGCGTGGACCGGCGCCCCTGACATCGGCGGAGCCCTCCACGCGCTTGCGCACGGTGTGGTCGAAAATGAAAACGCGGTCCGCCTTCAGCGTTGCCTTCAGGAAGGCTTCCACGGCGGGATAATAAACGCCCCTCACTTCCTTATCGTCGTAGAAATCCTTGACGATGGTGGGGTGCCGGACGAGCGCAAAGCCTTCGCGGTCCAGCGAGAGATTTGCGGCGATCAGGCGCGCATCGAAGATCGGCACGTCGTGCGGTTCGGGCAGCGCGGTCGATTTGGGTTCGCCCGGCGGCGGATCGAAGGCGTAGGTTCGGGGCTTGCCCGGCGTTGGCGCGAGATAGTTCAGCTCGGCGGTGACGAAGGGAAGCGATTCGAGTTTTGCTTGCTGCAGGCCCATGGTGGTCTCCCGGACTCCATTGTTTGTTCTGTTCCATCTTGGCCTGCGCGCCGGCCCCCACAAGCCCGCACAGAAAATAGCAACGATGCCATTCCGGGCGACGGCAAAAGGGAAAAATCCTTTCCGAAGACGCCTTCTGAACCGGACGGAATTCCCCGTGTTCACGGGGGCGTCATCGCCGGTAGTTGACGCTGCGACGATGCGCGGCAACAATTAGCGCCCGATCAAAATTTCCTTGCCTCAGGCGGCCGAGCGAATTTCGCGGCGACCGGTTCCGGCTCAATCACAGGCAGAACACCATGCAAGTCACGATGAAAGATCGCGTCGCCGTCATCACCGGCGGCAGCAAGGGCCTTGGACTCGCCGTCGCGCGACAGTTTGCCGCCTCGGGCGCGAAGGTCGCGATCCTCGCACGCGGCGCGCAGGACCTGAAGGCCGCGCGGGAACTGCTGGCGAAGGAAGGCCTCGAAGTTCGCGACTACGCCTGCGACGTGTCGAAGGCTTCAGACATTGCGAAGGCGCATGAGAAGGTGACCGCCGATCTCGGCGGCGTCGACATTCTCGTCAATAACGCCGGCACCGCGCGGACGATGGCGTTCGAGAACATCTCCGACGAAGCGTGGCAGGAAGACCTTGATCTCAAACTGTTTGCCGCGATCCGCTTCTCCAGGCTGGTCTGGCCCGGCATGAAGGCGCGCAAATGGGGCCGCATCATCAACGTGCTCAATACCTTCGCCAAGGCGCCGGCGGCGTCCTCGGCGCCGACCTCGGTATCGCGGGCGGCCGGCATGGCGCTGACCAAGGTGATGGCGAACGAAGGCGGCGAGCACAACATCCTGGTCAATGCGATGCTGGTCGGCCTGATCATGAGCGATCAATGGGTCCAGCGGCACGCCAAGCAGGCGCCGGAGATGGACTTCGAGGTGTTTGCGAAAAACCTCGCCAAGGGCACGCCCCTAGGGCGTATCGGCACGGCCGAGGAATTCGCCAACATGGCCTGCTTCCTCGCCTCCGAGCAGGGCTCCTACATCACCGGCACCGCCATCAATATCGATGGCGGCCGTTCGCCGGTGGTGTAGTGCTTTATGAGAGACTGAGGCTGCATCCTTCGAGACGCCGCGGAGCCTGTCATCGGGCCGCGCTTCGCGCGGACCCGTTGGCGGCTCCTCAGGATGAGGGCTACCTATGGGCCTCATGGTGAGGAGCGCGGCAACGCCGCGCGTCTCGAACCATGATCTGCAGAACGCGGTGGCCGAGGGCCGCCCGGCCGCAAACAAAAAGGCCCCCGTCGCCGGGGGCCTTTTCGCTTTTTACACCGCGTCCTTGGCGGCCTTGACCGGGCGGGCCCGGACGATCTTGCGGGCCGGCTTGGCCTTGAACATCATTTCCTCACCCGTGAAGGGGTTGGTGCCCTTCCGAGCCTTGGTCGCGGGCTTCTTGACCACGACGAACTTCGCGAAGCCGGGGACGAGGAACACCCCGTTCTTCTTGAGCTCCTTGTGGCCAACGTCAACGAGCGTTTCCATAACGTTCTTGACTTCCTTCTTCGAGACTTCGGTGGTGGTCGCGATCTTTTCGATCAGCTGCGACTTAGACATTTGGGTGGCCATGATTGCTCCATTGATTCTGGCGAGGGCGACGATATGGCGAAAACCGCCTAAAAAACAGGGTTTCCGACAATCTGCACAACTATCTCGCTAATAGAGTTGCACTGATTCGTCCAATTTTGGCTGGTTTTTAGGCCTCCGGAGCCGCCGGAGCCTGTTTTTAAGGGGTTTGAGGCACCTTATTCGGTGGTTTTCCCGGCAATCCCTGGCTGCGCCTGCCCTCCGCCTCTATTCTGGCGACCCCTGATTTTTGCGCCGGGCGCGCAAAATGGGCAGGCTGAACAGCCAGTAAGCACGTTGTTTTCAGGAAGGATTTTCCGCTTCACACCGCGATTAGAAAATGACTAGCGTTCTCCTTCCATCGTAACATTGGCGCAAGGCCGACGCCTGAACCGTCCGCCATCAAGATCACCTCCGGAGACTTCGCATGGATTTGACGCGTCTTGAGATCAATCGCCGCACCGCGCTGCTGACGTCGGCGGCCATCGCGGCCAACGTGATCAATCCGATGCGGGCCTTTGCGCAGGAAACGCCGCGCAAGGGCGGCGTATTCAACGTCCACTACAGCTCCGAGCAGCGCCAGCTTAACCCGAGCATTCAGGCTTCCACCGGCGTCTACATCGTCAGCGGCAAGATCCAGGAAAACCTGATCGATCTCGACGCCAACGGCCAACCCGTCGGCGTGCTCGCGGAGAGCTGGGAAGGCTCGCCCGACGGCAAGACGGTGACCTTCAAGCTGCGCAAGGGCGTCACCTGGCACGACGGCAAGCCGTTTACCTCGGCCGACGTCGAATTCACCGCCATGAACATGTGGAAGAAGATTCTCAACTACGGTTCGACGCTGCAGCTGTTCCTGACCGCTGTCGAAACGCCGGACGACCAGACCGCGATATTCAAATACGAGCGGCCGATGCCGCTCAATCTCTTGCTGCGCGCCCTGCCCGACCTTGGCTACATCTCGGCCAAGCATCTTTATGAGAGCGGCGACATCCGCCAGAACCCGACCAATCTCTCGCCCGTCGGCACCGGCCCGTTCAAGTTCGTCAAATATGAGCGCGGGCAATACATCATCGCCGACCGCAACGAGAATTACTGGCGCCCTAACGCGCCCTATCTCGATCGCATCGTCTGGCGCGTCATCACCGATCGTGCGGCGGCTGCGGCGCAGATGGAAGCCGGCGAACTGCACTACTCGCCGTTCTCGGGGCTGACGATCTCGGATATGGCTCGGCTTTCCAAGGACAAGCGCTTCGTCGTCTCGACCAAGGGCAATGAAGGCAACGCGCGGACCAATACCATCGAGTTCAACTTCCGCCGCAAGGAACTGTCCGACATCAAGGTTCGCCGCGCCATCGCGCATGCGATCAACGTGCCGTTCTTCATCGACAATTTTCTCGGCGATTTCGCCAAGCTCGGCACCGGGCCGATCCCCTCGACATCTGCCGATTTCTATCCGGGTGCGAACACGCCGCAATATCCGTACGACAAGGCCAAGGCCGCAGCCCTGCTCGACGAGGCCGGCTTCAAGGCCGGCCGCGGCGGCACGCGCTTCTCGCTCAGGCTGCTGCCCGCGCCCTGGGGCGAGGACATCTCGCTGTGGTCGACCTTCATCCAGCAGTCATTGGGCGAGATCGGCATTCCGGTCGAGATCGTGCGCAACGATGGCGGCGGCTTCCTCAAGCAGGTCTATGACGAACACGCTTTCGACCTTGCCACCGGCTGGCATCAGTACCGCAACGATCCCGCCGTCTCTACCACGGTGTGGTATCGTTCCGGCCAGCCAAAGGGCGCGCCCTGGACCAACCAGTGGGGCTGGGAAGACAAGACCGTCGACAAGACCATCGATGACGCCGCCACCGAAGTGGATCCTGCGAAGCGCAAGGCGCTGTACGCCCAGTTCGTCAAGGAAGTGAATACGGAGCTGCCGGTCTGGATGCCGATCGAGCAGATTTTCGTCACCGTGATCACGGCGAAGGCACGCAATCACTCCAATACGCCGCGATGGGGCTCGACGAGCTGGCACGATCTTTGGCTTTCGGCATGACGCCTTATCCGCCACAATAGGCGCATGCGCATCCTTGGCCTTGCGGGGCGGCGGCTCGCCGCCTCGATCCCGACCCTGATTTTGATCTTGATCGGCGTGTTTCTGCTGCTGCAGTTCGCGCCGGGCGATACCGTCGATGCCATGATGGCGCAGATGGGTGGCGGCGACGCCGCAACCGCCAAGGAGCTGCGCAAATTCTACGGGCTCGACCTCTCGATTGCCGCGCAGCTCGGCAACTATCTCTGGCGGCTGGTGCGACTCGATCTCGGCTTCTCCTCGATCTACGGCAAGCCGGTGGCGTCGGTGATCCTGGAGCGGCTGCCGCCGACCATCCTGCTGATGACCGCGTCGCTGTCGTTCGCCTTCTTTTTCGGGCTCCTGTTCGGCGTGATCGCCGCGCGCGGCGTCAACCGCTGGCCGGACACGCTGATCTCGACGCTTGGCCTCGTCTTCTACGCCACGCCCTCGTTCTGGTTCGGGCTGATGGCCATTGTCGTGTTCTCGGTCTATCTGCAATGGCTGCCGCCCGGCGGTTTCGAGGACATCGGCACGGTTCGGTCCGGCATCTGGCGTGTATTCGACATCGCCAGCCATCTGGTGCTGCCGACGCTGACGCTCGGACTGATTTTTCTGGCGATCTACCTGCGGATCATGCGGGCCTCGATGCTGGAAGTCCTCAACCTCGATTACGTCAGGACCGCACGCGCCAAAGGCCTCGACGAGACCCGCGTGGTGACGCGGCATGTGCTGCGCAACGCGCTGCTGCCGATGGTGACGCTGATCGGGCTGCAGGCCGGCACCATGCTGGGTGGATCGGTGGTGGTCGAAAGCGTGTTCTCGCTGCCCGGCCTCGGGCGGCTTGCCTATGAATTGGTGGTGCAGCGCGACCTCAATACGCTCCTGGGCATCGTGTTCGTCTCCGCGCTGCTGGTCATAACAGTCAATTTCGTCGTCGACCTGGCTTACGCGCGGCTCGATCCGCGCATTTCCGCAGGATAGAGCGATGGATGCTATCAAGCGCTATTTCAGAAGTCCCGCCGCGGTCGCAGGGCTGATCCTGCTGCTGATCGTGATTGCGATGGCGGTCTCGGCCGGTTGGCTCTATCCGCGCGATCCGCTGGCGCTGGCCGGCCGTCCGCTGATCTGGCCGTTCTCCAATCCGCGCTTCCTGCTCGGCACCGACAATTCGGGGCGCGATATCGCCGCGCAGATTTTCTACGGCGCGCGAATATCGCTCCTGATCGGCGGCGTCGCTACTGCCATCGCGGTCCTGATCGGCATCCTCGTCGGCGCCTTTGCCGGATATTACGGCGGCTGGGTCGACAATGTGCTGATGCGGATCACCGAGGCGTTCCAGACCCTGCCGAATTTCGTGCTGCTGCTGGTGCTGGTGGCCGTGTTCGGCTCGACGCTGACCACCGTGACCATCGCGGTCGGCGTGGTATCCTGGCCGGCGCCGGCGCGGCTGACCCGCGCCGAATTCCTGTCGCTGCGCAACCGCGAATTCGTCCAGGCCGGCCGCACGCTGGGGATGAAGGACATCCAGCTCATCCTCGGCGAGATCCTGCCGAACGCACTGCCGCCGGTCATCGTCTACGCCAGCGTCGTGATGGCGGTCTCGATCCTGCTCGAAAGCGCGCTGGCGTTCCTGCGCCTGTCCGACCCCAACGTCGCATCCTGGGGCAATCTGATTGGCCTCGGCCGCGACGTGTTGCGGGTGCAGTGGTATGTCTCGGCGATCCCCGGCATCGCGATCCTCGTCACGGTGCTCGCGGTATCGCTGGTTGGACAAGGCCTCAACGACGCGCTCAATCCGAGGCTGAAGGGCCGATGAGCGCGACCGAGACGATCCTCTCGCTCGAACATTTGAGCGTTCGCCTGCCCCGCGGCGCCGACCGGACGCATGCGCTGAAGGACGTGTCGCTGGAAATCGCGTCCAACGAGATCCTGTGCGTGGTCGGCGAATCCGGCTCCGGCAAGTCGATGATGGCCAACGCCGTGATGCGGCTGCTGCCCAATGAAGTGACGATCGACGGCGGCCGGATGCTGTTCGAAGGCCGCGACCTCTGCGCCGCCACGGTCGCGCAAATGCGCGAGGTGCGCGGCGCCGGCATTGCGATGATCTTCCAGGAGCCGATGACGGCGCTCAATCCGCTCCGCACCATCGGCGACCAGATCGGCGAGATGTTCTCGATTCACACGGATTTGTCGAAGGCCGAGATTAACGCGCGAGTGCTCGCGCTGCTGGCGGACGTGCGGATCCCCGATCCCAAAGTGGCGGCAAAGGCCTATCCCCACGAACTATCAGGCGGACAGCGCCAGCGCGCCATGATCGCGATGGCGCTGGCGCTCGATCCCAAGCTTTTGATCGCCGACGAGCCGACCACCGCGCTCGACGTCACGACACAGGCGCAGATCCTCAAGCTGATCCGCGACCTGCAGCAGCGCCGCAAGACCGCCGTCATGTTCATCACCCATGATTTCGGCGTCGTCGCCGAGATCGCCGACCGCGTGGTGGTGATGCAGCACGGCGTGATCGTCGAGCAAGGCACGGTCGCGGCGGTGCTGGAAAATCCGCAGCACGCTTACACCAAACAGCTCATCGCCGCCGTCCCGCCGCTGAAGGCGCCGCCGCCGCGTGCGCTTTCAGCCGACAACATCCTGACGATTACGGATGTCTCGAAAACCTACCGCACCGGTGGCTTTCTCGGACGCGGTGCCCGCGTGACGCCCGCCGTCAAGAATGTCTCGCTGAACCTGCCGCGCGGCGCGACGCTCGGCATTGTCGGCGAATCCGGTTCGGGCAAGTCGACGCTGGCGCGCTGCATCGTGCGGCTGATCGATCCGGATACTGGCGCCATCGTGCTCGATGGCCAGGACTGGGCGAAGCTGCCGCGTGAAAAAGTTCGCCGCGAGACGCGCCATATCCAGATGGTGTTTCAGGACCCGTTCGCTTCCCTCAATCCGCGTCGCAAGGCAGCCGAACTGGTGGCGCAAGGCCCGATCGTGCACGGCACGCCGCGGGCCAAGGCGATTGCCGATGCCAAGGAGCTGTTCGCGCTTGTCGGGCTCGATCCTTCCGCGGGCGACCGCTTTCCGCACGAATTCTCCGGCGGCCAGCGGCAGCGCATCGGGCTCGCCCGCGCGCTGGCGCTGAAGCCGGACGTGCTGGTCGCCGACGAGCCGGTTTCGGCGCTCGATGTTTCGGTGCAGGCACAGGTGCTGAAGCTGCTCGCGGACTTGCGTCAGCGGCTCGGGCTTTCCATCGTCTTCATCACGCACGATCTGCGCGTGGCCGCGCAAATCTGCGATCTCGTGGCCGTCATGAAGGACGGTGAAGTAGTGGAGCACGGGCTCGCGGGCGAGGTGTTCGGTAACCCGCAGCATCCCTACACGCGTGCGCTGCTCGACTCGATTCCCGGCGGCGAATTCGCGCGGGAACATGATACGGCAGGGTTAGTCGGAGCGTGACGGCTTCGTGCTGAAATCGGCCTGGTACGATGTTGGTCCGCTTTTACTGAGAGCGGCGCGATGCGAGGAAATACTCTGCCCATCGCAGCAATTCAAAGCGATCACCTTTAACCGGCTCCTGCGCATCGCGATGCCGGTAAAGCACCAGCATCCAGGGCGCGATCTTGCGCAACAGGCCATGCGCCACGTACGTCACCGGCTCCGTGAACGGCAGCGCCAGCTCGCTTTCCGGGACGCCCTGGACGGCCTTCGCCAATTCGCGGCCGAGCGGTATCGTCAGCGCGACGGCGCGGCCGTTGCAGCCGGTCCAGCCGTAGGCGTTCGGCCCCAAACGATGGATGCGCGGCAGAAAATCCGCCGTCATCCCGACATAGCCGTTCCAGACATAGTCGAACGAGACCTCGCCGATCTGCGGCCACAGCCGCTGCAGCCGCTCGGTGACGTGCGCCTTGATCCGCTCCACCTTGTTACCGGGGCCGAGCACCGCGCCGCCGGTGATGAGGCGGTTTCGTGCGTCATAGCGGGCGAAATAGAGCTCACCATGAGTGTCCGACATCGCTTGCCGGCCGGGGATGATGGTCTTGCGGACATTATCGGACAGAGGCTGCGTCGACATCTGCCACGACAGCACCGGCATCACCTCGTGCGCTATTTCAGGCACCAGCGATTTCGAAAACTCGCCGCTATAGGCATTCGTTGCCATCACCAGCGCACGGCCGGAGATTTCGCCCTTCGCGGTCTTGACCACCCAGCGATCGCCGCGCCGCTCAAAACTCTCCGCCGGCGAGCGCGCGTAGATGCGCGCGCCGAGGCCGAGCACGGTGCGCGCCAGACCGCGCGCCAGCGCCAGCGGGTTGATATGGCCGCCGGTCCTGTTCCAGAACCCGCCGAACCACGCATCCGAGCCCGTCATGTCACGGACCTGCTCGCGTGACAGCAATTCGACCGGCGCGCCGAACTTCGACCATTGCCGCACGCGACGTTCGGCGATCTTGATGCGGCCGCGCGAATGCACCGGCTGAACCCATCCGGCCTGCTCGCCTTCGGCGTCAATCCTGTAACGCCGCGTCACGTCAAACAGATAGGACGCGCTGTCGCGCAGCATGCCGACAAAACGTTCTCCGACCTCGCCGTGCTTCGCAACAATGTCCTCCGGATCGGGTCGCGACAGCGTCGGGATCACCTGGCCGTTGTTGCGTCCCGAGGCGCCCCAACCCGGCTCCGCGGCCTCGACGATGGCGACATCGACGCCCGCCTCGCGCAGATGCAGCGCGGTCGAGAGGCCGGTAAAACCACCGCCGATCACGATCACGTCCGCCTGCTGCGTACCAATCAGTTCGGGCAGATCAGGCCCTGAAGGCGTCACGGCCGCCCACAGTGAATTGGGCC
The DNA here is from genome assembly GCA_963791165.1 of uncultured Alphaproteobacteria bacterium. GTDB lineage: Bacteria > Pseudomonadota > Alphaproteobacteria > Rhizobiales > Xanthobacteraceae > Bradyrhizobium. The sequence continues at coordinate 133,961 of CAWBRL010000017.1, read as the reverse complement.
AGCGGACGTTACTCGTATTCATCGGTATCCTTCCTTGCAGGCAACTGATCGTTCTGCTTAGTTTAGCCCGCTAACAAGCCTCAAGGAAATAACAGAGTGGCACTCAAAAACGTCATCGGAATCGATCACGCCGTGGTCATGGTGAAGGATCTCGACAAATCAGCCGAAAACTACAAGCGGCTTGGTTTCACCGTATCGCCGCGCGGCACCCACAGCGCGCATATGGGATCGGGCAATTACACCATCATGTTCGACCCGGACTATATGGAATTGCTCGGCGTGCTGACGCCGACAGAACATAATGCTCCGGCGCGGGCGTTTCTTGAAAAGAGCGGCGAAGGCATCGAGCGGATCGCGTTCACGGCAGTGGATTCGGCTGAAGGCGCCGAAGAAATTCGCGCGCGCGGCTATCCGCCGGTTGGCCCCACCGATTTCGAGCGGCCGGTGACGATGCCTGATGGAACGGTGTCCGCGGCGAAATTCCGCACCTTTCAATGGCCGACGGCGGAAGCGCCGGGCGGCGTTCGCATCTTTGCCTGCCAGCACAAGACGCGCGAGACGGTCTGGATTCCCGAACTGATGAAGCATGCCAATGGCGCGAAGCGCCTGAAGCAGGTGCTGATGGTCGCGCCCGAACCGACCAAGGAAGCCGCGCATCTGTCAAAGATGATCGACCGTGAGACGCGCAACGAGGCGGATGGCGCGATTGCAGTGCCTTCCGGTGGCGACCGCGCCGATTTCGTGTTCCTGACCAAGGACCAACTCGGCAAGCGCTATCCCGGTGTATCGCTGGCCGGCCTGCCCGAGCGCGGCGGCGCAGGACTCGTGATCGCGGCCGATCTCGCCGCGGCGGAGAAAACGCTGGGCGCCGTCGGCGTGAAAAGCGCAGGCGGCGTTGTGGTGCCGCCGGCCGCGGGCAACGGCACCCTGCTCGCCTTCGTCAAGGCGTAACCGGCAGCGCCAGCCGCGCTGCATCGGGAAAGCCGGAACATGGCGAAGGGCAAAATCGAAACGGATGGCGATACGGCGGCAACCCGCCGTGGTCGCCCCCGTTCCGCCGAGACAACGAACGCCGTTCTGCAGAGCGCCTACGCCCTGATGGCGACCACGGGTCTCGCCGCCACCAGCATCGACGCGATTGCGCGGCACTCCAGCGTTTCGAAGATGACCATCTACAAATGGTGGCCGTCGCGCGAGGCGCTGCTGATCGACGCGTTCCTGAACCATGCTTCGCTGATGCTGCCACTGCCGACATCAGGTACACCGGCAGACCGCCTGAGAAGCCACGCCGCAGCCTATGCGAAAGCGCTGCAGGGTGAATTCGGCAAAGTACAGCTCGCGGTGATCTCGGAATGCATCTCGAACACCGGGTCCGCGGAGATTTTCTACGAGCGCTATCTCAGGTATCGAAGGACAGCGCTTGTCGAATTGATCGCCGCCGGCCAGCAGGACGGCAGCGTTGGCGCTGCCGGAACGCCGGAAGACCTCTACGACGCGATCTATGGCAGCCTGTTCTACCGCTACATCTTCGGAATCAAGCCGATCTCGCCGGCGCAGGCCCGCAATCTCGTCGACACGCTGCTGATGATCAGGAGCCGCTGACGCCTTGGGCCCGGTTACGTCGCTGGCGACGGAACCACGCCCAGGTCTCGCGCGTCACGGCCAGATAGCCCCGGCCCCGGAACACAATCCGGTCGTCGACGATCTCGTTCAACCTCGGCAGCGCGTGAAACGGAATCGACGGGTAGGCATGATGCTCGACGTGATAGGGCATGTTCCACGCAAACCATCTCGTGACCATGCCGGTGTAGGTGGTGCGGGTGTTCTGAAAGGCGCTGCGCGTCCGTTCACAGCCGGTGTGTTCGGCATAGAGATAAGGCCGCAGGAATAGCTGGCCGACGATCAGGGGAACGATCCAGACCCAGAGCAGAAGCGTCGTATGGAGCGCCAGCGAGGCGAGCAGCAACACGACATAGCAAGCGACATAGAGGCGCGCTTCCTTCACGACGATGTGGCGCTTGCCTTCGGGTATCCAGGGAGCGGAGGCGTTGCCGGTGAAGGCATGGCGAAGCATCAGCCCTACCCGGAAGGCAACCTGCCGAAGACCGGTATAGGCGATGGCGAGTTGCGTATCCGAGGCAGGCATCGGGCCAACCAGCAGTTCCGGATCCCTGTCCGGATCCTGCGTGTAGCGATGGTGGTCCCAGTGGAACAGGCAATAATATTCGTAAGGCAGTCCGATCGCGAATGAAGACAGATGTCCGAGCGCCAGATTGAGCGCGCGGCTGCGAAACGCTGTCTTGTGCGCGGTCTCGTGCACGACCATGAACAGAAAGGCGACGAAGTACCCCTGCACGACCATCAGCGGCAACGCCCAGGCGATGCCGTAGGTCGAGGACACCAGCCAGATCAGCGCGCCCAAAACGCCGATTGCGCCGTAGTGGCTGACCGCACGAACGATGCCTTGAAGGTTCGACCGCACCGATAGCTCGCGGAGCGCGGCCGACGTTAGCGGTTTCTCTCCAGTTGCGGTAATCGCTGTGCTCATGGTCGCAATCGCCTCCAGGATGATTTCAACGCTGCAGCAACGCCGAAATCTCGGCGTTGATGAAGGCGCGGTCTGCGGGATTGTTGATGGGATTTCCGGCCCGGTGCCCGTGGATCGAAGGAATCGGATGCAGTTCGGCCGACTTTGCGTTGACGAGCCGGCCGATCTCCGCTTCGTTGTCGCGCATGTCGAAGTAACGATCCGTCTGCCCCGGCATCAGCAGCACCCGCGCCTTGATCGCGGCGAGCGCGCGGTCGATGTCGCCGCCGAACTCGGAACACTGGCTGATATCGCCACGCTGCCAGATACCGATCTGCGCCAGCAGATTGTTCGCGTCACGCTTCGAGAAGGCGTCGTCCCAGGAACGTGCGAGGTAATCTTCCAGCGAATGAAAGCCAGACTCGCGCCACACCTCATCCCGGTAGAAGGCATGCGACATCGCCCACCCGGCATAGACGCGCCCCATGGCGCGCAGGCCAGCGGAAGGTTTGTCGACGAAACGGCCATCCCTGAACATCGGGTCCGCAGTCAGGGCCGCCTTCACGCCCTCGAGAAACACGTGATTGTAGGGAGAGCATCGGGCACTCCCGCAGACGATGGCGGCCCGTTCCACCATGTCGGGATGGCAGGCCGCCCAGTGATAGGCCTGCATGCCGCCCATCGACCAGCCGTAGACGAGCGCGATGCTCGAGATTCCGAATTGCTCCACCAGAAGGCGGCGCTGGACCGCGACTGCGTCGTGATAGCTGATGGCCGGAAACGGCGTGACTTCGGAATTGGACGGCGAGGACGACAGACCATTACCGAACAGGTTCGGGATGATGATGAAGTAACGATCGGGATCCAGAACGCCGCCGGGCTGGATCAGCCATTCGGTGTCGTAGTGTTGCGCGCCAAAGGACGTTGGGTAGACAATCACGTTGTCCTTCCGCGCGTTGAGCACGCCGTAGGTCTTGTAGGCGAGACGCATGGAAGGAAAGACGACACCAGACTGCAGCGAGACGTCGCCTGCGTCGAAGACCTGATAGTCGCCGTGGGTCGTCATGGGCCCGTTCCGGAACATCGCGCGTTTATTTATTGTACATATAGTACACTATTTAGATTGGACCGCAATCGATTTCGCTGCGGCGCAACGGCGCCCTGCTCACTTGTGAAGTCGCAAATGCAAATTGCGCCGCAGTTGCTTCTGCGGCGCAATTTTGTGCGAGGTCAGGCGGTCGCGGGCCTGCGCCAGCGATCACTCCGCCGGCGCAGCCATGGGCACTTCCGAATGCGAGCTGTAGGCGACGCTGCCACTGGTCTTCGCCAGCGCGAACAGGCCTGCCGCCATTGCCGCGTAGGCCAGCGCCACTCCCGGCGTGACGCCGAGGCCGCCGCCGATGCCGACGGCTTCGCCGTGCATGAAGCCGAAATAGGTCATCACCGCGCCGGCGAGTGCGAAGGCCGAGGCTTTGAGAAAATCGCGTTCGATCACGAACACGCCGATCGCGCCGAGCACGAGGCCGGCGAGGATCGCGCCGCCGCCCATCACTTCCAGCCCATGATAGATCACGCCCTGCTGCGGCAGTGAGGCGATGGCTGCGGTCTTCACCGCGTCGACTTTGTCAGCCGCGAGGCCACCGACGGTTTGAGCCGCGGCCATAGTCGCACCAAGCATGGTGTCGATCTGCAGCTTGGCCCAGGCGGCGAGATGCGGCGTCAACGCCAGCACGACGGCGGGCGCGTGCTTGACCGGCGTGGTCTGGAACGCCTGCGCGCCGATCAGCATGCCGATATAGAGCAGGATCGGCGAGATCGCGACCACGGGCACCAGCGCCAGCAACACCGCGATGATGCCAAACCACGACAGCACCACCACCATGATTCCGGTCGCCGCCGAATAGCCGATCCGGCCCCCCATCGCCTTCCAGCCGGGATGGCCGATATAGACCGCGTTGATGAAGGGATTGCCCATCAGGCAACCGATCAGGCTGATGACGCCATCGGCGGTCAACACGCGCGTGGTCGGATATTCGTCGCCGGCCGCCTCCGCGCTTTCGACGTTGTCCATGGCCTCAACGAGGTCGTAGATGCCGAACGGGATCGCGGTCACCAGAATGATGCCGAGGAATTCGAAGCCGGAGAAGACCTGGCCGATGGCGGGCAACGGCACCGAGAAGCCGAAGTTCGCAAAGGCATCGCCGACGCCCTTGATGCTCAAGCCGCCGAGCCCGAGGCCGAACAGGTTCGATCCCCATGCGATGATCATGCCGACCGCAATGGCGACGAGGCCGGCCGGCATGCCCTTCCAATATTTCACGCCGCCGAACCAGCTCGCCAGGATGATGGCAAAGCACACCAGTCCGATCTGCGGCGTCATGTACATCTCCAGCGCCGGGCGCATCGAGATGAAGGTGACGGAGACGCCGGCGAGCGTGCCGAGCAGCGCCGCGCGCGGTGTAATCTTTCGGATATACGGCGCGATGAAGCCGCCGATCATGAGAATAAAACTCTGGAAGAACACCCAGACCAGGCCGGCCGACCAGCCCTTGACGGGATCGCCGGTCTTGAGCGTGATCGGCAACATGATCACGAAAGTGACGATGAACATGTGCGGCACGCTGACGCCCGACGGCAGCGCGCAGACGTCGCTGCGGCCGGTCTTCTGCGCCAGCCTGTAAGCGAGCCAGGCGTAATAGAACGTCGAGAGGCACATCATCAGGCCGAGCGCCGGCAGGATGCGGCCGAAAACAAGCGAGTCCGGCATCTTCAGCACGAAGCGCAACAGGCCGGTCAGCACCAGCATGTTGACCAGAATGTTGGTGCCAAAACCGAACAATGCGTTCCAGTCGCCCGGCGTCCACAATACCGGCTTGAAACCTGATGTCGCTGCAGTCCCCGTCGTGCTCGTGCTCATCGTAATGTCCCCGCTGCTGCCGTTTTTGGAATCTCCGTTGAAAGTGCCTTGAGCACCGCGGCCGAGTTGGAGACCCAGCCGAAGATGCCGCCCTGGGCCTTGATCATCCGCAGGCCCATGTCGTGAAACTCTGGAAAATAGGATGCGCAGCCGTCGGCCAGCACGATGCAGCGATAGCCGCGGTCATTGGCTTCGCGCACCGTGGTGTTGACGCAGACCTCTGTCGTGACGCCGCAGACCAGAAGATTCTCGATGCCGTAGCGCTGCAGCACCTCGCCGAGTTCGGTGGCGTAGAACGCGCCCTTGCCCGGCTTGTCGATCACGATCTCGCTGTCGAGCGGATAGAGTTCGGGAATGATGTCGTGGCCGGCCTCGCCGCGAATGAGAATGCGCCCCATCGGCCCGGGATCGCCGATGCGCAACGACGGCGCGCCACGCTCGACCTTGGCCGGCGGCGCGTCGGAAAGATCGGGCAGATGACCTTCGCGCGTGTGCACGACCAGCATCCCGGTCGCGCGCGCGGCATCCAGCACGGCTGCGATCGGCTTCACCGCGCGTGCGAGCTGGCTGACATCGTTGCCGAGCGTTTCGCCGAAGCCGCCCGGCTCCATGAAATCGCGCTGCATGTCGATGATGAGAAGTGCGGTGACGGACCAATCGAGCGTGATCGGCTCCGGCTCCGCTGCAACCGTGCCTGACTGTGGACCCTTTGAGTTCGTCATGACGTACGCGCCCCGAACGAGAGAACTCCCAGGACTATCCAAGCAAGGCGCGTGCCATTGTGTACAATGCCGTTTCGTCGCCGGCTGAAACCGAATCCACCGTGTTTTCAATTCATTGAACGAAATGCCCGCGCCTGCTCATTCCCTGTGCGGAGCTTTTGCGGCGTGCATTTGCACAATCGCTGAGCGGAGATTTACGTTGCACTTGGTTTGCGCAGCCTTGCCCACGGGCCGTCGCCACCGCCACGCACGAAGACCGTCGTCCAGCCGGCATCCCCATGGTTCGAAAAGGCCGGCTTGGCCGTTGGTGGTCGCTACGACCTGTTCCATTCCATCAGCGACGTCCCGAACGCCCGCTTCCACACGGTGAGGAAACGGGGAAACCAGGAATGGGCGACGGCGCTCTGATAGGCCCAGGTGCGGTATTTGAGGCCCTTTTCCGACAGCAGCTCCTGATATCCGCCGTGGGTTTCCGTCGCGGTGCGAATGTCGCGCAAGATATCCCGCGCGCAGGACCGATAGGTATCGGTGCCGGAACATTCGTCGTAGTCCAGCATGCGATCGGCGAATTCGACGTTGAAGGTCGGCCAGGAAGATCGCCCCTGGTAGGCCGGAGCGGCGATCTTGTGGATCATCTTGTTCGCCGGATTATCCGCCGATACCAGGAAGTGGGACGTATCCGGAATTCGAAACCGCGGTTCGCCCAGGATGAGGTCCGTGGTGGCCGCGAACAACGCGCGTTCGCTCGCCTCGTTCAGGTCCCAAAATCCCTGGTGCACATTGACGAAATCCAGTGCAATGGCAGATGCCGGCGTCTCGCTATGGGAATCCAGGGCATGGCTTATGTAGCCATGCCTGCCGAACAACCGGAGCAGCTCCTGCTTGTATTGCGACAGTTCGCGCCCGAGCAGCCGTTCCAGCTCGATCTGGTCGATCACCCCCAGGCGTAGGCCGCGCATGAAAGTCGCGTAGACGCACGCATTGGTCACGAAACGCCTGCGTTCGGCGCGGGTATCTGTTGCGGCAGAACGCGGTGCGGTGACGTCGCACAGCAAGGCCGTGAGGCCGTTGTCATCGAACGGCTGCAGCGAGCTGGCGAGTTCGGACAACGCTTTCTTCAGGTCCTCGCGATACGCGGCAAGCAACAAGCGTCCGGCATGAGCACCTTGTGACATTGCCAGGTAGGACGATGACCTTTGGTCCGCGCGAACAATCTGCTCCAGACCGGCGAGGATGCCCAACAGCGTATCCGACGGCAGCGAGAAGTAATTGACGCCGATGTATCGATCGCTGCCTGCGGGAACGATGGTCGTCGTGACGACATTGGAACGAACGGCCTCCAGCATCAGCCGGACGCTTTTTTCGAGCAAGCGAACCCTGCGGACGGCATCCTCGGAATCCATGATGGTCTCGGGATCGAGAACATCGGGATAGAACCAGGCAAAGTCCCGCGGATAATAGGCGGATGCGTGCGGCGCGCCGGTGACCAGAAAGGCCTCCTGCGGAGCGAAGGCACTGTTCACCGAGTGCCGGTACAGCTCGTCGATGCCTGCCGATGCCTGATATTGTCTCAGAAATCGGTCGCCGAGAAAATTCACCGCCTGAATAGCGTTGGCGATGCAGGTAGCAAACAGTCCCTGGTAAAATCGGTATTCGCGATGTGACGGAAATGCGATCTGGCTATTCATATGCCTGGATGAAAATGTCATGTGTGTCGGGCGCACAGGTTGGTACTCCGAACATCATTGATTCGTCACGCTGCGAAATGACTCGTAATGTCATCGTCTTGTCATAAAGCGGACGCGGCTGCAGGACAGCGGTTTAGCTTAACGCCAAGGGCGACGTCTACCCTGCCGACGCTTGATCCTTCGGCCGGAAATTCTCGATCAGCCGCAACAACACCCGCGCGCCGGCATCGGCGTCGGCCGTCTCGACATGTTCGGCCGGGTTATGGCTGATGCCGCCGCGGCAGCGGACGAACAGCATGGCGACGTCTGCGATGTCGATCATCGCCATGCCGTCATGACCGGCCCCGCTCGGCAATTCGAACACCGGATAGCCTTCGGCGGCAACGGCTTCCGCGACCTGCGCTTTCAGCCATGGCGCGCAGGGCACGGTGCGGTTTTCGTGGGTGACGTCGATCTGTAGCGCTAGCTCGCGCCGCTTCGCGATCGCCTCGATCCGCCGCACGATGTCGGCCACCGCAAGCTTGCGGTGCCTGTCCGTCGGCGCACGGATGTCCAGGGTGAACGACACCCGGCCCGGGATGACGTTGGTGGCACCGGGCATGGCGCTGATGGCGCCAACGGTGCCGACGAGACCCGCACCGTCTGCCTTGCAGAATTCCTCCACCGCCGCGATGCATTCGGCGGCGCCCGCCAGCGCATCGCGCCGCAGCGCCATCGGCACCGTGCCGGCATGGCCGGCCGTGCCGGTGAGATTTGCCGCCAGCCGCGTAGCGCCGGATATCGCCGTCACCACGCCGACGGGAAGGTTCTGCTGCTCGAGCACCGGCCCCTGCTCGATATGCAGTTCGACATAGGCAAGCAACTCGCGACGTGTCCGCGCCGCCGCACCCACATGATCGGGATCGAGCCCGAATTGCTGCATCGCCTCACGCATCGACAGGCCGCCCCGATCGCGCGTGCCGAGCACGCTCTCGACAAAGGTTCCCGCGACCGCCCGGCTGCCGAGCAAGGTGGAGGCGAACCGCACGCCCTCCTCGTCGGCAAAGCCAGTGATTTCGACCGCGAACGGCAGCCGCACGCCCCGCCGGTTCAGGTCGGCGACGCAGGCAATCGCCGTGATCACTCCGAGCGGCCCGTCCCATTTGCCGGCGTCGCGCACGGTGTCGTAATGCGAGCCCAGCATCAGGCAGGGCAACCCCGGCCGCTCACCCTCGTAGCGGCCGCAGACATTACCGATGGCGTCGAGATGCGCGGCCATGCCGGCGTCGCTCATCCACGACATCAGGAGATCGGCCGCGGTGCGATGTTCGGGCGAAAGGAATATCCGCGTGAGATTACCGGCGGTCTCGGAAATCGTCCCGAGCTGGTTGATCCGGCTTACGATTTCGTCGCCGAGCATTGGCTCATCCAATATCGAAAGCGTTGTCGGCGAGATGCCCGAGATTGGCGTGCCAGTGCTGCGCGATCTGCAGCCGCGTCGGCACCCAGACGCGCTCGTGCTTTCCGATGTAATCCAGAAAGCGCAGCAAGGCCGCGGCGCGGCCGGGGCGGCCGACCACCCGGCAATGCAGGCCGACCGACATCATCTTCGGTGCGGTCGCGCCCTCGGCATAGAGGACGTCAAAGCTGTCCTTGAGGTAGGTGAAGAACTCCTCGCCGCCGCCAAAGCCCTGCGCGTTGACAAAACGCATGTCGTTGGCGTCGAGCGTATAGGGAATGACCAGATGCGGCTTCAACCCGGACGACTTGATCCAGTATGGCAGGTCGTCGGCATAGGAGTCGCAGAGGTACAAGAGGCCGCCGGCCTCCATCAGAAGCCTTAATGTGTTGATCGAGGAGCGTCCGGTGTACCAGCCGAGCGGGCGCGCGCCGGTTGCCGCGGTGTGGACGTGGATCGCCTCCGCGATCTCGGCGCGCTCCTCCACCTCCGACATGTCCTTATGCTCGATCCATTTCAGGCTGTGGCTGGCGATGTCCCAGCCGGCCTCCTTCATGGCCGCGACCACCTCAGGGTTTCGCTGCAGCGCGGTGGCGACGCCGAACACCGTGGCCGGCAAATTGCGCTCGGTGAACATCCGCCACAGCCGCCAGAAGCCGGCGCGCGAGCCATATTCGAACATCGACTCGATATTGGCGTGGCGCTGGCCGGGCCAGGGCTGCGCGCCCAGCACGTCGGACAGGAACGCCTCCGAGGCGCGGTCGCCGTGCAGGATGTTGTTCTCGCCGCCCTCTTCGAAATTTACCACGAACTGCACCGCGACCCGCGCGTTGCCGGGCCAGCGCGGATCGGGCGGGTTGCGGCCGTAGCCGCGGAGGTCGCGGGGGTAGCCGGCGTCAGCCACGCTAGATTTCCTCGAAGCGGATCTTCTGCGCGCCCTTCCACAGCACGGTCTTGCCGAACGCGGTCAGGTTCTCCAGCCCCGAGGTCAGGGTAATGAAGTGATTGCCGGCGAGCTGGCCCATCTTGCTCGCGAAATGCACGCCGCCATAGGCGAGCAGGATTTCGGTCTCGCTGATGCCGCCGGGATAGAGAATGATCTGGCCCGGCGCGGGATAGCTGGTGTGGTTCTCGTAGGAGACGCCGAAATCGAGATCGCCGAGCGGCATCCAGACCCCCTCGCCGCTCCAGCGGACATGGATCGCCTGGCTTTCGAACGGCATCGCCTTGCGAAAGGCGGCCACGGTCTTCGGCGCCAGCGCGTCCTCGAAGCGGGCCTCGAAGGTGAATTCGCCGGCACGGACAATCAGTTGGCTCATCGGTCTCTTCTTCTGGATGCTTTTGCTAATGTGCTTCGGCCCCATCCATTGCAGCCGGGATAACGGGAAGCAAGGGCCATTCCAGCGGCTGGCCCCGCATTTGGCGAGCCGGAATCCCCTTGTTCAGCGCGTCCTTGGCATGCGGCACGAGCAGGCCCTAAACGCTTGCTTTCCCGGGATGTTACGCGTTTCATTCAGGCCAAACACCAAGCCTCAGGAAACATCCATGCCAGCCAAAATCATCGGGATGATCGGCACCCAGCAGGAGGGCGTCGCGGTCCACCTGATCAAGGGCACCATCTCGCGCGAGTGGGTCGTGGATTTTACCCGGCTGCATGAGCAGTGGAACTACAATTCCGTCCTCGTTGGATATTACGCCTCGGCGGCCGAGGGGTTCGCGATTGCGCTTTATGCGGCCGACCACACCGAGCGGATCAAGTTCCTGATCGCGCACCGGCCGGGTTCGGTGGCGCCAGCGCTGGCGGCGCGGCAGGTCACGACCTTCGACCAGCTGACGCAGGGCCGCATGTCCTTGCATATCATCGCCGGCACCAGCGACCAGGATCAGGCCAGCGAAGGCGACTTCCTGCCCAAGAACGACCGCTACCGGCGCGCCGGTGAATACCTCGACGTGATGCGGAAGCTCTGGACCAGCGACAGCCCGATCGATCACCACGGCGAGTTCTACCGTCTCAACGGCGGCTATTCCGACATCAAGCCGTTCCAGCAGCCCTTCCCGCCGCTGTTCTTCGGCGGCTCGTCGGAAGGCGCGCTGGAGATGGGCGCCAAATATTGCGACGTATTCGCGATTTTCGGCGAGCCGCTCAAGGAGACACGGGACCGGGTGCAGGATTTCCGCCGCCGCGCCGCAGCCTTCGGACGCCGGGTCGGCTTCAACATGTCGCTGCGTCCGATCATGGCGGCCACCGAGGGCGCGGCCTGGGACAAGGCGCACGCGTTATTGGCCGATGTCGAGCGGAAAACCGGGGCTGCGCCGCAACCAACCAACCATTCCTCCGAGCGGCTGCTCGGCTATGCCGCGCGCGGTGACGTCCACGACGAGCGGCTGTGGATGGGGATAGCCCGCGCCACCGGCGCACCGGGCAATACGTCGTGCCTGGTCGGCACGCCGGACCAGATCGCGGCGGCGGTGCTGGAGTATTACCGGCTCGGGATTCACTCGTTCCTGCTGCGCGGTTTTGAAAACCCGCACGATACGATGGCGATCGGGCGCGATCTGATTCCACTGATCAAGGCCGGCGCGATCGAGATCGACCAGCAGGCCGAAGCCGCCGAGTAGTGAAACTCGGAAAACACCTCCGTATGCCTGCGCAAGGTCTTGGCGCCGCACGAAGAAACGCATGAGAGAAATGACATGAAAGCCGTTGTTGTCGAGAACTACGATTCGATCGACGGCATCTCGATCAGGGAAACGAGCCTGCCGGACGTTTCCAAGGGCGAGGTCCGCGTCAAGATCGGCGCTGCGGCGGTCGGCTTCGTCGACGGCCTGAAGGTGCAGGGACTTTACCAGACCAAGGATCCGCTGCCGTTCGTGCCGGGGACCGAATTTGCCGGCGTGGTCGATGCCGTAGCCAGCGATGTCACCGCATTCAAGCCTGATATGCCCGTCATCGGCATGACCCGTTCCGGCGCGCTCGCCGAATACATTTCGGTTCCAGCGGCGGCGCTCAAGAACCTGCCGCCGCAGGTGCCGTTCGAGGCCGGCGCGTCGTTTCAGGCCAATTACCTGACCGGGCTCTATGCGCTCGATGCCCGCGCCTCGCTTCGCACCGGCGAAATATTGCTGGTGCTGGGCGCCGCGGGAGGCGTCGGCATCGCCGCCGTCCAGATCGGGAAGCTGATGGGCGCGCGGGTGATCGCCGCGGCGTCGACGCCGGAAAAGCGTGACTTCGCGGTCCGGTTCGGCGCCGATGAGACCATCGACTACACCCAGCCGGATTGGCGCGAGACCCTCAAGGCGATGACCGGCGGGCATGGACCGGATGTGATTTTCGATCCGGTTGGGGGCGAAGTGGCGCTGCAGGCGTTTCGTTCGATCGCCTGGCGCGGCCGGCATCTCGTGGTCGGGTTTGCCTCGGGCACCATTCCGGCGCTGGCGTTCAACCTGCCCCTGCTCAAGGGCGGCGCGCTGCTCGGCGTCGACCTCGCCCAGATCCAGAAGCGCGAGCCGGAGACCCACGCCCGCCTGATCGCGCAGCTGTTCGACTGGCTCGCCTCCGGCAAACTGATACCCGTGGTCGGCAAGGTCGTGCCGTTCGAGAATTTCCGCGAGGCGTTCAAGACCATGCAGTCGCGGTCGGCGCTTGGGAAGATGATCGTCAAATTCGGCTGAGCCGACGCCATGCCCGCCTGCCGCACCGCAACAGGACAGTACTGATGCCTCTGGAAGACACTGCCAGCACGCCCCGCCGCCGCCACATGCATACGCGTTCGGTCGAATGTTCAGGCTATTTGCGGGACGACGGGCTTTGGGAAGTCGAGGCGTGGCTGCGGGACACCAAGCCGTTCATGCAGCCTGCCGATCGCTTCCGCGGCGAACTCAAGCCGGGCGATCCCGTGCACGACATCGGCCTGCGGCTCGCGATCGACGACAGCATGACCATCCGCGAGGCGGAAGCGATGCTGCGCGCCACGCCCTATCCCACCTGCATCGAGGTCGAACCGATTTTGCAGCGTCTGATCGGCGAGCGCATCGGTTCGGGCTGGCGCGAACTGGTGCGGCGCAAGATCGGCCGGCTGGAGACCTGCACCCATCTGATGGAATTGCTCGGCCCCGCCGTGACCACACTGTTCCAGACCATGTCCCATGGCAAGAAGCCGGAGGGCCGCGACACGCTGGAGAACCAGCAGCGCCTCGGCGAGCGGCCGTTCTTCATCGGCGGCTGCCATTCCTGGCGCACCGACGGACCGGTCGTCGCGGCGATGTTCCCGCAGTTCGCGACCAAGCCGGCCGCCAAGGATTAGGATGCGGCTGGTGTCATCGCGGTCAGTGCTGCGGACCCATCAGACGCTGGGCATTCTCCGCACACAATAGATGGTGGTGAAGGTTGGCGATCCATTGGCGGCCGGAAGCGGTCAAGTTCAGGCACTTGATGGCCTCGTCGAGATGCTCCGAGACGCTGTTCCAGAAAAAGTCCGGATATTTTTCCACGAGATCAGCCGGAGACGAATAGCCGAGCTGACGGTTCCTGCCGGTCTCTTCAAATTCGTAAAAGAGCGCATTGACCTTTCTTGGGTACATCGGGTCGCCAAGTTGCCCGATCAGGTCCGCTGCCTGAACCAGGCGCGGCATGTTCGTCTCCGTCGGCTTCCTCTCGGGCGGCGGCGGGAATCGCGTATACTCGATCGCTTCCACGATACGCGCGGTGTCTATCTCCGGGGAATTTGCAAGCCGCTCCACGGCAAACAGCTTCGAACGGTCGACGTGGTAAGGCATCAGCGCGGCATCCGATGCTCCACGAGGCAACGCAATCTTCAGCCCATCCTGATTGACCACGAACTCGTCGCTGGTGTCGCCGCTCAATATGCCGCGGACATACCCGATGTCGTGCAACAGGCAGGAGATAATGAGATGGGTGTAGTCGGAAGGATCGATGCGGCGCGACATCCTCAGGCCTTGCAGTATATCGCGGCCGGCCATCGTAACCAGCCACGTATGCTCATAGTTGTGGTACAGAGCGTCGCTTTGTCCAATGCATTCGATGGTGATGCGGGCAAGCGAACCCAGGCGCTCTGCCTGTTCATCATGCCTGGGACCAAAGACTTCGCGGAAGTCCCTGGTCAGGAATCTTCCGAGCTTGCGAGCCGCCGACGACGTGATGGTTTTCATCGACACTCTCCCGATGAACCGCAGCCGTTCAACGGGAAGGCTATCACAGGTTTCAGCGGCCTGACACGCCGCGCTTTCTGCTTCGCGCGAAGGAGATTTTCAGAAGCATTTTTTCAGAACCGGTATCCGCATCCGCCAATTTGCGCAGCGCAACGAGACGCTCCCGCAGTTGGAATTCAGAACTCTGTCCGCCGCTTGACGCGATCGTAGAGGGCCAGCGCGGCGGCCAATGCGCATCCGGCGACAATGCCGAATGTGAGGTCTTCGATCACAGTGAGGCCGAAGGTCGCGATCAGCACGGCCGCACTGCGCCAGTCGCGAAGCAGGCGAAGGAATTCTTCCTTCTCCGCCATGTTCCAGCACACCACGACCAGCACGCCCGCCAGCGCCGACAGCGGGATGAAGCTCGCCAGCGGCGCCGCAGTGAGCATGAACATCAGCACGAAGACGGCATGCGCCATGCCGGAGACCGGGCTGCACGCGCCGGCGCGAATATTGGTTGCGGTGCGCGCGATCGTGCCGGTGACGCTGATGCCGCCGAAGATGGCGGAGGCGATATTGGCGATGCCTTGCGCCACGACCTCCATGTCGTAGCGATGCTCGCGCCCCGCCATCGATCATCCGGGGACGCATCCTTTAGAATAGATATCTCAGATATCACTTATTGACATTATAACATCATTACTTAGGATGCAGAAATGACGTCCAACATTGGCCCGAGCCTCGCTGGCGAGGCAGACTCATGATCACTGCGGCTCAATTGCGGGCTGCCAGGGTGCTTCTCGGCATCGATCAGCGTCGGCTGGCGGAGCTTTCGGGGCTTTCGGTGCCGACCATCCAGCGCATGGAAGCGAGTGAGACAATGGTTCGGGGCAATGTCGATTCGCTGGTGAAACTGATCACCGCGCTCGAGGACGCCGGCATCGAATTGATCGACGATGGCGCCAGCAGCGACGGCGGGGGACGCGGCGTGCGGCTGAAGGAAGCTTCGGGGCGCCCCCATCCGGAGGCTCGGGCAGAAAACATGGCATCAAGCGGAGCGAGGACGCGCAAATAATGTCGGCCGTCGCTCTGCAAATGGTTTGTGTCGCCGGTTTGCTCGGATTGGCCGTGCTGGCGATCGCTCTGAGCCGCACGGCGAGCGCCACGGCCGTCATCTACAGCACGACACTGACCGTATCGGCGATTGCATTAGCCGGCGCGTTGCGGAGCCTGCTCGGCGGCGCCGCCGATGCGACCACACTCACCCTGCCGGTCGGCTTGCCGTGGCTTGGCGCGCACTTCCGCCTCGACGCATTGGCCTCGTTCTTCCTCATCGTCATCAATCTGGGTGGGGCATCGGCAAGTCTCTATGGCCTCGGCTACGGCCGTCATGACCCCGCGCCGCATCGTGTGCTGCCGTTCTTCCCCGCCTTTCTCGCCGGCATGAACCTCGTGGTGCTGGCTGACGACGCCTTCTCCTTTCTGCTCTGCTGGGAATTCATGTCGCTGGCGTCGTGGGCGCTGGTGATGGCGCACCATCGCGAACGGGGCAACGCCAAGGCCGGTTATGTCTATCTGGTGATGGCAAGCTTCGGCACGCTCGCCTTGCTGCTTGCCTTCGGCTTGCTGGCAGGGCCTGTGGGAGACTACGGCTTTGCCGCCATTCGCGCCGCGCAGCACACGCCCTATGTGGCGGCGCTGGTGCTGGTCCTGATGCTGCTCGGCGCCGGCTCCAAGGCTGGCCTCGTGCCGTTACATGTCTGGCTGCCGCTCGCCCACCCGGCTGCTCCCAGCCACGTTTCCGCGCTGATGAGCGGCGTCATGACCAAGGTCGCGATCTACGGATTCATTCGCGTCATGTTCGATCTGCTGGGACAGCCGAGCTGGCCGGCGAGCGTGGTCGTGCTGTTCCTCGGCAGCATCACCGCCGTCATGGGGATCCTTTACGCCATGATGGAGAAGGACCTTAAGCGCCTGCTGGCCTACAGCACCATCGAAAATATCGGCATCATTTTCGTCAGCCTCGGCCTTGCCATGGCGTTCCAGGCGAATGGCCTGAAGGCGGCGGCCGCGCTCGCCTTCACAGCCGCCTTGTTTCATGCGCTCAACCACTCCTTCTTCAAGAGCCTGCTGTTCTTCGGCGCCGGCGCCGTGCTCACAGCGACGGGCGAGCGCGACATGGACAAGCTGGGCGGCCTCATTCACCGCATGCCGTTCACGAGCTTCGCCGTTCTGGTCGGCTGCGTCGCGATCTCGGCGCTGCCGCCGTTCAACGGGTTCGTTTCGGAGTGGCTGATCTTCCAGGCTGTGCTGCAAAGTCCGGACCTGCCGCAATGGCCGCTGAAGATCATGGTGCCCGCGGTCGGCGCGATGCTCGCTCTGGCTGCCGCGCTGGCCGCAGCCTGTTTCGTCAAGACCTACGGCGTGACGTTTCTCGGGAGGCCGCGCGGGACCGCGGCGGAAACCGCTGTTGAAGTCGACCGGTGCTCACTCACGGCCATGTTCATGCTCGCCGCACTTTGCCTGCTGGCGGGAATCCTGCCGGGACTGGTGATCGACGCGCTCGCGCCTGTCACAGTCGAACTACTCGGCAGCCTCATGCCGGGCCAGACCGGGCAACCCTGGCTTACGATCGTGCCGATTGCGGAAGGCCGCAGTTCCTACAACGGATTGCTGGTGATGGTGTTTATAACGCTGGCTGCGTCGTCGGCGGTCTATTTCATCCATCGCTTCGCCTCCCGCGCGTTGCGGCGGGGGCCGGCGTGGGGATGTGGCTTCTCCGATGCAGCGCCCGCCGCGCAGTATTCGGGCGTCAGCTTTGCCCAGCCGATCCGCCGCGTGTTCGGCACGCTGCTGTTCCACGCCCGCGACCATGTCGAAATGCCGCCACCGGGAGACATCCGGCCGGCGCGGCTGCGGATCGAACTGCACGACCTGATCTGGAACGGAATCTATGCGCCGATTGCAGGCGCCGTCGACTTCTCTTCCAAACGGCTCAACCACCTGCAATTTCTGACCATCCGCCAATATCTCAGCCTGGTCTTCGCCACCCTTGTCACGCTGCTGCTGGTGCTCGCGATATGGTCGTGATCTCGGACATCATCGTGCAAGGCGTGCAGATGCTCCTCGTGCTGCTGCTCGCGCCGCTCCTGACCGGCTACGTGCGCAAGATCAAGGCCCGGCTGGTGCGCCGCCAGGGGGCCTCCGTCTTTCAGCCCTATCGCGATCTGCTGCGGCTGTTGCGCAAGGAAGTGGTGCTCGCCGACAACGCGTCGTGGCTGTTCCGCGTCACGCCTTACATCACCTTCGCAGCGATCTGGGTCGCCGCCGCCCTGGTGCCGACCTTCGCGACCGGGCTATTGTTCAACTGGACCGCCGATCTCATCGCCATCGTCGCATTGCTCGGAAGCGCGCGATTCTTCCTCGCGCTTGCGGGAATGGACGTCGGCACCAGTTTTGGCGGTATCGGCTCCAGCCGAGAGGTGATGATCGCAGCACTTGCCGAGCCCGCGATGCTGCTGATCGTGTTTTGTCTGGCGCTCGTCGCCGGTTCGACCCAGCTTTCGACCGTCTCGCACTTCCTGGCGTCGTCCTACGTCGGACTGCGGGTGTCGCTCGGAATGGCGCTGGTCGCGCTGCTCATGGTGGCGATCGCGGAGAACGCGCGGATCCCGGTCGACAACCCGGCGACGCACCTCGAACTCACCATGGTGCATGAGGCGATGATCCTGGAATATTCAGGACGCCATCTCGCGATGATCGAATTCGGCGCATTTCTCAAGCTCCTGCTCTACGTCTCGCTGATCGCCTGCGTGTTCCTCCCCTGGCAGATCGCACTGTACGGCGGCGGCACGTTGTCATACGCGGTCGGCGCCGGCGCGTATGTCCTCAAGCTCGCACTTGCCGGCTTTCTGCTCGCGTTGTTCGAGACCGCCACCGCGAAGATGCGGGTGTTCCGCGTCCCGCAATTTCTCGGCGCGGCCTTCATGCTGGGCCTGCTCGGCACGCTGCTTCTGTTCGTCTCGAGGAGTTTCTGATGCAGATGCACAGCCTCGCCTTCGACATCTCGCATACGCTGGCAGGGGGACTGGTGCTGATCAGCCTGATGATGCTGTATCAGGACCGCCTCTATTCGCTGCTCAACGTGTTCGCGCTCCACGCCCTGGTGCTGTCGCTTTCCGTTGCCTGGCAGGCCTTCATCCAGGATGCGCCCCATCTCTACGTCACCGCGGTCATCGCCCTGGTGTTCAAGGCGATCGTCATTCCGGTGGCGCTGCATCGCATCGTCAAGCAGCTCGGGATTCATCGCGATATCGAATCCGCCGTCGGGATCGGCCCGACCATGCTGGCCGGAATGGGGCTCGTCGCCCTCTCGCTGGTTCTCATGCTGCGGGTGACGAGCGAAGCCGACCCGCTGGCGCGCGAGGATCTCGCTTTTGCCTTGTCGGTGGTGCTGCTCGGACTTCTGGTCATGGTGACACGCCGTAATGCGGTCAGCCAGGTGGTCGGCTTCATGTCGCTCGAAAACGGGCTGGTGCTGGCGGCGACCGGCGCCAAGGGCATGCCGCTGGTCGTCGAGATCAGCGTCGCCTTCTCGATCCTGATCGCGTTCATCGTGATCGGCATCTTCCTGTTCCGAATCCGCGAGCGCTTCGATTCGGTAGACGTCTCGGCGCTCGACGATTTCCGGGGCGAACGCCGATGAATGCGGCTTTCTTCAATCCCGTCACGGCGGTCCTGCTGATACCAATCTGCTCGGCGGCGCTGCTGGCCGTCTTGCCCGGCTACCGGTTGTCGGCGCGGCTGAATGTCGTTGCCAGCCTCGCGACATTCCTGTCTGCGCTGTCCCTGTTCGTGATCGAACGGCCCTCCCCCGGGCCGTACGTGCTGGTCGACGATCTGAACGTCGTCTTTATCGTGCTCAATACCTTCGTCGGATTCACCACCAGCATCTTCAGCGCGAGCTATATCGCGCACGAGCTCGAAACCGGCCGGCTGACGCCGATTTACCTGCGTTTCTACCATGCCATGTACCAGACCATGATGTTCGGCATGAACCTGGCGTTCGTGTCGAACAATATCGGCCTGATGTGGGTGGCGGTCGAACTCGCGACGCTGACGACGGTGCTGATGGTCGGCATCTATCGTACCCACGCAGCGCTCGAAGCCGCCTGGAAGTATTTCATCCTGGGCAGCGTCGGAATTGCGCTCGCTTTGTTCGGCACCATCCTGGTCTATATGGCGGCGCGCCCGATCATGGGCGAAGGCCAGGACGGCATGATCTGGACGCTGTTGGTCGAGCGCGCCGCGAACTTCGACGCGGCCCTTCTCAACGTCGCGTTCGTATTCCTGTTCCTCGGCTACGGCACCAAGGTCGGCCTCGCGCCGCTGCACGCCTGGCTGCCCGACGCGCACGCCGAAGGTCCGACGCCGATATCGGCTGTGCTGTCGGGCCTGCTGCTGAACGTCGCGCTCTATGCGTTGCTGCGCTTCAAGATACTGCTCGCCGCCAACCCGGCGTCGATTGCCCCCGGCCCCCTGATGGTCACGATGGGGCTGGTCTCGCTTGTCTTCGCGGCCTTCATGCTGTACCGGCGACGCGACATCAAGCGCCTGTTCGCCTACTCCTCGATCGAACACATGGGCATCATCGTGTTTGCATTCGGCATGGGCGGCCCGCTCGCCAATTTCGCCGGGCTTCTGCACATGGTGATGCACAGCCTGACCAAGTCCGCGATCTTCTTCGCCGTCGGTCACATCTCGCAGATCAAGGGCACACAGCGAATCTCACGGATCCGCGGCCTGACGGTGACCCATCCGGCGCTCGGCTGGGGGCTGGTGGTCGGCGTCGTCGCAATCGCAGGGCTGCCGCCGCTCGGCATCTTCATGAGCGAATTTCTCGTCGTGAGTTCGACCTTTGCAAGGCAGCCGTTGCTCGCGATCGTTCTGGTCTTCGGGCTGTTGCTGGCCTTCGGCGCATTGACGTTGCGCCTGACCAGCGTCGCCTTCGGCGAGCCCCGCGGCAGCACGGCGTCAGCCGAGGCGTCCTACATTCCGATGTTCGCGCATCTCGCACTGGTTCTGGGCGCGGGAATCTATCTTCCCGCCCCGCTGGTGGTCTGGTTCCAGCACGTGGCTCAACTCCTTGGATAGGGACGAATTGATATGCCGTCGCTGATCGATCTGGCGCTGGAGGGCCGCAAGGTCCCGCTACACCGCCCGTGGCCGCGTGTCGCGGTCGATGCTTCCGTCTGGTCGTTTGCGGCAAGCGAATTGGCGCATGGACGCTGGAGCCTGCTCGGCCTTTGGGGCGCACCGGCAACGGTGCATATGGCGATCATGGATGGACAGACGGCGGAGATCGCGGTCGTTAGCCTGGATTGCCCCGACCGCAGCTTTCCTTCCGTTGCCACGCATCACCCGCCGGCACTGCGACTGGAACGCACCATCAACGACCTGTTTGGCTTGTCAGCCGAGGGCTCGCCCGACGGGCGACCTTGGCTCGATCACAACCGCTGGGGCGTTCGCTTCCCGTTGGGGGATAGCATCGACGCATTGCCGAAGGCGGCGCCGTACCGCTTCCTGGCAGCTGAAGGCGACGGGCTGCACCAGATTGCGGTTGGCCCGGTGCATGCGGGGATCATCGAGCCCGGACATTTCCGTTTCAGCGCCAGCGGCGAAACCGTAGTCCGGCTGGAGCAAAGGCTCGGATACGTCCACAAGGGCATCGATGGCCTCATGGCCGGTGCCAGCCTCGCCCGCGGCGCCCAACTCGCCGGCCGCGTGTCGGGCGATAGCACCGTCGCCTATGCCTACGCGTTTTCGCGAGCGACTGAGGCCGCCCTCGACCTGGTCGTGCCGGATCGCGCCGTGTTCCTGCGCGCGCTGCTCGCAGAACTTGAGCGGCTCGCCAACCATCTCGGCGACATCGGCGCGATTTGCAACGATGCCTCCTTCGCCCTGATGCACGCGCATTGCGGCGTGCTGCGCGAGAGCGTGCTGCGCGCGGGTGCCACAGCCTTCGGCCATCGCCTGATGCGCGACATCATCGTTCCCGGCGGCCTGTGCCGCGACATCGGCAATGACGGCGCGGGAGCCATCCACGCCACGCTGGACAATATCCGCCTGCGCTTTCCCGCCCTTGTCGAGCTATACGACAACACCGCTTCGCTGCAGGATCGCACCGTCGATACCGGCGTGCTCAAGCCTCCGCTGGCCAGGCAATACGCCCCCGGCGGCTACATCGGCCGCGCCTCGGGCCGGTCGTTCGATGCGCGCCGGACGCTGGCCTATCCTCCCTATGACAGTCTGCGTTTCGACGTGCCGGTCCTCAACGAGGGCGACGTCAACGCGCGCGTCTGGATCAGGGTACGCGAGGTCGAGCAAAGCATTTCCCTGATCGACCAGATCCTGAGCCGGCTTCCCGAGGGCCCGATAAGCACGCCTGCCGTGCATCGCGGCGAACCGCGCGAGGGCATGGCGATCGTGGAGGGCTTCCGCGGCGACGTTCTGGTCTGGCTCCGCCTGCGCGATGGCGTCATAGACCGATGCCACATGCGCGACCCGTCCTGGTTTCAATGGCCGCTGCTCGAGGCCGTGATCGAGAACAACATCGTCGCCGACTTTCCTCTCTGCAACAAATCGTTCAACTGCTCCTATTCGGGCCACGATCTCTAGGGACGTTACGCGATGCGCAAGCTGCTTTTTGAAAGCGTTTTTCGCCGGCCGCTCACCGAGCAGGCGCCGTCACCCGATGACACCGCCGTGGCGGAGCTTGCC
Organism: uncultured Alphaproteobacteria bacterium; assembly: GCA_963791165.1. GTDB lineage: Bacteria > Pseudomonadota > Alphaproteobacteria > Rhizobiales > Xanthobacteraceae > Bradyrhizobium. Next base: position 111,739 of record CAWBRL010000017.1, on the reverse strand, counting down.
ACCACGCTCGGACAGGCCGCGCGGCGCCGGCTCGGCCGAAGCCTGTCGATCCGCGAGGTTGATGCCGGATCCTGCAATGGATGCGAGCTGGAAATTCACGCGCTAAACAACGCCTATTACGACGTCGAGCGCTTCGGCCTGCGGTTCGTCGCCTCGCCGCGCCATGCCGACGTCCTGATGGTGACGGGGCCCGTGACGAAAAACATGCGCGAGGCGCTGGAGCGCACCTATCATGCGACCCCCAATCCGAAATGGGTCGTCGCGGTCGGAGATTGCGCGCGGGATGGAGGATGTTTTGCCGGCAGCTACGCGGTGGTCGGCGGGGTGTCCGAGGTCGTCCCGGTCGATCTCCACATTCCCGGCTGCCCCCCTACCCCCACAGTCATGCTGCAAGGATTGCTGGCGCTGCTCGAACGTGCGGACGCGGGCGCGGTTACATCGTAAGACGTTAGCGAACCCGCTCCAAAGTCCGTGCGGCAGATGTCCTGGATTGACGGACCGTCTTGACCTTCATCTTTGGGTTTGTGACATGTTCGCGAAGGCGCACCCCTCGACCCCCGGTCAAGCTCGGGGCGCCCGGGTTGATCAACTCGATCCCGGCATTATCGAGCGCGGAAACCAGTTTCATGAGTGAATCGACATTGGCGCGGATGACGCCATCGCTGGCTTCCATCCGCTGGATAGTCGGAACTGAAAGGTCGGCGAGCTCGGCCATTTGCCGCTGATCGATGTTCAGGAGCGCACGCGCGGCCCTGAGTTGATTGGCGGTAATCATGGGACGTTTCTCCCCGCGATTCGACCAAATATAGCTATACCATCTAAATTACGGTCTCAAGCATCAATTCAGAGGTACAACATATCAAGGACGGGGGAACTCGCGCTTCTGCACGATTGGCATCCGATTCACTACATGATAAACGATGTATCATACATACTATCTGATGCATGGTGATGTCAGGTGCGGTTGCTGGGGCGCTATCAGGGCAGGAACGGCGCGATCGAGATCGTCGAATGCTCCGCGGATGGAACGCGAATTTACTTCGAGGAGGGTGTCAGGCAGAGCCAGGCGACGCCCGACGGCGAGAGCGTCTTCAGTTACCTCAAGCTCATGGATAAGCTGCTGCATCATTCGACAAACATCCTCATCCTGGGATGCGGCGGCGGAAACCTCGCCACCAGACTGGCCCGTCTCGGCAAGAAGCTGACGATCGTCGACAACAATCCGATCAGCTTCGTGATCGCCCAGAAATTCTTTGCGCTGCCCGACGGCCTGCCGCTGATGGTTTCCGATTTCCGGAATTTCATTCTCGATGACGACCTCCTTTACGACGGAATAGCGATCGACGTGGGCGGTCCGGATTTTCGGTTCGGCGACGAATTCGATGTCGAGACCTGCGATGCCATCCGCGCGCGCCTGGCACCCGGCGGCCGCATTATCATGAACGTGCTGGTCGCCAACGATATCGACCCGATACCCGATCGGATCGCCGCGCGGCTTGCCGGCGACCGGCTGGCAGCGTGGATCGTCGACGAGCAAGGTGTTCAGGATCGAAATGCGATCATTGCATGCGTTCCGGAAAAGCAGCTGAACGCGCACCCGGCGCTCACCGAAGTGATGCAAAATAGCCTTGAACGATGGTCGATCCGGCGAGGCAGATTACGCGGCCGCGACCTGCCTCTCGATGCGCGCCATCGGTGACGCGCCCGGATGACAACGGCAAAGCCGGTCAATTCAGCGAACGAGGCGGCTCAGTGCGACATCAGCACCGGCACGGTCATGGTGTCGAACATGCTCCGCGTGACGCCGCCGAGAATTCGCTCGTGCAACCGCGAATGGCCGTATCCGCCCATCACCAGGAGGCCCATATTGCTTTCGGCCGCGATCGACAGAATGGCGCCCTGAATGTTGCCGCGATCCGCCGTCAGGCGTTGGACCTTCGCCGCAATGCCGCGCCGGGTCAGATGGCTGACCAGCCGGTCCGAGGATGCCTCGCCCACCTGTTCATTGACAGCAATCACGGTCACGGCCTTCGCGCCCATCAGGAACGGCAACGCATCCCGCCACGCCCGCGCTGCAAGACGGCTGCCGTCCCAGGCGATCCCGACATGCTGGGCATCGAGCGGTCCCTTGTGGATGTAGGGAACCATCAGCATAGGTCCGCCGGAATTGAATAGAATCTCCTTCGGGATGTCGTTGTCGTAGCTGGCCTTCGAGGAATCCGGCTGCGGCACGATCGTCATGTCGTAAAGCCTGGCAAGGGTTCCGATGGTTTCACCGGCCTCGGCAGGAACTCCCGCGAACGACCTCACCCCGTAGGCTATTTTGGCGAGCTTGGCTTCGATCTCGAACACGGCAAGCGCAGCGTTCGCGCGCTGGAGCGCACGCTCCTCTTCGTCCCCCATCACGGCGGCAACGGCGGCGCCGCCGCCCTCCGCCACCATCCCGATGGTGGCCATCGATTCATAGCCGACGGCCACGGCATCGAGATGCGACCGGCGCGCGATGCTCAGCGCGACGGCGACATCAATCACCGGCCTCGCCGGACGTTCCGAAGGAATATGAACCAGAATGTTCCTGAACATCGCCGTTCTCCCAGACATGTGCCGGGGTGCGCGACCCGGGCCCCGGCTATCTGTGTCCAGCGTAACCGATGGCTCCACGGTCAAAGTTGATGCACATCAAACCCGGGAGAAGCCGACGGCAGCGCGCCGCGAATGGCGCGATCAGCATACACCTGCCTGCTTGAGGCTGCGATACGCCTCGATCGCGTCTTCCATCAACTTTTGCTTGCGGCGGCGATAGCCCGGTGGAGGCTTCCTGCGCCGTTTGCCGTCCTCGGCCTGCGATGGCCGGGCAAGGCCGGCAAGGCGCGTGAGATCGCGGAGGTCGCCCAATGCGCGCTGCAGGCGCTTCGCCGGCCCGTGCAGATGCTTCAGTTCGTCATGGCCTTGCACTGCAACCGTCTCCGCCAGCGCTTCCAGCATGTAGCGGAAACGCTTGCTCCTGATCCGCAGGCGGTGCCGGCGCGAAGCCGTAAGGTCTTCAAGGTGCCGCCCCTTGCGGATCAACCGCTCTCGCCATCGGTTGAGTTCGCGTCTGCAATAGGCATCCAGCGACTTGGCGCCGTGGCGGCGCACTCGCCGTTCCCAGCGCACCAGCCAGGGCCCGCCGTCGACCCAGTCCGCCATCGCCACGATCAGGGCCTGGAACCGGCTGGAACGCAGGCAGCTAAGCAGCCGGCGGTGGTGCTGCGCCCGGCGCCGATCGAGATCATCGCCGATCTCGCGTTCCGCCCACGCTTGGTACCGCTTGCGGCGTGCATACTCCATCGAGACGTCACTATCGCGCGCCGCACCGAGCGAAACATTCAGCCACGCGATTTCCTTTTTCAAGCGAAGCCATTCCGGATCGACCACGACCGGCCCGAAGAACGCCACGGCGGCGCGCAACCGCGTGATCGCAACCCGGATCTGGTGCACGGCCTCGGCATCGGCGGCGCGCGCGCCGCCGTGATGCGCCTCGATGCTCGTGACGCAGTCCCGCGCGATCTTCTGAAAAGCGGTTGCGCAATCGAGATTTGCCGCTGAGACCTTGTTCCGGCCAGGCATTCTGGTTGGGCGGGTCCCCATCTCGCTGGCTGTCCTTCCACAACCAAGTGTAGCCAATCCAGCACACGCCAAATTTGATCCTCGTCAAAGGATCCATCCGCCGCCTTTATAAGGTCGCCTGAGCAGTGGCGGCGCGCCATTGGCTGGGCGTGATCGCTACCGAGCTTACGGCAAGGCGAGGTGCCCGGATACACCCATCAGGTATTTCGGATTGCGATTTACACCTACAAGCTGTTGCCTCCACAATCATTAAATCGTGCGGCGCAATTCGCCGGCGGCTGGCCGGCATGAAGGACTGAGAGTAAGGTGCGCCGCCATGCCGGAAGGATGGAGTGCAAGATGAACACTTATCGTGTCTCCTTCTACAAGGATCTCTGCAATTCCGACGGCCATAGCTTCAAGTGCCTGCAGCGCCGGGTCGACGTCCAAACGGACAACCCGTCTCAGGCGCAGATGCTTGCGGGCCAGTTGGTCGACAACGAGCGCCTGAACGCTGACTGTGTCGAGGTGAGCCTTCTCGCGGACGGCGATCTTGAATTCGCACATCCCTCGGGCCGTTCGCCGACACCACGGCAAACAACTATATTATCGCGTCGCGCGATGAATTGACCGCAACGAATCTACGCCGTTCAATTGATCGCACATCTCATGCAGCTTCGCTCCGGCCGCGTGTAGAAAATTTCGTGACGCGGACTTCTTGCATTGCGAGAACTCAACGCGGGTCGAAGCGCAAAACGACGCAGCCGGAACGAACCGGCAGATTGGGCGTGACGCCGCGTCTGACGCATGCCACTATCTCGGGACAAACAAACGCCGCGCACGTCGGACGAAGCGCGGCTGCCAGGGAGGGGACTGCACAACGTCAGCGTAAGCGGCGGCGCGTTTCCCATGGCCTAACCGATCCGTTGGCGTCGCATGGGACAACAGATTGTCCATCGCCTGCTGATTTCATTCCCCGCCTTGCTCGGGGTTCTCTTCCTCTGTTTTTGTTTGTTGCAGGTCGTGCCGGCCGATCCGGCGATGATCATTGCCGGCCCCGACGCCAAGGCCGAGACCATCGCCGCGATCCGCCAGGAACTTGGCCTCGACCGATCGATCCCGATCCAGTTCTTCGAATACATCCTGCGTGTGCTGCGCGGCGATCTCGGCCGCTCCATCATCTCCAACCGGATGGTGAGCGAGGAACTGGCGATGACCATCGGGCCCACGGTCGAACTGATGGTGGGGTCGATGCTGCTCGCGGTGCCAAGCGGTCTCGCGCTTGGAACGCTGGCTGCGGTCAATCGCGGCCGCGTCACCGATCGCATCATCATGGCTTGTTCAGTGGCAGGCGTATCGATGCCGGTGTTCTTCATCGGCCTGATCCTGATCCAGTATGTCGGATTCAAGTGGGCGCTGTTGCCGTTCACCGGCCGCACCGGCCCGGTATGGGACGGCGGATTGCCGAGCCTGATCCTGCCGGCGCTGACGCTGGGCGCAGTACTGATAGGTCCGATCGCGCGCCTGACGCGTACTGCCGTCCTTGAAGTGCTGGGTGCGGATTTCGTGCGCACGGCGCGCGCCAAGGGACTGCGCGAGACGGCGGTGATCGTTCATCACGCCCTGCGCAACGCCTTGATCCCCGTCGTCACCCTGATCGGGCTGCAGGCAGCCTTCCTGCTCGGCGGCGCGGTGGTTACGGAAACCATGTTCTCGTGGCCGGGCGTCGGCCGGCTCGCCGTCGGCGCCATCGTCTCCAGCGATTTTCCGACGGCGCAGGGCGCGATCATGATCCTCGCGATCGCCTTCCTCTCGATCAATCTCCTGGTCGACGTGCTCTACGTCTATCTCGATCCGAGGGTGAGACGAAGATGAGCGTCGACGCCCTCGAGCAAGGCTTTGTCAGGGATCGGGAAACCGGCGTCTTCGCCCGCGCCGGCGTGCTGCGCCGGCTGGCGCGCGATCGGATCGCCGCGGTGGCCGCGCTGGCGCTCACGGCAATCGTGCTCGCGGCGCTGCTTGCGCCGTGGATCGCGCCCTACGATCCCTACTTCACGGATCTGACCAAGGTGATGCAGCCGCCCGGCGCCGAGCACTGGTTCGGCACCGACAACACCGGCCGCGATATCCTGAGCCGCGTCATCTACGGCACGCGCAACACATTGATGCTCGGGCTGGTCGGCGTGATCGTCGGCGGGCTGATCGGCGGCGTGCTCGGCATCCTCGCCGCCTACTACCGGCGGCTGGACGGCTGGATCATGCGGCTGGTCGACGTGATGCTGGCATTCCCCGCAATCCTGATCGGGCTTGCGGTGGCCGCGATCTTCGGCGCGGGATTGGCGGCGGTCGTGATTGCGCTCGTCGTTGCCACCGTGCCCGACGTCGCGCGGGTGGCGCGCGGGGCTGCGATCGGCGTGATGGGCCAGGAGTTCATGGAGGCCGGTCGCGCCGTCGGCGTATCGGACGGCGCGCTGATCTGGCGCTATCTGACGCTGAACTGCATTTCGACGATCTTCGTGTTTCTCACCCTGCGCTTCGGCCAGATCATCCTGATCGGCGCGGCGCTCGGCTTCCTCGGCATGGGCGCGCAGCCGCCGACCGCTGAGCTCGGCATGATGGCGGCGCAGGGCCGCGACTTCCTGTTCATGGCGCCGCACATCGCGACGATCCCGAGCTTTGCAATCTTCGTGATCGTGCTCGCCGCCAATCTATTGGGCGACGCATTCCGCGACGTCCTCGATCCGAGGCTGCAGACATGATCAGAATGATTCTGAGTGTAGCATTCGCGCTGAGCATACCGGCTTCCGTATCGGCCCAGACGCTCAACATGATGAAGGGGATCGACGCGCCGCATTACGATGCGCAACGCACGACGTGGGGGCCGACCTCCGACATCGTCAACATGTTCCAGGACACGCTGGTGGCGCTCGACTGGGATGGCCGCACGCCGGTTCCCTATCTCGCCAAATCGTGGACGATCAGCGAGGACGGCAGGACCTACACCTTCAAGCTGCGCGATGACGTGTCGTTCTGCAGCGGCAAGAAGTTCACAGCTGAGGATGTGGTCTACAGCTTCAAGCGGCTCAAGGATCCCGCAATCAAGGGGCCATATGCCTGGCGTGCCGGCAACATCAAGGAATTGCGCGCGCCCGATCCCTACACTGTCGAATACGAGCTCGAGGAGCCATTCTCCGAACTGCTGCTGCAACTCACCATGTTCACCAACGTCATACACAACAAGGAGAGTGTGGAGGCGCTGGGCAAGGATTACGGCATCAAGGGTGCCGACGGTACCGGACCATGGTGCTTTGCGTCATGGCAACCGCGCACCGAGATCGTGCTGAAGCGACACGACGCCTACAAATGGGGCCCCTCATTGTACAAGAACAAGGGTCCAGTGAAGTTCGAGAAGCTGGTCGTCAAGATCGTGCCCGAGGATTCCAGCCGCGTCGCTGCCATGATGGCCGGCCAGTTTGACATTACCCACCAGTTTCCGGCGCAGTTCATCACCCAGGCCAAGGCCACCCCGACGCTGACGGTGACCGAGGCAAGACCCAACTTCCAACTGCTCTATTTCGGCTTCAAGACGACGCGGCCCATGGTGGAGGACAAGCGCGTGCGCGAGGCCATGAGCATCGCCATTAACCGCGCCGAGATCGCCAAGGGCATTCTGCTGGGCAATGCCGATCCGGCCTTCACCATCGTCGACAAGGACGCGCTCGACCACGACCCAAAGACCGCAGGCATCGTCAAGGAAGACATCGAGCGCGCCAGGAAGTTGCTTGATGAAGCCGGCTGGAAGCCAGGCGCCGACGGCGTGCGTGAGAAGGATGGCGTCAGGCTGGCGCCGAGGGTTTACTACACTGCGAACGCCAATTCGGCCAAGGCGGCTGACGCTATCCAGGGCTATCTCAGGAAGATCGGGGTCGACTGGCGGCTCAACCCGTGGGACTCGACCATTGCGCCGGTCAAGATGGCCGAGCAGGACTACGAAATCTGGTCGGTGACGGTGCCTTATCTGTCTGCCGGCGACCTCATGAATATCTACTTCGATTCACGCAACATCCCGACGCCCAACCGGATGAACTGGAAGGATGCCGAGACGGATGAATGGCTAAAACTCGGCCGCTCGGCCCTGACCGAGGCCGACCGCGCCAAATATTACGCGCTGGTGCAGCAGAAGGTCATGCGGGAGCACCTGTGGATCCCGGTTCTCAACATCAACATGGACCAGGTCGCCAACAAGAAGATCACAGGCGCCAGGCCGCACATGATCTACCAGAATACGTTCTACAAGGGGCTGGACGTCACGCGCTAAGAACAATCAGGGGAGAAAAAACGATGCGGAGCATTTTCGCTGGGGTTGTGGCGCTGCTGGCAGCGGTCGCCATTTCATCGTCGGCCGAGGCGCAAACGCTGAAGATGATGAAATCGCTCGACGCGCCGCATTATGACGGCCAGCGCACCACATGGTCGCCGACCTCCGACATCGTCAACATGTTCCAGGACACGCTGGTCGCCATGGACTGGGATGGCAAGACGGCGATTCCCTACCTTGCCAAGTCCTGGACCATCAGCGAGGACGGCAAGCTCTATACTTTCAAGCTGCGCGACGACGTGCAGTTCTGCAGCGGCAAGAAATTCACCGCCGCCGACGTGATCTATTCCTTCAAGCGCCTGACCAGCGCCGAGTTGAAGGCGCCGCTGGCCTGGCGTGCCGGCAACATCAAGGAGTTGCGCGCGCCCGATCCCTACACCGTCGAATACGAGCTCAATGAGCCATTCGCCGACCTCCTGCTCCAGCTCACGATGTTCACCACCGCCATCCACAACCAGGAAAGCGTGGAATCGCTCGGCAAGGACTATGGCATCAAGGCGATCGACGGCACCGGACCGTGGTGCTTCGAGAACTGGCAGCCGCGCACGGAAATCGTGCTCAAGCGCCACGACGCCTATAAATGGGGCCCGTCGATGTACCAGAACAAGGGCCCGGTGAAATTCGAAAAGCTCAGTATCAAGATCGTGCCCGAGGATTCCAGCCGCGTCGCCGCCATGCTGGGCGGGCAGTTCGACATCACGCACCAGCTTCCGGTGGCATTCATCCACCAGGTCAAGGCTGCACCGACCCTGAATGTCCAGGAAGCCCTACCCAACTTCCAGCTGATGTATTACGGCTACAAGACCACGCGACCGATGGTGTCTGACGCGCGCGTGCGCGAGGCGATGAACATCGCCATCAACCGCGCCGACATCGTCAAGGGCATCATGCTGGGCAACGCCGAACCCGCCTACACCTTCATCGATCCCAAGGCGCTCGATTTTGCGGAATCGACCAAGGGCATCATCAAGGAGGACGCCGAACGCGCGAAGAAGTTGTTGGACGAAGCCGGCTGGAAGGTGGGTGCCGACGGCATCCGCGAGAAGGATGGCGTCAAGCTCGCCCCAAAAGTGCTGTTCACCCAGGTGGCCTATTTCCCGCGCGTGTCCGAGGCGATCCAGGGTTACATGCGCAAGATCGGCATCGACTGGAAGATCGTGGGCTTCGACTCCACGATCGCGCCGGCCGAGATGGCCAAGCAGGATTACGAGCTGTGGACGGTGACGTTCCCCTACATCTCGGCGGGCGACCTGCTCAACTTCTACTTCGACTCCAAAAACATGCCGGCGCCCAACCGGATGAACTGGAACGACGCCAAGACCGACGAGTACCTGAAGTCGGGCCGCGCCGCGCTGACCGAAGCCGACCGCACCAAATACTACGCGCTGGCGCAGCAGCGCGTCACCGCGGAGCATCTTTGGATGCCGGTGATGAACATCGCGATGTACACGACCAGTCTGAAAAAACTGAAGGGTGTCCGGCCGCACATGCTCTATCAGAACACTTTCTACAAGGGACTGGATTACTCCTTCTGATGGACACGCTTCTCGAGGTTCGCGACCTGAGGACCCACTTCGCGACCGACCGCGGCCTGTTCCGCGCGGTCGACGGCATCAGCTTCAGCGTTCCCCGCGGACGCACCATCGGCCTTGTCGGCGAGTCCGGCTGCGGCAAGAGCGTGACGTCACTTTCGGTGATGGGACTGGTACCGAGCCCGCCCGGCAAGGTCGAGGCCGAGGCGGTGCTGTTCGGAAATCGCGACGTGCTGACGCTGTCGGCCGACGAGCGGCGCAAGCTGCGCGGCGGCAAGATGTCGATGATCTTCCAGGAGCCGATGACCTCGCTCAATCCGGTCCATACCGTCGGCCAGCAGATCGTCGAGGCGATCCTGGCCCATACCCAGATGTCGCCGCGCGCCGCAAAAGCGCGCGCGATCGAAATGCTCGAACTGGTACGGATCCCCTCACCGGCGCAGCGCATCGACGACTACCCGCACAACATGTCGGGCGGCATGCGCCAGCGCGTCATGATCGCCATGGCGCTGTCATGCGAGCCGTCGCTGCTGATCGCCGACGAGCCGACAACCGCACTCGACGTCACCATCCAGGCCCAGATTCTCGACCTGCTCAGCGACCTGCAGCAGCGGCTCGGCATGGCGATCCTGATCATCACGCACGACCTCGGCGTCATCGCCGAAGTCGCCGATCAGGTTCTGGTGATGTATGCCGGCCGGATCGTCGAGAGCGCCGATGTCAACGACCTGTTCGTCGATCCCCAGCATCCCTATACGATCGGACTGCTCGGCTCGATCCCGCGCATCGACGTCGACCGCAAGCGGCTCGCCACCATCGAGGGCATGGTGCCCAGTCCCAACAACCAGCCCAAGGGCTGCCGCTTTGCGCCGCGCTGCCCGTTCGCGGACCTGCGTTGCCGGCAGCAGCCGCCGCCGTTGCGCGATATTGCGCCCCGCCATCAGGTGGCATGCTGGAAGGCGCCGGTCGAGGTGACGTCATGAGCGCTCCCGCGACCGATATCCCGGTCTTGCAGGTCGACGGCCTGGTCAAGCATTTTGCGGTCAGCCGCGGCCTCATCCGCCGCAAGACCGTCGGGCTGGTGCGCGCCGTCGAGGATGTGAGCTTCGAGATCGCTCGCGGCGAGACGCTGGCGCTGGTGGGAGAATCCGGTTGCGGCAAGTCGACCACCGGACGACTGGTGCTGCGTCTGATGGACCCCACGGAAGGCTCGGTGCGTTTCAAGGGCAAGGAAATCGCAAATCTCAACAAGGACGAGCTGCGCCGTTTGCGCCGGCACATGCAGATCATCTTTCAGGATCCCTATGCCTCGCTCAATCCGCGGATGACCGTGGGCGAGATCCTCTCCGAGCCGCTGCGGGTGCACGAGATCGGCGACGCCGCGTCGCAGGCCGCACGCGGCCGCGAGCTTCTGGAAATCGTCGGCCTGTTGCCCGAACATGCCAGACGCTATCCGCACCAATTCTCCGGCGGGCAGCGCCAGCGCATCGGCATCGCCCGTGCGCTGGCCGCCAACCCCGAGCTGATCGTCTGCGACGAGCCGGTGTCGGCGCTTGATGTTTCGATCCAGGCGCAAATCGTCAACCTGCTGCAGAATCTGCAGCAGCGCTTCGGCCTCTCCTATCTGTTCATCGCCCACGATCTTGCCGTGGTGAAGCACATCAGCGACCGCGTCGCGGTGATGTATCTCGGCAAGCTGGTCGAGATCGCGGACAAGAAGACGCTCTATGACCGTCCGCTGCACCCCTACACCCAGGCGCTGCTGGCGGCGATACCGAAGCCCGATCCGAGCCTGCGCACCAAACGCGTCATGCTGCAGGGCGACGTGCCGAGCCCGTTCAAGCCGCCGACCGGATGCCGCTTCCACACCCGCTGCCCGCACGCGCAGGCCCGCTGCTCGGCCGAAGAGCCGAAGCTGCGCGAGGCCTCGCCCGGCCATCGCGTGGCCTGTCATTTTTTCGAGACGTTGCCCGTCCCCACCATCATCGCGCGGGCCGGCATGGCGAACGGCAAGCTCAGCGAGCGGCTGGCGGCGTTCGAGGCCGCCAAGCAGATACGGATGCCTGGGTAGACAAGATCAACCGACGTGTTCGATGGCGCGGATGGCGCCGCGCAGTTCGGCCAGCCCACGCAACCGGCCGATCGCGGTATAGCCGGGATTGGTGCGCTTGGTTTCCGCGAGATCATCGAGCATGCGATGACCGTGATCCGGCCGGAACACGATCTGGCTTTCCGACGAACGTTTGCGGTTTTCGGCGAGCAGCGCCTTGAGCACCGCGATCATATCGACATCGCCGTCGAGATGATCAGACTCGAAGAACGACAGGCCGTCGCCTTCGCGCTTGGTGGCCCGCAAATGGGCGAAGCCGATCCGCGGCGCAAAACGTTTGGCCATCGCGGGCAGATCGTTCTCCGCGCGCACACCGAGGGAACCGGTGCAGAAGCAGATGCCGTTCGCCCTTGAGGGCACCGCATCGAACAGCGCCTGATAGTCATCCGCCGAGGAAGCGATGCGCGGCAACCCGAACAGCGGTCGCGGCGGATCGTCCGGATGCAGCGTCAGCGTCACACCGAGCGATTCAGCGACCGGCGTAACGCGCGCCAGAAATTCACTGAGATGCCGCCGCAGTACCTTGGAATCGATGCCGCGATATTGTTGCAGGCGGTCGCGGAACTGCGGAATGGTCAGGGGATCGGTGGTGGATCCGGGCAGCGCGCTGGCGATGTTGGTCACGAGGTAGTCGATGTCGGCCTGCGTCATCTGCGAATAGACCTGCTCGGCGCGGCGCTGCGCGGCCTCGGAATATTCTTGAGCCGCTTCGGGCCGCTGCAGGATATGAAGATCGAACGCCGCGAACCGGTCCTGGTCGAAGCGCATGGCCTTGGCGCCGTTCGGCAGTTCCCATTCGAGATCGGTGCGGCACCAGTCCACGACCGGCATGAAATTGTAGCAGATGATCCTGATGCCGGCGGCGGCGACCGACTCCAGGCTCGCGATCCAGGCCTCGATCGAGCGCGTCGCACCGCCCCCGAGCCGCTTGACGTCATCGGGGATCGGGATCGATTCCACGACCGACCATCTCAGCGGCGAACGGCCGGGCTGGCTGTTCTCGATCAGGTTCTTGCGCTCCTCGACGGCTGCGCGCGTCCAGGCCTCGCCGATCGGCACCTGATGCAGCGCCGTCACCACATCGGTCGCGCCGGCCTGGCGGATATCGTCGAGCGACACCGGATCATTGGGCCCGTACCACCGCCATCCCTGCAGCATCATGCGCGGTCTCCTGAGATGTGAGCTTTCATCAAGCCGTCAGCACGACCTTGACGCTTTGCGAGCGGTCGAGCGCCAGCCGTACCGCGTCAGGTGCCACCGCCAGCGGGCGCTCGGCAGTCACCAGCGACAGCACGTCGACGCTGCCGTCGGCGATCAGTTCGACGGCGGTGAAGAATTCCGTCCCGAAGCGGAACGAGCCCCGCAGGTCGATCTCCTTGGCCATCACGGCGTTCGCCGGCACCGGAATCTGCCCGCCCGGCAGATTGCCGACCTGAACCACGACCCCGCCGCGCCTGACGACGCCGATGGCGCTGGCAAGGCCCGCGGCCGTTCCCGAGACTTCGAACGCCACATCGAACGGACGCGCTGCAGCCTCGGCCTTCAGCGCCTCCTCGCCGCCGGAGATATCGACGACATGATTGGCGCCCAATCTCGTGGCGAACGCCAGCGGCGCTGCCGCGATGTCGACGACGGTGGTCTCCGCTATTCCTGCACGCTGCGCCGCCAGCATCGTCAGCAGTCCAATCGGACCGGCGCCGAACAGCACCGCGCGCTTGCCGCTGACGTCACCGGCGCGGGCGACCGCATGCAGGCACACCGCGAGCGGTTCGGCCAGCGCCGCCGCCTGATAGGTCACATGGTCGGGAATCTTGACGCATTGCGCCGGGAATCGCGTCGAACATCGACGAGAAGCCGCCCTGCATATGCGGGGTCTTCGAGGCCGAGCCCATGAAGAAGATGTTTTCGCAGAGATTGGGCCGGTTCTCGCGGCACGGCTTGCAGTGTCCGCACCAGCGCGACGGATTGACCGCGACGCGGTCGCCGACCTTCACGCCGGGCGCGGGGCCTGCGATCTCGACGACCTCGCCCGCGATCTCGTGGCCAAGTACCAGCGGCGAGGTCACGACGAAATCGCCGGTCCGGGCGTGGCGGTAATAATGCATGTCGGAGCCGCAGATGCCGCCGGCACCGAAACGAATCCGCACCATGCCCGAGGCCAGCGGATCGAGCGGCCGCTCGACCATGCGCAGATCTTCCGGGCCGAACAGCGTTGCAGCCAAAGCCATCGATGTCATTTTGATAGTCCCATGTATTTAGGCAGCCAGAGCGTCAGCTCCGGGATGTAGGTGATGGCGACGAGCGCCAGCAACAGCGGCACCAGCCACGGCAGGATCGCCATCGTCGTGCGCTCGACGGACAGCTTCGCCACCCGCGCGAGCACGAACAGCACCATCCCGAGCGGCGGATGCAACAGGCCGATCATCAGGTTCAGCGTCATGATCAAGCCGAAATGAATGGGATCGATGCCCAATTTCAGAACGATCGGCAACAGGATCGGGACCAAGATCGTGATAGCGGCGATGGTGTCGATGAAGCAGCCGACGAACAGGATCAGGATATTGGCGAGCAGCAGGAACACCCACTTGTTCTGGGTGATTCCGAGTATTGCATCGGTCAGGATCTGGGCCGCCTGCGACACCGTCAGCAGCCAGGCAAAGATCGAGGCCGCGGTGACGATGAACAGCACCGATGCCGTGGTCTCGATGGTGTCGAAGGTCGCTTTCGCGACCGTCTGCAGCGTCATCGAGCGATAACGCACGAGCCCCAGAAACAGCGACCAGATCACGGCGGCGACCGCCGCTTCGGTCGGCGTGAACCAGCCGAGCGTCATGCCGCCGATCAGGATGACCGGCGCCATCAGCGCCATCACGGCGGAGAAATCGAAATACCAGTCGAGTGCCAGCAGCGCCACGAGCCCGATACCGACCGCCATGTTCACCGACATCCCGCCGATGACCAGGAGCCAGACGACCAGCGGGAATGCCAGAACGATGAAGATCTCGAGGGCCGCCGAGCCGAGCTGCGGCCAGGAGAACGGCGCGTCGCTGCCCCAGCCGTTCTTGTGCGCGAAGTAGGCCACGGTCGCCATCATGGCCAAGGTCATGACGACGCCGGGGATCACGCCGCCGAGAAACAGCGCGCCGATCGAGACGTTCGCCATCATGCCGTAGATCACGAACGGCAGCGACGGTGGAATGATCGGGCCGAGCGTCGCCGAGGCTGCGGTCACGCCGACGGCAAACTCGGTGGAGTAGCCGTGATCCTTCATCGCCTTGATCTCGATGGTGCCGAGGCCTGCGGCATCCGCGATGGCGGTGCCGGACATGCCGGAAAAGATCACCGAGCCGATGATATTGACGTGGCCGAGGCCGCCGCGCATCCAGCCCACCAGCGCGACCGCGAATTTGTAGATGCGGCCCGTCACGCCCGCGATGTTCATCAGATTGCCGGCCAGAATGAAGAACGGCACGGCCAGCAGCGGAAAGCTCTCGACGCCGGCGATCATGCGCTGCGCCAGCGTCACGTCGGGCGTGATGCCGGTGACGAGAATGTACACCAGCGACGATACCGCCATGGCGAGCGCGACCGGAAGGCCGATCAGCATCAGCAGCAGAAATCCCCCAAGCAGCAGCAGCATCGGCTCAGCCTTCCGTGCCGTCGAATGCGCCGGGGCGCTCCAGGATCGAATAGCCCCGCCGCCAGTTCTCGACCGCGATCTGGATCGAGCGCACCAGCATCAGCACGAAGCCGAGCAGCACGGCGTAATAGACGAAGCCTTTTTGAAACTTGATCGTCGTCATCCGCTCGTCGCCGATGATCTGGATGAACTGCCAGACCAGCTTGATCGCGTATGCAAAGAACGCGATCCGGATCAGATCGATGACGGTCGAGAGCGCACGCGCTGCAGCGTGCGGCAGATAGCGGAAGATCAGGTCGACCTGGATGTGCCGCGACAGCCGCACGCACATCGCCGAGCCGATGAAAACCACGCCGATCAGGCAATAGGTCGCGATCTCCTCGGTCCAGGCATAGCTGTCGTTGAGGACGTAGCGGGTGAAGAACTGCAGGAAGACGCACAGCGCCATGATCCAGAAGATCGCGAGCGCCAGCCAGTCCTCCACGGCGTATTGGCTGAGGTCGGCCCCCTTGGGCACCTCGTCCTCGAAGGTGTGGGCGATCTCGTCCGCCGTGATCTGCTTGTGCACTTCAACCGTCGACATGCGCTTACTCCCCGAGCTGCGGCGCGTGATTGACTCACGTCATTCCGGGGCGGCCGAGAGCCGAACCCGGAATCCGCGAATTCCGGGTCGACGCTACGCATCGCCCGGAATGACGACTTCGT
The DNA here is from genome assembly GCA_963791165.1 of uncultured Alphaproteobacteria bacterium. Taxonomy (GTDB): domain Bacteria; phylum Pseudomonadota; class Alphaproteobacteria; order Rhizobiales; family Xanthobacteraceae; genus Bradyrhizobium. The sequence continues at coordinate 95,786 of CAWBRL010000017.1, read as the reverse complement.
CGCTCACTTCACCGCCTGGATGCGTTCCCAGTCGGCCTTGCGGTAGTCGAAGGTCTCGAAGCTCACGGTCTTGAGCACGGTGTCGCGGAACTCGTCCTTGTTGACCTCGGTCACCGTCAGGCCCTTCTGCTTGAAGAAATCGACCAGCTTGCCTTCGTTGGCCTTGATCTCGGCAGTAGCCTTCGCCGCCGCTTCCTGAGCGACGTCGGTGAAGGTCTTGCGGTCTTCCTCGGACAGCTTCTTCCAAAGCGCGCCTGAAATCACGGTGTTGAGGTGATCGACGATGTGACCGGTCAGCACGATGTGCTTCTGCACCTCGTAGAACTTCTTGGCCTCGATCGTGGTGAGCGGATTTTCCTGCGCCTCCACGGTGCCGTTCTGCAGGGCGAGATACACTTCCGCAAACGCGATCGGCGCGGTATTGGCGCCGCAGGCGCGCGGCATCGCCAGATAGGCCGGCACGTCAGGCACGCGAATCTTGAGGCCCTTCATGTCGGCGCAGGTCTTGATCGGCTTGTTCGAGGAGGTGTGACGCACGCCGTAATAGGTCACCGCCAGGATCCGATGGCCGGTCTTGTCCTCGTAGCCCTTCGCCAACTCCTTGAAGACATCGCTCTTGGTGTAGGCCAGCAGATGATCGGCATCGCGGAAGGTGTAGGGATAGTAGGTCACGCCGATCGGCGGATAGCTCTTGGCCGCAAAGCTCGAGCCGGAAATGATCATGTCGACCGAGCCGAGCGCGAGGCCCTGGTTGATGTCGGTCTCCTTGCCGAGCTGCGAGGCCGGATAGACGTCGATCTGGTAACGAGCCATTGGTGCGCTTGCCGATCTCGCCTGCGGCCCAGACGGAAGCCGTGTGGAATGGCTCGGAAGTTTCGTAAACGTGGGCCCATTTGAGCTTGGCCTGCGCCATGCCTGATGTGGTTGCGGCCAGCAGCGCTGCAGCGGATGCCGCGAATGCAATCGTCAATTTCTTCAACACGATAATTTCCTCCCTGTTACAATCTTGCTTTGTTACTCAACCGGCTCGGTATTTTCCGACCCGTCCGAATTCGTGTGATTCAGTTGACCACTCAGCCGCTCCTTGCGGCGACGCGGGACGCCGGCGAAGCTTCCGTCCCGAAATTTTGCGCAAAACGTTCCTGCGAACGGGCCAGATGTTTTCGCATCGTGACGCGCGCGGCCTCAGGATCGCGCGCGACAATGGCATCGCGGATCGCCCGGTGCTCGGCCAGCGCCGCGCTCCAGGATTTCGGGTTCTCGAAATAATGCGCGAGCTTGGCGAAGTACGGATTGAGCCGCTGGTCGAACAGTTCACCGACGACGCGGACCAGCACGGCGTTGTCGAGGCATCCGGCAACCGCAACATGAAACGCCCGGTCATGGATCATCGAGGCTTCGCCGGGATGCTGCACCGTCGCCATCGCCTCGACAGACGCGTCGATGCGCGCGATGTCTTCAGGCGTTGCTACCCTTGCCGCCTGTTCGGCGATCGCGCCCTCGATGAACTCGCGGGCGCGCAGCAATTCGAACGGACCTTCGATCTCGGCAGATGCCGGCAACGGCTGCGCGAGCGCTGCCGGTTCGCTGACATAGATCCCGGAGCCGACGCGGATGCGGACCCTGCCCTCGACTTCGAGCGCGATCAGCGCTTCGCGCACCGTCGGCCGCGACACCTTCAACTGTTCGGCAAGATCGCGTTCGGTGGGCAAGCCTGCTGCCAACGCCATATTCACCGCTGTCGATCAAGGCGCGCAGCTGATCGGCAACCTGGCGATAAAGGCGTCGTGCTTCCACGGCTTCGAGCGGCACGCTCGTCCCTTCCCTGACGATCCGCTGAGCAGATCGATTTTTCTTGCTTTGATTGGGCCAGCACCAATAAATCGTCTAATTGGCCTTACCAATTGACCAAAGATTGCTGGATTGAGGCTTTCATGTCAAGCGAGACGACAAAAATCCCCGGTTCCGGCCCGAAAGTGGACCATTTGCGCCTGTCGAATACCACTCTCGACCGGCTTTCCGGCGAGATCCGCCGTCCGGCCTATGACCGCTCCGGCGTCACGCCCGGCATTGTTCATCTCGGAATCGGCGCATTCCACCGCGCACACCAAGCGGTCGTGATCGACGATCTTCTCGCTGGCGGCGCCACGGATTGGGGAATCGTCGGCGCCAGCCTGAGGAGTCCCGACACGCGCGATGCCCTCGCCCCGCAGGATTGCCTCTATACGGTTGCGGTCCGTTCCGGCGCAGGCACCGATCACAGGATCATCGGCTCGGTTCTCGGATGCGAAGTCGCGACCGAGAACCCCGGACAGTTGATCGCGCGCCTGACCAACCCGGCCACGCGCATCGTCTCGCTGACGGTCACCGAGAAGGGCTACTGCCATACGCCACAAACCGGTGAACTGGACGAAGGTCATCCCGACATCGTTCATGACCTGCAGAACCTCGAGCACGCCGCGCTCGGCAATCGGATTTCTCGTGGCCGCGCTCGCGTGCCGGCGGATCGCAGGCGAGATCCCCTTCACCGTCCTGTCCTGCGACAATCTCTCGGCCAACGGCCATACCGTCGGGCGGCTCGTGACGCAGTTCGCCGCGTTGAGATCGCGCGATCTCGCCAAATGGATTGAAGCCGAGGTCGCCTTCCCCTCGACGATGGTGGACCGGATCGTGCCGGAGACCACCGACGCTGACCGTGCAGCCGTTTCCTCCGCGCTCGGCATGATCGACACATGGCCTGTGGTGACGGAGCCGTTCACGCAATGGATCGTCGAAGACCGCTTTTCGGCCGGCCGGCCGGATTTCGCGGCTGCCGGCGTGCAGATGGTTTCCGACGTAAAACCGTTCGAGCACATGAAGCTGCGGCTGCTCAACGCCAGCCACTCGGCGCTGGCCTATCTCGGCTATCTCGCCGGCCATGAGACCATCGCGGCGACCATGACCGACGATCGCTTTGCCGCGTTCGCCCGCCAGGTGATGGAAGACGCCGCGCCGACGCTGGCGATGCCCGCGGGCACCGACCTTGCCGGTTACAGCGCGTCGCTGCTGCATCGCTTTGCCAACCCTGCCCTGCACCACCGCACCTGGCAGATCGCGATGGACGGATCGCAGAAACTGCCGCAGCGGCTGCTCGCCACCATCGAGGAGCGGCTGCGGCTCGGTCTGCCGATCGATACGCATGCGCTCGCGGTGGCGGGCTGGATGCGTTACGTCACCGCAAAGGACGAACAGGGAAACCCGATCGACGTGCGCGATCCACTTGCGCCGAAGCTTGCAGCGATTGCCGAGGCCGCCGGCCCAGTCGCAGAACGGCTTGCGCCGGCCCTGCTGGAAGTCGATTCCATTTTCGGCGCGCTGGGGACCGATCCACGCATGCGCAGCGCCGTCACCGGGGCGCTCGCGAAACTTTATGAGATGGGTGCGCGCAGGGTCGTGCAGGAATTTCGACCTGCCTAGATCCGGCATCAGCGCGGCACCACCGCCGTCGCCTCGATTTCGACGCGCGCCGCTTTCTCGACCAGACGCACCACCTGCACCAGCGCCATCGCCGGATAATGCGCACCGAAAATCTCGCGATAGACCCGGCCGAGATTCTTGAGGTTCGCCAGATATTCCTCGATATCGACGACGTACCAGGTCAGGCGCACGAGATGCTCGGGGCGCGCGCCGCCTCCGCAAGGATTTCGGAAATGTTGCTCAGCGTCTGGCGCACCTGCGCGACGAAGTCGGCCTCCAAACGACCCTCGGCGTCCCAACCGATCACGCCGCCGGTCACCACGAGACGGCCTTCGGCCGCCATGCCGTTGGCGTAGCCTTTCGGCATCGGCCAGCCGCTCGGCTGCAGCACCTGCAGGCCGGACGGCGAGGCATCACTCTTCAGGCCAGCAGTCTTGGAATCAGGAGCCTTGGGGTCAGCCACCACCGTCAAGGCGGGGCCATTTGGTGCGGTCACCGGCTATTCTCCTTCGCAGTCGAGTTCATTCCGCAGCGACATCGGGCGTCGATGGGCCACCAGCCGCAGCCATCTGCCTCAGCGTAAAGCGCCTCAGCTTGCCGGTTTCGGTCTTCGGCAATTGCGTGACGTATTCGATCGCACGCGGATACTTATAGGGCGCGATCTCGCGCTTGACGTGATCCTGCAGCGCTTGCGTCAATGCAGGATCGGCGGCAGCGCCGCCCGCAAGCACCACATAGGCCTTGACGATCAAACCGCGCGCCTCGTCGGGAGCGCCGACCACGCCGCATTCGGCGACCGCAGGATGCGACAGCAGCGCCGCCTCGACCTCGGGACCTGCGATGTTGTAGCCGGAGGAGACGATCATGTCGTCCGAGCGGGCGACAAAGGACAGGCGGCCGCTCGCATCGCTGACGAAGGAATCGCCTGTCAAGTTCCAGCCATCGCGCACATAGTTCGATTGCCTGTTGTCGGCGAGATAGCGGCATCCGGTCGGCCCGCGCACCGCGAGCTTGCCGACGGTGCCCGAAGGCAATTCGTTCATGTCGTCATCGACGATCCTTGCCTCGTAGCCGGAAACCGGATGCCCCGTCGTTCCGGCGACGGCGTCGGCGATGCGATTGGTAATGAAGATGTGCAGCAATTCCGTGGAGCCGATGCCGTCGAGAATGGTCTTGCCGGTCCTGCGCGTCCAGCTATCGAACACCGGCGCCGGCAGCGTCTCGCCTGCTGAAACCGCAATCCGCAGCGACGACAGATCCGCGCCCTTGTCCATCGCGGTCATCATGGCGCGATACGCCGTCGGCGAGGTAAAGCAGATCGTGGCCTTGTAGGTTTCGATGATCTTGACCATCTCGCTCGGTGCCGCGTTTTCCAATAGCGTTGCCGTCGCACCGAACCGCAACGGAAAGATCGCGAGACCACCGAGCCCGAAGGTGAATGCCAGCGGCGGCGAGCCGACGAAGACATCATCCTCGGTGACGCCAAGGACTTCCCGGGCATAGCCATCGGCCACGATCAGCAGGTCGCGATGGAAATGCATCGTCGCCTTGGGCTCGCCCGTGGTGCCCGAGGTAAATCCCAGCAGGGCGACGTCATCGCGGCCGGTCTTCACGGCATCGAACCGCACCGGCTTGTTCAGCGCCACCCGGTCGAGCTCGGCGTCATGGTTCGACGTGCCGTCGAAATTCACCACCTGCTTGAGAAACCGGCTGGTCTTCGCGCACGCGACAAGTTCATCCGCAATGCGGCTGTCGGTCAGCGCCAGCGCAATCTCGGCCTTGTCGATGATCTTGCTCAGTTCGCCCGCGCGCAGCATCGGCATGGTGTTGACGACGACGGCGCCTGCTTTTGTGGCCGCAAGCCATGCCGCGACCAGCGCCGGATTGTTGCCCGAGCGGATCAGCACGCGATTGCCGGGCTTGACCCCGTAGTTCTCGACCAGCGCGTGCGCAAGGCGGTTGGACCAGTCAGCCAGTTCCTTGTAGGTGCGCTGGCGGCCGTTGCCGATCAGCGCAATCCGATCGCCCCATCCCTTTTCGACGATACGGTCGGTCAGCTCGACCGCCGCATTCAGATATTCCGGATACTGAAACTCGGGCCGGTCGAGCAGCAGTTCAGGCCATTGCTCGAACGGCGGCAGATTTCGCCGCGCAAAATCGTCGACGTGACCCGATGGGCCAAGGGACCGACCAAGGGACGGACCATGGGATCGGCTGGGAATTTGACCTGACATTTCCATCGCCCCTCGCTTTCATCAATGAAAGGCTCGAGATCAATATCGAGGACGCCCGGCAGCGTTAGCTCACAAATCATTTTAGGATTAAAGTAATTTTGCGCAAGTGCGGAATGGGGGCCGGGCCCGCAAATCGAGTGGCCGGGCCGCCGGAGGACGCGGCCCCGCCCCGGGAACTCGCGCCTCCCCTACGCGGCCGCCCGGTAATCCGGCGCCGAGGCAAGGAAGCGGCCATAAGCCGCGGCATCGGGCGGGGTAAATTTCTCCACCAGCGGATTGCGCCGGCGTCCGGCGACGCCGATATCGGCCAGCAATTCGTCGAAATGCTTGAAGTGATACGGCGCGACGCATAGCCCGCCATAGACGCCGGCGGCCGGCCGCTCGACGCGCTTGAAGTGCAGCATCATCTCGATGTTGTCGCGCATCTCTTGTGCCGTCGGTTGATTGGCCAACTGGCCGTCGGCGTAGCGCACCAGCCAGTTCGCGGCCAGGTCGGCGCACAGCACCGTGCAGAAGCTCGAGTTGAAGCCGACGAACCCCATCTCGGGCAGATCGGGGTTGGCGATCAGCCGATAGAGCCGGTATTGCCCGTCGGGATCGACCAGTCTGTCGCGCCAGCCCTGCGGCAGGAACGGGACGCCCAGTTTGTAGCCGATCGCAAGCACGGCGACATCAGCCTGCACGCGCTGCCCGCCGGTCATCACGATCGAGTTGCCGTCGTAGCGGTCAAAGCTGCCGCGGATGGCCTTGATGCGGCCGTCCGCGACCATTGGAAAGAATCCGGGCGTGGCGATCGGCACTGAACAATTGACGCCATCCTCGATCCTGTCCTTCGGCACCATGTCGCATTTGCCGAGCTTGAGTTGCAGCTTCAGGAGGCTTTCCAGTCCCCGCCAGTTGGCCCAGACCAAAGGCATTGCGATCGTATGCGCGAACCGCGACAGCGCGCCGATGCCCCAGCTTCGGAACATCTCCTCCTGGGCGCGGATGTAGAGAATGCGTTTGAAGTTGACCAGGCCGCCGATGAAATAGGGAATCCGCCACACCGGCTCGCGGTAAACGAGTGTCACCTCGGCGGCGCCGGAGTTGACCGCGTTAACCGCGATGTCTGTCGCCGATTTCGAGCCGCCGAGCACCACGACCTTGCGGCCTGTGGCAATCTCCGGAGCATTGTATTGCGACGAGTGCATGATGCGCCCGCCCTGAGCCTTGAACGACTCTTCACCGGGCAGGCTGAGCGTCCGGGGCTCATTGAACTGCCCCGTGCACACGGCGACGAAATCGAATTCTTCGTGACTGACACCACCGTCCGGCCCCCGCAGATCGAGCCGCCAGCCCGGCCTGGAATCCGGGCGGCGATCCATCTGCAGCACGGTCGTGTTGAAGCGGATCGTACCGAGGAGGTCGTGATCCCTTGCGTAATCGGTGAGATAGGCGTGTACCTGCGGACCGTTCGGCCATTCCGGATAGGATTCCGGCATCGCCTTGTCGGTGTAACGATAGAGATCCTTCGGGCTTTGCGTTTGCACCTCCGGATAGGATCGCGACGGCTCCCAGACGCCACCGAGATCGCCGCTGCGCTCGACAATCGTGATCAGATGGCCGCGCGCGGCGAAGGCCTTTGCCGCCGCGAGCCCCGATACGCCGGCGCCGATGATACAAACCTGTTTTCGCTTGATCATGACAACGTCTCCAGCAAGGATAGGCTCAGAGATCAACGCATGCGAATTCAGCGCCGACCCTTGGCGGCTTCGTGCCTATGCGTTGGCCTCGGGCGGCAAAAAGTTCACCTCGTGCTGCGCGGAGATCCGGACCACCTCTTCGGGGTCGGTCAGATTGTGCAGCTGGTTGAACAGCGCTTCGAGCTTCTGCATCGGCGACACCCAGAACAGCGCGCGCGCCGGCTTGTCGGACTTGTTGAAGTAGCCATGCGGAATGCCGCGCGGCAGGCGGACCAGATCGCCGGCCTTGGCCTGCACCCAGACGCCGTCGAGCTTGAGATCCAGTACCCCTTCCTGCACCAGGATGAACTCATCCTGCGTCGGATGAATGTGCACCGGCACGAACTGGCCGGGTTCGCTGTTGGTCTCGAATGCAAAGGTGGAATCGGTCACGGCCTTGGGAAAATAGACCTGACCGAGAATATTCCAGCTCTTGCCGCCGTAACCGGTGCCGTCGGCGGTGATGCCCTTTTCGAGTGCTGCCATATCGTCATCTCCTCTGTCGCGGTTTGATGTGGTTGGGATCTCCAGAATGGTTCGCTAGCGCCCCGCCAGTTGCTTCAGCCGCAGCGTCATCGGCGAGTTGGGATCGGCGAGTGGCGTAATGGCGGTAAAATGATTGGCGTCGGGAATCGTCGCAAACCGCGTCGCGATGCCGGCTGCGTTCCAGGCATCGACGATGGTCCGGCTCTGCCTGAAATATTCGGCGCTCTCATTTCCGCCGACCACCGCGTCCAGCGTGCCGCGCGCCGGCGACTTCCAGAACAAGGGGCTCACCGCCCTCGCCGAAGCATCGTCGAGATTCAACGCCGTGTTGATGGAGGTGCCGACCAGCGGGCGCAGGTCAAACAGCCCCGAAATGGCGTAGGCCGCGGTCACGAGCCCTTCCGGCAACGACGCGTCGAACGCGCGCCAGTCCGTTGCCAGCATGCACGCGGCGAGATGCCCGCCCGCAGAATGACCGCTCACGACGAGCGGTCTTCCCAGCCTCGCGAGTTCGCGTGAAGCTGCGCGCATCTCGCCGATGATCTCGGCAATCGAAACGGCGGGACACAGATCGTAGCTCGGCACCGCGACGTCGATGCCGTGGGCATTGAGCCCGCCTGCGAGGTGGCTGAAGAACGCGCCATCGAGCGCCTGCCAATAGCCGCCATGGATGAAGACGACGATCGGACCCGTACCATCGCCGGAAAACAGATCGATCCGGTTGCGTTCGCCCGCACCATAGGAGATCTCCTTGTGACAGGCTTGATGCGCCTCGCGATAGGCCTTCGCATCGCGTGACCAGCCCGCAATGATCGCGGGATTCTCCGGAACCCGGGCGCGGTTGTTGTATTCGGTCTCGTAGTCGACATCCGCGCTCAACCGATCACCTCCCCGGCAATCTTACTCTGTCCGCGCCTTCGCGGATTTCTGCGCCGACGCCTTGGTCTTTGCCAGCAGGCGCATCAATTCACGGACATCCTTCGGCGTCAGGTCGCCGAAAATATCGGCAATCCATAATTCGTGCTCCGCCGCCATCCTGCGGAATTCGGCACGGCCGGCCCTGGTCAGGCGGATCACCTGCACGCGGCGGTCGGCATCCGAGGTGCGCCGGTCGAGGTGCCCGGATTCGACCAGGCGCTCGACCAGGCCGGTGACATTGCCGTTCGAGACCATCATCCGCTTGGAGACGTCGGACAGCGTCATGCCTTCAGGCGCCTTGTCGAGCTGGGCCATCAAATCGAACCGCGGCAGCGTGACATCGAAGCGCTCCCGCAGCCGGCTGCGCACCTCGCCCTCGATCAGGGTCGTGCAGGTCAGGAGCCGGAGCCATAGCCGGAGTTCGTCGCCATGATCCTCCGGAAGTTCGACGGCCTTGGTCTCTGAATCAAGAGTCATGGATGTACAATCTTGGGTGTGCAGGCTCGGCGTTCGGAGCAGCCGAACAGACCGCACCCCGGGATCATTGTCCAGATTTCTTTAAGTTTCAAGCAATTGGCGCACGGCTTGCATGGTGCCTTCGTATAGTGCCTTGCGCAGCTTGCAGGTGCGGTCGTCATCAGAATAAGCTGCATCTTGAGCATATTGGTGTGGCGTGGGCTTCGGCTGCGCAGCGGCCGAACGGAGGAACAACATGAAGCAGTCGTCGAAGCTGGCAGGACTTGCCGTTTTGCTGGGGGTCGCCGCCGGTCCGGCGGTCGCACAGGAGAAGATCAAGGTCGGCATCATCGTGACCTTGTCCGGCCCGGCAGCCGTGCTCGGTCAGCAATCCCGCGACGGCTTTCAGCTCGCGGTCAAGGAGCTCGGCGGCAAGATGGCCGGCAGGGACGTCGAGGTTGTTGTGGTCGACGACGAACTCAAGCCCGACGGCGCCGTGACCAAGGCGAAGGGCCTGCTCGAACGCGAGAAGGTCGATTTCGTGGTTGGGCCGATTTTTTCCAACATCCTCCAGGCCATTCACCGGCCGGTCACCGAGAACAAGACGTTTCTGATCAGCCCCAACGCCGGACCGTCGAGCTATGCCGGCAAGGAGTGCAGCCCGTTCTTCTATGTGACCTCGTACCAGAACGACCAGGTTCACGAAATCCTCGGCAAGGTGGCGCAGGACCGCGGCTACAAGCGCGTCTACGTGCTGGTGCCGAACTATCAGGCCGGCAAGGATTCGGCGGCCGGATTCAAGCTCGACTACAAGGGCGAGATCGTCGAGGAAAGCTACACGCCGCTGGGCACGCTCGACTTCCAGGTCGAGCTGACCAAGATCGCCTCCTCCAAGGTCGATGCGCTGTTCACGTTCATGCCGGGCGGCATGGGCGTGGGCCTCGTGAAGCAATATCGTCAGGCCGGCCTCGCCGACAAGATTCCGGTGCTGTCGGCATTCACCGTGGATGAATCGACGCTGCCGGCGCAGCAGGATGCTGCCGTCGGCATGTTCGGCGGCGCCAACTGGGCGCCCAACATGGACAATCCCCAGAACAAAAAGTTCGTCGCGGCTTACGAGGCCGCCTACAACAGCGTGCCGGGCACCTATGCGATGCAGGGCTACGATACGGCGATGCTGATCGACAGCGCGGTGAAGGCCGTCAAGGGCGATCTCAAGAACAAGGACGCGGTCTCGGCGGCGCTGAAAAAGGCCGAGTTCACCTCGCTGCGCGGCGATTTCAAGTTCAACGTCAACGGCTACCCGATCCAGGATTTCTATCTGACCAAGGTCGCCAAGCGTCCCGACGGCAAGTTCCAGACCGAGATCGTCGAGAAGGTGTTTTCGAACTACGGCGACCGTTACGCCAAGGACTGCACGGCGGCCAAATAAACAATAGGAGGGAGCGATATCATGAAAACCGAAATCGCCGGCATTACGCGGGCCAACGAAGGCATCCAGGGGATTTCCTGGAACATCCTCGGCCAGACCTACGTGCCGAAAAACGTCACCGAGCACTCCTTCTCGTGGCATGCGACGTTTCCCCCTGAAACCTTCGTGCCGCCGCATATCCATCCCGACCAGGACGAGTATCTCTACATCCTGGAAGGCAAGCTCGACTTCTTCCTCGACGGCGCCGAGACGCAGGCCACGCCGGGCGATCTGGTCCGCCTGCCGATGGGCAAGCCGCACGGCATCTTCAACAAGTCCGGCCGGACGTCGAAGGTGCTGTTCTGGGTGTCGCCGACGCGGCGGCTGTATGATCTGTTCTGGGGCATCCACAACATGAAGGAGCAGACGCCGGACGCCGTCGTGGCGCTGGCGGCCGAGCACAATATTCATTTCCTGCCGCCGCCCCCCGGCGCATAAGGCTCGGGCGTGAGCTTATGCTCGCACCGCCGCCAGCCCGAGCGGCGGTGGCGCGAAGCCGGCTTTGGACGCATAGCCGCGCACGATGGCTTCGCGCTGGGCGTGGCTCAGCACCTTCTCGATATCGGTGAAGCCATCGGGCGCCAGCTGCTCGACGGCGTCGATCACGCCCTCCGGGCCGCCGCGGCGGTTCGAGCGCACGATCTCCGCCGTCATCGGCAGGCGCTTCTGCTCGTAAGCCACCAGCGCCTGACGCGGATGTTCGGCGCGTGCCAATTCGTCGGCGAGCGCGCGTGCGTCGAGGATCGCCTGCGACGCGCCGTTCGATCCGACCGGATACATCGGATGCGCGGCATCGCCGAGCAGCGTGACCCGGCCCCAGGTCCAGTACGGCAGCGGATCGCGGTCGCAGCACGGATACTCGTAGAATTCCGGCGTCGCCGAGATCAGGCTGCGGACGTCGACATGGGGCACCGAGAACCGCTCGACATGCGGCATCAATTCCTCGCGCTTGCCGGGCCGCGACCAATCCTCGCGACGCGCCGGCGGCGCATTGCCGTCGCCGACCTTCACCAGCACCGCCCAGTTGGTCAGCCGGCTCGACGGACTCGATCCTTCCGCGATCGGATAGACCACGACCTTGCCGTGAAGTCCGCCGGCCACGATCATCGAGCGGCCGGTCAGGAACGCCGGCCAGTCGCGCGCGCCGCGCCACAGCATCAGGCCGTTCCAGCACGGCGGCCCCTCGTCCGGAAACAGCATCTCGCGCACGCGCGAGTGGATGCCGTCGGCGCCGATCAAAATATCGCCGCGCGCGGTTTTGACGTGAGCACCAGTGCGATCGAAAAAATGCGCGACCACGCCGCCCTCGTGCTGCGCGAACGCGCCGAGCCGGCAACCGGTGTGGATGGCCTCCGGGCCCAGCCGCTCCTCGACGGCGCGATGGATGACGCTCTGCAGGCGTCCGCGATGGACCGAGAATTGCGGCACGTCGTGACCGGCATCGAGGCCCCGCGGCTCGCGCCAGACTTCCTGGCCGTGACGGTTGAGATAATACAATTGATCGGTGCGAACCGCCGCGGCATCGAGCCGGTCCAACAGGCCAAGGCCAGCCAGCTCGCGGATCGCATGCGGCAGGGTATTGATGCCGACGCCGAGTTCGCGAATGGTATCGGACTGTTCGAACAATTCGCAGTCGATGCCGCGCGCCCGCAACATCAGCGCGGTGGTGAGGCCCCCGATGCCGCCTCCGACGATGATCGCCTTCATCCGCGTTACTCCAACTCTACACTATCTTCAACCTCGCCCCGCTTGCGGGGAGAGGTCGGATCGCATCGATAGATGCGATCCGGGTGAAGGGGTACCGCACTCACCGCGTTTCCGACTCGCGGAGAGAGCCCCTCACCCCGACCCTCTCCCCGCAAGAGCGGGGCGAGGGAGTAATCCAGCCTGCCATCCGGCCTATTCCGCTGCAAGCGGCTTTGTCGCCTCGGCCTTCAGCTCGGCCCGGGTTTTCGGCTTACCCTTAATTTTGAGGTCCTCGAAATCCTGCCGGTCGCGAACGCTGTTGCGGAAAATCTGCTCCTTGCCGGGCAGATATTGCGGCGGGCACGCAATATCGGATGCGCCGTACCAGGCCGCCGCCCGCATCGTGAACGACGGATCCACCAGATGCGGCCGGCCGAGCGCCACGAGGTCGGCGCGGCCGGCGGCGAGGATGGTGTTGACCTGATCTGATGTGGTGATGTTGCCGACGCACATGGTCGCCACCCGGGCCTCGTTGCGCACCTGCTCGGAGAATGGCGTCTGGAACATGCGGCCGTAGACCGGCTGCGCATCGCGCACGGTCTGCCCGGTCGAGACGTCGATCAGATCAACGCCGGCATCAGTGAACGCGCGCGCGATCAGCACCGCATCGTCGCCGGTGATGCCGCCCTCGGCCCAATCGGTAGCGGAGATGCGCACCGACATCGGCTTGTGCGCCGGCCACGCCGCGCGCATCGCCTCGAAGATTTCCAAGGGATAGCGCAGCCGGTTGTCGAGCGTGCCGCCATATTCATCAGTGCGCTGGTTGGTCAGCGGTGAAATGAAACTCGCCAGCAGATAGCCGTGGGCGCAATGCAGCTCCAGCATGTCGAAGCCGCAGGCCTCGCCACGCAAGGCCGCCGCAACGAACTCCTGCTTGACGCGGTCCATCGCGTCGCGATCCATTTCGCGCGGCACCTGGCTGTCGGGGAAGTAAGGCAGCGGCGACGCCGAGATCGTGTCCCAGCCGCCCTGCTCGAGCGGCCGGTCCATGCCCTCCCACATCAGCTTGGTGGCGCCCTTGCGGCCGGCATGGCCGAGTTGCAGGCAGATTTTGGCGGCGGAATTGGCGTGGACGAAATCGACAATCCGCGTCCACGCCGCCTGCTGCTCGTCGTTCCATAAACCCGTACAGCCTGGCGTGATGCGGGCGTCGCGGCCGACACAGGTCATCTCCGTGAAGATGAGCCCAGCGCCGCCGATCGCGCGCGAGCCATAATGCACCAGATGAAAATCGCCCGGCACGCCCTCCTTTGCCGAGTACATGCACATCGGCGACACGACGGCCCGGTTCGCCACTTCCATCTCGCGCAACTTTAGCGGCTGGAACATCGGCGCCATCGGCTTGTCGATATCGACGTCAAACCCTTTGGCGCGGACCTGTTTCGCAAACGCCTTGTCGACCTCGCGGACGAACTCCGGCGCGCGCAGCGTCAGATTATCGTAGGTGATCGCCTTGGCGCGGGTCATGACGCCGAACGCGAACTGCACGGGGTCGAAATCCCAGAACCGGTCGACATGTTCGAACCAGACCAGCGAAACATCGGCCGCGTGCTGGGTCTTCTCGACCTCCTCGCGCCGCCCCTGCTCGTAGGTCTGCAACGCGGCACCGACCGTCGGCGCCTGCGCCATCGCGTCAGCCAGTGCGATCGCGTCTTCCATGGCGAGCTTGGTGCCGGAGCCGATCGAGAAATGCGCGGTCGCCTTGGCGTCGCCGAGCAGAACCATGTTGCCCTTGACCCAGCGCTGGCTGCGGATCATCGGGAAATTGCGCCACATCGAGCGATTGATCAGCAAGGGATGGCCGTCGAGGAACCAGCCGAAAATCCTGGCCATGCGGTCGGCGGATTGTTGCTCGCTGAGGCCCTCGAGGCCGGCGCGCGCAAACGTCTCGGCATCGGTCTCGAAGATCCAGGTCGAGCGGCCGGCTTCATACTGGTAGGCGTGGGCGATAAACGGTCCCCACTCGGTCTCCTGGAAGATGAAGGTGAAGGCATCGAGCGGCCGGGTCGAGCCCATCCACGCGAACTTGTTGGAGCGCAGGTCGACCTCGGGCTGGAAGTGATCGACATATTTGTCGCGGAAACGGCTGTTGATGCCGTCGGCGAGCACGATGAGATCGGCGTCGGCGAAGCGGCTTTCGTCGTCGATATCGGTTTCGAACTTGAGCGTCACGCCGAGTTCGCGGGCGCGCTCCTGCAGGATCAGCAGCAGCATGCGCCGTGAACAGCCGCAAAAGCCGTTGCCGCCGACCCGATGCACGGTGCCGCGGAAGTGCACGGCGATGTCGTCCCAATAGGCGAATTCCTGGGTGATGCGGCGGTAGCTCGGCGGATCGTATTTTTCGAAATTGTCGAGCGTCGCATCCGAGAACACCACGCCGAAGCCGAACGTGTCGTCGGCGCGGTTGCGCTCATACACCGTGATCTCGGCCTGCGGCCGCTGCTTTTTCAAGAGGATCGCGGCATAGAGACCGGCCGGTCCGCCGCCGATTATCGCCACCTTCATCAGCGCCTCCGAAGCAGGCTGTCGGACAAGTCCGAAATTACTTTAAGCCTAAACAATTTTGGGGCAAGGGCTGTCGCCCGCTGCCTCACATTCCGCCCTCATCCTGAGGAGCGACCAATTGGCCGCGTCTCGAAGGATGGGCCGCGGGCCTCATGGTTCGAGACGGCGCTGACGCGCCTCCTCACCATGAGGGATAGATCAGCCCTCCTCAATTCCCCTGGAACGCCGGGGTCCGCTTGTTCGAGAACGCCTCGAATGCGCGGGCGAAATCTTCCGTGGTCATGCACAAGGCTTGCGCAACGGCTTCGGCCTCGATCGCCTCCTCCACCGACATTGCCCATTCCATCGCCAGCATACGCTTGGTCATGGTGTTGGCAAAAGTCGGCCCCTCGGAAATCTGCTTGGCGAGGAGCTGCGCCTGGGCCAGCACCGCGTCCTGCGTGACGATACGGCTGAAGAAGCCCCAGCGCTCGCCTTCCTCCGCGGTCATGAAGCGGCCGGTATAGAGCAGTTCCGAGGCGCGCGACTGGCCGATGATGCGTGGCAGGATCGCGCAGGCACCCATGTCGCAGCCGGCGAGCCCGACCTTGTTGAACAGGAACGCGACCTTGGCTCCGACGGCGGCAAGCCGCAGGTCAGAGGCCATGGCGATGATGGCGCCAGCGCCGGCGCAGATGCCTTCGACGGCGGCGACGATCGGCTGCGGGCACGCCCGCATCGCCTTCACCAGGTCGCCGGTCATGCGGGTGAAGGCGGTGAGACCCTTGGTGTCCATCGCCACCAGCGGGCCAATGATCTCGAACACGTCGCCGCCCGAGGAGAAGTTGCCGCCCGCGCCCGACACGACGATGGTCTTGACCTCGTCATCCATCGCGCAGGCACGGAAGAAATCGGTGAGTTCGCGGTAGCTTTCAAACGTCAGCGGATTCTTTCGCTCAGGCCGGTTCAGCGTCACCGTGGCGACACCGCCGACCACGGCCAGCAAAAAATGCTTCGGCGAATAATCCGCCAGCGGCAGCGTGACGGGATTGGCTGGCTTGCTCATGTCGTCTCCCTGGGTGTCATTATTGTTTGCGGGACCAATCGGTCAAACTTCTCCGCCGGCCACGGCGATGGCCTGCCCGGTGATGGCGCCGGCGCCTTCGCCGCACAGCCAGAGCACGGCGTCGGCGACTTCCGACGGCGCCACGAGGCGTCCTTGCGGATTGTGCTTCGACAGTTCGGCGATCGCCTGCTCGCGGTTGCGGCCGGTCTTCTTGATGATGTTGTCGATCGAGCCTTCAAGCAGATCGGTTTCGGTGAAGCCGGGACATACGGCGTTGACGGTGATGCCGCTCTTCGCGGTTTCCAGCGCCAGCGAACGGACGAGACCAATCACCGCATGCTTGGCGGCGCTATAGGCCGAGACGTAGGCGTAGCCCTTGAGGCCTGCCGTGGATGCGAGGGCGACGATCCGGCCACGGCGGCGCTCGACCATCCCGGGCAACACGGCCTGCGTGGCGTGGACCACGCCCATGAAATTGACGTCCATCATCCGCTGAAACAGCGCCGCATCGGAGCGGCCGAAGGGCGCGGATTCCGCCGCACCCGCATTGGCGATCAGGATGTCGATCGGCTGCCGCGCCGCGGCCGCGGCAATGGCGGACTTGACCGAAGCCTGGTCGGCGACGTCGGCCACTGCAGCGAATTGCGCCGCGCCGGATGCGACGGCTTCATCGAGCGTCGCGCGATTGCGACCGAGCACGGTCACCGTCGCACCGGCTTGCGACAGCGCTGACGATATCGCCAAGCCAATGCCCCGCCCGCCGCCGGTGACGAGCGCATGGGAGGAACGCGATAGGTGGGACATGAGTGGACCTCCCGCAGATGAGCGTTTTAGCATATATTTTAAACTTCAAGCTTTTGCAAGGAAGCGGCTGGTTCAGGTAGCCCGGATGAGCGCAGCGATATCCGGGATGGGGTCGGATATCGCTGCGCTCATGCGGACTACGATGCTGTCGTCCCTGCGAACGCAGGGACCCATAATCACTGGCGTTTGTTGTGGAGGACGGTAGCAACTCCCACCGCCTCAAGCCGCACGGCCGCGGCGTATGGGTCCCTGCGTTCGCAGGGACGACGGAAGAGTTTCGAATTCCAATTTTCAAAGAGCAGCCGCACGTTCGCGATCTCGCGGCGTTGTTCGCCCGAAGTTTTGCATCTTAGTTGTCGCCCCCCAAAACAGAGGGCGCAGGGAAGACCGGGTGCGCGCTGCACCCGCGGTCTCGTGTGCAAAGTGCGCAACAAAAACGCACACGAGCATACAGGTTCAGCGGGAGCATCCCGGCCTTCCCTGCGCAGTGGCTTTACGGCTTACTTCGTGCTCTCCCCGGTGAACGGCTCTTTTGCCACCGTCATCCCTGAGAAGCTTGCTTCTCAGGAACTTGACGCCAGCACCGCGGCGTCAGGACCACACGACTTCGCCGTACGCATCATGCGCGCTCGTCTTGCTGCGCAATCCGCGTCCACCGCATCTCACCGCACGTTCGTGACGATCGCGAGCCGCCCCTCATTGGGTGAGACGCGCGGAATTAAATCACTGATTTGCCCGACGGCGCGAGCGGAATATTTTTGTGCGAATGTCTGGACAGACTTTTGTTGATTTGCCCGTCGGGTTGATTTGTCGCACCCACTGCCTCCACATCGTCATTGCGAGCGAAGCGACGCAATCCATCGTACGCGCGCGGAGACGATGCTACACGATCCCGTTCTTCCGAAGCGCAGCGATGGCATCCGCGTCATAGCCGATATCGGCGAGCACTTGATCAGTGTGCTCGCCGAGCGTCGGCGGGCGCGTGGCGATCTCGCCTGGCGTCTCGGAAAGCCGCACCGCAACGCGCGCGGTCGGCGCGGGGTTCGGCAAGCCGGGATAGTCGACGTCCTGCATGAAGCCTGCGGCGCGGATATGCGGATGCTCCAGCGCCTGTTGCGGGCTCAGCACCGGTCCGGCCGGTATCATCGCCTGGCCGAGCGTATCGACCGCTTCCTGCGTGGTGCGCTCGGCGCACCAGCGCGCCATGCGTTCGCTGATCACGGGTCCGTTGTCGCCGCGCTTGAGATCGTCGGCGAAACGCGGATCCTTCAGCCAGTGATCCTCCTCGCCCATCAATCTGGCCCAGCGGATGAACAGCGGGTGTCCCGTGACCTGGCACAGCACCCAGCCGTCCTTGGTGCGGTAGATGTCGACAGGCGCCGCGGTCTGGCCGAGGTTGCCTGTCGGCACGCGATTGGCCGCAATCACCGCCTGTTCGATCAGCGTGGCATTGGTGAAGGACAGCGCGGTCGCGAGCAGCGCGCCCTCGACGATCTGCCCGCGCCCGGATTTGCCGCGTTCGATCAAGGCGGCGAGCGTGCCGAAGGCGCAATGCAGCGCGGTTCCGAAATCGACCCAGTTCACCGCGGCCCGGTAAGGCGGATCGCCCTTGCCCGTCATGTAGACCGCGCCCGACATCACCTGCCCGACGCCGTCGAAGCCGACGCGGTCGGACCACGGCCCCGGCCCGCCAAACGCGGTTGCCGTGGTCAGGATGATGTCCGGCTTGATCGCCTTCAGCGATTCATAGTCGAGCTTCATCGCGCGCAGCGTCTGCGGCGGCAGATTGGCGACGACCACGTCAGCGGTAGCGACCAGCCGGCGCATCACCTCCTGCCCCTCGGGCTTCATCGGATCGAGCGTGATGCATTTCTTGTTGCGGTTGACCTGCAGGAACAGCGCGCCCTCGCCGCCTTCGCCGACAGGGGCCACGAAACGATCCTCGCTGCCGTCGCGTTTTTCCACGCGGATGACTTCCGCGCCGAATTCCGCCAGCAATGTCGCGCAATACGGCCCCGCGATGTAGCGCCCGAAATCGAGGACGCGCACGCCCTCCAGAACTCCCCCCATCGATCTTTTCCCTTGTTCTTGCAGCGCTTCGCGGCCGAATTGCGCGCCACGTTACAGGGAACGGCTTGCGGAGCAAGGTGCCCCGGAGAGAGCACCCGGCAAAGGCGTGGTCTGATCGCGGCGGAATATTCTCTAATCCGGAAATACCACGCTCGCGGCAACGGGAAGCGGGTTCGAATACATGCGCGCCTTGCGATCCGGTCCGAGCGGCACGCCTCCGCTCGGCTCGGTTCGGCGGGGAAGACGGTTCCCGAGGGCTGAAACCTGCCCGCCTTGCTCAAAGGCCCGAGGCGATCCGGACAGCGATCGACCGCCATATGGTCGCGGTCTTGCGAATCAATAAATCTGGGGGAATACACAGGCAATCACGCCGCGCATGAAGACACCCAAACTGTCCAAAGTTATGCTCGGTGGTGGGCACTGGGATGATCGGGGGCAGCATCTTGAGAACTACTTTGCTTCGTAATCCATTCGAACAGGCGCCGGAGGCAGTTCCGGCCGCGCGGCACCATGAAACCCGGGCCACACGCGCCACGCCGGTTTGCTCGCACTGTCAGTCCGACGACATCACCTGTTCGGCGACCGTTCAGTGGAGCAACGAGCAGCAGGAATGGCAGCTCGCCAACACGTTCGACCTGCCAGCTCACTGCAACACCTGCGGCAGCTCCGGCGATTTGACGTGGCTGCCCCTGAACTGAGCGGGTCCTGATCAGCGTACAGACATACCGCCGACGCTTTCGGCTACCTGCGAGCGGGTGACGGATCATCGTCTGCCTGCGTCCTCTGCCGCCTCACCTGCAGCGCCCTCCCGCCGTCCCGGCTACTCCACCTCATCGAGCGCCACCGCACCTCCCCGGGGCGCGCGCAACCGCGTCCCCAGGGCGCCACCGCGTCCCGGCGCCACCGCGTCCCCGGCTTGACCGAGGAACGTCAAGGCTTGCCGCGCATTGAAATCGAAGAGACGCGGGAAGGCACGACATGAGCCATGTGAGCTATCTCGAAGGGGCGCCAAACCGGGCAGCAGGCTCGGACGATGCAGGGCGCGGCCGGGACGCCGTCTCGCCGTGGCAAATTCCCTGGAAGGGCTGGAAGGACATCCTGATTCGAACGTACCAGCAGTTCGGTGAAGACAGGCTGCTGGCGGTCGCCGCGGGCGTCGTCTTCTACGGCCTGCTTGCTCTCTTTCCGGCCATCACCGCCATCGTCTCCTCCTATGCGCTGTTCGCCAAGGGAAGCACGATCGCTGAACACATGTCGATGCTTTCAGGCATCCTGCCGGAAGGCGGCCTCGGCATCGTACGAGATCAGGTCGACCGGGTGCTGGCGAAGGGCGACGTGAAGCTGGGGCTGGCTTTCCTCCTCAGCTTCGTGCTGGCGGTGTGGAGCGCCAATGGCGGCATGAAGGCCATCATCGATGCGCTCAATGTGGTCTACGACGAGGACGAAAAACGCGGGTTCTTCAAGCTCAACGCGATTTCGCTCGCATTCACCTTTGGTGGGCTGGCCGTGGTCCTGCTCGCGATTGGCTCCGTGGTCGCGCTCCCGATCGTGCTGTCCACAATCGGGCTCGGCGCGCTCACCGATGCGCTGTTTCGGATCGGACGGTGGCCGGTTCTGGTCATGACCATGCTGGTGGGCCTTGCCGCGCTCTACCGGTTCGGCCCCAGCCGGCGCTCGGCGCAGTGGCGCTGGCTGAGCGTCGGCAGTGTGTTTGCAACGCTGACGTGGCTGGCCGGATCTGCGCTGCTTTCGTTCTATCTCGGCAACTATGCGAATTACGACGCGACCTACGGCTCGCTCGGCGCGGCGATCGGCTTGATGATGTGGATGTGGATGTCCACTATTCTGGTGCTGCTCGGCGCCGAGTTAAATTCGGAAATCGAGCATCAGACCGCGGTCGACAGTACCGAAGGCGGCAACAAGCCGCTGGGTCGACGCGGCGCCAGGATGGCCGATACGATCGGAGCGGCGAAAGCCTAGTTTTTGGTCCTGCCGCCAGACTGGAAAACGCAATTGGGACAATTACATTAGAGCAGCCCGCTAACGTTCCGGTTGACCCCCGCCCGTGAAAAGATACTTGTTCATTTTCATCCTGCTCGTGCTCGTTCCGTTGGCCTATTCCGCCGTGATCTACCTGCTCGGTGACCGCAGGGAAAACTGGCAGACGGCGGACCGCTCCAGCGCCGGGCTGCTGCCTGGGGCATCCGACCATCCGCAAGCCCTGATCAGGGTTTTCGCGGCGCGCACCGTGCGCTGGCGCGGCATCTTCGCGGTTCATACCTGGATCGTCGTCAAGGAGCGCGGTGCAGACAGATACAGCCGTTACGATTACACGGCCTGGGGCGAACCGATCCGGGTCGACGGATTTCTCGCCGATGGCAGGTGGTTTGGCGCCGTTCCGGAGACGGTCGCAAGCGTCGATGGCGAAGCGGCTGAATCTCTCATTCCCAAAATTCGCTCGGTGGTCGAGAACTACAGATTCAGGGCCTACGGCGACTACAGCCCCTGGCCCGGTCCGAACTCCAATACGTTCATCCAGGCGATCCTGGACGCCGTCCCGGAATTAAACGCCGTGTTGCCGCCCACGGCGATCGGCAAGGACTATCCCTACCACGGCGACTGGTACGGCTTCACGGCTTCCCGCACCGGCGTGTTTGCTTCGCTCGGAGGCTATCTCGGACTGACGATCGGATGGATCGAGGGGGTAGAACTCAACTTTTTCGGTGGCGTGGTGGGGCTCGACATCCGCCGGCCTGCGTTGAAGCTGCCCGGTGTCGGCCGCCTCGGCCTGCCGCTTGCGCAGTGACCCGATCGATATCCAGCCGCGGCCCTCGGCCTCGGTCGATCTTTTGGAGCGCCCGAGAGGTAAATAGCCCCGCGAATCGGGAACCAAGGTGGATATCGGCCGTTCAATCTGCGCTGCAACATTTCCCCGCGCAGTCTGCGGCTTTCCCGGCGTCGAGATGGGTTGTGATAAGACAGTCTTTCAAAGCACGAACACCAGAAGAGCTGATTGCCCTGCTGAGCGCGGTGGCAACGGCGATCCTCGCTGCCATCATCGTGATGGTGCTGTATTTTGGTCGTGAGATCATCATACCAATAGCGTTGGCTATTTTGCTCAGTTTCGTGCTGGCGCCTCTGGTAGGACTGCTGCAACGCGTGCGTATCCCACGCGGGTTGGCCGTCGTGAGCGTGGTGATGATCGCCTTCGCAGTCATATTTGCGATGGGAAGCCTGCTCGCCACCCAGCTCGCGCAACTGGCCGGGGATTTGCCGCGATATCAGTCCACGATCAGCGAAAAGATCCAATCATTCCGCGAAACCACCGCCGGCCGGGGCACGCTCGAACGCGCGTCCGGCATGCTGAAGGACCTGAGCAAGGAACTGGACAAGCCCAAGGAGGCGGCAACCGCACTGGGAGCCGGCGCACGCCCGAACGGGGTGCCGCCCAAACCCATTCCAGTGGAAGTCCTTCAGCCCGACCCGGGTGCGCTGCAGAGTTTGCAAAGCCTTATTTCGCCGCTGCTTCATCCGCTCGCAACAACGGGCATCATCGTCATTTTTGTCATATTCATTTTGCTTCAGCGCGAAGATCTTCGCAATCGTTTGATCCGGTTGGCCGGTTCGCATGACCTGCAACGCACGACGGCTGCCCTTGATGACGCAGCGAGCCGCCTCAGCCGGCTTTTCCTGATTCAGCTCCTTGTGAACGGAAGTTTCGGCGTCGTTATCGGAATCGGCCTCTGGCTGATCGGCGTACCAAGCGCGATCCTGTGGGGAATCCTGGCGGGAGTGTTACGCTTCGTACCCTACATTGGCGCGTTTATTGCCGCGGCGTTTCCACTGGCGCTCGCGGTCGCCGTCGATCCCACCTGGTCAATGCTGCTTTGGACCGTCGCGTTATTTGTGGTGGTCGAGCCGATCGTGGGGCACGTGATCGAGCCGATGGTCTATGGACACAGCACCGGGCTCTCGCCTGTCGCGGTCGTCGCATCCGCAACGTTTTGGACGGCGCTCTGGGGCCCGATCGGTCTCGTGCTGGCGACGCCGCTCACGGTGTGCCTGGTCGTGCTCGGGCGCCATGTCGAACGTCTGGAGTTTCTCGATGTGATGTTCGGGGACCGGCCTGCACTCTCTCCGCCCGAGATATTCTATCAGCGGATGCTGGCGGGCGATCCGACCGAAGCGTCCGAAAAAGCCGAAGAGTTTTTGAAGGAGCGATCCCTCAGCTCCTATTATGACGAAGTCGCCCTGAAGGGATTGCAGCTGGCGCAAGCCGATGCCCAACGCGACGCGCTGGATCGCGAGCGCATGGTCAAGATAAGAGACGCGGTCAGCGAATTCGCCGGTAACATTTCGGAACAGGAAGACCGTCCGTCGGCCAAGCTCAACTCCACCACCGATGCGGAAGCCACGTCAGCGGTAGAGAGCGTGTCTGAAAATGCTCCCTATGAGAATTTGCCAATTCTCACCAGGGAAGATTTGCCGCCTGAATGGCAGGGCCCGTATCCCGTCCTCTGCGTGGCCGGGCAAAGCCTGATCGATGAAGCCGCCGCAATCATGCTCGGTCAACTCGCGACCGCGCACGGCTTGTCAGCCCGCGTCGAGGGCGCCGAGGCTCTGTCAACCGCCAATATCTTCCGGTTGGAGACCGCCGGCGTGGCGATCGTCTGTCTGGTCTACATGGATGCAAGCACGCCGGCCCATATGCGTTACGCCGTCCGGCGACTGCGTCGCAAATTGCCGAAGGCTACAATCATTTTGGGTTGCTGGTTGAAGGACATGGACCCGGCGGCGTTGGAAAGCCTCCGCGAAGGCGCCAAGGCCGACCTGGCTGCAGCCAGCCTGGGCGGGGCGCTCAAACTCTGCATTGAGGCGACAAGCGTAGAAGATCATTCAATATTGCCGAAGGATCAGCTTTCAACGACGACGGCGGCCTGACACGCGCGCGGCGGTTGCTTCGCTTCGGAACTCCGAGACACCCACAGACGTCAATCCCCCTGAGGCCGCTATTGGCGGGCCTGAACATGGGTGGAAGGACCATCCTCGACCACGGCTTCGACGTAGGTGCTGTGCAACGACGTCGGCCACTTGAAACCGTCGAACATGACGCGGACGGTGCTGCGGTATCGGCCCGCGCCGACGATGACGCCTTCCCTGCCGACGAGATTTCGGACATCGCGCCGCGCCGAGCGCGCTCATCCTGACGCGCTGTCAGTTGCGGCGGCGGCTGCGGCTTATCGGGCTCTGGTGTCTTCCGACCGGGAACCATTGCAATCATCCATGCGACCTGAGGAGCAGATGCTCCACGTCCTTTGTCGTTACGACCGCGGGTGCCGCTCCCGAAGCGGTTATCCGCCATGTGCATGCCAACGCGATAATTATTCAATGTTACACTGAAATCGGTTGCTCCGGGGCGGCGCTCCGGTTCGGAGTGCCCCGCCCGTTGCGCCAGCTTCCGACCGGCGCGCTCGCGGGCTCGATCACGGCCAGCAGGGCGTTGTTGACTTCCTCCATCCGCCCGAGCTTGACCATGCATCGGGCGACCGCGACGAACCCGTCCGCCTGTTCCGGCTGCAGCCGCATGAATTCGAGATGCTGGCGCAAGGCTTCCTCGTGCTGGCCGAGGCTTTCACAGACCTGGCCCAAACACTGCCACGCCTTGGCCGCGTCGGGGCGAACCGTCGTGAGGGTCCGGAACATGCGCCTGGCCGCGGCGAAGTCACCCTTCGCCGCCAGCAACTGGCCGAGCCGATGCAACGCGTCGGCGTGTTTTGGCTGAATCTCCAGAATGCGCCGGTAGCCGGCTTCGGCGTCTGCGCTCTGACCCTTCCGGTGCAGTTCAGTCGCCTGCCGCAGGACGTCCTGGATGCTGCGAACATCGATCCTGCCGCCGAGATTCCTGCCGTTCCTCGTCTCCACAACGGTGCAGCGGATCTCGCGCTCCGCGCAGCCGAACGAATATTTGTACGGCTCGTTGCCGCGCAGGAAATCATATTCGGAAAAGCCACTTGCGATCGCGTGGCGAATGCTGAAGGCGTGCAGGATCACGCCCGATGGCGGCCCGTCGAACGTCTCGTCACGTCCGGTCATGTAGAACGAGAACGTCCGCTTGCGCGGATCCACCAGCGTGGCCAGTGCGGCGACCGGCCGCTCGCCGTGCCAGAACGTCGGCAGGTACAGCATACCGGACTGAAAACTGCGCGTCAGCATGGCGGCGTTGGAGCGAACCAGGCTATCCATCCTGTTACCCTTGCGGGGACGCCACTTCGTGTCCCAGAATCCCAGCAAGGTGTTGAGGTCCTGCGCGAACGTCTCGGGCGTTGAAACGGTTATTCGATACTCGCCGGGCGTATCGACCTGCTTCAGGAGGCGCCGGATTTTCTGCCTGGTATTGGCGCTCAGCGAGTTCCAGATAGCCATTCCAGTCCTTTGGCAGCGTGAGGTACGGGCACAGACTGTTATCGATACCGTCGACCTTGTTGACCCTGCCGACCTCCCTAGAGCTGAAACTGGCTTTCGGAAAACAGGCCAGAAGCAACCGCGCGCGACGCTCCGACATCCGCACATTTTCAAGATTGAGCCGCGCCCATTTCATCTGCCTGATGCAGCGGGCAAAGGCGGGAATGACCTTGTTCTCCGCCTCGGGTCTGCAAATGATGCCGGTGTAGTCGGCGCCGAAATTGCCGGCCATCCGCATGTCGCTGATGACATCGGCTTTCTCGATCGTGGTCTGCAGGCGCAAGGGAAGGAACGCAACGTAAGGCAGGTCGGCGGCCTCGCCGGCCTTCGCCGCCAGGATGAACCAGGGGCCCTCGATGTAGGACAGCCAGCCGCTGAGCCATCGCCACGACAGGAATATCTGCGCTTCGTCGTCCGCGTCGTAGACGGCGTTCCAGTTGTCCTCGATCTTGGCCAGCGACGGCAGGGTTTCGATGATGTCGATATGCACGGCGGACGCCCTTTCCAATGTTCAAGTGGCCTCGTTCCGAGCCCTCTTTATTCGAGCATGATCTCCGCGCAAACGCGTTCCGCGCTTGTCGCGAGGGAAAACCGGTTCCCACTTTTCCGGATCATGCTCTAGCGCTCCCGGAATGCGCGCATCATGCTGTCGTGGATCGGCCGGACGATGTACTGGAAGAACGTCCGTTCCGCCGTCTTGATGTAGACCTCGGCCGGCATGCCGGGCGTCGGGCTGAAACCCGGAAGCGCCAGGCTTTCTTCGCGGTTGAGCCTGACGCGGACGAGATAGATGTCGGTCGGCCCCACCTGCTGGGACTTCTTTTCGTCCGCCAGGGTGTCGGCCGACAGGTACACGACCTCGCCGGAGACCATCGGCGTGATGCGCTGGTTCAATGCCGTCAGCCGCACCATCGCGTGCTGCCCGTGCTTCACGCTGTCGATGTCCTGCGGCCGCAGCCGCGCCTCGATGATGAGCTCGTCCTTCAGCGGCAACAGTTCCATGATGCTCTTGCCGGCCTCGATCACGCCGCCCCGCGTATGATAGCGCAGTTTCACCACGACGCCTGAGACCGGCGCCGCGACGCGGACTCGATCGAGTATACCCTTGGCGCTGAGCATCCGCTCGCGGACGTCGGCCAGTTCGCCCCGAACCTCGTGCATCTGTTCGACCGCGGTCTTGATCGCGGTCTTGCGCACGCCGTTGATCTGCTCGAGAGCCCGGGCGATCCGTTCCTTGGCGTCCCCGATGTCGCCCATGATGCGGCCGACCTCGCCTTCCAGATTGGCCTTCGTCCGCTGCAGCACCATCAGTTCCGGCTTACGCACCAGTCCGGCCTGAACCAGGCGGTCCTTGGTCTCGATTTCCTCGTCGAGCAGCACGATCTGGCGCTTGACCGCGTCGAGTTGCACCCGCGATCCCCGGATCCGCTCGTCCAGCGCCTTGATGCTCTCGTCGATGCTCTTGACGTCGCTGTTGAGGTTGTTGCGGCGTGCGGTGAACGTCATCTGCTGACTGTCGACGATTTCCCTCACCTCGGGCGATCTGCCCAGCCAATCGCTGATCTCCGCCGGAAGCTTGATATCCTGTTCCTCCCGCATCTCGGCCTGCAGCCTTGCATCCATGGACGACAGCCGGATGCGCCGCAGGAACAGCCGCTGCAGCTCGGCACGTGCCGCGGTGTCATCGAGTTCGAGCAGCAGCTGGCCGGCTTCCACGGTGTCGCCTTCGCGCACATAGATCTCGCGGATAACGCCGCCTTCGAGATGCTGGACGATCTTGTTCTGCCCGGTAACGACGAAAACGCCCGACGCGACCACCGCGCCGGCGATCGGCGCCATGTTGCCCCAGACGCCGAATCCCATCGTCACCACGGCCATGATCAGCACGCCGGCAATCGTCGGCAGTCTGGTCGATCGCGGCAGCGAATTGTACCAGGTTCCGTCTGTTGCTGCGGAGCGGTCCGCAATTTTCCTGTTGGCCATCGCGTAACCTCGTTGCTGTCCCGGCCGGCGTCCTGGTCAATTCAATGAAGGAGGATCGCCCGGCCCGTTCGGGATATTGTTGTTCGGCTTGCGGCCGGAAAGCATCGGAATGATCTCGTCGCGGCTTCCGAACGCCTGCACCGCGCCCTGATGCATGATCATGATCTTGTCGACGCTCATGAGCAGCGCCGCGCGCTGGGTGATCGTCACCACGGTGATCTGCTTTTCCTTGGCGCGCAGCAGCGCCTTGGCGAGTGCCCGCTCGCCATTGGAATCGAGGTTCGAATTCGGCTCGTCGAGCACGAGCAGGCGCGGATTGCCGTAGAACGCGCGCGCCAATCCGATGCGCTGGCGCTGGCCGCCCGACAGCGGACTCCCATCCATGCCGACGACGGTCTCGTAGCCCTGGGCGAAGCCCGAGATCAGCTCATGCACGTCGGCGGCCTCGGCCGCGTCGAACACATCCTCATCGCGGGCATCGTCGCGCATCCGGCCGATGTTGGCCTTGATGGTTGCGGGGAACAATTGCACATCCTGCGGCAGGTAGCCGACGCTCTCGCCGAACTGGCGCGGATCCCAGTTGCGCAGGTCCATCATGTCGAGCCTGACGCTGCCTGCGGTCGGGACGATGGATCCGACCAGCATGCGCGCCAGCATGGTCTTCCCGGTGCCGGAATCTCCGACGATGGCGAGCGATTCTCCGGGCTTCAATTGAAAGCTGATGCCGTTGAGGATCACCTTCTTGTTCGGCGGCGGCACATAGAGAATGCGCTCGACGTTGAGGTATCCCGCGGGACGCGGCAGCCGGAGCCGCTCCATGTTGAGCGGCGAGTTCAGCAACAGGGACTTGATCCGGGCGTAGGCGGAACGCGCCTGGACGAAGCTGCGCCAGCCTTCGATGGTGCCTTCCAGCGGCGCCAGCGCGCGGCTCGCCACGATCGAGGCGGCAATGACCATGCCGCTGGTGACATTACCTTCCAGCGCCAGCCATGCGCCCCAGCCGAGGATGCCGATCTGGGTGCACAGCCGCAGGAACTTCGAAAGCCCCGTCATCAGGATGTTGCGGTCCTGCGCGATCACCTGCGCCTTCAGGGACTCCACGGTCTCGCGGCCCCACACCTGCACGCCTTCCGGAATCATGCCCATCGCATTGATGACCTGCGCGTTGCGGGCCATCGATTCCGCCGTCAGGTTCGCCCTGGCGCCGTAGCTATTTGCCTGGTTGAACGGGATCGCGGTGACCCGCTGGTTCAACAGCGCCACGACGACCAGGGCTATGCCCGCCCCCAGCACGATGAACCCGAGATGAGGATGGATCAGGAACACGACGGCAAAATAGGCCGGCGCGACCGGCGCATCGAACATCGTCAGCAATACCGGCCCGGTGAGGAACGCGCGGAGGTGCTGCAGGTCGGCCAGCGTCTGGAATTCGCGGCTGGATCCACTCTGCGCGGATTTGGCGGCGGCGCTCAGCACGGGTCCGCCCAACTTGGCTTCGGTCTCGACCGCAACCCGCATCAGGATGAAGCGGCGCATCATGTCCATCAGCACATGCGCTGCGATCGCGATGATCACGATAATGGTCAGCATTACCAGCGTATCGGTGCTGCGGCTGGTCAGCACGCGATCGGACATGTTGAACAAATAGATCGGTATGGCCAGCACCAGCAAATTGACCACAATCGAGAAGATTCCGACGGTCACCATGTTGCTGCGGGCGCCCGCAAGACCCTTGCCGAGCACGTCGCGGAATTCATTATCGCTGGAACGCTTGTGTAGCGGCGGCTTGCCGCCGCCTCCACCTCCCCCTCCTCCTCCACCGCCGGCGGAACCTCCGCCGTCCTTGTCGCCTCGACGTTCGAGCGGAGGCGCCGGAGTTGCCTGCTCGATTACCACGGTGGATCCCGGCGGCGGGGTCTTTGCCTCTTCTCGCATCGATGGCTCGACGGAAGGCGGCTCGGCTACTCTGGCTACGGCTGGAGCAGCTTTCTCATCCGTGAACCTGAAGGGCGGATCCTCTGCGTGCGGGGACGACGCATCAAACCATGGACGAAGCGGAATGATCTTGGCCGTATTCGACGCCCCGTCGCCGGGCTGATCCGAGTGCGAACTCGCGACGCTGCCTGACCGATCTTTCCCGCCCAACGACATCTGGAAACTCCGCTACCTGAAATAACTGACAACCCTGCCCTGCCTCTAGTGGAGCACACTCCCGATCGGGTCTCCCTGCACGGTTAGCGACACGTGCGAAGAGCCGCTATTGCTGTGGTCCTGGTTGTCGTCGACAAAGGCAATGAGTTCAGTCACCAGCGCGTCGGTATCGGCGTTGACGGCGGCGTCCTGATGATTGGCCGGCACCAATTCGGCCTGCACCAGGATGCAATCGGTATAGACGTGCCCGTTGACGTAGGTAGCATCGGGATTGACGTCGACAATTGCCGCGTCGTTCGTCAGCTGGTTGTTTCCGGTGTCGGCCGACTGCGTC
This sequence comes from uncultured Alphaproteobacteria bacterium, assembly GCA_963791165.1. Taxonomy (GTDB): domain Bacteria; phylum Pseudomonadota; class Alphaproteobacteria; order Rhizobiales; family Xanthobacteraceae; genus Bradyrhizobium. Next base: position 65,944 of record CAWBRL010000017.1, on the reverse strand, counting down.
ACGTCCTCGTCGGGATGAAGCGCCAGCAGATCGGCCGACGGCTCGTTCTGCAGCTGATACATCACGTTGACGTCGCTGGTGATGTTGGTCTGCCAGACCGCGTTGATGTCGTAATAATCTCCAGTGACGTAGAGCACGCGCAGAGGGCCGCCATGGCCGGCGATGACGCTGCCCAGTTCTGGATCGATCGATGTCGCGCCGGCGCCCAGCAGGTCGTCGATCGCTTTCATGCCGGGAACAAGGTCACGGAAATCGTTGCCGCCGTAATTTTCGATAGCCCCCTCGTTCGACGCGCCGTTGTGGCCGGAGTTGACCGATTGAGACGGATCGGAGCCGTCGGCCGACATCACGATATTGTCGTTGTTGAGCAGGATGTTGTTCTGAAAGATCACGTTCATGCCGTGATAGGCGCCGTGGATGACGATCAGGTCGTACTGAATATCGCCATCGACGATCAGGGCCAGATTGCCGAGCTGATTGTGGCCGCCGACCAGGTTGTAGTGGCTACTGCCGCTGACCTGCGTTGCAACATCGTTGTCGGAGAGATAGTTGGTCTGGAGCACCGCGTGGACGCTGTAGTAGTCGCCGTCCACCTTATCGACGATCCAGTTCGACCCGGCGGCTTGGGCCGGATGTCCGTCGTAGATGCTGGGGTTGTGGAGGAAATAGGCGATGTTGGTCGCGACATTTCCTTCGCTGGTTAGCGACGGCTTGCCCTCCCCGCCCGAGACGTGGACCTCGTCCTTGTCGACGATCGTATTGGTCTGGAAAATAGCGTCGGTCTTGTAGTAGTCCCCCATGACGACCATGGTGCGGACCCCCTCGCCAATATCGGCGATCAGGGCTGCGTTGATGCTTTCATTGCCGCCCAGCGACGCCCACTGGCCGATTCCGTGACCGGTGTCCGGCAAATCGTCGAACTTGGCCGGCGGTGTCGACTCGACCGGCCGCTCCTCCAGCTCGCCGTTAACGTAATAACCGGGGGCCACCGAGTGCTCGTCCGGCGCACCCTCGCGCTCGGCCCACGCCGCGTCGTGGGCCTTCAAAAACTCCACCGCGCCGCCGTCGTTCTGCGTCATCCACCAGTTGGTGGGAATCTCGGCGTTGGCATCGGCCACCAGATGCTCGATGGTCGTCATCGCATCATTGTTGAGGGCCGTGATCAAGGGCTCCACGACAGCCAGGGCGTCCGGCGACAGATTGGTGTCGTTGTCGACCATGAAGTTGTGCTGGCGGACTGAAAGCTGCGTCTCCTCGCCGCCTTCATGGTATGTCACCCTGATGTGATGATCGGGGCTGCCGCCGCCACCGCCGCCATGTGTCGGCAACGGGATTTTCGGATTGAGCGAAGGCGGGGAGAAATCATCATCGGGGTGCTGCGAATCGCGAAGCAGCTTGAGCGGCCGGCCGCGGAACACATCCATCGGATCGTCCGCTATCAGCGCCGGCACGGACCCGCCCCTGGTGTCCAGGTCGTCAGGTGCGAACGGATGATCGTAATTCGGTCGCGGCGTCGTGAAGTCGTCCGAACGACCGGGGGCGCGCGTCTCATCGTACTGGAGCCGGTCGCGGGCGATGTCGTGGAAGATCTGCAGATATCCTGCGAAGTGCGAAATGATTTCGACGAAGCTCGCTGACGCCATGGGAACCTCCCGGTCGCCGTGAGCCGTCAGGCCTCACGGCCCGCAGCTTCTTGTCGGCAACTGCAGCGACGGAAATGAAATGATTTGCAAAAAAGCGATCCGCGCGGCTGGGCCGCGCGGATCGAACGCAAAACTAGAATGTATCTCCATGATCGTCCAGATTGTCACCTGCAGCCTGGATGGTGATGCTGTTGAACTGGATGTTCGCACCCTGGGTGATGTTCTGGTCGAACGCAGACTGGTTGATCGCTGCATCTGCGCTGGAATGAACGTTTGTGCGGTCGCCAATAGCATCGGCGTCGATCTTGGACTCGCCGCCCTCGATCTTGGCGTCCATGCTGAAGCCTGCGCCCGGATCATGCCACAATCCGCCGCCGCCGCCGCCCGAGTAGTAGCTGGCAAGCGAGTAGTTGGTGTCGTTATCGACCAGGTTGTTGACCTGATCGATATTGAACTGGTTGCCATCGTTCATCGTCTGGTTCACCACGTCGGGCATCACGATGGCACCCTTCGCGTCGAAGTCGTAGAGAGCGATGACCGGGCTGCTCAGGCCGTCGGCGCTAAGGTCGAGATCGACCTTCACATTCACATCGACATCCACGTTGTTCTCGACGGTATTTTCGATCTTGTTTTCGATGTTGTTGTCGACCTTGTTGTCGACATTGTTATCGACGTCGTTGTCGAGCTTGTTATCGACCTTGTTCTCGTTCTCGTTCGCATTGAAGTTGAGGTTGCCGTTGCCGTTCAGGTTGCCATTGGCGTTACCGTTGGCGTTCCAGTTGTCGTTGTCACTGCTGGATTCCAGCGACTGTACCGCGGTCTGGTACTGCCCCTGCCCCTGACCTTGGCCCTGACCTTGACCCTGCAATTGAGCCTGGAGATTGGCCTGCGCCTGTAGCTGATCTTGCTCCTGTTCCTGATCCTGGGGGTCATACCTCTTGCTGTACTTACCCATGACGGGCTCCTGTGGCTGGAGCATCGTGGGCGAAACGGAGAACGCTGATCTTCTAAGTCTGCGGTCTTCGAAACGCGGCGGTGCTCTTCAACGTCGGTTGTTCCGACTGCCGGCACTCGCGTTATTGCGGATGCCGGCACCCTCAGGATGCAGCCACATCTTCGCCAACAACATGCACGCATTCGATCCAACGCTATATCTTGCGATGTCTAACGATCGATGCGGTTTGTGCCCGGGTGTTCGATTCTCCGAGTAAGAGGATTGGGATAATCGATGAAAGGACGACGGTATCGTCCGTGGGCCGTGCCAGCCCTAGGCCGCGCCGGCGGGACGGTGTTGTGGCGGCGCGCCGCCGCAAACATGCGCTTCGAGGCGCGGCAGAAGATCCCAGATGTCGCGATTGATCTTGGTCATTTCACCGGTCGTCTGCGCCATCTCCTGCAGGCGAGCCTCGTCCAGCGCCTTGAGCTCGCCGAACCTCAGGCTCGACCTTGTCTCCACCAATCGCATCGACTGGGTGTGGGTGATGGCGCCGGCGCGATCAAATACGAACATGCAATGGTTCAACTCATTGCGAACCTTGGTGGACTCCGAAAAACGCTCGATCAGCACCGTCAAACTTTTGGCGAGAGCCTTGTCGGTAATTCTGATCTTGGCCAATCGCTGGATCAGATCGAGCCTGGCGCGAGTCGTGTTCAATGTCGCGAACACGACGGCGGCGGCGGCCTCCTCGGTCCGCAACAGAATCATCAATATATAGATGAAAAGGCTCTCGTTATTCGACCAGCTGCAGATCAGGTTCCCGATCAAGGCCAGAACATGCGTCCGCCGGTCAGCCGAAGCGGGAGCGGCGGCGGCCAGCACATCGAAATCAGGCTTCGGGGGCAGCTTGCTGACAAACATTGCATTCTGTCCCCGGGGCAAAGGACTGGCCGACGACGAAACAACCGTAACGATTTGGCCGGCGCCGGAGTACCTATCGAAAGATATATTACCAAGGTTGCAGCGATTATTTATCGGCAATCACGGAATGGGAAATGTCGGATTATTGCCGCGATAGCGCTGTAGTTCCCCTGTTTTGGACGACATTCTGTCCAATTCAGCGTCTTGGCATCGCCCTCCAATGGGGATACAGTTTTCTTTTGAACAATTTAGAGGCTAAGTGAACTAATTCATAGCAGCGTCATCGCTTAGGAAGGACTCTATCGATAGCGTTGTAGGGCATAATCGAGGGGGGCGCGTAATGTCAGTCCCGACCCGGAAGACGGTTTTTATCGTTGATGCAATGGCCTTTCGACGGGCCCGCGTAGAGAGCTTTTTATTTGCATGGGCTGCGCATGAAAACGTCGAGTTGATTTCGCTCGATCCGGATGACGCCCACCAGAGGCTTGTCGAGCGTAAAGAATGCGACATGCTGGTCTACAGTGTCGGCGCTCCCTCCGCCTACGAAATCTTCGCCGAAATACAGGTGTTGCACACCCTGCGCAGGGGGGCTGCACTTGCCATCGTCTCGGACGACGAGAATCCTGCCACTGTGATCGCTACGATGCGTTCCGGAGCCCAAGGTTACTTCGGCAATTCCATGCCGCCCGATCTTGCGCTGCAAGCCCTTAGTTTCGTCCTGCACGGCGGCACATATTTTCCGCCGACCGCCATCATGGCCAGCCATGCCTCGGTGCTCCAGGAGCACCCGCTCCCGGACGCAGAGCAACAACATCACGCGACCCCCCTTGGGCTGGACGACGGCATTTACGAACAGCACGCCTCCACCCTTTTCGATAGCAAGGCGCCGGGCCTCCGGCTCGGCAATGGACCCAGCGGCGTTCGGCCTGCTCCCGAATTTACCGAGCGGCAGTACGCTGTTCTCACCTGTCTTTGCCTGGGCGACCCCAACAAGGTGATCGGCCGCAAGCTCGGAATGACGGAAACGACCGTGAAAGTCCACGTCCGGGAGATCATGCGCAAGCTCGGCGTATGCAACCGGACGCAGGTTGCCATCGCCGCCGCCCGCAACAGAAGCGGTATTGGCCCGGACGGCGTGGTCGAGATCATCCCCATGGATTCCACAGCGGCGGTCAAATCCTCTGCGCCTAATTAGCAGGCGGAGAGTTCCCGACGTTCTGCGCCGGCACCATGGGCCCGGGCCGGTTCCACCTCGAACTCGCATCGGCGCAGGTACGCGATCTCCTTGGCGTCACGCCTTCCGATACAACCATTTGAAGGATGGAGCGCGTCCGCGGCGGCGCGCCGGGAACCGGTCCTGGTGGACGGCGTTGGTTTCGATGCCCAGATACTTCTTCAACGTCTACCACGAACGCTCCGACGCAGACGAAGTCGGGGAGGAACTGCCGGACCAGCAAGCGGCGTGGAAAGAAGCGACCATCACCGCCGGCCATCTGCTCCAAAGCCTCGGTGGAAGGCTGCAACCCGGCCGCGATTGGCGGCTGGAGGTCACGGATGAGTTTGCCAAACCGCTGTTCCTGATTTGCGTCAGCGCCAGACATACGCAATGACGTCGGCTGCGGTCTGAGGACATCTGACCGCGTCAGGGCTTTACATAGGTCCAGCCCTGTTCCTGCAATTCCATGACACGCACGACGCCGGACTTCACGACCGTCGCCTCGGGAACGAGGGGAATGTCCTTGTTCTCGACCTTGTGCATGTTTTCCTGGGTATTGCCGCAGGCCTGGAAGGAGATTGCCGGATTGGCCTCCTTGATCGTCTTGATCCGTGCCTTCACCGGCGTCCGCGTTCCTCTTCGAGCGCTTGACGATGCTGCTCCGCGCTCGCGGCCAGCTCTTTTCGTGCGGCGGCGGCCTCCCGCGCCAGACCGGCCGCTTTTTCGCGCTCCGCTTCGAGCGATCGTGCGCGCTGCGCCGCTTCCGCCTGCTTTTGCTGCCCTGTTTCTCCACTGGCCTTCAACAGCGCCGCCTGCTTTTCGTTTTCTCGCTGCGCGGCGGCTAGTTCGCCGGCCAGTGCGGCGCCGCGCGCGCGTTCTTCTTCGAGCGCCCGGCGATTTTGCTCCGTAATCGCCGCCAGCTCTTTTCGTGCGGTGGCGGCCTCCAGCGCCAGACCGGCCGCCTTTTCGCGGTCCTCTTCCAACGATCGCGCGCTCTTCGCCGCCTCCGCGTACAATCGCACATCGGGTCCCTCGATAGCGCGGCGGGGCTCTGTAGCCGCCTGCGCCCGGCCTTCGGTCCGATCGTCCTCGAGGGATTGTTGCGCTTTTGCTACCGGCACCGCCGCGATCTGCTGCACTTTTGCAGTTTGCTGCGCTTGCGCTGGCGCGCTGGCCTGACCGGCTTCGACCTGCCGTTCGGCAGCCACGGTGCTTTTACGCGAACCCTGGTTCGCCAACAGCCCGGTGATATACCCGCCGATTGCATTGACTCCGAGGAAGTCTTGCTGACCGGAATATCGCGTCACGTAGCCAGCGACCTCGGCGCGGAAATACGTGACGATGAGCGCTGCCGCAACGAGCGTTACGGCGATCGAGGCAAGTCGCCGGCTACGGCCGGACCGCGGTTGGTCGCGCGCCCCTTCGTCTTCTCGGGAAAGATATTGATCGCGCGGTATCGGATACCAATGCGTCGGCGCGATCTTGATCGGCTCGCCGTTTTCCCCGAGCCATTCACCCGCCTCGGTCGACCAGTGAGCGACGTCATAGGTCCCGCTCGCATCATCCTCCAGGATGATCGCGGTTCCGTCCCGCGGTGACTTCTCAATCGGGTGGCGCATGCAAAAAACGCCTCCTGACGGCTTATCGGGCAATTCATCCGCCGAAGCTCAGCTTTCGGGCCGCCAAATTAGATTGCCAATAAAACAGAGCATGGCACCCGGGCGGGTTCCGCGGAGAACGCGCATCGGCGCAAGTGACCGGATCATTGGTGCTACGCCTTTCGATACAACCATTCGAGTTCTTGCTGCGCCTGAGTCTCTGATGTCTGCCAACGGCACGAAACGGACCGGGCTGGTCTGGCGATGTCAGTTCATTAGGGTAGACCGAGTTGGCTGGCAGAGAGGCAAAGACGACGCGTGCGCCTAAACAACGTTTTAATGGTAAGGCGTCGGACCGAGCACACATCATCGGTCACACACAATCACTTTTGGTCGTCCTGACAGGTCCATATGGAGAAAGCGAATGACCATGCCTACACTTCTGTCGGCTGCACTGATTGCCGCAGCCGTGCTCGCAACTCCCGCTATGGCTCGCACGAACCATGTAATCTCGCGGCATCTCGCAGAGGACGCCAATGCGAGTGTTTCTCCCAGAGCCCATCATAGAGATATTGACGACCCTGTCGGCATCCGAGCGCCGCGCGGCGGCGCATTTCGTCCGGCGCCCCCGGACGGGGAAAACTGCGACGTCGGCGATAACCCGTTTATATGCTGAAAAAGCTCCGCAGAAAAATGGATCGGCGCGGTTATGTGAGGCCTTGAGGCATTGTCCGCCTCCTGATGCGCCTCATATTGCATTTGCAGCGGCGGGCCCACGGCCTCATCGAACAAATCACGGCGACGATCGAACGCTGAGAAAGGCTTCCAGATCACGAAATCTGTTGAAGCAAACGAATCTCACGACGAAGGCTCCGGCAAATACCGGAGCCTTCGCGACTTGCCATGCACGGATCGTCAGCGAGTGACACTGGCTGCATCGGAAGCAATGTCTTCTCCGAGCGGCATGGGATCGGAGCGATAAGTCCTGCCGTCGAACCAGGTGTTGTTATAGCCACCGCCGTTGTAACCATTCCAGCCGCTGTTGTCGTAGGTCACGCCCTTGTTGGTGTGAAGTGTGCGGGCGGTCTGCGCGAATACCGGCGCCGATGCCAGCGACACCAGAACGGCCGCGGCAGTCATCAGATCTTCAGTTGGGTCATCACTATTCTCCATGTTTGGGGCATCCCCTTTTTCGAAATAGTGAGGCATCGCGGGCTTCCCCAGTAAATTGGAGTTTACTGTTGAAGGGCGGAGACAAGCCGGGCCCGGCGCCGATTGCCGGAGATTGCTGCGCCCGTTTCAGCCTTGCCAATCCAGATCAAATTTAACTTCAGGAAGCGAAATTGATCTTATGTCGATCGCTTGCACTTCGATTGTCGAGAACGCCTGTTCTCTGGCCGCACTAAGCTCGAATTTAGTGGTGCTTACAGACGGACGGACCTACATCGCAGCCAACGTTCTCAACAAGGAGTTTCGTCCATGACTAAAACCTCGATCAAGATCATTGGTGCACTGCTCGTGCTGCTCGCGGCGCCTGCCGCTTCGAACGCAAGAATGGCCGGCGAAGCCGGCATGGGAAACATACCGATCAGCGGAATCCCTGCGGGGCCCGCCAATCCCGGTGGAATGAACAATGTGATCGTCGATCCGAGCGGCATCGCCAACGCTTCAAGAATGGCCCCGCTGCCGCCACCGCGCATAACCGTCCCGACAATTCCGCAATTCAAGTAGCACACGGCAGCGACGGCGCCACGTCATGGCAAAGCCCCGACCTGGTCGGGGCTTTGCTGTACTGCGTATACGAGAGCGCGGCTTGCACTCAACAACCGCGGCAAATGTTTCCAATGGCCCGATCAACGGCTTCTTCTTCGGGGGTCGGCTTGAGCAGCGCGTCTGGAAGCGAAGAAACATCGGCCGCTGTCGGCTGATGATGGGGTGGAATTGGCGCACTTCCGATGAGGCGAGCATCGGGCGTCAGAGATGGCGGGACGGTCGGACTCGCCGGACCCATGAGGGCATGTGATCCGGGCCCGTGCATGCCACCACCGTGCATGCCGCCCCGCGCATAACTGGCGGAGAGCCCAGCCAGAACGAATATCATGGTTGCTATGATGAGCTTGCGCATCACGCACTCCTTGCTGGTTTTGCATTTAATCTTTCACAAAGCGGTAGCGGCGTAGATGTCGCGCTCCGATACGCTCCTTTCAACTAAAAACGAGTTTAATGCGCGCCATTTGATGCGCGCATTGGCTCGATCGAAACGCGTGCGGCGTTCACATTCCAGTGGCTGAACGAAGATTTTAATCGAGACGACGCGTGGGCATTCCCACCTCCGGTCTACCGTGACGTTGGCAGTCGCCTTGCTCGAACATGCCAGCGCCTGACTAGGCCCCTGTGGCGGAACCCCCGCCCATCATAAAGGAGAGTGTCATGAGAAAGAGTTTCATGAGAGGACGAGTAATGAAGATCCTGGCAACCGCCGTCGTGGCCAGCAGCCTTCTCGCCACCGGTGCACAGGCACGCGGCGGCGGCGGCGGTGGTGGCGGCGGACATATGGGTGGCGGCTTTGGTGGCGGTCACATGGGCGGCGGCTTCGGCGGCGGACACATGGGCGGCGGCTTTGGTGGAGGTCACGTCGGTGGCTTTGGTGGCGGTTTTGGCGGCGGCCACATCGCTGGCCTTGGCGGAGCTCATATGGCGCATATCGGCCATGAGCATTTTGGAGCAGGAAGGCATCGCTTCGTTGGTGGCGGATATGGCGGGTATTACGACCCCGGCCTCGATTGCCCGTATTACGGGTCAACATACTACTGGCCCTACACCTGCGACTACTGAACGTTTTCGCAAACCCTAGCTGGCACACCTGGGAGAATTGGCGATCAACAGAACGTCAACTCTGCCGGGTGGGCCGCCACTGCCGGGATAGTCGGCACGCACAGCGAATGCCCGCACTTTCAATTCGAATTTAATATCCTAAACCCCAATTTAGTGGCTCGCCCGCGATCCCTCCCTATCATTGAGCAATCCGCTCGAGTTTCGAACGGTCTGCGCCATCAGGGAGCGACGGATATGGGAATTGAAGGACAATTTGCCGGCATAACAATTCGCGCCTGCCGAACACCAGCGGTCGTCGGAGATGAAGGTCGCAAGAGCTATCTCCACGAGATCAGGCGTTTCCCGATGCTCGAACGGGAACAGGAGTTTGAGCTCGCAAGGCGTTGGCGCGAGCACGGCGATCGTGGCGCCGCCGATCAGCTGGTTACGAGTCACCTGCGTCTCGTCGTCAAGATCGCGATGGGCTATCGCGGATATGGCCTGCCGGCCTCGGAAATCATATCCGAGGGCAATGTCGGCCTGATGCAGGCATTGAACCGCTTTGAGCCCGACAAAGGCTTTCGCTTCACCACTTACGCAATGTGGTGGGTCAGGGCTTCCATTCACGATTACATCCTGCGCTCGTGGTCATTGGTGAAGATCGGCACCACTGCGAACCAGAAGAGGCTGTTCTTCAAGCTGCGCACCGCAAAGAGCAAGATCGCCGCCTTCGAAAGCGGCGACCTGCATCCGGATCAGGTCGAACTCGATCGCAAAGAACCTTGATGTCACGGCCCAGGATGTCGTCGACATGAATCGGCGGCTCGCCGGTGACAAGTCGATCAACGCACCGATCCGCGACGACGCCGAGGTCGGCGAATGGCAGGACCAACTCATCGATCAATCGCCATCACCGGAAGCCATCGTCATCGAACAGGACAACAAGGACTACCGGCACAAGGCGCTGGTCGCCGCAATCGGCGTCCTGAACGATCGAGAACGTCGTATCTTCGAGGCGCGCCACCTGGCCGACGAACCACCGACGCTGGAAGACCTCGCCGCCAGGTTCAACGTATCGCGTGAGCGCATCCGCCAGATCGATGCGTCCGCCTTCCAGAAAGTACGAAAAGCGGTCAGGAATGTTGCGGCAAAAGCTGCGGTGCCGATGCTGGAGGCCGAGTACGCCTGAATCGAGAACCGACGCTGCGGATTGCACTCGACAGTGTCGTCAATAGTCTGACTTCGGTCCGCCATGATAGCGGTACGTCTCGAGCCTGCTCGGCTCTGTCGCATGGCCCAGCATCACGGTGCTCTCGTCCCGCCGGAAACCGCGATCGGTGTACGGAATACCCGGCTCCAGATACTGGCAATTGCCGTTGGGATAGAACTGAGCGCAATAGCCGGGGTCTTCGATAACAGCCTGCGCCATGGCCGGAGTTGCGAAAGCTGCCGCGGCAACGGCGGCGGCGCCAATCAATGCTGATTTCATCTTGGTCTCCTTTGGAGAGTTCAGAGGCAGGTCGTGTGAGGTTACATCGGAGACCGGCCGCCGCTCCGCCAGTAAACTCCGCTTGAGCAGACAAGGTTCGCCATTGGCTCCAGGCAAAGTGAACTTTTTTATAATCGCTTCCGCTGTCGCGCATCCCTATCTCGACGATAGTCATTCATTCAAAGGAGCCCCCGCATGAAGATGATTTCATCCATGGTAATGGCTTCGGCTATTGCAGTATCAATGCTCGCTTTCGGCGGACTGGAATCGGCAAAGGCAGGTCCCATCGTTCCCCCCGGACATGACTGTATCGAATATGACTACGGCGGGACGGATTGTGGTTTCACGAGCTATTCGCAGTGTGAGGCGACGGCTTCGGGGCTGGCCGCAGAGTGCTACGGCAGTCCGGTTCAGGATGACCAGCGGTGGAACAGCAAGAGCCGCGGTCGACACCAGATGGCACCCACCTTCGCATCGCCGGCTTGGTGAGAGCTTCATCCTGACTGACGGTCGGGACAAATGATCTCCATCCGACCGCCGGGGCCGGGATGAATGGCCAGCCTGAAGCCGTGCAGCTTGACGATGGCAGCCACGAGATTGAGACCAAGCCCGACGCCCGGCGTATTGCGGATCTTGTCCGACCGGTAGAACCGCCGCAGCACAGCCTCGCGCTCCTGTTCGCTGATGCCAGGGCCGGTATCCGTAACGCGGACGATGGATTCGCCGTCGCCGCGTTCCAGTTCGATGCACACCCGGCCGCCTTCCGGGGTAAACTTGATGGCGTTATCAACGAGGTTGGCGACGGCCTCGAACAACAGATCCCGGTCGCCGAGCACGTTGAAGCTGTGTTTGACCGCGGCCCGCAAGTCGACGTTCTTGTTCTCCGCGATCGGCTCGTACAGGTCGCAGACCTCGCGCAGCATCTCGTGGACGGGCACGCTGCCAAAGGCCGCCGACCGCCGGCTGTTTTCGATTTCAGCAAGACGCAACAGCGCCGTGATGATGGCGAGCGACTGATCGATATTTGCGATCGCCTTGTCGACAACTGCCTGGAGCTGTTCGACCGTCGTTGCGTTGGTGCGACCGCGTTCGAGCGCGAGCCGCGCCCGCGTCAGCGGCGTACGCAAGTCGTGGGCGATGTCGTTGCCAACGCCGGCGAGCGCGTGGATCATCGTTTCCATTTCATCGAGCATGCCGTTGACGATGACGGCGAGCTTCGAGAACGGCTCGTCGACATTACGGTGCGGAAGCCGTTTGCGCAGGTCGCCGGCGATGATGCGCTGTACCCGTGCATTGACCTCTTCGACCCGCCTCTGGGCGCGCATGCTCAGCCATGCCCCAGCCAGCAGGCACAGACAAAGTCCCGGCAATAGACCCAGCGCGAGCGCCTGACCGACGACGTGGGAAATCTCCCTCGTTTCGTCGACCTCACGTCCGATCACCAGCGTGTTGTCGCCTGGCATTCTTCGCGCGATCGCGCGGATGACGCGAACTTGCCGTCCTGCCGGCAGCGTCCGAAGGATCGTGACGTTTCGGACAATGTCATTGGTCCCAAGTTCGGGTGGAAGCTGTGCCATGTTGCCGGCTATCTTGCGGCCGTCCGCGCCGAACAGTCCGGCATAGTGGACGCCGCGGGTGTCCTGCTTCAGATTTTGATCGATCGCATCCAGCTGTCGTTCGCCAGGCAAGCCTGCAATGAGGTCCAGTTCACGGGCAATCATCGTGTCGGACCGTTTGATCAGGTAATCGTCGACGCTCCAATAGATGAAGCTGAACAGCCCGACGACAAAAATTGCGAGCACACCGGCTACCGCGAGGGTCCAGTGAAAAGTGCTCGAACGCATGAACTGCGGCTGAAGCATCGGATCTCGCTGCCCGGATAGCCCGCTCGACGCCAAGGACGGCGCATTGCTCACGGCCATCGGAACCTCACAGCCCCGTGCGAAGAATAAAGCCGGCACCACGCACATTGTGGATCATAGGGACTTCGCCAGGCCCGTCCACCTTGTGGCGCAGGCGGCCCATATGCACGTCGACAAGATTGGTCGCCGGCACGAACTTGTAATTCCAGACCTCCTCCAGAAGCATGGCTCGCGTCAGAAGCTGATCGCTTCGCTGCATCATGTATTCGAGCAGGCGGAATTCGCGCGGCAGCAGATCGATGACGCGATCGCCGCGTTTGGCGGTACGCTCGATCAGATCGAGCTCGAGCGGCCCCGCCCGAAGCGTCGTTTCTCGCGATTCCACCGGACGGCGCAGCAACGCCTCGATCCGGGCGACGAGTTCGACGAGCGCAAAGGGTTTGGTGAGATAGTCGTCGCCACCCATCCGCAGTCCGCGTACACGGTCGTCCACCGCGCCGAGCGCGCTCAGCACCAGTACCGGGGTGCGCACCTGATCCTTGCGCAGCGCCTCGATGACAGTAAGTCCATCCATTCCGGGCAGCAGCCGGTCGACGATCATGGCATCCGGCCGTGACGATCGTGCCTTGTCGAGGCCATCGATGCCGTTGGCCGACCATTCGACTTCAAAACCACGATCGGCCAGTTCCGCGGTGATTTCCTCAGCCGTCTCGCTATCATCCTCGATCAACAGCACTTTTGTCATCAATCGATCCCCGACTGCGGCGAAAACATCCTCAGATTCCGAATTTCCGGCCGTCACGATTGCACGCTTCCCTGAGACCCCTGTCATGTCAACGTCCTGCAAACTCCACGCGTTTCTCCCGGATCACTCATTTTTCCCGGATCACTCATCGGTGAATTTAGGCGTTGTGGATCCCAGGCACCATTAAATAGGGTTTTAGAATTCGGGGCTGCTGCCTGACCCGCGAAGAGAAATTGCCCCCTCAACAGCCTGGCGGCCACAGAGACGATACGCCCGGCGTTGCGGCAGCACCCGTGGCATTGGCCGGGGCCATCGTGCCGGGTGTCATCAGATACATCGTCGCGCTCTCGGCGCAGGCCGACGTATTTGGCGTCGGCACCACCGTCACGGTCGGATCCAGGCTGGTGGTCGCAAGTGGCGTCACGTCGGGCTGGATCGTACCGGGTGGCGGACCAGCCGGAATATCCGGCGTCGAGAGTGTCAAAGCGGCGCTGTTGGTCGGAGGACCTCCCGGTAAAGAGCTGCAGAGGGTGGTCGATGAGCTGCCGACCGGCGGCACCGGCGATATCGTTCCGGTCGCGCTGGCGATGATGGATGTGGGAATGGTTCCCAAGGCCGTGGGTGACAACATCATCGTGGCCGACGGCGTCATCGCATTTGTGCCCAGCGCCATGGATGTGGAAATCCCGCCTGATGCCCTCGACAGCAGCGGCACCTGCGGAGCGACGATGGAAGGCTGAGGCAGAGCCGGCACCGTGGGCGGCGGCGCGGCCGGTACGGTCGAGCCGGGAATATCCGTCAGGAACGACGTGGCCGGTTGTGCGGACAATGACAGGAATGGCGTAAGCCCGTTAGCCGTTGTGGACGCGGAAGGATCCGCAGGTGCGGCTGGCACGGCGGAAACCGATGGCAGCGATCCGGTCGTGCGGCCGATTGCCGGCATCGACGTAACCTGCACCGCCGCGGTCCCGGGCGCGATCTGGCCTACCGGCGTGGCACAGGTCACGACCGTCCCCGGCGTTGCGGGGTTGGACGCCAACGGCACCGGCGCCAGCGTCGTGCCGGGAGTGCCCGGCTGAGTGACCGCCGAGAACGGACCAGGACCATTGAGCGGGGAAATCAAGATAGTCCCCGGCGTCGTGGAAAGACCCATGGCCGTGGTGCCCATGGTGGAGACCTGCGCGAAGCTGGCGTTGCAGCCCAACAGCAGAATACCGACCGTGAGCAGCAGGCGTCGCGTCTGCGATTGCTTTCCCGGCGTCATTCTAGCTTGTCCTCGTCTCATGACGCACCGCGACCTTGCTGCCTTCCGCCAGATTCACCATCGGATTGAGGACGACTTGATCACCCGGCTTTACACCGTCGTGCACCTCGACTTCGGTACCGAAGTCCCGCGCGATCGTGATCTTCTGCAAATGCACGGTGCCATTGCGGACCACGGCGACATGCAGGCCGTTTTGATCGAATACGACAGCGTCGGCCGGTATGATCATCGCCGGCGTCTTGCGCGGAATGAACAGCTGGACGGTGCAGTAGATTCCGGGGCTGAGCGCGCCATCCGGATTGGGAACATCGATCTCGGTCAAAAGCGTCCGGCTTCCAGGCTGTAACGCGCTCGCTATCCGCGTCACCTTGCCCGGAAACGTACGGTCCGGAATCTCGGGGACACGAACCACCGCGTCGACGCCGGGCCCAAGCCCGAACGCCTCATCCTGCGGCACGAACACCTGGGTGCGGATGACATTGGAATGCATCAACGTGAACATGAAGGTCGAGCCTGACGTCACCAGGCTGCCGTTGTCGATGTTGCGCTGGGTGATGACGCCGTCGAACGGCGCCACGACGCGCTGGTAGGCTTTCTCCTGCTCGAGTATGCGAATTTGGGCTTCCTGGGCCGCAATATTCGATTGAGCGACTTCGACCGCGGCCTTCTGCGCCTGCAGCGTCAAACGGTCGTTGTCGCCTTGCTGAAGCGTGAGCCATCCCTGCTTGACCAGATTGCTGTCACGCGCATTGGTGACCTGGGCGAGGTCGCGGCTTGCCTCCGTCTGCTGCAACGTCGCCCGGTTCTGAGCCAGCGTTGCCTTGGCTTGCGTAATCTGATGGTCGAGCTCAGGGGCGACGATGTTGGCCAGCAGGTCTCCCGCCTTGACCTGATCGCCGATATCGACATAGCGCTTTTCAATATAGCCGCTGGTGCGCGCAAAAATATTCGCGGCCTCGAACGCAGTCGTCGTCGCCGGCAACGTGACGGTTGTCGTACGGTCGCTGGCACGTACCGCGGCGACGCGAACGTCGGGCACAAACGCCCTGCTCTCCTGCGCAGTGGCCGCAACGCCGAGGTCGGCCTGGTGGCGGCGCCAGGCCCCCTCTGCGAGGCCGCCCACGAGCAGCAAGAGCGCGGTTCCGCCGAGCAGCGCTGCGCCGTAACGACGGCCTCGCTTCCGCGGTAGCGCCACACGATCGGTCTCGGCGTCGCGCCGGTGGTCCTCGACCTTCTCATTCCTGGGCTCACTCTTGGGCCGCACAGCAGTGTCGGTCATGCCGGTACTTCCTCAAATACGCCATGGTGAGGCTTTCCGTCGTTGCCCTTGCGCAGCATGGCGAACAGGTAGGGCACGATCAGCAGCGTAGTCGGTGTTGCAAACAGCAGCCCGCCGATGACGGCGCGTGCGAGCGCCGCGTTCTGCTCCTCGCCGGCGCCGCCGATCGCCATCGGGATCATGCCGACGATCATCGCTGCCGCCGTCATCAGCACGGGACGGATCCGGGTATAGCCGGCGCTCAGCGCAGCCTCCAGGGCCGAGTGCCCTTTCAGCTGCTGTTCGCGCGCGAACGTCACCAGCAGAATCGAGTTTGCCGAGGCGACACCGACGGCCATGATGGCTCCCATCAACGAGGGAACGTTGAGCGTGGTGCCGGTGATGAACAGCATCGTGACAATGCCGCAGAGCGTCGCCGGCAGCGCCAGGATCACGACGAACGGATCGCCGAAATTCTGGTAATTCACGACCATCAGCAGATAGACGAACACCGCGGCGAACAACAATCCGATACCCAGGTTCCGGAACGAGTTGTTCATGCTCTGGATCTGTCCGACCACCTGAATCGAGTTGCCGGGCTTGAGCTGCTTCTGCAACTCGGCCGTGACCTTGTTGATATCGGCCGCGACGCTGCCGAGATTGCGGCCTTGCACGCTGGCATAGACGTCAAAGACCGGCTGGATGTTGCTCTGGTTGGTGTTGGTCGCGACTTTTTCCCGCTTGAACGTCGCGACGTTGCTGAGCATGCCCGGAACCGTCTGGCCGCTCATCGCCAGTGAGGTGGAGACCGGCGTGTTCTGCAGCGCATTCAGCGAGTTGACTTTGTACTCCGGTGTTTGCACGGCAATGTAATACGGGATCCCGGACTTCGGATCGGTCCAGAAATTGGGCGACACCTGCGCCGACGAACTCAGGCTGACGTTGATGTTGGTAGCGATCGTACTCGCATTAAGGCCGAGCTGCGCGGCGCGGCTTCGATCGATCTGCGCGTAGAAGGCGGGCGCGTCGACTTCCTGCTGCAGATGCGCATCCACGATGCCGGGAATCGCGGCAAGGCGCTGACGGAGCTGCTTTGCAACCGCAAGGTTTGCCGGATCAACGCCCACGGTTCGGACATCGATCTGCGCCGGCAGTCCGAAGTTCAGGATCTGCGTTACGATATCGGCCGCCTGGAAATAGAACACATCCTCCGGGAATGCCGCGGGCAGCACCTGGCGCAATTTCCTGACGTAGTCGGCCGTCGGCTTGTGGCCTTCCGTAAGCGCCACCTGGATGACGCCATCATTGACCCCGATGGTCGACCCATCGGCAAATGCCAGATTGTAGGATCTCGCCGGCAACCCGATATTGTCGACAATGAGCGAACGCTCCTTTTCGGGAATGACCTCACGGATCTTGTCCTCGACCGCCTGGAAGATCGCCTCCGTGCTCTCGATGCGCGTTCCCGCAGGCGCGCGAACATGAAGCTGGATCTGCCCGCCGTCGATCAGCGGGAAAAAGTCGCGCCCGACAAACGTAAACATCACCGCGCCAAGGCCGAGTATCAACACGGCAACGACGGGAACGATGGCCTTCCGCTGGAGCAGCGTCGTCAGAAGCTTCGAGTATCCATCGCGCAGCCGCTCGAAGCCGCGGTCGAATGCGGCGGCGAACCGCGAGAACAGGCCTGTAGGCGTCCCCTCGCCCGTGTGGCGACGTTCGCTCTTGAGCAGCAAGCCGATCGTGATCGGCGTCAGCGTCCGCGACAATCCGTAGGAAGCCAGCATCGCGAACACGACGGCCAGTCCCAGCGGCGTGAACAGGTACTTGGCCGGCCCATCGAGGAACAGGACCGACGTGAAGACGCAGCTGATGGCAAGCGTCGATACCAGCGTGGGCACCGCGATTTCGGCGGCGCCATGCAACGTCGCCTCCGGGAGCGGCATACCCTCTTCAGTCCACAGACGGTGGGTATTTTCGATCGTTACCGTCGAGTCATCGACCAGTATGCCGACCGCCAGGGCAAGGCCGCCGAGCGTCATCGTGTTCAGTGTCTCGCCTAGAAAATACAGCACGGTAAGCGACGACAGGATCGCCAGCGGGATTGAAATCATGACGACCAGGGTCGAGCGCCATGAACCAAGGAAGACCAGAATCATCAACGCCGTGAGGCCCGCGGCGATGGCGCCTTCGCGCAACACGCCGTTGACTGAATTTTTCACGAACACAGACTGATCGAACAGCTCGTTGATCTTGAGTCCGGCCGGCGCAGCCGCCCGGATGCCCTGCAGCGCCTGCTTCACGCCGTTGACGACCGCAAGCGTAGAGGCATTGCCGTTCTTGATCACGCTGAGCAGAACCGAGCGGCGGCTATTCTCGCGCACGATATTCTGCTGCACGAGCGATCCGTCGCGGACCTGCGCCACGTCCTTTAGAAAGACGGTGGCGCCGTTGACGAACTTGACCGGCATCATGTTGAGGTCGTCGATCGACGCCGGTGTCGCGTTGGTTCGCACCGTATATTGCGTGCCGCCGATCTTCGCTGTTCCAGACGGCAGCGTCAGGTTCTGGGTGTTGACCGCATTCACGATGTCGAGCGGCGTCAAGCCTCGCGACAGAAGCTTGTCCGGGTCGATATCCACCATGATCTGGCGATACTTGCCGCCGGCCGGCGTCGGCAGGGTGACGCCGGCAACCGGCGCCAGTTGCTGCCGAACCCGGTAGATACCGAAATCATAGAGCTGCTGCTCGTTCAGGCTGTTGGAACTGAGGCTGAGTTGCAGCACGGGAACGCTCGACGCATTGAACTGCACGACGACGGGCGGTTGAATGCCTGGTGGCATCAGGGCGCGAATGGAGTTGGTGGCAGAGACGATCTGCGCGATGGCGAGGTCGATGTTGACGTCCGGCTGGAAGTAGATCTTCTGGATCGACAGACCATTGAGGGTCTGCGCTTCCATGTTTTTGATGCCGTTGACGTTCGCGCTGATGGAATATTGGCTGTAGGTGGTGACGCGCTGTTCCATTTCCTGCGTCGTCAGGCCGGTGTATTGCCAGATCACGGTGACTACCGGGATGCGGATTTCCGGAAATATGTCCGTCGGCATCGACCGGATGGCGACAACACCCAGGAACAGGATGAGTGCCGCCAGCACATAGAAGGTGTGCGGAAGCCGTAGCGCAAATCGAACAATCCCCATCGTCTGTCCTTACTGCGTTTCGCGCCGACGGCAGTGCGAGCCGGCCAACAATTTTACGGGAACGTTCGATACATGGCGGCCAGACACAGCGTTCTCAATTAAAAACGGATTTAGAATTTGAATTCGTCCTCAGCACCGGATGGATCGGCCGGAGATCCTCACGATCAGGACCGCGCTCTCTAAAGCGCAATTTAATGTTACTTGCGGAACTCCCGAACTATCGAGCTGCCAGATGACGTCGGCGCGCAGGACCAGGCGACTGCGTCAAACGCCGCGAAGCACCTGAAGCGGCCACCGCGATGCGAGATTGCATGCCGCGCCGACGACGACTGTCCTGCAGAAGCCTAGCGTGAACCGCCCGTACACGACGGCCGAGCCAACCCCCAAAGATGCCAAACGGTACGAGTTGCCGAGGATATGGAGGAGTTCAAGGACCTCCATAATCTCACGGTGTACAAACGCTGTCCGGACGCCGATCAAGGACAGCAACCACGCTTGAATGCCGAGACCGGTCATGACAGGCTCATTCGTGCGGGCGGCAGCGGCGCGGATTGTCCGAGATAGGCGCTTCTCCATTGATGCGGCGTGTCTCCCGCGAAGCGCTTGAACACCGTTGTGAAATGCGCCTGGGTCTGGAAGCCGACCGTCAGCGCGACATCCACGAGGGAAACTTCAGCCTGCTTGAGCAATTCTTCGGCGCGCTCGATCCGCCGCTTCAGCAGATATTCATGGGGCCGCATGCCGACCGCCGTCCGAAACTGCGCGGCAAAGTGCATCCGGCTCAGCCCGGCGACCGTGGCGAGGTCCTGCAGTGTGATCTTTGCATCCAGATGATCATCGGCATACTGCAGGACGCGCTTGAGGCGCCATTTCTGCAGCGACCTCACATTCCGGCCGGGAAGGTCCTCGGTGGCAGCAGTGTTGGTTCGCGCGGAATTAGCCTGCCGGCTGAACTGCCGGGTCAGGAGGGCGAGGCGGAGGGCGTCGGCACAGATCGCCGAGTGGGAATCATCCGCAGCTTCCGTTGCCGCAAGTGCGTCGGAAAGGCGCCGAATGACAGGGTCTTCGAACTTTTCTACAGCCGACAACGCGTCGACCTGCCCAGAACCCCGTGCGAGGCGTTTGGCGGAGACCCTGAAGCAGCGAACGCCGTCGGCGGCTTCCTCGGCACCCCGACCCTCGGCCTTGACGGCAAGAGCGACATCGAGATGCACGAGGGATAGCGTGATGCCGTCTTCGGCAAAGCGGCCGGCGAATTTCGAACGTTTCAGCCGGCGGCCATCGATTACCGAGAGGTCGATCGACCTGATATCGGCGACGTGATCCTTGGTGCTTTGCACAGGTGACATCTGCAGCGACATGATCGGATCCCTTGTCCAGTTGAAGGTCCGAAAAGGCTGATCGCCTTGTCCGGACGCCATGGGAGCAAAGTAATCCGTTCGTCCACGCGCTCCATTCTACGCGCGGTTAAGTCACTAGCTTGTCGGTTTGGCCGCGTCATACCTCGGTATGATCGCGCTGGAAGGGCGCGGAAATACCGGCCATGCGACAACACGGCCTGGCTTGATCCTGCGGGCCGCGGGCGACAACCACGCTTCCGCGCATGCGCTCGGCTATCCCGTGCTTCGGATCAGGCTGTATGCCGTAATGTTCGGCGGCGCCTGCGCTGGGCTTGCGGGCGCCTACCTGCCGCTCGCCTATACGCCGTTCTTCATTCCCGGCATGACGGCGGGGCGTGGATGGATTGCGCTGGCGCTGGTCGTGTTCGCGTCCTGGCTGCCCGGACGCCTCGTGATCGGGGCCTATCTGTTCGGAGCGGTTACGATCCTGCAGCTTCACGCGCAGGGCTGGGGCGTCGGCATCCCCTCACAGTTCATGTCGGCTTTGCCTTATCTCGCGACTGTCATCGTCCTTGTCCTGATTTCACGTGCACGAACCGGCGGCTCCACCGCGCCTGCGGCGCTCGGGACCGTGTTCGTGCCCGACCGGTAAACATGCCCGAAGCGCGCGCGACGGGGCGCCGCGCATCGGGAGAGACCGTCCACCCGTCAGCAAAACGGAGAAATCCATGAAAAAGATTCTCATCGCGGTAACCGCGGCGATGCTTGCAACCGGCGCAGGCCTGTTCGGCGCTTCCGCCGCCGACAAACTCAAGGTCGGATTCATCTATCTCGGACCGGTCGGCGATCTCGGCTGGACCTACCAGCACGACCTCGGACGTCTCGCCATGCTCAAGGAATTCGGCGACAAGGTCGAGACCACGTTCCTGGAGAATGTCAGCGAAGGTCCGGACTCCGAACGGTCGATCGAGCAGCTCGCGCGCGCCGGCAACAAACTCATCTTCACGACGTCGTTCGGCTATATGGAGCCGACGCTGAAGGTCGCCAAGAAATACCCGAACGTGCATTTCGAGCATGCCACCGGCTACAAGCGCAACCCGAACATGTCGACCTATTCCGGCCGGTTCTATGAGGGCCGCTATATCCAGGGCATCATCGCCGCCAAGATGTCGAAGTCCGGCGTGCTCGGCTACATTGCCTCGTTCCCGATCCCGGAAGTCATCTCGGGCATCAACGCCACGATGCTTGGCGCACAAACGATCAATCCCAACATCAAGGTCAAGGTCATCTGGGCGAACACCTGGTTCGATCCCGGTAAGGAAGCCGACGCCGCCAAGGCCCTGCTCGACCAAGGCGCCGACGTTATCATGCAGCATACGGACTCACCGGCCCCGATGCAGATCGCCTCCGAGCGCGGAAAGCTGGCCTTCGGTCAGGATTTCCGAGATGATCAAGTTCGGGCCGAAGACACAGCTCACCTCGATCATGGACAATTGGGGTCCCTACTATATCGAACGCGTCAAGGCCGAGCTCGACGGCACATGGAAGTCGGAAGACTTCTGGGGCGGCCTGAAGAGCAAGCTCGTCGTGATGGCGCCGTACACCAACATGCCCGATGACGTGAAGAAGCTCGCAGAAGAAACCGAAGCGGCGATCACCGAAGGCAAGCTGCAGCCGTTCAAATGCCCAGTCATCGGCCAGGACGGCAAGGAAGTCGAATGCAAGGGCGGCACCCATCTCGATGACGGCCAGATCCTCGGCATGAACTTCTACGTCAAGGGCATCGACGACAAGATCCCCGGCAAGTAGGGCGGGCGCGTCGCCCTTACCTCTCTCCGCCCTTTGGCGGGGAGAGGTCAGACCGCTTCGACCGTGAGCAAAATTGCGAAAACAACCCCATGCAAAGTAGAAATGGGGTCCGCTCCTTTCGAAACTGCAAGATCTGGTAGATATCGGCCATCGCAAACTTCGCTGCGCGCGCCATTCCCAAATGCGCCTCGTTGCTCAATGCCCGGAAAAGCCCTCATCCCTTATGCATCGCCCTCGCCGCGGCGCTATGACGGCGGATCAGGTCGGGGACATCGAGACCGGGAATCGCACCGTCAGTGACAGCCCATTTGCCGCCGACCATCACGCGGTCGGCGCGATGCGCGCCGCACAGCACCAGTGCCGCCAGCGGATCGCCGTGGCCGGAGAAACGCAGTTCGTCGAGCTTGAACAGCGCGAGGTCGGCGGCCTTTCCGACCGCGATCTCGCCGAGCTCGGGGCGCCCGATGCATGCTGCGGAGCCCCTGGTCGCCCAGCGTAGCGCGTCCTTGTGGCTGACACGGGTGACGCCGTAGCGCGCCCGCTGCAGCAGGAACGCTGCACGGACCTCCTGCATCAGGTTCGATTCGTCGTTCGAGGCCGAGCCGTCGACGCCGAGACCGATCGATACCCCCGCCTCTTCCATCTCGCAAACCGGACAGCAGCCCGACGCCAGAATCTGGTTGCTGCAGGCGCAATGGCTGATGGAAGTCTTCGCTTTCCCCAACCGCTTCATCTCGTCCGGATTGAAAAAGATACCGTGCGCGAGCCAGGTCCGCGCATTCAGCCAGCCGCATTGCTCGAGATAATCGAGCGGGCGGCAGCCATGCATCTGCTCGCAGAATCTGTTCTCATCCTCGGTCTCGGCCAGATGCGTATGGAGGCGGACGTCGAGCTTGTCTGCAAGCGTCGGCAGTCGCGCGCATCAGCGAAGTCGTCACTGAAAACGGCGAGCATGGCGCCAGCGCGATCTGCGTCATCGCATCCTCGCCGCGCTGGTGGTGTTTTGCCACCACGCGTTCGCTGTCGGCCAAAATCGTGTCTTCGTCCTGGACCACGCTGTCGGGCGGCAGGCCGCCATCTTTCTGCGACCGGTCCATCGAGCCGCGCGTCAGCAGCACGCGGATGCCGAGCCTTTTGGCGGCGGCGACCTCGATATCGACGGCGTCCTCTAGCCCGGCCGGGAACACATAATGATGGTCGGTCGTGGTGGTACAGCCGGACAGCAGCAGTTCCGACATTGCAACGGTGACGCCGAGGTCGAGAGATTCCGGCGTCAGCCGTGCCCAGACCGGGTAGAGCGCCTGCAGCCAGGGAAACAGCTCGCGGTCCAGCGCCGCCGGCAGCGCCCTGGTCAGGGTCTGGTAGAAGTGATGGTGGGTGTTGATCAGTCCCGGCAGCACCACATGGTCGGCGGCATCATAGACGGCGGTATTGACCGTTACTGGCTCCCGTCCCCGCGGCACCAGCTCGACAATCTTGCCACCGCGAACCACGACGCCGCGCTCAGCGCCGTCGGCCAGAATAGAAAGGGGGTCCTTGATCCATATCGGCTGCGTTTGGTCCATGATCCCACCTGATTTGCGAAAGGCGCTGTGCGAACGCCCGCACGCTCCTGCAATGCAAAGACCATCCCAAGGCGATCAACAATTGGCGCTGGTCTTGCAAGACTTCATAGTCGGAGATGCATCTACTTGAAAGCGTTAGCGTATCGATGGACCTGAACACCATCCGCGACGTTGCCCGTCCCACGCACGCGGGATCAATTGCCCGTTTGGACGGCAGGCGATGCTTGGCTCGCGGGCGGAACGTGGCTGTTCTCGGAACCTCAGGCCCATCTGACCCGGCTGGTCGATCTCACCGACCTGAAATGGCCGGCACTGACCATCCATGAGGCCGGGCTTTCGATTGCCGCGACCTGCACGGTGGCCCAGC
This sequence comes from uncultured Alphaproteobacteria bacterium, assembly GCA_963791165.1. Lineage (GTDB taxonomy): Bacteria > Pseudomonadota > Alphaproteobacteria > Rhizobiales > Xanthobacteraceae > Bradyrhizobium. The sequence goes on along the minus strand of CAWBRL010000017.1, from coordinate 41,916 downwards.
TCGACGCGCTGGCCTGTCCGCCGGACTGGATCGCCTCGCCGCTGATCAACCAATGCTGCCGCGCGTTTCTCGCCTCGTTCAAGATCTGGAAGACGGCGACTGTCGGCGGCAACATCTGCATGTCGCTGCCGGCCGGGCCGATGATCTCCCTCACCTCGGCGCTCGACGGCGTCTGCACGATCTGGCAGGCCGATGGCGCCGAGCGGAAAATTACCGTCGCCGATTTCGTCACCGGCAACCAGCGCAACGTTCTCGCGCCGGGCGACCTCCTGCGGCAGGTGGATATCCCGCTCGCGGCCTTGCGGCGGCGTTCGGCGTTCCGCCAGATTTCGCTGACGCCGGTCGGCCGCTCGGCGGCACTGCTGATCGGCACAGTGGACGGTGACGGCGGATTGGCGTTGACGGTGACCGCATCAACGGTGCGGCCTGTTCAACTCTCCTTCGCAGCAATCCCGCCCGGCGGAGGAGCTGCGTGCAGCCATCCTCCAGCGCATTCCAGACAGCCTCTACCACACGGATGTCCACGGCAAGCCGAACTGGCGCAAGGCCATGACGCTGCGCCTCGCGGAAGAGATCCGCGGCGAATTGCAGGCACCGCCGCGAGCGCTGCCATGACCATCGAGATCAACGGCAAGGCATTTTCAGAATCTCCGCGACCCGGTCAGTGCCTGCGGACGTTCCTGCGCGAACTCGGGCATTTCGGGGTCAAGAAGGGCTGCGATGCCGGCGACTGCGGCGCCTGCACCGTGCTGTTCGATGGTGAACCCGTGCATAGCTGCCTGATCCCGGCCTTCCGCGCCGAAGGTCACGCCGTGACGACGATCGAAGGCTTTGCGCCGGATGGCGGCACCCATCCGATGCAACAGGCGTTTCTGGATGCGCAGGGGTTTCAATGCGGCTTCTGCACATCAGGCATGATCCTGACCTGCGCATCGCTGAACCAGGCGCAGCGGCAGGACCTCGGCGCCTCGCTCAAAGGCAATATCTGCCGTTGCACCGGCTATCGCTCGATCGAAGATGCGCTGAACGGCAAGAAAAACATCGAGGATGCCGCGGCAGGCACCGCATTCGGCCGCAGCCTCCCCGCCCCCGCCGGACCGCAGGTCGTGCGCGGCGCCGCGCGCTATACGTTCGATGTTGCGCCGGAAGGCCTGCTGCACATCAAGATGCTGCGTTCGCCGCATCCGCACGCGAAGATCCTCTCGATCGACAAGCGCGCGGCGCTCAGCGTTCCCGGCGTGCACACGGTGCTGACGTTCGAAGACGCGCCGGATCGCCTGTTCTCGACCGCGCGGCACGAGAAGGACTGGATGGATCCGGACGACACGCGTGTGCTCGACAATGTCGTCCGCTTTGTCGGGCAGAAGGTCGCGGCCGTGGTTGCCGAGAGCGAGGCCGCCGCCGAGGAAGGTTGCCGACGTCTGAAGGTCGAGTACGAGATCCTGCCGGCGGTGATTGACCCCGCGCTAGCGATACTTCCAGGTGCGCCCGCAATTCATGCCGACAAGACGCCAGAGCATCGCGTGGCCAATTCGGCGCGCAACATCGTCGCGGAAACCCACGGAGAGTTCGGCGACGTCGCGGCGGCGCTCGCAGCTTCGGCCGTAACCTATGAGGGCACCTTCACCAGCCAGCGGGTCCAGCACGCCGCGCTGGAAACCCATGGCGGGCTTGCCTGGGTCGATGACCATGGAATCCTCAATGTCCGATCCAGCACCCAGGTGCCGTTCCTGACGCGGCGCACGCTGGCCGATCTGTTCGATCTGCCACCCGACAAGGTGCGGGTGTTCTGCGAGCGCGTCGGCGGCGGGTTCGGCGGCAAGCAGGAAATGTTCGTCGAGGACATTCTCGCGCTCGCCGCGCTCAAGACCGGCCGGCCGGTCAAATTCGAACTGACGCGGGAAGAGCAATTCATCTCGACCTCGACGCGGCATCCGATGCGCGTCACCGTCAAGGCAGGCGCCGACAAGGACGGCAAACTCACGGCGCTGCAGCTCGACGTACTCTCCAACACCGGCGCCTACGGCAACCACGCTGGTCCCGTGCTGTTTCATTCGGTCGGCGAATGCATCGGCGTCTATAACTGCCCGAACAAGAAGGTCGACGGCATCGCCGCCTATACCAACACCGTACCGGCAGGTGCGTTTCGCGGTTACGGCCTGCCGCAAACGCTGATCGCCGTCGAAGCCGCGATCGACGAACTGGCCAATCAACTCGGCATCAGCCCGTTCGAGATGCGCCGCCGCAATATCGTCAAGCCCGGCGATCCCATGCTGTCGCCGCCGGAATCCGAGTATCACGACGTGCTCTACGGCAGCTATGGCCTCGATCAATGCCTCGACCTGGTCGAGCGCGCGATGGCCGCCGGAGCGCCGCGCCTTCGCTCTCGCCGGACTGGTTGACGGGGGACGGCATCGCGCTGACCATGATCGACACTGTGCCGCCGGCCGGTCATTTCGCCGATTGCAGCATTTCGCTGCGCGAAGATGGCGGCTTCGACCTCACGGTCGGCACCGCCGAATTCGGCAATGGCACCAGCACCGTGCACCGCCAGATCGCCGCGTCCGTGCTGGCGACGACCGTCGACCGCATCCGTCTTCTGCAATCCGACACCGCCCATGGCGGCCACGACACCGGCGCCTATGGCAGTGCTGGGACCTTCGTCGCCGGGCGTGCGACCCAGGCCGCCGCCGAGGCGCTGGCCGGCCAACTGAAGCAATTCGCGGCGTCATTGCTGGGTGAGAACCCGGACGCGTGCACACTCGACAACCATGCCACGGTCTGCGCCGGACGCCGCACCCCTTTTGCGTTGCTCGCCGCATCCGCGCACTCGCTCGGCAAGGTTCTCAGCGCCAGCGGCAATTCGACGGGCACGCCGCGCTCCGTCGCCTTCAACGTCCAGGGCTTTCGGGTCGCGGTCAACAAGTGCACCGGCGAACTCAAGATCCTGAAGAGCGTGCACGCCGCCGACGCCGGCCGCGTCGCCAATCCGATGCAGTGCCGCGGCCAGGTCGAAGGCGGCGTCGCGCAATCCCTCGGCGCGGCGCTCTACGAGGAAATGGTGATCGACGACACCGGCCGGGTCGTTAATCCCAAGTTCCGCGACTATCATCTGCCGTCCTTTGCCGACATCCCCCGCACCGAAGTGTTCTTTGCCGACACGTCGGATACGCTGGGACCGATGGGCGCCAAATCAATGAGCGAAAGCCCGTACAACCCGGTCGCCGCCGCACTCGGCAATGCCATCGCCAACGCCACCGGCATTCGCTTCACGGCGACCCCGTTCAAGCCGGACCGGCTATGGCCGGCGTTGAATGAGAAGTTTGGGAATTAGGCTTCGACTTTGCGAGGAGCGAAGCGATGAAGCAATCCATGCCTGCGCTTGAACCGCTATGGATTGCTTCGCTTCGCCCGCAATGACGTCGGGGCGCCCTCACCCGCGTCCCACCGTGCATTCGATCTGGCCGTGCGGCTCGTCGGTCGGGAGGAACACGTCGTTGTTGTTATCGAGCCCGAACGCCGAGAGGTTCATCGGGATGAAGTGCATATTCGGGCAGGCCATGCTGATTTCGGAAATTTCCGGCACCGCTGCCAGCGCCGCCTCGCCCATCCGATAGAGGCTATCCTGCACGCTCTTGCTGTAGGTCATCGAAAACACTTCCAGTACCGTGTCGAGAATCTTCTTGTTGGTGGCAGGATAACTCGCCGGCTTGCCCGACCATTTCCACGACGTCACCATGCTGGTCGCGCACATGCGGTCGGCGGTGGGCGGGATCGTGGTGTAGCTGTCCTTGACGTAGTTCTCCCAGCCCGACTGCGTCGACTTCATGAAGGCAAAGCCATCGATACCGGACGACATCGTCGTCGCGCCGCCGCGGACGATAGACAGTTCCACGGTTGGTTTGCCGTTGCTGTCGAGCACGAAACTATGGGGATGCGGCTTGCCGCCGAAACTGAGCCGGCTCCATTTGGTCTCATGCACGGTAAGCGCGACGGAGGCGATCTGCGGATAGGTGTCGAGATATTTTGTCGCCAGCACCTGGCAGAACTCTTCCGTGCAGAGGCCGGTGTTTTCACGGGCAACGACGTTGACGACGTTCTTGATGGTGTCCGTCGATACCGACGTGGAATTGTCGCCATGGGTATAAGCGCGGGCAAAATCACCTTCGATCATCGCCTTGACGTTGAGCTGGCTGACCTCATGGCGGTCGCCGTCGCGATGAATTCGCATCACGCGGACGCGGCCCTTCCCGTATCTGTTCTTGATCAGCGGCACGTGGGAGCCTCCAGTTCAGTCCGTCATTCTGCGGGACCATGGTCGCCCGACCCGGTCCAATAGTGAGCAACGATCGTGCCATTGGACAAGGTTCCAAGGCAAACTTTGGCACGGGCCTTGTATCGGTTCAGGCGGCGCCAGGGGAACGATTCATGACCACGACCAGCGAAATCCACCCCGTCGATCAGATGCTGCCGACGCCGCGGCTGCTGGCGCTCGGCCTGCAGCATGTGCTGGTGATGTATGCCGGCGCGGTCGCGGTACCCTTGATCATCGGCCGGGCGCTGAAGCTGCCGCCGGAGGATGTGGCGTTCCTGATCAGCGCCGACCTGTTCGCCTGTGGGCTCGCGACGCTGGTCCAATGTATCGGTTTCCCCGGCGTCGGTATCCGGCTGCCTGTGATGATGGGGGTGACCTTTGCCTCGGTCGGCCCGATGCTGTCGATGGCCGCAGCGCCCGACATCGGCCTGCTCGGCATCTACGGTTCGGTCATCGCTGCCGGAATCTTCGGCATCATTGCCGCGCCCTTCATCAGCCGTCTGCTGCCGCTGTTTCCGCCCGTCGTCACCGGCACCATCATCCTGGTGATCGGAATCTCGTTGATGCGGGTGGGTATCAATTGGGCCGGCGGCGGTCTGCCGACCCTGACCAAGGTGATTGACGGGGTTCCCGGCGCCTTCCCCAATCCCGGCTATGGCCAGTTGCAGGGACTAGGAATCGCGCTGTTCGTGCTGCTGGTGATCCTCGGCCTGATCAAATGGGGCTCCGGCTTCGTCGCCAATGTTTCGGTGCTGCTCGGCATCGTCGCGGGTGCAGTGCTCGCCAGCGTGCTCGGCGTGATGCATTTCGACAAGGTCGCTTCCGCGTCCTGGGGCGCGATCGTCATCCCGTTCCGTTTCGGCATGCCGCAATTTCATCTGGTGCCGATCATCACCATGTGCATCGTGATGATCGTCGTGATGATCGAATTGCTCGGCATGTTCCTCGCGCTCGGCGAGATCACCGGCAAGAAGATCGACCGCGACGCGCTGACCCGTGGTCTGCGCGCCGACGGCGTCGGTACGCTGCTTGGCGGCATCTTCAATACGTTCCCTTACACATCGTTCTCGCAGAATGTCGGCCTTGTCAGCGTCACCGGCGTGCGCTCGCGCTGGGTCACGATCGCCGGCGGCGCCATCATGCTGCTGCTTGGGTTGTTGCCGAAGATGGCGTCGCTGGTCGAAGCCGTTCCGCTCGTCGTGCTCGGCGGCGCCGGCCTCGTGATGTTCGGCATGGTGGCGGCGACCGGCGCGCGTATCCTGGCCACGGTCGATTTCAAGAACAATCAATTCAACCTGTTTGTGGTCGCAATCTCGGTCGGCTTCGGCATGATCCCGCTGGTCGCGCCCAACTTCTTCAAGAACCTGCCGCACGACCTGCACCCGCTGCTGGAATCCGGAATTTTGCTCTGCGCGCTGGTTGCAGTCGTTCTGAACGCCTTCTTCAACGGCGTTGGCAGCAAGGCGGCAGCGGAAGCGGACGCAGCAGCCGCGGCGTCGTCGGCTCAGCATGTGTGAACCGTCCTCGGTCGTCGGAACACTCAGGGACAATAGTTAGCTGCCCCGATACGTCGCGTAGCTCCACGGCGTGACCAGCAGCGGCACGTGCAGGTGGCCTTCGGGGTCGCTCACCGAAAAGCGCAACGGGATCTTGTCGAGAAACGGCGGGTCCGACATCGGCACGCCGCGCGCGGAAAAATGATCGCCGACGCTGAACATCAGCTCGTAGCGACCAATCGGTACCGGCCGGCTGCCGATCAACGGTTGATCGGTGCGGCCGTCGCTGTTGGTCACCGTGCGCGTGATAACGCGAGGAATGCCGAGCGCGGAGAGCTCCGTAAGCTCGATCGCAATCCCCGCTGCCGGCATGCCGCTATGGGTATCGAGCACATGGGTGGAGAGGCGCCCGTGCACCGGCAGCTTGTCGTCAGCCGACACGAGCTGGTCCAGTCGCAGCGCCGCAATCCGGCAGATTTCCGCGATCGACGTCTGCATCTCGGCCCTGGCATCGTTGGGCAGCCGCTGTTCGAAATCCCGCAAAATCGAATCCTTGGTGTGGCGGCGGACGCAGACGATATAGGGAAAACCGAACTTCGCGCGGTAGGCGTTATTGACCCGCTCGAACGCGGCATATTCCGCATCCGACAGCCGGTCGAGACCGACGCTGTTCTGCTCGGCATCGGATTCCGCGGTAAGCCCCGCCGCGCGCTGGGTCTTGTTGGCGAGATCAGGATGCGCCTTGATCAGTGCGAGGCGCAGTTCCGCAGGCGCGTGATCGACCGCCGCTTTCATCGCATCGAACAACTGCTTCACGCCCGCGAACGGCCGCGCAGATACAACCTGTTCGGCAATCCACGGCGAATATTCGAAGATGTTCGACAGCGCCGCAACAAAATCATCCTTGCTGCAGCCATTCAGATCGAACAGGGTTTTCCCTGACATTTAGCGCCTCACCATCCCTTGCCCGGCGATCACTCGTCGGGCTTCCTGCGATCATACGACCAGCCGAACAGGCCACTTCTGCGAACCTCCGGCTCCGGCGGCGGCGCGGCTTCCCTTGCCTCGGCTTGAGGCGGCGGTGGTGCCGGCGTCGCCGGCAGATTGTCGCATTTCATCGAATAGACCAGTTCGCCCTTTGCGGTCTTGCCGATGGGCGCGCAGGGATCGGCGCGAGCGGTTGCGCTCTTGGGCGTCGATTGGGTTTGCGCCCAGGCCGGGGACGCCATCAGCGCAACGAGCAGCAGCAAGTTCTTCATCGGTCGGCCTCACGGGACACGCTTTTTCCGACCCGATCGGACCGGTTGGGTAAGTCTAGTACAGCTCGGCTGGGACCAACTGCTGAATATTTAGTCTCCCTCGCCTTCTGATCAAAAAATTTGCTCGCCGCTTCGTGATGGCCACGATCGTAATAATCAGCCGGAGCCATCGCTATCTGGGGTGCAGCGCTGATGCGCGGCGCACGAAGTCTTGCATGATAGAGCGCACGAGGAGAACAACGATGCACAAGACCATTTTCACGATTCTCGGCGCCGCACTGATTGCCGCCGCGACAGTCCAGTTCGCCGCTGCTGCCGAGCGCCATCACACAAAGAATGCGGCTCGCGCACCGGTTACGGCGAGCGACAAATTCCGCAATTCAAATGCCGCATGGCCAGCCCAGCAAGAGCAACCTTATTGGTCGCGCTACTCCGGCGGTTACTCGGCGCCGGCCGGTCGCTAGACCCTTAGCCCAGAATGGAGAAGCCAGCCACAAACCGTGACCGGCTTTTTGCTCCACAGCCGGTCCATGACACCGACCCCATCTCGCGAGGATGAAAAGTCTTCGCCCGCCGCCGTCTCGCCGCGCCAGGCCGCGCTGGATTGTCCGCTGATCGCGGGCACGAGTGAGGACCACGCCGAAACTCGAGATTCATTTAGAGGGGTGGATGGTAGAGGGGTGGATGGGCCCACCCGGCACCTGCTATTGTGCGGCGCAACCAATGCGATTCGCTTTGATTGACAGATATAGCGATGACCTTATTCCAGGCGGGCGATCTTGTAGTTTTGAAATCAGGCGGCCCGACTATGACGGTCGATGCCGTCAATACGAGTATTTTCGACGACTATAAAATTACCGGCATTATCTGCGTGTGGTTCGTGGGCGAGAAACTCGAGAGGGTGCGGTTCGACCTCAGAGCCCTTGAGCATGTGCAGAATAGCAGGAACGCTGAAGAACCTTCTCTGGAAACCGCGGGCGAATATAAGGTGGTCCTTGATGAGATGGCCGATGCAATAAATCACTTAGCGGAGGAAACCCATTCTCTATCAAGAGTAGGTATCAAAAGGCAGAAACGCGCGGGGGTCGCAAAGGATCGCAACCTTTGTGGGGTCAAGACCATATCTTGATGGATCGCCCGCTGCCGTCCGCTGGCGAACAGGCCACGGGGAGCGCCTGGCCTTCTGGAGTTTGTCTTAGCCTAACTCATTACACGGCGAACATGGGCCGAGCCTTTAGTTACGGCGCACAGGTATGAATAGGTCTCTTCGGCTCCCGTTGCGACAACATCAACATCGACGATGATTGGACGTGTCTGGCCCTTCCACGTCGCCAAGATCTCCGCCCCAACGGGACGGGTCCGTGTCTTCTTGACTACGAGCCCGTGAATGCGGGGCAATGATTCGGTTGCTTTCAAAACACAAGCCTTGTTGGCTTCCGCCCGGGCGTTTGCGGTGGCAAGAAGCATTGCCGAGGCCACGATGAACACTTTGATACGCATTGGTCCTCGGTATTGTCGTGAGCATTCTGATAGAAAGACCTTGGATGGATGCCTGGCAATATGATCGAGGTTCCGGCATGAGGACCCCAACTATTGGAATCCACAAGCGATTGTTGGACCGGGCTCAAATGCTAGGCTTGGCAGGTCTGCTTTTGAGTTCTCCGGCTCTTGCTGACATCTATCCCGTCAGAGGGGTATGGGTGGCCCAACATCGTGATTTTCCCATCGGACCAACTGAAGCTTGCTTAACTGTAACACTATCAGGAATCGACGCAGTGTCGCGGAAACTCATCTCTCAGCTTCTTATATTTAACGATAACAAGCGATACGAGGTCAAACAGAGCTTACAGACAATCAGCACGCTGGTTTCCACAAAGCCAGCAGATGGCGGTTATTGGATAACTGAACTTCCGGATGTTCGAAGGCGATTCTGGTTCAGACAAAAGATCACATACTTTCTGACAATCATTGATCCTTTGACTATTGAGATTAGAAACAACGCACGCAGAGCGAAATTCGTGAAGTGCAGTCCACGAGGCAAGTTGGCCATCTAGGGAAAGAGCAGCAATCATCCTCACTTGATTTATCCGACGACGGCCCGGTGCCTCTCACCTTTGCCCTGCGCAAATACAACTTGGTTGCCGTCAAGCCCAGCCTAGTTCCTTTAGTGCCATTCCAGAATGCCAAATCTTCGTCATGTGGCTGATCTTGTCTCCGGTGAACTGCATCACATAGACGTAATCCGAGATCGTCTTTTTGCCGGTCGGCTCACATGGACCACCGGGGCCGGTATGCGTACCCGAGAAGACACCGTAGGCAGCGACGTTGTTTCGCTCGACATCAGTGGAAAAGGATTTCACCTCATAGCTGCCATCCGGCATAATCGTCATCAGTCCCTTCATCCAATCGGTGTATTCCGCAAGTGTTTTGATATCTGCAAGCGGTTCGGCTTGTGCGGCGAATGTCGCATTCGGAGCGCAGTAAGCCTTGCAGGCTTCCCACCCCTTTCCAGTCTCACAAGCGGCAAAGAAATCGTTGGCAATAGCTGTGATCGACGCCATGACTGGCTCCCTGTCGGTAGTAGATGAACTCCAGCTTTTGCTGATCTTAACGCTGCGCTGTTTTGTTGTCACTGATCCGATAGATCGGTATCCTCGAGGCGGCGCAGGACTCAGTGAAGTTAAATTTTCGATCTACATACGCCCGGTTGTCCCTCGATTGATCCAAAGAAACCGATCGAATTGTGACAAGTCAAACTGGTGCCCAGCCGAGTCTGTAATATGAACTTGCCAGCCAACGCTTTCCAATAGGCGAGCTTTGTCGACTGCAGCATCTGGGCGGATGCGAACGGTGACGACGCTCTCCCCGTTCTTCGATCCGTGAATTGCAAATGTCATGGAACCCTACCGAGTGACGAGCATACATCAAACTCGGTGGATTAGAGGCGACTTGATAGCGCAGGCATATTGCGTTGCATCAATTCCGGTTACAGCCAACAACCGCCCTTGTGGCGCCCGAGGGATGACTGCTGGTGCCAGAAGCGGATAAGTGGAAGAGACCCGCTTCGGCATTTGCGGCAGTTGTGTCGACCTCCCCATCGACTTCGCGAACAGCGCCCACGAAGCGGAAACCCTTGCGCTGCAAGGTCTTGATCAGGCGCTGCTCGCTACCGTTATCGCCGATCGCCGCGCGCGCCGAATTGAGCCGGGTTGCCAGCGCCGCGTCTGTGACGACACGGCGTCCGGACATTTCTGCGAACGGTTGTAACGAGAAACTAAACCGCGAGATGTGATCAAGTGCCCCAGCGCAGCGCCGCCGTGTGGACCGGAGCGTCCCACAATTCCTTTGCTTGGCCATCCAGCACGGATGCGGTGATCGAGACGCCAGCCATGTCGAGGGATGTGACGTAGGATCCGGTCAGGAATCGCGTCGCCGTGATCCCCGCATCGTCCAGAATTCGCTTTGCGCTATTGACCATCAGATAAAGTTCGATCAGCGGCGTTGCGCCGAACCCGTTGACGAGAAGCAGCACTTCGCTCCCCTGCTTTGGCGCAAGATCCTTGAGGATCGCGCCAACGAGCTCCTCGGCAATCGCATCGGCGGGAGCCAGCGATACCCTCCGCCGGCCAGGCTCGCCATGAATGCCGACGCCCATCTCCATTTCGTCCTCGGCCAGAGTGAAGTTCGGCCGCCCCGCCGCCGGCACGGTACACGGCAACAGCGCCACACCCATCGAGCGCGTGCGCCGGTTGACTTCATCGCCTAGCGCCTTGAGAGGGGCAAGCGGCATGCCGGCCTCGGCCGCGGCGCCGACCATCTTTTCCACGATCAGCGTACCCGCGACACCGCGGCGACCGGTCGTGTAGGTCGATTTCTCGACCGCGACGTCGTCGTTCGTCACCACGCTCGCCACGTCCCGCCCGGCCATCTCGGCGGCCATGGTGAAATTCATCACATCGCCTTCGTAGTTCTTGACGATGAAGAGAACGCCTGCGCCGGTATCGACGGCCTCCGCAGCCTCGATCATCTGGTCCGGCGTCGGCGAGGTGAATACCTGGCCGGGGCAGGCGGCATCGAGCATGCCGTGGCCGACAAAGCCCGCATGCAACGGTTCATGTCCCGAACCGCCGCCTGAAATCAGGGCGACCTTGCCCGACTTCAAGTGTGCGGCGGCGCACGAATTTGCGCTCAGGCCCAAGCAGCAGGATATCCGCATGCGCGGCGGCAAAGCCGTCAAGACTTTCTTCGAGTACCGTATCGGCGCCGTTGATCAGCTTTTTCATAATCCCCTCCCGATTGTTCACTTGCGGTTCGGATCAAACCGTCAGCCGACGGTCTCGGCGTAGCGCGCAAGCTGCGCCGCAAAATCGATGACCAGTTGTTCGAGCGCGCGGTTCTTCTTGTCATCGCCGAGGTCAGGCACCGTCACCGCGACGGTGCGCGTGCGCGCTTCGCGATGGGATCCGCGCAGCCGGCCGGGATGCGCGCGTCCATAGGCCTCGAGGAACGCCGCACGCTCGGCGCCGGACAGATGGCAGACTTCGAAGATGATCGCGACATGCTTCGCCGGGATTGGCACGAGATAGGCCGGATTGGTAATCTGGGTCACGAAGGAGCGATTCTTGCCCAGCGCCGCCGCAAGCTTGAGCCTAGTCCCCGACGGCCGGTTGTCGAGTACCCGTCGCAGGATGACCTTGTAGTCGGCAACATTGCTGTCGCCAGGCCCGCGGGACTCTTCGCCTGTATCTTCCGTCATGAAGCAACCCTTGAACCAACCTTTGCGATCGCCGCCTTGAGCCGCGCTACCGTTACCGGTGCCACCGAGAGGGTGCTCAGCCCGGTCGCGAGCAGCGCTGTCGTCAGGCGGGTGTCGGCGGCCGCGTCGCCGCAGAGCGAAACCTCGACATCGCGCTTGCGCGCCGCCTCAACGGTCCGGGCGATCAGTGCCAGCACTGCCGGATGCCCGGCATCGTTGAGGTCGGCGACCGAACCGATATCGCGCGCGGCGGCCATCGTGTACTGGGTCAGGTCGTTTGAACCGATGGAATAGAACGCGGCGCCGAAATCCTCGGCACGCAGCGCCGCTGCCGGAACCTCAACCATGATACCAAGTGGCGGACGGGCGCAAGCGATCCCTTCCGCCCTGAGCGCCGCGAACTCCGCGTCAAGCATGACACTGGCACGATCGAGTTCTGCGGGAACGGCAATCATCGGCAGCATCACTTTCAGCACCCCGTGCAGCGCCGCACGCGCCAGCGCACGCAGTTGCACGCGAAACACCTCCGGCCGCGCAAGCGAGAGGCGGATGCCGCGCAGGCCGAGAAACGGATTGCTCTCGCCGTCAATCGTCAAACCGGCGATCGGCTTGTCGCCGCCGGCATCGAGGGTGCGGATCGTCACCGGCCTTCCCTGCGCCCACTCAAGAATGCGCCGGTAGATCGCATATTGCGTGTCCTCGTCCGGCAGGCCGTAAGATGCTTCGAACAAAAATTCGGTGCGCACGAGACCGATGCCGTCGCAAATCGCGGGATCGAGGCCCGCAAGGTCTTCGGGAGCGGCGATGTTGAGCAGAACCGCGATCCGCCGGCCATCGGCGGTATAGGCAGGCGCAAGGCTGGCGGTCTTGGCGACGGCCAGCGCAGCGTTCGCAGCCGCCATGCGCTGCTCGAACAAGCGGCGCGTCTTGGGTTCGGGATCGAAGACCACGGTGCCAGCATCGCCATCGACCAGCGCCAGCGCCGGCGGGTGCCCGTTCCACGACAACGGACCGAGGCCGACGACCATGGGGGCGCCGCGTGCGCGTGCCAGCATCGCGACATGCGAGGAAGGCGACCCCGCGGCCAGCGCAATGGCGCCGCCGCGCGTCCAGTCGACGGCAAGAAAGGCGGAAGGCGTGATGTCGTCAGCGGCCACGATCGAGCCGCCGGTGATCCTGGCAACCGTGTCCACGCCGCTCAGATGCGCGAGCACGCGGTCGCGGATGTCGATGATATCGGCGGCACGGGCACGGAAATATTCGTCTTCAGCAGCGCGGTAACCAGCGATCTCCTCGTCGAGTGCCAAGCGCCAGGCATGGTCGGCCGTGATCCCCACCGAGATGACCTCATATGCCGCAACCGCCAGCGCATCATCTTCAAGCATGGCGACCTGGAATTCCAGAATGTCGGCCACCTCGCCCTGAATCGTCTTGATCTGCTCGGCGATCTCCGCCCTCGCGCCTTCAATCGCCGCCCGCAGTGCCGCCGCCTCCTGCGCGGGATCGTCGCTCGCCGTTCGCCTGGCCACAACCGCAGTCAGCATGGTGACCGGTCCGATCGCGAGACCCGGCGAGGCAGCACGGCCGATGAGATGGATCTCTACCACCGTGGTCAGGCCTCGCCGAAACCGTCATGCACAAGCGCAAGCACGGCAGCAAGCGCTGCCTTGCCATCGGGGCCGGTGACGCGGAAATGCAGCGTCGCTCCCTGCGGTGCCTTCACGCGCATCACCTTTACCGGACTCTTCGCATCGGTCCAGGGCCCGTCCGGCGCAAGCGCAAATTCGATCTTCGCAGTAAAACCTTTCGCGCACTGCGTGAGCTTGACCGACGGCCGCGCATGAAGACCGACGGCGTTGACGAGAACCGCCGAGGCCGTCAGCGGCGCGAAGGCGTTAGCCGCCCGGCTGGCGTTGACATCATGCATAGAATTCCTCCGCGCTACGCTTGACGGCAGCGAGCGGCGAACCACCCGAGGATTCAGTCGCTGCGATAACGGCGCCCTCAACCACTGGCGCATTGCAGACCACGATGCGCGCGCGTCGATCTTCAGGCATCATCTCGACCGCCATCTCGGAATTCGTCTCCGCTCCGCCAAGATCGACCAGGATCGCCACGCCGGCCTGCGACCAGGCAGCCTCGATCGCCTCGACAATTCCCGCGACATTGGTGCCGAGCCCCCCATCGACATCGCCGCCGGTCCAAGCGAGCGGCACGGCATTGCCTACCATCTGGCGCACCATATCGGCGGCGCCCTCCGCAATTTTGGAGGAATGCGAAACGATAACGATCCCGACATTGCCGGAACTTGAATTGCTCATGAGGTTGCCTCGAATTCCAGCGCCGCAACGGCGGCGCTGATCAGGAGAGACGCCGAGCGCGAGCCCGGGTCCATGTGACCGATGGATCTTTCACCGAGGAAGGACGCTCGGCCGCGGGTCGCAAGCATCGGCGTCGTGCGGTCGGCGGCCTGCGCCGCCTCGGCCGCAATCGCGCTGGCATTGCCACCACCCGCAAATACGGCCTGCACCGGCACCAGAACATCGAGCAGGGTTTTCTGCCCCGCATCCGAACGCCCGCGGGACTTGACCGCTTCGATCGCCTTGTCCGCCGCCGCGACGAGATCGGCGCGCGCCGGCTCCTCCGGAAGCGCCTTGCCGAGTTCCATGAAGAAGGTGCCGACCAACGGCCCGGAGGCACCACCGACCTTCATCACCAGAGTCATTCCAATCGCTTTCAGCATCTCCGGCAATGATTTGTCAGCAAGACCGGGCAGCGTCGCGAGCACAGCCTCAAAACCCCGCTTCATGTTCAATCCGTGATCGCCGTCGCCGATCGCCTGGTCCAGGCTGGTCAGTTCTTCGGCGTGCGAGATCACCAATTCTGCAAGCGCCCGCACCAGTTTTTCCCTGGCTTCCCGATTGAGTGTCATGCCGCGACCCTCCCGCCATCCGCATCGAAGAACAGCGGCTTGTTGAGGCGAAGCGAGACGACATCCCCGGCGCCGAGGCTGGCTTCAGGGTCGGACAACGTCACGACGGGTTGGCCGCCAAGATCGAGATGGAGGTGGCTCTGGTCGCCGAGGTGCTCGATCCGTTTGACGGTCGCTTGTACGTCGCCGCCGCCGCGCGCGATCGTCAGGTGCTCGGTGCGCGCGCCGATGGTCCTGGCCCCGCGCGGCGTACCGGCAAAGAGGGCCGCCGGCAGCAGATTGATCGCCGGCTGGCCAAGCCGCGCGGCGACATGAACGTTGACCGGGTTCTCGTAGATCTCGCGTGGCGTACCTATCTGCAGTAGCCGCCCGCCCTCGATAACACCGATGCGCGATGCCATGGTCATCGCTTCGGTCTGATCATGGGTGACATAGAGTATGGTCGCGCCAAGATCGGTCTGGATGCGCTTGAGTTCAAGCCGCATCTCGCCACGCAGCTTGGCGTCCAGCGAGGAGAGCGGTTCGTCCATCAGATATATCGCGGGCGAGCGCACCAGCGCCCGGCCGATCGCGACCCGCTGCATCTGTCCACCCGACAGCTGCGTTGCCTTGTTGTCCAGCTTGGTTTCGATGTGGAGAAGACGCGCGACTTCACGGACCTTGGCGCGGATCTCGGCCTCCGGTAGGCGCCGGATCGGCGCACGCAACGCAAAGGCCATGTTCTCGAACACGGTAAGATGCGGATACAACGAATATTGCTGGAAAACGAAGGCGACGTCGCGATCGGCCGGCGCATTGCCGGTCACGTCGCGTCCGCCGATCCGGATCGAGCCTCGGTCCGGCATTTCGAGTCCGGCGATGAGGCGCAAGGTCGTCGTCTTGCCGGCACCTGTCGGCCCGAGCAGTGCGACAAATTCACCGTCTGCGACAGTGAGTGACAGATCGCTGACCGCCTGCGTCTTCTTGAACGCCTTGGAGACCGCCCTGATCTCGACCTCAGCCATGCCCACGTCCCTCATGCAGCGCGGTGCGAACCGCGCGGCCCGACTCCTTGTCGAAGATCGACAGCGTATCGGGGCGGAAGTCGAGCCCGACATTCTCTCCGATCCGGAACGGTACGCTGGCGGGCGACCGGGCCTTGAGCGCGCCATAGCGCGTCGTCACGGTCACGATCTGCGTCGTGCCGAGATACTCCGACCCATAGACCTCGCCCCGCACGACGCCGCGATCGGTGAAACGCACATGCTCGGGCCTTACCCCGAGCATGAGATCGCTTTCCGGCAGAGCTTCGCGCGCGGCGGGAATGGCAACCTCGCGCTCGCCGAGCCGAATCGCGTGAGCGCCGGCGTGCAGGCTGCCGCGGAACGGCAGGAAGTTCATGGGTGGCGAACCGATGAAATCGGCAACGAACAGCGACGCCGGTCGGTCATAGATATCGCGCGGGCTCGCGACCTGCTCGACGACGCCGTTGTTCATCACGGCGATCATGTCGGCCATCGCCATCGCCTCGAGCTGGTCGTGCGTAACGTAGACCGTCGTCGCGCCGAGCCGGTCATGCAGCGCGCGCAATTCACGGATCATCGCCTCGCGCATTTCGGTATCGAGTGCGCCGAGCGGCTCGTCCATCAGGAAACACTTCGGCTTGCGCACGATCGCCCGCCCGAGCGCAACGCGCTGCCGGTCGCCGCCAGCAAGACCCGACACCGGCCGGTCCAGAAGATGCGAAATGCGCAATATGCGCGCTGCTTCCACGACCCGACGGTCCGACTCGGCTGAGCTGATGCGCTCGCATTTAAGGGGGAAACCGATGTTTCGCCGGACATTCATGTGCGGATAGAGGGCGAACAGCTGGAACACGAAAGCGATATCGCGCTCCGATGCACGGTTCATCGTGACATCCTCGCCACCGAGCCGGATGGTACCGGCCGTCGGTAGTTCAAGCCCCGCAATCATGCGCAGCGTCGTCGTCTTGCCGCAGCCGGAGGGACCCAGCAGGCAGAGGAACTCGCCATCCTCCACCGTGAAGTTCGCTGCCTTGACGGCATGGAAATCGCCGAAGGATTTATCGAGCGCTTCGACCCTGATCTGTGCCATCCGCCCTACTCCCTGACCTTCGAGACAATGATGAACATCACGGTGCCGAACAGCGTGGTCGCGAACGACCAGGAATACAGCGTAAGGAAAAACGGCTGCATCAGCATGATGACGCCCGCGGCGATGATCGCCGTCGCGATGGCTTCCAACGGACCGCGTCGCAGAACCCTGTCCGCTAAGCCGCGCGCCTGCATGGAGGAGTTTGCATCGAGGCTCATTTGCGAACGGCTCCAAAGGTGATGCCGCGCAAGAGATGTTTGCGCAACAGCACCGTGAACACGACGATCGGCACCAGAAACAGCGTCGTGCCGGCGGCTACCGCGGGCCAGTCCTGCCCGCCCTCCCCGATGATGATCGGAATGAAGGGCGGCGCCGTCTGCGCGTTCCCGGAGGTCAGGAGCACCGCGAAAGCGTATTCGTTCCAGGCGAAGATCAGGCAGAAGATCGCCGTTGCCGCGATTCCCGTCGTTGCCTGCGGCAGCACCACCTTCACGAAGGCCTGAAATCGCGTATAGCCGTCGATCATGGCCGCTTCCTCGTACTCGCGCGGGATCTCGTCGATGAAACCTTTCAGCAGCCAAACAGCGAGCGAGACGTTCACCGAGGTGTAGAGCAGGATCATGCCGAGCCTTGTGTCCGACAGTCCGATGGTGCGGTACATCAGATAGATCGGGATCGCGACCGCGATCGGCGGCATCATCCGTGTCGACAGGATGAAGAACAGCAAATCGTCCTTCAAGGGCACGCGGAACCGCGAGAACCCGTAGGCCGACAATGTGCCCAGGGCGACCGCGAGCACGGTGGAGCCAAAGGCTATGATCACGGAATTGATGAAACGCGGCACATAATTCGACGGTCCAGCGACGACCATATTGCGACTGCGCGCAATTTCGTCGCAAAGCCCCTGCGACGGTCCGAGCGAGCGAATGAAATCCGGCGTCTGGCGCGAGCGCGTGGTGAAGAGATTGCAGAAACCTTCCAGCGACGGCGTAAAGACGATTTTGGGCGGATAGGAGATCGCATCGTCCGGCGACTTGAACGAGGTGAGGACGATCCAGACCAGCGGGATCATGGTGATCACGGCATAGAGCACTACGAGCGAACCCGCCAATCGCCTGGTACCGGACGAGGGTTCGACGACGGAATGGGCTGTGGTGGTCTGGCTCATCGGCTTTTCACCCGGTTCAGCGCCTTTACATAGATGTTGGCGAGACCGAACACTGTCACGAACAAGATAATCGCGAAGGCCGAGGAATAACCGGTCCGCCAGCTCTCGAACGCCGCGCGCTTGAGCGTGATCGAGGCAACCTCCGTGGTCGACCCCGGCCCGCCCCCGGTGAGCAGGTTGACCATGTCGAACATCTTGAAGTTCTCGATGCCGCGGAACAGCACCGCGAGCATGATGAACGGCAGCGCCATCGGCAGCGTGATCGACCAGAACTGCCGCCATTTCGAGGCGCGGTCGACTTCCGCCGCCTCATAGATGAAATCCGGGATCGACCGCAGGCCGGCAAGGCAGATCAGCATCACATAGGGCGTCCACATCCAGGCGTCGACGATGACAATCGCCCAGGGACTGAGCGTCACGTCGCCCAGCATCTGGAACGACGATGCGGGGCGGCCGGTAAGGAAGGCGACCACATAGTTGAAGAGGCCGATCTGCGGCTGATAGAGGAACGTCCAGAAATTGCCGACGACGGCCGGCGAAAGCATCATCGGCAGCAGGATGATCGTGGTCCAGACGCCGTGGCCGCGGAATTTCTTGTCGATCAGGAAGGCGAGGCCAAATCCGAGCACGGTCTCGATGACGACGGTCCAGAACACGAAATGCGCTGTCACCTGCATCGCCGCCCAGATGTCAGGATCGGTCAGGATCGTCTGGTACCAGTCGATCCCCAGCCATTTCACCGGTGCATTGGCCCGGTTGGCCCGGTAGTTGGTGAACGACAGATAGATCGTCCAGACCAGCGGGAAGATGTTGATCGCCAGCAGCAGCACCATCGTCGGGGTGATGAAGAGCCACGCAAGAGCCTTGTCGGACAGCCCCCGAATGCGGCGCACCACCACCGGCTGGACCCGAACAGCGCCGTAGGTGATCCGCGATGGGGCACTCAAATCATTCATGGCGTGGGGCTGGTCCTGATGCACTGCGATGGCCGGCTTCGGAGAAAGGTCCGGGTTTGTCCGAAAGGAATAGCCTGGAGCGCTGACGAACCGCGCTCCAGGCCGCTATCCTAGAACTTCTTGCCCTCTTCCTTGAAGATGGCCTTCCAATCTTTCACCAGCCCGTCGAGCGCTTCCTGCGCGGTGCCCTTGTCAGCGACCACGTAGTCATGCACGCGCTTCTGTTCGGCTTGCAGGAGCTGCGCGTAGGAGGGCTCGGCCCAGAAGTCGACCACCATGCCCATTGACTTCAGGAACTCCTTGGCGAAGGGGGCGCTGTCCGGGAAGCCCGGATCGTTCAGCACGGACTTGGCGCAGGAATAGCCGCCCAGCGCCCACCACTTCTTCTGCACCTCGCCACCGGAGAACCACTTGATGTATTGCAGCGCTTCGCCCTGGTTCTTGGAATAGGAAACCACGGAGATGCCCTGCCCGCCGAGCTGGGTGGCCTGGGTGGTGGCGGCGGGATTGGAGAAGAAGCCGATCTTGTCGCCACCGACATTCGGATCCTTGTAGAGACCCGGGAAGAAGGCGAAGAAGTTCATCTGCAGCGCCACCTGGCCGGATTTGAAGGCATCAAGACCTTCCGACATGTAGGAGTTGGAGGCACCGGGAGGCGTGCAGCACTTGTAGAGTTCCTTGTAGGCCTCGAGCCCCTTGACGGCGCCCGGCGAGTTGACGAACCCGTCCATCGCATAGGGCTTGTTGGGATCCTGGTACTTGAAGCCGTAGTCGTAGAGATAGTTCGAGACGCCCATGGTGATGCCTTCCGAGCCGCGCTCGGTATAGATCGAGGCGCCGTAGACCTTTTTGCCGTCGATCTCGCGGCCCTGGAAGAATTTCGCGATGTCGCGGAGTTCATCGAGCGTCTGCGGCACGGCGAGATCGCGGCCGTATTTGGCCTTGAAATCCTTTTGCACGTCGGGGCGCGCGAACCAGTCCTTGCGATAGGTCCAGCCCACCGCGTCGCCCATTGCCGGCAACGCCCAGTAATTCGGCGTATTCTTTGGCCACTGTGAATAACCGACCACGGTGGCCGGCATGTAGTCGTCCATGCTGATCCCTTCCTTCGTGAAGAAGTCGTTCAGCTTGACGTACTGGCCGTTCTCGGCGGCGCCGCCGATCCACTGCGAGTCGCCGATGATGAGATCGCACAGCGAACCGCGCGAGTTGAGTTCGTTCAGGAAGCGATCGGCATAGTTGGTCCAGGGCACGAACTCGAACTTCATGCCGATCCCGCTCTTGGCGGTGAAGTCCTTCGACAGTTCGACCAGCGCGTTGGCCGGATCCCATGCGGCCCAGCACAGCGTGATCGTTTTGCCCTGCGCGTGCGCGGGCGTGGTCGCCGCTCCGACACCGAGCGCGGCGCCAAGGGCACCGCCTGCAACCAGAAGCGCCTTCATCGTGTTCATGCGCATTTCCCTCCGTTTGAGCCGGCCATCGACATGGCGCGGCGTTCCCGCCCGCTCGAATGCTTCGAGCAGTGCGACACAGTCCGTGACGGTTTGATTTGCTAAACTAACGTTTCCTCGCGCATTCCCGGATTCTTAACGACCGGCGAAGCTCGATTTGTTTAGTGAAACACGATTTACTAAACATTGCAAGCGGGCTCTCATCTGCTCGCCTTTCAAGCCAAACGAGCGCCCCTATCGTGGTTTCCCCGCAAGCTTGTGGCGGCCGGACAACTCACAAAAGAACCAGCGCGGGGCAGATCCGAACCATGGCCGTACGTTCAATCTCTGCGTCGGTGCGATCGGTCGTACCGAGCCGCGGGTGAGGCTGTGTTGACGTGGGATATGAGCCGTCTGGAATCAAATGAAAAAATAAGGAGGTGCCACGCGCCTCCTTCTCCTTCATGCGAACACGTGACCTTGCTCGATCACTGCGCGGGATTTGCGGATTGCGGCCCGGCAGCTTCGGCCCCGCTCAGGACAAGGCTGCGATCAGGTCGTCGGCGCGGGTCACCATCGCCACGTTCTGGATCGCGTAGTTCACCGCGGCGATGTGCCATTCGGCGTTCATGGTCGAGCAGCAATCCTCCGGCACGACCATGTAGAACCCCTTGTCCGCGCCAGTGCGGGCGGTGTGTTCGATCGACATGTTAGTCCAGGCGCCAGTGACGATGACGAAATCGCGGCCGGCCGATTTCAGCATCGCCTCCAGCCTCGTACCCTCCCAGGCGCTCATCCGCATCTTCTCCACCACCTGGTCGCCGGCGTGCGGCTCCAGTCCCGGCACCGGCGCAGCTCCCCAGGTGCCGCGCACCAGTGCTTTCGCGTCGATCAACCCCTCGAACAGCGGTGCATTCGCCGTCACGCCGGGCGCGCCCGGCTCCACCACGAACCAGACGTGAATCACCAGGACGCCACGGGCACGCGCGGCCTCCGCGAGCCGCTTTGCGTTGGCGATGGCGTTCTGTTCGCGGCAATGCGCTGGCGAGCCGGAGGAAGCAAAGGCGCCGCCGTCCATCACCACGTCGTTTTGCATGTCCTGAATGATCAGCGCGCAGCGCGACGGATCGACCGCGTAGCCCGGCTCGGCGAGCTGGGCTGCGGACCGATTGACAGTGGCCAGCGGAGCTACCGGAGCCGGTGCCGGCCGGGCCGCGGCCGGCCCGTTCTGGCTGGCGCGCATATAAGGCTCGTTGCGTGGTCCGACCTTCACCGGCACCGCATAAACCGAATGCGTCGCGGTGATGTAGAGCGTGCGCCAATCCGGCCCGCCCCAGGTCAGGTTACTGACCAACTCGGGAATGCGCAGCTTGCCGACTAGTCTGCCGTCCGGCGCATAGACCCAGATTCCGCCCGGCGCCGAAACCCAGACATTACCGAGCGCGTCGCATTTCATGCCATCAGGCACACCGGGCTCGGCGGCCGAGACGATGTTGGAGGCGAACACACGGCCGTTGCGGAGGCCGCCGGCGGCATCGACGTCGAACACACGGATCAGATGCTTGACGGTATCGTTGACGTAGAACCGCTGCTCGTCCGGCGAAAAGCACAGCCCGTTCGGTTGATCGAACAGATAGCGGTCGACCAGCAATTCCGGCGGGCCACCGCGGGGCGGTACGCGATAGACGCCCTGGAATCCGAGCTGGCGCGGCCGTTCGACGCCATAGACCGGCATCCGGCCGTACCACGGGTCGGAAAAATAGATCGCGCCATCGGACTTGACGCAGACGTCGTTCGGCGAATTCAGCTCCAGCCCGTCGAAATGCGACGCCAAGATCTCGCGCCGGCCGTCGGGGCGTTCGCGCACGAGCGTGGAGGTGGCGTGCTCGCAGACGATCAGGTTCAGCCCGGCATCATAGGTCATGCCGTTGCACTTGTTGGCCGGACGCATCGCCTCGCGAATGCCCTGCCCATCAAGACGGCGGCGCACGTCGTCCGGCATGTCGGAGAACAGAAGATCATGCGCCTTCGGGTGCCAGACCGGACCTTCCGTGAACTGAAATCCGGTGCCGGCCTGCCGCACCGGCGCCCACAGGTCGATCAGTTCGGCAAAGGACGGCCGCAGCGCGATATGCGTGGTCATCGCTGGTCTCCGAAGCCGCCGCTCACGCTGCGAACCAATTGCGTGACGGCAGCGATTGCACGATCGGCCCCGGCACCGCCATGTCGAGTCGCCCGACGACCTGGCCGTGCTCGATCTTGGCGGGCTTGTCATGCACCGGCAGCAGGAAGCGCGAACCGGAAAGCAGCCGCTTGATCGCCGCCTTCTCCTCGCGCTTGGTGTTGCCATGATTGCCGGTGGTGCGGGGCTCGTTGTGATGCAGTTCGTGGAAGGGATTCACGATCTGGTCGTTGAAATCGTAGATCACGTCGCCGCATATGGTGGCGCGGCCCTCGGCGGTCTCGACATGGACGTTCATCGAGCCCTCGGTGTGAGCGCCCGCCGCATCGACGGTGACACCGGGGCAGACCTCGATCGGGCCGGACAGTTCGAGATCTTCCAGCCGCAGCGCGTGGCGGGTGTGCAGCCGGTCGATCAGGTGCTTGATGTCAGGCGCCGGATATTGCGGATGCATCAGGCCTGATACGGAGTATTCCAGTTCGCGCCGGTTCAGCAGCACCGTCGTATTCATCGGGAACAACTCGTCCTTGCCGGCGTGGTCGATGTGGAGATGGGTGTGCATGACGTAGCGCACGTCGCCCATCCGCACGCCATGCCTGGCGAGCTGGTTTTCGATCATGTTCTCATGGTGCTGCAGCCCGCGCATGCCCAAGCTTTCCATGATCTGATTGTGGCGATAGCCGGTATCGACCACCATCGGCCACGGACCTCCGAGGATCAGGAATCCGTAAGTGTAGACCCGCCTGGTGCGCCCGCAATCGCGTCCCAGCACGAGGAAGCTGGATTCCAGTTCGATGTCGCCGTAGTCCAGGATCTTGATTTCGAGCGCCATGTGATTGTTTTCCCTCGTTGGATCGTGTTGTTTTCTGAAAATCAAGCCAGCCGGTAGATGCCGGCGGCGGTGTCGTGAAAGATCGCTTGCTGGTCCGTGATGGAAAGCGTCTGCGTCGCCGTGCGATAGGCATCGAACAACGCCTCGTAGCGGGTCCAGAGTTTTTCGATCGGAAAATTCGAACCGAACATGCAGCGGCCGGCGCCGAACAGCCGGACGGTTTCGCCGACCACGAAACCGATATGCGCGGGGTCGTTGCGATGCAGGAAGGTGCCGAGGCCGGATAACTTCGCCACGACGTTGGGCTGCCGCGCCAACAACGCCATACCGGCGCACCAGGCCTCAAGGCCGGCCGACGACAAATCCTCCAGCATGCCGGCGTGCTGCAAGACGAAGTTGACGTCGGGACAGCTATCGGCAAGCTCGGCCGCACCAGCCATCTGCGGAGCGAAAACCTGCAGATCGAAGGCCCAGCCATATTCGCTCAATCGCGCGATGTTGCGCCGGAGCGTGGGATCGCGCGCCAAATCCGGAGCGGATGCGAAGCGATATTGCGGATTGTCGTGCCAGTGCAGCTGCATCCTGACGCCCCGCACCAACGGGAATGCCGCCAACTGCTCCAGTTGAGGCCGCACATCCTCCGCAGTGAAATCCGCATAGGCGACAATCGCATGCGGCCAGCCGGTTTCCCGCGCGGCGTTGCTGACATAGGAGACCTCATCGAGGAAACGCTCCTTCGCCCAGTTCGCCTGCACGTAAACCGACCGCGTGACACCGGCGGCGGCGACATCCGCCAGATATTCCGCGATGGTGTAGTCGCGGCGGATCGGCTCGTAGGGTCCAAAGATCCGCGGCTGCATCGGCCCGAGCAGCCAGGGCAGATCCTGCTGCCGCCAGATGTGATGATGGGCATCGACGCAGCCCGGCGCAGGCCGGATCATTGTGCAGCCCTCCGTCGTGACAGATCGAGAACGTGCCGGCAGAGCCGCTCCGTGGTCGCGCCATTGGCGACGCTGTCGAGCATCGGCAGCACCGCGCGCAGCGCCGCGGTCTCCGGGCGATAATCGGCCGCAGCGGCAAGCGGCGTCAGCCAGTCGATCCGCCAGGCGCGCGCGGCGAGATGCCTGACCGCGCGGATCATCTGCGCCGGATCGCCGCGCTCGAGCCCGTCGGACAACACCAGCACCAACGCGCCGCGAGCATAGCCGGCGAAGCGCGGCACTGCGAGAAAGGCGGCCAGCGCATCGCCGATCCGCGTGCCGCCATCCCAGTCGGCGACGAGGTCGGCTGCGACGGCAAGCGCCTGCTCGCGATTCTTCAGCCGCAGCGCACGGGTCAGCCGCGTCAGCCGCGTGCCGAACGTGAACACCTCGACGCGGGGTGCTGCGTTGACCAGCGCATGGGCAAAACGCAGATGCGCGTCGGAGCGCGCCTTCATCGAGCCCGACACGTCGATCAGGAGCAGGATGGCGCGTGGCCGCAATTGGCGTTCGCGGCGGCGCAGCAGGATCACCTCGCCGTCGGTACGGATGGAGTCTCGCAGCGAGCGCTGCAAGTCGAAGCCGCCGCCGCGTTTTGCCGAGCGCATCCGATAGCCGCGGCGGCGCGGCAGCCGGGCCGGCAGGTGCCGGCTGAATCGCGCCAGTTCCCGGCTGTCATCTTCCGACCGGAGTGCGCGCCGCGAAAGCGCCTCGGTGGCAGTCGCGGCCTGCCCGGTTTCGTTGATGTCGTCCGACAGCGGCGCGTCATACCCGGCGCCATCGTCCTGAACTTCCAGCTCTTCGTCGCTTTCGGCGACCTGATCCGACAGCACGCCGGCAAGGCCGAGAAAATGCATATCGAATAGCATGTCGAAATCGGGCTGCCGCTCGAACGGCGGCGCCAGCGTGGCAACGCCGGCGCGGCGGATGTCCTCGATATCGCGCGGACCGAGCAGTTCGATTGCGCGCAGAAAAGCCAGGCCCTGTTCCGGCGCGACCGAAAAGCTGTTGCGGCGCAGCAGCGCGATGAAATCCAGCAGCGGCCGGGCCGCGCGCGGCAGAGCTGATACCGTCATGCCGCGATCTCCGCGATGATGGCGTCGAGCCGCGGCGCGATGAAGGCGAGGTCCTCTTCGTCCTTCAGCGCCACGCCGATCGCGCGGCGGAACGCGTCCGGCCACGGTGCGCCGGTTTTTGCCAGCAGGGTCGCCGCCTCCGCCCAGTCGATCGCTTCGGCGACGCCGGGCGGCTTGGTCAGCGGCTCCTGCCGCAGCCGCCCCACCGCCGTCACGATCGCGCGTGCGGTGGCCTCGGCGACGGCCGACGAGCGCATCATGATGATCCGCGCCTCGCGCTCCGGATCCGGATAGGCGATGTAGTGATAGACGCAGCGGCGCCGCAGCGCCTCGTGCAGATCGCGGGTGCGGTTCGAAGTCAGGATTACCACCGGGCGCTCATGCGCGCGCAGCGTGCCGCGCTCCGGGATCGAGATCGAGAAATCTGACAGGAATTCGAGCAGGAACGCCTCGAATTCCGGATCGGAGCGGTCGATTTCGTCGATCAGCAGCACGGTCGATTCCGGGCGACGCAGCGCCGCCAGCATCGGCCGCTCGATCAGGAAATCGTCGCGATAGATGTCGATCGGTTCATCGCCGGCCTGACGGATCGCCAGCATCTGGCGCGGGTAATTCCACTCGTACAGCGCGGCGGCGGCGTCGATGCCCTCGTAGCATTGCAGCCGGATCAGCTGCCGCCCCATGATCCCGGCGATCGCCTTGGCGGCCTCGGTCTTGCCGACACCCGGCGCACCTTCCAGCAGCAGCGGCTTGCCGAGCGCGAGCGCGAGATAGCCGGCTGTCGCGAAGCCGTCATCGGCTAGGTAATAGGCCGCGCGCAACGCCTCGGCCAGTTTCTCCGGCCGATCGATCCCACCAACACTTCCGCGCACCGCCATCCCGATTTTCCCTATGCACGCCGGACTTGCGGCCGCGCGCCACCCTGCGCCTTCAGCGCGCGCAGGATCTTTTCCGGCGTAATCGGCAGCGTGTCGATCCGCACGCCGATGGCGTTGTAGATCGCGTTGGCGACCGCCGGCAGCACCGGATTGGCGCACATTTCGCCGGGGCCCTTGGCACCGAACGGACCGTCCGGCGCCGGTCGTTCCAGCACCGTGATGTCGTGCGGTGCGATGTCGCCGGGGCCGGGCATCAGATATTCGTTGTAGTCGCGCCCGCCGTATTCGGGGGTTGGATAATACGGCTCCGGCGTCTCGTAGAGCGCGTGGCTCATGCCCATCCAGGCGCCGCCGACCAGTTGCTGCTCGACCATCTTCGGATTGAGCGCGCGACCGAGTTCATAGGCGCTGGTGAGCTTGTTGACCTTGACGTCACCGGTTTCGTCGCAGACCTCCAGATCGACGACGAGGCAGGCATGGGCATAGGCGGTGACCGGCGACATCTCGCCAGTCTCCGGATTGACCGTGGACAGCGGGATCAGAAAGATGCCGCGGCCGGAGATCGTTTTGCCCTGCTTGAACTGCGCCGCCTGCGATGCGGCCTTGACGGTGATCGATTTCGACACCGCGCCGCGGACATGGATATTGCCCTTGCCGTCGGTGACGAGGTCATCGGCATTGACCTCCAGTTCCTCGGCAGCGGCCTCCAGCAGCACGCCCCGCGCCTCCTTCGCCGCGACGATCACCGCGTTGCCAACGCGGTGCGTGCCGCGCGAGGCGAACGAGCCCATGTCATGCGGACCGGTGTCGCTGTCGGCGGTGTCGACATAGACGTCCTCGATCGGGACGCCCAGCGTCTCTGCCGCGATCTGCCGGCTCACCTGCTTCATGCCCTGCCCGAGATCGATCGCCGACAGCGCCACGGTGAATTTGCCGTCCGGATTGGCGTGCACCAGCGCCTGACTGGGATCACCGCCGAGATTCATGCCAATCGGGTAGTTGATGGACGCCATTCCGCGTCCCTGATGCCGTGCCATCTCAGCGTCTCCGTGTGAACACCGACGAGAACCGCGCCGCACCGTGCTGGGGCGCCGCCGGCGGAATTGGAACCGGGGGCGTCGGAGCCCGCGGCGACGGAAAGTTCGGCGGCGGCGCCACCGGCTGATGCGCCGGCGGCGGCTGATAGACGGTCACGGCAGGTTGCGGCTGATAAGCCGGCAGCGGTGCCGCGCCCGGCGTCAGTTGTGGCGGCGCCTGCCGCGTCTCCGGCCGGCCGATCCGACCGCTCTCATCGGTCACCGTGGGCGGAATCGCCGCGCGCGCGCCGCCACCGCCGCTCAGCGACGAGGCGCGACGCGCCGTCTCGCCGAGCGGCCAGTTCACCTTCTCCGCCACGACCTGCACGCATTCAATCAGCGCGGTGTTGTGGGCGACACGGCGATGCGCCTTCATGTCGCCGTCGCGATAGGCGTTGAGGATGCGGAATTCCATCGGGTCGATGCCGACCAGATGCGCCAGCTTGTCCATCTGGACCTCGATCGAGAAGTCGAGGCCAGTGACGCCGAAGCCGCGCATCGCAGTGGCCGGCACGCGGTTGGTGAAAACGCAATAGGCATCGCCGCGCACGTTCGGGATCGTGTAAGGCCCCGGCATGTGGGCGATACATTTGACCACGCCGTAGCTGGACAGCCGCGTGTAGGCGCCGGCATCGAAATAGGACGTGATCTGCCGCGCGACGATACGGCCGTCTCGCATCACGCCGTCCTTGATGACGTGCCGCTCGGCCCCGCGCGGCGAGCCGAACTGCATCTCCTCCTCGCGTCCCAGTACATAGCGGACCGGTCGCCCGGTGAGGATCGCGCCGAGCACCGCCAGCGGCTCGGTTAGCGAATCGACCTTGCCGCCAAAGCCGCCGCCGACGGTGCCGCCGATGAAATGCAGCCGGTTGGACTCCAGCGCAAGGATCTTGGCGGTGGTACCTAGCGAGAAGAACAGGCCTTGCGCGCAGGAATGCACGACGTAGCGGTTGTTGGTTTCGGGCGCGGCGATGGTGCCGTTGGTCTCGGTCGAGGCGTGCTCGATCGGCGACATCTGGTAGCGCTCCTCGATCACGTGATCCGCCGTGCGGAACGCCGCATCGACATCGCCGAAGCGCAGTTTCTGATGGTCGTATTTGTCGTGATACTCGAAATAGTTTCCCGGATAGGTCTCGTTGACGACGACCGCGCCCGGCTTCAGCGCCTCCTGCACGTCGAACACCGTGGGCAGCGGATCATAGCTGACCCGAACCAGATTGACGGCGGCCATGGCTTCCGCCTCGCTGTCGGCGATGATGGCGACGATCGGCTCGCCCTTTGTAGCGCACTTTGTCGACGGCCAGCGTCGGCTCGTCGTCCTTGCCGAATTCGATCAGGCTGAGCAGCGTGTTCTTGTTGACCGGGACGTCCTGCCCCCGGATCACGCGTTTCACGCCTGGCGCGCGCTCTGCGGCGGAGACGTCGATGCTCCGGATCCGGGCGTGATGATGCGGCGAGCGCACGACCTTCAGATGCAGCAGGCCGTCAAAGCCGTGATCATCGAAAAAGCGGGTGCGGCCTGTGACATGCCCCAGCATGTCCTGGCGCTGTTCGCCTTTGCCGATCACGTTGAGATTGTCGTCGCGCTCGTCGGCGAACAGATCCTTGCGAAACTCCAGCATCGTGGTGTCCTCAGGCGCGACGGACGCCGCGCTGCTGCGCGGCGGCCAGGATGGCGTTGATGATCGGCTCGTAGCCGGTGCAGCGGCAGATATTGCCGGCAATCGCCTCGACGACCTCGACCCGCGTCGGGTTCGGATTGCGGTCGAGCAGCGCCTTCGCCGCCATCAGCATGCCCGGCGTGCAGAAACCGCATTGCGCGGCGAAGTGCTCCATGAAGGCGGCCTGCAGCGGATGCAGCGTCGGCCCATCGGCAAGCCCGCTCGCGGTTTCGATCGATCGCCCCTCGCAGGTCACGCTGAGCGTGAGGCAGCCCAATCGCGGCTCGCCATCGACCAGCACGGTGCAGACGCCGCAGGTGCCCTGGCCGCAACCGAACTTCGGAGCGAAATCGCCGAGCCCGCGCCTGATGGTGCCGAGCAGCGTTTCCGCTGACTCGACGAACACCGCGCGATCAGAGCCGTTGAGACGAAACTGTACGGGCATCCGGGCCATTCTGCGTTCCTTCAGGATGTCTCGCCGGCAAGCAGCCGGCCGAGATGCACAGGCAATACTTCGCGGCGATACCATTCTGACGCGATCGCATCGGTCGCGGGCTGCGTACCCTCGAGCGCCGCGGTCTTCGCGGCGGCAATGGTGGCTGCGTCCAGGCTGCGGCCCTCCAGCACGCGCTCGACCGCCTTGGCGCGCAGCGGCGCCGGCCCCATCGCGCCATAGGCGATCCGCGCGCCGCTGATCCGTCCGCCGTTCTGCGGCAGATGCGCTGCGATCGAGAGCACCGAGACGCCCTTGGGCCGCACGCGCGCGACCTTGACGAAACGAAATGCATCAGCGCCGGCCGGGCGGCTGAAGCCAACCGAGGCGACCAGCCCCACCCCTCCCCGCGCCCGGTTCGCCAGCATCTCCTCGAGCGGCATCACCCGCGCGCCGCCGAAACCGGCATGCAGCGTGACGACAGCGTCGAGCGCCAGCAGCGCGGTGGTGAAATCGCCATAGGGCGTGGCGGCGAACAGATTGCCGCCGATGGTCGCGGTGGTTCGCACCGCGGGGCCGCCGATGCCGCGCGCCGGTGCGTGCAGATAGGACAGGTCACGGTTCGCCAGCACCATCGCCATCGTGACGCCGGCACCGAGTTCGACCTGCGCACCGCTGGTGTTCATCGCCAACAGCACCGGATCGAGCGTCCGCAGCAAGGTGCCCTCCGTCATGGTGCCCTCGTTGATGGCGCGCACCAGCAGCGTGCCGCCGCCGAGCAACTGTGCGCCGCGATCGCTGGCGAGGATACCAGCGGCTTCCTGTAGTCCCTGCACGATGCGTACGTTGACGGGCATGGCGTTTCCTAATCTGCGAGTTCGGGCAACTGGCGGACCGCCGCGATCCCGTTTGAATAGACTTCGTTGCCGACGAGCTCGGCGAGCTCCGTCTCGCGCCCGGCCGGCGTGGTAAACCGGCCCTCCCAATGCCAGAAGCTGCGATTGCCGTCGGTGACCGGCAGCAGCCGGACATGGGCGACGTAGTTGAACAGCGGAATCGGCGTCTCCAGCAGGCAATAGCTGAACGTCATTTCCAGATCCGACAGGGCCAGCAGTTGCTCGCGCAATTCGGCGCCGTCCTGCATCGTGAAGCGGCGGACGCAGCCGATCTTGTCCGAGGGATAACCGCGCTCGATCGTGCTCTTGGCCACAATCGGATGCCAGGATTCATGACCATTGAAGTCGCGCAGCACCGCCCACAGCCGTTCGACCGGCGCATCGATGATGGTGCTGCGAACCACTCGCGGCATCGCTCAGGCTCCGAATGCGCGGTTAAGCGCGTCGAACCCGGTCTGGAACACATTGCCGCCGACACCGCTGACCAGCTCCGCTTCCAGTTCCGGCGCGCAGTCGAAATCGGCGCTCCATTCGATGAAGGTACGATCTTGATCTGTGACCGGGGTCAGTCGCAGTGAGGCGACGTAGTTGGTCAGCGGCATCGGCGAATCCAGGATTGAGTAAGTGCAGAGCATGTCGAAGTCCGACAGGCCGAGCAGCTTTTCGCGCAGCCGGTCGCCATTGCGCAACGCGAACGCCCTGACGCAGCCAACCTTGTCGGCCGGCTCGCCGTTCTCGATCCGGCTCTCGGCGATGCCGGGATGCCAGTTCGGCAGGCCGTTGAAGTCGCGCACGCGCGCCCAGACCTTGGCCGCCGGCGCATTGATGACACTGGATACGTAGACGCGGGCCATCCGATTACTCCCTGCCCTTGCCTTTGTCGCCGCGGCCCGGCGGCTTGCGCTCGCCGGGACCCGCCTCGGTG
Source organism: uncultured Alphaproteobacteria bacterium (assembly GCA_963791165.1). Taxonomy (GTDB): domain Bacteria; phylum Pseudomonadota; class Alphaproteobacteria; order Rhizobiales; family Xanthobacteraceae; genus Bradyrhizobium. The sequence goes on along the minus strand of CAWBRL010000017.1, from coordinate 10,571 downwards.
GCGGCTGGCCCGTCCTTCGGCCTCGGGGGCTGGGCTTCCTTACCCACCCGTTGCAGATCGCTGGCCTCACGCATCAACCCGCCCATCTTGGCAAGGTTGCCACCCTCGATCCCGATTTCCTTCAGCACCTGATCGATCAGCGGCGCCTGCACCCGGTAGCGCAGCGCCAACTCGATCACCTCATCGGTCGGCGTGCGCGAACTGCCGCCGCCATTACCGGCCATGCCGCCCAGCCCGTCGACATGCAGGATACGGATGCCTTCGATCTTCTCCATCGGCTTGACGCTTTCGCGGACGATACCCTCGATCCGGTCCAGCAGCCGCCGCCGGAACAGGCCGTAGCGGGCCTCGTCGGTCAGCGCGTTCTCGGCCTCGTAGAGCAGCTTCTGCGCTTCGGCGTCGACCGCGGCGCGGATCGCATGGGCCTCGGCCTCGATTCGCTTCTCGTCGGCGTTCTTCCTTGCCAGCATGACTTCGACCGTGGCACGGCGCTTGGCGTTCTCGCTTTCGCGCACCGTCTTGACGATTTCCTCAGCCTCCACCGCCTTGGCCTTCGCCATCTCCGCCTTCACCTGGGCTGCGGATTCCAGCAGCGACTTCTCGAAGATCGCGATCGCCTTGTCCATCACCGCGCTCTCGACCTCACGCTCGCGACCGACCTCGAGCTTTCGCAGGTCGAGGTCGCGGCCGACACGGGCCTCGTCGAGACCGCGTTCGGAGGCGATCCGCGCGCGTTCGATTTCCTCGCGCGCCGCAATTTCGGATTCCTGCAGTGCCTGGTTGCGCGCGATATCGAGCTGCTCGAGCGCCTTGCGACGCTCCAGCCGCGCCACCTCCAATTCGCGCTCGCGCGTGATGTCGACCTTCTCGATCTCCTGGCGCGCGTTGATCTCGGCTGCGCGCACGGCACGGTCGGAATCGACCCGCTCGATCTTCCGCGCAGAGGTCGCGATGACGCGCTCCTCCTCGGCGATCTCGACGGTCTTCTTCTGATCGATCTGCAGCACCTCGCGGCTCTTCGACGCCGCGATCCGCTCCTTGTCGATCGCAAGCTCGGCCTCGATGCGGCTGACCTCGACCGCATCCCGCTTCTTGATCTCGGCGGTCTCGATCGCCTTGTTGCGATTGATATCGAGGTTGCGGATTTCGAGATCGGAGGCGATTCGCGAGGTGGCAACCGCTTGCTCCTGCGCGATCCGGGCGGTCTCGGTCGCCTCGCGGGCGGCAATCTCGGCGCCTTCCAGCGCCTTCGTTCGTGCGATCTCCTGCGACCGGGTTTCCTGCTCGGCGAGGATGCGATGCGCCGCGATTTCCTTCTCGTTGGCGATCCGGGCCGCTTCCACTGCATGCAGGGCGGCAATCTCGGCCTCATCGATCGCCTGGTTGCGGGTAATGGTCAGCGCGCGGACCCGCTCCTCCTGGACGATGCGGGCGGACTCCACCAGTTCCTTTGCGGCGATGGATCTCCTGCTGGACGGTACGGTCGCGGACGATCTCCCGCGCCAGCCGCTTTTCCTCCGCAGCCAAGCGGTTGGCGATGATGGCGCTGTTGCGGGCGATTTCGGCGGTTTCGGTGGCGAGCCGCGCGGCGATGTCGGCCTCCTCGATCGAACGCCGCTTCGCGATGTCGAGGCCCGAAATCCGCTGCTCGTTGGCGATCCGGTCCGTGCTGACGGACGCTTCCTGCGCGATCCGGGCGCGCTCGGTGGATTCGCGGGCGGCGATTTCGGCGGCCTGCAGCGCCCGCAGCTGCTCGATTTCGCGCTCGCGGATCTCGCGGTCGGCGGCGATGCGGGTCTCCTTGATCAACTGGTCGTTGGCGATCCGCGCCTTTTCCACGGTCTCGCGCGCGGCGATCTCGGCCTGGTCGACGGTCTGGCTGCGCTCGATCTCGCGCTGACGGACGTCGCGCTCGGAGGCAATTCGCGCCTCGCTGATGGCGCGCTCATTGCCAATCCGCGACTTCTCGATTTCCTCGCGCGCGTTGATCTGGGCCTGCTCGGCCTCGGTGTCGCGCATCGCACGCTCGCGGGCGATTTCGGCGCGCTGCACGGCGCGGCGCACCTCGACGTCGCGCTGCTGCTCCAGTCGCGCCAGCTCGCTCTCGCGCTCGATCTCGAGCGACTGCTTCTCCGCTTCGAGATTGCGCGAGCGGATCTTGATCATCGAATCCTGCTCGATATCGTTGCGCGCCTTGCGCCGGCCTTCGATTTGCTCGATCAGATGGGTCAGGCCTTCGGCATCGAAGCGGTTCGAGGCGTTGAAATATTGCAGGTCGGTCTGGTCGAGATTGGTCAGTGCCACCGATTCCAGTTCGAGCCCGTTTTTGGCGAGCGCCTCGGCGGCGGCCTCCTTGACTTTGGCCAGATAGACCCCGCGCTGCTCATGCATGTCCTCCATCGTCATCTCGGAGGCGACCGAGCGGATCGCCGAGACGAACTTGCCGGACAACAGCTCGTGCAGCGTCTCCGGCTGCATGGTGCGCCGGCCGAGCGTCGAGGCCGCGAGCGAAACCGCCTCGGCGGTGGCGCGGACGCGGACGTAGAAGTCGGCGTCGATGTCGACCCGCATCCGGTCGCGAGTAATGATGGCGTCGTCCTGGCCGCGATGCACCCGCATCTGCAGCACGTTCATGTTCACCGGCGTGATGTCGTGGATGAACGGCAGCACGAAAGCGCCGGAATCGATCACCACTTTTTCGCCGGCAGCACCGGTACGGACAAACGCCGCCTCCTTCGACGAGCGCCGGTACAACCAGTTCACCAGATAGACGACGATCGCGATCACGATGATCGCGACAATCAGCCAGAGAATGAGCGCTCCGATCAGCTGGCCTGACATATCTGTTCTCCCTCTACAACGTGCTGTCGCATGGTCCGTTCAGCCGCGGCTGATGGCCTTGAATTTCCGGGTCTGCTCGCGGATCGCGACTTCGACCGGCAGCCGCTCCATCGAGGAAGCGCCGTAGAAGCCGTGGCAATGCCGCGAGTTCTTGATGACGAATTCGGCGTCTGCAGGTTCTGCCACCGGACCGCCATGCACGAGGATGATCGCATCTGGTTTCACCGCGAGTGCCGTCGCCGCCCAGGCGTCCAGGGTGGCCGGAACATCCTCGAGCTTCAGTGCGGTCCGTGCGCCGATCGCGCCGCCGGCGGTCAACCCGAAATGGCAGACGATGATGTCAGCCCCCGCGCCCGCCATCGCCGCGGCATCGTCGGCCGAGAACACATAGGGCGTCGTCAACAGGCCCTTGGCGGCGGCCAACGCGATCATCTCGACTTCGAGCGCGTAGGACATGCCGGTTTCCTCCAGCCCGATGCGGAAGCTGCCGTCGATCAGTCCGACCGTGGGAAAGTTCTGTACGCCGGAGAACCCCGCGGCTTTCACCTCGTCGAGAAAGCGCTCCATGCTGCGGAACGGATCGGTGGCGCAGACGCCGGCCAGCACCGGAGTCTTGCTTCACGACCGGCAGCACCTCGGCGGCCATCTCCATCACGATCGCATTGGCATCGCCATACGGCATCAGGCCGGACAGCGAACCGCGCCCGGCCATCCGGAAGCGGCCGGAATTGTAGATCACGATCAGGTCGATACCGCCGGCTTCCTCGCATTTGGCGGACAGGCCGGTGCCGGCGCCGCCGCCGACGATCGGTTCGCCACGCGCGATCATGTCGTGAAACCTGGTAAGAAGCGTCTGCCGATCGATCGCTGCCATGCTGTGATCCCCTATCGGCCCGCGGCGCGGGCGCGCGGCCGTGCGCCTTGCAGCGCGCGAAAATGCTGCGCCAGCGCGGCCGCAAACGCCGGGCTGTTGATATGATGCGGAACGCGAACGAGCTGGCGCGACGCGGTCTGCCGCACGCTCGCCTCCAGCGCGCCAAACAGCGCCTCGCGCGCCGCGGTGTCGAAGAACGGCTTGCCCGCCTCGTCGAGGGCCGAGACCCCACCCTCCGGCAGCAGGAAGCGCACCAGGCCTTCCATCAGATTCAGGCGTTCGCCGATCCAGCGGCCGATCGCGGCATTCTCGTCGGGCAGCGTCCGCATCAAGGTGACTTGCGGATTGTGCTGATGAAGCAACCGGCCGCGGTAGCGCTCGGGGACGCTGTCGGGCGCGCCGAAATTGACCATGTCGAGCGCGCCGACCGAACCGACATAGGGAATCCGGGTGCGGATGATGGCGCCGAACCGGTCCTCGGTTGCCGGAAACACGCCACCACACAACAGGTCGGCGATTTCGGTGGTCGAGACGTCGATCACCGCCGGCACCATGCCGCCGTCGACCAGCTTCTCCATCGACTGGCCGCCGATGCCGGTGGCGTGGAACACCAGGCATTCGTAGTCGTCGCCGATCAGTTTCGTCACCTGCTGCACGCAAGGCGTGGTGACGCCAAACATCGTAAGGCCGACCAGCGGCCGGTCGTCGCCGGCGCGCCGGCGCGGCGGCGGCGTCTTGCTCGCCTCCAGCCGCGCCCTCGCCATCCCGGCCATCGCCTGCGCGCCGTTCGCCAGCACCTGTCGCGAGATCGCGTTCAAGCCCTGCACGTCGGTGACGGAGTACATCATCGTGATATCGGAGGGGCCGACATAGGCCCGCGTGTTGCCGGACGCGACGGTGGAGATCATCAGCTTCGGTACGCCGACCGGCAGCGCCCGCATCGCCGGCGTTGCCAACGCCGTGGCGCCGGAGCCGCCGGCGGAAATCAGGCCAAGCAGCCTGACGCCGTCGCTGCCGGACTTGCCCTTCACCCAGGTCTCGAACGCCTCCGCCATCGCCGCCACGGCGGCGCCGCGGCCGGCATTAAATATCCCGGCGGAACCGCGCGGGTGATGCAGCGCGATCTCCAGCGGTGGCACATCCGCGCCGGAGATCCGGCCCGAGGTCGATAGATCGACCAGCTTCACCGGCAGGCCCGCCGCCTTGATGATGTCGGCGATGAAGCGCAGCTCCTCGCCCTTGGTGTCGAGCGTGCCGGCTACGGCGACGAACGGCTCGTTGAGACCGCCGATGCTGCGCCCGACCTTGCGGTCGGACGCGGCAATCGCGGCGGCGACGGGCATGCGCGTCAGGGTATGCGCCGCCCCCTCGATCCGCGCCGCCGCAACATCCGCGCTCCAGCGCGTCGGTAGCACCGGGTTCGACAGGTAGACCCGGATCGGCGCATCGTTGCGTGTCGGCACTGGCGCGGTCCGGCGGCCGCCGGGATCACTCACAGAAGCAGGCGGCGGTTCGATCTCCTCGTGGCCGTGGCGGCCGACGCCGAGCAGGCGCTGCTGCAGGTCACGGTCGGCTGCCAACCGCGCCGCCTCGATGACGCGGTTGACGCAGCCGTTGACCATGATCGCGACCGTTTCGGAGATCTCGGTCGCGACGCCGATGTTCTGCTCGATGACGAGGATGGCAACCTCGCCTTCCTCGCTCAGCCGCACCAGCATGTCCTCGACCTGAGCGACGATGACAGGTGCTAAGCCTTCGGTCGGCTCGTCCATGATCAAGAGCCGTGGATTGAGCAGCAGCGCCCGCGAAATCGCCAGCATCTGCTGCTCACCGCCGGAGAGCTGCGAGCCGGCATTGTTCTTGCGTTCGGCAAGCCGCGGAAAGGTGTCGTAGACCCGCTCCGGCGTCCAGGCGCCGCGCGGCCCGCGCTGCGCCAGCCGCAGATGCTCGTCGACGCTCAGCGATCGCCATAGCCGCCGGCCCTGGGGAACATAGCCAACACCAAGCCGTGCGATGTCGGTGGTGGAGCGGCCGATCAGTTCCTCGCCAAACGCGGTGATCGAGCCGCTCGACACCGGCACCAGGCCCATGATCGCCTTGCACAGCGAGGTCTTGCCCATGCCGTTGCGGCCGACCAGGCTGAGCACGCCTTCCTGCAGGGTCAGATCGACGCCCTGCAGCGCGTGAGAGCGGCCGTAATACAGGTTTAGCCCGCGGACCTGGAGCGCAGGCAGCGTGCCGCGCAACTGCTGACGGCGGTCAGTGCTGGGCATAACCGCCTCCGAGATAAAGCTCCTGAACTTCCGGATCGGATTCGATCTCGTCGGACCGGCCTTCCTTGAAGATCCGGCCGTTGTGCATCATCGTCACGCTTTCGGCGACCCGCAGCGCGACATCCATGTCGTGTTCGATGATGATGAAGCCGATATGCGCCGGCAGCGAGGTCAAAATCGTCACCAGATCGGCACGCTCGGTCGGCGACAGCCCTGCCGCAGGCTCGTCGAACAGCACAAAGCGCGGCGCTCCGGACAGCGCCAGCGCAACTTCAAGCTGGCGTTGCTGGCCATAGGCCAGCTCGCCGACCAGGCGGTCCTTATCAGCAGTCAGGTGCACAGCCTCGACCAGCAGTTCCGCGGCTTGCACGAGTGCATCGTCGGGACGCGGCCGGACCAGCGAGAAACGGTTTCGCGAAACACCGCAGCAGGCCAGATAGATATTGTCCATCACGCTCAGCCCGGTGAAGAGCGAGGATATCTGATAGGTGCGGCGCAAGCCGCGGCGGATGCGCTCATGGGGCGGGAAGACCGTTACATCCTCGCCAAAAAACCGGACCAGGCCCGCTGTGGGCAGAAAATCCCCGGTGATGCAGTTGAACAACGTGGTCTTGCCCGCGCCATTCGAACCGAGAACGGCCCGCCTTTCGCCCGGTTTCACCGAAAGCGTCACGTCCGAGATTGCGGCCAGCGCGCCGAACATCTTGGTGATGCCGCGCAGTTCCAGCGCATTGCCGGAGCTGGCATTGCCAGTCCCGGGCAAGTTCATTCGGGAAGAGACGACGGGCGCGTTCATGCCCCGCCTCCCGTCGTTGCGGCCTGGCGCGCCGCAACCCCCGCGCGCCAGCGATCCCACAGGCCCAGCACACCATCCGGCGAGAACAGCACGATCGCCAGGAAGCCGATCCCGATGATCAGCTTGAAGCGATCCGCCGAGAACCCGAAAAAGCCGAGAATGTCGGTCGAGAACACCTGCAGCAACACGTAGATGAAAGCGCCGATAAACGGTCCGAGCGGACGGCGCATCCCGCCGACCACCGCGACCACGAGCACATCGATCGCGGAGGAAATGCCGATCGTGCCCGGCGCGATCTGCGCATTCTGCCAGACCAGAAGAATGCCGCCCGTGGAGGCGAAAACGCTGGCCAGCGCGTAGGCCGCCACGCGATGGGCGGTCACGTTGAAACCCAGTGCCGCCATGCGGCGCGGGTTGTCGCGCACGCCCTGAAGAGCGAGCCCGAAGGGAGCGCGCGCGAGATAGACCACTGCGCCGTAGCACAGCGCGGCGCAAGCGAGGGTGAGGTAGTAGAAGGGCAGCGGATCGCGCCAGTTCACGCCGAAAAGCTTCGGCGGCAACACGAGGTTGAACCCGGAATAGCCGTTGAAGATGGAGTAGTTCTGTCGCGTGAAATAGAAGAAGGCCGCCGCGATCGCGAGCGTGATCATGATCGTGTAGATGCCATCCGTGCGAACGGCGAGCGCGCCGCATACCGTCGCGAATAGCGCCGCGATCAGGAAAGCGGCCGGAAGCACGATCCACCAGGAAAGGCCGAGACTGACATTGGCCGCGCCGGACGGCCCAAGGATTGCGACCATGTAGCCGGCCACTCCGGCAATCGACATTTGCAGCAGGCTCACCATTCCGCCATAGCCGGCGAGGAACATCAGGCTGAGCCCGATCATGCCCAGAATGAAAGTCCAGCCCATGATCTGGAACAGCCAGAAATTGTTGGCCACGATCGGCAGCAACAGCAGGATCAACCCGAAGATCCACCAGGGGGCGGGAATGCGCTCGGACCACATCCGCGGATCGACGGAACTGGCGAAGCGAGGGACTTGATCGGCAACCGACATGTCCTACCGCCTCGTTCCCAGAAGGCCCTGCGGCCGAAACGCCAGCACCGCCGCCATGATGAGGAATGTTAGAACGATCGAATAGGTCGGCGCGTAGACAAACCCCATCTGCTCGGCGACCCCGATGATCAGCGCGCCCAAAGCCGCGCCGACGATCGACCCCATGCCTCCGACAATCACCACCACGAGGCTCGCCAGCAGAAAACGCGTATCCTCGCCCGGCGACAGCGACTGGAACGTGGCACCGATGATCCCCGCGATACCGGCAAGCCCGGCGCCGAACCCGAACACCGCCAGAAACACCAGGTGGATGCGCACGCCGGAAGCGGCCAGCATCTCGCGGTCGTCGACGCCCGCACGGATCAGCATGCCAAGCGCGGTGCGATTCAAAACGAGCCACATCGCGACGCCGATCACGATTGCCGCGACCAGTATCCACACGCGCACGGACGGGTAGCGAAGCCAGGTGACCGCGCCGGTCGAGTCGTTGACGTTGCTCACGAGGGGCAATTCCATCGGCCCCTGCAGGAACTGCGGAGCGAGGATCGAATACGATTGCCCGCCCCACCACCAGAGCATGAGGTCGGCAAACACGATCGAAAGCCCGATGCTGACCAGCGTCTGGCGGAGCTCTTCGCCCTCCATTTTCGAGAAGATGAAGAACTGCATCAGGAGCCCGATCAGCCCCACGACGATGAACACAATCGGAAAGGCCAGCAGCCACGAACCCGAGGCGGTCGCGACCTCGTAGCCAACATATCCGCCGATCAGGAACAATGAGCCATGCGCGAGATTGACGACGCGCATCAGGCCGAAAATCAACGTGAAGCCGGCTGCTACGAGGAAATAGAGCGCGCCAAGCGTGATGCCGCCCAAAAGTGCATTCAGGAAGATTTGCTTACGGCCCCAACTCGCCACCAGTTCGGGTGGCCAGGGGGCCAGCACAAGACACAGGAACGCTGCGGCCAAGAGGATGAAAAGCAGGCTCCAGAGCGGATAGCGCGCGATGAAATTGTTCATCTCAGAACGGCCCAACAGCTTCCCGTGGCGGACCTCGCCACCGTTGGAATGAAGGCTAGATGGAAGTTCCCGGCCTGTCTTTTCCCGAACGTCTTTTCTCTAGCCCGAACGTCTCTTCTTTGGAGTGCAGCACCACCTTTTCAGTGTGTGAGCGCGACGCTGCGCCGGTAGGCGCTCGGCGGCACGACGCCATTGGCGATGAAGAACCGCGAGAAGCTCGCCGGGGTCGCAAAGCCGAGATCAAGCCCGATTTCAGAAACCGTTTCCGTACCTCTGGCCAATCGCTCGATCGCGCGCTCCATGCGCAGGGCATTGAGGAAGATCGTAGGGGGCAAACCCATCTGCTCGCGAAACAGCTTGAAGAAATGCGGGCGCGAAAGGCCGGCGTTCCGCGAAATCTGCGCGAGGTCGACGGGTTCGCCGAGCCTCTCGCTCAGGAGGCTGATCGCGCGCCGCAGGCGGAAATCCCGCAGTCCCGAGCAATGGGCAGCCGGCCTGTCAGCCGCGCTCGTCCACTGCCAGGTTTGATCGTAGGCCGCCTGCGTGAGGGCACTGAGCCGGTCTTCGAAAGAGCCATCGCAGCCGCCATAGTCGGCGAGAAGCCGTGCGGTTTCCGAGACAAGCCGGGTGATGTGGTCGCTCATTTCGACGGTTGAGCGGCCGAAGCGCAGGATTTCGAAGGCCGTGTGACTCGCATCAACAAACCAGCCCGGGCGGATGTAGAGAACGAGCGTCAGCGTTGGTTCCCGCCGGTCAATCGGCGCGAAATGATGCGGTTGCCATGGGCTGATTGCCGTTGCGCTCCGGTTCGTGAGCGGCAAGGTCTTGCCATCGACAACCACGCTGGCGACCGGTCCGCGGACGTGAAAGATCAGATGCCCCTCGCGATGGGCATGCGGCACCATCGGCCGATCCAGCTCATAGAGGCAAGCGCGCCCGAACGCACCATGTGCGACCGCGTGAGCAGTACTCATCGGTTTCCTCCCCGCTCATCTTTGTGCGCGGTAGGGGAAGAATGTATAAGGAGATCGCGTTGTGACAACAGGCAAATTGCCCCGGCCGCCACCGGTCCAGGCCGTTTGCCTCCCGCCGGGGGTCCTCATTCGTGCTCACCAGGCGGCCTCGAGAATGCGGCGGCAGTCGCCGGGGGTCAGCCGTCGGGGATTGGCAAGGGCTCCCGGATCGTTCGCTGCCATTTCCGCAAAACGGTCGAACTGAGCAGGATTGATCCCCATCTCCCGCAAGGAAGTCGGCAGGCCGATGGCGCGGGCGAAAGCTCCGATTGCGGTGCTGAAGTGCGGCTCCCGCGTTGTTCTTGCGAAGGTTTCGGCCATGGTGGCGTATCGATCGCCCACGGCTTCGGTGTTGAAGTTAGCCATGGCCGCCATCAATGGCACATGGAGATCGCCATGCAGGACGCCGGGTCCAAGTTCAGCCTTGATCGGATGCGCAAGCGCATCGACCCCGCCAACCGCTTTTTCAAGCGCGAGCCCGGCCGTCAATGCCGCGGCCATTAATTCGCGCTGCGCTTCCCGGTGACTGGGCGAAGCAAGCGCCACGGGTAGCCACCGCGTGAGCTGCTTTGCGGCATCCAGCGCAAGCGCGTCGGCCGGCGGGTGGTAGACGGGGCTGGCATAGGCTTCGATGGCATGGACCAGCACCTCCATGGCCGCGGCGGCGAGGCGGCGTGAGGACGCTCCCTCAAGTAC
>CAWBRL010000016.1:0-112626 GCA_963791165.1 uncultured Alphaproteobacteria bacterium | reverse complement strand
ACGGGCACCAACCTCGACGAATGCCGCTCAAACGCTGTCGATCATATAGCTAGGCAATGCCAGTGCGATTTTAGTTCTCTTGAGCATGTTCTCTTGAGAGTGAACTCGGATGCATGACCTCGGTGGCGGGCTGAACAGCGAACGCTGATCGGTCCAAACTCGCGGTCCTCTGTGGCGTCGAAGCGCTTTCCGCTCAGCAATGGGTGGTTGGCGCGATTTCGTTTTGCGTGGGTCTTTGCCGCGCAAGGCGGCCGAACGGGGCGGCTGGTCCCTGGAAGAATTTGCGGAGCCGATCAGGGTTTCGCGCGAACTAAAGGGTGAAGGCTGACATGCCGACGATCAACCAGCTGATCGCAAAACCGCGTACGGTTCAGAAGTCGCGCAAGAAGGTGCCGGCGCTGCAGCAGTCGCCGCAGAAGCGCGGCGTTTGCACGCGCGTCTACACCACGACCCCGAAGAAGCCGAACTCGGCGCTTCGTAAGGTCGCCAAGGTGCGCCTGACCAACGGCTTCGAAGTGATCGGCTACATCCCGGGTGAAGGCCATAACCTTCAGGAGCACTCGGTGGTCATGATCCGCGGCGGCCGCGTCAAGGACTTGCCTGGCGTGCGCTACCACATCCTCCGCGGCGTCCTCGATACCCAGGGCGTCAAGAACCGTAAGCAGCGTCGTTCGAAGTACGGCGCGAAGCGTCCGAAGTAATCGGGAACAGCCCAGATGTCTCGTCGCCATTCTGCTGAAAAGCGTGAAGTGAACCCGGATCCGAAGTTCGGGAACATCATCATTACGAAGTTCATGAATTCGATCATGTACGACGGCAAGAAGTCCGCCGCCGAAACCATCGTCTACGGCGCGCTCGCGATGATCGAGAGCAAGACCAAGCAGGGGCCGCTCCCGGTGTTCGAGCAGGCGCTGGAAAACGTCATGCCGACCATCGAGGTGCGTTCGCGCCGCGTTGGCGGCGCCACCTACCAGGTGCCGGTCGAAGTGCGTTCCGTCCGCCGTCAGGCGCTGGGAATTCGCTGGATCATCACCGCAGCGCGCGAGCGCAATGAAAAGACGATGACGGAGCGGCTCTCGGCCGAGTTGCTCGACGCGTCGAATAACCGGGGGAACGCCGTCAAGAAGCGCGAAGACGTGCACCGGATGGCGGAAGCCAACCGCGCCTTCTCGCATTATCGCTGGTAACGGCGACACACGGATTTTAAGGAACACCCCATGCCCCGCGTTCATGCCATAGAGAACTACCGCAACTTCGGTATCATGGCGCATATCGATGCCGGCAAGACCACGACCACCGAGCGCATCCTTTATTACACCGGCAAGAGCCACAAGATCGGCGAAGTGCACGAAGGTGCTGCGACGATGGACTGGATGGAGCAGGAGCAGGAGCGCGGCATCACGATCACGTCGGCTGCGACCACCGCGTTCTGGGAAGGCAAGCGCCTCAACATCATCGACACTCCCGGCCACGTCGACTTCACCATCGAAGTCGAGCGTTCGCTGCGCGTGCTCGACGGTGCGGTATGCGTGCTCGATTCGAACCAGGGCGTTGAGCCGCAGACCGAAACCGTCTGGCGCCAGGGCGACAAGTACAAGGTTCCGCGCATCGTCTTCGCCAACAAGATGGATAAGACCGGCGCCGACTTCTACAAATGCATGCAGGATATTGTCGATCGCCTCGGTGCCAAGCCGATTGCGATCCAGCTTCCGATCGGCTCCGAGAATAATTTCAAGGGCCTGGTCGATCTCGTCCGCATGAAGGGCGTGGTCTGGGAAGAAGAGAAGCTCGACGCAAAGTTCGTCGACATCGACATTCCCGCGGACATGGTCGAGAAGGCCAAGGAATATCGCGAGAAGCTGCTGGAAGCCGCCGTCGAACTCGACGACGAGGTTCTTGCCGCTTACCTCGACGGCAAGGAGCCCGATGAGGCGACCTTGAAGCGGATGATCCGCAAGGCCGTGCTGACTGGCGCGTTCTTCCCGGTATTGTGCGGCTCGGCGTTCAAGAACAAGGGCGTGCAGCCTTTGCTCGACGCCGTCGTCGATTACCTGCCGTCGCCGGTCGACGTCCCCGCCATCAAGGGCCTCGATGAAGACGGCAACGAAGTGGTTCGCCTTCCGAACGACAAGGAGCCGCTGGCTCTATTGGCATTCAAGATCATGGACGACCCGTTCGTCGGCACCATCACCTTCTGCCGAATCTATTCCGGCACGCTGCTGTCGGGTACCGGTGTCATCAATTCGACGCGCGACCGCAAGGAGCGCATCGGCCGCATGCTGCTGATGCATGCCAACAACCGCGAAGACATCAAGGAAGCCTTTGCCGGCGATATCGTCGCACTGGCGGGCCTGAAGGAAGCACGCACCGGCGACACGCTGTGCGATTCCAACAAGCCGGTGATTCTGGAAAAGATGGAATTCCCGGAGCCGGTGATCGAAATCGCGATCGAGCCGAAGTCGAAGGCCGACCAGGAAAAGCTCGGTGTCGCGCTGGCGAAGCTCGCCGCCGAAGATCCGTCGTTCCGGGTCTCGACCGATCTGGAATCCGGCCAGACCATCCTCAAGGGCATGGGCGAACTCCATCTCGACATCAAGGTCGACATCCTCCGCCGCACCTACAAGGTCGACGCCAATATCGGCGCGCCGCAGGTGGCCTTCCGTGAGCGCATTACCAAGCGCGCCGAAGTCAAGTACACGCACAAGAAGCAGACCGGCGGTACCGGTCAGTTCGCCGAAGTGTCGATCATCGTGGAGCCGAACGAGCCCGGTAAGGGTTTCGAGTTCGAATCCAAGGTCGTCGGCGGCGCGGTGCCGAAGGAATACATCCCCGGCGTCGAAAAGGGCCTCGCCAGCGTGATGGGTTCGGGCGTCGTCGCCGGCTTCCCGGTGGTGGACGTCAAGGTGCAACTGGTCGACGGCAAGTATCACGACGTCGACTCCTCGGCGCTGGCCTTCGAAATTGCGTCGCGCGCGGCATTCCGCGAAGCGCTGCAGAAGGGCAAGTCCGTCCTGCTCGAGCCGATCATGAAGGTCGAAGTGGTGACACCGGAAGACTATACCGGTTCCGTCATCGGCGACCTGAATTCCCGGCGCGGCCAGATCCAGGGTCAAGACATGCGCGGCAACGCCAACGTCATCAACGCGATGGTGCCGCTCATGAACATGTTCGGGTACGTGAATAACCTGCGCTCGATGAGCCAGGGACGCGCGACCTTTACGATGCAATTCGACCACTACGCTGAAGCGCCGGCGAACGTGTCGGCAGAAGTACAAAAGAAGTTTGCCTGATTGTCGTTGGCGGCAGTTAACGACTGAACGGAGAGTCAAATGGCCAAAGCAAAGTTTGAACGTAATAAACCGCACTGCAATATCGGAACCATCGGTCACGTCGACCATGGCAAGACATCGCTGACCGCAGCGATCACCAAGGTGCTGGCTGAAACCGGCGGTGCGACGTTCACGGCGTACGACCAGATCGACAAGGCGCCGGAAGAAAAGGCGCGCGGCATCACGATCTCGACCGCTCACGTCGAATACGAAACCAAGAACCGGCACTATGCCCACGTCGATTGCCCGGGCCATGCCGACTACGTCAAGAACATGATCACCGGTGCGGCGCAAATGGACGGCGCGATCCTGGTGGTGTCGGCCGCCGACGGCCCGATGCCGCAGACCCGCGAGCACATCCTGCTCGCCCGCCAGGTCGGCGTTCCCGCGCTCGTCGTGTTCCTCAACAAGTGCGACATGGTCGACGATCCGGAACTGCTCGAACTCGTCGAGATGGAAGTCCGCGAACTGCTGTCGAAGTACGAATTCCCGGGCGACACCATCCCGATCATCAAGGGTTCGGCGCTCGCCGCCCTCGAAGACAAGGATCCGAAGCTCGGTCACGATGCGGTTCTCGAGCTGATGAAGGCGGTCGATGAGGCCATTCCGCAGCCGGCGCGTCCGATCGACCAGCCGTTCCTGATGCCGGTGGAAGACGTGTTCTCGATCTCGGGCCGCGGCACCGTGGTGACCGGCCGTGTCGAGCGCGGCATCGTCAAGGTCGGCGAGGAAATCGAAATCGTGGGACTCCGCGACACCCAGAAGACCATCGTCACCGGCGTCGAAATGTTCCGCAAGCTGCTCGACCAGGGCCAGGCCGGCGACAACATCGGTGCGCTGCTGCGCGGTACCAAGCGCGAGGAAGTCGAGCGTGGCCAGGTTCTCTGCAAGCCGGGTTCGGTCAAGCCGCACACCAAGTTCAAGGCTGAGGCTTACATCCTCACCAAGGAAGAGGGCGGTCGTCACACCCCGTTCTTCACCAACTACCGGCCGCAGTTCTACTTCCGCACCACCGACGTGACCGGCGTCGTACATCTGCCCGAAGGCACCGAGATGGTGATGCCGGGCGACAACATCGCGATGGAAGTGCACCTGATCGTGCCGATCGCGATGGAAGAAAAGCTCCGCTTCGCGATCCGCGAAGGCGGCCGCACCGTTGGTTCGGGCGTCGTCTCCAGCATCATCGAATAAGCGAATAGG
Organism: uncultured Alphaproteobacteria bacterium; assembly: GCA_963791165.1. Lineage (GTDB taxonomy): Bacteria > Pseudomonadota > Alphaproteobacteria > Rhizobiales > Xanthobacteraceae > Bradyrhizobium. The sequence continues at coordinate 108,097 of CAWBRL010000016.1, read as the reverse complement.
GAATGGCTGACAGCGAGTGGTTCGAACCATTCGTTGTCAGCCACCCGCTACTCGCCACCCGCGACGACAAAGAAAGACAACGGCAATGAACGGCCAAAATATTCGCATCCGTCTCAAGGCGTTCGACCATCGAATTCTCGATACGTCGACCCGCGAGATCGTGAACACGGCGAAACGTACCGGTGCCCAGGTTCGCGGACCGATTCCGCTGCCCACCCGCATCGAGAAGTTCACCGTCAACCGTTCGCCGCACGTCGACAAGAAGAGCCGTGAACAATTCGAGATGCGCACCCACAAGCGCCTTCTCGACATTGTCGACCCGACCCCGCAGACCGTCGATGCCTTGATGAAGCTCGACCTGGCCGCTGGCGTCGACGTCGAGATCAAGCTCTAAATTTTTGGATCGTCCGAAGTTAACGGACAGAAAGAACAGGAAGCACGCCGATGCGCTCCGGAGTGATCGCACAAAAGGTCGGGATGACGCGGGTCTTTACGGAGACCGGCGAACATATCCCTGTGACCGTGCTGAAGCTGGGCAATTGCCAGGTGTTGGGCCACCGCACGACCGAGAAGAACGGTTACGTCGCGCTGCAGCTCGGTTCCGGCACCCGCAAGACCGTTTATCTGCCCAAGGCAGAGCGCGGCCAGTTTGCGGTGTCCAAGGTCGAGCCCAAGCGGAAGGTCACCGAATTCCGCGTGTCGCAGGACGCGCTGATCCCGGTGGGCGCCGAAATTCAGGCGGACCATTTCGTGGTCGGCCAGTTCGTCGACGTCACCGGCACCTCGGTCGGTAAGGGTTTTGCCGGCGGCATGAAGCGCTGGAATTTCGGTGGCCTGCGCGCCACCCACGGTGTGTCGGTATCGCATCGTTCGATCGGTTCGACCGGCGGACGTCAGGATCCCGGCAAGACCTTCAAGAACAAGAAAATGCCCGGTCACATGGGCGTCGATCGCATCACCACGCTCAACCTGCGTGTTGTGCAGACCGACGTCGAGCGCGGTCTGATCCTGGTCGAAGGCGCCGTTCCCGGCTCCAAGGGCGGATGGATCTCGGTGCGCGATGCCGTCAAGAAGCCGTTGCCGAAGGAAGCTCCGAAGCCCGGCAAGTTCAAGGTCGCTGATGGTGCCGAACAGGCAGCTGCGCCGGCCGAGCAGGAGGGCGCGTGAGATGGAACTGAAAGTCACGACCCTTGAAGGCAAGGAAGCCGGTTCGGTCCAGCTTTCCGACGAGATTTTCGGCCTGGAGCCGCGCAAGGATATCATCCAGCGCTGCGTCAACTGGCAGCTCGCCAAGCGTCAGGCCGGCACGCACAAGACGCAGGGCCGTGCCGATGTCTGGCGCACCGGCAAGAAGATGTACAAGCAGAAGGGCACCGGCGGTGCTCGTCACGGTTCCGCCCGCGTACCGCAGTTTCGCGGCGGTGGCCGTGCGTTCGGTCCGGTGGTGCGTTCGCACGCCTTCGCCTTGCCAAAGAAGGTGCGTGCGCTGGCGCTTCGCCATGCGCTCTCCGCCAAGGCAAAGGACGGCGGCCTGATCGTAATTGAATCGGCGACGCTCGAGGCGGCCAAGACCAAGGCCTTGATCGGTCATTTCTCGGGTCTCGGCCTGACCAATGCGCTGATCATCGACGGCGCCGAAGTGCACGCCGGTTTCGCGACCGCGGCGCGCAACATTCCGAACATCGACGTGCTGCCGATCCAGGGCATCAACGTCTATGACATTCTGCGGCGCCAGAAGCTGGTCTTGACCAAGTCGGCGGTGGATGCGCTGGAGGCGCGCTTCAAATGAAGAATATCGATCCGCGCCATTACGACGTGATCGTTGCCCCGGTGGTGACCGAAAAAGCGACGGTCGCGTCCGAGCACAACAAGGTTGTGTTCAGGGTCGCAGCCAAGGCGACCAAGCCGCAAATCAAGGAAGCCGTCGAGAAGCTGTTCGACGTCAAGGTGAAGAGCGTGAACACGCTGGTCCGCAAGGGCAAGACCAAGGTGTTCCGCGGCAATTTCGGTTCGCAGTCGGATGTGAAGCGGGCGATCGTGACCCTCGAAGAGGGCCACCGCATCGACGTCACCACCGGACTATAGGGCGTTACGACGATGGCATTGAAAACTTACAATCCGACGACGCCGGGCCAGCGCCAGCTGGTGATGGTCGACCGTTCGGCGCTGTACAAGGGCAAGCCGGTCAAGGCGTTGACCGAGGGCAAGCACAGCAACGGCGGCCGTAACAACCACGGGCGTATCACGGTTCGCTTCCGCGGCGGCGGCCACAAGAAGGCCTACCGCCTGGTCGACTTCAAGCGCAACAAGATCGACGTTCCCGCGACCGTCGAGCGGCTTGAATACGATCCGAACCGCACCGCGTTCATCGCGCTGATCAAGTATCAGGACGGCGAGCAGGCCTATATCCTGGCGCCGCAGCGCCTGGCCGCGGGCGATACCGTCGTCGCCGGCAACTATGTCGACGTCAAGCCTGGCAATGTCATGCCGCTCGGCAACATGCCGGTCGGCACCATCGTCCACAATATCGAGATGAAGATCGGCAAGGGCGGCCAGATCGCGCGCTCCGCCGGCACCTACGCCCAGATCGTCGGCCGCGACCAGGACTACGTCATCCTGCGCCTGAACTCGGGCGAGCAACGCCTGGTGCACGGCCGTTGCCGCGGCACCATCGGTGCGGTGTCGAACCCCGACCACATGAATATCTCGATCGGCAAGGCCGGCCGCACCCGCTGGATGGGCTGGCGCCCGCACAACCGCGGCGTCGTCATGAACCCGATCGACCATCCGCACGGCGGCGGCGAAGGCCGCACCTCGGGCGGCCGCCACCCGGTCACCCCGTGGGGCAAGCCGACCAAGGGCAAGAAGACCCGCTCGAATAAGTCGACCAACAGATTCATCCTCCTAAGCCGCCACAAGCGGAAGAAGTAAGGAACGCCGGACATGGTTCGTTCAGTCTGGAAAGGCCCGTTCGTCGAAGGCTCTCTGCTCAAGAAGGCAGATGCCGCGCGCGCGTCCGGCCGTCACGACGTCATCAAGATCTGGAGCCGCCGCTCGACCATCCTGCCGCAGTTCGTCGGTTTGGTGTTCGGCGTCTACAACGGCCAGAAGCATGTGCCGGTATCGGTCAACGAGGAAATGGTGGGCCACAAGTTCGGCGAGTTCTCGCCGACCCGTACCTTCCATGGCCATTCTGGCGACAAGAAAGCCAAGAAGGCTTGAGGAATAGACGATGAGCAAACCAAAGCGCGAACGTAGCCTCGCGGACAACGAGGCCAAGGCAGTGGCCCGGATGCTGCGCGTGAGCCCGCAGAAGCTCAATCTTGTCGCGCAGCTGATCCGCGGCCGGAAGGCGTCTGCGGCACTCGCCGACCTGCAGTTCTCGCGCAAGCGGATCGCGGTCGACGTCAAGAAGTGCCTGGAATTGGCGATCGCCAACGCCGAAAACAACCACGACCTCGAGGTCGACGATCTGGTCGTCGCCGAGGCCCATGTCGGCAACGGCATCGTGATGAAGCGTTTTGCACCGCGCGGCCGTGGCCGCTCGGGCCGAGTGTTCAAACCGTTCTCGCACCTGACCATCGTGGTTCGTCAGGTCGAGGCCGAGGCTGGCGCTTAAGGGCGCGGGAGAAAACGATGGGTCAAAAGATCAATCCAATCGGACTGCGTCTCGGCATCAACCGGACGTGGGATTCCCGTTGGTTCGCCGGCAAGAACGAATACGGCAAGCTGCTGCATGAGGACGTCAAGATCCGCGAGATCCTGCACAAGGAACTCAAGCAGGCAGCGGTTGCCCGCATCGTGATCGAGCGTCCGCACAAGAAGTGCCGCGTGACGATCCATTCGGCGCGTCCGGGCGTCGTGATCGGCAAGAAGGGCGCCGACATCGACAAGCTGCGCAAGCGGGTTGCCGACATCACCGCGTCCGACGTCGTCATCAACATCGTCGAAATCCGCAAGCCCGAACTCGACGCCACCCTGGTCGCCGAATCGATCGCGCAGCAGCTCGAGCGCCGCGTCGCGTTCCGCCGCGCCATGAAGCGCGCGGTGCAATCGGCAATGCGCCTTGGCGCCGAAGGCATTCGTATCAACTGCTCGGGCCGTCTGGGCGGCGCCGAAATCGCGCGCATGGAATGGTATCGCGAAGGCCGCGTGCCGCTGCACACGCTGCGCGCCGATGTCGACTACGGCGTTGCGACCGCGTTCACCACGTTCGGCACCTGCGGCGTCAAGGTCTGGATCTTCAAGGGCGAGATCCTCGAGCACGATCCGATGGCCCAGGACAAGAAGATGGCCGAAGGCGACAATTCCCGTCCGCGCCGCGACGCGGCGTGAGACAACAGAAGGTTTTGAGGGCTTAAAGCCATGATGCAACCAAAGAAAACGAAGTTCCGGAAGGCGCATAAGGGCCGTATCCACGGCGTTGCGACTTCGGGCGCGACGTTGTCGTTCGGACAGTTCGGCCTGAAGGCGATGGCGCCCGAGCGCATCACCGCCCGTCAGATCGAAGCCGCGCGCCGCGCGCTGACCCGCCACATGAAGCGCGCCGGCCGGGTCTGGATCCGCGTGTTTCCGGATCTGCCGGTATCGAAGAAGCCCGCCGAAGTCCGCATGGGTTCGGGCAAGGGTACGCCTGAATTGTGGGTGGCCCGCGTCAAGCCGGGCCGCGTGATTTTCGAGATCGACGGCGTCACGGTGCAGACCGCCAAGGAAGCGCTCTCGCTCGCCGCCGCCAAGCTTCCGATCAAGACGCGCTTCGTCGCGCGCATCGCGGAGTAACCGACATGGCCGAGATGAAGACCGCCGATATCAGAGCAATGAGCGACGATCAGAGGGAGGACGCCGTCCTCAACCTGAAGAAGGAACGCTTCAATTTGCGTTTCCAGCGCGCCACCGGGCAACTGGAAAACACTTCGCGGCTGCGTGAAGCCCGCCGCGACATCGCCCGCATCAAGACCATCGCCGCGCAAGCGCGCGCGAAGAAGAAGTAAGAGGCCGGATATGCCGAAACGAACCCTTCAGGGCGTGGTCGTGAGCGACAAGCAAGCCAAGACGGTGGTGGTGCGGGTCGATCGCCGCTTCACCCATCCGATCTACAAGAAGACGATCCGCCGCTCGAAAAACTACCACGCGCACGACGAGAACAACGAGTTCAAGCCGGGCGACATGGTGTGGATCGAGGAGAGCAAGCCGATCTCGAAGTTGAAGCGCTGGACCGTGGTCCGGGGCGAACAGAAGAAAACGGCCTGAAGCAGGTCTGGTTCCGCCAGGCTGGTTTCGGGAAATTTTAAGCGCGAATAGCGCATCAGAAAGAGGACGAGGTGCATCAATGATTCAGATGCAGACCAACCTCGACGTGGCCGATAATTCAGGCGCACGCCGTGTCATGTGCATCAAGGTGCTCGGGGGCTCCAAGCGCCGCTATGCCACCGTGGGCGATGTTATCGTTGTGTCGATCAAGGAAGCGATTCCGCGCGGCAAGGTGAAGAAGGGCGACGTGATGAAGGCTGTCGTGGTGCGGGTCCGCAAGGACATCCGCCGCGCCGACGGCTCGGTCATCCGCTTCGACCGCAACGCCGCCGTGCTGATCAACAACCAGTCGGAGCCGGTCGGCACCCGTATCTTCGGGCCGGTGCCGCGCGAGCTTCGCGCCAAGAACCACATGAAGATCATTTCGCTTGCGCCGGAGGTGCTGTGATGGCTGCCAAGATCCGGAAGGGTGACAAGGTCATCGTGCTGAACGGCCGCGACAAGGGCCGTACCGGCGAAGTATTCGAGGTCCGCCCCGACGAGAACAAGGCGTTGGTGCGCGGCGTCAACATGGTGAAGCGTCACCAGAAGCAGACCCAGGCGCAGGAAGGCGGCATCATCTCCAAGGAGGCGCCGATCCACCTGTCCAACATCGCGTATGTCGGCAAGGACGGCAAACCGACCCGCGTGGGTTTCAAGATTCAGGCCGATGGCAAGAAGGTACGCATTGCCAAGAGCTCGGGAGCAGAGATCGATGGCTGATACCGCTTACGTGCCGCGCCTGCGCGCGGAGTATGACAAGAGCATCCGCGGCAAGCTGACCGAACAGTTCGGCTATGCCAACGTCATGCAGGTGCCGCGCCTCGACAAGGTCGTCCTCAACATGGGCGTCGGCGAGGCCGTCAACGACCGCAAGAAGGCCGAGACCGCCGCCGCCGACCTGGCGCTGATCGCCGGTCAGAAGGCGATCGTGACCTATTCGCGGGTTGCGATCGCGACCTTCAAGCTGCGTGAAAACCAGCCGATCGGCTGCAAGGTCACGCTGCGCAAGGCCAAGATGTACGAGTTCATCGACCGCCTGGTGAACGTGGCGCTGCCGCGCGTGCGCGACTTCCGCGGCCTCAACGCCAAGAGCTTCGACGGCCGCGGCAACTATTCGCTCGGCATCAAGGAGCACATCATTTTCCCCGAAATCGACTTCGACAAGGCCGGGGAAACATGGGGCATGGACATCACGGTTTGCACCACGGCGCGAACCGACGACGAGGCGCGTGCCTTGTTGACCGCTTTCAATTTCCCGTTCCGGCAGTGAGACGCAGCTAAAAGCCTCTCAAACGCGGAAACCCAGGAGCCAAGCATGGCAAAGAAGAGTTCGATCGAGAAGAACAACCGGCGCAAGCGGATGACCAAGAACGCCGCCCCCCAGCGCGCGAAGCTGAAGGCGATCATCGCCGACAAGACCAAGCCGATGGAAGAGCGGTTTGCCGCGACGCTGAAGCTTGCCGAGATGCCGCGCAACTCGTCGGCGACGCGGATCCGCAATCGCTGCGAACTGACCGGCCGTCCGCGCTCGGTCTATCGCAAGAACAAGCTTTCCCGCATCGCGCTGCGTGAACTCGGCTCCAAGGGCCTGGTTCCCGGGCTCGTGAAGTCGAGCTGGTAAGGAGGGTCGTCAGATGTCAACGCACGATCCGATCAGCGATCTGATTACCCGCATCCGCAACGCGCAGATGCGTTCGAAGTCCAAGGTTTCGACCCCGGGCTCGAAGATGCGCGCCAGCGTGCTCGAAGTGCTGAAGTCCGAGGGCTACATCCGCGGCTATGCCAGCGTCGAACATGCCTCCGGCCGCAGCGAGCTCGAGATCGAGCTGAAATATTTCGACGGCGAGCCCGTCATTCGCGAAATCGAGCGGGTGTCGAAGCCGGGCCGTCGGGTTTACGCCTCGGTGAAGAACCTGCCGCGCGTGAACAACGGTCTCGGCATTTCGGTGTTGTCGACGCCGAAGGGAATCATGGCTGACCACGAAGCGCGCGACGCGAACGTGGGCGGCGAAATTCTCTTCACGGTGTTCTGAGGAAGGATTGAAGCCATGTCACGTGTTGGCAAACGGCCTGTGACGATCCCGTCCGGTGTGACGGCGAGCGTCGAAGGGCAGACCGTCAAGATGAAGGGGCCGAAGGGCCAGCTTCAGTTCGTCGTGCATGACGACGTCGAGGTGAAGTTCGAGAACGGCGCGGTCAAGGTCGCGCCGCGGCTCGAGACCAACCGGGCGCAGGCCATGTACGGCACCGCGCGCGCGCAGGTCGCAAACCTGGTCGAGGGCGTCACCAAGGGTTTCGAGAAGAAGCTCGAAATCACCGGCGTCGGTTACCGCGCCGCGCTGCAGGGCAAGAACCTGCAGCTCGCGCTCGGCTACAGCCACGACGTCGTCTACGCGATCCCGGAAGGCATCACCATCGTGGTGCCGAAGCCGACCGAGATCACGATCACCGGCAACGATTCCCAGCGCGTCGGTCAGGTCGCGGCCGAGATCCGCGCCTATCGTCCGCCGGAGCCCTACAAGGGCAAGGGCGTGAAGTACGCCAACGAATTCATCTTCCGCAAGGAAGGCAAGAAGAAGTAACGGAGCCGGTCATGTCACTGAAGGTTACGAATGCCCGGCGCAAGCAGCGTGTGAGACTTCTCACTGCGCCGGTCCGCCAATGGACGTCCGCGTCTGTCGGTGTTCCGCTCGTCGAAGCACATCTACGCCCAGGTCATCGACGACCTGAAGGGCGAGACGCTGGCTTCGGCCTCGTCGCTGGAGAAGGCGATGCGCGAGAGCGGCAACACGGGCGCCAACATCGATGCGGCCAAGGCCGTCGGCAAGCTGCTGGCGGAACGCGCCGTGAAGAACGGCGTCAAGGAAGTGGTGTTCGATCGCGGCAGTATCTCTATCACGGGCGCGTCAAGGCGCTTGCGGATGCGGCGCGCGAAAGCGGATTGAGCTTCTAACAACTGGTTTTGAACGAAGGACAGGGGCTGCTCGCCTCTCAGAGATTGGAAAACACCATGGCAGGTGAACGCGAACGCGGTGGAGGCGAACGGGGCGGCATCGCGAAGAGCGCGACAGCGAGTTCGTCGACAAGCTGGTCCACATCAATCGTGTGGCGAAGGTCGTCAAGGGCGGCAAGCGCTTCGGCTTTGCGGCGCTGGTCGTGATCGGCGACCAGAAGGGCCGGGTCGGTTTCGGCCACGGCAAGGCGCGCGAAGTTCCCGAGGCGATCCGCAAGGCGACCGAATTGGCGAAGCGCAACCTGACGCGCGTCGCCCTGCGCGAAGGCCGCACGCTGCATCACGACATCGCCGGCCGCCACGGCGCGGGCCGCGTCTATCTGCGCGCGGCTCCGGCCGGTACCGGCATCATCGCCGGCGGCCCGATGCGCGCGGTGTTCGAGACGCTCGGCATCCAGGACGTGGTGGCGAAGTCGATCGGCTCGTCGAACCCCTACAACATGGTTCGCGCCACCTTCGACGCGCTGAAGCATCAGGATTCGCCGCGTTCGGTGGCGGCACGCCGCAACATCAAGGTGTCCACGCTGCAGTCGCGCCGCGTCGGCGGCGACGCCGAAGTGGTGGCTGAATAACAACCGGCGCGTCTTCTCGCGCTATTCGGAGTTAAGACGATGGCCAAGGCCGCAAAGACGATCAAGGTCGAGCAGACCGGCAGCGCAATCCGCCGCCACCACTCGCAGCGTGCGACGCTGATCGGCCTCAAGCTCAACAAGATCGGTCGTGTCACCGAGCTGCAGGACACGCCTGCAATTCGCGGCATGATCGCCAAGGTTCAACATCTCGTCCGCGTCGTCGACGAGAAGTAAGATAGGCAAGGAGGCAGCATGATCCCGAAAAGCGGGTACCGGTTTTCGGTCAAGATCATGCTCCAAGATAAAGGAAGCTAACGATGAAGCTCAGCGATATCGCCGACAACGCCGGCTCGCGCAAGAAGCGCATGCGCGTCGGTCGTGGCATCGGTTCAGGCAAGGGCAAGAAGGCGGGCCGCGGCGGCAAGGGCCAGACCGCGCGTTCGGGCGTGCGCATCAAGGGCTTCGAGGGCGGCCAGATGCCGCTGCATCGCCGCCTGCCGAAGCGCGGCTTCAACAACATCTTCAAGCTCGACTTCGCCGAGATCAACCTCGACCGGCTGCAGCAGGCGATCGACGCCAAGCTGGTCGACGTCAAGGAAACCGTCACCGTCGAATCGCTGGTGAAGGCCGGCGTGATGCGTCGCGCCAAGGACGGCCTGCGGCTGCTCGGCCGCGGCGAACTCAAGGCCAAGATCGCGATCGAGGTGCACGGCGCCTCGAAATCCGCGGTCGCGGCGGTCGAGAAGGCCGGCGGCACGGTGAAGATTCTGGCCCCGGCCAAGAAGGAAGAAGGCGAGGCGGCGTAACATCTGCGTCATCGCCCGTTGTCGCGGGCAATCCGCACGATGGAGCGATGGACTTATCGAAGCCGAGCACCAAATAATGTCCGGCGTCTGCCGATTGCCCCGCGGGCATGGGCCTGAGGGGCGGCGGGAGAAAGCCTGAACATGGTCTCAGCAGCAGAACAACTTGCGGCAAACCTCAATTTCGGCGCTCTGGCCAAGGCCGATGAACTGAAGAAGCGCATCTGGTTCACGCTGGGTGCGCTGCTTGTTTATCGGCTCGGCACCTATATTCCGCTGCCCGGCATCGATCCCGCGATCTGGGAGCAGGTGTTCAAGTCGCAGGCCGGCGGCATCCTCGGCATGTTCAACATGTTCGCCGGCGGCGGCATCAACCGCATGGCGATCTTCGCGCTGAACATCATGCCGTACATCTCGGCATCGATCATCATCCAGCTGCTGACCACCGTCTCGCCCAAGCTCGAAGCGCTGAAGAAGGAAGGCGAGGCGGGCCGCAAGACGCTGAACCAGTATACCCGCTATCTCACGGTGATTCTCGCCACGTTCCAGGCCTACGGCATCGCGGTCGGCCTGCAGGGCGCCGGCAACGTCGTCAGCGAGCCCGGGCTGTTCTTCCTGATTTCGACCACGGTCACGCTGACCGGCGGCACCATGTTCCTGATGTGGCTCGGCGAGCAGATCACCTCGCGCGGCATCGGCAACGGCATTTCGCTGATCATTCTGGCCGGCATCGTCGCCGAGCTGCCCTCGGCGCTTGCCAACATGCTGGAACTGGGGCGCCAGGGCGCGCTCTCGACCGGCCTGATCCTGATCGTGATCGTGATGGCGGTCGCCGTGATCGCCTTCATCGTGTTCATGGAGCGCGCGCAGCGGCGGCTTCTGATCCAGTATCCGAAGCGCCAGGTCGGCAACAAGATGTTCGAGGGCCAGTCCTCGCATCTGCCGCTCAAGCTCAACACCTCGGGCGTGATCCCGCCGATCTTCGCCTCGTCGCTGCTGCTGCTGCCGGCCACCGTTGCGAACTTCAACGCCGGCAAGGGGCCTGAATGGTTCCAGTGGCTCAACACGCAGCTCAGCCACGGCCGTCCGCTGTTCCTGTTTCTCTATCTCGCGCTGATCGTGTTCTTCGCCTTCTTCTACACCGCGATCGTGTTCAACCCGACCGAGACGGCGGATAATTTGAAGAAGCATGGCGGCTTCATCCCCGGCATCCGTCCGGGTGAGCGCACCGCCGAGTATATCGACTACGTGCTGTCGCGCATCACGGTGCTGGGTGCGATCTACCTGGCGATCGTGTGTCTCATTCCCGAAATTCTGATTTCCTACGCCTCGGTGCCATTCTACTTTGGCGGCACCTCGCTTCTGATCGTCGTCAGCGTGACGATGGATACGGTGGCGCAGGTGCAAGGCTATCTGCTGGCCCATCAGTATGAGGGGCTGATCAGGAAATCCAAGCTCAGGGGCCGCCGCCGCTGATCGGCGGAAAGCGGCGGTCCGAAATCAATATAAAGGTGTGCGGGATTTCGCTCACCAAGCCGGGGGGCGAATAGTCATGAGATTGATCCTTTTGGGTCCGCCGGGCGCGGGCAAGGGGACTCAGGCGCAGCGGCTGGTCCAGAAGCACGGCATCATCCAGCTCTCGACTGGCGAGATGCTGCGCGCGGCGGTTGCAGCCGAAACGCCGGTTGGCCTGCAGGCCAAGGACGTCATGGCCAGCGGCTCGCTGGTGCCGGATGAGATCGTGATCGGGATCATCTCCGACCGCCTCGACCAGCCCGACATGAAGAACGGATTCATTCTCGACGGCTTTCCGCGCACGGTGCCGCAGGCGGCAGCCCTCGACGAGCTCCTGAAGAAGAAGCACATCAAGCTCGACGCCGTGGTCGAACTGCGCGTCAACGAGAGCGCGCTGCTGGACCGCGTGGAGACGCGCGTTGCCGAGATGCGGGCCCGCGGCGAGGAAGTGCGAATCGACGATACCCCGGAAGTGCTCTCGAAGCGGCTGGCGAACTACCGCACGCTGACCGAGCCGCTGATTCACTATTATTCCGAGCGGCGGAAGCTCCTGACGGTCGACGGCATGATGACCATCGAGCACGTCACCCGCGAGATCAACCGCATCCTGTCCGCGATCGGGGCGGTGGAACCCAAGGGGGCTCCCAAGGCTGTCAAGGCCACGGCGTCGGCCAGGAAGGCCACCGCGGCCGCCCGGAAGACCGCCAGGCCGGCAGGCAAGGCCGCCAAAACGGCCCGCAAGGCCGCCAAAACCGCCCCTAAGGCCGGGAAATCGGCTCCGAAGGGCACCAAAACGGCTGGCAAGGCAGGGCGGAAGACCGCTTCCGCCGCCAAGGCCCGGGGGGCCGGCAAGGCCAAAAAGACGGTAAAAAAGACCGCCGGCAAGGCCGCGAAAAAGGTCACGAAAAAGCGAGCTAAACGATAGAGACGGTTGACGAAACCGAGTTGAATCCTTTAATAAGCCCCGCATCCAAGTCGGATAGTTTTATGACGATGCCGGGCCCCGAAGAAGATGAGGGGAAGGGCGTCGTGTTCGCGTTTGCGGACACCTGCCCGAGTTAGCAAGAATCATAGCCCGGTCCATGAGGGATCGGCGACAGGAGAGAAGTCCGTGGCCCGTATTGCCGGCGTGAATATCCCGACCAACAAGCGCGTTCTGATCGCGCTCCAGTACATCCATGGCATCGGCCAGAAGAACGCGGCCGAGATCGTCGAAAAGGTCAAGATCCCCCTGGATCGTCGCGTCAGCCAGCTGAGCGACCAGGAGGTTCTGCAGATCCGCGAAGTGATCGACCGCGACTATCTGGTCGAGGGCGACCTTCGCCGTGAGACCGGCATCAACATCAAGCGTCTGATGGACCTCGGCTGCTATCGCGGCCTGCGTCATCGTCGCGGCCTGCCGGTGCGCGGCCAGCGCACCCACACCAATGCGCGCACGCGCAAGGGCCCGGCGAAGTCGATCGCTGGCAAGAAGAAGTAAGTCTGGCGAATAGCGAATAGGGGATGGCGAATAGTAATTCGCTACTCGCCATTCGCCACTCGCCTTTTAGGTGTAGCCGCTGGCACTACGGCGGCGTTTGAGATCACAGGAAAGGTTTTAGGTAATGGGCAAGGAAGCCACCCGCGTACGCCGCCGCGAACGCAAGAACATCGCGTCCGGCATCGCGCACGTGAATTCGTCGTTCAACAACACGACCATCACCATCACCGACGCGCAGGGCAACACCATTGCCTGGTCGTCGGCCGGCACGATGGGCTTCAAGGGCTCGCGCAAGTCGACCCCCTATGCCGCGCAGGTTGCGGCCGAAGACGTTTCCAAGAAGGCGCAGGAACACGGCATGCGCACGCTGGAAGTGGAAGTTGCCGGCCCCGGTTCGGGCCGTGAATCGGCGCTTCGCGCGCTGCAGGCGGCGGGCTTCACCGTCACATCGATCCGTGACGTGACCACGATCCCGCACAATGGCTGCCGTCCGCGCAAGCGCCGGCGGGTTTGACGTTTGGTCGCGGGCGCTCCATCGAGCCCCGCGATTGCTTTTGGAATTTGACTGCCGCGGACTGATCCGCGATCTCCAACGCCAGTGATCTGAAGGCGGATCGACTGGCCGGTCTATTGACCCGAAGGGGTGACAAAGTGACGATCCAGAAAAATTGGCAAGAACTTATTCGACCGAACAAGCTGCAGGTAACGCCGGGCACCGACGCGACCCGGTTTGCGACCGTCGTCGCCGAACCGCTCGAGCGCGGCTTCGGCCAGACCCTCGGCAACGCGCTGCGCCGCATCCTGCTGTCGTCGCTGCAAGGCGCGGCGGTGCAGTCGGTGCATATCGACGGCGTGCTGCACGAGTTCTCCTCGATCGCGGGCGTTCGTGAGGACGTCACCGACATCGTGCTCAACATCAAGGACATCGCGATCAAGATGCAGGGCGATGGCCCCAAGCGCATGGTCGTGAAGAAGTCGGGCCCGGGCGCCGTCACCGCCGGCGACATCCAGACCGTCGGCGACGTCGTGGTGCTCAATCCGGACCTGCAGATCTGCACGCTGGACGAGGGCGCGGAAATCCGCATGGAGTTCACGGTCGCTTCCGGCAAGGGCTACGTCGCTGCCGAGCGTAACCGGCCCGAGGACGCGCCGATCGGCCTGATCCCGGTCGACAGCCTGTTCTCGCCCGTGCGCAAGGTCTCCTACAAGGTCGAGAACACCCGCGAGGGCCAGATCCTCGACTACGACAAGCTGACCATGACGATCGAGACCAACGGCGCGATCACGCCGGAAGACGCGGTGGCCTATGCCGCCCGCATCCTGCAGGATCAGCTCAACGTGTTCGTGAACTTCGAAGAGCCGCGCAAGGAAGTGGCGCAGGAGATCATCCCCGATCTCGCGTTCAACCCGGCGTTCCTCAAGAAGGTCGACGAGCTCGAACTGTCGGTGCGTTCGGCAAACTGCCTGAAGAACGACAACATCGTCTACATCGGCGACCTCGTGCAGAAGTCGGAAGCGGAAATGCTCCGCACCCCGAACTTCGGCCGCAAGTCGCTGAACGAGATCAAGGAAGTGCTGGCCCAGATGGGTCTGCATCTCGGCATGGAAGTGCCGGGCTGGCCGCCGGAGAACATCGACGAACTGGCGAAGCGCTTCGAAGATCACTACTGAGTTTTCGTTATTCCGGACGTCGCGAAGCGGCGATCGCAGGTGCGCAATTGCGCACCGGGGAATCTCGAGATTCCGGGTTCGCGCTTGCGCGCGCCCCGGAATGACAGGGCGAACGCAGGTGGCCCACCTGAGCAACAAGTCCGACGAACCGTCGCGACGAAGAGAAATCAAGGAATACAAAAATGCGTCACGGCAAGGTTCATCGTAAGCTCAACCGCACCGCCGAGCATCGCCGCGCGATGTTTGCCAATATGTGCGCCGCGCTGATCAAGCACGAGCAGATCGTCACCACGCTGCCGAAGGCCAAGGAACTCCGCCCGATCGTGGAGAAGCTGATCACGCTCGGCAAGAAGGGCGGGCTTTCGATGCGCCGCCAGGCGATCTCCGAGATGCGCGACAAGGATCAGGTCAGGAAGCTGTTCGACACGCTGGCGCCCCGTTACAAGGACCGGCAGGGCGGCTACACCCGCATCATCAAGGCCGGCTTCCGCTACGGCGACAACGCGCCGATGGCCGTGATCGAATTCGTCGACCGCGACGTCGACGCCAAGGGCCAGGATTCCGGCCCGGTGCAGGAAAAGGAAGCCGAAGCGGCGTAAGGTTTTTTCGAATTTGAATCTCAAAAGCGGCGCCTCAAGCGCCGCTTTTTTGTTTTAGATCCGCAGTTTTAGATCCGTGGGGCGGGCAAAGCCAAGCGTACCCACCATCGCTTGCACCCGAGCCAGCAGGGTGGGCACGCTACGCCTTGCCCACCCTCACAAAGGGACTTCAGGTGTCGCGATCACCAGCCGCGATAGTAGGAACGGTAGTACCGGGGCCCGCCATAGTACCGCGCACCGCCATAGTACGCATATGCCGGACGGACGACGCGACGATAGCGAACCACGGGAGCGCCGTAATATCCGCCGCCGCCATAGTAAGCCGGCGCGTAGCCACCACCATAGTATCCGCCGTAATAGGCGGGGGCATATCCGCCGCCGTAATACCCCGGACCGTAGCCGCCATAGCCGGGACCGTAGGCGTAAGCGTTCGAAGCGATGCCACCGATCACCGCGCCCGCGATCAATCCGCCGGCCACGGCCGGGAAAAATCCCCCGCCGCCCCAGCCCCCTCCGCGCCAGTAAGCTTGCGCCGGCGCAGGTGCCGCTACCGCTGCCAAGCCCAGGACCGCCGCAGCGGTCAGAGCCAAAGGTGCTTTCCTCATGGAGTACTCCTTTCCGTAAAACAGACGCCAGCCACATTACATTCGAGCGAAGTTCCACCTCCGCAAAAACGCACACCCGCTAAACACTTTCGAGTGAATTTGGTTGCTCGGGTTGCGTCTCCCGCACGGCTTTACCGGCAGATTTAATTTTCATGAACGGGTGTTCAGCCGGGGAGGGGGCGTTGCCTTCGCACGGCAACAAAGTCCCCGGAGCCCGCTACCATCCCTCCAGCACGATCTTGCCGCGCGACTTGCCGCTTTCCAGCAGCGCATGCGCGCGTTTTAGATTAGCCGCGTTGATCGTTCCAAAAGTCTGGTCGAGGGTGGTGCGCAGCACACCCTTGTCGATCAGGTCGGCGACGTCGTTCAGAAGGTTGTGCTGCGCGATCATATCAGGCGTCTGGAACGACGAGCGCGTGAACATGGATTCCCAGTGGACCGACACGGCCTTGCCCTTGAAGGCGCTGACGGTGAATTCCGGCGGATCGTCGATCAGGCCGAACTTGCCCTGCGGCGCCATCAAATCCGCGATCGCCTTGTAGTGCTGGTCGGTGAAGGTCAGGCTTGCGACCAGCGCCACCGGCGGCACTTTCAGCTTGTCGATCTGCGCCTTCATCGGTTGGGAATGATCGACCACGGCATGCGCGCCGAGATCAAGGCACCATTTTTGCGATTCCGGCCGCGTCGCGGTCGCCACCACCGTCAGCCCCGTGAGGCGGCGCGCGAGCTGGATCAGGATCGAGCCGACGCCGCCGGCGCCGCCGGTGATCAGCAGCGTACGCGGATCGACGCTCTTGCCCGGCACGGCGCCGAGCCGGTCGAACAGCAATTCCCAGGCGGTGATCGAGGTCAGCGGCAGTGCTGCGGCCTGCGCAAACGACAGCGACTTCGGCTTGCGTCCGACGATGCGCTCGTCGACCAGGTGAAATTCCGCGTTGGTGCCCTGACGCAGGATCGAGCCGGCGTAGAACACTTCGTCGCCCGGCTTGAACAGCGTGACATCGGGGCCCACGGCATCGACGATGCCGGCCGCGTCGTAGCCCAGGATTTTGGTTTCGCCCTCGGGCGGGGCGGCGCGCTTGCGGACCTTGTAGTCGACCGGGTTCGCCGAGATCGCCTTCACGGCGACTTTGATGTCACGGCCCTTCGGTTCCGGCTTGGCGGTTTCGAAATCGATCAGCGAATCCGCGTCCTCGATCGGGAGCGATTTTCTGTAGCCGACGGCCTTCATGCCCGATGTCTCCTGCCTTGGTTTGAACGGTTAGCGAATTTACTGTCGCGCTGGCATCAATTTGGCAAGTACTGTAAATATGGGGAACTAGTCCCTGTTTGTATACTATTGGAAAATGGCCCATGAAGCGGCGGAATTTTGCGCATCGACCCGGCTGCGCGGTGGAAGCCACGCTCGACCTGATCGACGGCAAGTGGAAAGGGGTGATCCTGTTTCACCTGCAGGCCGGCACCCAGCGCTTTGGGGAGTTGCGGCGGCGGATGCCAGGGATTACCCAGCGCATGCTGACCAAGCAGCTTCGTGCGCTCGAGGACGACAGGCTCGTGATCCGCAAGGTCTATGCCGAGGTGCCGCCGCGGGTCGAATATACCCTGTCTGAGGTCGGCGAGAGCCTGCGCCCGGTGATCGATACGCTGCGGGCGTGGGGCGAGAGTCATCAGGAACGGCTATCCTGTGCGCCTGCACCTGACCGCGTCGAGGAACCCGATCGCGCCGCGTAGCCTGCGGTTTGTGTGCCGCGTTATCTTCTCTCGTTACCGCCCCGCATCTATATGTGTGGCGGCAAATTCCAGGATTTTCGCATGAATTTGATCCGCTCTTTGGCCCTCGTGCTGGTTTCCGCCGTCGCTGCAACACCGGCAGTGGCGCAGGATCGCCGTGTGCCATCCTCCGGCGTCGAACTTCGGCTGTCCTATGCGCCGATCGTGCAGCGTGCGCAGCCCGCGGTGGTGAACGTCTACGCCGCCAAGACGGTGCAGAACCGCAACCCACTGCTGGACGATCCGATCTTTCGCCGCTTCTTCGGCGTGCCCGGGCAGCAGCCCGAACAAATGCAGCGTTCGCTCGGATCCGGCGTGATGGTCGACGCTTCCGGGCTTGTCGTCACCAACAACCACGTCATCGAGGGCGCTGATCAGGTGAAGATCTCGCTCGCCGACAAGCGCGAGTTTGAGGCCGAGATCGTGCTCAAGGACAGCCGCACCGATCTGGCGGTGCTGCGCGTGAAGGACGGAAAAGAGAAATTCGCAACGCTCGACTTCGCCAATTCCGATGAACTGCTGGTCGGCGATGTCGTGCTCGCGATCGGCAATCCCTTCGGCGTCGGCCAGACCGTCACGCATGGCATCATCTCGGCGCTGGCGCGCACGCAGGTCGGCATCACCGACTACCAGTTCTTCATTCAGACCGATGCGGCGATCAATCCCGGCAATTCCGGCGGTGCGCTGCTCGACATGACCGGCAAGCTCGCCGGCATCAACACCGCGATCTTCTCGCGCTCCGGCGGTTCGCAGGGCATCGGCTTTGCGATTCCTGCCAACATGGTGCGTGTCGTGGTGGCCTCCGCCAAGAGCGGCGGCAAGGCCGTCAAGCGGCCCTGGCTCGGAGCGAAACTGCAGACGGTGACGCCTGAAATCGCCGAGACGCTGGGGCTGAAACTGCCGAATGGCGCGCTGGTGGCCAATGTCGCGCCGAACAGTCCCGCCGCGCGCGCCGGGTTGAAGCCGTCCGACCTGATCGTGGCGATCGAAGGCCAGACCATCGACGATCCCAATGCGTTCGACTATCGCTTCGCGACCCGCCAGCTTGGCGGCACCGCGCAGATCGACGCGCAGCGCGGCGGCAAGACCGTCAAGCTGACGGTGCCGCTGGAGACCGCGCCCGATACCAACCGCGACGAAATCGTTCTCACCGCGCGTTCGCCGTTCCAGGGCGCCAAGGTCGCCAATATTTCGCCGGCGGTTGCCGACGAGCTGCATCTGGATTCCCAGACCGAGGGCGTCGTGGTGATCGATCTCGAGGATGGCGGCACGGCGGCCAGCGTCGGCTTCCAGAAGGGCGACATCATCCTTGCGGTCAACAACCAGAAGATCGCCAAGACCAGCGATCTCGACAAGGCCTCGAAAGCCGCGTCCAGGCTCTGGCGCATCACCGTGGTGCGGGGTGGCCAGCAGATCAACGTGACGCTGGGCGGATGAGCCCGAAGCAACCGCGCGAGGCTGCCAACCTGTTTGCTGCGGCAGGGATGGAGCACGACGCGCCGCATCCGCTCCCGGACCGGCTCCGCCCGCGCTCGCTCGCCGACGTCGTCGGACAGGATCACATCCTCGGTCCCGACGGCGCGCTGACGCGCATGCTGGAAACACGCACGCTGGGCTCGCTGGTGTTCTGGGGACCGCCCGGCACCGGCAAGACCACGGTGGCGCGGCTGCTGGCGGATGCCACCGAACTGCATTTCGAGCAGATTTCCGCAGTGTTTTCCGGCGTCGCCGACCTGAAGAAGGTGTTCGACGCGGCGCGCGCCCGGCGCGAGATGGGCAAGGGCACGCTGTTGTTCGTCGACGAGGTGCATCGTTTCAACCGCGCCCAGCAGGACTTGTTTTTGCCCGTGATGGAAGACGGCACCGTGGTGCTGGTCGGCGCCACCACGGAAAACCCGTCGTTCGAACTCAACGCCGCGCTGCTGTCGCGGGCGCGGGTGCTGGTGTTTCATTCGCTCGATGCGGCCGCGATCGAAAAGCTCTATGCGCATGCCGAAAAGGCCGAGGGACGAAAACTTCCGCTCGATGCGGAGGCGCGCGCCGTGCTGGTGCGGATGGCCGATGGCGACGGCCGCGCCGCGCTGACGCTCGCCGAAGAGGTCTGGCGCGCCGCCCGCAAGGATGAAGTCTTCAACGCGGCGCAATTGCAGGAAATCCTGCAGCGCCGCGCGCCGATCTACGACAAGTCCGCCGACGGCCATTACAATTTGATTTCGGCGCTGCATAAATCGGTGCGCGGCTCCGACCCGGATGCGGCGCTGTATTATCTCGCGCGGATGCTGGACGCCGGCGAGGACCCGCTGTTTCTGGCGCGGCGGGTGGTGCGCATGGCGGTCGAGGATATCGGGCTTGCCGATCCGCAGGCGCTGGCGATCTGCAACGCTGCCAAGGACGCCTTTGATTTTCTTGGGTCTCCCGAAGGCGAACTGGCGATCGCGCAGGCCGTGATCTATCTCGCGACCGCGCCCAAATCGAACGCCGCCTACAAGGCGTTCGGTGCGGCGATGCGCACGGCGAAGGAGGGCGGATCGCTGCTGCCGCCGAAGCATATCCTGAACTCGCCGACCAAGCTGATGAAGTCGGAAGGCTATGGCTCCGGCTACGAATACGACCACGACGCGCCCGATGCATTCTCCGGGCAGGATTACTTCCCGGAAGCAATGGGCCGGCAGACTTTCTACGATCCGCCCGATCGCGGCTTTGAGCGCGAGATCCGCAGGCGGCTGGATTACTGGGCCAAGCTGCGCAAGGAACGAGAGCGAGGCCCGCCCGAATGAGCCGTTTCGAGAACTATCTCAAAAAGACATTTTGGGCCGTCGCGGTGACGCTGGCGTTCATGCTTTCCGCAGCCGCGGAAACGGTCGAGGTCGCACCGGGCGTGCAGGTGACAAAGCGAACCTATTCAGCGCCGATCAACGAGCAGCCGTTCTTCGGATTTGCCGCGAAGGATTCGGCGCAGCAGGCCGCCGATGCAAATTTCGTCAACGCCATCATTCAGGCGGCCGGGACGCGTGAAAAGGCCTATGAGGAAACCACCAAGCGCGGCTGGCGGGCGATCAATGCCGGCAGGATGGGGGAGGCCGCGCAGCGCTTCAATCAGGCGTTTCTCCTCTCGCCTGAACAGAGCGGTGTCTATCAGGGCTTCGCGGCGGTGACGCAGGCGCGCTTCAAGGACCTCGATGCCACGGAAGAACTCTTCAGGATTGCGCTCAGGCAGCCGTATCCGATGAAGGCGCTCAACGCCGACTATGGCCGTTTCCTCTTGATCGCCAAACGGCCGAAAGACGCGCAGCCGGTGCTGGAGCAGGCGGTCAAGGATGCGCCTGACTTCGCCGATGCCTGGACCAATCTCGCCTGGGCGCGTTTCCAGAATGGCGACCCGGCGGCGGCCTGCGCCGCGGCGGAGGAAGCCGCCAAACAACGTCCGTCCACCAATTCCGCCGGTGATCTGACTGCGGTGAGAAACGCGGCGCAATGCAAATAGTGTCGGCTATTTCGTTTCTTAATGCCTTGCATTATCGTGTCAAAAATGGCACACTCGGCGGGTCGAATGATTGACCGCTCGAAGAAGCTTCCCGCGCGATTCTATGTCAGTTCGACCGGCCGCAATCCTGTCCGCGAATGGATTCTTGAAATACCTTCCGAAGATCGCCGGACGATTGGGAAGGACATTCAGAAGGTGGAATTTGGCTGGCCAATCGGGCGTCCACATTGTGCTCCACTTGGGCATGGTCTGTGGGAAGTGCGGAGCGATCTCGATAGTAACCGGATTGCGCGTGTAATCTTCTGCATGAGCTGATGGTCACATGATCCTCTTGCACGGCTTCGTCAAGAAGACGCAGAAGACGCCGCAGCAAGACATCGAGCTCGCGCTGAAGCGCAAACGAGAGGTGACTTGATGGTGAAGAAAAAGAAAGCACGCGTGAGCGAAGAAACGTTCGATGAATTCCTTGCCGAACAGGGAATGCTCGGAACGTGCGAAGAACGAGCCATTAAGGAGATTATTGCCGAGCAGCTGGCGGAAGCGATGAAAGCGCAGGGCATTACCAAGAGCGCGATGGCGGAGCGCATGAAGACGAGCCGGCGCCAGCTGGATCGGCTGCTCGATCCTGCCACGCCTTCGGTGACGCTTGAGACATTGCGCCGTGCCGCGAACGCCGTCGGGCGCACCTTGCGCGTTGAGTTGACATGACTGGCCGGCAGTTGCACCGCTATTTGCCCGTCTTCACGAGGCCAGAATCTCATCGGTCAGCCGCATCTCTCGCGGCCCAACTCCAGCAGTTTCCAGGCGAGATCCTCCGACATCGGGGCTTGCTGGGCGAAAGTTGTGCTGGCGATGAGGCCCGCAAACGCAGCCAGCGCCAATCTCGAAAATACCATCCCCGATACTCCTTCGTTCTTCTCCTTCCCAGCATGGCCGATCCGGAGCCAATTTGTACCGATTTAACCGTGACGATCCGCTGCATTTGCGCTACGCAACCGTTTAACTCCGGAGCCGCAGCAACCATGAGCCGTCGCGTCAAGAGACCCCTCCGCCCGGCGGGCGATCGCCCGAAGGGCGCACGTCCTTATCGGGGCTCGCAGGCCGAGCGGCCTGCCGCGTATCGTCCCGGCGGAAAGCCGCCGGCGCGGTCTCCGGCCTCGCCGCCACGTGCCGCAAAACCTTTTGTGCCTGAGCCTGAGAAGGTCGTGCCCGAGCCGCCGCCGCTGCCGACCAAGGTTCAGACGGTCGTGGTCACCGCGGACGAGAACAATATGCGCGTCGATCGCTTTCTCGAGGCGCGCTTCCCCGGCCTGTCGTTCTCCCATATCCAGCGCATCGTCCGTAAGGGCGAGCTGCGCGTCAACGGCAAGCGCGCCGACAGCAAGGACCGGATCGAGGAGGGGCAGAGCATTCGCATTCCGCCGCTCAAGCTCGATACGCCGAAGGTCGCGGGAAAGCTCTCGGAAGCCGCGACCAAGACGCTGCAAGCCATCAAGGACATGATCCTCTTTGAGGATGCCGATGTCATGGTGCTGAACAAGCCCGCGGGCCTTGCCGTGCAGGGCGGCTCGGGCATCACGCGAAATGTCGACGACATGCTGGAAGTGATGCGCGATGCCAAAGGGCAGAAGCCGCGGCTGGTGCATCGGCTGGACAGGGAAACATCGGGCTGCCTGCTGATTGCCAAGACCCGCTTTGCCGCGACCGCGCTGACCGGTTCGTTCCGCCACCGCTCCGCGCGAAAAATCTACTGGGCGCTGGTGGCGGGCGTGCCGAAGCCGAAGCAGGGCCGCATCTCGACTTATCTGGCCAAGGAAGAGAGCGAGGACGACACCATCATGCGGGTCGCCAAGCATGGCGACGAGGGTGCCAGCCACGCGGTGACTTATTATGCTGTCGTCGAGACCTCCGCCCAGAAGCTCGCCTGGGTATCGCTGAAGCCGGTGACCGGCCGCACCCATCAATTGCGCGCGCATATGGCGCACATCGATCACGCCATCGTCGGCGATCCCAAATATTTCAACAAGGAGAACTGGGACCTGCCGGGCGGCCTGCAGAACCGGCTGCATCTCTTGGCACGCCGCATCGTGATCCCGCATCCGCGTGGCGGCTTCATCGACGCGACCGCGCCGTTGCCGCCGCACATGCTGCAGTCCTGGAATCTGCTTGGGCTCGAGCACGACCGGTTCGATCCGATCGAGAACGCGCCGGAGGAATAACTCCTGTGCGGACGGCGCAACAACCGTCAAACCAGTAACGCGCACGTTTGGTATGGTCCGGTCAGTTCGTTTGACACCGAACGGGCAGCATACAAACTCAAGGGGCTCCACGCATGAGTGGAAATCTGCTTCGCGCCGCGCTTCTCTTCATCCTTTTCGCGGGGACTGTCGGCACTGGCGCAAACGCGCAGACGCTCGCCCTCGTCGGCGGCAGCGTCTATGCGTCGCCTGACGCCGCGCCGCTTCCCGACGCGGTCGTTGTCACGTCCAACGGCGTCATCACCGCGATCGGCAGCCGCAGCGAAGTGCAGATACCATCCGATGCGCGGACCATTGATTGCACCGGCAAGACCGTGGTGGCCGGCTTCTGGAACAGCCACGTCCATTTCACGCAAGCCGTATGGAAAGACGCAGGCGCCGCTCCTGCGAGGCCGCTGCAAGAGCACATGCGCGAGATGCTGACACGGTGGGGTTTTACGAGCGTCTGGGATCTTGGGTCCGACGGAAAAGATACCCTTCCGCTGCGCCGGCGGGTCAACGCCGGCGAAGTGCCTGGCCCTGATATCCATACCGTGCTCAGCATCTTTCCAAAGGGCGGCCATCCCATCTATCTGCCCCCCGAGATGCAACTCCTCGAAGCCGGTACGCCTGAGGAAGCCACGAATTTTGAACACACCTATCTGGGCCTGGGTCTCGACGGCGTGAAGCTGTTCACCGGTTCCTACAAGGGCGAAAACAACCCCGTGGTGAACATGGACGTCGCCGTCGCCAAGGCGGCGGTTGACGTGGCGCATGCCGCGGGCAAGCCGGTGTTCGCTCATCCGCAGAACATGACGGGTGTCAATACCGTCATCGCAGCCGGCGTCGACGCCATGGCCCACACGGTGGCCGGTGCACCGGTCTACTCACCCGAGCAGCTCGCGCGCTTCAAGCAGCAGGGCATTGCGCTTATTCCGACGCTGGCGCTGTTTTCGAAGCTCCCTGTCGGACCTGACATCGCTGCGCGCCTTGTCACTTCGACCGTCAATCAGCTCAAGGCGTTCTCCGACAATGGCGGTCCGGTCCTGTTCGGTACCGACGTCGGCTTCACCACGATCTACGACACGACTCTCGAATATGAGCTGATGCGACGCGCGCTATCGGAACGCCAGATCCTGGCGTCGCTGACGACCAATCCCGCGCAGTTCTTCAAGGCCGCGAACAAGGGCAGGGTCGAGAAGGGATTTGACGCCGACATCGTGGTGCTCGACGGCGACCCGGTCGCCGACATCCGCAACCTCGCCAAGGTCGCTTACACGATCCGTGCCGGCAAGGTGATCTATCAAAAGCCCTGACCCATCCTACGATAGCTGAAATCAGCGCCGGAACTGCGCCAGAAACATCCGCAAGGAATCGTGCGGGCTTTCGACATCTGAAATGACCCAGCCGTCGGGCCCTTCGACGACGATGAAACTCAGCGTGGTGGCGCGCCCCTGATTGTCGAAGGTTACCGCGACATAGGTCTTGTCGAACTGCTTGCGCAGGATCGCGATCGAGATGGGCCCAAGTTTCCACTTCTCGCTCTGCACCAGAAAATCGTAGGGCTGATCGCGCGGCGCGGTCCACGCGCTCCGCAACCCCGGTTCGAAGAACCGGCGCGCGGTCTCGGCGTCGCGCGGCAACCCGTTCGAGAACTCGGAGGCGCCGCGGCCGTAATGGGCGTAGACGTTGCGGACCAGCGATTCCGGCGAGCGGAACCCGGCCTGCGCCGGCGGTGCGGCGAGGCTCGCCAGCGCAACCAGGATCGCAGGATATCGCCCCAACGTGCCCATCGGCTTTATTTGCGCCCGCCATTATCGTATTGTCAGGGCTAGATTATCACCGATTGCCGGAAGCCGAAATGCGCGAACTATTCGACGAAGTCGCCGGACATTCTCCGCTCGATCCGGAGGAAATCAGTGCGCCGTGCCTCGCGCGCCCCGCAGCGCAAGCGGTTCTACAAGGAAGCCGGCATCGCGGAAGCCGATGGCGGCTTTGCCGTCACGCTCGACGGCCGCGCCATCCGCACGCCTTCCGGCCGCCAGGTCGTCGCCCCGACGCGCGGGATCGCGGAAGCGATCGCTGCGGAATGGAACGCGCAGGGCGAGACCATCGATCCCCTGACGATGCCGCTGACGCGCTTTGCCAACAGCGTCGCCGAGGTCGGCGAGCGCGTCGATGCCGTGGCCGACGATGTCGCAAAATATCTCGGCACGGATTTATTGTTCTATCGCGCCGGCCATCCCGAGGCGCTGGTCGCGCGGGAGGCCGCGCATTGGGACCCGGTGCTGTCCTGGGCCGCCAATGACCTTGGCGCCCATTTCATCCTGTCCGAGGGGATCGTGCATGCCGCCCAGCCGGAGCAGGCGATCAAGGCGGCGCGCGGCATCTTCCCGGCCGACCCCTGGTCGGTGGCGGCGCTGCATGTGGTGACCACGCTGACCGGCTCGGCGCTGCTGGCGCTGGCGCTGCGCCAGGGCGTGCGCGATGCCGATCAGGTCTGGGCCGCCGCCCATGTCGACGAAGACTGGAACAGCGAGAAATGGGGCGTGGACGAGGAAGTCGCCGCCCGGCGGGCCGCGCGGCTGGTCGATTTCAGGGCCGCGGTCACCATCTTGAACGCGCTGAAGGTGTGAGGACCGGCCGTCGTTGCATGCGTGACTTCGTCCCGGCCCGTCCGCAACGTGAAAGCCCGGCCGTAGCGGCCGGGCTTTCTTCTTGCGCCTGATTGCGGCGGTTACTTCGCGATGCGCAGCTTGGCCAGCGACTGTCCGATCGAATTGAACACCGACAAGGTCTGGTTGGCTTGCTTGACCTCGAAGAACTTGTCGGCGCCGCTGGCGCAGTATTTCAGCACGGTGGAAGTGGGATCGCCGCCCGTGTTGACCTGAACCGTATAGATCGTGACGTTGGCCGCCTTCGCGTTGTCGCACAGGATCTTCTGCCGGGCGTCGATCTGCGAAGCGGTGCTGGAGTAGCGGTTCTGCGTATTCAAGCCGTCCGACAGCAGGATGATCGCCTCTTTATAGGTATAGTTCGCCGTATCCTTCGCCGGCGCGTTGAACGGTGCGCCGGTCCCGAGCGTGAGCCAGCCCCATGCCATGCCAATGCCCTGGTTGGTATTGCCGGTGGGCTGCAATGTGCCGATCATCGTCTTGAGCGCAGCCCAGTCGTAGCTCAGCGGCATGATCGGCGGCATATAGGGGTTGGTGCCCGACTTGCAGTATTTTGTGGAGCCGGACACGTATTCCTCGGCAACGACCATCGTCGGCGCATTGGACGAAGTCGGTGCTGTGTTCTTGGTGTCGTAGTCCTGCGTGCGGTCGGTGACGCAGCCGGTCCATTTGCTGTGGTCGTGGGTCCAGGTCCTGTTGGCGCTTTGGCAGGAACTCTTGGTCGTGTAGCTGGTGTTGCTGCACGTGCCCATGTTCGTGTTGGCCGCTTCCCATACGCTCCAGTCGATATAGGTCTGGTTGTAATAGCTGGAGCCGAAGTTGACGTCCTTGGCGAAGGGAACGACGGAGATGTAGATGTCGCCCGGATTCTTGGCGAGCGGGCTCAACTGATCGATCAGGCTCTTGGCGGCCGTTTGCATCGCTGGCATTTTACCGTCCTGCGCCATCGATCCCGTGACGTCGAGCGCCATCGCGACCCGCATGCGGACGTTACCCCAGGCCGAAGTGGCACTGACGTCGAAGCCGATGTCGGGGACGCCGACCAGCCTCATGAAGCTGGTGTCGATCTTGCCGTTGCCGTTGATCACGATCTTCGAACCGTTGCCGGAAGCGGCCGTATAGGTCGCGTTCACCCCGACCTGCTTGGCATCGGGGTTGTTATAGAGGGCCTTGAAATAGTCCTGGGCCTTCTGGGTGATCTGCGAGGTGTTGATGGTGCCGTCCTGCAAATCCTTGGCCAGCATCAGGGACGTCGAGTCCATGGCTGCCTGCATCGAGGTTCGTGCAGTGTTGGCGCGGGTATAATCGACCGCTGCCCCGACGAAACTGATGACGGGCACCACGGCGATTGCGAAGAGGACTGCGATATTGCCCCGGTCTGACCGGCCGAAGCTTCCAAGAAGGCTTTGGAGGCGGACCACCGCTGGTTGGTTTTTCATGGCGCTATCCCGATGAATGAAACTGCGTTCAAGCTAGCTGGGGGCCATGAAATCCTCGTAAAACGATACTGCGCATACGAACGAGACGGGCAACGAACGGTTAACCAATCCCGTGGGCCATCCTGATTGCCAGTGTCCTTTGGCGGCAGCGGAGCAGGCCGGTTCGCGCGCATCGAGAAACGCGCAAAGCGCTAGCCAATACGGCGTATTGCCGCAGAGTGAACCCTTTGGAGCAAGGCCCGGCGCTTGGCCAATTCTCGAACGGACGCGCCATTGAATTCGTGGCTAACGCCTGTTCTGCGGAACGTCTCGCAATCAAAACAAATGAAGCTATTTGCAGCTTCGGTTAACAAGCAATGACCGCGGAGTGCCAGGTCCGTGTCGAGTTCGGCGCGGGGTGCAGGACGGCCGGGGCGTCCGCGTTAGGCGCCAACGGACTTGCCGGGCCGATCTGACGATGCCGCCGCCGCGCAAACGATATCGAAGCCGGCGTAGCGCGGGCGAGGGCGCCCACCGGCGCGCATGACCTCCAGCGTCCGCTGCCATGGATGCGATGGGACGCCGGAGGTTATGCCAGTGCGGGTTATCCCCACATGTGGTGGAATTGGTGCGCCACTTCGGCGTGATCCGAATGGTGGATTTCCACGGCCGTCGCGGCGACATCATGCGTACTGGCGTCGCCGGCAGCAAGCGTCGCCGTCGGCGCTGCTGCAGCAGCCACCGCAGCCGGGGCGCCGGCCGTCGACAGCACGTCAGCCACGGTCAGGCCATCGGCGTTGTAGGTGCCGCCGTTTACCGGGATATTGTTGCCGCCGACATCGGCGGAGTTGGCGTGCATCTGCTCGGCGGCAGCGCCGACCAACGCCGCATTTCCGCTCTGCAAGCCTTCGATCATCTTGGCTACCTCGGCTCCAAGCGTACTGGTATCGCCCAGCAGTTCGTTGTCGAACCGTGCCTCGAAGATGCCACCCTGCGCGGCGTCGAAGTTGGTGACATCCGTCTGGAACGTATGCAGGTCGGCGATCACAGCCGCGGTCGCTGCCGCATCGTGCGCGGTGACGGCCGCAATCGACTGTTGTCCCAGCGAATTGGACTGCGCGATGAAGTTCGCCCAGAAGTTGGTTTGCGCATCGTTGTCGAGGTATTTCGGCGTTGGGTTCAGTGCGTCCCCAAAAGGCGTGAAACCGGAAACGCCTCCCTGGTTTGCCATGTTCGCCAGATTGGTGTCGCCCTGGACGATATCGATGATGTCGAGAATATTGTCGTTGCTGGCCCGTCCTGCATCGGGGTTTATTCCGGCCTGGGCGATGTACGTGTTCTCAAGTTCCAGTTGCCGTACCACCGCTTCGGCGTGAACGCCGGTCAGTCCGCCGAACAGCAGCGGGTTGCCGGTCATCAAAGCCTGCATATCCGTGATGATCGCATTCACATCGTTGCTGATCACGGTCGCATTGTCGGGATTGACGCCGCCGAGTATCTGGCTCGCCACGTCGTTGAAGATGACGCCGATCTCGGCGAGATTGGCGTGGGGCGCGGTCGCAGCCGTGACGCCATCGGCAAGGCCCGCGGGCGCTGCGAGAAATCCGGTTGCGTCGTTTTGCGTCGCAAGCGTCGCGAGATTGGCATCGTGGTTGACGATGTTGAGAATGTCGAGATGGCTCGCACGCAACGCGGTTTCTGCCGCCGCGACGCTGCCGAAATCTCCGCCGCCATTCACCGAGGCTGTGGCCGCCGAGAGCGCGGTCGTAATATCGGCCAGTATCGTGTTGACATTGGCCAGCGTGTCGCCGGTGAATTGTCCTCCGGCTACCTCGGCCTGAAGACCTGTTTGCACGGCGGTGAGATCGGCGGTGTATTTGAATACGCTGCCAAGTCCCTGACCACCTTCCTCGACGACGTTTTGCCACAAGCCGCCTACCAGGGCACGGCTGGCATCGTTGAACGTCAAGCCAAGGTCCGAGAAGGCCGGCGCTGATGACGTCGGGGGTGTTGGGTCGACGGGCGTGCGTCGGATCAGTTGGAGGTGTCGGGTTGGCCGGGGGATCCGGAGTAACAACTGGAGGTGCCCGATCGTCGTGATGATGGTGATGAGAATGGCTTGCCATGGCTGGCTCTTCTCCCTGTCAACGTGGCCGATGGTCGCAACCGTTCGTCTCCTTTCGTGGCGTCATTCAGCCGACACCACGGCCAATGTGCGCAGAAGCAAGGTGATAGGCGGACGAATGTGTGAAGGGAACTGCGGCGGTCACACCATGGCCGCTACAGCGCCTTGGTCCGCCTGAGCAGCCACCAGGTCAGTGCGCCCGCGGCGATCACCAGCAGAAACGCGTACCAGGTGCCGCCGTCGCCGTTCTGGAACGGCATGTCCTTTGTGTTCATGCCGAAGAAGCCGGTGACCAGCGTCGAGGGCAGCATGCATGCGGTCAGGACCGACAGCGTGAACAGGCGGCGGTTGGTGATCGCCGTCATGCGGCCAGCGATCTCGTCCTGCAGCAGCCGCGCGCGCTCGTAAAGCGCGCTGAACTCGTAGTCGAGTGCGTCGAACTTCTGCGCGAGCTTTCGCATCGCCGACAGCAGGGTTTCGGATTCGACGTCCTCGCGCGTCTCCATGCGGTGAAACAGTGCCCGGATCTGCGACAGCTGCCGCCGCGTGCGGATCGCCTGCAGGCGCACCCGGCCGAGCCGCAACCGCTCATCGTCGATCTCGTCGTGCAGCACATGATTCTCGACGATGTCGAGCTCATCGCCGAGGCCGGCCGAATAGCGTCCGATCACATCGGCGAACTGGTCGACGATCGCATCGAACAGCGACACGGGGGTGCGAAACTTGCGGCCGCCGTCGAGCGTACGCCGTGTCAGCTCGATCGCACGCAGCGGCTTGCGCCGGGCGGTGATCATCAGCTTCGATGAGATCGCAAAGTGCATCCGTACGAGATCGTCACCCTCCTGCATGAACTCCTGATGCAGGTCGGGCAAAACGCCGGCGATCTCGTCGCCGAAGATATCGAGGCGGATATGCTCGTCGGGATCGAGCAGGGTTTCGCGCGCGACATCGGACAGCGGCGCACTTTTGGCCAGCCAGTCATGGCAGCGTCGGTTGGACAGGTTGAAATGCAGCCACAGCCAGCCCTGCGGATCGGCGAGTTCCGCATCGAGATTGGCGACGTCGAGCTTGGTCGCGGAGCCGTCGTCCACGAAGCGATAGGCGGAGATGACGCCAATGTCGGCGAGGGCCTGGTCCATCCGCTAACCCGTTGCTGGTGTGAAGCAGGCCATGCGTCAGCGCAGTGGACAAGCTGAACAGGACTACAGCCCATCGAAGCGGCGGAAACAAGCCCGGTTCTTAACGAGAGGTTTACGGGGTCGGGTTAGCCTGCCGGTCTGGCCGAGATCTTGAAATATGGCGATCTCCATCAATACCGTCGCTCCCGTGCTTGCCGCCCAAGAGGTTGGCGGCATTGCGCCCGAACTCGTGCTGCAGCCGGGAAGCGTGGTCAACGCGCAGGTTTTGAAAATCCTCTCCGCCGATCTGGTGCGGATTGCGATCGCCAGCCTCTCGATCGACGTCGCCTCGGAAATTCCGCTGCAGCAGGGCCAGACCCTGCAGCTCGCGGTTACGCAGACCAAGGATGGCATCCGCCTGGCCATGGTCGGGCAGGGCGGCGATGCGGCAGGAGCGGCGGCTGACGCCGTTACGCTTTCCCCCGATGCGCTGGCCGATGCTGCAGTCAGCCGTCCAACGATCGTTGCGCCGAAGAATGCGTTGAGCCCGCTGGAGCGTGCAGCGGTGTCGGTTGCGGCACAGGCCGCGGCCACCGAGCAGGAAAGCCTGGCGCCGCTGTTTGCCAATCTCGGCGTGGCGGTTTCCGCCAGCAATCTGCCCCCGAAATTGCAGGCGGCGATGGCGCAGGTGCTGGCGCAACAGACCGGCCTCGACCAAAACCTCGCCGGCAGCGACATCAAGACGGCGTTCCAGAAATCGGGCATCTTTCTCGAGGCGTCGCTGGCATCGGGTTCGGTGCCTCCGCAGGGCGTTCCCGATCTCAAGGCCGCGCTGATTGTGCTGCGCCAGACGCTGCAAGCGGCGCTAGGCGCCAATGCAGCGCCTGGAGCCACGCCGGTGCCCGCGACCCTCAACGCAACCGGAGCCAGCCTTGCGCCGTCCCCGGAGTTCGACGTCCAGGAAATCCTGCTGCCACAGGCGCGGTTGCCTGCCGCTGCAGATATCGCGGTGCCCGGCAACGCCGGCCGCAGCGCGCTTGCGGCAGCGCTGAATGCCGGACCCTCGGCCGGCGCAACCCTGAACCTGTTGCAGGAAGCGCTGCAGGCGCTCGGCAATCCGGTGCGGCCCGCAGTTGTTCCGAAGGATGTCCGTGGCGGCGACGTGACCGTCCACACCAACACGCCGCCGCCGCCGTTCCGCGGCGCGCTGCCGGCCGCCCAGCCCATCGCTGCGCCGACGATCGCACCGGACGCGCCGCTTGCGACCACCGCGCATCATTTGCTCGATGACACCGATGCCGCCATTGCCCGGCAGACCCTGCTGCAGGTGGCCTCCCTGCCGGACCGCATCGACGCTGCCGCGCCGAAAATCGATGTGAGCGCGGCGCGCTGGAATTTCGAGATTCCGTTTGTGACGCCGCAGGGCACGGCGATGGCGCAGTTCGAGATCTCCCGCGATGGCGGGGCACAAGAAGTCGAGGCGGCCAAGCGGGTGTGGCGGGCGCGATTCTCGATCGACGTCGAGCCGGCCGGCCCGGTTCACGCGCTGGTGTCGCTGACTGGCGAAACGACCTCGGTGCGGATGTGGGCGGAACGGCCCGCAACGGCCACGCAACTTCGCGCCGGCGCGTCGCAACTGAGCCAGGCGCTCAGCCGTGCCGAACTCAACCCCGGCGATATCGTGATCCGCGACGGCGCACCGCCGCAGGCCGCCCCCGCACGCGCCGGTCACTTTCTGGATCGCGCGCTATGAGCGTCGATACCAAGTCCAGGCTTGCGGTCGCGCTGCATTACGACAAGACCGGCGCGCCCCGGGTCGTCGCCAAGGGCAAGGGCGCCATCGGCGCCAAGATCATCGAAGTCGCCAAGGCCCACGACATTCCGATCGAGGAGAACGAGGTGCTGGCGGGCGCCTTGTCCCATGTCGAGATCGGCGACGAGATCCCGGCCGAGCTTTACAAGGCCGTCGCCGAAGTGCTGATTTTCGTGCTGCGGCTGTCGGGGCGGATCCGGTGATATCCGGAGTTCATCGGCGAAACGCGACACACCAGCCCGCCAAACAAAGATACCACTTGTCATAGTTTTTCCACGATGCCATCTGCATCGTCGAAGGCCTCTTCAACCAGTTCGGATACCACCGTGATCAATCGTCGCCATGCGCTCGGCCTGCTGGCCGCCACCAGCCTTTTTCCCGCGCGCAGCCTCGCCAATGTCTCCTACCAGCGCAGTGAGTTCCGCGATGATCTGTCGCGGCGTTTCTTCGCGCTCGGCACGACAGGCACCTTCGTCGGCTACAAGGTGGACGACTACCTGATCATCGCCAGCGACAAGGTCCGGTCAGGCGAGGGCCAGCTTCCGGCCTCGACCTTCAAGATCCCGAATTCGATCATCGCGCTGGAGACCGGCGTGGTCGAAGACCCCGACAAGGACGTCTTCAAGTGGGATGGGGTGACGCGCAGCATCGAGGCCTGGAACAAGGATCACACCTTGCGCTCGGCGATCGCAGCTTCCGCCGTGCCGGTCTATCAGGAGATCGCGCGGCGCATCGGGCCCGAGCGCATGCAGAAATATGTCGACCTGATGGACTACGGCAACCACGACATCGGCGGCGGCATCGACCAGTTCTGGCTGACCGGCAACCTGCGGATCGATCCCATGCAGCAGATCGATTTCCTCGATCGGCTGCGCCGAGGCGTGCTGCCGGTCTCGAAGCGCAGCCAGGAGCTGACGCGCGACATTCTTACCGTGACGAAGGTCGGCGATGCCACGCTGCGCACCAAGAGCGGACTGTTGGGCGCGGAACTGGGAAAGCCGTCACTGGGCTGGATGGTCGGCTGGGCCGAGCAGGGCAGCCAGCAGACCGTGTTCGCCATGAACATGGATTGCAAAACCCCGGAGCACATTGCCGCGCGCATGACGGTGACGCAGCAATGCCTGACGGATATCGTCGCGATTTGATCTTGAGTCCATTCGTCATGCCCGGCCTTGTGCCGGGCATTCCACGTCTTTTCGTGCGCCGGAAATAAGTAAGACGTGGATGGCCGGGTCAAGCCCGGCCATGACGAGGAGGGGACTACCCCAGCTTCAACAGCGCTTGCTGGAAATCGCTTGCGGCCTTGCGCGCTTCTGTCAATTCGGAAGCTTGCCGATCCGCCCCAGGTGGGTGAAGTTGAATCCGGCGGCGTATTTCAGGCCGTAGCCGAGTGCGCGGTCGAAGCCGATATGGGCCAGCCAGATCATCGCGATCGAGAGCACCAGCGGCGAGGCGGTGGCAAAGCCGCTGGTCATCATCGCCATCGGCGCGAGGTAGCTGTGGGCCGCGTTGTAGACCAGGGCGCCGAAACGCGGTCCCGACAGGTAGGCCGCAAAGCTGAGATCGGGCACGAAAAACAGCAGGACGTATACCCACCACGACCCGTCCCAGACATAATAGAGCAGCGTCATCCCGACAAAGAGCGCTATTCCCTCCAGCCGAAGCAGCGTTCGCACACCCCCTGTAACGGCGCCGGGCGTCTCGGCGCTAGCGATATCGGTCATTCCGGTCCCCCTGATCAGGATGCAGATATGGGGCCTGCCGGGCGGCGGTACCAGATGCCGGAAGGGGTGTTTCCGGTTCGGAAAAGGCCGTGTTAGAAGGCCCTGAAATCGACCTAAAGGCGGGCGGAAGCAGATGAAAGATATTTTGGACACCCTCGAAGAACGGCGCGCCGGCGCCAAGCTCGGCGGCGGCGAAAAGCGCATCGAGGCGCAGCACGCCCGCGGCAAGCTGACCGCGCGGGAGCGCATCGAACTGCTGCTCGACAAGGGCTCGTTCGAGGAATTCGACATGTTCGTCGAGCACCGCTCGACCGAATTCGGCATGGAGAAGTCAAAAGTGCCGGGCGACGGCGTCGTCACCGGCTGGGGCACCGTCAACGGCCGCAAGACGTTTGTGTTCGCCAAGGATTTTACCGTGTTCGGCGGCTCGCTGTCGGAAACCCACGCGCTGAAAATCACGAAACTGCAGGACATGGCGATGAAGGCGAGGGCGCCGATCATCGGCCTCTATGACGCCGGCGGCGCGCGCATCCAGGAAGGCGTAGCTGCCTTGGCGGGCTATTCCTATGTGTTCCGCCGTAACGTCATCGCGTCAGGCGTGATCCCGCAGATCTCGGTCATCATGGGCCCGTGCGCCGGCGGCGACGTCTATTCGCCCGCGATGACCGACTTCATCTTCATGGTGAAGAACACCAGCTACATGTTCGTCACCGGCCCCGACGTGGTGAAGACCGTCACCAACGAGGTGGTCACCGCCGAAGAACTCGGCGGCGCTTCGGTGCACGCGACGCGCTCCTCGATTGCGGATGGCGCATTCGACAACGACGTCGAGACGCTGCTGCAGATGCGCCGGCTGATCGACTTCCTGCCGTCCAACAACACCGACGGCGTGCCGGAATGGCCGAGCTTTGACGACATCGAGCGCGTGGACATGTCGCTCGATACGCTGATCCCCGACAATCCGAACAAGCCCTATGACATGAAGGAGCTGATCGGCAAGGTCGTGGACGAGGGCGACTTCTTCGAGATTTCGGAGACCTTTGCCCGAAACATCGTCACCGGCTTCGGCCGCATCGCCGGCCGCACGGTCGGCTTCGTCGCCAACCAGCCGATGGTGCTGGCCGGCGTGCTCAACTCTGACGCCTCACGCAAGGCCGCGCGCTTCGTTCGTTTTTGCGATGCCTTCAACATCCCGATCGTCACCTTCGTCGACGTGCCGGGCTTCCTGCCGGGCACCGCACAGGAATATGGCGGCCTGATCAAGCACGGCGCCAAACTGCTGTTCGCCTATTCGCAATGCACGGTGCCGCTGGTGACGGTCATCACCCGCAAGGCCTATGGCGGCGCGTTCGACGTGATGGCGTCCAAGGAAATCGGCGCCGACATGAACTACGCCTGGCCGACCGCGCAGATCGCCGTGATGGGCGCCAAGGGCGCGGTGGAAATCATCTTCCGCAGCGACATCGGCGACGCCGAAAAGATCGCGGCGCGGACCAAAGAGTACGAAGACCGCTTCCTGTCCCCCTTCATCGCCGCCGAACGCGGCTACATCGACGACGTCATCATGCCGCATTCGACAAGAAAGCGGATCGCGCGGGCGCTCGCGATGCTGAAAGACAAGAAGGTCGAGATGCCGGCGAAGAAGCACGACAATTTGCCGTTATAGCCGGTGCGGGTGAGTTAGGCGAAGCCGTAACCCACCGGCCGAACCTGCCGCGCATCGAGACTTTGGTGGGTTACGCTTCGCTAACCCACCCTTGCTACACAGCTAACCCACCCTGATACGCTGTTGCCCTTACGCGGCTGACCGCCTGGTCGAGCAGCGCGGTCCGATATTCAATCGTCGCAATAGATCCGAAAATCGGCCTGGCGATCCGCATGCCCTGGCGTTGGCCGTTCGCTTCAAACGCTTGCCGGGCAGTTGCGCGTTGCTGTCTTTGGGCTTTCTGGTTGACCGAGCGTCGCCTTCCAGCGGCTTGATGCCTGCTTTGGAGGCTTGACCGGGTTGGCCGGCAATGGTTGCGGTCGTTGCTGGAGCGAGTGGCAAGGGCGCGACCGGCGCCTCGGCCGCGCGCGGCGCCGGTGATGCGCCGGGTGCGACGAACCAGCGAGCAAGCGCTTCAGATCCAATAGTCGGTCTCGGCGGCACGTCATCGAGCATCGCAACGGGAACCTCCGGCTCGGCCGGTTTCGTGCTCGCCGCGACGACGGGTTGCGGCACCTCCACCAGGGTTGCGGGCGGTGTTGTCTCGGCCGTGGCCGTTGGCCCGAATGAGTCGGCGGTGATCGAGAGGGTGACGCCGATCGCAAACAACAACGCCAATGCCAGCCACATGATGGTTTGCTTCATTGCCGCTTCCCCGAGGCCAATCGAATAGAAAATCGGCCGTATCCCCCAAGCCTGTATTCTCCAAGTCCGGGATCGACGGCGCTCAACAGCTTCAAAATCAATTCGGGCTGGTTAGAGGCCGACTGATGGCGCTGGAGGGTCGACCTCGGGGCAAGCGTCTTGCGGTTGAGGCCAGGCGTAGGATGGGTAGAGCGCAGCGAAACCCATCGGGGCTATCACCGCATATGCGGAACGATGATGGGTTTCGCTGCGCTCTACCCATCCTACGATCACTGGCCCAGCTTCGCGAGCTTGCCTTGCTTCGCCGCCTCGACCGCACGCTCGGCATCCTCCGGCAACAGCAGCCGTTCGGCCACTTGCCGCGCCGCTTCTCGACGCACAGCGGCGACATAGGCGTCGTTATCCGCGTAACGCTCCGCAATCGACGGCCGCGGATCGTGCACTTCCTTTCGCGCCGCTTCGGTCGGCGCGAACGGCACCACGGCGCCCTGCAACGGATACAGCGCGGTCGGCCCAAAACCTTGCGCCCGTGGATTCCACGCCGTGTAGGTCGCGCGCGGCACCGCGAGGGCGAGCTGGCGAACGCCTGATATCGCCATGCCATCGTCGTCCGCCTTCGGCACAAACACGGGGTAGCGGCCGATCTCCTTGGGCGGCAGCGCGCTCTGGTCGGAGAAAGCGGCGAGCGTATGGATGCGCTTATAGGGCAGGCCGGGAATATCCGGCCGCACCGCGCCTTCGACTGCGACCAGCGTGCCATGGGCGCGCATCGGCACGCGGCTTGAGGGCGGCGGGACACCATCGCTGATCCAGCCATTGAGATCGGTCAGCAGCGCGCGCATCGGCGCACCGGCATGAGCAGGGTTTTGCGGCAGCGACATCGCCGTCACGCTCTTGCGCATCACGTCGGCGGGGTCGGCAAAATGCGGCGTTCCCGCGATCATGTAGGCGCGGACGTTGTCAGGCAAATCGAGGTGATTGCCCGCGAGATCGGTCACCAGCAGCGAGGCGCGGGAGGCCCACCATTCATGCTCGCTGTCGGTCTGCATCACCTTGGGGCAGGTCACGGACAGCGCGCAGCGGCGCAGCAGGCCGTCGGTCTTGCCGGAGATCGGATCGCTCAGCGTCGCATAGGTGAACGGGAACAGGTCGGCCTGCCAGGCCGGGTCCTGCGGATGGCGCGGGTTGCGGCCGGGCAGGCCGAAGCGAACATTGGTCGACATCCGCCTTGTGCCGGCGACATGCGGCATCAGGGCGTCGAACACGACGCGGCCCTGCAGATCCTCGTTGAAGCCGAGATGGAGGAAGTCGCGCAGGAAGCGGCCGGATTGCGAGACGCCGAAGCCGATCGCGCGGCTGGTTGATGGATGCAGGCCGTTCAGCAGTGGATTCGCCGATGTCGTATCGCGGCGCAGGAAGCTGACGACATCGCGCACCGCGGCAAAGCCCATGCCGAGCGGTACCGGATCGCGCGCCGTGTAGGTGATCTCGTAGAGCGCGCCGGCATCGAAACCGTCGGGCCGCGTGATCTCGACGGTGACGGGATCGACGAGGCGGGCCGAGAGGCCTGTTGGCGTCTGTCGCGTATCGGCCCAGGCGGCGCGAACGGTGACGTTGAGATTGGCGGGATCGGCCGCGGGCCAGGTCAGTGGTGCCCGCGCGGGGCTTGTCGTGGTGTCGAAGACGAATTCCTCGCGCGCCGGTCCCGTCACGCCCTTCAGCACCGGCGCCGTCAGTGCCATCTGCCCAGGCCTGGAGGGGATGTCGCCCTGCCAGCCGATCCACACCATCGTGTAGCCCTGGCGGTGCAGGAAGCCGATGCCGGCGTCGTCGGCGCTTTGCGCGTTGTTCGCGCCGGGCTGCGATGAATCGTCGAACAGTTGCGGCGCGAGCTTGCGGCCGCGATTGGGCACGTCCAGCAGCAGCGTGCCGTTGCCGTGCGTGGGATCGGCGGGACGCAGGATCACGACGTCGGCGGTCGCTTCCACTCTTCCATCCGAGCCGCGCGGCGCCTGGGCGAGATCGGTGATGATGCTGTTGCGATCGTCGGATGGATTGAGGGCGATGGTGGCGCGCGCGGTGATCCGCTCATAGGGGCCGATGTCACCAAAACTTCGGCCGGCAAAGGCCGGCAGGCGTTCCACGATATCGAAGCGAACGACCTCCGCCCGCAACGCGACCGGTGAGAGGCAAACTGCCGCGATCGCACCCGCCAAGATCTTGCGCATGGCCGTTCCTTCCCTGTCTGGCGCGAGAGGTTGAAACCCTCTCCGCGCTCGTTTTTATCGCGGCCATCTATAGCATCGCAGGCGAGGGCGCGCGAAAAAATCTCGCCGAGCCGACGCGTAGGATGGGTAGAGCGTAGCGAAACCCATCGCCTTTATCACGGCTTGCAAAGGTTGATGGGTATCGCTGCGCTCCACCCATCCTACGAAGCTAGGTCCCCAACAGCGGCACAAAATCGTATTCGCCGACTCCTTGCAGAATAAGAAACGTGAGCGATGTCGTGCCTCCGTTGGTCACCAGATGCGGTCGCGTCGGCCTGACGACATAGACTTCGCCGGGCTTCAAATTCACTTCCTCTTTTGGATTCTGCAGGAACAGCCGCATGTGGCCTTCCAGAACGTAAAAAGTATCGGAGATATTGCTGTGGGTGTGCCACGGCACCTTCTGCTTTGCAGAGAGCTGCAACTCCGCAATGCGAAAGCCGGGGCGCTCGGCGTGGTAGGCGCGACGCTCGACTTCGTAGAGGTGGCTGGCGTCTTTCACTGGCTGCGGCTGGTTCATGACGGCCTCCATCGGGTCAACCGCCCGATCGTGTGGTGATGCCGCGCCATGATAGCCCTCCACTTGGCAACCCGACAGGGGAGGTCGGCAGCGCGCGGGTTGGCGCCAGCGTAACCGGCTCACCCGCGTCAGCCGACGCCGTTCATTCCATCTCGCTCCGCTTTTGCTGCTCGCCTTCGCGTAGGCGCTGCGCGATCGCAGTTCGTCTTGGGATCAGCGCGGCCTCGTCCGCCAGCCGCTGCGCAAGATCGGCGTGATACTGCTGCACGACGTCGAGCACGGATTCCTTCCCGAGCCTGCGATGGTACTCGGCGAGAAACCTGTGCAGGTCCGCGAGTTCTGCGTCGGTCATGGGCGTGTCAGCCATAATGCCGGAATATACCGCAAGCTATTGATCCTGCCCAGCTTTCGGCGCGGCCCAAGGCCGGTAAGTTTTACAGTGCCCAACTTGACCTTCGTTTTTGCGCCTTTTGGGGCGAAAACCGATGGTTGGCGCCGCCGCGGCCCCCTCAGGGCGCAGATCGTCGCTTGTCCGTTAACCATCTGTTAACCATGCCGGCCTAGCCTGCGGTCACCACCCGGTCATGACAAGCCGATTCCAGCGCGGTTCGTTCTAGGAGAACAGCCGATGTCCGTTGAGTTTCTCACCTATGCTGCCCTGGGCGACCGCCTGAAAATCTCGCCAGCGGCGGCACGTTCGCTAGCCCGGCGCCTCCGGTTGCCGCGCACGCTGTCGGACGATGGCAAAGCCCTGGTGAGCATCGATCTCGCCGAAGTCAGTCATACGCCGCATCCTCCCGGCAATCGCCAGGCCGGCAACATCGCACTGTTGGCGGCACAAATAGAGGCATTGCAGGCGGAGAACGCGCGGCTTGAAACGAGCGCAGCCGGCCACCGCGCCGATTTCGAGCGCGAGCGCGAGCGTGCCGATCGCCTGATCGGCGAACTGCTGCAGGCGGCTGCCGAGACCACGGCCGCCAAGGCGGCGACGGCGCGGCTTGAAGGCGAGGTGGCCGCCCTGCGGACCGCCAGCCGCACGGTGGGCCCGATAGAAAGCCACGGAGATGGTCCACGCCGACTGGGTAGTCTGGCTGCGACTCTGGTAGAAGCAGACCGCAAGGCCGCTGCGCGTGGGTAGCTATCCCCGGTCTCCCATTCCGCAGCCTGGTGCAGCAATCGTGGGACAAGGATAACTGGCATGACCGATATTCGCGAGCTGACGGCGCGCATTATCGTGTTCGGGGTCGGCGGCGCCGGCGGCAACGCCGTCAACAACATGATCGAAGCCGGGCTGGAGGGCGTCGACTTCATCGTCGCCAATACCGACGCCCAGGCGCTCATCAGTTCAAGGGCCAGGCGCGTCATCCAGTTGGGCACGCAGGTGACCGGAGGCCTTGGCGCCGGTGCGCAGCCCGAAGTAGGGCGCGCTGCAGCGGAAGAGGCCATCGATACGATCCGCGATCATCTGGCCGGCGCGCACATGGTGTTCATTACCGCCGGCATGGGCGGCGGTACCGGCACCGGAGCCGCGCCCATCATCGCGAAGACCGCGCGTGAGCTTGGCATTCTCACCATCGGTGTCGTCACCAAGCCATTCCAGTTCGAGGGCCAGCGCCGCATGCGCTATGCCGAAGCCGGCATCGCGGAACTGCTGAAGACCGTCGACACCCTGCTGATCATCCCGAACCAGAACCTGTTCCGGGTGGCCAGCGAGAAGACCTCGTTCGCCGATGCCTTCGCCATGGCCGATCAGGTGCTGTATTCGGGCGTGGCCTGCATCAGCGACCTCATCGTCAAGGAAGGCCTGATCAATCTTGATTTTGCCGACGTTCTGTCGGTCATGCGCGAGAAGGGCAAGGCCATGATGGGCAGGGGCGAGGCTTCCGGCGAGAAGCGCGTGCTCAACGCCGCCATTGCGGCGATCTCCAATCCCCTGATCGAGGATCCCTCGATCAAGCGTGCCAGCGGTCTCATCATTTCCATCACCGGCGGCAATGACCTGACGTTGTTCGAGGTTGATGAAGCAGCCACCCGCATACGCGACGAGGCCGACAAGGACGCCAACATCATCGTCGGCGCGACCTTCGATCCAAGTCTCCAAGGTGTCGTCCGCGTCTCGGTGGTGGCGACCGGCATCGATAATCTCGGCACGGCGCGCCAGCCGCAGCAGGCCGACGGCATGCTTACGGATCTCGCCGGCAGGCTGAGCAACGACAGGCGGCGCATCGCCGACCGGATCGAGCGTGCGGCACCGCCGCCGCAATTCGAGAGTGCGCCGCTCCGCCCGGCCGTTCGCCAGCCGGCGCCGCAGCGCCTCGATCCCTACGGCCGCGCCGCGCCTGCGCGCACCAACCCGGTCGAGGAGAAGGTTATCGATATCCCGTCCTTCCTGGGCCGCAAGGCCAACTGAGACGACGTGCGACGCTTCCCTGCGCCGCACGACAAGCCTTACTTCATTCCGGTACAGCTTCGCATAGAACGTCGTCGTCGCCGGCCAGTCCGAGAACATGCCGCGGATGCCGACCTGTCTTCGCAGCACATCCAGCACCGTCAGCGTGTCGCCGTCGCGATCGATCGCTGCCTTGACCGAGCGGTGATAGAAGCCGCCGCCCTTGTTCAGCGGGCCGTCGCGCTCCAGCGACCAGCCGATCAGGTCGAGGCCGGCGGCTTTGGCGGCCTTGGCGTATTCGGACGGCACGATTTCCTTGTTGTCGTTCAGCGCCAGCATCGTCCAGATCGGCGGCGCCAGGATTTTCACGCCTTGCGCTTTCAGTTCCGCCATCGACGGTTTCCAGGTCTCGGGTCTGCTGGGGTCGAGACCCTGCTTCTCGTAGCGCTCTTCGAGGTAGACGGCCTGCGCTCCGAACGCCGGCTCGGTCCTTATCCAGAACAGGACATCGGCGAGGCTGAAACTCTGGGCATACACATGTTCAGGCGGAATGCCGGCCTTCTTGTAGGCGTCCAGCATTTGTGTGGCGTATTTCTCCTGGGTGTAGTCGCCGTCGAACGGCATCGGCACCTCGGGCGCCTTCAGTTCCGGCGTGAACTTCGCGCCCATGCTCTTGATCAGCGCGATGCTCTCGTCATGCGTCATCAGCGTGCCGGAGTTGGCGTAAAGATCGGTGCGCCAGCGCGGCGTGCCGTTCTGATATTCCTCCGGCGTCTTCGCGTCGGGATTGAAGCCGTCCATCTTCGCGGCGAGCGTCCTGAATTCCGCGAGCGTGATGTCGGAGGTGCAGCATTTTGCCGACGCCTTCCTGCCGGTCGCGGCGCTGGCCGGCACAAATGTTTGCGAGC
Source organism: uncultured Alphaproteobacteria bacterium (assembly GCA_963791165.1). Lineage (GTDB taxonomy): Bacteria > Pseudomonadota > Alphaproteobacteria > Rhizobiales > Xanthobacteraceae > Bradyrhizobium. The sequence continues at coordinate 65,749 of CAWBRL010000016.1, read as the reverse complement.
ACTTCGCCGCCAGCGCCGGCACCGACAGGATGTTGGTGGTGGTGTGCAGGTCGCATTGCGAATGCCGGCAGACCAGTTCGCGGTCCTTTGTAAACGTTACGTCGCATTCGATGATGCCGGCGCCCATGCGTGCGGCCGCGATATAGGATTCCCGGCTGTGTTCGGGAAACTGCATTGCCGCGCCGCGGTGGCCGATGGAAAAATCGGTCTTGCGGAACGGGCCGGTGCACTGGGCAAGCTGTGTCTTCAGCGGCCCGTCCTTCATCTTGTCGACCAGATAGAACGGCCGCGGCCCGATCTGCGGTTCGCGCGGCAGGGTAACATCCTGCGCTGCGGCGGGCAGCATCGTGGCGAGCAACAGGAGCGCGGTCAGAACGGAGCGATGGCGGGCGGGCATGGGTGGGTCCTCGGATAACACGTTGCGCGCAGCCTTGATATCACGGAGCATATGACAGTTGCGTGTTGAAATGCCTAGGGTGGGCGAAGGCGCGCTTGCGCCGTGCCCATCATCCATCAACTGCCGTGCAAGAAAGGGTGGGCACGCTTCGCTCGGCCCACCCTATAAGAACAACTCGAGGGAGAATGAAATGCCTGCAGCGTTTTTCGTCGTTCGCGCCACCGTGACCGATCCGGCCAAACGTCAGGCGTTCGACGCCTGGTATTCGCGCGAGCATCTGCCGGATGCGGTGAAATCGTTCGGGGCCGTGAAGGCGTGGCGCTACTGGAGCCTCACCGATCCATCGCTGCATCACGCGATGTATCAGTTTTCCGATCAGGCGGCGCTGGATCGCGCCATGGATGGGCCGCACCTGAAGCGGCTGATCGACGATTTCAACCGCGACTGGCCCGACGTGACGCGCACGCGCGAGTCGCTGGTGCTGGCGGAAGAACTTGGCGCGTAGCTGGTGCGTTGTTCTCGATGAATCGCAGCCACAAAGCTGAACGCGCGGTTCAGCGAACATTCATCTCGCGGCGTCGACACTCCATTCCTCGCATCAGTCAAAACGAGGAGGGAATGTCATGGAACGCCGGCACTTTCTGAAACTCGCCCTTGGATTTGTCGCTGGTGGTGCAGCGCTCGCCGCCGGCGCGCAGGCGGCGCCGCTGATGCCGGCTCCGCTCGACAGCAAGCTTCCCGCCAATCCGGATGCTCAGCCTGCCGTGGCGTCAGGCGATGAAGTCGATCGCCTCACGCCGGAAGAAGTGCGCTGGGGCCGCGGCCGTCATCGCGGCTGGGGCCGCCGGCATTGGGGCTGGCGGCGCAGAGGTTGGGGCTGGCGTCGCCGCAGGTACTGGGGCTGGCATCGCCGTCGCTGGCGCTACTGGCGCCGCCGTCGCCGTTACTGGCGCCGCCGCTACTACTGGTAAGCCAGTGGTGTGAAGGCAGGGATGGCACACGCATTCCCTGCCTTTGCTTCGTGCGCGGTCATTCGATCTTCGACGTGGTTTCGCAGTTCGTGCCGGGGTCCGTCGTGACGTCGCAACAAAAAAAGCCCCGCGTGAGCGAGGCTTCTTGTCGAGTCTTCGCGAGGCTCAGTAAGCGCGGCAGCGTCCGTAGCGCCACACGGTGCCGTACGGGCATCCGCCGCCGGGCCGTACCACGACGACGGGGGGAGCCGGACGCACCACGACGACTGGAGCAGGCGCAACCACGACGGCGCTGCGTATGGGCTGGCAGCCACCATAGGGTCCGCGATACCAGCCGGGACCGCATCCGCCCGCGGCGTTCGCCGCGCTAAAGCTGGCAAACGTGCCCGCGACCAAAACTGCTGCAGCGAAAAGATACTTCATGTTTTCTCCCGTTTCAGGCCGTCAGGGCGGCGCGGGGGCGAAACTAATCACGGAGTCCTGAATGGAATATGAATGCTCACGGGGCCGTGAATACGGGTCATTCATTACTGCGCAGCAAGGAAGCCAAGCACCAGTTCGTCGTATTTGGCGGGTGCCTCCAAAAAGACCAGATGCCCCGTGTTGGGGATCACCTCGGCCCGGCCGCGTGCCATTTTGGCAGCGAACGCCTTGGCCAATTCGGCGTTCTGCCCCATCTTCGAGCGCAGCGCCTCCGGCGCATTCGCTCGTCCCGGCGCATTGTGATCGTCGGCGCCCATCACGAACAGCGTCGGCTGCGTGATCAGCGGAATCTCGTGCGCCACCGGCTCGCGGTAGATCAACTGCGCCGAATTGACGAAGGCGCGCAACCAGCGCGGATATTCGGCGCTGCCTTTGATGTTGAAGCGCGCGTCGATGAATGGCGTCACCTGCTCAGGCGGCAGCTTCAGCGCGTAATTGGTCTCGAGCTGTTTGCGATAGCCGTCGGCGGTAAGCTTTTCTTCGTTCTCCAGAATCTTTTCGGTCGGCGTCGGCGGCACGTAGAGCCGGTAATCCTCCAGGCCGATCGGGGCGGTCAGCACCAGATGCGCGACCCGGTCGGGATAGGCCCGCGCGATCCGGACGCCGAGCATGCTGCCGAGCGAATGCGCCACCATATCGGCTCTTGTGACCCCCAGATGATCGAGCAGCGTGATCGTATTGCGCGCCAGCGTATCGAAATGCAGGTCGCCTTGCGGCTTGGAAGATTTTCCGAAGCCGATCTGGTCCGGCACCACCACGCGATAGCCGGCATCGTTTAACGTCCTGATCACCGGCGCCCAGTAGCTCGACGGAAAATTGCGCCCGTGCAGCAGCACTACGGTCCGCCCGTTCGGTTGCGCGGGAGCGACGTCCATATACGCCATCTGCACCTGCTCGCCGTCGTTCACAAGCGGCAGCAGGTGGACGGGGTAGGGATAGGCAAAGCCCTCAAGCGCGATGCCGTAGGGCTCGCGCGTCGCGGGCCCGGCCGCATACACGCAGGAAAGGCCGCTCAGAAAAACTGCAGCGGTGACAATGATCGCGCGGCGCATCGCATTCTCCATCGAACAGAATGCGACCTTATTGATGCGGTCGAACTGATCCGTAAACCCGGCATGGCTTCACTTTTTGCGGAGATCGGTCCACAAAAATTCAGGAGGCTTGGCGCTCGTCTTGCACGTTCGGGAACAGCGCCGCGAACCGCTTTTCGCCGGTGCGGGTGAAATTGACGACGCGGCTGCCGGGTGCGGGATCGCGCGCCGCCCAGTTCAGTTCGGTGAAGCGGTTCATGACGGCAGCACCCAGCGTGCCGGCGAGGTGATGGCGGCGTTCGCTCCAGTCGAGGCAGGCCTTGCACACCGGCCTTCGTGGATGGGCCAGCGTATCGGCATCGATCTGCAGCGCGCTTGCCATGAAGCGCTTGCCTTCGCTGGTGAGTTCGATCGTCTGCTTGCTTTGCCGGACCAGCCGTTGGCTGCGCATGCTGTCGAGCATCTGCACGCCGAGATCGCCGGCAAGATGGTCGTAGCAGATCCGCGCCCGGCGCAGCGCCGGCTCTTTCGGCCCGGTGCGCATGCGCGTGTGACCGGCGCGCTCGGCGAGGCCCGCCAGTCCCTCCAGCACGCCGGCAACGTCAGGGCCGGTGAGGCGGTAGTAGCGATGGCGGCCTTGTTTTTCCGGCTCGATCAGCCCGCCGGCCTCGAGCTTGGCAAGATGCGAGCTCGCGGTCTGCGGCGTGATCCCGGCCTGCTGCGCCAGCTCGCTCGCGGTCAGCGCGCGGCCGGTCATCAGCGCGGTCAGCATGTTGGCGCGCGCGGGATCGCCGACCAGGGAGGCGACCACAGCGATGTCAGGGCCTGCTTTCATAGTTCGATGTTAGCCGAAGCATCGACGACGATCAAGCGGGTAGTGTCAGCTCCCAGAAACTGGCTCCGTCATTGCGAGGAGCGAAGCGACGACGCAACCCATTCCTCCGCTTGTGGAGACGTGGATTGCTTCGTTGCGCTCGCAATGACGGTGACAACCACAGGAGCCCCGCATGACCGTCACCGTTTTCATCCGCTACCAGCTCGATCCGTTCAAGCGGGCAATGTTCGAAGAGTATTCGAAGAACTGGCTCACCATCATCCCGAAATGCGGTGGCGACCTGATCGGCTACTGGATGCCGCATGAGGGCACCAACAACATCGCGTTCGCGCTGATTTCGTTCGAAAGCCTGGCGGCCTATGAAAATTACCGGGCGCGGTTGCGGGCGGACAAGGAAGGCATGGCCAATTTTGGGTTTGCCGAGCAGAACCAATTCATCCTTGCCGAAGAGCGGACGTTCCTGCGCAAGGTCGTGGCGTGAGGCGTCTGGCAGAACAGGCGTTGCGTTGCTATGTACGCGATGCAAACAAACAAGAAGGGGAGTGACCATGCTGACAACTGCTGACAAGCGCGCCGCGTTCAGGAAATTGCACGAGAGCGGATGCTTCATCATCCCCAATCCGTTCGATGTCGGCAGCGCGAAAGCCTTGCAGCATCTCGGCTTCAAGGCGCTGGCTTCCACGAGCGCAGGCTTCGCCTGGACCATCGCCAAGGCCGACAACCGCGTCACCGTCGACGACGTCTGCACCCATCTGGCCGCGATCTGCGCGGCGGTCGATATCCCTGTTAATGCCGACTTCGAAGACGGCTTTGCGCACGAACCGGACAAGGTCGGCGCCAATGTCGCGCGCGCCGTGAAGACCGGCGTTGCGGGTTTGTCGATCGAGGATTTTACCGGCGACAACGCAAAACCGCTGTTCGATCGCGCGCTCGCCGTCGATCGCATCAAGGCGGCGCGCAAGGCGATCGATGCCGACAATAGCGGCGTCATGCTCACCGGCCGCTGCGAGGCGTTCCTGCGCGGCCAGAAGGATCTGAAGCTCGTGATCGACCGGCTCACGGCTTACGCCGAAGCCGGCGCCGATTGCCTCTATGCGCCCGGCATCGCGACGGCGGAAGAGATTTCGGCCGTGGTGAAAGCGGTGCATCCAAAGCCCGTCAATCTCCTGGTCGGCGCGGCGGGTCCATCGCTGAAGGACGGCCTCCGATCTCGGCGTCCGCCGCATCAGCGTCGGCGGCGCGCTGGCGCGGATGGCATGGACCGGCTTCATGAAGGCCTCAAAGGAGATGGCCGAGCAGGGGACGTTCGGCGAATTCGCGAACGGCTATCCCGGCGGCGAACTCAACAAGATGTTTGGGTAAAGCGCAAAAGAAAACGCAGCGGGCACATTGGCCCGCTGCGCTCCATTCTATCGTCGTTCGTTACTGCTTGCTGTCCGGCGCCGTGTCGACCGGCGGCGTCGCGGTCTTGTTCATGTCCGTGCTCGGCGACGGAGATGTCGCCGACGGCCGTGCCGGCGCAGCGCCCGTGGTCGTGCCCGGCTCGCTGTTGTTGCGGGGCGTTACGTCACGCATGCCGGGAGGCGCTGCGGGATTGGCCGGCGACGTCTGCTGCGCGGTCTGGCTGGGCGGCGTGGTGCCCGCCTGGTTCACGGTGGTGTTGTTCAGGCCATAGAACACGGCACCCAGCACCACGGCGATGGCGAGCGCGAACATCGCGACCTTGGCGCCGCTGGCGGGGCCTTCGGCGAGTTCGGGATCGGCCTGCAGCTCATTGTCGAGACTGTTGAGGCGTGCCTGATGCCGCATTTCATCTTCGCTCAGGCCCGCACGATAGGGATCGTTTGGATTGGGTTGGTATGCCATGACTATGTTCCTCCTGTAGCGCCCCAGATAAGTGCCTAGACAATGGCTGGCGCGCGCGGATGTTCCGCGCCATGTTGCAACCCGTTCATGATGGAACCGGCGATTCCCGGTTCCCAATCTGCGATGCGAGGATGCCATGTGGAGCCTGCCGCCCAGCGATACCGTGCTGCATCTGCTGTCCTACGTGGCGCTGACGGCCCAGGCGATGACGGCGGCGCTCGCCGCTGGGCGGCGCAGCATGGATTGGGCCGGCGTCTGCATGCTCGGCTGCATAACCGCGCTCGGCGGCGGCACCATCCGCGACGTGCTGCTCGGGCACTATCCGCTGGTCTGGGTGCAGAACCCGTCCTATCTCGCGCTGACGGCGGTCGCGGCATTCGCCACCATCCTGATCGCGCGGCATGTGCACCGGCTCAACGTCGCGTTTCTGGTGCTCGATGCGATCGGGCTCGTGGTGTTCACCATGGCCGGCTGCGATGTCGCCTGGCAGATGAACGCCTCGCTGCCGATCGTGATCGTGGCGGGCATGATCACCGGCTGTGCCGGCGGCGTGCTGCGCGACATCCTGTGCAACGATGTGCCGCTGCTGTTTCGCGCCGAGCTCTACGCCAGCGTGTCCGTCGTGACAGGGCTTGTTCTACGCCACCGCGTTCGGGCTCAAGTTCAATGACGAACTCTGGACCGGCCTGACATTCGTGTTCGGCCTGACGCTGCGCCTGCTGGCGATCCGCTACAAATGGGAAATGCCTAAATTCGTGTTTAGTGGTGATCAGCGTTGAGCGACGCAACGCGCGCTATTTCGTCCGCCGCGCCTTCGCGACCTGTTCCGCCGTCACCTGCGGCGCGGCATTGCCCCAGGCGTTGCGGATATAGTTGGTCACGTCGGCGATCTCCTGGTCGGTCATTTTCGCGGCATAGCCCGGCATAGATCCCTTGTTGGGCGCACGCGCTGTCGTCACGCTCTGCGCGCCGTCGAGGATGATGCGCAGCGTGCTCGAAGCGTCCGCCGATTGCAGGTTGGCATTATCAGGCAGCGGCGGATAGATCCGCGGCGCGCCCGATCCGTTGGCCTCGTGGCAGGCGATACAGGCGCCGTTGTAGAGCTTTTCGCCCGCGGCCATTTGTGTCGCAGGCGGTGGGACCACTTTCGGCTCGGGCGTGCCAGCCGGCAGGTCCTTCAGATAAACCGCGATGGCGCGGACGTCCGCATCGCTCATCTTCGACGTCGAATTGACCACGACTTCCGACATCAGTTCGCCGGCGTGGCTCTTGCCGTTACGGCCGCTCTGCAAATACTCGGCGATGTCTTCCACGCTCCACGATTTCAGGCCGCTGCGCGGGGCGGCATCCAGCCGCGGCGCGAACATGCCCTGGACGAGGTTGCCGCCGTAGGCCTGGCCGCGTCTGTCGGCGCCAAACATGTTCTTCGGCGTATGGCAGGCGCCGCAATGGCTGGCGCCCTCGACCAGATAGCGGCCCCTGTTCCATTCCGCGCTCTTTTGCTGGTCCGGCATGATAATGCCGGGCTTGAAGAACAGCCAGTTCCAGCCGCGCATCACGACGCGGTAGTTCAGCGGCCAGCGCAGTTCGGGCGCACGGGGCGTATTCCGGACCGGCGCCAGCGTCGCCAGATAGGCCCGGATCGCAAAAATGTCCTGGCGGGTCAGTTTCGTGAAATTCGGGTAGGGGAACGCCGGATAATAGCGCGATCCGTCGGGCGCCACGCCGAACCGCAGCGCGCGGTAAAAATCGTCGTCGCTCCACGCGCCGAGACCGGTATCGCGGTCCGGCGTCAGGTTGGCCGAGTAGATGCCGCCGAACGGCGTATCGATCCGCTTTCCCCCGGCAAATGGTTTGGCGGGATCGGCGGTGTGGCAGCTTGCGCAATCGCCGGCATCGGCCAGCGCCTTGCCGCGCGCGATGTCCTCGGCCGTCGGTTCGGCGTTGAGCTCAGTCTTGAGCTGGGCATGGGCATCGCCAACGGCGAACGCAGTGCACAAAAGCAAGCCGGCGAGAATCGTCCGCATGTCGTCCCTGCACCCATTGGCCCCTTCGGGCGTTATAGCGTGAAAGCGGGGAGTGTGGCGACGTCATGCCGTTTCGCGCCGGGGCTGCCGGAAGACACAAACCGAAATGCCGCGCCGCCATTCCCGGCACGAAGTTGCGATCTTTGAAAGCGGGGCTCCATTGCCGAGATTTGTGGTGCGCGGCGCGGAAAATCCGACATAGACTGGTTCTAACAAGTTCAGATGCCTAGATAAAAGGCGTCGTCTTGATCAAGGCTCAAGAGGCAAAGAGGGCTTAAATGGGAATCAACCAGGGTCCGATCAGTCTCGATCAGAAATACACCCAAGGGTACCGGCCACATCTTCCTGACCGGTATTCAGGCGCTGGTCCGCCTGCCGATGGCGCAGATCCGCCGCGACCGCGCCGCGGGGCTGAACACCGCGGGCTTCATCTCCGGCTACCGCGGATCGCCGCTCGGCGGCTACGACCAGCAGCTGTTCGCCGCCCGCAAGCACCTCGACGAATACAACATCAAGTTTCAGCCCGGCGTGAACGAAGACCTTGCGGCGACCGCGGTCTGGGGCTCGCAGCAACTCAGCCTTTCGCCCGGCGCCAACTATGATGGCGTGGTCGGCATCTGGTACGGCAAGGGCCCCGGCGTCGACCGCTGCGGCGATGTGTTCCGCCACGCCAATACCGCAGGCTCGGCAAAGAACGGCGGCGTGCTGTGCCTTGCCGGCGACGACCACGGCGCGAAATCCTCCACCGTCCCGCATCAGTCGGACCACGCCTTCATCTCGGCGCTGATGCCCTACCTCTATCCCTCCAGCATCCACGAAATGATCGAGATGGGCCTGCTGGGTATCGCGATGTCGCGCTACTCCGGCTGCTGGGTCGGCATGAAGGTGATCACCGAAACCGTAGAGACCACCGCCGAGATCGACCTGTCAGACGAGATGACGCCCTTCGTCATCCCGACCGATTTCGAGATGCCGCCGGGCGGGCTCAATCTGCGCTGGCCGGACGATCGCTATGCGCAGGACCTGCGCCTGCAGGACTACAAGGGCTATGCCGCGATCGCCTTCGCGCGCGCCAACAAGATCAACCGTATCACGATGGATTCGCCGAATGCCCGCTACGGCATCATGGCGTCAGGCAAGAGCTACGAGGATATCCGTCAGGCGCTGCGCGAACTCGGGATCACCGAGGAGGTCGCCGCCAAGATCGGGCTGCGCCTCTACAAGATCGGCATGCCCTGGCCGCTGGAGCCGGAAGGCGTGCGGCAGTTCGCCGTCGGGCTCGAGGAAATCTTCATCATCGAAGAGCGCCGCGAGATCGTCGAGAATCAGGTCAAGCAGGAGCTGTTCAACTGGCGCGACGACGTCCGCCCGCGCATCGTCGGCAAGATGGACGACCACGACAAGCGTTTTCTCACGTTCGCCGCCGAACTTAGCGTTGCCTCGCTTGCCAGTTCGCTCACCGAACGGCTGCTTCGCCTAAATCTCAACCCCGAGATCGCCGCGATGCTGCGCGCCAAGGCCGACTGGTTCAACGGCCGGCAGGCGAGCCAGATGCAGGCGGTCGCCCCGATCGCCCGCACGCCGTATTTCTGCTCGGGCTGCCCGCACAACACCTCCACCAAGGTGCCGGAAGGCAGCCGCGCCTTTGCCGGCATCGGCTGTCACTTCATGGCGCTGTGGATGGACCGCTCGACCGAGACCTACACCCACATGGGAGGCGAGGGCGTGCCGTGGGTCGGCGTGGCGCCGTTCACCAAGGAAGCGCACGTGTTCGCCAATCTCGGCGACGGTACGTACTTCCATTCCGGCAGCCTCGCGATCCGTCAGGCGATCGCGTCAGGCGCCAACATCACCTACAAGATCCTCTACAACGATGCGACCGCGATGACCGGCGGCCAGCATGTCGACGGCGAATTGTCGCCGCAGCAGATCACCTTCCAGCTTCATTCCGAAGGCATCCGCGAGATCTATCTGGTCTCGGAAAACCCGCATCTCTATCCGGCATCCGACATCGCGCCCGGCGTCAAGGTCGCGCACCGCGACGACCTCGATGCCGTCCAGAAGACCTGCCGCACGCTGAAGGGCGCCTCGGCCATCGTGTTCGTGCAGACCTGCGCGGCCGAAAAGCGCCGCCGCCGCAAGCGCGGCCTGATGGAAGACCCGGCGCGCCGCGTCATGATCAATCCGGCCGTCTGCGAAGGCTGCGGCGATTGCTCGGTGCAGTCGAACTGCATTTCAGTCGAGCCGCTGGAAACCGAGATGGGCCGCAAGCGCACCATCAACCAGTCGACCTGCAACAAGGACTATTCCTGCCTGAAGGGTTTTTGCCCGTCCTTTGTCACCATCGACGGCGGCAAGCCGCGCCGCCGCGCGCCGGCCAGCGTTGGGGACATCGGCGATCTGCCGGAGCCGGCCTCGCTGCCCTCGCTGGAGCGGCCCTACAACATCGCGGTCGGCGGCGTCGGCGGCACCGGCGTGCTGACCATCGGCGCGCTGCTCGGCATGGCCGCCCATATCGAGGGCAAGGCCAGCATGATCCTCGATATGTCCGGCCTCGCGCAGAAAGGTGGAGCGGTGCTCAGCCACGTCCGGCTTTCCGAGCACACCGCCGACGTCACCTGTTCGCGCATCGTCACCGGCACCGCCGATCTCGTGATGGCCGCCGATGAGGTGGTAGCCGCCGCCAAGGAAACCATCTCGCTCTGCGAGTGCAGCCGCACCATCGGCGTCATCAACACCCACGTGATCCCGACCGCCGACTTCATCCTCAACCGCGATTTCAATTTCCAGAGCCGCAAGGTCAACAGCGTGCTGGAGACCGAACTGCGCAAGGATTCTTCCTTCTACGATTTCACCAAGCCCGCCGAAGCGCTGCTCGGCGACTTCATCGCCACCAACATCATGATGCTGGGCTATGCCTATCAGAAGGGGTTGCTGCCGCTGTCGGCGAAGGCGATCCTGCAGGCGATCGAGGTCAACGGCGTCGCCATCAAGATGAACACGCAAGCGTTCCAGCTCGGCCGTCTCGCCGCCGCCGATCCGGCGCGGCTGGCGGACATGATGAAGGACCAGGACGAAACGGTGCCCCCGAAGATGCTGGACGCGATGTCGCTCGACGAGATCATCGCGCACCGTGTTGGATTGCTGACTGACTACCAGAGCGGCAGGCTCGCCAAGCGCTACCGCAATCTCGTCAACGGGGTGCGCGATGCCGCCACCAAGGGCGGCTATGGCGACGCGCTGCCGCGGGCGGTCGCGATCAACTACGCAAAACTGCTGGCCTACAAGGACGAGTACGAGGTCGCGCGGCTCTTTACCGACGGCCGGTTCGAAAAGCAGCTCCGCGACCAGTTCGAAGGCGACTTCAAGTTCAACTTCAACCTCGCGCCGCCAATTCTCGGTGGCGGCGTCGACGCGCTCGGCCGGCCGAAGAAGCGCGCGTTCGGCGCGTGGATGTTACAGGTGTTCCGGACGCTGGCAAAAATGCGCTTCCTGCGCGGCACGCCGCTGGACATCTTCGGCTACAGCGCCGACCGCAAGCTCGAACGCGACCTGATCGCCGGCTACGAGAAGGACGTCGCGACCGTGCTCGGCCTGTTGTCGCCGGTTACGCACGATACCGCGGTCGAGATCCTGTCGCTGCCCGACCGCATCCGCGGCTACGGCCCGGTCAAGGAGAAGGCGGTCGCGGACGCCAAGGCGCGCTACACGCAGCTCGCCGCCGACCTCGTCAACCCGCCACCCGCGCCACGGCAGATCGCTGCGGAGTAGATCTCTTGTCCCGGACGCGGTGCAGCCTAGGCGATGCGGAGCATCGTCCGGTAGCGCTGCGCCGCAGAGCCGGGACCCATCTCACTGCACAGGCCCCGGATCAGCAGCGCAGCATTTCGCGCCGCTGCAGCGATCTGATCGTTTGATCTGTGGATCACCAACCATCCACACGTCGTCCCTGCGAACGCAGGGACCCATACCGCGTGATCTATCGATGAAGGGCGATGGCTGACACTCTGCGTTTGCCTACTACCGTGGTGAGTTGTTGAAGCGAAGCCATCTACCGTTGTGCCCATTGCGCGGGTCTCGGCGTATGGGTCCCTGCGTTCGCAGGGACGACCACGCATTGAGTTTGCAGGTTGGGCCGGAGCCTTTCGGCTTTCGCCGCGGTCGGAAGTATGATTTCGTCCTGCCCAAAGAGGCTGCCAAAGCCTCGCAAAAACAATTCCAGGGAGGACGGTGATGCGCTTCCCGCGGTGATCCTTATGACAATCTCATCCATGTTTGCTTCTGCCGCGCTGGCTCAATCCTCAAAACTTGCTGTCGAAGAGATGATGGTCCCGTCGTCCGATCCGGGCATCGAGATCTACGTGCGCAACAAGCGTCCCGCCGACATGACCTCGTTCCGGCCGGAGCGGACGGTGCTGTATGTGCATGGCGCCACCTATCCGTCGTCGACAGCCTTCGATCTGCAACTGGATGGCATGTCCTGGATGGATTACATCGCAGCCCGGGGCTACGACGTTTTTCTGCTGGACCTTCGCGGTTACGGCAAGTCGACGCGGCCCAAGGAAATGAGCGACAAGCCGGAGGCAAACGCTCCACTGGTGCGCGGCGAGACCGCGGTAAAGGACATTTCATCCGTCGTCGATTTCATTCTCAAGCGATGCAACATCCCGAGGGTCAATTTGCTCGGCTGGTCGTGGGGCACGACGCTGATGGCGACGTACACCACGCAAAACGCAGCGAAGGTGGAGCGCCTGGTGCTGTACGCGCCGGCGTGGATTCGCAACACGCCGTCGCTGGTGCAGTCCGGTCCCGGACCGATCCCGGCCTATCGGATGGTGCGGAAGGACCAGGCCCTCGGTAGATGGCTTACGGGTGTCGCCGATGACAAGAAGGCCGACCTGATTCCGGCCGGCTGGTTTGACGCCTGGGCCGACGCCACCTGGGCCACCGATCCCGAAGGCGGCAAGATGGACCCGCCGGTGCTCCGCGCGCCAAACGGCGTCGTGATCGACGGCGCCGAATTCTTCGGTGCCGGCAAGGCGTATTACGATCCGGCCAAGATCACCGTGCCTACGCTCCTCATTCTTGCGGAATGGGACAAGGACACGCCTCCCTACATGGCGCAGACGCTGTTTCCCTTGATGGTCAACTCTCCCGGCAAGCGCTACGTGGAACTGGCCGAGGGCACGCACAGCATCATCATGGAGAAAAACCGGCTGCAGCTGTTCAAGGCGGTGCAGGCGTTTTTGGATGAGTTGGCAGGTCAGTGAGTGGCTGAGGCCGGGATGTCGATCCCGACAAGCTCGTGGGACGCGGTCGATTCCGCTTCATCGGCTTTCCACTCAAGATCCGCGGTGGCACCGCAAGCCCTATCCGCGCCGTCGCGATCTTCGAGTGAACTTGCCACCGCGCGAACTGGCATCACAACCTCGGTTCGATTGCTTCCCGTCACCTCTGCAATTTATACCGACCAAAATACTTCTCGGCGCCGTTCGTCAGAAATCTGGCAAACTCGCGGTGGCGCATTTCGGTGGGGATTGCAATGGCAATTGCCACGATATTGGCGATCAGCACCGTGATCGCGAAGACGTAGAAGTTACGTTCAGGCCGGATGACGTATACGGCAAACATGATCGAGTGATGAGTCAGATAGAGCGTGAACGAGTAATCGGCGAAGAACCTTATGGTGCGAATGAGCGAGTTCGACGTAATCAACCGCTTGGACTGTGAGGCAGCCAGCACCGCGAACAGAAAGCCTATCAGCGTCGCATAGGTGAGAAAATTGTATTCACGATGCGCCTTAGTGACAAGAAAGAAGCAAACTGCGGCGCAGAGACCGACGAACAGCGACGACCAATAAGGCAACTGTAGCGATCTCAGCGCGAGGAGAACGCAGGCGCCCGCGAGCCAGAGGGAGAACAATCCCATGCCGAGGCCATCCTCTTGAAACGCACCGGCGAAGAAATGGAGCGGGACTTGGCAGAAGAGGATGGCTATAGCGATCATGAGCAGGCGCTGCTGAGGCCGGGCCCATATGAAGAAGACGGCGCCGACGAACATGTAAATGTGCCATTCGATTGCCAGCGTCCAGAGCGGACTGGCCGAGCCGAATGCAGACCATCGGAGGTAGTTCGAAAGGATGCCGCGATAGGCCTCGAGCATGAACAGGTTGGCAACGAATGTCTTTGCAGTGTAATACGATGCGACCGCGTTTTCGCGGAAGCCGTAGATCACAATGCCGTCCACGACGGCGACGAAAAGCAGCGCGGGAATGAGTCCGGAATATATCCTGGCGAACCGCTCCAAGAAGAACGTGCCAAATCCATAGGACGGCTGCTTTGATCTTTCGATTAGCGTGAAGGTGATCAGGGTTCCCGATAGTACGAAGAAAATCAGCACACCGACGGTCTGCATGATGGGAAGCTCGGTTGTACGCCAGGCGGGCACGAAGAAGGAAATGCCGTGGCCGACGCAAACCATCTGTGCCGCGACGGCGCGCAGCAAGTCGAGCGTCACCGATGTGTCGTTTTTTGATCTGTCGAGGATGAACATTCGAATACAGTTAGCATTACTGCAGCGTTCGGAACAACCTCAGGCGGAGCAATGGTTGTGGGCATCGCGGACCGCTACAAACGATCCCGCTGGATGTCCGCTCTGGGTCATGATTTCCCGGGGCATGTCGAGTTTGGATCAAATCCCGGAAAATGCTGTCGTCCCGTTTTGCTATTGATGCCATCGACCTTGCCTGCGCCTGTCGCCTGATCTGCCCGTCGGGCAAATCAGCCAACGTTTCGACCCGCGACTGCGCGGCGCCTTGTCCAAAATGCCATGGAATGTGTTGCGCGCAGAAGTGAATTTCACCAGCCGATTCAACGTGATTTGGGTCGTCCAGCTCGCCCGCCGAAAATAATCCGCTTCACCTTTTTCGAAAACGATGTCCTCATTGCGTCATCCCGCCTCATGAAGAGGGGCGTACGCGTCGTCACGATACGTGGAGTGCGGGCTGCGGTGGACGCTATGGCGTTGCGCGCGAGAGAGATCGCAGGGCGGCAAAAGCCGTGAGCGGTCGATCCCGCGCAGGACGAGCGACGTTGTTGCGTACGGCAAAACCGTGTGGTCCTGGCGCCCGTGGCTGGCGTCAAGTCGGCGGAGGCGTTGCGGGCCCGACCGGGCGCGCGAACGCCGTCAATTCGCCGATGACGGAGGCAAAAGGAATTCGTCTCCGAGGAGAGCTCGGCATAAGCCGTCGAACCATTGCGCAGGGAAGGCCGGATGCTCTCCGCTGGACCTGTATGCTCGTGTGCGCACTTCTTTGTGCAAATTGCACACGAGACCGCGGGTGCAGCGCGCACCCGGTCTTCCCTGCGCCCTCTCATTGAGGAGGGTGAGCGATGGAGGTACAACTCGGGCGCCCTCGCGCCGCGAGAACGCAACGCCATATCCGCCTCTGCGGCCTGATACGATTTCCACTGATAATCATCCCGACTTGAGCCCAGTCGCTACCGTCTCGCCTGACGGAATATTTCCGCGCTTGCCAAGGGGACGGGGACAGGCCAGAAAAACTGCTGGAACAAGAAACGCCAACGGAGAACGATTTGACCATCAAGGGCAAAGCCTACATTGCCGGGATCTACGAGCATCCGACCCGGCACGCACCCGATAAATCAACCGCGCAGTTGCATGCCGAAGTCGCCAAGGGTGCGATCGAAGACGCGGGCCTGACCAAGGCCGATATCGACGGCTATTTCTGCGCCGGCGACGCCCCCGGCGGCCTTTGGCCGATGGTCGATTACCTTGGCCTCAAGGTTCGCCACATGGATTCCACCGAAACGGGCGGCTGTTCCTATTTGATCCATCTCGGCCACGCGGCCGAAGCGATCGCCGCGGGCAAGTGCTCGATCGCGCTGGTGACGCTCGCCGGCAAGCCGCGCACCGGCCCGATGCCGCCGCGCGCGGCCGGCGCGGAAGCCGATTTCGAGGCGGCCTACGGCGCGACCACCCACAATGCCTACGGCATGTGTGCCATGCGCCATATGCACGACTACGGTACCACCAGCGAGCAGCTCGCCTGGATCAAGGTCGCAGCCTCGCATCATGCCCAGTACAACCCGCACGCGATGCTGAAGGAGGTCGTCACGGTCGAGGACGTGCTGAACTCGCCGATGATCTCCGATCCCCTGCATCGCATGGACTGCTGCGTCGTCACCGATGGCGGCGGCGCGATGATCGTGACCACGCCGGAAATCGCAAAGAGCCTGAAGAAGCCGCTGGTGCGGCTGATCGGCCACGGCGAGGCCATGAAGGGTCCGCGCGGCGGCAAGGATCTCGATCTGACTTATTCCGCCGGCGTCTGGTCCGGCCCGCGCGCGTTCGAAGAGGCCGGCATCACGCCAAAGGATATCAAGTACGCTTCGATCTATGACAGCTTCACCATCACCGTGCTGATGCAGCTCGAAGACCTCGGCTTCTGCAAGAAGGGCGAGGGCGGCAAGTTCGTCGCCGATGGCAATCTGATCTCGGGCGTGGGCAAGCTGCCGTTCAACACCGATGGCGGCGGCCTCTGCAGCAATCACCCGGTCAACCGCGGTGGCATGACGAAAATCCTGGAAGCCGTTCGGCAATTGCGCGGCGAAGCGCACCCGAAGGTGCAGGTGCCGAACTGCGACCTCGCCATTGCCCACGGCACCGGCGGACTCCTTGGCGTGCGCCACGCCGCCTCAACCTGCATTCTGGAGCGCGTGTGATGGCTGAAGCCAAGAAATATCCTGTTCCCGTCACCAATCCTGAGACCGCGCAATTCTGGGAAGCGGCGAAGGCCGGCAAGTTCCTGATCAAGCGCTGCACGGCCTGCGGCGAGCCGCATTACTTCCCGCGCTCGATCTGCCCGTTCTGCTTCTCCGACAAGACGGTGTGGGAAGAAAGCTCGGGCGAGGCCACGATCTACACCTTCAGCCTGATGCGCAAATCTCCGACCGGGCCGTACGCGATCGCCTACGTCACCTTGAAGGAAGGCCCGTCGCTGCAGACCAATATCGTCGACTGCGACATGGACAAGCTCAAGATCGGCCAGAAGGTGAAGGTGGTGTGGAAGCCAACCGACGGCGCCCCGCTGCCGTTCTTCACGGTGGCCTAGCGAAGTTGCGCGTGCTGCGCGCCAAACATCGGGTCGTCATGTCAGCGAAAGCGGGGATCCAGTAAACACCGGCGATTACTGGATGCCCGCCGGAGCCTGTCATCCGGCCGGCCAAGGCCGGACCGGGTGGCGGGCATGACGGTGAAAACAAAATCGGGAGAGGACGACCGCAATGCCGATCAACTACGAACAGCTGATGGCCCTGAAAAATCTCGGCCAGAAATACGCCTATACCGACCGCGATGTGATGCTCTACGCCTACGGCATCGGCCTCGGCGCGGATCCGATGGACGAGAAGGAACTCGCCTTCGTCAACGAAGGCACCTTTACGCCGCGTCCGCTGAAGGTCGTGCCGACCTTCGCCTCGGTAGCGGCCTGGGGTTCGGGACCCGGCGAGATGAATCTCAACCGCGTGATGGTGGTCGACGGCGAGCGCGACATCACCTTCCACAAGCCGCTTCCGAGCGCGGCTCACATCACGGCCGACTCGACCGTGCTCGACGTCTTCGACAAGGGCAAGGACAAGGGCGCGGTGATCCGCCACCAGACCGTGCTGAAGGACGAGAAGGGCGAGAAGCTCGCGACCCTGGTTGCTTCACGCTTTGCGCGCGGCGATGGCGGATTTGGCGGGCCGTCCGAAGGCCAGCCTGAACCGCACAAGGTGCCGACACGCGCTCCCGACCAGATCGTCGACATCACGACGCGGCCGGATCAGGCGCTGGTCTATCGCCTCTGCGGCGACCGCAACCCGCTGCACTCCGATCCTGAATTCGCCAAGAAGGCCGGTTTCCCGAAGCCGATCCTGCACGGCATGTGCACCTACGGCATCACCTGCCGCGGCGTGCTGCAAACCTATGCCGACTACGACCAGTCCGCCTTCAAGCAGCATGTGGCGCGGTTCTCCTCGCCGGTGTTTCCAGGCGAAACCGTGACGATGGAATTGTGGAAGGACGGCAACGTCATTTCCTTCGAAGCCAAGGTGAAGTCGCGCAACGTCACCGTGATCAAGAGCGGCAAGACGGTGCTGAGCTAGACGGTGCACTCCCTCGCCCCGCTCTTGCGGGGAGAGGGCTGGGGTGAGGGGCCTATCCGCGAGTTGGGTTTTGCTGGATGGACCTGTACCCCCTCACCCGGATCGCAAGGGCGATCCGACCTCTCCCCGCAAGCGGGGCGAGGTAAGAAAGAAAGCAAAAACGGGAGAAGCACACATGGGACTACTCGACGGCAAGGTTGCGATCATCACCGGCGCGGGGGGCGGGCTCGGTGAGGCCTACGCCAAATTGTTCGCGCGCGAGGGCGCGGCGGTCGTGGTCAACGACCTCGGCGGGCCGCGCGACGGTTCCGGCGCCGACGTATCGATGGCGCAGAAGGTCGTCAACGCCGTCAAGGAAGAGGGCGGCCGGGCGGTTGCCAACGGCTCCGATATCTCGACCATTGCAGGCGGACAATCCGTGTTCGACGACGCCATCAAGAATTTCGGCCGCGCCGATATTCTCGTCAACAACGCCGGCATCCTGCTCGACGAGACCTTTGCCAAGGCGAAAGAGGCCAACTGGGACAGGGTGATCAAGGTGCACCTCAAAGGCACCTTCTGCTGCACCCAGCCGGTGTTCAAATGGATGCGCGAAAACGGCGGCGGCGTCATCGTCAACACGTCCTCGACGTCGGGCCTGATCGGCAATTTCGGCCAGACCAATTACGGCGCTGCCAAGGGCGGTATCTGGGGACTGTCGAACGTGCTGGCGATCGAGGGCCGCAAGTACAACATCCGGATCTGGACGCTGGCCCCGGGCGCGCTGACCCGCATGACCGCGGACCTGCCACGCTATATCGAGAACCCGAAGGCGGCCCTGGGACCTGATGGCATCGCGCCGGCCGTGCTATACATGGTCAGCGATCTCTCCGGCGACCAGACCGGCAAGGTGCTCGGCGTCTCCGGCCCCCGCGGCGTCCGCGAGATGCGAATGATGGAAATGGAAGGCTGGAAGCCCTCGCATGAGGGGTGGAAGGCGCAGGATATCGTCGCGCACGCGAAAGACATCTTCTTCTCCGAGGAGCAGATCAAGATGGGCGCGCGGCGGTTCTGATGCTACCTGTCGTTCCGGGGCGCGCGAAGCGCGAACCCGGAACCTCGAGATTCCGGGTCTGGTCCTTGGGACCATCCCGGAATGACCAGACAAGAGGCACTCAATGACAAAACTCACCGCCCAGGCCGCAGGCACCTTCGCAATCGCGCCGACGCCGTTCCACGACGACGGCCGCATCGATGAAAAGTCCATCGATCGCCTGACCGATTTCTACGCCGAAGTCGGCTGCGACGGCGTCACCGTGCTCGGCATTTTGGGCGAGGCGCCGAAGCTCGACGCGCCGAAGCCGAGCAGGTCGCGGTTCGCTTCGTCAAGCGCGCCAAGAACATGCAGATCATCGTCGGCGTCTCGGCGCCCGGATTTGCCACCATGCGCGCGCTGGCGAAAGCCTCGATGGACGCGGGGCGGCCGGCGTGATGATCGCGCCGCCGCCGCATCTGCGCACCGACGACCAGATCACGGGCTATTTCAAGCAGGCGCAGGAAGCTGTTGGAGACGACATTCCCTGGGTGCTGCAGGACTATCCGCTGACGCTCAACGTCATCTTCACGCCGGCCGTGATCCGCAAGATCGTGATGGATTTACCGTCCTGCGTGATGCTCAAGCATGAGGACTGGCCGGGCCTGGAAAAGATCACCGCGCTGCGCGGTTTCCAGAAGGACGGCTCGCTGAAACCGATGTCCATTCTGGTCGGCAATGGCGGGCTGTTCCTCGATTTCGAAATGGAGCGCGGCGCCGACGGCGCCATGACCGGCTACGCTTTCCCGGAACTCTTGATCGACGTCGTAAACCTGTCGAAGGCCGGCAAGCGCGACGCCGCGCACGATCTGTTCGACGCGCATCTGCCGCTGATCCGCTACGAGCAGCAGCCCGGCGCGGGTCTGGCGGTGCGCAAGTACGTGCTGCAGAAGCGCGGCATCATCGCTTCCAGCGCGCAGCGCAAGCCCGGTGCGACCATCACGGCCACCGCGAAGGCCGAGGTCGAGTATCTCTTGTCGCGGGTGGCGCGCGTCGATCGCCGCGCCAATCTGCAACCGCAATCCAGCGCAGCGGGGTAGTTCAATGGCCGAGACCGTCGCTCCGCGTCCCGCATCCACCATCCTGCTGCTGCGCGACAGCGCTGACGCCAAGGAAGTCGAAGTCTTCATGATGGTTCGCCATTATGAGATCGATTTCAATTCCGGGGCGCTGGTGTTCCCCGGCGGCAGTGTCGACAAGGGCGACAAGGAGATCATCGCGACTCCGGCGCTATATTCGGGCGGCGAGGGGCTCGACGAGGCCACCCTGAGCTTCCGCATTGCCGCGATCCGCGAGACCTTTGAGGAAAGCGGCATCCTGTTGGCGCGGCCCAGCGGATCGAAAGCACTGGTCGACGCCAGGCGCGCGAGCGAGATCGAGGCGGCGCATCGCGCTGAGCTCTGCGACGGCAAGATCGGCTTCCTCAAGGTGCTCGCCGACAACGGCATGGTGCTGGCGCTCGATGAACTCGTGCCCTATGCGCACTGGATCACGCCGGAGGGCATGCCCAAGCGGTTCGATACCTGGTTCTTCCTCGCCGCCGCGCCCCCCGAACAGGTCGGCGCCCATGACGGCAAGGAATCCACCGACTCGATCTGGGTCTCGCCGCGCGAGGCGCTCGAAGGCGGCGAGAGCGGGCGCTTCAAGCTGCCGTTCCCGACCACGCGCAACCTGATCAAGCTTGGCAAGCAGGGCGGCGTGAAGGCTGCGCTGGATGACAGCCGCGGCAAATCCGTCGTTACGGTGACGCCGGTCATGACCAAAACCAGCACCGGCCGCCAGCTCCGCATTCCGCTTGAGGCGGGCTATGACGGCGACGTGTTCGAGGTCGGCTCGGTCGGCTGACCGGCACACCCACACTTCGGTACGGAGCGAAGTATCGTGGTGCTGATTGCCTGTAATGTCCTGTCCTGATAGCGAAAGGGCGGGTCACGGAAATGGGCGAGGTCCAACAGAAACATCCCGAAATCGCGACCGAACTGGCGCTGCTGCTGGCGCTCGCGACGCTGTGGGGCGCGTCCTACACATTCCTGAAGATCGCGGTGGCGACGATCCCGCCGGTTACGCTGATTGCGGGCCGCACGCTGATCGCCGGGCTGCTGCTGGTCGTGATCATGCGCTGGCGCGGGATCGCATTGCCGGCGGATGCCGCGAACTGGCGGCGCTTCCTGTTCCAGGCCTGCCTCAACAGCGTCATTCCGTGGACGATGGTGGCCTGGGGCACGCGGGCGCTCGATGCCGGCGTCGCAACCATCCTCAATTCGACGGCGCCGATATTCACGTTTTTCCTGACCTTCGCAATCACCCGCCACGAGGCGGTGACGTCGCGAAAGCTGGTCGGCGTCGTCGCGGGGATGGTGGGCATCTGCCTGATCGTCGGCGTGCAGGCGCTGGCGGGACTGGGCGAGCAACTGGCCGCGCAGATCGCTCTGTTGCTGGCCGCCGTCTGCTACGCGGGCGCTGCGATTTTCGGCCGCGCCTTCAGGGATCTCGATCCGATGGCGCCGGCGGCCGGATCGCTGCTCTGCGGCGCCGCGATCCTGATCCCGCTGAGTCTGGTGGTGGATCGGCCGTGGACGCTGGCGCCGTCGATGAATTCGTTGCTCGCGCTGCTCGCACTCGCGGTGTTTTCCACGGCGTTCGCGTTCGTGATCTATTTCCGCCTGATCCAGACGCTGGGATCGATCGGCGCCACCGCGCAGGCCTATTTGCGGGTGCCGATCGGCGTTGCGGCGAGCGTGATCTTCCTCGGCGAGCAGCTGAGCCCGACGGTGTGGATCGGGCTCGGCTGTGTCGTGATCGGCGTCGCCGCGATGACGATCCCGGCGCGAAAGGCGAGGCCGATCGAGAAGACTGTCTGAGCGGGCGCTCGGGGGAGGACGCGTTTCGTGTGACGAAATCGCCGGGGCCTTGCTGCGGTCGGGGATTACCCAGCATCCTGCAGGGCAAAACCGGGGTGCCTTCGGTGCCACCAAAAAACCAGGCGGGAAACTTCACATGATATTTCGGCGGATCGGCATCATCGTAGGCGCGTGGCTCATGTGTCTCGCCGCGCCGGACCAGGGACAGGCGCAAGAGAACTTCCCGAACCGGCCGATCCGCATCGTCATCCCCTATTCGCCGGGAAGCGTAACCGATGTGTTCGCGCGGATCATTGCGCAGAACATGCAGGAGCAATGGAAGGGGTCGATCGTCGTCGAATCCAAGTCCGGCGCCAATGGTTCGATCGCGGCCGAGGAGGTCGCGCGCGCGGCCCCCGACGGCTACACATGGTTGCTGGTGACGACGTTTTTCACCGCGAGCCCTTCATTGAACGTCGCCCTGCGCTGGGATCCGGTACGCGATTTCGTTCCGATCGGTCAGGTGTGCCGCGCGCCGAATTTTTTCGTGGTCCCGACCGCACTGCCGGTAAACAACGTGGCCGAATATGTCGCCCTCGCGAAGGCCAAGCCGGGCACCCTGAACTACAGCCATCCGGGAAAGGGCTCGACCGGGCATCTCGGCTTTGAGCTGTTCAAGCGGCTGGCTGACATCGACGTGACCGCGATAGGCTATCGCGGCTATCCGCAGATGGTGCCTGATATTGCCGGCGGCCTGATCAGTTCGACCTTCCTGTCCGCCAACCAGGCGGTGGCACAGGTGCAGAGCGGGGCCATTCGGATCATCGGCGCCATCAGCGACGGCCGCTCGAAATATTTCCCCGACGCGCCGACCATGGCCGAGCAGGGCTTTGCCGAAGCCCAGGTGACGCCGTGGTTCGGTGTCGTGGTGCCAAAGGGGACGCCGCAGCCGGTCGTGCAGCAGATCAGCAAGACGCTGGAGGCGGCATTGGCCACGACCGACGTCCAGCAAAGGCTCGACGTGGCCGGCTGCGAGGCCAGGAGCGCGCCGCTGCAGGCGTTTGCCGATATTATCAAGGCCGACGTCGCGCTGTGGGCCAAGGTCGTCAAGGAGGCCGGCATCACCGCCGACTGAGGGCGAGGCTGCGCGATTTCGGCCAAGGGGTCCGGTTCCGATACTGGATTCACCGCAGGGGTGGGTATCTCGCCGGTTGGCGAATTTTGTCCGTACTCCGGCGTTCCCCAAGGCCCGAAATACATCGTATATTGCCGCCCGATTGGAGCCGGCCCCGATACCATGACCTCTGAATTGCCGCCGAATTCGACGACGCCTAGATCGTTCTCGCTGTCGATCGGCCAGCTTACATTCGGCAGTTTCATGCTGGTGCTGGCGGTGATCATCATCACCTCGACCGCCAGCGTCGTCGCTATCCGCCATATCGATTCGACCTTTGTGGAGTTGCAACGGCTGCAGAGCGTCGGCGACCTCGCCGAGGACATCGACCGCCGCATGAACGAATTGCGGCTGGCGGCGCGGGATTTCGTGACCGATCCGGGCACCCAGTCGGTCCAGGTCGGAGAGGCCGCCACCGCGCTCAGCGAGGTTCTGAAGAAGACACGGCTGGAACTTGCCCCCGAGCAGCAGGACATGATCGACGGCGTCAGCGAACGCCTGACGACCTACCGAACCGGGATCGAGCGGATTTCCGCGCTGATCAACCGCCGCGCCGAAATGATCGTCGCGCTGCCGCCCTTGCGCGAGAAATTCGACGCCGCCATCGCCGAGACGGCCGATCCCCGTATTGCGTCGACATTGTTTCAGACCCAGAGCCGGATCGCCTCGGCGCTGCTGGCGCGCAATCCATCGGCTGCCGAACAGTCTGCGCAAAGCATGCGCTCGATGACGATTACGGAGCCCAACCTCCGTGCCGCCGTCGATGCCTATGCCGAAGCGATTATCGGCATATCGATCCGCGAGCGGCAGATATCCGACATCGACAAGGAGGTGCTGGGTACGGAGGGGCGCCTGATCCAGCGCGTTACGGAACTGTTGCGCGAGGTCAGCGACCGGCGGGGCCGCGTTCTGTCGCGCGAGTTCGCAAGAACGCTGACGGAAGCGAAGTGGCAGAGCATCGTGCTCGGCACCGCCGGCGTGCTGATCGGGATATTCGCCTCGCTGCTGGTGGTTCGCCGCACCGTGCGCCCGCTCGCCTCGATCGCGACCTCGATCCGTGCGGTGGCCGGCGGCGAAAAAAGCGCATCGATCCCGGCGACCGACGTGGACAACGAAATCGGCGACATCGCCCGCGCCGCCGAAGTATTCCGGCAGACGCTGGTCGACGCCGACACGGCGCGCGAGGCGGCGGTGCGCGCGCTCGCCGAACAGCGCCTCGCCGAGGAAAGCTATCGCAAGCTGTTCGAAGCCTCGGTCGATGGAATCTACGTCACGACGCCAGGCGGCGCGCTGCTCAATGCCAACCCGGCGCTGGCGCGGATGATGGGCTACGCCGCGCCGCAGGATCTGATTAACGACCTCGGCGACATCGCACATTCGGTCTATGTCCGTCCCGAGGCGAGGGCCGAATTCGCGCGCCTGATGCAACGCGACGGCATGGTCCGCGAGTACGAATATCAGGTTCGCACGCGCACCGATGCGGTGCTCTGGCTCTCCGACAGCGCCAGCGCCGTGCGCAACGACGCCGGCGAGATCGTCCGCTACGAGGGAACGGTGCGCGACATCACCGACCAGAAGCGCGCCGAGGACGCGATCGCCGAAGGCCGCCGCTTGCTGCAGATGGTCATCGACACCGTGCCCGCGGTCATCAACGTGAAGGACAAAGACCTCCGTTACGTGCTGATGAACCGCTACATGTCCGGCATTTTCGGGGTCGAGCCGGGGGACGCGATTGGCCGCACCACCGCCGAACTGATGTCGCGCTACGGCGCGGCGAAGACCGACGAACCCGACAAGCGGATTCTGGCGGTCGGCAAGGAGCTCGGCTTTTACGAAGAGGAATACAAGGATTCCACCGGCCAGATGCGGCAATGGCTGGTCAACAAGCTGCCGATCGTGGATGCGGCCGGCGAAATCGAGAACATCGTCACCGTCGCGCTCGACATCGGCGAGCGCAAGCGCGTCGAATTCGAGATGCGCAAGGCCAAGGATGCCGCGGAAGCGGCGCTGCGGAACTTGCGGGAAACCCAGAATTCACTGATCGAAGCCGAGAAGCTCGCGGCCCTTGGACGGCTGGTCGCGGGCGTCGCGCATGAGGTCAACAATCCCGTCGGTATCAGCCTGACGGTCGCTTCGGCGCTGGAGCGCAAGACGGCGAACTTCGCCGCCGAAGTCTCGCGCGGCGAACTGCGGCGCTCCACCCTGAATGATTTCCTCGACACCAGCCGCGATGCGTCGTCGCAGCTCGTCGCCAACCTCAACCGCGCCGCCGAACTGATCCAGTCGTTCAAACAGGTCGCGGCCGACCGCAACTATTCGGACCAGCGCAGCTTCGATCTCGGCGATCTCACCGAGCAGGTGGTGATGAGTCTGCGGCCGGGCCTGCGCAAGCATAACCTGACGCTCAACGTCGAGTGCCAGCCCAATCTCATGATGAACAGCTATCCCGGTCCGTACGGACAGGTGCTCACCAACCTGTTCCTCAACTCGGTGGCGCATGCGTTTCCGGACGGCAAGCCAGGCACGGTCGACATCCAGGTTCGCGAGTTCGGCAAGAACAATGTCGAGGTGATCTTTTCCGACAACGGATGCGGCATGAGCCTCGACGTTCGCCGCCGCGCCTTCGATCCGTTTTTCACCACGCGGCGCGACCAGGGCGGCACCGGACTCGGCCTGCATATCGTCTACAGCATCGTCACCAACCGCCTCGGCGGGCGGCTCGACCTCGATTCCGCGCCGGGCGGCGGCACACGCATCCAGATGATTTTGCCGCGCACGGCGCCGCTCGAGCAGGCGGCGGAATAGGCGAACGTCGGAACTGCCAGCTAGCTAGTTCACATCCGCCAGCTTGTGCAGCGTTGCGCCGAAGATCTGGCTGGCTTTGCCGACAAGGGCCGTGCCGTTCATGGTGCCGCGCGTATCAGTGAAGGTGCCGGAGACGCCGATGCCGACGGGATTGGGGCCGCCGAACAGCGGATTGGCGTCCTCGCGGGGCGTGGTGTGACGCTGCACCAGCACCTCGCCCTTGAAGCTGTCGCCCTTCACGGTGTAGCTGCCGGTGTAGAACAGATAGGCGTCGCCGCCGAGGATCTGGCCATCCCGGAACAGAATCACGCCGCTGCCCTTGCCGATGCGCCCATCCAGCAGGGTGACGTGGATCGAATACAGCCCGTTCTTCATGATGACCCAATGCCGGCAGCTGCCCTCGGAAGCCGGTGAGAAGTTATGCCAAAGCGCGGCCCACAGCGTCAACGCGTCAGGTTGTGCGCAAATTCCCGCACAGCAGCAAAATCACGAGCATGCCACTTCGGCGGGGCTGAGACCGAATTGAACTGGCCCGCGAAATGCATAGTTCCGGTTGGCACCGGCCGGCGGGTGCTGGAGCAAGAGAAACAGGTGACCAACTGGATCAATTCCGGCGGCCACGTGCCGCGCCGCTATATTGAGAACAACGAAACCACGGCCCGCAAGCGCACCGGCTGTTGGAAAATACCGCTGGCGATCGGCAGTGTGTTGCTGGCGTTGCCGCTGGCTTCCGGCCAGGCCCGCGACGTCGACGGCCGTTACGCCAATTCACCGCTGAAGCAATGGTTCGACAGCCTGAAGAGCGGCAAGGGGCCTTGCTGTTCCGATGCCGATGGCAGCGCCGTCAGCGATGTGGATTGGGAGTCGAAAAGCGGGCGCTACCGCGTTCGTATTGAAGGCGAGTGGCATGAAGTTCCCGAGGATGCCGTTATCACCGAGCCCAATCGCGTCGGACGAACCATGGTCTGGCCGATCAAGGGCTATCTGGGATTGAGCATCCGCTGCTTCATGCCCGGTAGCATGACGTAGCATTGCGCGCCGGTTCACGAGCGCTCGGGCGGCGCGGCGCGCCGACCCGGTTACTCAATGCGGCGGTGCCGTCAGGTATATTTTTTGTCGCGCTCCAGCAGCTCGATCGAAATGCCCTGCGGGCCGCGGATGAAGCAGATGCGCACGCCGGGCCGGATGGTGGTCGGCGGCTTGGTGAATTCGACGCCCTTGGCCTTGATCTCGGCCGCAACCGCGTCGATGTCCTTGACCGTCAGTCCGAAGTGGTCGAGCCCCTGATAGGGCGTCACCGGCGGCGCGTTGATGCCGTCACCGTCGGCCACGGGTGCGATGAATATGTTGGCGCCACCGAGCTTGACGTCGATCCGTCCCGGACCGCGAACGATCTCGCCGCCCAGAATGTCTTCAAGCCATGCCGCTGTCGCCTCGGGATCGGGACTGCGCAAATGGACATGGTCCCAGGTAACGTTGACGGTCGGCATCTCGATCCCCCCATTGTTGTTGTTGCAGCCGTAAAGCCTTCGTGGATGCGGCGCCGCCAATCTAACCGCCCGCTATCCCCAATTCCATCCCCGCGAGGGGGTGCGCCGCCGCAGCAATGTTGGGAGGTGGCGGGCTGAAAAATCGCCTCGCAGTGACCACCAGTCGAATTTAACCTTGTGCACCCGAACCGGCATTCCGTACCCGAAAATGTGACCGCCGCCATTGAACCTTGCCAGCGGGCCCGGAACTAACCGCTATATCGCCCGTTAGGCGAGTGAGCCGCGCGTCCGTGCGGGGGGAGTTGCTGTCACATGCCCGTAGTTCGGTATTTTCTGTTTGTCGGCGGAGTGCTGCTCGCGCTGTTGCTCGCTCTCGACGCGTTTGCTCCCCAGCAGGTTGCCGTGGCGAGCAATACGGCGCCTGGGGTTGACAAGACCGTCGTGCGAATTCGTTCCGATCAGAAATTGCCGGAGCGGGTGGTCTACGACACCAGCCTTCCCACCATTGTTCCGCCGGCTGCCACCGTTCAGGCTGCCGCAGCGCCGGTCGTGCCTAATGCCGAAGCCACCGCCCAGGCCCGCGTGCGTGACACCTTTGCCCAGTTCGTACCGGCCGAATCCAAGAAGCTTGAGCCGCAGGTCCAGCGCAAGCGCAAGGTTGCCAAGGTCCGCGCCAATCCGCCCGTGCGCGTCGCGCAGCAGTCGCCGTTCGGCTTCTTCGGTGGCCCGGGCTGGAACAACACTTGGTAAGCTGCGGCGCGACCTATCGCGGCAGCTGTGGAATTTTTTCCGCAAATCCATTGTAGCAGGTCAGCCGCTCGTCTTCCTCTTTGTGGAAACGGCACTCGGTGACGCTTTTCGCGGCCGCTGCCTTCGGCTTGGGCTGCGGTGAATAGATCGCGTCGTAGCAGTTCAGGCGTTCCTTGGTAGCGTCGTCGATGTCCTGACAGGCCTGCAGCTTCTGGGCGGCCGACAAGGGCTTTGCCGCTTCCTTCTTGCCCTCCGCGGACTTCTTCGACCCAACCACGACCAGCGGCTTGCCCCCGACCGAGGGAGGGGCGGCTGGCGTGCTCGTTCCCTGAGCAAGTACAGCGGCCGGATACAGGATCGCCAGCGCTAGAATGATCTTTTTCATGTCAGTTTGCTCTCGAATGCGTAGGTTCGCCTGATCGGTCATTTCGCCGAAATGGCGCGCCCGCAGAGATTCGAACTCCCAATCCCCCGGAATCGAAATCCCGCAGCGCGCCAGCGTTCTCTAGCACCATCCCAGAGCGCCTGTCTAACCCGTTGATTCAATGGCTGTTCAATCGCGCGTGCGATCCACCGGCGGGCGCCGGCCTCGTCCTGCTGACGCCGGGCGGCGCCAGTCGATGGGCTGTCACTCAGCTTCTTGCCGCTGGTGATCGTTCACACCCTTTCGTAAGAGCGATGGGAAGCGCTCAACGAAACCAGGCCGCGCCCGATCTAGCGCAGGCGATAGGCATCAAAGGCATGGGCCAGAAAGATGCCGACGCTGATGAAGGCGAGGAGGGCTGTTACGACCTCGATCATAGCTTTCCTCCCAGAGTTGAAATGCCGGGAAGCGCGCGCTTGAGAAACTCGCGGTAGATGAGGTTCAGGACCGATACTAACATGATCTAACCCCGTTATTGGTCTGGACGGGATCGTAGGGAGCCTATGTTTCCGGAGAACTTCGCGGGCCGCGGAAATGGTTTCGTCGCCCTTGTTGGCAGCCGCTTCGGGATCACGGAATCGCGACGGAACCGGCGTTCCGGACAATCACCAAAGGCTCCCGCTGGGTTGCCGCTACTGCCGGCTCCGGCTGAACGAATTTAGCCCCAATTCTGGCCCGCTGAGACCAGATTCGGCGGACAGGCTGCGCCGGTAAGGCCGTGTTTTGGTGAAACGTCACATTTGCTCTTGGGGTGTGATGGCAAAGCAAATTCGGTTGACGGCTTGTGCCGCTTGCATTGCTGCTCTCCTGCCGGTCGGTGCGCCAACGGCGCAGGCGATACAATGCCTTGCTGCGCCTTCGAATACGCAGAAGCCTTGGATCTATCGGCTGATCGATGGGCGAAAATGCTGGTACGAAGGCAAGAGCATGATCTCGAAATCATTGTTGCACTGGCCGCCGCAAACCCCCGCGGCAAAGGTGGATTCGGGCCAAGCGCCAACTTCCGCCGAGGCACCCATAAAAATCCTGACAGTGAAGTCCATCAATCTCATGGATGCCCAGGCGTCCGTCCCGAGCGACTCCGACGACTTCGAATCGCGATGGCGTGCGCGCGCGATCATCGACTAAGGCGTGCGCCGCGAAGGCGCGGGGCCCTCCCTCGCAATCTGTTAACTCGTTGTTAACCATAAACCCTCAGCATTCCCGTCATTAGAAAGTCGTCCGGATCTCGGTCCGAAGACACAATTGATCGTTCATCTTGGGGACGAGCCGAGGCTCGTGGGGCTCCAAGGAGTAACATCATGTCGCTACCTGACGTACGGCCCCAGGCGAATTTGCTTTCTGAGTTCGTTTTGGCGATTCTCAGCGCGCTTGGTTTGGGTATTCCGATCGCGATTACGATCATCTGGATTTGCTCTTGATCGGCAATTCGCTTGTTTGCTGACGACGCTCGTCGTTGTCGGGATGCACCCGACTGCAAGGCGTGAGGCCGCGTGCGGCCGTTAAAACGTGGCTACCCGATGTGCGGTCGCTGGATCGGCGGCGCATGGCAGCCGTCGTCTGACGGCACGGTCCAGGGTTCGGCGGTATCACATCGCGGGTGCTATCAGTCCGACCCTCATATCCCTGGCGAGATATACGCATGTGTCGTCGGCAAACACGCTGCCATTGGCAATCCCAAGAGTCAGCTTGCCACGCCTTACGTGGCGCATGCTGACCTCGTAGCGCACGCGCTTGATGTCTGGCGTGATGTGTCCCCGGAACTTGACCTCGCCGACGCCGACGGCGCGGCCCTTGCCCGGTGAGCCCGACCAGCCAAGCCAATAGCCGATGATCTGCCACATGGCGTCCAGACCGAGACATCCGGGCATCACCGGGTCGCCGGCAAAGTGGCAGTCAAAAAACCAGAGGTCCGGCGCGATATCGAGCTCACCGATGACGTGGCCCTTGCCGAATTCGCCGCCGTCGAGGCTGATTTCCGTGATGCGGTCCATCATCAGCATCGGCGGTGCCGGCAGCTGGGCGTTGCCCGGGCCGAAATAGCCACCTTGGCTCGATTTGAGCAGATCTTCCTTTGTGTAGGACGATCGCGGCGCGTGAAAGTGGCGAGGGTTGGACAAGACGATATCCTTCGGCGTTTGGCTGGTGGTTGCTGAACGTCAGGCGATTTTGCCGCGACCGGTTTTTTCGATCCCGGACCCAGCAGTCAGGCGCAGGGCCCCTGCCATGAAGGCCCAAATTTCATCGGTGAGTTTCCCCGGATCGGGTCGTTGTTGGCTCATCAGGGCGCCGATAAGGGCCTGGCGAATTCCGCCGATCATCAGCGCAATGGCGAGATGTGGATCGATGTGATCGGGAACGAAGCCGTCGCGCTGCGCCGCCTCGAGCATGCGTGCGCCACCGGCGAGCTGCCGGTTGGTGAAAGCTCGCTCGACATCCAGGACTTCGGGCGCGCGGCTCAAAGCTCCAATGACGAGAGGAGCGAAGGGGTGGTCGTAGTGGAAGGCGATATAGGAGGCGACGCGCCGCCTCTCTCTATCCGCCCAGCTTTCCGAGGGTCGCTTCGTGTCGTTGAAGACCTCTTCTTCGAGACGGCTGTAGAACCCTTCGACAACGGCCGCGATCAGGCCTGCCTTCGATCCAAAGTGATGATAGGCCAGCCCGACCGAAACGTGCGCCCGCTTCGCGATTGCCTGCATTTCCAGATGCCCATGGCTCCGGATGAGCTCCTCCTGGGCCGCCCGGACCAATCTTTCTCGTGTCTGAAACGCTGGGGTCATGTTTGGTCCGGGTATTAAATTGAATTCAGTTCAATATCTGTTTGCTGGCCTGGATTCAAGTCGAGCGTTTCCTGGCAGTCGGACGGGGGGAGGCCAAGCGACAAATAAAAGACCGGCCGAAGGCGGTCTCCGTATTCTGGATCCAGCATGGATCAGGCGGTGAGTGCTGCCACCATGCGTCGGCGATAGGCCCGTAAAGCCAACGCCAGCGAACCCTCGCTGGCGCACGCCGTTTATGGTCCCGATGACGCCCAGGGCAGGCTACCAATAGTAAGAGCCGTCCGGGCGGTCACCGGACGGCTCGTTACCGCAATTGCCGGTTCGTGACCGGTTCCATTGCTTGATTTCGGCGAGGCCGTGAAGATCGCGCGGTCTTCGGACTGGCCTCTGATCGTTCGGATATTGAGCCCCGCGCGACTGACGATGAGACTAATCGATAAAATTTTAGCGACAATCGAAACAGAAAATTAAGGTTACTTTACCGGCGGACTGCGGGGGTGAATGCCGCGCTTATGGCGGCGCGACTCGCTAATCGTCCACCAGCCCGCCGCGACTCAGGCTCTGGATCTGCCGGCGTAATTACCAAACAAAAGGACCGCCCGAAGGCGGTCTCTCAGATCCGATCAGCGCGTCAGACTTTACGCGGTTGCATTACGTCGGCGGCGCCATGCGATCAGCCCGGCGAGCGCCATCGCGAGACCAGGCAGGCCTGCGCCAACGATAGGGCCGGGGACGGCGGCCGCGTCGAAGGTGATAGTTGCGTCGCCCGCCGATTCACGCTGGCGGGCCTTTCTCTTGGGCATCAATTGGCAGGCGCCCCTGAGCCGGCAGTGCGAACCAACCTGTCCGCCTTTTTCAGAACGTAGGTATTTTCCGGCTGTTCTCTGGCATAAAAACTGAACACTACGAATGCCGCGCAAAAAAGCACGACTACCAGCACAACTTTTCGATAGGTGCGTCTGTCAGCACTGTGAAAAGAACTCGACATAAATCAACGCTCACGCAACGTGGCTGCTTGCGAGCGTTTACAAGGTGATCGTTTCCAGATGGCTTCGTGGCGACGGAAAATGGTTTCTTCCGCGGCGACCTACCTTAGCCCTCCGAATTCTCCGGCGGGTCTTACTTTTGGGTTTGGCGGGTGCAGCAAGGTGTTGACCCCGGCCTTCAGGCCGATGCGATCGAGGCGCCTGCCGCAAAAATCTGGCAGTCCACCGCTGTTCGAACTTTCTTTGCAGGTCGAGCGCGCACCCTGTCCTAAAGGTCCTAACAATGCCTGCGCTGTGGGCACTATTTGAAGATGTGATAGATCCCGTTCAGTCCGACCAGGCCAACGACGATCAGATAGACCGCCACTGCGACGCTCACGATCCGTGGCGCGATCAATAGAAACACTCCCGCGGCCAGCGTCACAATCGGCAGCAAGGGGTTGCCTGCATCGAGGTGCATCCAGGATTTATATCCGATTCGCGTGGAGCAACGGTCCGACGGGCTTCAACGGATCGGCCACCCTTCCTTAACTGTCGGCCGATACGGTGCGGATAACCGCGGCGAGACATCCCCGCGGGAAGTAATGCTTAAAAGGCCGTCGCTGAACTCAACCCCAGCGGCGGCTTTTTCGTACCCAACCGTTCTTTAACCGCCGACCGCTAGAATGATCGCTAGCCGGGGGGCCGGCGCACCATGCGGGGGCAACGGTGGACTCAATCGTATATTTTCTGGTTTTCTTGCTGGGTACTGCGTCGGGCTACATTTGGCGCGACCACATTTCGCGAGTTCGTCACGATCGCGCGCGAATGGAGTTGCGGCAGGAGCGAAGGCAGATGGGTATGCTCGATCCCTCCAGCGACGGCACGTACCCTTCCCAAGGTTGGCCGAAGGAGTGAGCCGCCCTGCAGGTCATAGCTGACCCGCGCCAGCCCGCGGGCCTTTTAAATACTCACTATCCACGAGCCTTTCTAATGGCGCGCCGCCGCCTGGTCGAGATCCAGGCGCGAAGACCGTAGCCGGCCGCGAAGCCAAGCCCGAGCAAGATAGCTACGTCGGTCAGCATCGGACGTCTCCACGAGCCACGCCAAGTCCACCAGCAATTGTAGTGCCACTTCAGCCCGTACGCATCCCGCCTTTTTGAACAGGGGCCCGACATCGGCGCCGCGGCGGCCGCAGGCCCTGCAGGTGAATTTCGGCTCTAGATCTGACAGGCGAACGTCGTCACCCCAGGGGGCGGCATCGACCACGACCGAGTGAGAGCATCGGTGGTCGCTGCAATAGACCAGCAGCCGGCGAGGGCCGTTGCCTGACCGCATTTTCTGTTCGCGTGTCACGAGCGAAGATCAAAGCACACCGACTGGGCCCGCTGCGCCCGTCCGTGGGGTGGGGGGAGGAGGACCCAGGCTCTCCACGGCCGACCTTTCCTCACTCAGACGCCGTTCCAAAAATCGACGCTCAAGGTCTGAGAGCTTGGTTTTAAGCAACCGTCGATATCGGCTGATGTTGCTGTCGTGGGCCCGCAAACGGGCGAGTTCCTCGTCGGTCATGGTGCTTCCGTATGAATGAAAGAAATCTATCTAGGAGAACAAATAACGGTAGCGCTGGCGTTCAATGGTTTTATGAAAAGCAAGCTTCGTGCCGAAGTGTTTGATTTCTCACGAAATCAAAGCCCAGTGCCTTGTCCGATAGGCGGCCCAACGCATGTTTGCCGGGTATAGACATGCGTTGGGCCATGCACCAGGGAGGTTAAAGCTCGGGTGCCTTTTCGGCGATGCAAGGGGCGTGCCCGCCGGTTCAGGCTGCAGGCTTCACCGCCATCATCGCTACGCCGCTTAGACCGCCAGCGCGGACTCGCCCATGCGCTGGCGCCGATCGAGCGGCTAGGCCGCCCGAGGGCGCAGACCCCATAGGTCAATCAGGCGGAAAGCAGCTTCTAACGAGGATGCCTTGCCCAAGACTGATATCCCTTTGTTGGCAGGGGTATCGTCCGGCTCACTCCGGGCGGCTTTTCCATGCCTGCCGGCCAGGGCCTCTGAAAAGCTCAGGGTGGTTGGCAACGTATTCAACCCAAAGCTCAGTCATAACTCGGCATACATCATCCGGCCTGAAGCCCCCGTCGTTTGGCTGACGGCTGCTCAGGTGACCTACTTGCATAGTTCCTGAGTTAGGATCACGAGGATCAGGCGTGAATGTCGCGTCGGTTGGCATGTGGATGATACCATGCGGAGACAAGTCAAATTGGTCTCGCTTTACTGACGCACGATCCATCGTTACCCCTCACCGGAAAAGCCTGACACACGGCCGCACCTCGGCTAACGATGCAATAAGTCCCGGAATCCGTGCCAGCCGCCCTTGAACGTCTCGTAGCCCTCGAGCATTTCACGCTCCGCGGGTGAAAGTCCGGCAATGAATACCGCTCGCTGACGCCGATAGTAGACGACATGTGCTGCAAGCCCGATCGCTAGGCAGGCAGCAAAGCCGATGAAAAAACCTGTCCAGAACATAACGTTGCTCCTGTTCGAACAGCCCGGATCCTCAACAACGTGAATTATGGTGCGCTGCGGTGGCGATATTGCGGCGCAATGCGGAGCATCTCGCAGTTGTGACTTGTTGCGTCGACATCGGGGCTGGGCAGGCCGCCGCAGACTTGTCCATGCGTTGGCGCCGATCGACCGGCAACCTCACCGGCGGGCTTCCCGAAGTCATGGAGAGCCGGTCAGGTATCCGACGGGAGGACCAACCGCGCGCGGTGTAGAAAGCGATGATGATCCACCGCGCCGATCGGTTTCAGGTGGCGGGCGGTGGGGACTGTGTCCTGCGCCTATCTTCCCAAGATCTTCCCGTGGCGATCTTCTGGGAAGATTTCACAAGCCGAAATTTTGAAAAATGGCGTGAAATCAATTTGTTAAGTGGCGCGCTCGGAGAGATTCGAACTCCCGACCCTCGGAATCGAAATCCGATGCTCTATCCAGCTGAGCTACGAGCGCGTGCGTGGGCTCGATTATCAGACTTGGTCTGATAGAGCCAGCCGCGCAGCCTAATAGCAGGGGTACCGCCGGCGGTCCTGCCCGATATAGGCGGCAGCGCCCTGGCGGCAGAGGATGGTGGCGGGGCCGTCGTAGAAGGCGAAGGTGCCGGGCTGCAGGCCGGGGCCGTAATTGTGGAGGTAGCTGATTTGGTAAGGCAGCGCCCAGTGGTGATGGTAGCGATGGTGTCGGTTGTGGCGGGCATCCGCCAGGCTGGGGGCCAGGGCCACGGCGGACAGGAGGGCGGCGCCAATCCAAAACTTCGCTTTGGTCATTCTCGATTCTCCGAAAATCGCACTGAAACTAGCCCTTTTCGGCCGGTTTGGGTTTCTATTTTACGCGAAACGGGTGGAAAAGCTGCGGAAAACTGCTTCAACCAGTGCCCATTTTTGGCATCCATTGGCATCCAAGGGATGCTTAACGAATTCCCAACACAGTCTGGCCAGAATTCTGCTGTCTTGTCCTGAGCTTACGGACCGACTTATCGCGTTTTGACAAAGGCTACTGGTTTCCGATCGACTCATGCGCATCACGTCCCTTGTCCTGTTACTCCTCGCGGTCCTCGTCGCGTCGCCGGCGCGCGCCGACCTGCATATCACGCGTGATCACGGCGGGTATGTCGAGGAGTACAAGACCAAGTACAAGCGCATCCGCGAGCGCAAGGAGCGCGTCATCATCGACGGCATCTGCAATTCGGCCTGCACGCTGGTGTTCGGCATCGTGCCGATGAACAAGATCTGCGTGACGCCGAAGGCCAGCGTCGGCTTCCACCTGGCCTATTACGACAAGGCGTTCACCTTCGGCATCAAGGTCACCAGTGCGGAGGGGACGTCGGACCTGATGTCCTATTATCCCGACACCGTGAAGGACTGGATCCGCCGCAATGGCGGGCTCACCAACGAGATGAAGAAGATCAAAAACGGCGGCGAGCTCTGGAAGATCGTCGATCCCTGTCCGGAAGAGTGGTGATCCCGCGCTGATCGCGGGATCTCTCGCACCCCTAGAACGTCACCACACCGCGGATCGATTCGCCGCGCTTCATCAGCTCGAACGCGTTGTTGATTTCGGCCAGCGGCATCACGTGCGTGATCATCGGGTCGATCTGGATCTTGCCCTGCATGTACCAGTCGACGATTTTCGGCACGTCGGTGCGTCCCCTCGCGCCGCCGAAGGCGGTGCCTTTCCAGACCCGGCCGGTTACCAGCTGGAACGGGCGGGTCGAAATCTCGGCCCCCGCCGGCGCCACGCCGATCACGATCGACTGGCCCCAGCCGCGATGGCAGGCTTCCAGCGCCTGCCGCATCACGGTGACGTTCCCAGTACAGTCGAACGTATAGTCGGCACCGCCGATCTGGTCGGCGCCCGATTTCGTCATGTCGACGAGGTGAGGGACCAGATCCTTGCCGAGTTCTTTCGGGTTGACGAAATGCGTCATGCCGAAACGCTCGCCCCACGCCTTGCGATCATTGTTGATGTCGACACCGATGATCATGTCGGCGCCGGCAAGCCGCAGGCCCTGCAGCACGTTGAGTCCGATGCCGCCGAGGCCGAACACGATTGCCTTCGCACCTTCCTCGACCTTCGCAGTGTTGATGACGGCGCCGATGCCTGTTGTGACGCCGCAGCCGATGTAGCAGACCTTGTCGAAGGGGGCGTCCTCGCGGATCTTCGCGACCGCGATCTCCGGCAGCACCGTGTAGTTCGCAAATGTCGACGTACCCATGTAGTGATGAACGGGCTTGCCGCCGATCGAGAAGCGGGAGGTGCCGTCGGGCATCAGGCCCTGGCCCTGCGTGGCGCGGATCGCGGTGCAGAGATTGGTCTTGCGCGACAGGCAGGACGGGCACTGCCGGCATTCCGGCGTGTACAGCGGAATGACGTGATCGCCTTTCTTCACGCTGGTGACGCCCTTGCCGATGTCGACCACGACGCCCGCGCCTTCATGGCCGAGGATCGCCGGAAACAGTCCTTCCGGATCGGCGCCGGATAATGTGAATTCATCGGTGTGACAGACGCCGGTGGCCTTGATCTCGACCAGCACTTCGCCTTCGCGCGGCCCCTCGAGCTGGACGGTGGTTACTTCCAGCGGCTTTCCAGCAGCGACGGCGACGGCGGCGCGAACATCCATGGCATTCCTCATTGCAAATTTTCGGTGTGTCAGGTCTTCGATATGTGAAATCGCGCAGGTAACCCCGCGCGATCGATGCTTGCCGCATAGCATATGATCGGGCAACAGGGGCGGCAAATGACCAGCGACTTCGAAAAAATTGCCGCGCGCGCGGCGCCGGCGATTTTCGTCGTGCTGTGGAGCACGGGATTCATCGGCACCAAGTATGTGCTGAACAACGCCGAGCCGCTGACCTATCTTGCAATCCGCATGGCCTGCGTGGTGGGGTTGATGGCGATCATCGTTGCCGTCGCGCGGCCGAAATGGCCGGAGGGCATCGGCATTGCGCACAGCGCCGTCGCCGGCATTCTGGTGCACGGAATCTATCTGGGCGGCACGGCGATTGCGATTGCACATTCAATTCCGGCGGGGCTCTCGGCCTTGATTCCGGGCCTGCAGCCGATCCTGACCTCGACGATCGCAAGCCGCTGGCTCGGCGAGCGCGTCACGCCGCTGCAATGGAGCGGACTGTTGCTCGGGCTCGCAGGCGTCGTGCTGATCCTGCACGACCGGCCGATGAGCGGCGAGGCGGGGTGGGGCTGGCTCGCCTCGGGCGTGTCGCTGGTCAGCATCACGCTCGGCACGCTTTACCAGCGGCGCTACTGCAATGCGATCGACTGGCGTTCCGGCAATCTCGTGCAATACGTCGCGGTGACGATTTTCTTCGGCCTTGGCGCCTGGTTGTTCGAGACCAACGTCGTGCACTGGACCACCGAGTTCATCCTGGCGCTCATTTGGCTTGCGGTGGTGCTGTCGATCGGATCGATCGGGCTGCTGTATTGGCTTATCCGCCGCTCGGCCGCGACCTCGGTGGCGAGCCTGTTCTATCTGGTGCCGGCGGTGACGGCGCTGATGGCGTATGTTCTGTTCGGTGAACGGCTCGATGCGATCGCGATTGCCGGCATGATCGCGTGTGCCGCTGCCGTGCTGCTGGTCAATCGCGGCGCGCCCGCGAAGACCTAGTTGCCGCGGATCGTTGCGTACGCCTTTAGCGCGCGTTCGCGCCCGGCCTTGTGATCGACGATCGGCTGCGGATAGGTCTTGCCGAGTTCGACGCCCGCGCTTGCGAGTTCGAGTGGTGTCGCTGTCCAGGGCTGATGGATAAGTTTATCAGGTAGTTGCCTGAGCTCCGGCACCCAGCGCCTGACATAGACGCCATCGGGATCGAATTTTTCGCCCTGCAGGATCGGATTGAAGACCCGGAAGTAGGGCGCCGCGTCCGCGCCGGAGCCTGCCACCCATTGCCAGTTGGCGGGGTTGCTGCCGGCATCGGCGTCGACGAGCGTATCCCAGAACCATTGCTCGCCGCAGCGCCAGTCGATCAGGAGGTGCTTGACCAGGAACGACGCCACCACCATTCGCACCCGGTTGTGCATCACGCCGGTGTGCCAGAGTTCGCGCATCCCGGCATCGACGATCGGGTAGCCGGTCCGGCCGCGCTGCCACGCCTGCAATGCCTTGGCATCGTGCTTCCATGGAAAGCCGTCGAAGGCGGGCTGCAGGTTGCGCGTCGCGAGATCGGGGACGTCGAACAACAGATGACGGCAGAACTCGCGCCAGCCGAGTTCGCTGAGGAATTTGTCGATGTCGGCGGACAGGCGAGGGTGCTCGGCCGCCGCAAAGCGTGCGGCATGCCAGACTTGGCGCGGGCTGATTTCGCCGAACCGAAGATACGGCGAGAGGCTTGAGGTGCCGTCCCGGTCGGGCCGGTCACGATCGCTCGCATAGCCGGCGATACCGTCCTCAAGGAAGGTTTTGAGGCGGGCCTGCGCCGATGCTTCGCCGGGCTGCCAATTTTCGCGCAAGCCGCCGGCCCAGTCCGGCCTGATGGGCTCTAGTTCCCAGTCTTCGAGTTTATCGCTTGCGAGGTTGGGTACGCCGTTCAGCTTCTTCGGCGCCGGCAGCGGTTTTGGCGGATCGCCGAGCGCCTGCACCCGGCGCCAGAACGGCGTGAACACGCGCAGGCCCCGGTTCTCCTTGTTGCGGATCTGGTTCGGCGCGGCCAGCAGATCGCCGGGCAGGCGGTGCGTAACGACATCGATCTCGCCAAGCGCCGCGGCGACCTGATCGGCCACGGCCCGATGCGGCGATTGCGCGATTTCGTTCCAGTACACGCTCGCAGCATCGATCTCGCGCGCCAGCGCGGCGATGACCTCAGGTGCGGATCCCTTGCGCAACACCAGCGAAGCCCCACGCTTCTGCAGGCTCGCTTGCAGGGCGCGCAACGACTGCGCCAGCCACCAGCGCGCGGCGCCTCCAGGCGACCGGAGGCCCGGCGTCTTGTCGTCGAGCACGAAAACACACGCAGCCGATGCGTGCGTGCTGGAGGCTGCCTGGAGGGCTGGATGGTCGGAAACACGGAGGTCGTCGCGGTACCAGACGATAGCGGGGCGAGATGCCGTCATGCGCGCATAGATTCCTTCGATTTCCTCAAACTTTTGTGAAGGGTTGTGCCCATTAATTCGATCGTAAGCAAAGCGCGTCAAATTGAGCCCGTTTCTGGGGGATTCTCAACGATGACCGCGCGTTCGATCGGGCAGTTCCTGCCGTCGCTGAAGCTGCGGCTTGGCACCAAGGCCGTCATCTCCGCCATTCTTCTGATCGCGGTCAATACCGCGCTGGTTGTAGGCGCTGCCCATTGGTCGCTGACCCACGAATTCGGCGACAGGGCGCTGCGCGAAATCGAGGTCAACCTGCGCACGCTGAGCCTGGCCTTTGCCGAGACCTACAGCGACGCCAAGATCACCATGAAGGATGCGGCGGTCGCCCGCGCTGAAATTCCGAAGATGCCCGAGTTCAAGGACCATGCGATCGTCGATCGCGCGGTGGGCTATACCGGCGGCAACGCGACCCTGTTCGTCTTTGACGAGGCGAGCAACCAGTTCGTCCGTCGCTCCACCAACGTCAAGAAGGAGAACGGCGACCGCGCCGTCGGCACCCAGCTCGCTCCCGACCACCCCGGACAGGCGGTCGTACGCCGCGGCGAGGCTTACCGGGGGCCGGCGACGCTGTTCGGCAAGACGTTCATGACGGCCTACTATCCGATCGTGAACCCGGCCGGAAAGGTGATCGGGCTGCTTTATGTGGGAATCCCGATGGCGCAATTCGAGACCATGCTGTCGCACGCCATCACGAACATGGCCATCGCGGCCGGCGTTGCAGCCCTGCTGGTGATGCTGCTGACCACGATACTGGTGCGCCGCGTGACCAAGCCGCTGACCTCGGTCACCGCCTCGCTGACGGCGATCGCCAACGGCAATGCCGACGCCGAGATCGACTGCCACGAGCGAACCGACGAGATCGGCGAGATCGCGCGAACGCTCGCCGTCTTCAAGAACAACTCGGTCGAACGCCGCCGCCTGCGCGAGGAGCAGACTGCGGCCGCGGCTGCCGCTGCCGAACAGCGCAAATCCGAACTGCGCGGCTTCGTCGGCGAGTTCCAGACCAGCGTCGGCACCATCCTCGACAAGGTGCTGAACTCTTCCAACGAATTCGAGCGCGTCGCGCGGCAACTCACCGAGACCGCGCGGACCACCGCCGGCCTCTCGGGCAAATCGGCCGGCGCTTCGGAAACCGCATCCGAGCACGTCCGCTCTGCGGCGACCGCGTCCGACGAACTCTCCAGCTCGATTGCGGAAATCACCCGCCGGGTCCAGGAGTCGAACGGGATCGCGGCCGATGCCGTCAAGCAGGCCGCCGCCACCGACCAGCGCATCAACGAATTGTCGGAAGCTGGCTCCCGGATCGGCGACGTCGTCAAACTGATCACCTCGATTGCCGAACAGACCAATCTGCTGGCGCTGAACGCCACCATCGAGGCGGCGCGCGCGGGCGACGCCGGCCGCGGCTTTGCCGTGGTGGCGCAGGAGGTCAAGAGCCTCGCCGGCCAGACCGCGAAGGCGACCGAGGAGATCTCCAGCCAGATCGGCAACATGCAGCTTGCGACCGAAGAGTCGGTCAGCGCCATCAAGGCGATCGGCCAGACCATCGAACGCATCAGCGACATCGCCACCTCGATCTCGGCGGCGGTCGAGCAGCAGCGTGGCGCCACCCAGAACATCGCGCAGAGCGTTCGCGCCGCAGCGAGCGGGACGGCTGACGTCGCCGTCAACATCCGCAACGCGGCGCAAGGCGCCGACGAGACCGGCGAGACCTCGAGCCGCATGTTTGCGTCGGCGCAGAATCTTTCCAGCGAGAGCCTGCATCTGAAGGCCGAGGTCGAGAAGTTCCTCGATCGCGTCCGCGCGGCCTGATCTGGATCATCACGGCGACGGACACCGCCGCCGGTGAAACCTTAGGCCTCCAAATTCGTAGTTTACATATACTGCGGATGATTGCCCTCGTTTTGCGGGCTGGAGGCCACCGTGAACCGATACGTCGCGCTCTATCTGGTGACGCTGTTCGTCATCGTCCCGATTGATTTTCTGTTTCTTGGCGTCGTCGCCAAGGGCTTCTTCACCTCGCAGGTCGGCCACCTCCTGGGCGAGATCAAGCTCGTGCCGGCGATCCTGTTTTATCTGATCTACGTCGCTGGCATCGTGATCTTCGTCAGCGGCGGGGCAGGCGTCACCTGGCAATCGACGCTGCTCCATGGCGCGCTGTTCGGCTTCTTTTGCTATGCGACCTTCGAGCTCACGTCGATGTCGATGCTCAAGAACTGGAGCTGGGCCGTCGTCGTAGTCGATATCGCGTGGGGCTCCTTGGTAACGGCGGTCGCCTCGACCGCCGGATTGCTCGTGGCGAGTTGGCTGGTGCCCCAGGGCTAACTCGTCGTTCCGGGGCGATGCGCAAGCATCGAACTTTGGTGCGCAATTGCGCACCAGAGAACCTCGAGATCCCGGGTTCGATGCTTCGCATCGCCCCGGGATGACGGCCTCGATCGATCGCTTTGCGCTCGACCGCAGCCGTCACTTCGGCTGCGGCACGATCCGGATGTAGGGCTTCGGCGCCTTCCAGCCCTGCGGATAGATCGTCTTCGCCTCGTCGTCGCTGACGGAGCCCGCGATGATGACGTCCTCGCCCTGTTTCCAGTCGGCCGGCGTCGCGACGCGGTGCTTGGCCGTCATCTGCAGCGAATCGATCGAACGCAGAATTTCCTGGAAGTTGCGGCCGGTGGTCATGGGATAGACCATCACCAGCTTGATCTTCTTGTCCGGCCCGATGACGAACACGTTGCGGACGGTCTGGTTGTCGGCGGGCGTGCGTGTGAGCGGATCGCCCGAGGTTGAGGCCGGCAGCATGTCGTAGAGCTTGGAGACGTTGAAATCGGTGTCGCCGATCATCGGATAGTTCGGCGCCGCGCCTTGCGTCTCCTTGATGTCCTCGGACCACTTCGCGTGTCTGTCGACGGCATCGACGCTCAGCCCCATCAGCTTGACGCCGCGCTTGTCGAATTCCGGCTTCAACTTTGCGAGAGCGCCGAGTTCGGTGGTGCAAACCGGCGTGAAATCCTTCGGGTGCGAGAACAATAGCGCCCAGCTGTTGCCGATCCAGTCGTGGAATTTGATTTTACCGTCGGTGGTTTCGGCTTCGAAATCAGGGGCGGTTGCGCCAATCTGGAGTGCCATGATGCGACCTCATCTTGTTCTAGTTACAGGGGAATTCGTCCTGGTGATTATACGTCCCGGGTGCGGTTAAAGGAACCGCTTCGCGTAAAAGGTGAGATCCTTCTCCGCAAGTGCGGAACTCCTAGCATCTTCTTTCAATCCGCGCCTCTGCGGCGTAAAGAACCCGTCGGCCGCAATCGACCGGATTGCCCCGATATTGCCTTTTATGGTCCTCATCACGCCCGGCCGGTTTGCCATCCGGATCACGTCGGCCTGAACCGTGATCAACGTCACAGCGACCAATTGGCAACCATGTAAAAATCTCGAAATGGGAGTTTCGAATCGTTAACCGCTCGTTCATGCCCGGTATGGAAATGCTGGACCTCAGAAAAAGAAATTGAGAAGTGCAAACTATGCCTGCCCAGACTGCCAAGACCGCTGAAACGTCCGCCGAAAC
The DNA here is from genome assembly GCA_963791165.1 of uncultured Alphaproteobacteria bacterium. Classification (GTDB taxonomy): domain Bacteria; phylum Pseudomonadota; class Alphaproteobacteria; order Rhizobiales; family Xanthobacteraceae; genus Bradyrhizobium. The sequence continues at coordinate 22,455 of CAWBRL010000016.1, read as the reverse complement.
GTCCGACGTCCCGCAACCGTCCTGCCGCCAGACCGCAGCCCATGCGCTCACCATCGTGCGCGACGGCGTGATCACCGGCGAAGGTCCCACCACCAGGGGCCGCATTCACTTTTCCCGCGCGCTCGATGCCGATGACGCCGCCTGGTGCGCGCGCATCCTGACCGCGTCCGCCGTCGAGCATCAGCCGGTGAGCCGCGCCGAGGCCGAGGCATTGTTCGAAATCAGCGACGCTGCGGCCGAGCGCACCGACGATGGCCGTTTCGACGACCTGCTGGCCAAGGCGATCGCCCATCATGCGGCCTCCGAGTCCGGCCTGCCGGTGCCGCCGCGCACCGTGGCGCTGTCGCCGGATACTCCGATCGAGAGCTGGGCTCCGGTCAAGGCCGTCAACATCGACACCCAGGTGCTGGAATGGATTGCCAGCCAGATGCGCGGCAAGCGCCGCGTCAACCACCGCCTCGCGAGCATGGTCGCAGCGTTGCTCGGTGTTGCCGTCCTGCCGCTGGCCCAACTGCCGGCCGTGCTGGATCTGGGGATGATGTAATTTCATCTGGCGATGATCTGATCTCGGGACGGCGGGGTAATTCCCGCCGTTTTTGTTTTGGCGGCCAAAAGTGATGGCCTCGCCGTTCATAGTACATTGTCATGCCCCGCGAAGGCGGGGCATCCAGTAAGCTGCGGCCTATCGATTCAATCACTGACGTCTCTGGAATACTGGGTCGCCCGCCTTCGCGGACGACGACGTGTGGGTGTGACGTCCGCGTTCTCGCGACGCAGATTGCGTCCGAGGTTTGTTCAATTTCCTTTCCCCCCTCAAGAAAGAGGGAGCAGGGAATGCCGGGTGCACGCTGCACCCGCGGTCTCGTGTGCAAACAGTGCGCAAAAAACGCACACGAGCATACAGGTACAGACGGAACACTCCGGCATTCCCTGCGCAATGGCTCTACGGCTTATGCCGCGCTCTCCTCGGAGACGAATTCGTCTTGTCTCCGTCGCTGACGGATTAAGGCTGATCGAACTCGGTTGGGTTCGACTTCGACCTCCGCCAGCTTGACACCAGCAACGGGTGCCAGGACCACACGGTTTTGCCGTACGCAGCCGTCTACGCCAAAGGCTTCGACGGGCTTTTCGGTACCCGTCCCGCCGAAGCTTTAGCGAAGGCGGAATCAGCGCCGTTCGTCTTGCGCGCCTTGTTCACTCACGGGATCGCCGCCCTGCAAACATTTCTCGCGCGACGACGCTGCCGCGTCCACCACGACCTGTCCCAACGTTCGTGACGATGGCCAACGCCCCTCTTAGTGGGACAGGATGGCCCGATTTTACTTTTGATTTGCCCGACGGGTTAAGCGGAATATTTTTGCGCGAAGGGCTGGACAGACTTTTGGCTTGATTTGCCCGTCGGGCAGTTTTGGGCGATTTGCCACCGCCTTAGGGCGTGAATCACGGATTCAAATTAATCTGCGAACGTCCGCTTGGGTGCGCATTCCGGACTCAATTGGGACATTGCGGCACCTCCGAAAAGTACCCGAAGCAGTCATTCACGGGTGCCGATCTCAGAACAAGTTGTCTAAAATACCCCGGCAGAGCGGACATGCTTTGCCCGTCCCCCAACCGACGGATTGTGCCTAATAGCCGAATGTTGTTGCCGTCCTCATTCGATCAGTTCGTCGGATGCGATGAGAATGGGTTGCGGTACGGCAAGGCCAAGTGTCTTTGCAGTCTGCATGTTGATGACCATTTCGAACCTTGTCGGCCGCAGCACCGGAAGGTTATCGGGCTTGGCACCTCGCAGAATCTTGCCGGCATAAACACCGACCTGACGGTAAGTATCGGAGAGGCTCGCGCCATAGCTCATTAGGCCGCCGTCCGCCGGAAATTCCCGAATGTGGAAAATGCCGGGCATCCGGTGACGGGACGAAAGCGCCACGATTTGGCTGCGCCGACTGTCAAAAAATGGATCGTTCTGCACCAATAGAGCGGTAGCGCCCGCCTTAACGAGCGCTGCAAAGCCTTCCTCAATCTCGGCATCCGTCGCCGCCGCCTGCGCGACTAGCTCGCGGCCGAACGTCTGGGCTGCGGTGGCTACCGCCTGCCGGTGCTGGTCGGCGGCTTCAGCCCCAAAGCGCGGATTGAGGAACAACCCCACGACTTGCGCCGATGGTGCCATCGCGCAGAGAAGCTCGAGCCGCTTGCCACCTAGATCACCCGTAAAAAAGTTGACTCCCGTGGCCTTACCCGGCCGGTTCATGCTCGTAACCAGACCCGCGCGCACCGGATCCTGGCCGACGACAAAGACGAGCGGAACCTCAATGCCTGCCGCCTTCGCCGCTTGTGCGGCCGGATCACCAGCCGTGACCATCAGCGAAAGCGGGCGGCTGGCCAGGTCACCGGCAAGAGGTTGCAACTGGCTATAGTCGCCATTTGCCCAGCGATACTCGACGGTGACGCCACGACCCTCGAGATAGCCCATCTCCTCGAGCCCGCGGCGAAAAGCATTGGTGTGGATGGCGGCCTCATTGGGCGAGCGTGTGCTGAGAAAACCGACCACCGGCATGCCAGACTGCTGCGCCCGGGCCGCGAACGGCCCCATGGCCGTCGTTCCCAACCCTGCGATGAACTCTCTACGCCTCATGCGACTGCCCCGTCCGGTACCGCGTTAAATATATTTGATCATCTTGAGTGGCGAGCGGGCTCGAATTGGCCAGAAGGCCGGCTTCGAGTCAAAACGAGAAACTTGAGCAACGACGTCGGCAAAGTCCGCTGGGTGCCATGACCGGCTCCATCCACGGCAGCAAAATGGCTATTCGATCACTTGGTCGGCGCGCAGCAGGAATGCTTCGGAGATCGTCAAGCCCAGCGCTTTTGCGGTCTTCAGATTGATGATTAGTTCAAATTTGGTCGGCCGTTCGACTGGGAGTTCGCTCGGACGTTTGCCTTTGAGAATCCTTTCGGTCAACGCAGCAGCGCGCCGGTAGTTCTCGCCATTACTGGGCCCATAAAACATCAGGCCACCATCCTCTACTTCCGATGGAAAGGAGTGAATGGTGGGAAGGCGTTGTTTAAGCGCGAGTTCTGCTACTCGCTTCCGGTTACCAAACATCACGTTGTCTGCCATAAAAACTGCTGCTTGCGTCTTCGCTCGTATGGCATCGTCGAACGCCGTCTCCAGGTCCTCAATACCTTTGAGTTCACGCGAAAAGACCTCAATGCCGTGCGCTGAAGCCGATGTGCGGGTACTTTCCAGGGCGTCAGCATGCCCTGGAAACGAAGGATTCCAAAACACAGCGATTTTTGTCGTCCCGGCGATAGCGTCAAGAAGCAACTCAAGCCGCTTTCCCCCAAGCCCGGATTCGCTGTAGGTCACGCCGGTGAAGTTACCGCCGGGCCGCGCCAGACTTTCCACGATCCCAAGCCCGACCGGATCAGGCACGAAAGCGAACACGACGGGGATGGTCAGCTTGGCCTCCTTGAGCGCGACCACCGCTGGCGAAGTGATCGCAATGATTACATCCGGCTTTTGGACTCCGATCTGCACGACAAGAGCACTCAGCCGATCGGGATCTCCTTCTCCACCCAGCAGATCAATTGTCGCGGTGCGGCCGTGCTCCAGGCCAAGCTTGCTCAGAGCCTCGAAGAGTTGGTGGATCGGCGTTCGGTTCGGGAAGCCGCTGTGAAGTATGGTAATCCGCACGCGCTGCTGGGCACGTGCTCCGGTCACGACCAGTCCTGTGAGCAGCCCAATAAGAAACCTACGTCGCTTCATTGCCGTCTCAGATGTTGCCGGATGACAAGCTCTTCGCCAAGCGAGTAGTCGCCCCTAATCCCTAAAAAGCTGACCTCTCAGTGTTCCTGGCCAAGCGGTACCACATCTCGCCTCGACAGTCTTTGCTTTCTGTTCGACCAGAGCCAATGGCGCTCGTCGACCCGCTGACTCGACATTCCATTGATGCCTTGCGAGGATTGTCGGGGCCAGTTCGGGCGCACCTGACTGGTCAGGATGGTGATGTAGACCGAGGTGACCCAGTGAGCACCGATCAACCGCCGCCCGCTCTGTGGCGAACGCCAGGGAGGACGCTGTTCGTAAAGTACTTCGTCACACTGCTTATAGCCGTTGTAGCTCCGTTGCTGCTAAGCGCGGCGAGTGAGGCTTGGTTTGGTTACCGCGGCCAACGCGCCTCCCTGAACGAACTCTTGCAGGTCGAGTCTCGCTCGGCCACCGAACGTATCCAGACTTTCATCGATGGTATTCGTGATCAACTCGGCTGGGTCGTCCAGTTGCCCTGGACGGCCGGCGACGAGGAGCGCCATCGCATTGATGCATTACGCCTATTGCGTCAGGTACCGGCGATATCTTCGATTACATTGGTCGACGAAATGGATAGAGAGCGCGCCTTCATTTCCCGACAGGAAGTGAACCGGGTGGGGCTCGGCCCCTCCATGTCGCCGGACCCGGCAGTAAAGGGCGCCCGTGCCAGCAAAGTTTGGTTTGGGCCCGTGCGATATGAGCGTGATTCCGAGCCTTACATGACCATCGCAGTAGCCGGCAATCGCGCTGCCGCCGGAATCGCCATTGCCGACATCAACCTGAAACTGATCCAGGAAGTGATTGCTGCAATCAGGATCGGCGAGACTGGCCATGCCTTCGTCATCGACGATTCGGGCCGGCTGGTCGCTCACCCGGATATCAGCCAAGTCCTTCGCGGCCACGCCGCCTCCGAGGGCTTCGGATCGTTAAAGGCCGCGGTCGCTGCCGCCAACGGAGCCGCAGTGGTCACACGCGATGCCGATGGTAAGCCGGCGATTGCCACCTCGGCCAGAACGGCAAGTGTCGGTTGGACAGTGATCGCGCAGCAACCAGTCGCAGAAGCTTTTGCACCGATTCGCGCCGCTCTATGGCGCTCGCTGGCGCTGCTGGTTGTCGGCACGCTCTTTGCGATATCGCTCGCCTGGTGGTTGGCCCATCGAATGTCTGGGCCCATCCGTCAGCTCGAGGACGGCGTGCAACGCATCGGCGCGGGCCAGTTCGAGCACCGGATCGAAATGTCTAGTGGTGACGAACTGGAACAACTAGCCAACCGTTTCAACGAAATGGCGGGAGAACTCGCAGCCTCAAAAGAAAAGTCCGAACGCATCAATCGATTGAAGCGATTTCTGGCCCCCCAAGTGGCAGAGCTTGTCGAGGATACGGGAAACCAGGGATTGCTCGACGGACACCGCCGCGAAGTGGTTGCCATCTTTGGCGACCTGCGCGGTTTCACGGCGTTTTCGGCTCAGGCCGAGCCTGAGATAATCATGGGTGTGCTCAGTGAATATTATGCAGCGCTGGGATCAGTGATTACCCGACACCAAGCCACGCTCACGGGCTTCGCCGGAGATGGATTAATGGTCTTGGTCAATGCGCCAATAGAGTGCGATGAACCCGCGCTGCGCGGTGTGCGTCTGGCTGTCGATATGCAAGCTGCCGTGCAAGCGCTGATCATTGGCTGGCAGGTCGCAGGGCACAAAATAGGTTTCGGCGTCGGCGTCGCGATGGGCCCTGCGACGGTTGGTACTGTGGGCTACGAAGGCCGTATCGACTACACCGCGATTGGCAGTGTGATCAACCTCGCGTCGCGCCTTTGCGGTTTAGCTGTTGATAGCCAGATTTTGCTTGATCCGGTTCTTGTTGGCGCAGTGGGGAAGTCGATCGTGGTCGACAGTGTCGGCGAGCGATCTATCAAGGGCTACGATAGGCCGATGCGTGTTTTCTCGGTATCGTGACTTCCGCAAGGCCATTCCCGGTCAAACGTCCGATATTGCGGTCCGCGCGCTAAATGGGGGTTTAATTTCCGCGCCAGCGTCCCCACATAAGGTCTCATGGCACAATGGAAAGCGTCGATCACAAAGCAACCCTCGATGACGAAGGCGGAACTGCGCTCGATGCTGACCGATGCGGTCCGCAACACGCAGCCCACCGCGGATCAGAGGCCGAAACGTTCCCCGCAGGCCAAGGACGATCAGCCTAGCTGACGGTTCGCCGCTTATTCCCAATAACTCGAACTTCGGTTTTGATTGAATCAGAACCGAAGTTACATTCTTGTTTGACGCGTTTATTCACGCTAACGGGTATCCGCTTCGCCATAAACGCTATAAGCAGCAGACCAAGCGCGGCAGTTGCTGTCGATCCCAATGGCCTGGCCCAATCATAAGTTCACAAAGGAATAGCGGATGCGGATAGCTCCCAAGCCCACCGAACAGGAGATCATTGAGGGGCCGCAAGCGGTATCCTTTCAGATCGCAAACGGGAATGCGCGGCAGAGCTGCATTCTGCAAACCGAGTTTCCAACCAAGGCGCTGGCCCAGAAATATCTCCTCACCAACTGGCCCGCTATCGAGCGGATGGCGCGCGAGGCGCTCGCGACCGGAATCCTCGAAGACGGCCAGATCAAACTCGTGGCCTGAGCCGTTCGTCGACCTGAGCAATTCATTCAACCGCGAACGCCAGTTTTGGGTTTGCAGGAGCAGTCATGCTGAAAGACCGCGAGAATATTCTGAGCGCGCTCCGTGAGAAGCCGCTCAAGGCCTACGAAGTCATGAGGCGTGCCAATCTCCCGAATGAGGAAGCCTGCCAATCCCTGCTTTTGAAAATGCGCGACGAAGGCCTCGTGAAATTCGACATCCACAAGGGGCAATGGACAATTAAATAGTCGGATATATGCGGCGGGGCCATATCCCCGCTATTTTCTGTTTTGAGGGGCCGCCGGTCGACACAAAGCCGTCATGCCCCGCGAAGGCGGGGTATCCAGTACGCCGCGACCTCTCGCTTCCTTCTTCCGTCTCTGGAATACTGGATCGCCCGCCTTCGCGGGCGATGACGGTTGGATTGGTTGCGGCAGCAATCGTAGCCCGGATGAGCGTAGCGATATGCGGGAATGTGTTGGGTGAAGAGTCCCGGATGTCGCTGCGCTCATCCGGGCTACGCGCCGACTGCGTGGGTCTGCCGGCGTTATGGCTATTTCCCCGCCGTTTTCTGTTTGCCGCCTTCCGCTTCCAGCCCGAGCGTGCGGCCCGGGAAACCGGCCGTGTCGAAATAACGCTGCGTGCCGACGCGCTGGAAGTTCAGCACCGTGCGCAGGCCGTTCGCCGACGGCTTCGATTTCACGGTACCGGTATAGGCCTGCGGCGTTGCGCCGTTGGGCATGGCCTCGGTCATGACGCGGCCGATCAGTTTGCCGTTCGGCTTCTGCGTCAGCCCCATGATCTTTGCGGCCGTAGCGCCGACATCGGCATTGCTGACGGGCAGGGCGTCGACATAGCCGGATTTGAAGTCGGGTCCGATCGCGGCCGTGAAGTTCAGGGTGTCGCCGCGGCTGAAGCTGCCGTGCATGCCCTGGCCCTGGCGCAGCACCGTGTCGGCAATTTGCACCGAGCAATTGGTCGGCTCCTCGCAGCCGGACGACCAGGAGCGGAAATTGACCACGATCGAGGGATGCGGCGTGACCGCCTTGCCCTTGAGCCCGAGCCGCGACATCGGCAGCGTGCCCGGGAAGTTTCCGAACTCGTCGTCGACGAAGATGCCGCTGACATAATCCTGTTCGAGCAGCGCCTTGACGACACGGTCCGCGAGCTTGCGCTCCTTGCTCGGAATATAGATCAGGTCCGATCCGCCGTTGGTGGCGACCACCACATCGGGCTTGGTGGGATCCTTGCCGAGCACGCCATTGCCGGCCTTCGGATGGGCGTTGTCGGCCACGCGCGCGTTCTTGTCGTTGGGATCGTGCAGCGGCAGGTTCAGCGCTTTCGCAAGGTCGATCGCAAGGAAGCCCATGGGCAGGAAATCCTTCGGCGTGTCTTCGTAGGAAACTTTCGCCGATGGGCTGGTCTTGCTCTCCTTCGATATCGTCGAGAAGCCGTGATCGGAAGAGATGATGATGTTGGTCGACGCGGCGAGGCCGAGTTCGTCCAGCGCCTTGCGCAACTGGGCGAGGTTGTTGTCCGCGTTCTTGATGCCGGCCATCGAGGTCGGCCCGTTGATGCCGGGCGTAATGGTGTTGAGGCTGTCGCCGGTATTGTGCTGGCTGCCATCGGGATCGCGCGACCAGAACACCAGCACGAACGGCTTGTTGCGCGCCTTGAACATCGGCAGCACGACTTTAGCTGCGACGTCGGCCATGTAGGCCTGCTGCGCAACATTCGCCGTCGTCGTGCCCGGCGTCTTGGCGTCGCCGGCCTTGCCGTTTTCCCCGCGCGGGGTCGTCACCAGGGCAAGGCCGGCCTTGGTCAGCGCGTCCTTCATCTCGTCGGACAGCGGCACGCCATTCTTGCCGCCGGTGGAATCGTCGATCACGATGGTATTCTTGCCACCGTCGGTATGGTCGAAAAGATAGGTCGGGCCGAGCTTGCCGATGGCGGCGGTAGAGAAGTCCTTGGCGCGGGCCATCTTCAGGATGGTTTCCTCGTTCAAATAGTCGCCGTGGAAATGCTCGTCGATGTCGCCGAGCACGGCGTCGTTCTCGATGAAGGGAACGACAGTGTCGCCAGCCGGCACGGACGAATAGCCGGTATAGATCGTGTTGCTGAAGGTGCCGGTGTCGCCGAGGTAATGGCCGCTCGCCATCGCCGAACCGTTCGCCATGGTGAAGGTCGGAAACAACGAATGCGAGTTCTTGAAGTTGACGCCCTTGTCGCGAACTTCCGCCATCGCAGGCGCAGTCTGCGGCGTCACGATGCGCCCGCGCAAACCGTCCGGCACGAACAGGATGAGGTTGCGCGGCGTGGCGTTTTGCGCCGACGCGGCACTGACGGACGCCGCAACGAGACCCGCGGACAGTAACACGATTGTGCGACGCATCACCTTCTCCCCCTGACGAAGTCATTCCGGCGGTCCGCCGGTGCCCCGGTTTAGTTTTGCTCTGCGACAGAATTGTTACAAGCCATCTCCCCATGTCGCGACGGGCGATGGGCTTATTCAACGCGGGGCACCGGCTCGATTGAGCGCCAACCACATCCCCGGCCAGCTTCAAAACGCTATTGAAGCGGCTCCACTTTCGCAGCCATGTCGGGGACGCGGCTTACCCGATAGGTCGCGTTACTGCATTTGAGAACCCATACCGGGCGATCCGGCTTCGAGCGCTTCCTGTCCCTCACTGCGCCGAGCGACTTGTCACACGTAAAGCCTTGCAGGCGGATCTGTGCCGCGAGCACGTCCTGCGGTGTTTCTCCAGCCGCCCGTGCCGGAGAGCCGAACAGGCCACCGCCTGAACCGTCGACCACCGGAAGGAAGGCAGGGGCCAGCAGAGCAGGGGTCAGAACAGCGAGGCCTTGGAGATATTGACGAGCTTTCACTGGACGCCCCCGCCTTCAGACGATGCAAACATACCGAACAATGGCTCTTTCCAAACCGAAAGACAATCAAGAGCCGTGCGAACAGGGTGTGGCCCGGATTGCGGCTGCGTCGCATCAAGACACCCGAAAGAGTGGTGTAATCCGAAGCACGTACAAATACTTGCTTCCCCCGGTTCCGACGTAAGCAAACGTTTAGCGGCGGCCTGTAGACTGCTCCCGATCAGTTTTTGCATTAACCCCCGGTTAGTCATGCGCCTTCTGCCGATGAGAGACCCTGAGAGGTCGTGGCGGTCGATCAAGGGCCAGTGGAAGAAGGACGCCGAAAGCGTCGGCGAGGACTTTTCGACCTTTTCGACCGGAAGTTTCTCGGCCTATGACGCCCTGACCAAGGACGGCGACAATCCCAGCCTGTACTGCCTTTCCGACAATGAGCGGGTTCATGCGGCCTGCCAGGTCAGTCGCCTCATGATGAGTAAATTTCCGTCGCCGATCCTGCGCGCGCGTTTTATCGTCGTATCGCCCGTCTATGAACTTGGGATCGCGGACGCCGGCCAGTACGCCCAGATGATGGTGGCGCTGTTCTCCGGCATTATCTGGCTGTCGAGGGACACGATGACGGCGAGCCACATCCGGTTCTTTCTGAAGAGCCCCGGGGATTCGCAGTTCTTCTCGGCGCTGCAGACAGACACGCCAATGTCGCCGTTTTCGAAGTTCACGATCGACGGGGGGCTGATCGAGTGCAGTCTCAAAGAAGACGAACTGGCAGAAACCGCCTGATTCCGCGCTTGCGCCTTAACCTCACGATAACTCACTTTGCTAACGCCCCCTTGGGTTGTGTCCCCTACAACAAGCACCTGTGGGGGCAGCGAAAATGCTGAATGGTTCATCTGGAGATCTGGTTACGGGAAGTCCGCGGTGGGCACTTCCCCGTGCGCTTTCGCGAATGAAACTGAGCGCGATCCAGCGGCTCGATCCTGAGCGCCGTCGTGCTTGTGATCGCGATCATGCTCGGGACCGGCTATTTCGCCCTGCAATATCGCGAGCGGGCGCTCGAGGTGGCCGAGCGCGAGCTCAGCAACAGCGCGCTGCTGCTGTCCCGTCATTTCGACCAGCAGCTGAGCGATCTCCAGCACGTCCACGACGACCTCGTCGCCAGCCTGCGCGCCGACGGGGTCCATACTTCGGACGAGTTCGAAAAGAAGATGTCGACATTGGGCGTGCACGAGATGCTGCGCACCAGGCTCGCGGCGTTGCCGCATGTCGGCGCCTTCAATCTTTGGAACGCCAATGGCTGGCTGATCAATTCTTCCGAGATGTGGCCGGTGCCGGACGCCAGTATTGCCAACCGCCGCTATTATCAGGATTTCATCTCCGGCCAGCCGACGCCCGACCTGATCGTCGAGCCGGTCGTGAGCAAGGTGACCAAGGTCTGGACCACGGTGTTCGCGCGCAAGATCATCGGCCGCAACGGGGAGATCATCGGAATTGCCAGCCGGGGCGTGGAGCCCCGGCATTTCGAGGCCTTTGTCGGCTCGCTGGCGCTCGACAGCGGCACCGCGATCTCGATGATCCACCGCGACGGCACCATCATCGCGCGCTATCCCCAGGACGACAGCGTGATCGGCCATAACGTCGGCAATACGTCCGCGTTCCAGCGTGCGCTGGCGGTGGACGGCGACATATCCGGACGCTTCACCAGCGCGCGGCTGTCGCAAGACAAGGTGGGCGCGGTCAAGCCGCTGACGCATTTTCCGATCCTGATCGTCGCGACCACCAGCACATCGAGCGCGCTCGCCGACTGGCGGGCGCAGACCAGGCTGCAGTTCTACGCCGCGGCGCTGACGGTCGCCGTCATCATCGCCATGGTTTTCCTGATCGTGCGCCAGCTTCGCCGCCAGCATGCTGCCGCGCAGCACAAGCTGTCGGAGAAAACCCGCTATCTCGACACCGCCATCAACAACATGACCCAGGGTCTGTTGCTGTTCGATGCAGCGGGCCGCCTCGTGATCTGCAACCGGCAATATATCGACATGTTCGGCCTGTCGCCGGATGTCGTCAAACCCGGCTGCCACCTGCGCGACCTCATCAAGCATCGCCAGCAGCTCGGCTCCTTCGTCGGCGACGTCGACGCCTACTGCGCCAAATTTCTCGACCGCAGCGTCGATCTCAAGGATAGCGTGACGTCGACGCCCGACGGACGATCGATCAGATTGATCTTCAAACGCTCGCCGGACGGCGGCTGGGCGACGACGATGGAAGACGTCACCGAAGTCCGTCGCGTCCAGGCAAAGATCGAGCATCTCGCCCATTACGACGCGCTGACCAACCTGCCGAACCGGACGCTGTTTCAGCGCCACGCGGAGAAACTCCTGCAGGTCGAAGACGCCGAGTTCGCGATCCTCTACATCGACATCGACGAATTCAAGCGCATCAACGATTCACTGGGACATCTGATCGGCGACGAGTTCCTCAAGGGCGTCGCGGATCGGTTGCGCCAGTCGGTCGGGGCCGGGGACTTCATCGCGCGCCTCGGCGGCGATGAGTTCGCAGTTTTGCAGCACGGCATCGAGAGCGTTGAGGACGTTCACGCGCTGGTGGCGCGGATCTATCAGGCGCTGCGGACGCCGTTCGACTGCCATGGCCATCAGCTCACCAGCGATGCCAGCATCGGCATCGCGATCGCGCCGCGCCATGGCTCCGATCTGTTCGACCTGTTGAAGAACGCCGACCTCGCGATGTATGCCGCGAAAACCGCCGGCCGCAGGACGTACCGCTTTTTCGACCCGTCCATGGAGCAGGAGGCCAATCTGCGCCGCGAGCTCGAGGCCGATTTGCGCACGGCGCTGGCGCAGGGCGGGTTCGAACTGCACTATCAGCCGCTGGTCGACCTGCGCAGCGACGAAGTCACCGGCTGCGAGGCGTTGTTGCGCTGGCGGCATCCGGTGCGCGGGATGGTTTCGCCCGCCGATTTCGTGCCGGTCGCCGAGGAAACCGGTTTGATCGAGGAGATCGGGCAGTGGGTGTTGCGTACCGCCTGCGCCGAGGCTGCGACCTGGCCGGCCCATGTGCGCATCGCCGTCAACGTCTCGCCGATCCAGTTCAAGTCGGAAACGCTGCCGCTGAAGGTCGCCGCAGCCCTCGCCGAAACCGGGCTCGATCCGCGCCGCCTGGAGCTGGAGATCACGGAGGCGGTGTTGATCGCGGACCACGACGCTGCGCTGGTGGCGTTGAATCAGCTCCGCGCGCTCGGGATTCACATCGCGCTCGACGATTTCGGAACCGGCTATTCCTCGCTGCAATATCTGCAGCGGTTTCCGTTCGACAAGATCAAGATCGACCGCTCGTTCGTCAAGGAAGTGACGCACAATTCCTCGTCGGCCTCGATCATCCGGGCGGTGGTCAGCATCGCCGCCGACCGCAACATGATCACCACAGCGGAAGGCGTCGAGACGCTGCAGCAGCGCGAGACCGTGCAGAATCTGGGATGCACGCAGATGCAGGGCTATCTGTTCAGCGCGGCCCGGCCGGCAAGCGAAATCCGCGGCCTGCTGGGATCGGCCGTGGCCGGCGCCGAGGCGGCGTGACGCCTGCACCCGTCTCTTCCTAGGGACGCGCCTCTGAAATTGCTTTCCTGAGAATCCGTGACAGCAGCTCCACCGAATAGGGCTTCTGGATCAGCTCGAAACCCTGGTGGGCGCTCTCCGCCAGCACGTTGCTGTAGCCGCTCGTCAGCACCACGGGCAGGCCGGGGTAGCGCTCGCGAATGAGACCGGCGAGTTCGACGCCGTTCATGCCGGGCATGATGACGTCGGAAAACACCAGGTCGGCGGAGAACTCGTCCTTCGCAAGGATGGCAAGCGCTGCGTCGGCGCTGGCGACGCGGCGGACCGTGTATCCGAGATCTTCCAGCAATTCGGTCGAGAACTGCCCGACGTCGTCATTGTCCTCGACCACGAGGACGCGGTAGCCACGGCCCCGCGTGGCCGGCTCGCTGCCGCCGGCTGCGGCTTCGATCGCGTCCACTGGCGCCGCGGCCTGCGGCAGATAGATCGTGAAGGTGGCGCCCTGGCCGGGCGGGCTTGCGACCTCGATGTCGCCGTTGGATTGCTTGGCGAAACCGAATGCCTGGCTGAGGCCGAGGCCGGTTCCCTTGCCGACTTCCTTGGTGGTGAAAAACGGTTCGAAGATCGTCTCGATCAGCTCGGGCGCAATGCCGCTTCCGGTATCCGTCATGACGATGGCAACGAAGTCGCCGCTGCGGGCGGGCTGCGCGCGGAGGGGAGGGATGCTGCGCACCTTGCGCACGCCGATGGTGAGCTGGCCTTCGCCTTCCATGGCGTCGCGGCCGTTGACGGCGAGGTTGATCAGGGCGGTTTCGAACTGGGCGATGTCGGCAATCGCAAAGCAATGGCGGTCCGATATCTCGACGTCGATCCGGATCCGGCCGCCGACAAGGGGACGGACGAGCTGCGCCACGGCCTCGACCTGCGTGCCGACATTGAACACCTGCGGCTTCAGCGGCTGCCGGCGGGCAAATGCCAGCAATTGAGCGGTCAGCTTGGAAGCGCGCTCCACGGTCTCGGAAATTGCGTCGATGTAGCGCCGGCGGCGTGCTTCCGGCAGCTCGCGGCGGCGCAGGAAGTCGGTCGCGGAGCGGATGATGGTCAGGAGATTGTTGAAATCGTGCGCCACGCCGCCGGTCAATTGCCCGACCGCTTCCATCTTCTGCGACTGTCGCAGCGCTTCCTCGCTCTGACGGCGCTCCGTGACATCGATGGCGTCCGGCACGGCGCCGATGATGGCGCCGTGCTGATCGCGCAGCGGGCGCATCGTGAAGTCGAAATAGCGCTCGCCGATCGGCAGGCGCAGCAGCATCTCGGTCTGGACTTCCTCGCCCCGCATCACGGCGATGAAGGCGTCACGGACGGTTTTGCCCATGCCTTCGGTCCCGGAAAACCATGGTGTGTCCCAGAACGGCTCGCCGAGCACCGCGCTGGCCTCGGTGCGGATTCCGGCCAGCGCCGTCTTGTTGGCATACAGCAGATCGCCGTGCTGGTTCAGCAGCGCCTGATATTGATGGCTGGTCTCCAGGATCGCGCGCATCTGGGCTTCATTGGATTCCAGTTGCGCGGTTCGCTCGGTGATCCGCAATTCCAGGATTTCGTTCAGCCGGCGCAGATCGTGCTCGGCCTGCTTGGCGGCGGTGATGTCGTGGGCGACGCCGATGAAGCCGATATGCGTGCCGGTCGGGTCCCAGCGCGGCTGGGATTCCGAGCGCAGCCAGCGGTATTCGCCCGCAGCGTTGCGGTAGCGCGCTTCCAGCACGAACGGCTTGAGCGAGGCCTCGCCGGCGATCAATTCCTGCACCACCCGCTGCTGGTCGTCCGGATGCAGGATCTTGCGCCAGTCGAATGCGATGGCTTCCTCGAACGGTAACCCCAGAAAATCGACATAGGCCTGGTTGGCGAAGGAGCGCGTGCGGTCGAGCTTGGTGACCCACATCGGCACCGGCGCGCTGTCGGCGATGAGGCGGAAGCGCTGCTCGCTTTCGCGCAGCTTTTCCTGGGCCATCATCCGGTCGGTGGCGTCGATATGGGCGCCGACCAGCCGCAGCGCGCGTCCCTCGCTGTCGCGTTCGATCTTGGCGACGACGTCGATCCAGCGCATCTCGCCGTCGCTCGGCCGCACGATGCGGTAGGTGGCGTTATAGTCCTCGTCGTGGCCGGCGAGCGCATCGAGAAACTGTTTGACCGTGCGGTCGCGGTCGCCGGGATGGATTCGCGCGACCCAGTCTTCGTGGGTTTCGTTGGCCGCATCCGGCGGCAGGCCGTGGATGATGAGATATTCCGGCGAGCGGCGGTTCTTGAAGCCGTCGCGGAAATCAACCTCGACGCCGCCGACGCGCCCGATGCGCTGGACCCGCGCCAACTCGGCTTCGCGTTCCTGCAGGGCGCGATGCGCCCGGTCGCGTTCGCTCGCGATCTGCTGCAGATGTTGCCGCAAGCGTTCGGTGGCGGATTCAGGCAGGACGTTCGAGGTATCGGAGGAGGTCATTGCGGGCCGGCAACCTTTGCCCGCAGTTTCACACAGGAAGCGACGGCTTTGCCAGCTTCATTTGCTCTTTGGCGCCGCGCGGCAATTATAAGCCCGGCGGAACCCGGCTGCCTGGGCGTCGTCCTCGGAGCAAAACCAGCGGTCCGGATTGCCGAGGCCCGGATAGGAGCGGCACGCCTGCAAATGATAGATGCCGAGGTTCCCGGTGACGCGCGCGCGGACGGCGTACTTGCCCTTGATGTTGCAGCCCGCCGGCATCACGAGGTCTTCGGGGAACAAGGCCTCGCGGATTTCGCGATCGCGGTCGGAGCGGCACGCGCCGCCGAGCAGGGCGCCGTCCTTTTTCCAGCGGCGGAACTCTTGCGGCGCAACGAAGCAGCCTTTCCAGAGTCCCTGGCGATCTTCCTTGGCGCGGGCCTCGTCCGCCTGGAAGCGTCCGCTGGCGGATGCTTCGACATTGAGGCCAAATCCACTGCGGACGATCATCTGGCTCAGGCTCGTCGTCTCGCCCTCGATCCTGCAGACGCCGACGCGCCGTTTCTTGTAGGTGGGGTCCGCGCCGAGATCGTCGCAGCGCACCTGGCGATTGCCGATCAATTTCGTCAGTTGATCGCGGGCCTCGACGCCACAGGTCCAGACGTCGGCGTGTTCGTCGATGCAGAGCTGGTCAAACGCCGGCGTGTCGATGCCGTCGAGCCGGAAGGTGACGTTGCCCAACTGCAGCGTGCCGCCATCGCGGACGATGGCCGTGGCAGCCGAACTCTGGGTAACCGGGAGCAATGTCGATAACAGCGCCGCAACCAGGAAAATTCGTGACCGCATCTGTTTCACTTCAAATCAATTCCGTATCCGCGAGCGCTTCTATTGTCAAGCCCCGCGTGATCGTGCAGCCCAAATTGCTGGTCTAATCCAGGCTGGTAAATCGCCGATGGGAAACGCCGGTGCAAGTATCTCGATTGCGCCGACCGGTGCATTGACTTCGTGAGAACAAAGTAGAGAACATACGTGCGTCGCCACACGGAATAGCGCATGTCGTCCTCTTCACAGCCGAAATCCGAAGAGAACGACGAACTGGAAGTCCGCGGTGGATCAGGCCATTTCGGCCTGCGGCGGCGATACGAGGGCGACGATCCGCGCGCTGATCGTTGCCAATGAGTATCTGGAAACCGAGGTCGGCGAGCTGATGAAGGCGGTCTCGCACGCCTATGCGCGGGGCCGGTTCAACGCCTATTCGGGGTGAAGGGCCGCCGGCCAGGCCACGGCCCGCCGATACGAGACCGTTGCCTCCATCGATTTTTGCTGTACGACGGGTTTGTTACGCCCGTCCCCGCATGTCACATTGCGGGTGAGGATCCTGCCCAAAAGCCCAAGCAAGAAGAACATGTTCAAACGAATTCTGATCGCAAATCGCGGCGAGATCGCCTGCCGGGTCATCAAGACTGCGCGCCGCATGGGGATCGAGACGGTAGCCGTGTATTCCGAGGCCGACCGCGATGCGCTCCATGTCGAGATGGCCGACGATGCCGTGCTGATCGGCCCGCCGGCCGCGGCCGAGAGCTATCTGTTGATCGACAAGATCGTGGAAGCCTGCCGCAAGACCGGCGCGCAGGCCGTGCATCCCGGCTACGGCTTCCTGTCCGAGCGCGAGGCGTTTCCGCGCGCGCTTGAGGCCGCGGGCATCGTCTTCATCGGCCCCAATCCGGGCGCCATCGCCGCGATGGGCGACAAGATCGAATCCAAGAAGGCCGCCGCCAAGGCCAAGGTTTCGACGGTGCCGGGGCATCTTGGCGTCATCGAGGACGAAAAGCACGCGGTGAAGATCGCCGACGAGATCGGCTATCCCGTAATGATCAAGGCCTCCGCCGGCGGCGGCGGCAAGGGCATGCGGATCGCGCATGCGAAGTCCGAGGTCGCCGAAGGCTTCAACCTCGCCAAGGCCGAGGCCAAATCCTCGTTCGGCGACGACCGCGTCTTCATCGAGAAATTCATCGTCGATCCCCGCCACATCGAGATCCAGGTGCTGGGCGACAAGCATGGCAACGTGATCTATCTCGGCGAGCGCGAATGTTCGATCCAGCGCCGCAACCAGAAGGTCATCGAGGAAGCGCCGTCGCCGCTGCTCGACGAGACCACCCGCCGCAAGATGGGCGAGCAGGCGGTCTCGCTGGCGAAAGCCGTGAACTACAACTCCGCCGGCACCGTCGAATTCGTCGCCGGCCAGGACAAGAGCTTCTACTTCCTGGAGATGAACACGCGCCTGCAGGTCGAACATCCCGTCACCGAACTCGTCACCGGCATCGATCTGGTCGAGCAGATGATCCGGGTCGCCGCCGGAGAAAAGCTGGCGATCGCGCAGAAGGACGTCACGCTGACCGGATGGGCGGTGGAATCGCGCGTCTACGCCGAGGATCCGTTCCGCAATTTCCTGCCCTCCATTGGGCGTCTGGTGAAGTACCGTCCGCCTGCCGAGGCGAGCCATGACGGCATCACCATCCGCAACGACACCGGCGTGCAGGAGGGCGGCGAGATCTCGATCCATTACGATCCGATGATTGCCAAGCTCGTGACGCACGCGCCGTCGCGCGCCGCCGCGATCGAGGCGCAGTCCACCGCGCTCGATTCGTTTTACGTCGACGGCATCCGCCACAACATTCCGTTCCTGTCGGCGCTGATGAGCCATCCGCGCTGGCGCGAGGGCAAGCTCTCCACCGGGTTCATCGCCGAGGAATTCCCGAAGGGGTTTTCCGCGCGGCCGCCCGAAGGCGAGATCGCGCGGCGGCTGGCCGCCGTGGGCGCCGCGATCGACCACGTGCTCGGCGAGCGCAAGCGGCAGATTTCCGGGCAACTGACCGGCCGGCTGGTGCAGCGCGAGCGTCGCCGCGCGGTGTGGCTCGGCCGCGAGGAAATCGGCCTCGATGTGGCGCGCGAGGCCGACGGCATCGCGGTGCGCTTCATCGGCGCCGATGGTCTGCCCGGCAATCCGCACAATCTGGTTTCGAACTGGACGCCGGGCGAACCGGTCTGGCAGGGGACCATCGACGGTCACCCGGTGGCGATGCAGGTTCGCGCGATCCCGAACGGCGTCCGCCTGGCGCATCAGGGCTTTGAAGTTCCGGTCAACGTCTTCGCCGAAAGCGAAGCTACCGCCGCGCGGCTGATGCCGGTGACGTCGGCGGCCGACACCGGCAAGAAGCTGCTGTGTCCGATGCCCGGGCTCGTGGTGTCGATTGCGGTGAGCGAAGGGCAGGAGGTCAAGTCCGGCGAGACGCTTGCGGTGGTCGAGGCGATGAAGATGCAGAACGTGCTGCGCGCCGAGCGCGACGGCACCGTGAAGAAGATCCACGCTACCGCCGGCGCGACGCTGGCGGTGGACGCGCTGATTCTGGAGTTTGCGTAAGCTCCCGTCATTGCGAGGAGCGGCAGCGACGGAGCAATCCGCACCTGCGAATCTTCGCACGATCGGGTTGCTACGCACCATCCCGCAATGACGGCCGATGATGAGGTCACTATGGCTTTCCGTCACCGCCGCGAAAAATTGCGCTCCATCCTCAACGGCTCCGCCTGCATCCGGCCGGGCTCGGTCTATGACGCCACCTCGATCCGCATTGCCGAGGATCTCGGCTTCGAACTCGGCATGTTCGGCGGCTCGGTAGCCTCGCTGGTCGTGCTTGGTGATCCCGACATCACCTTGATCACGCTGACCGAACTTGCCGAACAGATGCGGCGGATGTCGCGGGCGGCATCCTTGCCGGTGGTCGTCGATGCCGATCACGGCTATGGCAACGCGCTCAACGTCCGCCGCACCGTTCAGGAATTGGAGACGGCCGGCGCCGCCGGCCTGACCATCGAGGATACACTGCTGCCGCAAGCCTACGGCGTCTCGGAGCCCCAACTCATATCGCTCGAGGAAGGTGTCGGGAAAATGAGAGCCGCGCTCGATGGGCGCCGCGATCCGGCACTGGTGATCATGGGCCGCACCGGTACGAGAGGCGGCGGCGCGGCTGCTTCGAGCTTTGAGGAATGCGTCGTGCGCGCGAAGGCCTATGAGGCCACCGGTGTTGATGCGCTGTTTTTCACCGGACTGACCTCGCGCGAGCAGGTTCAGGCGATTTCAGCCGCGACCACGCTGCCGATCGTGCTTGGAAACACGCAGGGCGAACTGGACGATGCCGCCTTCCTCGTCAGCCAGCGGGTGAAGATTGCGTTGCAGGGCCACACTCCGTTCGCCGCCGCCACGCAAGCCGTCTACGATACGTTGAAAGCGTTACGAGATGGCGTGCCGCCCAGGGAGTTGAAGGGACTCGCCTCTGCGCAATTGACCGGCCGGGCGATGCGCGACGCGACGTGAAGGCGCGCCCATGCGACTTTCTGGGTTTGAAGAAGCAGTGAGCGCCGCCATTCGTCACGTGACGATAAGGGGCCGGGTGCAGGGCGTCGGCTACCGCGCCTTTGTCGACGACGAGGCAGGGGCGCGCGACCTCGATGGCTGGGTACGCAACCGCAGGGACGGCAGTGTCGAGGCGCTGTTCGCGGGCCCCGCTGAGGTGGTCGCCGCCCTGATCGTCGCATGCCGCCGGGGACCGTCATCGGCGCGGGTGGAGGCTGTCCAGGACGAAGCCGGCAATCCCGACATGCTGAACCTGCGGAGGGCCGGGGAGCGGTTCTCAGTGCTGCCCACGATCTGACCGCCATGTCCATGGCTGAAACACACGCGCGAGGTGAACTGAATGAAGCCGCAAACCCCTGGACGCGACTGGAGACGGATCCATCACTCACCGATGTTCTGGATCGGGGTCGTGATGTGTCTGGCCGCGATCATGATCTATGTGCTGTCGGATGACCTCTCGTGGCGGCCCGGCGCACGATAGGATTTCGGAAGGATGGCCGCTGCTAGAAAAAGCCCGGACTGAGATCGACACCGTAAGTCTGCATCAGCAGGGCAATGAAAAGGCAGGCCGCGCAGAAAAGCACGAGTTGCCTGAAAATCTCGACGTCGTTGAAGGTGATGATGGCGCGGGAAAGAATCCGTGCGATAACAGTCATCTGCGATCTCCATGCATTGCCAGCTGCGCGACTGGTAGCAAGACGTTTTGCATGAATATGAGCTGGTTCACCCGCCAGCCAAATGATCAACAGAACAAGCCGTCGTGTCTGCCGGAAGCCACCCAGCAATAGCTGGCAGACCCCCGTTTTTCCCGAGATTACCCCCTGAGCGGACGTGCCGGGACATTCCAAAATCGACGTAAATGGCACCTTTGAGACATGCCCGCTTATCCTGAGAATGTCCGTTGACCGGGGAAGACCGGAAGTGACCGGCGCGCAGCCAACCGACGCGAATGACCCATCTCGGAAGTCGGCCCTAGCGCAGCGACGGTCCAATATGCTTTGATGCATACGGCAGAAACTACCACTCTAGGGGCGTTCGTTGACCGGCGAGAGGGTGGAACGGGACTGGCGGCTGTATTGGCGGCTGATGTCGCTGGGTACAGCCGTCTCATGGGTGCTGACGAGGAAGGCACGCTGGCACGGCTTAAGGCGGTCAGGAAGACCCTCATTGACCCCACCATCGCCACTCATCGCGGTCGCATCGTCAAAACCACCGGTGACGGCATGCTGGTCGAGTTTGCGAGCGCTGTGGACGCGGCGCGGTGCGCGTTCGATATCCAGAAAGGCATGGCGGCGTTGAATGCGGACGTCGCGCCGGACGTCCGGATCGAATTTCGGATCGGTATCCACGTCGGAGACATCATCAGCGGATGACAACGACATCTTCGGCGACGGAGTTAATATAGCTGCAAGACTGGAGGGTCTTGCCGAGCCCGGCGCTGTTTGCATGTCTGATGACGCTTATCGGCAGGTCCGAGGCAAGGTCGACATTGCTTTCGACGACCTTGGGCCACAGGTACTAAAAAATATCGCTGAGCCGATGCGTGTCTGGCGTTTCGCAGGCCAAAGTGCTGCCAAGGAGGGGCCCGCTGCGGTCGGCACGCAGGCGCTGACCCTGCCAGACAAGCCTTCCATAGCAGTGCTGCCGTTCCAGAATATGAGCGGCGATCCAGAGCAGGATTTTTTTGCAGATGGGATGGTCGAGGACATCATCACGGCGCTTTCCAAATTCACGGCTTTTTTTGTGATCGCCTGCAATTCCAGCTTCACTTACAAGGGCAGAGCTGTCGATATCAAGCAGGTTGGGCGTGAGCTTGGAGTCCGGTACGTGCTCGAAGGCAGCGTTCGCAAGGCCGGCGATCGCAGGTGGACTCACTGGGCAGCTCGTTGATGCTGCGACAGGCAACCACATCTGGGCAGACAAATACGACAGTACTCTTGAAGACATTTTCGATCTGCAGGATCGCGTTGCGATGAGCGTGATAGGTGCAATCGCGCCCCAACTTGAGCGAGCCGAAATTGCGAGGGCTCAGCGCAAGCCAACCGAAAACCTACAAGCTTACGATTACTATCTTCGCCCTAGCGAATATTTATCGCTTTACGCGAGGGACAAATGGAGGCGCTTAAGCTCACCCAGATGGCCAACAATCTCGATCCCGACTTCGCAGCCCCATATGCGCAGGGGGCCAATTGCTTGCTCCAAAGGTGGGCGTTCGGCTGGAGTAGTGGTGCTGAAGATGTAACGGAAGCTCGCCGACTGGCGAGACGAGCCACTCAACTTGATAAAGATCATCCCGCGGTGCTTGCGGTGGCCGGGGCCGTCCTCGCAATCTTCGTAGGCGAAGTAGCGGAGGGAGCAACTCTACTGGCACGGGCTATAAGCCTCGATCCAAATCTGGCCGTTGCACGCATTTGGAACGGGTACGTACAACTCCGCCTCGGTGACGGACATGCCGCGATAGAACAGTTCCAAATCGGCTTACGAATGATTCCCCCTCGATCCACGTATTTATTTGGCCCAGAACGGAATAGCAGCCGCATATTTTATACTTGGCCGATATCAAGATGGGTTCTTGTGGGCGAAGAATGCTGTGCAGGAGAACCCGAATTTTGTGCTTGCACACATCCACATGACAGTGGGCCATGCAGTGGCAGGACGGATTGAAGAAGCGCGACAGGCTTGGATGATCG
>CAWBRL010000015.1:0-77765 GCA_963791165.1 uncultured Alphaproteobacteria bacterium | reverse complement strand
GGCAAGCCGCTGCGCAACTGATGTATGGCTACCGCGCTCCGCTGCGCGACATGCAGTTCGTTCTGCACGAGCTGTTGGCGGGCGAGCCGGTCGCCGCCTTGCCCAACTGCGAGGACGCCACGCCCGAGCTGATCGACGGCGTGCTCGAGCAGGCCGCCAGGCTGGCAGAGAGCGAGCTGGCACCGCTCAATCGTTCTGGCGACGAGGAAGGCTGCAGCTACGAGAACGGAATCGTGCGCACGCCGCAAGGATTCCAGGCGGCATATGCGACCTTCCGTGCCGGCGGTTGGACCGGCATCGCCGCGGCGCCGGAGTGGGGTGGCCAAGGGCTGCCAAGGCTGGTCAGTCTTGCCCTGGACGAGATCTTCTCCAGCGCCAACTTCTCCTTCGCCACTTATCCGGGCCTCAGCCAGGGCGCCTACGATGCCCTGGCGCGGCATGGCGACCAGCGGCTGAAGGCGATGTTCCTGCCCAGGCTCGCCGACGGGTTGTGGACAGGCACCATGTGCCTTACCGAGCCGCAGTGCGGTACCGACCTCGGGCTTATCCGCACCAGGGCGATGCCGAGGACGGCAGGTTCCGTGTCGACGGCACCAAGATCTTCATCAGCGCCGGCGAACATGACCTGACCGAGAACATCGTCCATCTGGTGCTGGCGAAGCTGCCGACGCCCCCGCCGGCACACGCGGGATCAGCCTGTATCGTTGTGCCCAAATTCCTGCTGATTGACGGCCCAGGCGGCTGGCGCATCGGCGAACGTAATGGCGTCCGTTGCGCCGGTATCGAACACAAGATGGCCCGTGGTTCCCCTCGTCCCACCTGCACCATGCAGTTCGATGACGCCGTCGGCTGGCTGGTGGGCGCTCCGCATCCAGGGCATAGTCGGCGATGTTCACGATGATGAACGGCGCCCGCCTAGCCGTCGGCATCCAGGGTCTGGCCGCCGCCGAGGCCGCCTACCAGGAGGCCCGAGCCTACGCCCTGGAACGGCTCCAGGGCCGCTCGCCGGCCGGCACGCATTCTCCCGATCGCCCCGGCCGACCCGATCATCGTCCACCCGGACGTGCGCCGGAACCTGCTGACCATCAAGGCCTTCGTGGAAGGCGCCCGGGCGCTCGCCTACTGGGTCGGCTTCCAGCTCGACCGTGCGGAACGGCACCCCGATCCGGCTCAGCGCCAAGCTGCCGACGATCTCGCGGCGTTGATGACGCCGATCATCAAGGCCTTCCTCACCGACCATCAATTCGCCGCCACGAATCTTGCCATGCAAGTGTTCGGCGGCCATGGCTACATTCGCGAGACTGGCGTCGAGCAGTATGTCCGTGATGCGCGCATCGCCCAAATCTACGAGGGCGCCAACGGCATCCAGGCCCTCGACCTGGTCGGCCGCAAGCTAGGCCACCACACCGGGCGGCTACTCCGGCGCTTTTTTCATCCGGTGGCGGCCGGCCTTTGAGGAAGCTGCACACGACCCTGCGCTTGCGGAACTCGCCTCTCCGTTGGCCAAGGCTTTCGCCAAGCTGCAGCAGGCTAGCGTGCTGATCGCCCGAAAGGGGCAGTCAGACCCGGAGAGGCCGCCGCCGCGTCGACCGATTACCTCAGCTCTTCGGCTACGTGGCTCTGGGCTACATGTGGCTGCGCATGGCGAGGATAGCGGCAGGCCGGCCTGGCTGTTGGCGATGCCGATACCGGCTTCTACCAGGCCAAGGTGAGGACGGCGCGGTTCTACATGCAGCGGACGCTACCGATGGCCAATGCACACTACCTGGCGCTCAGTGCAGGCAAGGAGAGCCTGATGGGGCTGGCGCCCGAAGCATTCTGATTGGCGAGGTCACCGCGAATATAAGCGGTCAGATGAGGGATCGGCATCCAATTTTGACCACCGCCGACATGGTGATCGCGGGCTACCTGCTCTGGACTTGGACCAAGTGTTCGGGGATTAAGGGCGCGGACACGATTGTGCAAACTCGGCGCGTTTTCGTTGCGAGCGGCAAGACGTTCAGGGAGGTCGTCCGAAAGCTGCACGACTTGCGCAACGCGGCGCGTATTTGTGCTGCGCTCGGGTGCGACTGAGGTTTCGCCTGGGGCGCGGGACCACGGCTGCCGAAGCTGGGGCAGCGCGCCAGTCTCGTTGGTACGGCAATGGCCAACTCAACAGTGCACACCCACGGCCCTGTTAACGCCGCTGCTCCTCAGGAGGGCGCACATGGCGGAACTGGGCGAGGAGCATGAGGTCGTAAACGATCTTCAGGGCTCCGGCGAGCAGCAGCGGCCAGCCGAAGCTCGGCGCTGGCCAGCATCCAGCCGGCGAGGCTCGGGCTCACTGCCGCCGCGAGGCTGCGTGGCACTGCGGTCAAGCTCGCCGCGGCCTGGCGCTCGGCCGGGGTGACCACGGCCATGACGTAGGAAGTGCGCGTCGGCACATCCATCTGCGACAGGAGGCTGCGCGCCAGCAGCAACGCAACGACCTGCCAGAGTTCCGCCACGAAGGGCACGGCGATCAGGCAGAGGTTCGCCGGCAGATGGGTGAACACCATCGTGTTGATCAGTCCGATGCGCCGCGCCAGCGGCACGGCGGCAAGGTAGGACAGCGACGTCAACAGACCCGACCAGAAGAATAGCTGGGCCGTGACCACCAGCGACAGGCCGAACGCCTCGAGCAGCCAGAGCGCCAGGAGCGACTGGACGACGAAGCCGCCGGCGAAGGCATCCAGGCTGAACAGCGCCGCGAGCCGGTAGACGATGCGGCGCGATGGGCCGAGCGCGGATGATGGGTCATCTACGCACCGTGGCGTCGGCCGAGGACAACCGACGGTAGACCAGGCCGGCGACCAGACCGGTGATCGCGTAGAGGACGAACATTCCCTTGAACGCGGCAAGCGGCGGGACGCCGCCCCG
Organism: uncultured Alphaproteobacteria bacterium; assembly: GCA_963791165.1. Taxonomy (GTDB): domain Bacteria; phylum Pseudomonadota; class Alphaproteobacteria; order Rhizobiales; family Xanthobacteraceae; genus Bradyrhizobium. Next base: position 74,867 of record CAWBRL010000015.1, on the reverse strand, counting down.
GGCGGCCAACTCGGCAGGGCCGCGAGCAAGGTACCTCCGGCGCCTAAGAGCGAGCCCACCAGGCTGTAGCGGGCGAACAGTGCGGTACGATCCGGCGCGGAGACGCTGCGGGCGAGCATCGCCTGCTCAAGTGGAAGGAAGACGCTTACGTCGCCCGCCGAGGGGTTGAGCGTGCCGATGAAGGCGACGACGAGCAGCGGCCAGAAATCGCCAAAGGCTGCGAAACCCAGGCCGGTCAGGATCATCAGCAGGCACGCGGCCAACAGCAGTGGGCGCGTCGACCGCCGCGCCCGGTGAGCCCGACGACAAGGGTCAGCAGCGCTGATCCGAGTAGCGTGGCGGTAGCCAGCACGCCCACCTGCACGGCATCGAAGCCGAGCAGCAACAGGTAGGCCGGCAGAATGATGCTGACGAAGCCATCGCTCACCGCCCGCAGGCCGCGCGCAAGCAGCAACAGGTGGGCGTCCCGCGTCGCGGTGGCCGGCAGAAGCGCGAGGGTCATGGGGCGGGCGGCGCCAGGGGCGAGCACGGCGCGCCAGCCCGTGGCGCAGCTCGGTTGCCGCGAGGGCGCCCGAGCGCTGCCCGAGCCCCAGCGGACCACCGCCAGCTGGTGCCCCGCGGCCACGTTCCGTCGTCATCAGGCGCAGAGGGTTTCAGCAATTGGGTGCGGCCGACCGGTCACTCGCCCATGAACACGGGCCGGCGCTTCTCCTTGAAGGCACGGATCCCCTCCCGATAGTCCGCGCTGTCGTAGACCACACGGCGCAGCCCTGCATCCGCTCGAAGCACTATGGGGTCATGGGGTGGGCGCTGGCCAGGATCCGCAGTTGCTCCTCATCACCGCGACGCTCAAGGGCGCGTTCGCGGCGATCTGCTGGGCCAGGCCCACGGTGACCGCCTCCAGCTCCGCTGCCGGCACCGCCCGGTTGATCAGGCCTAGGCGCTCGGCGCGGGCGGCGTCCAAAGGCTCCTTGTGGTTCTTGTGATCGGATTCATGCTCGAGCTATGGGCGGGTGCTCACGGTCGAGACCTCGTCTCCATGATTTCAATAAGGCGCTCACCGTGGCCCGGCCAGAGCGTCTGAACGACGCTGTCAAAAACGGAGCCCAGCTCCAATAGCGGCGGGTCGGTGGAGCGGTCGGAGCCCTGCCCGCGTTGACGGCCGTCCCGCCCTAGCGCACAGTCTGCCACTGGCGAGCGGAAAACAGCGCAATGAGATTTGGGAGTTGGGCTGCTTGGACTTCGGCCGCGCTTGCTGCGTCTTCGCGTGTACCGGCGGTGGCAACGTGGTCAATCCGACCTCGCTCAACCAAGCGGTCAGCGTCAGCTACGGCACGGTCGAGAGCGTTACGCCCGTCAAGCTCAGCCCGACCGGCGAGATCGCCGGTGGCATGATGGGCGGCGCTCGCGGGTTCGCCATGTCAAGGTCCAGTCGCCACCTATCGGACCGCTCACGGAGGTTGCAAGCATGAGCGTCTGGTATGCGGTTGGAATCAAGATAGGACGTAAGGCGGATCAGATCACCGTCGAGGCCGAGGACGCGCTGATCGCCGCACTCAAAGTCAAGAGCGCTCACCCCGAGGCCGCCATCACCTACGTGCGCAAGCAGAATGCCCGCGGCGATCGGCGACATCCGCATGCCGGCCAGGTCAGCGACTAATGCATGAGCCGTTCGACCGACGGGCCTTGCCTCGATCCATGCCGATATGCATGGCCACCGGGCGCCTCAAGCTGTGATGCTACGCTTGTGCGGCGCGGCAACGCCGGTCAGCCGTTCGAGCGCGAGAAGGGCGTCGTTCACGCGCTGCAGCATCGGCGCCTCGCCGCCGCTCATGGCCTCGTCATCCGCGGTCTGCAACTCTAGAGCGTCGTGGCGCCACCGCTCGAGGATCTCGCGCTTGCGGGCGGCATCAAGATCCGCGCGAGCCAGCACCTCGGCCGGCTCCTTGAATACCGAGCGCGGGTCCAGAAGCACATGATCCAAGTCGATCGGAGGGATTGCGGCCATTTACCTCTCCCCGGCGTGGCGGGAGCGTAAGGGCTGTCCTCCTGCGTCTTGCCGCACTTAACGCATGATATGGTGTTGCGAGCGGCAGCGTGCATGTCCACCGTTAGGGTCGTCGCAGTGACCAATCCGCTGCCCAGCGCACCGCCTAACGGCACTCCACCCGCCTAGACGCTCAATCACCCGGCTCGGCGGAACGTCGTCCGAGATAGGCAGGCAAAATCTCCTCGATTGAGGTCGGCACGATGCCGAGGTCGGCGAAGGTTGCCGCCTGTGGAGCGACAACGTTGTCCTGCTTCATCAGGATCACCTGGTCGCGCGAGATTGGCCGTTTCGGCAAGGGGGCCAGCAAGGTCGCCAGCAGTTCCCACACGAAGTACGGCACCGGCAGCAGCAGCCGCTTGCGATCAATTTGCTTGAGCACAAGCTGCATCAGCCCCTTGTAAGTGTAAATTCGGGGCCCGCCGAGCTCGTAGATTTGGCCCTTCGCCGAAGGCCCGGTCAGGACCTTTGCGCACCGCTTCGGCGACGTCGCCCACATAGACCGGCTGCAGCCTCGTTTGGCCGCTGCCGAACAGCGGCAGGACCGGCATCACCCGCGCCATGTCCGCCAGCCGGTTGAGGAACGCGTCGTCCGGCCCGAACAGGACGCTCGGGCGGAGAATCGTGGCTGTGGGGAACTGTTCATGCACCAGTCGTTCGCCGATGGCTCGGGCCCGGACATAAGTCGAGGCCGAAGCGGCATTGGCACCGATGCCCGAAATGTGCACCAGCCGTTCGACACCTGCCAGTGCCGCCGCCCGTGCGACATGCATGGCGCCATGCCCATGGATCGCGTCTCGCCGCCAATTCCTCCGGCGGCGTGATGGGCAAGATGATCGACGCGCAATCGATCGTCGTCGCCTCGACCGCGACCAACTGGTACGGCCACGAAGGCACGATCCTCCGTTACGTCTTCCTGCATTCGATCGTGCTGGCCTGCCTCGTAGGCCTGCTGGTGACGTTGCAGGCCTACGTCCACCCATTCACCGCGATGGTTCTGAAGTAAGTTCTTCCATCCAGGCGATCGTCCTGATCCCCGCGGCTGCTGCCCGCGGGGATTTTCTTTTCGGATAAGGCGTTTGCGAATCGACCAGTCCTCCGCGTGTATTTAATTTATCTCTCCCTCGGGTTGAGTGCGCCAATCTGTCCCGCTTTCCCGCGTGGCAGAGGCCAGACGATGCGATACGCTGGCAAAAAATACAGGGAGAGAATCATGTTAGCGAAACTCAATCGGCGTCACTTCATCGCTGCCGGTACGGCCGCCGCCGCAATGCCTTTGCTCTCGCGCGGGGCTTCGGCGCAAGCCGCGTGGCCGTCGCGGAATATCCGCATGATCTGCAGCTACCCGGCGGGCGGGCAGACCGACCTGCTCGCACGCGCCTTTGGCGATTTCATCTCCAAGCAGGTGGGGAAGACCGTTGTCATCGAAAACAAGGCAGGCGCCTCGGGCTCGATCGGTGCGGCGGAAGTCGCGCGCGCGGAGCCGGATGGCCACACCATATTGTGCTCGATCTCGACCACCTATGTGATGAACAGGGCGATGATGAAGAACCCCGGCTACGACATGGACAAGGACCTGACGCTCGTCAGCGTCATCCCGGGCGCCGGATTGCTGCTGATCGCGAACCCGGAGTCCGGCGTCAAGACGCTGGCGGATTTCGTCGCGTTCGCGCGCAAGAAGGGCCAGGTAAACTTCGGCACCTACAGCGCGGGCTCTTCTCCGCACATCACGATCAATGAACTCAACAAGCAGTATGGCCTCAAGATCGAACCGATCCACTACCGGGGCGAAGCGCCGATGTGGACGGGACTGCTGGACGGCACGCTCGATGTCGCGATGGGCAGCTACACCGCGGCGCAATCCGTCCTGCAAAGCAATCGCGGCGTCATATTCGCAGTGCATTCGAAGAAGGTCGACGCGATCCCCGACGTCAAGACCCTGCCCGAACAGGGCGCGACATCGAAGTTCTTCACCGTGAGCGGCTTCACGGGCTGGGCCTTGCCGAAGGCTACGCCGCAGCCGATCGTCGATCGGCTGGCGGAGATCTGTGTGGCGGCCAACGGCGATCCGAAAGTGAAGGAAGTTCTCAGCACCTTCGTGCTCGAACCGGCGCTCGGCTTCAGGGAAACCAATGCGCTCTACCAGCGCGAATTGCCGACCTGGATAGAGAGCGCGCAGGCGCTCGGCCTGGAGCCGGTCTAGATCGGGTTGGCAAACGGTCATGGCCGACAGGTCATGACCCGAGCCGGCGGTGCTCGCCGCCGGATTCGACATCGCGACGTCAAGACCTGGAAATTCATTCGATCGGCATTGCAGCGCTTCAACGGCACACCTTTCACGCGGCCCCTAGCCATTCCCGCCGTTGTTCAATAGAACGACGCGCGGCGCTGGGGTTTTGATGGTTCGAGAGGTTGCATGATATCGTTCGCGCGCATGTTTCAGGCGGCTGTCGGGTCGCTGTTGCTGATGGCCGCCGCGTTGCCTTTCAATCCGGCTCACGCCGATGACGAGTTTCCGTTCGGTTCGGAAATGACGCTCGACGTGGGCCGCCAGCCCGGCTCCAAGCGGATACCGAATCTGGAGATCGGCGACAGCGGCGAGGTGGTCCTGGAGCTCTGGTGCAAGGGCGGCAAGGGCCAGTTTTCGGTGGCGGGCAGCACCGTGGTCTTCGTCGTTGGCGAGATGGAGAACCGGCCCTGTCCGCCGGATCGCGCGCAGGCCGACGACGATCTGATCGCGGCGCTGACGGAAGCAGGGACGTGGAAGCGGCAGGGCGATTTCGTGTCGTTCGTCGGCACCAGGACGCTGCGGTTTCGCATCAATACCAACTAAACGCGACATCGCGTTCAGCCGATGTTCGGCGCAATGCGTTGTCCAATCAAGCGCGGCAACAGGGAGAGAACATGATCATCGACCACGACAGATTGCGTGCGTTTGCAAACCGCATCGTCGCCGCAGGCGGCAGTTCGCCGGATGAGGCGGCGTTCGTTGCCGATCATCTGGTCGAGGCCAACCTGCGCGGCCATGACAGCCACGGCGTCGGGATGCTGGTCGCCTATGTGCGCGACTTCGAGGCCGGCACGCTGAAGGTCAACCAGACGCCGGAGATCGTATCGGACACCGGCACGATCTCGGTTTGGGACGCGCGGGCCGGCTACGGCCAGGTGATCGCGCATCAGGCGGTCGAATGGGCCATCAAGGCGGCGCGGCAGCATGGCGTCGCGGTAAACGGATTGCGCAATGCGCACCACATCGGCCGCGTCGGCACCTATGGCGAGGTTGCCGCACGTGCCGGCATGGTCGCGCTGCACTTCGTCAACGTCGCTTCGGGCGCGCCCGGGGTGGCGCCGTTTCGCGGACGGGAGGGACGATTCCTGACCAATCCGGTTTGCATCGCCATCCCCGGGACATCGAGCAATGAGCCGATCCTGCTGGATTTTGCGACCAGCCGTGTCGCCCTCGGAAAAGTGAGGGTTGCGCACAACGCCGGCAAGCCGATGCTCGAGGGCGCCTTGCTCGACCATGCGGGCCAGCCGACGACCGATCCTTCGGTCATGTACGTCGAGCCGCGCGGCGTGGTGCTGCCTTTCGGCGAGCACAAGGGCTCCGGGCTGGCGCTGGTCTGCGAACTGCTGGCGGGCGCCATTGTCGGCTCGGCAAGCGTGACGACGAGCACGCCGCCGGAGCGCGGTATCCTCAACGGCATGCTGAGCATCGTCATCGATCCCGCACGGCTTTCCGCGCGCGACAGCATGATGAGCGAGATCGATGCCATGATCGCTTGGGTGAAGTCGGCCAAGCCTGCCGATCCGGAACTTCCGGTGTTGGTGGCCGGCGAGCCCGAACGCCTTGCACGGGCCGAGCGGATCGCACATGGCATCGAGATCGACAAGGAAACCTGGAGCCAGTTGTCGGCGATCGCCGAACGCTATCAGATCGCGCTCGATCGCTGAGGTCCGGGATCGGCAGTGAACTGCCGATCCGCGTTCTCGCGCGGCTACTGCGTCGCAATCAATCCATGCGCGGTGGCAACGATCCAGCGGTTGCCCCAGCGCACGATGAAGTCAATTCGCCCGATTCCGGGAATGGTGTCGCCGCGCGCGGCCATCTTGATTCCTTCGGGGCCCTCGAGAACCGCGGTTCCGTCCCGCACCTCGACAACGGTCCAGCCGGGGATGGTTGTCGGCCTCGTTTCCGGCGCGGGCGCCAAAGACGGCTTCGTCGCCATCGCCACTGCGGCTGGACTCGTATTGGCCTGCGAGGCGAAGACCGCGCTCGCTGCCATGGCGGAGGGTTTTGGAATGCTGCCGACGGTGGCGGGTGCTGCATTTCGCAAGTCGGGCGCGGATGCCGTCTTTCTGATGCCTTCCGTCCTGCCCGGTTTTGCCTCGGCAATGGCAGGCGAGGGCACATCTTTCTGCGCGATCTGGTCAACGCCGATCAGGTTTGCGACCTCAGGCCAATGCAGCGCGCCGGCCCACCCCAGTGCAAAGCTTACTGCCAGCGCCATGGTGGCAAGCAGGAGAGGGCGCGCACGTTCGCCATATGGCTCACGCAGCACCAGCACGTCATCGCGGGTGCGGCTCAGGAGATCCGGCAGGCCCGCCGGCTTCCTCGGCAACGACCAGATGTGATCAGGGATAATCGGCTCGCGGTCTTGCATGGCGTGACCCACGGTTTGGTTAGCCGATGATGTTCCCGGAAGCTGAATTGAAGTCTTAACATCAGGCGGACGAAGCGCGGCGATGCTCGAAAAGCGTCATGCCCCAGGCTAAGGGTAACGCCGTCCATGACGACTTGTTGGATGATCGCGCGCCCGAGCTCGCGGGTTACTTCCACACCGACCTGTCGGCGTCCCAGCGCTGGCCCTTGAATGCCTTGGCCAGCGCCTCGACCGAGCCATTATCGTCCTTCGGTTCGCCGCCTTCCTCGTCGCCGGTGGACTCTTCCGACAGGTTCAGCTTTGGACCCGTGCCTTCATCCGCGGTGGTGATCACGGGGCTTGAGATCCACAACATCAGCCGGTCCGATGCGCCCGGCCTGTCCGGCGATACCAGCGCGGTGACCTCGACCGTCTCGGTGAGGGCGAGCGCGGGATAGACCTGGCTCGGCCGCTTGAAGGTCAGACTTAGCTTTCCGGTGTTGGCGTCCCACTCGGCGCCGGCAGGCTTGGCGGCTAGCGTTTTCGCCAGCACGCCTGAGATCGCCGACGCGATCTTGTCCCTGTTGACCTTGTCGCCGTCGCGCCACTCGGCGGCGGCAAACCGGATGCTGCGGTCCATCTCGACGCTGCCGCTGGTCCATCCCGCGGCGACTACGCCTTGCATCGACTTGGCCTTGGCGATCAGCGCGGCCGCACGTTCCGGATCGATCGTGAGGTTGATGGTCTGCTCGCCGGCGCGCAGGGCATCGCATGAGATCGCAAGGCTGCTCAGTCCCACCTCGACGGCCTCGCCCTTCAGGCTCTTGAGGAAATCCAGCGCGGCATCGAGCTTGACCCGCACCCCGATCGCTTCCGGCGACACTTCGGTAAAATCCTTCGGGGCCGGCGTGATGCCGTCGTCGCTGGTCTGGTTTTCCTGAAATTCCTTCTCGCTGAGATCGGAATTATCCGTCGACGTCACTTCGGTCACGGCCTGGCCGATGCTGATCTGGCCGCGGAACTCGAAGGTGTCGCCGGTCGGCTTGCGCAGCAGTTTGATGGTGACCGGCTGCTTGTCGCCGATGCTCTGCGTGGTGCCGGTCAGGTTCTGGCCGCTGACGGTGAGGTTGGCGACGAAGCGGTCCTTGCGGTCGGAGCCCTTCTCGGCGGGATAGCAGACGTCGAGCACGGCGGCCGTGACGTTCTTGCCCTGGCGGGTTTCCTTCAGCACGACGTCGGCATTGCCTTCCATCAGGCCGTCGATCGCGGTGAAATACCGTGTCTCGGCCGCGCCCGGCGTCGTTTTGGAGGGAAGTTTCATCTGGGCGAAAGCGAGGTCCGGGCACGCGGTCGCCAGACCGAGCAGGCAGAACAGGAGCGCTCGCATGTGAAAATTCCCGGAAAGATGAAATCGGTGACGTCGTATCAGCAAACCGCGATGTCTTCAGCCAAAAAGAAGGCCGCCCGGAGGCGGCCTTCGATCTGCTGGCAGGGAAAAGCGGGGCTTAGAAGCCCATGCCGCCCATCCCACCCATGCCGCCGCCACCGCCGGGCATCGGCGCCGCCGGCTCCTTCGGCAGTTCGGCGACCATGGCTTCCGTGGTCACCAGCAGGCCGGCGACGGAGGAGGCGTCCTGCAGCGCAGTACGCACCACCTTGGCCGGATCGATGATGCCCTTGTCGACCATGTCGACATATTCCTCGGTCTGGGCGTCGAAGCCGAAGGTCTCGGACTTGTTCTCGAGGATCTTGCCGACCACGATCGAGCCCTCGACTCCGGCGTTCTCCGAAATCTGGCGAACCGGAGCTTCCAGCGCCTTCAGCACGATATTGATACCGGCCTGGACGTCGGAATTGTCGTTGTGGATGCGGCCGACGGCCTTCTTGGCGCGCAACAGCGCCACGCCGCCGCCCGGCACGATGCCTTCCTGCACCGCCGCGCGGGTCGCGTTGAGGGCGTCCTCGACGCGATCCTTCTTTTCCTTGACCTCGATCTCGGTCGCGCCGCCGACGCGGATTACCGCGACGCCGCCGGCGAGCTTGGCCAGACGCTCCTGCAGCTTCTCGCGGTCGTAGTCCGAGGTGGTTTCCTCGATCTGCGCCTTGATCTGCGTGACGCGGGCTTCGATGTCCTTCTTCTTGCCGGCGCCCTTGACGATCGTGGTGTTCTCCTTGTCGATCACCACCTTGCCGGCGCGGCCGAGCATGTTGACGGTGACGCTTTCGAGCTTCATGCCGAGTTCATCCGAGATCAGCTGGCCGCCGGTCAGGATCGCGATGTCTTCCAGCATCGCCTTGCGGCGATCGCCGAAGCCCGGCGCCTTGACGGCGGCGACCTTCAACCCGCCGCGCAGGCGGTTGACCACCAGCGTCGCCAGTGCTTCGCCCTCGACGTCCTCGGCGATGATCAAAAGCGGCCGGCCGGACTGCACCACGGCTTCCAGCACCGGCAGCATCGACTGCAGGCCGGAGAGCTTCTTCTCGTGCAGCAGCACGTAGACGTCTTCGAGTTCGGCCGTCATCTTCTCGGCGTTGGTAATGAAGTAGGGCGACAGATAGCCGCGGTCGAACTTCATGCCCTCGACGATGTCGACTTCGGTATCGAGCGACTTGTTCTCCTCGACCGTGATGACGCCTTCATTGCCGACCTTCTGCATCGCCTGCGCGATCATCTTGCCGATGGCGGCATCGCCATTGGCCGAGATGGTGCCGACCTGGGCGACCTCCGCGGAGGAAGCGACCGGCTTGGCGCGCTTCTCGATGTCCTTGACGACGGCGAGGACCGCGATGTCGATGCCGCGCTTGAGGTCCATCGGGTTCATGCCGGCGGCGACCGACTTGGCGCCCTCGCGCACGATCGCCTGCGCCAGCACGGTCGCGGTGGTGGTGCCGTCGCCCGGCGGTGTCGTTGGTCTTGGAGGCGACTTCGCGCAGCATCTGCGCGCCCATGTTCTCGAACTTGTCCTCGAGTTCGATTTCCTTGGCGACGGTGACGCCGTCCTTGGTGATGCGGGGAGCGCCGAAGCTCTTCTCGATCACGACGTTGCGGCCCTTCGGACCGAGCGTCACCTTTACCGCGTTGGCGAGAACATCGACGCCGCGCAGCATGCGATCGCGCGCGTCTCCGGAAAATTTAACGTCTTTGGCAGCCATTTGTGTTGCTCCTGGAAATGGGGGACGGCCTACGCCGCGTTGTTAACTCGTCATTGCCGGGCTTGACCCGGCAATCCATCGCTTTGAAAGACTCTTGCGAAGCGGATGGATGCCCGGGTCAAGCCCGGGCATGACACAGCGTGCGTCAGCTCAGCACGCCCATGATGTCGCTCTCCTTCATGATCAGGAGTTCCTCGCCGTCGAGCTTGACCTCGGTGCCGGACCATTTGCCGAACAGCACGCGGTCGCCGACCTTGAGGTCGATGGGGATCAGCTTGCCGGCTTCGTCCCGGCCGCCCGGGCCGACGGCGGTGATTTCGCCCTGCGAGGGCTTTTCCTTGGCGCTGTCGGGAATGATGATGCCGCCCTTGGTCTTCTCCTCCGCATCGATACGCTTGACCACGACGCGGTCGTGAAGCGGACGGAATTTTGATTTCGCCATGACGTGTCCTCTTGAAGTTCCTCTGGGAGGGGCTTGGTTTCCGAACTGGTTGCCATTGTATCTGGCTGGAATGCCGGGTATTCGATGCCGTCCCGGGCGGGACGGTTCGGCCCTTAGCAATCAGTGTATTTGAGTGCTAAACGTGGAGCCGGGGAATATGGCTTGGCGCCGATCCTGTCAAGCAAACAAGGGGGTTAAGGCCTTCTTGAGGCCAATATAGGATGGTGCCACGGAAACCAAATCGGAGCCGCGGCGTAATTTGATGGACGTCATTGCTCCGACAGGCGTTTTGCGGTTGGCTGCGTGGCGGGAGCGGCCCAAATTGCTCGGGGGAGTGGCGATGATCTGGTCATGCAATGCGCGTACGGTTGCCAATCTTGCGATCGCGTCGGCGCTGACAATCTTCCTGGGGGCGTGCAGCAGTACGCTGCCGTCGTTGTCATCCAATCCGGCCCCGGACGCCGAGCCCGGCGCCGGACCGGAAATGCCGGCGACCATCCGCGCCGACGAGATCGTCGGCCGCTGGGGCCTCGCTTCATTCCAGAACCCCAACGACCGCGCCCGCACCGAGGCCGCGGCAAAGGGCCAGTGCAAGCAGCCTTACGTGATCGGCGCCGGCGCCAACGGCGGCGTGGTCATGCATCTGGCTGACCAGGCCACACCCCAGGAGCTGCGCCTGAAGGGCAGCCCGAGCGGCAAGAACTATATCGGTCCGGCGGGTCCGACGCCTGGCGAGCAGGACCGCGAGGTCGTGTCGTTCGACGGCCGCGTGCTGGTCACCCGCTTCATCGACAAGGATGCCGCCGTCCGGTACGGCAACATGGTCTACGTGCGCTGCGCGCCGAAGGCGTGATTAGGGGCACCCTCGCGCTCGTCATGCCCGCCACCGGGTCTCGCCTTCGGCGAGCCCGATGACAGGCTCCGGCCGGGCATCCAGTACGCCGCGGCCCCTCTGCTGAATTGCTGACGCTTCTGGAATACTGGATCGTCCGCCCCAGTGCGCAATTGCGCACGATGACAGTAGAGGGCGGCGACCGAAACAAAAAACGCCGGCATCGCTGCCGGCGTTTTATTAGTCCGCGTTGACCAGCCCGATCAATTGAACAATGCGTCGATGTCGTTCTGCGAGGCGTGACCGTCGTCGCCGTCCAGCTTCGGACCGTTGAGCAGCTTGGCGTCGCCTTCGCGGGTATCGACGATCGGCGGTGCGTGCGCCTTGATGGCGTCGACGCCGCCCCAGATTTCCATCATCTCGATGATGTGCTTTTCGATGAACTTCATCGTGTTCATCACCTTGCTGATGCGCTGACCGGTGAGGTCCTGGAAGTTGCAGGCCTCGAAGATCGCGACGACGCGTTCCTGGATTTCCTCGCTGAGCAGCTTCTGCTGGTCGGGCGAGATGTTCTTGGACAGCGCGGTGGCGGCCTGGTCGATCGCCTCGACGGCCTCGAGAATCTGCTGCGTGGCCTGTTCGGTGCCGCCGACGACGGCGCCGAGTTCGCCATTGACCTTGGCCATTTCCTGGCCGTCAAAGCTCGTGCCGTGCAGCGTGGCGATTTCGCGCTTGGTGCGGTTGATCGCGTCGTGAATGAGATCGAGCTCGACCTTCAGCTTTTCGCACTGCTCGATCTGGGCGCGGTAGGTTTCCAGCAGCGCCTGGGCGTCGGCAACCTCGCGGTTGACCTCTGCGGTAACCGTCGCGGTCGTGGCATCGGCTGCGGCCGAGCGCGCCGGGCTGACGGAAGCCATCTGTGCCCGGATGGCGCGCAGCTCGGCCATGATCTCACGGTGCATCGGTCCGATCTCGCCGCCTTCGATGGGCATGGAGATGGGCGCGTCGCCCAAAATGGCTTGTTCGATACGAAAACGCTTGCGACTAACCGACATGAGTTTTTCCCACCCCTTTAATACCCAAGTGTTCTAGACCGACGCGATTTAACGTCAGGTTCACGCCGGAACATCTCGTGGTGCCGCTTTGCAGGCTGCCGCACACCAACGATTAACCATGAGGGTCGCGCGTTCACGCAAAATAAACGCTACCGGGCAAATCCGGCTGCGATTGACGACGTGGTGAATCGAAACGCCGCTTCTGTTTACCAAACCGATTAGGTTTTCATTTGTATTGATCGCGTGCAACGGCGCCGCTCGGTCGCGGTTGCGAACCCGCAGTGACGAAACAGTACAGAGTACGTCGATGTCCGGAAAAATCTCTTTGGCGCTCCTTGCGAGCGTGTCCAGCCTTTGCCTCGCCGACCAGGCCGCAGCGTTCGACCGCTCGGCGCCGGCAGAACCCAACATTATCTACTACTCGCGCCAGCCGGCACCGGCGCGCACGGCCTATGCCGAGCGCTCGCAGATGGGCGGCGGCTTCATCGAATTCCTGTTCGGCGATGGGCCGCAAGGCGGGCGTTATCAGCAGCAGCCTTCCTATGAGCAGCAGCCCGGCTATGGCGGCCGGCGAATGCTGCTGCCGCCGATGGATCCGCAGCAGTCGATGTACCGGCAGGAAGAAGAGCTCGAGCCCGTGCAGCGTCCGCTCGATCCGAGATACGAAAAGCAGGTGGTCGAGTATCACGGCAAGGAAAGCCCGGGCACGATCGTGATCGACACCCCGAACAAGTTCCTGTTCCTGGTGCAGGGCGACGGCAAGGCGCTGCGCTATGGCGTCGGCGTCGGCCGCCCCGGCTTCACCTGGTCGGGCGTCAAGACGGTTTCCGCCAAGAAGGAATGGCCGGCCTGGACGCCGCCGCCGGAAATGCTGGCGCGTCGCCCCGATCTGCCGCGGCACATGGAGGGCGGCCCGCAAAATCCGCTCGGCGCGCGCGCGATGTATCTGGGATCGTCGCTCTATCGCATCCACGGCTCCAACGAGCCCTGGACCATCGGCACCAACGTTTCATCGGGCTGCATCCGGATGCGCAATGAAGACGTGATCGATCTCTACGGCCGTGTCGGTGTCGGCGCCAGGGTCGTCGTGATCTGACCCAGCCGAATTCAGACTCCCGAAATCAAAACGGCCGCCCGATCGGGCGGCCGTTTCTCTTTTTCAAATCCGGCGTCGCTCAGGCGTAATCGCCGTCACCGTCACTGTCGCCGTCGAAACCGTCGGCATCATGATCCATGTCGTCATCCTCGTCGTGCGAGGCCTGATCGAAGAATCCCTGCCGCGAACCGGAATCGTTGTTGTCGGCGCGCTGACCGGACGAGCCGATGTCGTTGACACCGGCGTCGCGCGCCAGGTTGCCGCCGGACTGATCGCTCCACGGCCTGCGGTCTTCGATGCCGCCGCTGTGGCCCGCGGTGTCGCCGAAGCTCTGCTGGTTGCCGCTGCCGCCCATCATCGAACGCAGGCTGCTGGCCAGCATCGAGCCACCGACCACGCCGACCGCGGCCGCCGCTGCGGTGCCGAGAAACGAGCCGCCACCGCCGCCGAAGGGCGACGGCTGCTGGGGCTGCTGTGCGCCGTAGGACGGCTGGGCGTAGGCCGGCTGACCATATTGTCCGGCCGGTTGGCCCTGCTGCAAGACCTGGCCCGTGTTCCACGCCGGACGGCTGCCGCTGATCCCGGGCGCGCGAACGTTGGGCACCGAACCTTGCGACTGGCCCTGGCCTTGTTGCTGGCTCTGCCCGAAAATCGCGTCGCGCATCGAATCGAGGAATCCGGCGGGCTGATTTTGCTGACCGGCCGCCGCTTCCAGTTCCTGGATGCGGCTGTCGGCGTGCTTCAGCGCCTCGTCCTGCACCAGCGTGGTTTGCACCAGCGCGTAGACGGCGTTGGGCGCCTTTCGCAAGCCCTGCATGATCGCAGACATCGCCTCGGGATCGCGCGGGGCGTTCTCGAGTCTGGCGAGCCGGTCGAAAAGATCGTCAATCAGTTGGCGTTCTTGCGGTGTCATGGCCTTCTCCCTCGCGTCGAAACGTCATCGAAGCGCGGGGAAGATGTAGGCGGGTTTTGTGCCGCAAGTAGTGGGCGGGCGAATTAAATTTCGGTATGCGACAAAACGGCCGGCCGGTTTTCGCGAACCTTATCAACCCAGTGTAACATTATTCGCTGCCAGCAGCGGCGGGAACTCGGTGCCTGCGAGATAGGCGTGTTCGGCCTCGCGCTGGGTGGTGAGGGGATCGAGACCAGCAAGCGTGTCGTCGACAAAACCCGGATGGCACATCACCAGCCCGCCTTCCGGCAGTCCCGCGATGAACTGCCGCATCAGCTCGCCGAAATCAGGCGATGTCGTAAAATCATAGGCGCCGGCAAAGGCCGGATTGAACGGGATGCCGGCGGCGGCGGCGCGCCTGCGGAACTGCGCGCTGAGGATGTCGAGCACCAGCGCCTTGGGCGCACCGAGCCGCTTGGCCAGCGGCTGCAGCCTGCCGCCCTGGCGCACCCAGGCGCCTGGCGCAGCTTGTTTGACCGCGGCCAGAAATCCGTCGCGCACCTGCGGAAACAACTGCACGTGCTGGTGGCCGTCGACAAAGTCAGGCGCACGCCCGAACAGCTCCTTGAAAGCCGCGAGCTGAACCAGCAGCTCGTCCTCGATCATCTCAGGATCGAGCCGCCGCAACAGGCCCGATCGCAGCAGGGTCTGAAACGGCAGGAACAAGCCGCCGTCGACGGGGCGAAAGTGCAGCGACAGCGGACGGAACGGCGCCGTCAATGTCGCGTGCAGGCCGATGGCGCAGCGCGGGCTCGCCGCCGCAACAGCTTGCAGTTCGGTGACCTCGCTGCGGCCGATCGCCGGACCGACCACCATCACCGACGTCGCATTGAGACGGCCGCGGGAAATCAAATCGCGAATGGCGCGGTTGACGCCCTCGGCCAGACCGTAATCGTCGGCGCACAGCCAGATCCGGCGCGGCGTCGCGACGTCGTTCATTCCGCGGCGGTCCGCTCGGTGGCATCAGCCTTTGTCTCGCCATCGGCGCGCTTTTCGGAATGCTCGGCGACGAAGTAGATCGGACGCGCTTTCAGCTCCGACAGGATCTTGCCGATATATTCGCCGACGATGCCGATCATGATCAGCTGCACGCCGCCGATCGTCATCAGGCCGATCACCAGCGAGGGATAGCCGGGGACCTGCTTGCCGGTGGTCAAGACCTCCCACAGGATGGTCAGGCCGAACAGGAAGGCGCCGACGGCGAGCAGCACGCCGAACAGGCTCGCAAACCGCAGCGGCGCCACCGAGAACGACGTCAATCCCTCGATCGACAGTCCGACCAGCCGGCCCGGGCTGAAGGTGGTGACGCCATGCGCGCGCGGCGCCGGTTCATAGTCGACACGGATCTGGCGGAATCCGATCCAGCTCGCCAGTCCCTTGAAGAAACGATTGCGTTCGGGAAGCTGGCGCAGTGCTGTGGCGGCGCGCGGCGACAGCAGGCGGAAATCGCCGGCGTCCTCGGGGATCTTCTGCCGTGCGCCCCAGTTGATCAGCGCGTAGAAGCCGTGCACCGCCTGGCGGCGCAGGAACGATTCATTGTCGCGGTGCGCCTTCGCCGTATAGACGACGTCGTAACCGTCTTCGATCCAGTGCGCGACCAGTTTCTCGACCAGGCTTGGCGGATGCTGGCCGTCGCCGTCCATGAACAGCACCGCGCCGCGCCGGGCATGATCCAGCCCCGCCATCAACGCGGCTTCCTTGCCGAAATTGCGCGACAGCGACACCACCTGCACGTCGAGCGCCTCGGCCGCGAGCGCGCGCGCAATCGCAAGCGTGCTGTCGGCGCTGCCGTCGTCGACATAGACCACTTCGCTGGCGAGGCCGTAGCGCGCATGAAGCGACCGCGCGAGGCCGATCAGCCGCTCGTGCAGCGCGGTCAGCCCGGCGGCCTCGTTGTACAGCGGCACGACAATCGACAGGCCCCGCGCCGCGGCGCTCACCGCGGTCGTGGACAGGCCGGAAACGTCAGAGCCCAGCGTCATCCAGTTAAGTCCCGTGCTTTAGGTACAAGCTAGCAGCATGGATCGTGCCATGCCCCAAACAGCATATGCTACTTGCCGCAGGCTGTCGCAACGATGAACAAACGGCAGCCTTATTGCCGCAAGAACGCCTCGAGCCGGGCAAATAGCGGGTTTTCGCGGTCGAGCACGTAGTCGAGCGAGGCGATCGAGACCGTATCGGCGCCATGCTCGCGCAGGAAGCTGCCGAGCGCATACAGGTGCGTCGGCGGGCAGTGCAGCGTGAGCATGCCCGACGAGGTCGGCCCGCCGAACGGCGCCACCACGCCGAAGCGGTTGTGCGCCTCGGTCAGCAGCGCGTCGTTGCAGCCGGTGAAGCGCGTTCGCACCTCGCGGTATTTGCTGGCGCGGGCGCGCGCGGCGATATGATCCAGGATCACGCGCGCGGTTTCGCGGGCTTCGCCCGACCAGTCGGCGTCCTTTGACGCCACCAGGTTGGCCTGGCTGCGCAGGATCACGCCGTCGTCGAGCACCTTCAGCCCGTTGGCGGCCAGCGTCGCGCCTGTGGTCGTGATGTCGACGATCATCTCGGCGGTGCCGACGGCGGGCGCGCCTTCGGTGGCGCCGGCGCTCTCGACGATGCGGTAATCGACCACGCCGTGGGAGGCGAAGAAGTTGCGGGTCAGGTTGATGTACTTGGTCGCGACCCGCATGCGGCGATTATGTTGCGCGCGAAAACCTGTGGTGACGTCGTCGAGATCGGCCATGGTGCGGACGTCGATCCAGGCCTGCGGCACCGCGACCACGACATTGGCGCTGCCGAAGCCGAGATTGTCGATCAGCAATACGCGCTTGTCGGCGTCCGCAATGCTTTCGCGCAACAGGTCCTCGCCGGTGACGCCGAGATGCACCATGCCGCGCGCGAGCTGCGCGGCGATTTCGCTCGCCGAAAGATAGGCGATCTCGACATTGTCGAGGCCGGGTATCGTGCCGCGGTAATCGCGTGCGCCGCGCGGCTTGGCGAGCGAAAGCCCGGCGCGCGTGAAAAACGCTTCGGCGTTTTCCTGCAGGCGGCCCTTGGAGGGAACGGCGAGAACGAAGGGGGCGCTCATGCGACGCTTCCTTGCGCGGCGGACCTGGCAAGCTGCGTCAAGGCTTCGATCCAGACCGAAAATCCGACCGCTGCGATCGGCGTCGGCGAGCCGAGCTGGGTCATCAGGCCATCATAGCGGCCGCCCGCGACCAGCGGTTCGATGCCGTTGCCTTTCGCGTGCAGTTCGAATTCGAAGCCGGTGTAATAATCGAGGCCGCGGCCGAACGAAGTCGAGAAGCGCGTCAGCCGCGTGTCGATGCCGCGCGCGGCCATGAAGCCGACGCGGCTTTCGAGCTGATCGATCGCAGCCGCGAGGTCGAGTTTTGCGTCCGATGCCAAGGCGCGCAGTTGCGCCACCGATTCATCGGGGTCGCCTGCGATCGCCAGAAAACGCTTGATGATCGCGAGCGCATCGCGCGGCAGCGCACCGCCCTTCAGCGTCGATTGTTCGAGAAAGCGGTCGGCGATTTCGGCAACCGTTCGGCCGCCGACATTGGTGGTGCCGGCGATCGACATCAGGTCGGTCACCAGCGCCAGCGCCGCCTTGCGGTCGGAGCCGGCAAGGGCTGCCAGCACGCCCTCATATTCGTTGCGGCCGGGCGCGGCCGCGAGCGTCAGCCGCTCGATGTCATCGGTGAGGCTGACCTTGCGGTTGAAATCCTTGATCAGCCGCCGCCGCCAGACCGGGTAGAGGTCGAGCGCGTCGATCAGCGCCGTGAACAAGGCGACATCGCCGGTGCGGATTTCGACGTCCTTCAATCCGAAGGCGGCGGTCGCCTCCAGCGCCAGCGCCAGCATTTCCGCGTCCGCCGCGGCGCGGTCCTGCCGGCCAAAGGATTCGATGCCGGCCTGCAGGAACTCGCTCGGCCGGCCGCCGCGATAGCGAAACACCGGTCCGAGATAGCTGAAGCCCGCAGGCTGCCCGGCGCGCCCGGAGGCGAGATAGTCGCGGGCCACCGGAATGGTCAGGTCAGGGCGCAGGCAGAGCTCTTCGCCCGACGCGTCGGTGGTCAAATACAGGCTCTTGCGGATGTCCTCGCCGGAGAGGTCGAGGAACGGCTCGGCCGGCTGCAGGATACCGGGCTCGGCCCTGACGTAGCCTCCTTGCGCAAACGACAACAGCAGCGCGTCCGCCCAGGCGGCGGATCCGGCGGCACGATCGTTGGCGGCGGCTACGGTCATTTCGACGTCCAAATAGCAGGAAATCCCGGGTTCCTGGGGACCGAGGGTTCCAGCACGGTTCCAAGGGGTTGTTGGCGCAGGCCTTAGCATGGCCGGGACGGGGTTTCGACAGGGATTGGCCAACTGACTTAATGGGCGGTGCCTTAGCCGGTTAGCGCTTCATTGACTATCCCGGATGCCCCCTTGGCTATCCCGGATGCCCTTGGCTATCCCGGATGCCCTTGGCTATCCCGGCCCCCGCCAGTCGCCCAGCGCGGCCTGCACCAGCGCCAGTGCCGCGACGCCGGCTGTATCCGCGCGCAGGATCCTCGGCCCCAGCGAAAGCCGCAGCGTCCTGGGCTGCCGCAGCAGAAGCGCGCGTTCATCTTCGGCAAACCCGCCCTCGGGACCGATCAGGATGTCGATCCCGTCAGTGGCGGATAGCCCCTGTTGCAGCGCCTGCAGCGGATTCCGCGATCTCCGTGGCCTCGTCGCAGAACACCAGCAGGCGGCCTTGCCCGCGCGCGCCGAGATAACGGTCGAGCGCCACAGGCTCCGCGACATCGGCGAGCGAGAGGATGCCGCATTGCTCGGCGGCCTCGATGACGTTGGCGCGCATCCGCTCGCTGTTGACCCGCGAGACCTGGGTATGACGGGTCAGGACCGGCTGCAGCCGGGAGGCCCCCATCTCGACCGCCTTCTGCACCATGTAGTCGAGCCGGGCGTGTTTCAGCGGCGCAAAGACGTAGGCGATGTCGGGCAGGCGGTCCTGCGGCCGCGTTTGGGCGGCGATGGTCAAACCGTCGGGCCGCTTGCGGCCATCGATCTCTGCCTTCCATTCGCCGTCGCGGCCGTTGAACACCAGGATCGATTCGCCGGCCGAGAGCCGCAGCACGTTGCCCAGATAATTGCTCTGGTTGCGCTCCAGCGCGATTCGCTCGCCCTCCCTCAAGAGGGCGTCGACGAACAGGCGAGGGGCGCGAAAATCGAGTTCAGGCATTTGTGATGTTCCGTTACCGGGTGCTTTTAGCCCAAAGCGCGCCAATTCGGGCCTGTTTTTAACCTTTGACGCGGCCCTACGCCGCGCTGCTGCCCTAATCAACGGGTTGTTAACCCCCGGCAGGAATCGTAAAAAGTCCATTGCAAATCTGCTTCGTTCGGACGCCGTTGGGCCGCCAGAACCTTGCCGGAGAAACAGCCTTGATGATCCGCCGCCTGATTGTGCCGCTGACCGCCGCCGTCGTGACCTTTCACGCGGGCCATGTCCTTGCGCAGAGCGCGTTTCCGGCGCCATTGCCGAACCAGCCTGCGAGTGCATCACCATTTCCGCCCGTGAACGGGGCTGCGGCTGCGCCGATCCAGAGCGCCGCGCCGGTCTCCGGCGGTTCGGTGTTCGATCGAGGCGCTGCGCCTGCGGGCGGAATGTCAGCAGCGGGCGGTCCGCCTGCGGCGGGCGGCGCGGCAGACGCCTGCATGAAGGGGTTCGTTCCGCTGCGCGAAGAGGCGGAGAAGCGCGGCAAGATGATCAAGGCCGCGAGCGACCGCAAGGCGTCGCCGGACGAGGCCTGCAAGCTGATCGGCAATTTCGGCCAGGCCGAACTGAAGATGATCAAGTACGTCGAGACCAACTCGGCCAAATGCGGAATTCCGGCGCAGATCGGCGACCAGCTTCGCAACGGCCACAAGAACACCGAGAAAATGCAGAAGCAGGTCTGCGGGATGGCGGCACAGGTGCAGGCGCGCGGGCCCGCCGGTCCGAGCCTGAGCGAAGTCCTGGGCTCTTCGGCGGCGCTGCCCGAGGCGCAGACCGTGAAGAAGGGCGGCAGCACCTTCGATACGCTGAACGGCAACGTTCTCGCCCGATGACCGCCACCAGATGAGCGACGCGACCGCCCGCGTTGCCGATGCGACCGGCAACTGGGTCGATACGCGTGCGCCGTCCTGGTCGCGGCCCTATTTGCGGCTCGCCCGTTTCGACCGTCCGATCGGATCGTGGCTGTTGCTGATGCCGTGCTGGTGGTCGGCGGCGCTTGCCGCCGGTGTCGCGCACGACGCCTCCCAATTGCCGCTGGTCATCGCGCTGTTTTTCATCGGCGCCTTCGCGATGCGCGGCGCGGGGTGCACCTGGAACGACATCACCGATCGCGACCTCGACGCCAAAGTCGAGCGGACGCGGTCGCGGCCGCTGCCCGCGGGGCAGGTCAGCGTGAAGCAGGCGTTTGCTTTCCTGGTCCTGCTGGCGCTGATCGGGCTTGCCGTGCTGCTGCAATTCAATCGCTTCGCGGTCATGACCGGCATCGCCTCGCTCATCATCGTCGCGGTCTATCCCTTCATGAAACGCATCACCTGGTGGCCGCAGGTCGTGCTCGGCCTCGCGTTCTCCTGGGGCGCGCTGATGGGATTTGCAGTCACGCTCGGCCGCATCGACCTGACCGCGCTCGTGCTCTACGCCGGCTCGATCGCCTGGGTGATCGGCTACGACACCATCTACGCGCATCAGGACGCCGAGGACGACGCACTGATCGGCGTCAAGTCGACGGCGCGGCTGTTCGGCGCGCGCACGCACCGGGCGCTGGCGGTGTTCTATTCGCTCGCGGTGGTCCTGATCGGCGTGGCGCTGGCGCTCGGCGCCGCGCGATGGCCGGCATGGATAGGGCTCGTCGCATTCGCCGCGCATCTGGTTTGGCAAATCCGGCGATCTCGACATCGGCGATCCCGCGCTGTGCCTGCGCATTTTCAAATCCAACCGCGATGCGGGCCTGTTGCTGTTTGCAGGATTGCTCGTGGATGCGGTGATGCGCTCGACTTCGTAGGGTGGCAAAGCGCAGCTTGCCCACCATCAAGCGCACTGCTCGCAGGGTGGGCAGCCGCTTTGCCGCTCTGCCCACCCTTGCAGTCTGAGCTGTCGTAAGCCGGATCATCATCCGCACGCTCCAGTCATGGATCGGGTTCAGCGCAAGCTGCCCGGAAGACGCAAGTGCCACGTTCTGCTGCAAGCCGCGCTATGGACTGCTTCGCTTCGCCGCAATGACGAACTGCATTGCATAGCCTGCGACAAAGCAACCCGACGGGCAAATCAACAAAAGTCTGTCCATCCCTTCGCGCAAAAATATTCCGCTCGTGCCGTCGGGCAAATCAGTGATTTAATTCCGCGCGTCTCACCCGTTACGAGGGGCGGCTCGCGATCGTCACGAACGCGCGGTGAGATGCGGTGGACGCGAAAGCGCAGCAGACGAGCGTGCCTGAAGCGTACGGCGAAGTCGTGTGGTCCTGACGCCGCGGTGCTGGCGTCAAGTTCTTGAGAAGCAAGCTTCTTAAGGAGCGACGGTGGCAAAAGAGCCGTTCACCGGGGAGATCACGTTATAAGCCGTAAAGCCACTGCGCAGGGAAGGCCGGAGTGTTTCCGCTGAACCTGTATGCTCGTGTGCGCGTTCTTTGTGCGCAATTGCACACGAGACCGCGGGTGCAGCGCGCACCCGGTCTTCCCTGCGCCCTCTGATTTTTGAGGGAGCAAGTTTCCAGCAAGCCTCGGGTGCAATGCGCCGCGAGAATGCGAAGTCATATTCAGTCGTCATCCCCGCGACTTGTCCGCCGTAGCTCAAAGAGCGAAGGCGGAAGGCGAGGGATCCAGTATTCCAGAGACAGCAGTGATGGAATTGAGAGGCCGCAGCGTACTGGATCGCCTTCGCGGGGATGACAGTCATTGTGTGGAGAGAGGCCGCTTCTAAGAAGTTCTAATCCCGCGCGATGATCTCGCGTTCGCCTTGATGGATGTTGGCCGGGTTGAGCAAATCGCCGGCGCGGCGGCGCACCAAAAATCTCGGGCGGCGGGTGCGGATGGCGTTGTGGCGGCGGCGGCGGGCGGCCGGTTCGCGCGGAAGGTCTTCCATCAGCTGCGGCAGCGCGAAGATGTCGCTCCACTTCAGCCAGGCGGACACGGTCTCCTCGCGGTCGGAACTCACGCACAGGGGAATGCTCAGCGACGGATCGCGATGCACCAGCACCACCGTCTGCGCGTCGTCGAGGCCGCGCAGCGCGACGCCGAGAAAGTCGCGGACGCGGATGTTGACGGCCATCCGCATGCCCTTGACGGCGCGGTGCAGCACGACGCGTTCGCGATGAAGTTCGATCCTGCGCACGCCGCCGTCGGCACGGGTGTCGTGCGCCTGGAAGCTGAGCGGCAGGGAAAGAGGGTCGAGCCGCAGTGCGCGGCTCGACCCGGCGGGATTGCTCCCGCTTGTTGATGTTTGACGCCTCACGGCTGTGGTCTCCCCGCCGGGATTATGTTCCCGGTCGATACGTGAGACCTTAGCCGAGCGATTTCCGTTTCGCCTTAAAAAGGCTGGTTAAGGAGACGTCACCCGCCCTGCATCTGGCAGCATGATTGACAAGACCTTGGCTCACATGATTGACGAGACCTTGCGGGAATGCCGAAAATGTTTGGCATTGACCGCACTAAAATGCTTGAACTCCCTGTGAATCAGGCACATCTGCTTAATCCTGAGAATTGCGTCCCAGCTCTCTACAATGTCAGGGATTTTGTTTGTGAACTCTTCACCATCCGAGACTTCGCCGTCCAAGACTTCACCGTCCAAGCCTTCGCCGCTTTCGAAAGATTCCGACACCTCCGGCCTGTTCGATCAATCGGCGCTGTCGACGCTGGCGCAGCGCCTGGTCGAGGCGGCAAAACGCGCGGGCGCGGACGCCGCGGATGCGGTCGCGGTGCGCGGCGTTTCGCAGGGCGTTGAAGTCCGCGAAGGCCGCGTCGAGGAATCCGAGCGCTCCGAGGGTGACGATGTCGGATTGCGCGTGCTGGTCGGGCAGCGCCAGGCGGTGGTCTCGACCAACGATGTTTCCGGCGATGGCATCGCGAAACTTGCCGAGCGCGCGGTCGCGATGGCCCGCGTCGCGCCCGACGACAAATATGTCGGTCTCGCCGATCCGTCGCTGCTGGCGCGCGAGTTCGCCGATCTCGATCTGCTCGACCGCGAAGTTCCCTCGACGTCCGAGCTGGAGCGCCGCGCCTCCGAGGCCGAAGCGGCAGCCATGGCCGTCAAGGGCGTGAGCAAGTCAGGTGGCGCCTCCGCCTCCAGCGGGATCGGCGGCATGGTGCTGGTCACCTCCACCGGCTTCCACGGCTCCTACTTGCGCTCCAGCCACGGCATCTCGATGACCGCGATATCAGGCGAGGGCACCGGCATGGAGCGCGACTACGATTTCACCTCGGCGCCGCACGCCTCCGACCTCGCCTCGCCCGCAAGCGTCGGCCGCAGCGCGGGCGAACGCACCGTGGCGCGCGCCAATCCGCGCAAGGTCGAGACCTGCAAGGTGCCGGTCGTGTACGATCCCCGGGTGTCGGCATCGCTGGTCGGTCATCTCGTCGGCGCCATCAACGGCGCCTCGATTGCACGCAAGACGAGCTTCCTGAAGGACCGGCTCGGCGAGCAATTGTTTTCGAAGAACATCCGCATCATCGACGATCCGCTGCGGGTGCGCGGGCTGCGTTCGCAGACCTTCGACGCCGAGGGCGTCAGAGTGAAGAAGCACGCGCTCATCGACGAGGGCGTGCTGACCACGTGGCTGCTGGATTGCGCGACCGCGCGCGAGCTTGGCATGGTCACGACCGGGCATGCCCATCGCGGCGTCTCGTCGTCGCCGTCGCCGGGGTCGTATAATCTGCATCTCGAACCCGGCGAGATGACGCCGAAGGAATTGATCTCCGACATCAAGCAGGGTTTTTACGTCACCGATCTGATCGGCTCCGGCGTCAACGGCGTCACCGGCGATTACAGCCGCGGCGCGTCCGGCTTCTGGATCGAGAACGGCGAGATCACCTATCCCGTCAGCGAGGTGACGATCGCCGGCCATCTGCTGCCGATGTTCAAATCGCTGGTCGCGGCCAACAATCTGGAGTTCCGCTACGGCGTCAACGCACCGACGCTGCGCATCGAGGGCCTGACGCTTGGCGGACGCTGATACGGCCGACAGGATTGTGGCGCGCGATGCCGCGCTGTTGACGGATACGGTGCGGGAAGCCGGTGCGCTGGCGTTGTCGCTGTTTCGTACCGAGCTGAAGAACTGGACCAAGGGCGCCTCCTCGCCGGTCTCCGAGGCCGACATCGCCGTCAACGACCTTGTGGAAAAACGATTGCGCTCGGCAACGCCGGATTATGGCTGGCTGTCGGAGGAGAGCGTCGACGACGACGCGCGGCTGGGCACGCCGCTGGTCTGGATCGTCGATCCGATCGACGGCACCCGCGCCTATCTCGCCGGCCGCGAGGACTGGTGCGTCAGTGTGGCGCTGGTCGCGGGCTCTGCGCCGGTGCTGGCGGCGGTATTCGCGCCCGCCACCGATGAGTTCTACTTCGCGATGCGCGGGCAGGGCACCACGCTCAATGAGCGGCCGGTGCGTGCGGCTGCCGGGGCCGATCTCGATTTTTCCCGCATGGCTGGCCCGAAGCCGCTGGTGCAGCGGCTGAGCCCGTCAGTGGATGAAATCACCCTGCATCCGCGAATCGGATCGCTGGCGCTGCGGCTGTGCCGGGTTGCGGATGGCAGCCTCGATGCCGCTTTTGCAGGCGGCCAGAGCCGCGACTGGGATCTTGCCGCGGCGAATTTGATCGTACAGGAAGCCAATGGTAGGATGACCGCACTCTCGGGGGATGCGATTGAGTATAATCGCCGGGAGGTGGTGCACGGGGTGCTGGTAGCAGCGGGCCGCGATCGTCATGCGCGCATTGTCGAGCATTTTCGAGATCGTCCGTTGCCCTGAACGGGCCGGATCCGCGCCGCCAATCGTCCCGCTCCATCTTGCGATACGCTGATCTTGCGAAAAACGGTACCAATCTTGCTTGCCATCCTGCTTGCCGGGCACCTCGTTAGGAAAAACCATCATGCCAGATAGTGCCCAGCCGCAATTGCTCCATCTCGTCATCGGCGGCGAACTGACCGATCTCGAACACACCACGTTCAAGGACCTCGATCAGGTCGAAATCGTCGGCGTGTTCCCCAATTACGCTACCGCTCACGCAGCCTGGAAAGCGAAGGCGCAGCAGACCGTGGACAATGCCCACATGCGCTACTTCGTGGTTCACCTCCACCGGCTGCTCGATCCAGGTCAAGAGACGAAGCCCTCCCGTTGAAACGATTCCTTCGCGATTTGCTGCGCAGCAACTGGGTTCAGCGTGCGCTCGGTGTGCTTGCGGCCGAGTATCTGCGGCTGGTCTGGCTGACCAACCGCTTCAGCTACGCGCCGGCCGACATCTACGACATCGTCGAACCGGAGATGCCGGCGATCTTCGCGTTCTGGCACGGCCAGCATTTCATGACGCCGTTCATCAAGAAGGAGAGCCACCGCGCCAAGGTCCTGATTTCGCGGCATCGCGATGGTGAGTTCAACGCCATCGCCGCCGAGCGGCTCGGCATCGGTACGATCAGGGGCTCCGGCGATCATGGCGGCGCGTTTCACCGCAAGGGCGGCGTCGGCGCTTTCAGGGAAATGCTGCAGGCGCTGGAAGGCAAGTGGAACGTCGCTACCACCGCCGACGTGCCGAAGCGCGCGCGGGTCGTGGGGCTCGGCCTCATCATGCTGGCGCGGGAGTCCGGGCGGCCGATCATGCCGTTTGCGATGGTGACCAGCCGCTTCATCAGGTTGAAAAACTGGGACTCCAGCACCATCAATTTGCCATTCGGGCGCGGTGCCGTGGTAGGCATTGAACATGTATACGTGCCGCCGGACGCCGACGCCGAGACTATGGAAAAGTTGCGCCTTCAGGTAGAAGCTTTGCTGAACGAAGCGACTCGTCGTGCCTATGCGGCGGTCGGGCGTCCGGAGTCCGCTCTTGGCTGATGCACTGCCGATGACGTTGCGCGTCTACCGGAGCCTGTCGTCTGCGATGGTTCCACTGTCGATTGCCGTTATCAATCGCAGGTTGAAACGTGGAAAAGAAGATCCCGCGCGCGTCGGCGAGCGCCGCGGGCTGAGCGCCGATATCAGGCCCAACGGGCCGCTGGTGTGGATTCATGGCGCCAGCGTCGGCGAGGTGCTGGCGGCGGCGGCGCTGATCGAGCGGCTGCGGGCGTTGAACCTGCGTATCCTCCTGACCTCGGGCACGGTGACGTCGGCGGCGATCGTCGCCAAGCGGTTCCCGCCTGACGTCATCCATCAGTACGTGCCCTACGACTCGCCGCGCTATGTCACGCGGTTCCTCGATCACTGGCGGCCCTCGCTGGCGCTGTTCATCGAGTCCGACCTGTGGCCGAACCTGATCCTGTCGAGCGCCGCGCGGCGGCTGCCGATGGTGCTGATCAACGGCCGGATGTCGCATCGTTCGTTTCCGCGCTGGCGCCGCGTCTCGGGCACGATCTCGGCGCTGCTCGGCCGGTTCGACGTCTGTCTGGCGCAATCGCGGCTCGATGCCGAGCGCTTTGCGGCGCTGGGCAGCCGCAATGTCGTCGTGACCGGGAACCTCAAGCTCGACGTTCCCGCGCCGCCGGCTGACAGCGACAAGCTGGATTCGCTGATGGCGATGACGCGCGGCCGTCCGGTCGTGGTCGCGGCCTCCACGCATCCCGGCGAGGAAGAGATCCTGACGGAAACCCACCGGACGCTCGCCGCATACTTTCCGAAGCTGTTGACCGTGATCGTGCCGCGGCATCCCGATCGCGGCGAGGCCATCGCGCGCATGATCGCGGCCAGCGGCCTCAATGCGACCCTGCGCTCGCACGAGGATCTGCCGACCGCCACGACCGATATCTATGTCGCCGACACCATGGGCGAATTGGGATTGTTCTACCGGCTGGCGCCGATCGTGTTCATGGGCGGATCGCTGGTCGAGCATGGCGGACAGAATCCGATCGAGGCGATCAAGCTCGGCGCGTCGATCGTCCACGGTCCCCACGTCTTCAATTTCGCCGACGTCTATGAAGCCCTCGATTCCGCCGGCGGCGCGCGACGGGCCGATACGCAGGAAATGCTGGTAAAGCAGATCGGGAAACTGCTTGACGATCCCAGGGCGCGCGAGGCCCTGCTCACCGCGTCCGGGCGCGTGGTCGGTCAACTCGGCGGCGCGCTGGAGCGCACGCTCTCGGCGCTCGAGCCTTATCTGCTGCAGGTGCGGCTCGAGACGGGAGCCGCCAATGCGTGAGCCGGGCTTCTGGCATGGCCCGGCTTCGCTGAACTCGCATCTCCTGAGACCGCTCGGCGCGCTCTATGGCGCCATCGCGGCGCGGCGGCTGCAGCGCAGGGGATTGCATGCCGGCATTCCCGTGCTCTGTGTCGGCAACTACCATGTCGGCGGCGCCGGCAAGACGCCGACCGTGCTGGCGCTTTCGAAGCTGCTGCGCGAGCTCGGCGAAACGCCGGTCGTGCTCTCCCGCGGCTATGGCGGAAAATTGCGCGGGCCGGTCAGGGTCGATCCCGGGCGGCATGCGGCTTCCGACGTTGGTGACGAGCCGTTGATGCTGGCAGGCCAACTTCCGGTGGTCGTGGCGCGCAAGCGCGCCGAGGGCGTCCCGCTGGTGCGTGCGCAAGGCGCGACCGTGATCGTGATGGACGACGGTTTCCAGTCACCGGCGGTCGTCAAGGACGCATCCCTGATCGTGATCGACGCCGGCCGCGGCCTCGGCAACGGGCAGGTGTTTCCCGCAGGTCCGCTGCGCGCGCCGCTGCAGCCGCAGCTGGCGCGCACCGATGCGCTCATTATTGTCGGTGATGGCGCCGCCGCCGCCTCGGTAGCAGCCGCTATCGCCGCGCAGGGCAAGCCGGTGCTGCGCGCCCATCTGAAGCCGGATGCGGCGCAGGTAGCCTCGCTCAGCGGCAAGCGCGTGCTGGCATTTGCCGGCATCGGCGATCCCGCACGATTCTTCAGCACGTTGCGGGCGAACGGCGTCGATGTTGTCCGCGAGCGCGCCTTCGCCGATCATCATCCCTATTCGCAGGGCGAGATCGAAAATCTGATCGACGAAGCAAGAGGCGACGCGTTGACACCGGTGACGACGGAAAAGGATCTGGCGCGGCTACGGCAGGGCGCGAGCCTGCCGGATTGGGCGCAGCCTGTCGTGCCGTTCGCGGTGACGCTCGAATTCGACGACGCGGCGCTGTTGCGGAAGTTCGTGACCGACCGGCTGTTCAAAGCGCGAGCGAGGAGGGCCGGCTGACGCAGCTAATCCTGCGTCTTCAGCGCGCCGGGAAAGTACCGCTGCAGCACGGCGCCGGGGACCGAATAGGCCTCCTGCAGGTCGACGCTCCAGTATTTCAACTCGTCGAGCGGGATCCGCACGTCGGTGATGGCGCAGCGCACATAGGTCCCGGGCGAGATCACGCGGAAATCGCCGTCCAGATATTGCACCTGCGCTTCGCCATGCCCCGAAGGACCAAATTTATTAAGCACCGTCAAACTCTCCGATGGGCCAGCCCGCGAGGGCCTCGGCCAAGTGTATTTTCCGAATCCGATCTATCATAAATAGGTCGTACTGTCCGCTGCGGAAACCCACCGACTTGTGATGTTTTGCGCCCAGCCTGCATGATAGCCTTGGTTCCGCCGTGCCGCAGCGCCATAACGATTCGGCCGAAACCGATGCGCCTTCTGTCAGCAACGCTATTCCTGACGCTCCTCGCTGCCGCCTGCCGCGCGGATGCCGCGCCGTTGCCGGCACCGAGCCAGGTCGACATCCCCGCGGCCAACCTGACCCTGCATGCGCAGCTCTACAAGCCCGATGGCGACGGGCCGTTTCCCACCGTGATCGCGCTGCATGGCTGCGGTGGATTGAACGGACATCCCGAGCCGTTGCCGGCCCGCTACCGCGACTGGACGGAGCAGCTGTTGAAGACCGGGCATGCGGTGCTGCTGCCGGACAGTTACGGTTCGCGCGAACTCGGTCCGCAGTGCCGCGCCAGCGAACGTCGCGTGCTCGCGCGCCGCGAGCGGGTGGCCGATATCACGGCGTCGCGGCTGTGGCTGCTGCAGCAACCCTGGGCGGCGCGTGACCGCATCAGCCTGATCGGATGGGCGAATGGCGCCAGCGCGGTGCTGTGGGCGGTGCGCCCGCAATTGGCATCGCGCGGCGCTGAGCCGGATTTCCGCTCGGCGATTGCGTTCTATCCGGATTGCCGACTCTCCTCCGGCCTCGGCTGGAGCACGCGGGTGCCGACGCTGTTGTTGATCGGCGCCAACGATGACGTCAGTTCGCCGCAGGCCTGCCGCCAGATGGTGGACGGCGCCCGCGGCCGCAGCGCGCTGACGCAGATCGTGGTCTATCCCGGCGCGCCGCACGATTTCGATCGCGCCGACCTTCCGCTGCGTGCGATCGCGGGCGCCGACGCCACGCTGCCCGAACGCGGTCACATCGGAACGGATGCGCAAGCCCGAGCCGACGCGCAGAAGCGCGTCGCGGAATGGTTGGCGCGTTAAAACAGGCTGCCCTGATCGATCGGCTTCGTCACGCGCTTGGCCGCGATCGTCCTGGCCTCGCGCGGCTCAGTCTTCGCCGGGCTTGCGGCGGCCGACGTCGCGGGCGGCCGATCGGCATCCGCGGTGGCGCCGACGCGGCCGTCGGCGAACTCGATGGAGAGATGCGCGCCGGGCCCGACCGAGGCGGCGGCATGTACGGCATGGCCCTGTTCGTCGCGCACCAGCGCAAAGCCGCGCGCGAGCACCCCGCGATAGGACAGCGCCGCCAGTAACTGGCCGCTATGGGTGACACGGGCCTCGAGCCGCTGCATCGCCGTCAGGAGGGCACGGCGGGCGCGCTCGGCCAGCCGTTGCGTGCGCTCGCGGTCGCGCGCGATGGCGTTGCGCTGTGCCTGGGCGTTGGAGAGCTTCGAAGTCTTGAGCCTGACCTCCAGCCCGGCAAAGCGATCGCGCCGGTTGCGCAGCAGCGCGCGGGCCGAAAGCTTGATGCGTTCGCCGGATACGATCAGGCGCTGGTTGGCGTGGGCGACCTGTCCGCGCAGGACCTTCAGCGTCAACCCGGCGCTGATATGGGAGAATCGGCGGTGGTGCGCGTGCGTATTCGCCTTCAAGCCGCGGGGCAGGGCGGCGCCGAGATGATCCAGCCGCTGGCGCGGGATCGCGAGCAATTCGCTTGCGCCGGGCAGGGCGCGGGCCGCGGCGCGGAGTTCATTGCGGCGGCTTTCCTGGCCGCGCTGCCAGCACACCATCGTCCGCCGCGCGAGGCTTTCGACCTCGACGAACAATTCGCTGCGCACGGGGACGGCCATTTCGGCGGCCGCGGTCGGCGTCGGCGCGCGCTTGTCGGCGGCGAAATCGATCAGCGTGATATCCGTCTCGTGGCCGACGGCCGAAATCAACGGGATCATGCTCTCGGCGGCGGCGCGAACCACGATCTCCTCGTTGAACGACCACAGATCCTCCAGCGAGCCGCCGCCGCGCGCGACGATCAAGAGATCCGGCCGCGGAATCTGTCCCGCCTCGGGCAGCGCGTTGAAGCCGCGAATGGCGGCAGCAACCTGTTCGGCCGAGCCTTCGCCCTGCACCTTGACCGGCCACACCAGCACGCGCCGGGGAAAGCGGTCCTGCAGCCGGTGCAGGATGTCGCGAATGACCGCACCCGTCGGCGAGGTGACGACGCCGATCACTTCCGGCAGCCACGGCAGCAATTGCTTGCGCGCCTCGTCGAACAGGCCTTCGGCCGCGAGCTTCTTCTTGCGCTCCTCCATCAGCGCCATCAGCGCGCCAATGCCGGCGGGCTCGATCGCCTCGATGACGATCTGGTATTTCGACGAGCCCGGGTAGGTCGTGAGCTTGCCGGTCGCGATGATCTCGAGCCCCTCCTGGGGTTTGAACCGCATCCTTGAATGCACGCCCTTCCAGATCACGGCCTCGATCTTGGCGCTCTCGTCCTTCAGCGCGAAATAGCAGTGGCCGGAGGAGTGCGGTCCGCGAAAGCCGGAGATTTCGCCGCGCACGCGGACATGCCCATAGGCGTCCTCCACCGTCCGCTTCAGTGCGGACGACAGCTCGGAGACGGTAAATTCAGGCGCGTTGATCAGGTTCTCAGCAGGCATCGGCAACTGATTCGGGTGTTGGAGACGTTGCCGCAACGTAGGGATTTTTGACCATCCCTGCCAATCCGGCCCTTGTGGAACTCACATACTCTGTTATACAGAGTTCTCTGTATTTCATTTTGGCGAGGCGAAGACGATGCTCAAATTCCTGATCCGCGGCTCCCTGAGCCTCCTGAAATGGGTCCTGTGCGGCGTCGGCGTGCTGGCGCTGGTGGTGCTGGCGTTGCTGGCAACGCCGCTGCGGCCGGTGCCGGAACTGCAATCGATCTCGCGGGCGCGGGCCACCGTCGATCTTTCCAGCCTGCCTGCGGTTGAGCGGTTCCAGGCCCGCGACGGCAGCTGGCTAGGCTTCCGGCATTACGGGGCGGGCGGCACACCGACCGGCCGCGTGGCGATTGTGGTTCATGGCTCCTCCGGCTCCAGTGGCGGCACCATCCATGCGCTGTCGCAGGCGCTGGCGGCGCACGGCGTGGAAACCTTTGCGGTCGATATGCGCGGCCACGGCGCGTCAGGGACGCGTGGCGATATCGGTTATGTCGGCCAGCTTGAGGACGATCTGGCCGATTTCGTCGCGGTGTTGCGCAACACCGTGCCGTCAGCGCCGCTGACCTTGATCGGCCATTCCTCCGGTGGCGGCTTTACGCTGCGCGTGGCGGGCTCGCCGATTCAAAACCTGTTCGAGCGCTTCGTGATGCTCGCGCCTTATCTCGGCTACGATGCTCCCTCGACCCGGCCGAGTTCCGGCGGCTGGGCGAACGCCGATATCCCGCGCATCCTCGGCCTGCTGGCGCTGCGCGCCATCGGCGTCAACTGCTGTGAGGCGCTGCCGGTGCTGGCGCTGGCGGTGCCACCGAACTCCGAGAAGACGCTGGTGTCGACCTATACCGACCGGTTGATGCGCAACTTTGCAGTGCGGGGCGATTTCCGCCGCGATCTCGCCGCCGCGACCAAACCGCTCACGATCATCTCCGGCGCCGACGACGAATTGATGTTTTCGGACAAATACGCCGAAGCCGTGCGTGGCGCGAAGGTAGCGGTCGACGTCAGGGTGCTCGACGGCATCAACCACATGGGTATCGTCGGCGCGCCGAAGGCGGTATCCATCGTCGCCGAAGATGTTGCCACGCGCGCCATGGCGGGCTCATAGCGGCAGTGGGGATGGCCAACATGATCGACAGCCGCGAGGCCTCCGAGGCGCTCGCCGAAATCAACGAGATCACGCGCCGCGTCCGGCAATCGCGGATCTACAATCTCGCCAGCCTGATGCTGATCATGTGGGGCGCGCTGGTATTTGCCGGCTATCTCGGCGCGTTTCTGCTGCCGCGCCAGGCCGGCTATTTCTGGGCCGCCCTGAACGTCGCGGGGGTCGCAGGATCGTTTGCGATCAGCGCCTACGGACATCCCAAGACCGGCATTCGCACCTTCGATTTCAGGATGCTGATCGCGTTCGTGCTGTTCTTCGCCTTTGGTTTCCTCTGCACGAGCGTGCTCGGCGACTTCACGCCGCGCCAGATGGGCACGTTCTGGCCGATTTATTTCATGCTGCTCTACATCATCGCCGGGCTCTGGTTCGGCTATGCCTTTGTTGCGATCGGTCTCGCCATCAGCGCGCTGGCGCTGGCGGGCTATTTCTGGGCCGGCGGCTGGTTCGATCTCTGGATGGCTTTTGTCAACGGCGGCGGGCTGATGCTTGGCGGCCTGTGGATGCGCCGGAGCTGACATGGCCGGGCTCGACGACATCATTCATCAACCGCTGCGGCTGCGCATCATGGCGGCGCTGAACGCGTTGCCATCGGGGGTGGGGCTCGAATTCGCCAGGCTGAAGCAACTCACCGGCGCCACCGACGGCAATCTCGGCGCCCATATCGAGACGCTGTCGAAGGCCGGCTACGTCGCGGTGGAAAAGGCCTTTGTCGGCAAGAAGCCGCAGACCACGGTGACCGCCACCGCGGCCGGGCGGGGCGCCTTTGCCCACCATGTCGCAATGCTGCAGGAAATCATCGCCGCTTCGGGAAGGCAGACATAATCTTCGCCTGTCATTCCGGGGCGATGCAAAGCATCGAACTCCAATGTGCAATTGCACATTGGAGAATCTCAAGCTCAACTGCGCCTGTGCCTGACAGCTCGAGATTCCGGATCGGCGCGCATGGCGCGCCGTCCGGAGTGACGGCTGTTGATATCCTCTTGCGGCGAGGGGGCGTTTTGTGCGACCGAAGCCGCATCTCATCCCCCGCATCTGGCTCATGTCATGAACATTCTCCTGCTCGGTTCCGGCGGCCGTGAACACGCTTTGGCGTGGAAGATCGCAGCGTCCCCGCTGCTGACCAAATTGTGGTGCGCGCCGGGCAATGCCGGCATCGCCCGCGAAGCGGAATGCGTCGCGCTCGATATCGCTGACCACGCCGCGGTGATCGACTTCTGCAGGCGCAACGCTGTGGATTTGGTCGTGGTCGGCCCGGAGACGCCGCTCGCCGCCGGAATCGTCGACGATCTCGCGGCGGTCGGCATCAAGGCGTTTGGGCCGAGCAAGGCGGCGGCGCAGCTCGAAGGCTCCAAAGGCTTTACCAAGGATTTGTGCAGCGAGTTCAATATTCCGACCGGCGCCTATCGCCGCTTCGATAACCCCGCCGACGCGCTGGCCTATGTCCGCGCGCAGGGCGCGCCGATCGTGGTCAAGGCCGACGGGCTCGCCGCCGGCAAGGGTGTCGTCGTGGCAAAGACGCTGGCGGAAGCCGAAGCCGCCATTGCCATGATGTTCGAGGGCGCATTCGGCGCGGCCGGCGCCGAGGTCGTGATCGAGGAATTTCTCGAAGGCCGCGAGATCAGCTTTTTTGCGCTGTGCGACGGCGACACCGCGATTGCGCTCGCATCGGCCCAGGACCACAAGCGGGTGTTCGATCATGACGAGGGGCCGAACACCGGCGGCATGGGCGCCTATTCGCCGACGCCGTTCGTGACGCCTGAAGTGCACGACCAGATCATGGCGCGGATCATCCTGCCGACGGTGGCGGGCATGAAGGCGCGCGGCACGCCGTTTCGCGGCGTGCTCTATGCCGGCGTGATGCTGACGCCGCAGGGGCCAAAGCTGTTCGAATACAATGTCCGCTTCGGCGATCCCGAATGCCAGGTGCTGATGCTGCGGATGATGTCCGACATCGTGCCGGCGTTTCTGGCGTCCTGCGACGGAGAACTGAAGCATTTCGACCTGCGCTGGTTTCCCGAGCCCGCGTTGACCGTGGTGATGGCGGCGAAAGGCTATCCCGGCGACTACCAGAAGGGCACGCGCATCGAGGGGCTCGATGACGCCGCCGAAGATCGAAGGCGCGGAAATCTTTCACGCCGGGACAGTGGCGAAGGATGGCGCCATCCTCGCCAATGGCGGGCGCGTGCTGAACGTCTGCGCGTCGGGCAAGACCGTGCTGGAAGCGCAGCAGCGTGCCTATCAGGCCGTCGATCGGATCAAATGGCCGGATGGGTTTTGCCGCCGTGACATCGCCTGGCAGGCGGTGGAGCAGGAGCGGGCGCAGTAGCTTCAACCCGTCATTGCGGACGACGCGCCACGCGCGTCGATCCGGAATCGCGCTGCTAACTGCAGTCGAGCTAACTCAGCTGTCAAAGCATCTTGCCGACGGCCTTCGTCATCTCGGCTGCAGAAAAGGCCCGCAGCGACTCGGTACGAACATTGCCGAGCGCAGCGAGGCTCAGCGTCAGCGACATGAAGGATAACTCATCTGGCGCATCGAGGATGGTCACGATGTCATATCGCCCCTGTGTCCAGACGATCTCTCGCACGGTCACGCCGAACGTCTTCGCCATTGCCTTGAAGGCTTCCGCGCGCTTCGGCAATTCCTTGGCGTTGCGGATTCCCTGCTCCGTGAAGTTTGCAAGCACGACATAAGCTACCATGGCCGTCCTCCCCGGTTGAGACCCTGTGCAATTGGGATGAGGAAGTCGCGCACCGAGCTTGCCACAGCCGCTGCGGAACTGCACGGCTCGATAAGGGTCAGCGGGTGTGACTTACCCTGCCGTCTCGGCAGAGGAACCATGAGACGCTCCCGCCGTCATTGCGAGGAGCGTAAGCGACGAAGCAATCCATCTATCCCCGTGCAGAGGTATGGATTGCCTCGCTTTGCTCGCAATGACGACGGCTGCGGAATGACGCGCCTACAGCAGATCCCCGCCGGCTGCGCTTGCCGTCGTGCCGTGCTCGCGGAATGCCTTGATGACGTTCTTGCCGATCTTCCACTTGTGCACTTCGTCCGGACCGTCGACCAGCCGCTGCGCGCGCACCTGGGTGTACCATTTGGCCAGCGGCGTATCCTGGCTGAAGCCGAGCGCGCCGTGGAGCTGAATCGCGGTGTCGATCACCTTGTGCACCATGTGCGCATGGAAGATTTTGGCGATCGAGTTCTCCTGCCGGATGTCGAGGCCTTTTTCGGCCTTGTAGGCGATGTGCAACAGCATCAGGCGGCCGATATAGAGCTCGCTGGCGCAATCGGCGAGCATGAACTGCACCGCTTGCCGGTCTGCGATCAATTGGCCGAAGGTCGAGCGCTTGGTGATGTGGGCGACCGCCATGTCGAGCGCGCGTTGCGCCTTGGCGACGTTGTGCATGCCGTGGCGCAGGCGGCCATAGGCGAGGCGGTGCTGGCCCATGTTGAAGCCGTTGCCTTCGCCGCCGACCAGATTGTCGGCCGGCACCTTGAGATCCCTGATCTCGATCTCGGAATGGCCGCCGTGGATCACGTCGTCATGCGGGCCTTCGATCGCCATGTTCGCAACATTGCGCTTGATCTTGTAGCCGGGGTTCGGCAGCTCGACGATGAAGGTCGAATATTGCTTGTGCCGCGGCGCGTTCGGATCGGTCTTGGCCATGACCAGCGCCATGTCGGCAACGCTCGCGGAGGAGGAAAACCACTTCTCGCCGTTGAGGATATAGTTTTCGTTGCCGTCCTTTACCGCCGTGGTCTGCATGCCGGTGGCGTCGGCGCCGGCAGCCTTCTCGGTCATCGAGAAGCAGATGCGCTTGTCGCCATTGAGCAGGGGTTTAAGGAACTTTTCCTTCTGATATTCCGTGCCATGGGCGAGAATTGTCATCATCGAGGCATCGTCGGGGCCTTGCGTGTTCATCGAGAGCGCGCCGAGCATGCTCTCGCCGAGCTCCATCTGCACCAGCGCGTTGGCGAGCGGGACCTAACCCCATGCCGCCATATTCCTTCGGCACGAACGGGCACCACAGCCCCTGCGCGCGGGCCTTCTTCCGCAACGGGCCCAGCACTTCGGCGAGCGGCTTGGTGTCGAGTTCCTTTTCCGCCGGGATGCACTCGTCATGCACCCATTTGCGGACCTTTTCGCGGATCGCCTTGGCTTCGGCCGGGATTTCGAAATCGATCGACATCTGGTTTCCTCGCTTCTTGTTGCTGTTGGTTGGGCTCGAGGGATGGCATAAACCTGCGACATGCCAGCGGCAACGGCAAACAAAGTTTGAAGCAACAATGGCTGTCATACCCCGCGGATGCGGGGTATCCAGTACGCTGCGGCCGTCATTGTTGACCGCGACGCCGGTGTTTACTGGATCATCCGCCTTCGCGGATGATGACGGGAGTGTGAAGATGCCCGATCTTGCCGATCTGTTTCCCGGATATGCTTCCGAATGGATCAACACCTCGTCGGGCCGTATCTTTGCCCGCGTCGGTGGCAAGGGGCCGCCGCTGCTGCTGCTGCATGGATTTTCGTCGACGCATGTGATGTGGCACCCGGTCGCGCCGCAACTGGCGGACAAGTTCACGCTGATTATCGCCGACCTGCCGGGCTATGGCTGGTCAGACATGCCCGACAGCGATGCGAACCATACGCCCTACACCAAGCGCGCGATGGCTGACGTGATGGTGGAAGCGATGGAGCAGCTCGGCCATGTGCATTTCGCACTCGCCGGTCACGACCGCGGCGGGCGGGTTTCGTACCGGCTGGCGCTCGATCATCCCGGCCGGCTGTCGAAGCTTGCGGTGCTCGATATCGCACCGACCTATGATTACTGGGAGAAGTTGAACCGGCTCTCCGCGCTGAAGATCTATCATTGGGCGTTTCTGGCGCAGCCTTATCCGCTGCCGGAGACGCTGGTCGCAAGCAACGGAGAATTCTTTCTCCGGCAGAAGATGGCGAGCCAGACCAAATCGCAAAACGCTGGACGCGATCGATCCGCGCGCGCTGGAGCACTATCTCGCGCCGTTCCGCGATCCCTCGCGTATTCACGCGATGTGCGAAGACTACCGCGCCGGCGCCTATGCCGATTACGAGATCGACAAGGCCGATGTCGATGCCGGCAAGAAGATCACGGTCCCGATGCTGGCGCTGTGGGGCGATGCGGGTGTTGCGAGCGCGGCGACGACACCGCTCGACACCTGGAAGAAATGGGCGACGAAGGTGGAGGGTGCGCCGGTGGATTCCGGGCATTTTCTGCCGGAGGAGAATCCGGAGGTGACGGCGAAGCTGCTGAGGGAGTTTTTTCTGGAGGGTTAGCCAGCACACAATTCGTCATACCCCGCGAAGGCGGGGTATCCAGTACGCCGCGGCCTCTCGATTGATCACGGCGTCTCTGGAATACTGGATCATCCGCCTTCGCGGATGATGACAGCGGAGTTTGAGGTGCGACCTCCTACCGCCGCACCTTGAAGAAATCCTTGAGCAGCGTCGCGGCTTCGGTCTCCCCCACCGCCGAATAGACCTCCGGCACGTGATGGCAGGTCGGCTGGGCGAAGAACCGCACCCCGGAATCCACCGCGCCGCCCTTCGGATCGGCGGCGCCGTAATAGAGCCGCCGGATCCGCGCAAACGAAATCGCGCCCGCGCACATCGTGCAGGGCTCCAGCGTGACGTAGAGGTCGCAGTCGACCAGCCGTTCGGTCCCGATGGCTTCAGCCGCCTGCCGGATCGCCAGGATTTCGGCGTGCGCGGTCGGGTCACGGTCGGTCAGGGTCCGGTTGCCCGCCGTGGCGATCACCTCGTAACCCCTGACGATCACGCATCCGATCGGAACTTCGCCGGCTTTTCCGGCGTTTTCGGCCGTTTTGAGCGCCAAATCCATGAAAGAAGGGAGAGTCATGCCTCGTATCATCGGAAGAAACCTGCTAAGAGAGCCGCCTTCAGCAAACGCGGATACCGGTTTTGCGTGAGAATGCGCCTTGAGCAAAGTGCGCGCGCGTTATCGCTATGACAGCCCATCCGCTTCTGATTGCCAATTCATTCGTACCCGAGAGACCATTCATGCCCCGCGATAGCGACAAAAACAACGATTCCCGCGGCCGGCGTGACCGGCCCGGCAGCGGCAAGGGCCGCGCTGGCGGAGGCAAGGCCGGTGGCAAGGGCCGCTCGGGGGCGGCGAGGGGGCCTGAGAAGAAGTTCGCCAAGCGCGGGTTTGCCGGCAAGGGTGACGGCGACGGGGAGCGGCGTCCCTATGCCGGGAAGTCCGATGGCGCGAAATCGTTTGGCAAGAAGCCTTACTGCGGCGTGCGGAAAACCTTACGCCGGCAAGCGCGATGGCGATGACCGTCCGCCGCGCCGGGATTTTGGCGACGCGCCGCGCCCGCGTGGCGATCGGTCGTTTGCTGCCCGTCCATCACGCAGTGAGCGATGGTGAAAAGCGCTCGATTCAAGCCGCGCGAAGATCGCGGTGGCGAAAAGCGCCCGTACACGCCGCGCGGCGATCGGCCGAATTTCAATCGCGACGACCGTCCGCCGCGCAGGGATCGCAAGGGCGACCCTGGGGATCGCGACGATGCACGCCCGGCTGGACGTTCTTCCGACAGGAAATTTGGCGACAGGAAGCCGTATACCCCGCGAGAAGGTGGCGGCGAGAAGCGACCCTATACGCCGCGCGGCGAAGGTTTTCGCAAAGACGGCGACCGTCCGCGTGGCGACCGGCCCTTTAGCGCCCGGCCGTCGCGCGATGGCGATCGTCCCCGTGGCGATCGGCCTGAGAGAAAATTTGGCGGTGACAAGAAGTTCTCGCGCGGTGCGCGGATCGCAATGGCGACCGCGCGATCGCGGCCCGCGCAAGGACCATGGTGACCGACCCGATCGTGGTCGGGATCGCGGCGATTCAAAACCGTGGCAGAAGCGCGAGGATCGCGGCGAGCGCGATTCCCGTCCAGCCCGGGACGGTGCGCGCAATTTCGACAAGCCGCGATTTGATCGCCCGCGCGACGATCGCGGCGGCGAGGAACGTCCGCGCTTCTCGCGTTCGCGCGAAGATCGTCCCACCGGCGATCGCCCGAAGTTCGATCGTCCTCGCCAACGCCCGGAAGGCCGCACCGACTGGCAGGAACATCCGCGCAGCGAAGCGGGTGACGATCGGCCGCGCCGCGAGAACGAGGACGACAGCAAGATTTTTGCCAAGCGTCCGGCGTTCGGCGGCCGTGGTGCTTACCGTGAGCGCAAAACCGAATTCGAAAAGCGCGGACCGCAGCCGCCCAAGGTCAAGAAATCCGGCGAGCGCATCGCCAAGGTGGTGGCCCGCGCCGGCCTCGCCTCGCGCCGCGACGCCGAGGAATGGATCACGCAGGGCCGCGTCACCGTCAACGGCCGCGTGATCAATTCGCCGGCGCTCGACGTCACCGCCAATGACGTGATCGCCGTCGACGGCAAGCCGTTGCCGCCGCGCGAGCGCACGCGGCTTGTTCATGTTTCACAAGCCGCGCGGCCTGATGACCACGCATGCCGACCCCGAAGGGCGGCCGACGGTGTTCGACAATCTGCCCGAAGGCCTGCCGCGGCTGATCTCGATTGGCCGGCTCGATTTCAACACCGAGGGCCTGCTGCTGCTGACCAATGATGGCGGGCTGGCGCGCGCGCTCGAACTGCCCGACACCGGCTGGCTGCGGCGCTATCGTGTCCGCGCCCATGGCGAGGTCACGCAGGCGCAGCTCGATGAATTGAAAAAGGGTGTCGAGGTCGATGGCGTCAAATACGGCTCGATCGATGCGACGCTCGAGCGCGACCAGGGCGCCAATGTCTGGCTGGTGTTTGCGATCCGCGAAGGCAAGAACCGCGAGGTCCGCAACGTCATGGCTCATCTCGGCCTCGAGGTGAACCGGCTGATCCGCGTTTCCTACGGACCGTTCCAGCTCGGCGAACTCGCCGAAGGCCAGGTCGAGGAGGTCAAGACCCGCGTGCTGCGCGAGCAGCTCGGCGAGAAGATCGCAAGCCTTGCCGGCGCCGACTTCAACCGGCCGATGCCGGGCGAAAAGTCTGACGACGAAGCGGTTGAAGGGCCGCCCGGCAAGAAGCCGTTCAAGCCCGCCGGAAAAAGCGCACTGATCGCCGACCGCAAGGGCCGCCGCGTGCTGGTGCAGCGCACCGGCAGCGATGAAGCCCGCGCACGCAACGAGGAAGAGGCCAACGGCTACGGCCCGCCGCGCCGCCCGCAGCGCGGCTATCACGGCAAGCGCGATCTGAAGCCGCGGGACGAGTAGCTGGGCTATGCGTGTCGTCGGCGGACGATTGAAGGGCCGTAATCTGGCTTCGCCTTCCTCGCGGGAGATCCGCCCGACGGCGGACCGGCTACGCGAGTCCGTGTTCAATATCCTGATCCATGCCTACGACGATCCGATTCAAGACGCGCGCGTGCTCGACCTGTTCGCCGGCACCGGCGCGCTCGGCATCGAGGCGGTATCACGCGGGGCGGCGTTCACGCTGTTCGTCGACAACGGCGCGGAAGCGCGCGCGCTGTTGCGCAACAATGTCGAGGCGCTCGGGCTCGGTGGCGTGACGAAAGTCTATCGCCGCGATGCCACCAATCTCGGCCCGGTTCATCCGATCGAGCCGTTCTCGCTGGCGTTTCTCGATCCGCCCTACGGCAAGGGACTTGCGGAGAAGTCGCTGGCCTCGCTGCGCGATGGCGGCTGGCTGACGCCGGAAGCGCTGCTGGTGGTGGAGGAAGCGAAGGCCGCGGCGTTCGCCGCGCCCGATGGTTTCGAGGAACTGGAGCGGCGCGCGTATGACGATACGGAGTTTGTCTTCTTGAAATTTGGCGAGGCTGCTGCCCAAACCTAACTCGTCATGCCCCGCGAAGGCGGGGCATCCAGTACGCCGCGGCTCCTCGGCTGAACCGTCTCTGGAATACTGGATCGCCCGCCTTCGCGGGCGACGACATTTGAATGTGCGCGAGCACAGTGCCTATCGCCGCCCGAACAGCTTCTCGATATCGCTCAGCTTCAATTCCACGTAGGTCGGCCGGCCGTGGTTGCACTGGCCGGAGTTCGGCGTGTCTTCCATTTCGCGGAACAGCGCGTTCATCTCCTCCGGCTTGAGACGGCGGCCGGCGCGGACCGAGCCGTGGCAGGCCATGGTGGCGGCGACGTGCATCAGGCGGCGTTCCAGCGGCAGCGCCTCATCCCATTCGGCCATGTGTTCGGCGAGATCGCGCAGCAATCCGGCGGCGTTCGCCTTGCCGAGCAGCGACGGTGTCTCGCGCACCGCTACCGCGCCGGGGCCGAAGGAGTCGATCGCAAGGCCGAACGATGCCAGCTCTTCGGCACGATCGAGCAGCTTTTCGACGGTGGCCTCGTCGAGTTCGACGATTTCGGGGATCAACAATATCTGCCGCTGTACGCCGTTTTTGGCCAACGATGCCTTCAGCTTCTCATAGACGATGCGCTCATGCGCGGCGTGCTGATCCACCACGATCAGGCCATCGCGGGTCTGCGACACGATATAGGTTTCATGGATCTGCGTGCGCGCCGCGCCGAGCGGACGATCGAGCAGATCGGCGGAGGTTTGCGCCTCGAAGCGCACGTCGGCGGTCGGCGTGCCGACATCGAAGGCGGCCTGGCCCGCTTCGGCGAGCGCAGAGATGCGACCGAGCCTCCGAACGATGGCGAGGGGCTGACCGGATAGGCCGGCGAACTCCGCCAGTCCCAGTTGCTCGGGCGCGGCGCAAAGGACGGGCGGAATGCCGACAGCGCCGACCCGTCGGTATTGGCGGCAG
This sequence comes from uncultured Alphaproteobacteria bacterium, assembly GCA_963791165.1. Taxonomy (GTDB): domain Bacteria; phylum Pseudomonadota; class Alphaproteobacteria; order Rhizobiales; family Xanthobacteraceae; genus Bradyrhizobium. The sequence goes on along the minus strand of CAWBRL010000015.1, from coordinate 32,424 downwards.
TGCGCCGGCCCTCGCGGGCAAGACCATCCTTCAGCGCATGCACGATCAGCGCGCGGACGAGGCCGGCGTTGCGAAACCGCACCTCGGTCTTGGCCGGATGCACGTTGGCATCGACCTCCTGCGGCTCTGTTGTCACGAACAGCGCGACAACAGGATGACGGTCGCGCGGCAGATAATCCGAATACGCCGCGCGCACCGCGCCGAGAATCAGCTTGTCGCGCACCGGGCGGCCGTTGACGAACAGATATTGCCCGAGCGCGTTGGCCCGCGTCAGCGACGGTGCGGCGGCAAAGCCTTCGACCACGACGCCCTCGCGCTCGGCGCGCACTTCGATGGCGCTCGAACGAAAATCGCTGCCCAGGATGTCGCCGAGCCGCGTCAGCCGGCCCGCAGCACCTGGCAGCGCCGCGGCCCAGGTCACCGGCGCGCGTTCCTCGCCGGCGAGCGTAAAGGCGATATCCGGCCGCGCCATTGCCAGCCGCCGCACCACTTCGCGGATCGCTTCGGCCTCGGTGCGGTCGGTCTTGAGGAATTTCAGCCGCGCGGGCGTCGCATAAAAGAGATCGCTGACCTCGACGCGGGTGCCCTGCGACAGCGCCGCCGGCATGATCTGCGATTTTTCGCCGCCTTCGACCGACAGCGACCAGGCGTGCGGTTCGCTGCGATGCCGCGTGGTGATGCCGAGCCGGGCGACCGCGCCGATCGAGGGCAGGGCTTCGCCGCGGAACCCGAGCGTGCGAATGCGCAGGAGATCCTCATCGTCGAGCTTGGAGGTGGCGTGGCGGTCGACGGCAAGCGCGAGATCGCCGTGGGTCATGCCGCTGCCGTCGTCGGTGATGCCGATCCGCCGCCGGCCGCCGCCGTCGGTGAAAATGTCGACGCGGCTGGCGCCGGCGTCGATGGCGTTTTCGACGAGTTCCTTCACCACGCTCGCGGGACGTTCGACCACCTCGCCGGCGGCGATGCGGTTGACGACCTGTTCGGGGAGCTGGCGGACGGGCATGGGGCTGGCTGATGCGTCGATTCGAGGCTGAACCGCCATTCTAGGCGCTAGGGGCGGCAAATGCATGGGAAGAAGCCGAATCAATGCCGGGCTGGGGATGAAGGTGGACTATCGCCTTGAAGATGCTGAGGTTCGTTCGCGGCAGGTCGCAGCGGTTTGGACTTTGGAATTGGGATTGGTCTTCGAATTGGGCTTGGGATTGTGAGGCCGCTTGGTCAGGTATATCGTTTAGAAAAATTATAATCTGACGGGAGGAATGCCATGTGCCATCTGTTCGCGCATCAGCCCCAACGCGACTATAAATCGCAGACCCGATCGCTGCGGATGGGCGGCCATTGCACCTCGATCCGGCTGGAAATATCGTTCTGGGACACGCTGGAGGAGATCGCCGCGAAAGAGGGAATGACCCTCGCCAAGTTCCTCACCACGCTGCACGACGAGGTCCTCGACCACCACGGCGAGGTCAAGAATTTTGCCTCGCTGCTGCGCTGCTCCTGCCTGATCTATCGCGCCAAGAGCGCGGTCGTCGTGCCGGAATTTCGCGGCAACGCCCCCGCCATGCTCGACGCGGCGGAATAAGTTCCATCCGATCGACAAGGAAAAGCGGCTCGGTCCATCCCGGACCGAGCCGCTTCCGTTTGCGGGAACCATAGCGTTTTCGAGCGAAGTGGACACCGGTTCGCGTGAAGAAAACGCGTCAAAACAAAATCTAGAGCCTGGAAGGTTCTAGATCTCCTTGCGCTGCATCGCGCCGGCGATGTGGTCGGCCTGCCGGATCGCCAGCGAGACGATCGTCAGCGTCGGGTTGCAGGCGGCGCCGCTGGTGAACTGGCTGCCGTCAGAGACGAACAGGTTCTTGACGTCGTGGGCCTGGCCGAACTTGTTCACCACGCCATCCGCAGGCTTTTCGCTCATCCTGTTGGTGCCGAGGTTGTGCGTGCTGGGGTAGGGCGGTGTCGGGTAGGTCACGGTGGCGCCGACGGCCTCGTAGACGGCGGCGCCCTGCTTGTAGGCGTGGTCGCGCATCGCGATGTCGTTCGGATGATCGTCGAAATGCACGCTCGCCACCGGCATGCCGAACTTGTCCTTGGCCTTCGGATCCAGCGTGATGCGGTTGGATTCCTGCGGCATGTCCTCGCCGACCAGCCACATGCCGGCCATGCGCGGATAGGATTCCATCGCTGACGTGAAGGAGCGTCCCCACGCGCCGGGGTTCAGGAACGCCGCCATGAACGGCACGCCGATCGACAGCGTCTCCATCTCATAGCCGCCGACGAAGCCGCGTTTGGGGTCGTTCTTGGCCTCATCGCGGATGATGCCGGCCATGGTGGTGCCGCGGTACATGTGCACTGATTTCTCGAACGCCGCGTAGACGCTTCCGGTCATGTGCCGCATATAGTTGCGGCCGACCTGCCCGGAGGAGTTGGCAAGGCCGTTCGGGAACAGGTTCGAGGCGCTGTTGAGCAACAGCCGCGGGCTTTCGATCGAATTGCCCGCGACCGCCACCACGCGCGCCTTCTGGCGCTGCATCGCGCCGCTCTCGTCGGCATAGACCACGCCCGTCACCTTGCCGGACGCGTCATGCTCGATCTTGATCGCCATGCTGTTGGGGCGCACCTCGAGATTGCCGGTCGCCTCGCCCTTGGGAATTTCAGTATAGAGCGTCGACCATTTCGCCCCCGACTTGCAGCCCTGGAAGCAGAAGCCGATCTGCTGGCAGGCGCCGCGCCCGTCGCGTGGCGCGCTGTTGATCGCCATGTTGCCGGTGTGGACTTCCTTGTAGCCGAGCTTCCTCGCGCCGGCTTCCAGCACCTTGAAATTGTTGTTGCCGGGCAGCCCCGCAATGCCGTTGGTGCGGGTGACACCCATCTTGTCCTCGGCCTTGGCGTACCACGGCTCCATCTCGGCAAGCGTGATCGGCCAGTCCAGCAGATTGGCGCCGGAGATGTTGCCGTAGGTGGTCTTGTCCTTGAACTCGTGCTCGTCGAAGCGCAGCGAGGCGCCGGCCCAGTGCGTGGTCGAACCGCCGACCGCCTTGACGATCCACGCCGGAAGGTTCGGAAAATCCTTTGCGACGCGCCAGCTTCCGGATGTGGTGCGCATGTCGGTCCAGGCGAGCTGGGAAAAGCTCTCCCATTCATCGTTGACGAAGTCCTGAAGCTCGATGCGCGATCCCGCTTCGAGGATCACGACCTTGACGCCCTTTTGCGCCAGTTCGTTGCCGAGCGTTCCGCCGCCCGCGCCGGAGCCGACGATCACGACCACGCCGCTGTCATTCAGATCGAATTTAGCCATGTTGAATTCCTCCCTGCTGTTCGTTGACCGCGGCGTTAAGCCTTCGGGAGCCAGTCGATGTCGGCGAAGCCGCGCTTGATGTAGCCGCCGTGCTCGGCGGAGGAGCCCTCGTAGCCGAACTTCGGCCAGAGCTCCTTCTGGTTGTAGAGGGAGACAATGAGGTCGCCGCGAACCTTCTGGAAGAACGGAGTCTGCTCGATCTGCTGCAGCAGCACGACGCGTTCGGTTTCCCAGGGCACCTGGGCGTAAGGAACCTTGTGACGGTCGTTCGCCGCCTTATCGAGCTGGGTGACGCCATCTGAGATCAGCGACTTGGTGGCCGGATCTTTCGCCGCCTTGCCGTCCCATGGCTTGATCGCGGCGATGTAGTAGCTGTCGCCCAGGAAGTCGTGCGGATAGATATCGCGCGCGACCTTCACCAGCGTCTTCAGCGTCGCCGGCGTCAGCGTGGTGGCGTCGCCGGCCCAGGCGTCGCTGACGCTCAGGCCCGCGCTGGTCGCGATCGCGACGGCCGGCACCGCCGTGGCCGCGCCCTTCAGGAAGACGCGGCGGTCATATTTGCTTCGACGATCGATTTCTCTCATGTGTGTCCTCCATTGAATGCTTGTTGATTGCGATTAACCGAAGCGTCCACCCCGCTGGATCACCTCGATTTTGTAGCCATCGGGATCGGCGACGAAGAAGAAGCGCGCCAGCGTCCTGCCGTCATGCTTGAAGTCGCGCAGCGGCCCGGGCGACAGGCGCTCCCGCTCGAACCGCGCGTGTTCGGCGTCGACATCGTCGACGACGACGGCAAGATGGCCGTAGCCGTCGCCCAGTGCGTAGGGCTCCTTGCGATCGAAATTGACGGTCAGCTCGACCTCGAAGGCCGAAGAGGGATGACGCAGATAGATCAACGCAAAATCCGCAAACTTGAGATGGTCGGCGACCTCGAGCCCGAAGGCGCGTGCATAGAAATCCAGCGACTTCGCCTCGTCGAACACGCGGATCATCGAATGAACCGGCTTTGCCATTCAGTTCAGCTCCTTGAGGTAAGTGATGATGGCGGCGCGGGTTTCCGCCTTGGGCTGGCGGTAGGCCATGTTGGAGCCGGGGACCGTCGCTTGCGGGTTGGCGAGATAGGCATCGAGCCTGGCGTCGTCCCAGACGAAGTTGGCCTCAGTGAAGCCGGCGGAATAGCGGAAGCCGTCCGCCTTGCCCGCCGGCCTGCCGACGATCTTGAACAGCGGCGGCCCCTGGCGGGCCGGGTCGGACAGGTTGGTGGTATGGCAGGTCGCGCATTGCTGCTTGAACAGCGTCGTTCCATCCGGCGGCTTGGCGGCGGGCAGCGGCATTTGTGCGCCGGCCGCCGTGACGACAAGCAATGCGACGCAAAATCCCAGACCGATTGCCCCTGTCGTGCGCAGCATCGTCGTGTGCTCCACCATCGGCGTGCGCAGACTGTAGGTCGCGGAAAATAGGCGGTGGTAGTAGCGGGCTGTTTCACGGCAGAACAAACGCGGGCGCGCTCCTGGCCGGAGGCCCCAATCTTCACATCGCATGTGCGAAGTTCCACTCGCCGCATATGCGGTCGGTCCGTGGCCAAGCATTCGCAAAATGACCCCGAAATCCCTGCACGATCACCACACCGCGCGGGTTGCATGGCGAATGCGCCGTTCGCCACACGCGTGATCCGGCGATGAGCATGTTCGGATACGAACGGCGCCTGAAGTAAGCCGAACCGCTCGTCGTCAACCAAATCTGGAGACATGGATGAAGCTAGTGAAAACCTCGGCGATCGCGGTCGCAATCTCGGCCCTGCTCGCCGGTCCTGTTCTGGCGCAAGGCGCCTCGCCCGACGCGAAGGTCCGTGGCAGCGCGCAGGGCAAGACCCAGATGCAAGGCGGCGCATCCGGCAGCGCCGACGAGGATATCGATGCGGGCGCCACCGGTCGCAAGACCGCGAAGACCGGCATGAAGGGCACGGTCGGAGCCGGCAGCGGAACCCCCAAGGTCACGGGTGGGGCTATCCCTCCGGCGACGAGCCGGTAAACGCCACGAGGAGGAAACCCGCGTCCTCCGCGGGGTTGCTCGCCAAAACAGAAACTCCGGCCGCGCGACGGCCGGAGTTTTTTTGCGCCGGGTTTGAAGTGGCTCAATCGTCGAAGCGCGCCGTGTTGCGTTTCGCCTTGACGTCGCTGCGGCGCTTCTTGCCTTCAAGGCGCCGCTGCTTCGATCCGAAGGTCGGCTTGGTGGCTCGCCGCGGTATCGGCCGCACCATGGCTTCGCGGAGCAGTTCGAGCAGGCGATCGATCGCATCGGCCCGGTTGCGCTCCTGGGTGCGGAAGCGCTGGGCGTGGATCACGATCACGCCGTCCTTGGTCATGCGCTGGCCGGCGAGCCGGTTCAGCCGCAGCGCCGCATCCTCCGGCAGTGTGATCTTGCGCGTGTCGAAACGCAGCTGCGCCGCCGTGGCGAGCTTGTTGACGTTCTGCCCGCCCGGCCCGGACGCGCGGACGAAGCCGATCTCGATGTCGTCTTCGTGGATCGTGAGGTCGCGGGAAACCCGCAGCATGGCAGCCCCAAAAGTCGTCATGCCCGGGCAAAAGCGCGAAGCGCGTCTTCGCGCCAGATGTCCCGGGCATCCACGTAATTAGTACACCATCATGAAAGACGTGGATGGCCGGGAGCGTAGACAAGTTTACGTAGTCTGCGCAAGGCAGACTACTTTGCCCGGCCATGACGGTGGAGGAGACTTGTTAGTTCGCCTTCGGCGCCGCCACGGCGGGCTGGGCGGCGGCTTGCGGGGCGCGGCCGACGATCACGGTGAGCAGGCCCTGGCCCCACAGCCGCTGCGCGGCCTTTTTGGCGTCGTCCAGCGTCACGGCGTCGACGAGGGCGTTGCGCTTCTCGATATAATCGATCGGCAGCTTGTCGAGCTGGTATTGCAGCAGCGCCTGCGCGAGCTTGGAGGAGGTATCGAGCGCCAGCATCTGCGAGCCCTTCAGGTAGGACTTGGCCTCGTCCAGCTCCTTCTGGGTCGGGCCGTCCTCGGCCATGCGCCGGATTTCCTTTTCGATCGCATCGACGGTCTCGCCGGCGCGGTCGGCGCGGGTGCCGGTATTGCCGATGAACAGTGCGGAGCGATCCATCCAGAGCAGGGATTCATAGACCGAATAGGCGAGGCCGCGCTTTTCACGGACTTCCTTGTAGAGCCGCGACGACAACCCGCCTCCACCGAGGATGTGGTTCACCACATAGGCGGCCATGAATTTCGGATCGTCGCGGCGAACGCCGGGACCGCCGAACGTCACCACCGTCTGCGGCACGTCGAGCGGAATGAAGGCGCGCTGCGGCGGTTTGGCGGCCTCGACATCGGCCACCGGCGTCAGGCTGGCCTTGGCCGGCAAGCCGCCAAAGGTCTTGTCCAGCAATTTTCCGAGCGTCTCGGGATCGACATCGCCGACCACGGCGATCCGCAGCGTATCCTTCGCGATCAGGCGGCGGACGTAGTCCTTCATGTCGGCGACATCGATCTTCGGCACGCTCTCCAGCGTGCCGTTGGCCTGCCTGCCATAGGGATGATCGCCGAAAGCGACTTCCAGGAATTTGCGGCTCGCCAGCGAGCTCGGATTGGTGGTGTCGCGGCGCAGCCCGGAGGTGACCTGCGCGCGAATGCGCTCGACGTCGGCTGCGTCGAAACGCGGCGAGGTCAGCGCCAGCTGCAGCAGGTCGAAGGCCTCGTCCTTGTTGTCCTTCAGCATGCGCAACGAGCCGCGGAAAGTATCCCGGCTCGAGGAAAAGCTCAGTTCGATGGCGCGGCGCTCGAGGCGCTCGTGGTAGGTTTTTGAATCGAGATCGCCGGCGCCCTCATCGAGCAGGCTGGCGACCATGTTGCCGACGCCGGATTTGCCGGCCGGATCCTGCGCGGCGCCGCCGCTGAAGGCGTATTCCATCGCGATCAGGGGCACGGTGGCGTCCTGCACGAACCAGGCCTCGATGCCGCCCGGCGACACCAGGCGCTGGATTTTTGCCGCCGCGTGCGATGGCGTCGATGCCAGCGACAGCAGCGCTGCGCCGACGACAAGGATGGATGCGAAGCGCTGCGCGCCGACTAGAAGATGGTTCACGAGCGCTTCTCCTCGCGTTTCGGCGCGGCATCTTTGATCAGATAACCGGTCACCGAACGCTTCTTGTCGAGCCATTTCTGAGCGGCGTCGCGGACCTGATCGGCGGTAACGGCGCGAATGCGATCCGGCCAGCTTCTGATGTCGTCGATGCTGAGTCCCGTCGTAAGGGCGCCGCCATACCATCGCGCCAGCGTGGCCTGATTGTCCTGCGCGTAGATCGCTTCCGCAATGAGCTGGGTCTTGACCCGTTCGAGGTCCTCGGCGCGGGCGGGATTCTGGATCACATCCGCAATCACGCCGTCGATCACCTGCTCGATCTGCGAGAACTCCACGCCGGGCTTCGGCGAAACCGAGAGCGAGAACTGCGACGGATCGAGCGAGGTGCCTTGATAGCCGGCGCCGGCGCTGGTCGCGAGCTGACGGTCGATCACCAGCGCGCGATAGAGATAGGAATTGGAGCCGCCGCCCATGAGCTGCGCGAGCACGTCGAGCGCCGGGCCTTCGCCGGCCGCAGCGGTCGTGGAGGAGGGAACCAGATAATAGCGCCTCAAGCCGGTCTGTTCGACGCGCGGATCCGACAGCGTCACGGTGCGTGGCGCCGCGGGCACCGGCTCCTGCGGACGGACGCGCTGCGCGGCAATCGCCGGCTGGGCCGGAATGCCGCCATAGGCCTTCTCCACCATCGGGCGGATTTCATTGACGTCGACGTCGCCGGCGATCACCAGGATCGCGTTGTTCGGCGCATAAAAGCGCTTGTAGAACGCCAGCGCATCCTCGCGGTCGAGCTTCTCGATCTCCTGGCGCCAGCCGATCACCGGCCGGCCGTAGGGATGGTTGAGATAGAGCGCCGCCATCATCTGCTCGGCCAGCCGCGCATCCGGATTGTTGGCGACGCGCATGTTGAATTCCTCGAGCACGACGTCGCGCTCGGGCAGCACGTTCTCGTCCTTGAGGATGAGGCCGGTCATGCGATCGGCCTCGAATGCCATCATGGTCGCCAGCTGCTCGCGCGGCACGCGCTGGAAATAGCCGGTGTAGTCGACCGAGGTGAAGGCGTTCTCGTTGCCGCCGATCCGCAGCACGGTCTGGGAGAATTCACCGGCGGGATGCTTGGCCGTCCCCTTGAACATCAGATGTTCGAGGAAGTGCGCCAGTCCCGATTTGCCGGGCGTCTCGTCGGCGGAGCCGACCTTGTACCAGATCATCTGCGTGACGACGGGCGTGCGATGATCCGGGATCACCACGACTTGCATGCCGTTGCCGAGGGTGAAGCTGGCGGGACGCTCCGACGTGACCGTGGTCTGGGCAAGCACGCTGCCGGCGGAGAAGGCAAACATCGAAACGAAAACTGCAACGAACGAAGCGGCAAAGCGGTGCGATGACATCATGACCTATCTGGCGCGTATTGCGCAAAAGTGGCTAACGCTGTTGCAACAGCAATCCGCGCAAATGTTGGAAACAACCCGAACAAGTCTTTCGGGATAAAGCCGCGCCATCGTATATCGCGCCGGCGTCGGCAATCGTCACGAAGGCGCGAGATAAGCTTAACTATTCGCCATACTTGCCGGCGGCCGGGTTGTATTCCTTGTTCAGCGATTCCTTCGGCCCGGTACCATAGGCGAAATTCGACGACGGCGTCTGGTAGCCGACCGGAGGCTGGGTCAGCGATTCCCGCGTCGGCTCGCCCTTGAACGGGGCCGTCTCGGTCTTGTTGCCGCCGAACATGCCGCTTAAGCCGCCGGAATAGCCAAGCTGCGACGGGCTCAGGATCGGGTTGTTGGTGACGCCGGGCGTCACCGGGTCGTTGCCGGCCCGCGAAGTGCCTGCGGTCTTGCCCTTCGCGAGTTCTGCCGGCGTCAGGACACGGGCCGCCTCGACCGGGTCCTTGTTGTCTTTCTTGCGGGCCGTGGCAGCCGCCTTGCGGCGCTGCTCGTCGGGATCCTTCGGCCAGTTCGGCGCCTTCGCCTCGGCCGCGGCGGCAGCTGGCGGCGGCAGGTTGAGCTTGGGCGGCACCACCAGCGGCGAACGTTCGCGGTATTCGATGCCCCGGTTTTCCATGTTGGTGCCGCCGATGCCGGCCATGATGCCTTCGATGATCTTTTCCTCGAAGGTCTTGTCGTCCTCATCCTCGTCGCCGGCGGCGCGCACGGGGCCCGAGGCCATCACGAGACCGACGCCAAGCGCAATCGCGGCGAACCGCAACGTCCGGCTCAGCGAGCAATTCTGCAGCATCCAGAAACGGGCTTCGGTCTCGCGCATCGCGCTGTTCCCATTCACAATTTCCGCAACATGCGGGGGCCGGCTTTGAGGGGTGTCATCCCGCGCTTGCAGGCATGGATCGCCGAGGTCCGTATCGGCCGGGATCAGGGCGCTTTTGCGGCGGGTACCCCCAGGAAGGAATCATACAATAGGCCCGCTACTCCGGCAACAATGGCCACGTCCGCAAGGTTAAAAACGTACCAATTGAAGGTTCTTCCGCCGATATCGATGTGGAACAGGGCAAAATCGACCACCGCGCCGTGGAGGAAGCGGTCGATGCCGTTACCGATCGCGCCGCCGATGATCAGGCCCAGCGCAACGGTCGCCAACACCGTGCTCGACCGCGCCATCCAGATCCCGAGCACGATCACGGCAATCGCCTTGATCGCGATCAGCGCGACCTGGGCGAGCTGATTGTCGGTCTGGAACCAGCCGAAGCTGATCCCGACATTCCATGCCAGCACCAGGTCGAAAAAGGGCGTGACCCTGACTGCGCCGCGGTTGGCGATGTCGAACACATAGAGCAGCCAGAGCTTCGAGGCCTGATCGAGCACCAGCGTGGCGAGCGCGGCGATGGCACCGGCGCGAAGGCGAGGGGTTGTCGAGCGTTCGAGGCCGGACACTTATCTCGCCTTCTTTTTCTTCTTTTTTGACCTGGTTGCCGCCGACTTTCTTCCAGCCTTCCTGGTGGCTTTTTTTGTCTTTGCCTTCCTGCCCGAGGTCTTTGCAGTCGCCTTCTTGGCTTTCTTCGTTGCTGAAGAAGCTTTCCTGGATTTGGCAGCCTTCTTGGCTCCGGCTTTCTTGGCTCCAGCTTTCTTGGCCTCGGCTTTCTTGGCCTTTTTGGCTTGGGCCTTTTTGGCTTTGGCCCTCTTGGCCGTGGGCTGCTTGGTCTTTGGCATCCCGGCTTTGGCCTTCTTCGCTTTGGCTTCAGCGACCTCGTTTGCTTCGGCAGCCTTCTGGCGGCTGCGACTTTCCCGGTGTTATCCGCGCTCTTGGCTTCGTCAGCCTCCGTCGCTTTCACGGTCTTCCTGGCTCTCACCTTCTTGTCAGGCTTGGCCGCCGTTACCTTTGCTGGATCGGCTGCTGGATCGGCCTGCTCAGGCGTTGCCGCCAAAGGCTCCTGTGCGGGCCGTTGCTGCTCGATCAAACCGACGGGCTCGGCGGGCTGTTCGACGGCATCAGCCGGCTTCTCGCCTTCGGTGAGCGCCTTCCATTCGCGCAAGGCCTGTGCGTCGCGTGGCGAGACGTCGGGATACTCGGCGTCTTCGCCGACGGTGGGCAGGATCTTCCACGACCGCGCACATTTGGTGCCGACGGCCTTTTCGACCACGATCGCAACATCCGGCACGTCGGCGAGCCTGAACGCGTTCGCCGGCGCCTCGTCGTTCGTGACCATCGCGTTCGAGGTGATACAGACTTCGGCCAGATCGACATCGAACAGCGTGTTGAAGATGTTCTTGTCCGAGACATAGACGAGCGGCGACGCCTCCAGCGACGAGCCGATGTTCTTGGCGGCGCGTTCCAGTTCGAGCGCTCCGGTGACGGCGCGGCGAACGTTGCGGATGGTTTCCCACCTCGTGGCCAGCGCATCGTCGCGGAATTTCTCAAAACCTTCCGGCAACAGTGTCAGATGCACCGACGGTTCGGCGTTCGGCTTGTACATCCGCCATGCTTCGTCGGTGGTGAAGCTCAGTACCGGCGCCAGCCAGCGCAGGATCGCATCGCAGATGATGTCGATGGCGGTCAGCGCCGCCTTGCGCGCCGGCGACGACGGCGGATCGCAATACAGCGTATCCTTGCGGATGTCGAAGTAGAACGCCGACAATTCGGTATTCATGAAAGCCGACAGTGTCGCGACAACAGTCTTGTAATCGAACTCGGCATAGGCCTGGCGCACGATTGCGGCGCGGCCGGCGAGTTCGTGCAGCATCAGGCGCTCCAGCTCGGGCATGTCGGCGTACGCGACCGCATCGGCGGGATTGAAATGATGCAGCGTGCCGAGCATCCAGCGGATCGAGTTGCGCAGCTTGCGATAGGTCTCGATGGTGTTCTTCAGGATTTCGGCGCCGATGCGCTGGTCGTCGGCATAGTCGGTGGCGCAGACCCAGAGCCTGAGGATATCGGCGCCGGAGTCTTTCATCACCTTTTGCGGTTCGACGGTGTTGCCGACCGATTTCGACATCTTGCGGCCGTTTTCGTCGAGCGTGAAGCCGTGGGTGAGCACGATATCGAACGGCGCACGCCCGCGGGTGCCGCAGCTTTCCAGCAGTGAAGACTGGAACCAGCCGCGATGCTGGTCGGACCCTTCGAGATACATCACGGTATCGCGGCCACCATCGACCGTGCGCTTGATGCCGGCGAGGCCGGGGAAGTGCATGGCATCTTCCAGCACGAAGGCGTGCGTCGAGCCGGAATCGAACCAGACGTCGCAGATGTCGTCGACTTTCTTCCATTCCTCGTTGGCAAGCGAGCCGAGGAAGCGTTCGCGCGCACCGTCCATGTACCAGGCGTCGGCGCCTTCCTCTTCAAACGCATCCGCGATGCGCTTGTTGACATCAGCGTCCTGCAGGATCTCGGCGGAGCCGTCGCCCTTCTCGCGCACGAATACCGCGATCGGCACGCCCCAGGCGCGCTGGCGCGAGATCACCCAGTCGGGCTTGCTGTCGATCATGCCGTTGATGCGATTTCGGCCCGACTCAGGCACCCATTGCGTCACCGAGATCGCGCGCAGCGCACGGGAGCGCAAGGTGTCGCCAGCCTTCGAGCTGCCTTCGTCCGCAATGTCCTTGTCCATCGCGATGAACCATTGCGGCGTATTGCGGAAGATCACCGGCTTCTTCGATCGCCACGAATGCGGATATTGATGCTTCAGGCGCCCGCGCGCCAGCAGCTTGCCGGCCTCGACCAGCGCCGCGATCACGGCCTCGTTGGCGTCGCCCTTTTCGCCCTTGTCGTTGATGACACGCTTGCCGGTGAAGCCCGGCGCATGATCGGTGAAGGCGCCGTTCTCGTCGACGGTGTAGGGGATGGTGGTGTTGATGCCGCGTTGTTCGAGTTCGCGCGCATTCGCGGTCCAGACGTCGAAGTCTTCGCGGCCGTGGCCGGGCGCGGTGTGCACGAAACCGGTGCCGGTATCGTCGGTGACGTGGTCGCCGGGCAGCAGTGGGACCGTGAAGTCGTAGCCGCCGCTGAAATCCTTCAACGGATGGGCGCATTCGACCGCATCGAGCGTGTCGGCCGGCAGATCGCGCACCTTCTTGTAGGCCGTGACGCGCGCCTGCTTGAACACGCTTTCCGCAAGCGCATCGGCGAGGATCAACAGATCGCCATTCTTCGCCCAGTTGTCGGCAGGAGCGTCGGTGACCTCAAACAGGCCGTAGGCGATCTTCGGCGAAAAGCTGATGGCGCGGTTGCCGGGCAGCGTCCAGGGCGTCGTGGTCCAGATCACGACGGACGCGTTGGCGAGCGCGCCATGCGCCGGCGAGGTGACCGGAAATTTCACCCACACCATATCAGAGGTGTAGTCCTCGTATTCGACCTCGGCCTCCGCGAGCGCGGTCTTTTCGACGACGCTCCACATCACCGGCTTGGAGCCGCGATAGAGCGTGCCGTTGGCGGCGAACTTCATCAGCTCGCGCGCGATCTGCGCTTCGGCGGCATAGCTCATGGTGGCGTAGGGATGATCCCAGTCGCCGATGATGCCGAGCCGCTTGAACTCCTCGCGCTGCACGTTGAGCCAGTGCGTCGCGTAGGCGCGGCACTCCTTGCGAAACTCCACCATGGCGGTGGAGTCGCGGAAGTCCGGCTTCTGCCTGCCCTTGGATCGGTAGTTCTCTTCCTCGATCTTCCATTCGATCGGCAGGCCGTGGCAGTCCCAGCCCGGCACGTAATTGGAATCGAAGCCGAGCATCTGCTGGCTCTTGGTCACCACGTCCTTGAGGATCTTGTTGAGGGCGTGGCCGATATGGATGTTGCCGTTGGCGTAGGGCGGGCCGTCATGCAGCACGAATTTGGCGCGGCCGGCAGCGCTCTGGCGCAATTTTCCGTAAAGGTCGATCTCGTTCCAGTATTTGAGGATCTCCGGCTCGCGCTGCGGCAGGCCGGCGCGCATCGGGAATTCCGTCTGCGGCAGGAACAGGGTCTTGGAATAGTCGGTGACGTCGGATTTTTGCGGCTCTTGGGACATGAATGCTCTGGTTTGGCTCGTGGACGGCGCTGAAACGCGGGGAGAATCGCGGATGAAAGGAAAATCCCGGTCTTGCGCCGAGCAGAACGCTCAGGCGGAAGCCGGGCCGCTAATGCTGATGGTGCGCCGCGCAAACATGGGGCTTTCCATAGCAGCCGGAAGGCAGAAGCGCAAAGGGCTACATATTGGGCCAAGGTGCAGTTGCGGATTCCACCAGACACGCCAATTTATTGCTGGATGGAGAGAATTTCATGAGCGCATCGCCTGCCGAAGTTTTGGAAGAGCTGAAGGAGCTTCGGAGGCACGGAGACCTGAACAGCGGGATTCTTTTGGAGGCCGTGCAGGGATTGCCGGTTTTTTCGGGCGAGATTGCTTCGCTGCTAGGTGGTCCTGGACCGGAGGTGTTGGTTCGGCTTCTTGATATCAGAACGCTGGCCGAACGCGTTTTCGGTGATGCGGAAAAGGCCGAAGCTTGGTTGACGCGGTCGAATTCTTCGCTTTCCGGCCAAAGGCCGCTAGACCTCTTGAAGGATGAACTGGGTACGGCAGTCGTCCGAGAAATGCTTGAACGGATCGATCACGGAATTTTTGCCTGAGCTCGCAATATGGAGCTTTGGCGTATTTCGAACTATGCCGATCTTTCAGGAATTGGTGGTTTGAGGGCAGCCGGCAGGTGGCACTCGCAAGGCCGGCGGATCGTCTATCTCGCCGATCATCCATCCAGCGCGCTGCTTGAGATGCTCGTCCACATGGATCGCGATCTGGTGCCGGCGACCTATCAACTGCTGCGCGTCGTTGTCCCCACCGATATAGCCGTCGAGACCATCGACGAGGAGCTGCCACCAGATTGGCGACCGCAGACGTTGACGAGCCGCGAAATTGGAGATCGATGGCTTGATCGATCAGCGAGCGCACTATTACGGGTGCCGTCGGCAATCAGCGCAAAAGGAAACAATTACCTTCTCAATCCCGAACACCCGGACGCCGCAAAGATAGCAGTGGCGGAAATCATCAAAGCGCCTTTCGATCCTCGATTGCTCGCCTGAAAAGGGAGTCATCAAGCCGGCTATTTCAGCCGCGGCCGGGCCGGGTTTCCCGCGACGGTTGCGCCCGCGCCGACATCGCGTGTGACCACGCTGCCGGCGCCGACGATGGCGCCGTCGCCGATCGTGATGCCGGGCAGGATGATGGCGCCGCCGCCGATCCAGACGTCGTTGCCGATCCGCACCGGGCGGCCGAATTCGAGGCCCTCACGGCGGGTCTCGGCATCGCGGGGGTGGTCGGCAGCATAGATTTGCGTCCCGGGCCCGATCTGGGTGCGGTCGCCGATGACGACCTCGACCACATCGAGAATGACGCAGTTAAAGTTGAGGAAGACGCCGTCGCCGAGACTGATGTTGTAGCCATAGTCGCAGTGGAAGGGCGGGCGGATGACGGCGTCCTTGCCGACACGGCCGAGACGTTCGCAGAGCAAAGCGTGCCGCTCGGAAACCGGGGCTGCCAGTGCCGCGTTGTAACGCACCATCCATGCCTTGGCCGCGGCCTGCTCCGCGCCGAGTTCCTCGTCGGGGCGATAGAGTTCGCCCGCGAGCATTTTCTGCTTTTCCGTCTTCAACCAATCGCTCCGAGCCTGGGGAAGGCGTCCGGCGCCGCGGCCAGTGCCGCGCGCGCCTTGGCGCTGTCGTCGTCCATCTGCCGAATCAGCCCGTCGATTGAGTCAAACTTGAGTTCGTCGCGGATGAAGCCGATGAAGGCGACATCGAGCGTTGTGCCATAGAGATCGCCCTTGAAGTCGAACACGAACACTTCCAGAAGCGGCGCGCCGTTATCGAAGGTCGGGCGGCGGCCGAAACTTGCGACGGCGTCAAAGCGCTCGGCCCCGCGGCCGACCCGCACGGCGTAGATGCCGTGCTTGAGGCTGCAATTCTTGTCGAGGCGGATATTGGCGGTGGGATAGCCGAGATCGCGGCCGCGCTTCTCGCCATGGATGACCTCGCCGCTGACGAACCACGGTCCGCCCAGCATCGCGGTGGCGTCGTCGATCTGCCCCTCCGCCAGCGCCATGCGGATCGCGCTGGAGGAAACCGGCCGCTCCTCGATATCGACATGGGCCTGGACATCGACCTCGATCCCGAGCCGCGGCGCTTCGCTGACCAGAAGGCTCGGCGAGCCGACCCGGCCCTTGCCGAAATGAAAGTCGTAGCCGACCGCAATTCCGCTGATGCCGAGGCGCTCGATCAAGTCATGGTGAATGAAATCTTGCGCCGAGGTCCCGGCGCGGGACTTGTCGAAGGTCATCACCACGGCGCCGGCGAGCCCGGTCCCGGCCAGGAGGCGCAGCTTGTTGGTTTCGTCCGAGAGACGGAATTGCGGGCTGTTCGGGCTGAAAAAGCTGCGGGGATGCGGCTCGAAGGTGACGGCAAACGCTGGTTTTCCATGGGCGTGGCCCATCCGCAGGGCGGCGGCGATCACGGCCCGGTGGCCCAGATGGACGCCATCAAAATTGCCCATGGCGACCACGGCGCCCCGGGGGATCCCGGCGGCAGGGGTGTTGTCTCGTATAACGGTAAAATTCGGTGTCATTTCAGGGATTCTTTGGGAATTCCGGGCTTCGGGAACGCGGCCGGACCGTGACGCGGCGCCGCCTGCCAAGTCAAGCGGGCGGGTCGTCTCAAAACCAATGCAATCCGCCCGCGCCCGATTAACTGGCTGTTTAACGCCTGATGCTAGGTGTTGGGGGAGGACTGCGGGTCGCGCAGGCCTGCGGATAGTTTGTGGCGTAAGCGTTGAGTGGGGGAAAAAAGATGGCGGTTGATTTGTCCATGCCGGTTCTGGTGGTCGATGACTACGGCACCATGATCCGCATCATCCGAAATCTTTTGAAGCAGCTCGGCTTCGACAACATCGACGATGCCAGCGACGGTTCGGCGGCGCTGGACAAGATGCGCGGCAAGAAATACGGGCTCGTGATTTCCGACTGGAACATGGAGCCGATGACCGGCTACGACCTGCTCAAGGAAGTCCGCGCCGATCCCAACCTCGCCACCACCCCCTTCATCATGATCACGGCGGAATCCAAGACCGAGAACGTGATCGCGGCCAAGAAGGCCGGCGTGAACAATTACATCGTCAAGCCGTTCAACGCGGCGACGCTGAAGACCAAGATCGAGGCGGTCTTCCCGGACATGGCGACGGCGTAAGCGCCAATCACCACGCACCACTCGCAACAATTTTCGTCATGCCCGGGCTTGTCCCGGGCATCCACGTTTTTTGATGCCGGAAATCAGGAGGGCGTGGATGGCCGGGACAACAAGCCCGGCCATGACGGTGGAGGAGCGACTGCCGCGCACCTTCGCTACCAGCGCAATTCCCGCATCAGCGCCTTCGGCGGATGGCCGAACAGCTCCTTGACCGAGGCCGGGTCGAGCTGGTCGATGCCCTCGAAATCCTCGGAATGGATGCCGCGGGTCACAAACAGGCAATCGATTCCGAAGCCGTGGGCGCCCGTCAGGTCGGTCCGCACCGAATCCCCGATCGCCAGCACGCGGTTGAGCGGCGCCGGATGGCCGCGGCGCTCGGCGGCGAGCGCCATCGCGCGCTCATAGATCGGCCGGTGCGGCTTGCCGTAAAAGATCACTTCGCCGCCCAGCTCGCGATAGAGTTCGGCGATCGCGCCGGCGCAATAGATCAGCCGGTCGCCGCGTTCGACCACGATGTCGGGATTGGCGCAAACCAGCGGCAGCTTGCGCTCGCGCGCCTGCAGCATCATCGCGCGGTAGTCTTCGGCCGATTCGGTTTCGTCGTCGAACAGGCCGGTGCAGACGATGTAGTCGGCCTGCTCCAGCGGCGCTATCACGGCATCGAGCCCGCGATAGATCGAACTGTCGCGCTCCGGACCGAGCCAGAACATCTTCTTGCCGGGGTGATCGGCGACGAAGTGCCGGGTCAGGTCGCCGGAACTGACGATCGCGTCGTAGATCTCGTCGGCGACGCCGAGCTTGCGCAATTGGCGCTGCACGGAATCGGCCGGCCGCGGCGCGTTGGTGATGAGGATGACGGTGCCGCCGCGCTGGCGATAGGTATGCAGCGCCTCGCAGGCGTCGGGAAACGACTCGAGCCCGTTATGCACCACGCCCCAGATGTCGGAGAGGATGACCTCGACGCCATCCACGAGCTCGCTCAGCCGCTCGGCGAACCGTAACGAGGTCATGATGTCGGGCGTCCGCTAGCCCGGTCCGGCGGCGCGGCGCGCCAGCGCGGCGTTGCCGGTCGAGCGCACGGCAGGCTCAACGGCCGGGTTGGCGATCGGAACGGGGTTGCTGGAGCCATTCGGAGCATTGGAACTGCCGGATTCCTTGTTCGGGGTCGCCCCGCCGGTAGCAGATGCCCCCTCGGGCCGCAACGGCCGCGGCGGGGCAAACAGGAAGCCCTGGCCAAACCGCACGTCGTAGTCGAGCAGATCGACCACGGCACGCTCGCCCTCGATCCTTTCGGCGATCAGGTCGATGCCGAAGCGGCCGAGCAGGTCGGAAAGATCGGAGGGGTGGATATCGGAAGTCGAGTTCTGCCTGGGATCGAGCAGCAGCGCCGCCGGAACCTTGATGAAGCGGACGCCGCGGTCGGCGAGTTCCCGCGGCTCGACCCGCAGATCCGTGACATGGTCGATCGAGAAGCGATAGCCGCGTTGCGACAGCGCGGCGAGATGCTCGGTTTCGGTCGGGCCGAGACGGCGGAACGCCGCCTGCTTGAATTCGAGCACGAAGGACGGCGCCAGCGCACGATTGGCCTCGAGAAAATCGAGGCATTGCGCGAAGTAAGTGGGATTGCCGAGCGTCGCCGCCGAGACGTTGCAGAACACGCCGACTTCCTTGTTGCGCACCATCAGGCGGCGCAGCACCTGGACACAGCGCAGCATCACCATGTGATCGATCTTGCCGATCAGCCCGCCGGCTTCGGCGACGGGGATGAAATCGTCGGCGGCGAGAACCTGGTCCTTGTCGTCGCGCAGCCGCGTCACGGCCTCGTAGAACCGCACCTTGCGCTGGGGCAGCGTCACCATCGGCTGCAGGTAGATATCGAGCCGGTTTTCCTCGACGGCGTTCTTCACCGCGGCAAGCAGCTGCGGCTGGTTGCGCGAGGTTGAAATGGCCTCCGCGGCAGCGGCAGGTGCGGGCGCCGCAACCTGCCTGGCGACGGGTGGCGATGGCTCCGGGGCGAACGGCAACTCGTTGTGTGGTTCCGAATAAGGCTTGCTCGCCGGGGCGGGCGCTGCGGCGGCTGTGACCGATGACAGCAGATCGTCGTGACTGGCGACCGAGACGGCCAATTGCTTGACCAGCACGCCGAGTTCGTTGATCTCGCCCACCACGGCCTGGATGCGGTCGGCGCCCGCGGAGTTGGCCGACACCAGCCGGCCTTCGACGGCGGCGAGCCGGCGGCCGAATTCGGCGACCTGGCGGGCGAGGTCGGCGGTGCCGCGGGACAGATCGGCAATCTGGCCGCCGACATCGGAGCGGTCGCGCAGCCGCATCGACACGGCGTTGTAGAGGATCAGGAAGGTCAGCGCGGTCAGGGCCACGATCGCGGATTCCGAACCGCTGAAGCCCGCCACCGTATGCAGCACGAGGCCGAGGGACGCTGCCAGCAGCACCATGCAGATGGCGATGAAAATCGTCGAAATGCGAATCATGTCGCGCGCTACGCCCTCAGGTCCGAACTGCCTTCACCCGGGAAAACACGCAAGTTTCAGGCATGATCCGGTTTGCGCTCCCCCGAGCGCTGCAACCTTAGCATCAATGTTGATTCGCAGAGCTAGTGTTCTTGACGCCGGAACCCAAGTCGAGGATCAGGACTGTGCAGAGATGGGCCCCGGCTCAAGGCCGGGGCACGAGGGCGGCCGCTACGCCGTCGCGCGGATCACCTTGACGACCTTTTCGATGATCTCGCCGATCTGGTCCTCGGTGATGATCAGCGGCGGAGTGAGCACCAGCGTGTCGCCGGCCACGCGCACCATCAGGTCGTTGTCGTGGAAGGCGCTGTTGAGCCCGGCAAAGCCGCGCTTGCCCGGCGCGTCGGCCAGTGGCGCGAGGTCGATGCCGGCGGTCAGGCCGACGGTGCGGATATCCAGCACGCCCGGTTCCTTCCGCAGCGCCATCACGGCGTCGGCGAATTTCGGTTCGAGTTCACGAGCGCGTTCGAACAGCTTTTCGTCGCGATAGATGTCGAGCGTGGCAAGCCCGGCGGCGCAGGCCAGTGGATGGGCCGAATAGGTGTACCCGTGGGCCAGTTCCGTGGCGTATTCCGGGCCGCTCATGAAAGCGTCGTGGATGGTGTCGCGCACCAGCACGCCGCCCATCGGCGCGGCCCCGTTGGTGATGCCCTTGGCGAAGGTCAGCATGTCAGGCACCACGCCGTAGCGTTCGGCAGCAAAGGCAAAGCCGAGCCGGCCAAAGCCGGTGATGACCTCGTCGAAGATCAGCAGGATACCGTGCTTCTGGGTGATCTCGCGCAGCCGCTTGAGATAGCCCTTCGGCGCCGGCAGCACGCCGGTCGATCCGGCCATCGGCTCGACGATCACGGCGGCGATGGTGTTGGCGCCGTGCAGATTGACCAGACGCTCGAGTTCGTCGGCGAAATGCGCGCCGTATTCCGGCTCGCCCTTGCTGAACGCCTGCTTCTCGCGGTCGTAGGTCGCCGGCAGGTGGTCGACGCCGGTCAGCAGCGAGCCGAACAGCTTGCGGTTGCCGACGATGCCGCCCACCGAAGTTCCGCCAAAACCGACGCCGTGATAGCCGCGCTCGCGGCCGATCAGGCGGATGCGGCTGCCCTGGCCGTTGATCTGGTGATAGGCCAGCGCGATCTTGAGCGCGGTGTCGGCCGCTTCCGAGCCGGAATTGCAGAAGAACACGTGGTCGAGGCCATCGGGCGCCAGCTCGGCAATGCGGCTGGCGAGTTCGAAGGCCTGCGGAATGCCGAACTGGAACGGCGGCGCATAGTCCAGCGCCTCGGCCTGCTTGGCGATCGCGGACGAAATCTCGGTGCGGCCATGGCCGGCATTGGTGCACCACATGCCCGAGGCGCCGTCGATGATCTTGCGGCCGTCGACGGTGAAATAATGCATGTCCTTGGCGCCGGCGAGCAGCCGCGGGTTCTTCTTGAACGCCCGGTTCGCGGTGAACGGCATCCAGTGCGCGGCGAGATCGTTGGGCACGTTGACGGATTTGGAGTTGGGGCTCTTGTCCAGCATGGGTGGCCTCTACGATGTTTGGGGCATTGGGCTTAAGGCCAAGGTATCAGCTTCGCCGCCAAACGGGAACGCCAACGCGCCGTGATATTTCCGCGCAAATCGAACGGCGATAGCGTTTTCAAGCGAAGTGGACCCCGGTTCGCGTGAAGAAAACGCGTCAAAGCAAAACGAGAGCCCCGACTAGGGGCTCTCGAGATCGGCGGCGGCGATCCAGAATACTTCGCCCTCGGAATCCTCGGTATCGAGCCAGAGCAGCGGCAGGTGTGGATAGGCGGCCTCCAGTTGCGGGCGGCAGCGGCCGATTTCGCAGAGCAGCCCGCCCTGCGGCGTCAGGTGCGCGCTCGCTTCGTCGAGGATGCGCCTGACGATGTCGAGCCCGTCGGCGCCGCCGTCGAAGGCGAGTTTGGGTTCGGCGCGGCATTCGCGCGGCAGGCCGGCCATGCCTTCCGCATCGACATAGGGTGGGTTGGATATGATCAGGTCGTAACGCCTGTCGCCGAGCGGCTTGAACAGGTCACCGCGGTGAAGCGTCACGCAATCGTCCAGCCCGTAAGCGCCGACATTGCGTGCGGCAACTTGAAGCGCATCCTTTGAAATATCGACTGCGTCGATTTCAGCGTTCGGAAAATTCAGGCTTGCCAGAATGGCAAGACAGCCGGAGCCGGTGCAGAGGTCGAGTACGCTCTCCACGTCAGCCGGATCCGAAATCAGCGAGCCAGCTTCCTCATCGTCGTCGCCGCCGAAATGCTGCTCCAGCAATTCGCCGATGAAGGAGCGCGGCACGATGGTGCGTTCGTCGACATAGAACGGCAGGCCGCGCATGTAGATCTTGTTGACGAGATAGGCGGCGGGTTTTCGCGTGGTGACACGGCGCGCGATCAGGTCGAGGATCTTTTTGCCCTCGGCTGCGGTGACGCGCGCGGTCGCAAAGGCCTCGAACTGGTCGGGGTGAAGATGCAGCGCTTCGCAGACGAGGAAAGCGGCTTCCGCAAGCGGATCGGTGGTGCCGTGCGCGAACACCAGTTCGGCCTCGACGAAGCGGCTCATGCCGTAACGGACGAAATCCAGCAGCGTCAGCAATTCGCCCGCGCCGACCTTGGGAAATTTCGATGCGATCTGGCCGCGCTTCGCCGTCGGCTTCGTGGGTTTGGCCATCAGGATTTGGTCCAGCGCGCGGCGGCGGCATCGTCATGGTCGCGCGCTTCGATCCAGCTTGCGCCTTTGCGGCTTTCCTCGCGCTTCCAGAACGGCGCATTGGTCTTGAGGTAGTCCATCAGGAATTCCGCGGCTTCGAAGGCTGCCTGCCGGTGCGACGAAGCGGTCACGACCAGCACGATGTTCTCGCCGGGCGCGATGCGGCCGAAGCGATGAATGACGGTGAGGCCCTGCAACGGCCAGCGCGACAGCGCTTCATCGGCGTGCCGTCCGATTTCAGCTTCCGCCATCCCCGGATAATGCTCGAGCGTCAGCGCGGCGATCGCCGCGCCATTCTCGTCGCCACGACAGATGCCGCTGAACGAGACGACCGCGCCGACATCAATACGGCCGCTGGTGAGCGCCGCGATTTCCTGCGCGACGTCGAAATCGGCTTCCTGGATGCGAATGGTCGCCGTAACGGACATGGCTGGTCAGCCGCCGGTCATCGGCGGGAAGAATGCAATCTCGCGGGCGCCTGATATCGCAGCCTCTGGCTTGACATGGCTGTGGTCGATCGCGGCGCGGATGATCTTCGGCTTCTCGAAGGCGTAAGCATAGGTCTCGCCGCGGCTGGAGAGCCAGCCGATCAAGTCGTTCACCGTGCGCACGTCCGCCGGCGGCTCGACGGTCTCCTCGGCTATTCCGACCCGCTCGCGCACCCAGGCGAAATATTTGAGCTTCATCCCTCATCCTCCTTGATGAGGTGATGGATGCCGGCGCGGAAATAGTCCCAGCCGGTGTAGATCGTGAAGAGCGCGGACATCCACAGCAGCGCGATCCCGATCAGGGTGGTCGCGGGCAGGATCTGCTCGCCGGCTTCGCCCGCGATCAGAAAACCGATCGCGACCAGCTGAATGGTGGTCTTCCATTTCGCGAGCTTGGTCACGGGAACGCTCACCCGCAGCGCGGCGAGATATTCGCGCAGGCCCGAGACCAGGATCTCGCGGCACAGGATCACGATGGCGGCCCACAGCGTCCAGCCGTGGATCGAGTTGTCGGCGGCCAGCATCAGGAGGCAGGACGCCACCAGGAGCTTGTCGGCGATCGGGTCGAGCATCCGGCCAAAAGCGGATTGCTGGTCCCATATTCTTGCATAGTAGCCGTCGAGGTAATCGGTCACCCCCGCGGCGATGAAGACGGCCAGCGCCACCCAGCGCAGCCATAGCGGGCCGTCCAGGATGGATTGGGCAAAAACGCAGCCGACCACCACCGGGATGGCGGCGATGCGCGCATAGGTCAGGATATTCGGCAGGGACAGGCTCTTGGTCTGGCCCTTGGTGGTTGCGATGTTCATCCGTCTTACCAATACCGCTGGAGCGTGAAGGTCAACCGTGGCGGCCTATCTGTCGCAGGCGACGCCCGCATGACCCGAATCCCTTTAACCCGGCTGCGCATGGAAAAATTCGAAAATCTTGCGGGCGCTTTCGGCGCTGACGCCCGGAACCTTGCCGAGGTCGGCGATCGAGGCCCGCTCGATCTCCTTCAACGTTCCAAAATGATGCAGCAAGGCACGTTTGCGTGACGGGCCGATGCCCGGGATCTCCTGCAGGCCGGCTTCCCGGATGTCCTTTTTGCGCAGCTTCCGGTGCGAGCCGATCACGAAGCGATGCGCCTCGTCGCGCAGCCGCTGGATGAAATACAGCACGGGGTCGCGCGGCTCGAGCTTGATGGCCTCGCGGTCCGGCATGAACAGGGTTTCCCGCCCGGCATCGCGGTCCGGCCCCTTGGCGACCGCCATCAGCGACACCTGGGTCAGGCCGAGGCCCTCGAAGATTTCACGCACGGCGTTGAGCTGGCCGCGGCCGCCGTCGATGACGACGAGATCCGGCCATTGCGGAAACGAATCGTCGTCAGCCGGTTTGGCGGCTTCGCCCTCCGGCGGCTTGAGCAGCCGCTTGAAGCGCCGTTCCAGCACCTCGCGCATCATCGCGTAGTCGTCGCCGGGCGTCAGGCCCTCGGACTTGATGTTGAACTTGCGGTACTGGTTTTTGATAAATCCATCGGGCCCCGCCACGATCATAGCGCCGACCGCGTTGGTGCCCTGGATATGGCTGTTGTCGTAGACCTCGATGCGCCTGGGCGGTTGCGGCAGTCCGAGCGTCGTCGCCATGCCCTGCAGCAGGCGACTCTGGGTTGCGGTATCGCTCAGCTTTCGGCCTAGCGCCTCGCGCGCATTGGTCAGCGCGTGGGCGATCAGCTCTTTCTTTTCGCCGCGCTTCGGCGTGGAAACTTCCACCTTGAAGCCGGCCTTGACCGCAAGTGCGTCGGCCAGCAGCGCGCTTTCCTCGATCTCGTGCGACAACAGGATCAGTTTCGGCGGCGGCTTGTCGTCGTAGAATTGCGCGAGGAAAGCGCCCAGCACTTCTTCCGGCGTGAACGACTTCTCCGCGCGCGGAAAATAGGCGCGGTTGCCCCAGTTCTGCCCGGTGCGGAAGAAGAACACCTCGACGCAGGAATAGCCGCCCTCCTGGTGGATGGCGAACACATCGGCTTCTTCCACGGTGCGCGGATTGATGCCCTGCTGCGACTGGATCGCCGACAGCGCGGCGAGGCGATCACGATACAGCGCCGCGGTTTCGAATTCGAGTTCGGTCGATGCCTTCTCCATCTCGCCGGCGAGCTCTTTCTTCACCAGATGGCTGCGGCCGGACAGGAAGTCGTTGGCCTCGCGCACCAGCTCGGTATAGCCGGGGAAGTCGATCTCGCCGGTACAGGGTCCGGAACAGCGGCGGATCTGATAGAGCAGGCAGGGCCGGGTGCGGCTTTCAAAAAAACCGTCGGTGCAGGAGCGGATCAAGAAGGCGCGCTGCAGCGCCGTGATGGTGCGGCCGACCGCGCCGGCGGATGCGAACGGACCGAAATAGCGGCCCGGCCTGCTTTGCGCGCCGCGATGCTTGAGAATCTGCGGCGCCCAGTGGTCGCCGGTGATCAGAATATAGGGAAACGATTTGTCGTCGCGCAGTTGCACGTTGAAGCGCGGTCGCAGCTGCTTGATCAGATTGGCTTCCAGCAACAGCGCTTCGGTCTCGGTCGTGGTGGAGACGATCTCGACCGTCACGGTTGCGGCGATCATGCGCAGGATGCGCGCCGGCAGCGGGGCGTTGACGCGGGCGTAGGACGCAAGGCGCTTGCGGACGTTCTTCGCCTTGCCGACGTAGAGCACGTCGCTGGCGGCATTGAGCATGCGGTAGACGCCGGGCGAAGTCGGCGCCAGCCGCACCGCGTTTTCGATCGCGGCATGGCCGATCGCGAGCGGGCCTTCGGCTATCGCCTCGGCTGGCTCCTCCGCCACTTCCGGCAGCCGCGCCTCGTCGTCTTCCTCGGTGGCGGACGTCGCGGGGTCGAGGTCTGCGGAAGGCAGATCCTGAGAGGTCGAGTCCTGAGGCGGCAAATCCGAAGCGGAACCCCGCCGCGCCTTGCGGGGGGCTTTCGGATGGTCGGTAGAATCGTGATCCATGGGCCTAAATTAAGCGCTCCAAGGCGGCATCGCCAGCGCTCGCGGTGGGTCCCGCAAACGTGCCGGTAACGCATTCTTAAGAATGATGAGCGGGAGGTAAACCCGGCTTAACAACCCTTTAACTTAAAACTCTCGATAAATCGTGCAGGAAAAAAGTGGAATTCCGTAACCAGGCCGGCCTCTCGAACCGGCGGCGTCGCGGCTGTTGCGTGGAGTTGCGTGATGAACAGGTTTGTGTGGGGCGCACTGGCGCTGATCGCCGCAAGCTGGACCGTGTCGGCACGGGCCGCCGACCTCTACGGATCGCGCGCGCCCTACACCGTGAACCAGCCGCTCAACGCCTATAGCTGGGCCGGTCCCTATCTCGGCGGCAACCTCGGCTATGCCTGGGGTTCGGTCGACAACAATCCGACCAAGCCGTCGGGAATCGCGGGCGGCGTCCAGGCCGGGTACAACTGGCAGCAGCCCGGGAACCCGTGGGTGTTCGGCATCGAGGGCGACATCCAGGCAACCGGCGCCGAAGAAACCTTTGCGCCGTGGAAGTTTTCGAACCCCTGGTTCGGCACGCTGCGCGGCCGCGTCGGCTATGCGTTCAACAACGTGCTGTTCTTCGGCACCGGCGGTCTGGCCTTCGGCGAGCTCCGCGCCACCACTTTCGGGCTGTCGGAATCGAATACCAATGCGGGCTGGACGCTGGGTGCCGGCGCCGAGATGGGCTTTGCCCCGAACTGGAGCGCCAAGATCGAGTACCTCTATGTCGATCTGGCCAACAGCAATTTCGTCATTACAGGCGCGTCGAACGGCTACCGGTTCGGCATCATACGAGCCGGCGTGAACTATCGCTTCTGAGAACAAAAAACTGTCGGCTATCACCTCCCGGCGGCAGCAAGCCGCCGGGATTTTTTTGTAGATCAAGGGCTTAGCTTCAATAAGTCCATATTTTATAGACATTTCTCGTCCCGTAGCAATTCTTGGTATACCGGGATATAACGGGCTGGCTGCACCCAAATTGCACCCAAATCCGAGATCCCGTGATGCCGTCGAAGAAGCTCACTGCCATTTCAATTCCCCATCTCGGGCAAGGTGAATGGTTCGACCAAGGCGTCGCCGGTCTGGTCCTGCGCGTCGGCAAGAACCGGCGCGCATGGCAGTATCGCTATCGCGCAGGTGGCAGCTACCGCCGCCAGCCGCTCGGGCATTTCCCGGCCATGGAACTGGGCGAGGCCAGAGAGGCCGCGCGTAAACTGATCGGCCGTATCGACAGCGGTGCGCCACCGGAGCCGGCCGCTCCGCATCCGCGTTCGTCCAATGCGTTGGCTCTGGGCGCGCTGCTCGACCGTTACGAGGCCATGCGGCTGCGGGAGGGTCGACGGATCAAGGCGCTGCCGAAGACGATGCGGGCGCTGCGGCGGCATCTGAAGCCGTATCTCGGATTGCCGGCCGATCAGTTCGGCAAAGCCGACCTTCGCAACGTGCGTGACGCCATGGTCGAGGCAGGCATCGTGATCGAGGCCAACCGCCTGCTCGGCGCGCTTAGCCCGATGATGCGCTGGGCGGCCGAGGAAGATTTGGTGCCGGCCAACTTCGTCGCCGCGATCCGCCGCTCGCCCGCGAACAAGCGTGATCGGGTGCTGACCAAACCGGAGATCAAGGCGATCTGGCAGGCCTGCGATCACCTCGGTCCGCGCGCGCTGGCGCAAAGCTACGGCCGCATGATCAGGTTTTTGGTGCTGACGGCGCAGCGGCGCGACGAGGCGGCATCGCTCAAGCATGGTCACATCCTCGATGGCGTGTGGCGGCAGACCGAGAACAAGTCGGACCGGCCGCACAGCCTGACGCTGCCGCCGCTGGCGTTGACCTTGGTCGGGCAGGGCAACGCGCGCGACTTCGTGTTCGGAGCTCCCGGCGGCGGCAAGTTCGACGCCTTCTCGATGCTGAAACGCAAGCTCGACGACGTCTCCGGCGTCACCGGCTGGCGGCTGCATGATTTGCGCAGGACGGCGGCGACCTCGATGCAGGAATTGAAGATTCGCAACGAGGTGGTGGAACTGATCCTCAACCACGTCGTGCTCGGCGTCGGCGGCGTCTATTTGCGGAGCGAACTCGAAGCGGAAAAGGCTGCCGCACTTGCGACATGGGCAGCGGCGCTGACGAAGATCGTCGGGCCGTTCCGGGTGACGGCATGAAGGCCGTCGACAAGGAAAACCTGCGCGACCTACTGGTATGGCTCCGTGCCACCATGCTGTTTACCGGGCCGCCCGATAAGATCGAGATCCCGCACTCGGCCGCCGCCGAGATCGTGGCCGTCTTGAGTTCACTGCCGCTCGGCAAAGCGGGTCGGCCGAAACTATGGTCGCTCGATACCGAGATCCGCGCGATCTTCAGCCTGCTCGATGGCAAGTCAGTCAAAGCCTTGGCGCGCGAGATCGCCAAGGAGACCCGTCAGCCCGAGTCCAGCGCCCGCCGCCGGTTGCAGGAGCTGAAGAAAAGCCGCCATTTCGAAAACTGGCGGCGCTGAAGGCGGGCTTCGCGCCACAAAGGGGGGGGCGCAAAATATCGCCTGCTTTTTGCGCTCTGCCGCGACTGAATTTTTGTTGGTAGTTGGAGGATCACGCCGGAATTTCCGGGGCGGAGATCCTCGCTATGTTGAGCGCGTTGACCGATGACGAACTCGCCCAAGGCGGCTATCGCTTCGAAGATTTGCAAGCGCGCCGCATCATCACGAACCGAACCGATTTATCTCGCAAACAGCGCGAACTCGGCTTCCCGCTGCCGGTTAAGACCGGCAACAGTCAGGCAATGTTCCTGCGCGTAGAAGTGCACGCATGGTTGCGGGAGCGGGTCGCCCTCCGCCCTGCGCCGAAGCACGCGCGCGCGAGCGAGTGCGAAGCGCAAGTAAAGGCGCCTCTCGTGCACCGCCCTGTAGCGAAGCGCAGGCAAGGCACAAAGCGCGAGCTGAAGCGGGCGGGCTAGTGATGACAGCTAACCGTCCTTCCTTTGGCCGCTCGCGCAAAGTGCGCGGCCACGACCAGTTCGACACGCTGCTCTGCTGCCGACGGTGCTGGAGACACTTCCGCCTGCGCAGGCTGGCGCTCCAGCGCGGCTCGGGGCAGGGCCGCAGCGTTCACGTTTGCTGGTGCGGCGGCCCGTCCGAGACGGAGGTCGAGGCGGTCGCCGAGAAACACGCGCACCGGGGCCTCAGCCTTCTCCTGCTGCGCGACGAGCCGTGTACCCGCTGCGGCGAACCGACACCTCCGCTCGATGGCCGCGTGATCTGCGTCCGTTGTGCGCCGGTACTGTGGGGATGCGGCGGCACGGAGCGCGGGCAATGAGCGCCCGCAGGCAGGCGCTGACGCGGTATGCGCTTGCCGCCGAGGAGCTGGAGCGCGCGGGTGATGACCGCGCCAAGGCGGTCACCGTCCTGACGCACCGGCTGCTCGCCGATAAAACTCTGCGGCAGGCGCTGGTCGAACCGATCATTCGCAACATTGCCGCGGGCTCGATCGCGACCGCTGTCCACCATCGGCGAGGCGCGGAATGAGCCACACCAACCTCTCCGCGGCGGAGATCGCCCTGCTCGACTCGCAGCTGCCGGACATCGGCGGCGCCATTCGGGGCAAGCCCGTCACCCCAGACGGGGACGGCTGGCGAGTTCGGCAGCTCCACGAAGATCTCGAAGAACGGCCGATGGTTTGACTTCAAGGCCCAGCAAGGCGGCTTCGGCGCCGCCTCCTTCATCGCGCATTACCGAGCCTGCACGCCCGAGGAGGCGATCGCCTGGGCGCAAAGCTGGCTCGCCCAGCATTCTCAGCGCGGCCCGTGCGGCGGCGCCGACGAGGATGACGGCTCGAGGGAGGACAACGCGGACACCCTTCAGCGACGCGCCTACATCGAGAGCGCCTACGCGGCGCGCCTGCCGATCGCAGGCACGCCTGCGGCCGCCTACCTGGTCGGCCGCGGGCTCGATCCGGCGCAGCTCCGTCCCGACATCGTCGAGCGGATGGGCTGGCTCCCCAACCACCGCGGCGCGGAAGGCGCTCTCGTGTTTCCCTACACCGACGAGGCCGGGGGCGTGCTGGGGCTGCACTTCACCTTCGTCACGCCGACCGGCGAGAAATCGCCGCATGAACCCGCCCGCCAGACGCGCCGGGGACCGCCGGACTGGCGCACCAAAGGTCGTGCGCTGCTTCGCCTCGACTTTGGCGCAGGGCCCGAGATGGTCGTCGTGGAAGGTTTTGAGAACGCCCTGGCGGTCTCCCTCGTGGGTTATGCCCGCGTCGTCGCCGTCGGCGCTGTCGGCGCCTACGGGCGTTGCCGTCTGCCGCGCACGGTCGAGGCCGTCTCGCTTGCGCATGACGGCGACGACCCGGACGCCAAGCCGGCGGCCGCGCAGGCCTATCACCGCGGCGTCGTGCGCTATCTCGGTCAGGGCCTGATGCTGAAGATGACGGCGCCGCCGATCGGCTGCGATCCGAACGACGTTCTCAAGCGCGGCGGACCTGACGCCCTCAAAAGCTCCTCACCGAAGCCCGTTGCGACCTCGGCAAGGTCGACGGCGACGCCTTTCTCGACGAGGTCTGCAAGCTCGATGACATTGCCTACGATCGCGCTCGCACGACGGCCCTGAAACTGCTCGGCCTCGGCAAGCTTGAGACCCTCGACAAGCTGCGCGCCGCGACCCGCAAGGCCTGGGCCGAGACGCCGGGAAGCACAGAAATCCCGCCGGTCCCCGACGACGACCAGCCTTGGCTCGAACCGGTCACGGACATCGGCCCGGTTCTCGACATCGCCCTCACGGAATTCGCGCGCTACGTCATCGCCCCGCCACACCGGTTGGCGACGGCGGTGCTCTGGAGCGCCTATGTGCACCTGCTGCCGCGCGCGGATATCGGCATCGACGTCGCGCCGCGTCTCGCCATTCGGAGCAAGGTCCGGGGCTCCGGCAAATCAACCTTGCTCGATGTGTCGATAACCTCACGCCCAACGCGGTCCTCGCCGGTTCGATCACACCTTCGTCGGTCTTCCGTATCATCGACTGAACGCGCGCAACCGTGCTGGTCGACGAAGCCGACAACATCGTCAACAAGAACAGCAGCCCCGACCTGCTCGCGATCCTCAACTCTGGCCACCGTCGACGGACTGCCTACGTCATTCGGTCTGTCCCGACGGATGACGGGGGCTGGATGGCCGTCAAGTTCAACACCTTCACAGGCATCGCTTTCGCCGGACTGGAAATTCTCCCGGAGACGCTGCAGGACCGCAGTCTCGCCTCGCCGCTGCACAAGGCGACCCGGGAAGAAAAGCCAGAGCACTTGCCCAACGGCTACAGCGCCGTCCTGATCGCGTGCCGACGCAAGTTCGCTCGCTGGGCCGCTGACCTCGAGGTGCTGCCCACCGCGACCATACCGCCCGAGCTATTCAATCGAACCGGCTACAATTGGCGCGGCCTGTTCAGCATCGCGGAAGCGGCTGGGGGAGAATGGCCGGAACGCGCCAAGCAGGCGGCGATGGAGGAGATCAGCGAGGAGGACAGCAACCACGCCCTGCAGCTGCTGGAAGCCATCTGGCAGATCTTCGCCGAGAAGAAGGTCGTGCGCATGCACACGAAGGTCCTGCTGGACGCCCTGAAGAAAATCGAGGAGGCGCGATGGGAGGAGGCGAACAACAGCCGCAAGATCAATGCGTCCTCGAGTTGCGGGAAAAGCTGAAGGGGTTCCTGCCGCGGCCCGCAAGTCCCGAAGAGGCGCGCGCTCCGCTGCTCCCGTCAATGGCGGAAGGAAACGAGAGACCCCTCAAGGGCTACACGGAGGATCATCTGCGCGAAGCCTGGCGACGCTACCTCGATCGAAAGACGCGACCGAGACAGCCAAAGCGACCGGCAGTCGCGGAGGGGCCTGTAGCGAACGACCCCTCGTGCAGCGGATCCGAAGCGATGGGTCGGGATCGGCCACAGACCAACCAACTGAGAATAAAGACGGCCTTGGCATTGAGCGGATGTCGAGGATAAAAACGGGTAAAGGACCCCCTACGGGGAGAGGGTATCTAACACGGCAGCAACGGACCCGGCCGGCCGGCGGCGGACCCACCCGAGCGAGCAAGCCCGTCGGGGAGGCATGATCGCACATGCGATCAGATGTCCTAAAGCGCTTCGCCTTGACGCACTTCAAGGTGCGGCCGTCCTATGCCACTGATGTAGCGACGGCGACCGCGCTCGTCGCCGAGATTATCGCCAACGCAGGAGGCCATTGCCGTCGACCTCGACGACTACCCCGCTGCCGAGCGAGCGGGCGCGGCTTGCGGATCTGACGCGCCCGGTAGCCGAGGCAAGGGGAAGGTGCAGCCGGACCGGCACGCCGCCGCGGCGTTGCGGGGCAGACGGTCGCCGCCGCTGCGGTAGCGGGCGCGCGCGATCGCTAAGGCGGAGCTGGCCGACGCACTGGCGGCCTTCGACCACGCCAGCGACAGTCTCGACCCCGCACCGTTCAACGGCACGGCTCTGCTCGCTCTACAGCGGCGGGGCCCGCGTCGCCGTGATTGACCTGCACAAGGTCGACTGGGCCGTGCTCGCGCGGTTGCGACGGCCGATCGTCATGCACAACGCGGCGTTCGACCTCGGCTATCTGCCCTGCGCGGCATTGAGCCTGTCGGCGTCGACTGCGACCCTGCAAGCCG
>CAWBRL010000014.1:0-185226 GCA_963791165.1 uncultured Alphaproteobacteria bacterium | reverse complement strand
GGCAAAAAAGCAGGTCGCCGAAATCCTGCGTCGACGTCAGCTCGACGAGTTCGCGATCGAGGCGGAGGCAATCAGGAGCCTGGCATCAGAACTCGAGATGCTCGACCGGATGCTGACATCGCTCGAAGGGCGCCGTAACCGGACTATTCGGTTTATCGCTGAATATCGTGAGAGCTTCGCCAAGAAAGTGCGGGATGGCTCGGACCGGTTGATCGAAGGGGATTCCGCATTTTGGCTCGACTACCCGAACGCCCAGAGCACCGCTTGACCGATGGCAACCGAGCGACAAATTGCGGCAAACCAGCGCAACGCCCGTCAAAGCACCGGCCCGCGCTCGCGCGCGGGCAAGAAGCGGGCAGGCCGAAATGCCGTTCGCCACGGGCTCACTGTGCGTTCCAGTGCGGCGTTCGCCAAGCAGATTGAAGACTCGCCCGCAGAATTGCAGGCAAGACCACCGACAGAAATGTTCTTGAGCATGCGCGTCCGGATGCCGCGGTGGCCACCATCGACCTCGTGAGGATAAGGCGAGTCAAGGTTGCACTCATCGAACGGCGTCCGCCCGTAACGCACTGGATGGTCCTCAGCTCTTCAAGGACGTTGGTGAAATTCGCCGGTTTCTGCGTTCGACTGAGCAAGGCAGGATGCCCGATCTCCCGAAACGCGCCGATCGATCTGCGTGTCGGCTGCCCCACGGACAGGAGCGAACAGCAGAAGCTGTGCGACGGGCTCTTCCGGAACTCGTGAAACTTGATCGGAATGAATCACGAGCTGCTGCGCGTCGCGATCGGGCTATCCGTGAAATTGGCCGGAGGAGGTGAAAAATGGCGAACACTGAAGAGAGCGCATTCTCGGAAGAACGAACCCAATTTTCTTTCAGGCTAATCAATATGCTTGCGTCGCCCTAGCACCAAGATGCTGGTGCTGCTAGTTTGGCGCCAGAACGGCGTCGGCCCGCCGGCTATCCTTCGCGACAATAATGATTGCGCCGTTGCGAATGGCAAATCGGGCACCGAGCAGTTTGGGCACTTTGTCGGTGAGCGGCGACGGGAAGGGGATGGTGCCGCTGGTGACGGGATCGCCGACACTGAGGGTGGCTGCCGCTGGGCCCGCAAACGGGGCTGGCTTAATGTATCCATTCTCTGCGAACGCTTGCGCGCTGGACCTCAGCAAGGCACACAATGAAAATTGCAAGGCGTCAGCTCACGATGCCAGTTAATCGCCTTCAAATCTTCGAAAGCATGCTGACATCGCCCGTGCGTTGTTTTTGCAATTCCATTAATGGATCTAACAGCCATTCTGCGTCGCCTCGGCCAAGCCTGCAACTTGAACATAGTGAAATCGGCTTGAACCGGAAACCATTGGTGAGCACATCATCAATTGAAAGGCCGGTCCGTCCTTCAATATCATAGCAACAGCCAGCAATACGGCCGTCCCACGTCACCGCGAACATGTCTTTGGATTCATAGTCGCACGGCTCTTGCATGACGGGCAACCGTTCCACGGCAGCTAGCGGTCCTAAATCAACCTGTCCGGCCCAGTCGTGAAGCTGTGATCGCTTGGGCTGCCAAGTCGATACAATGTCAATTATATCACCGACATGATTTCTAAGCTTTGTCGCGGAGCGGTCGTGGGCAGAGATGATCACATATCGGAGGCCAGCGTCTGCCAGCGACTGCCAGTGACCTCGTGAAAACATCTTATGGTTATAATCCACTCCGTTCGAGGCGAACGACACTTCAACGTCGCGTGCGACCGCGTACCTGATGAAATCGGGCAACATTGGATTCAGCAGCGGTTCTCCGAAGTGATTCAACCAAACAAATCGCTTTCCATGAATTGAAGGATTGTCGGATCGGCGTACCAATTCCATGCACTTCTTAAATGTCTCAAGGGTCATATTTCCCTTTGGGCGTACTTGAGAAGGGTGGGGGCAATAGACGCAAGAAAGAGAGCACATATTGGACACTTCTATCTGCATTACTTTGTAGCCCATTTTACTTTCTCCGACTCGAGGAGCCATTTTTCCTGAACAATAGCGACGATGGTTTCCAGACGAAAATTAAGTCGAATTGCAACTCTTGGGCGCTAACGGGCTTGCCGGGTCGCTTAGAATAAACTCAGGCGAACCGGATGAAACGACGCGTCCATTTGCGATGCAGACAATATGATCTGCCGAAAGAGCCGCTTCGATCCGATGCGTTATTAGCAGTAAAGTGCGGCCCTTCAGCCGACCGTCGATAGCGTGACGTATTCGTTCCGCTAGATCGCGATCGAGAGCGCTCATCGCTTCGTCTAAAATTAAGACGCGAGGATTCCGAAGAAGTGCACGTGCAAGACCAAGGCGTTGCCGTTGACCTCCAGAAAAGTTGAGACCTTGCTGCCCTATCCAAGCGTCATATTTGTCTTCAAGTGGCGCAACAAACTCCTCAACGCCGGCAACCTTCGCCACTTCAATGACTTCCTCCAAAGTCGCATCTTCTCGCGCCATGCGGATATTATCAGCAATGGTTCCCTCCACGAGCTCGACATCTTGCCCTGCTACAGCCAATTGGCCGAGCCAGTCTTGACGCGCCAACTCGTCAAGGTCTACGCCGTCGACTTCTGATGACACCACCGTTGGGGCGGTAAAGTCGCAACAGCAGGTTCACGATCGTCGTTTTACCTGCCCCGCTAGCGCCGACTAGCGCCGTGATTTTACCTGCGGGAATGTCGAAGGAAATATCATCGAGAATGCGGGGCTGGCTGGCACTATACGCGAAGCTGACATGATCGAACACAATGCCATTGCTTACGTTAGAGAATGCCAGAGTTCCCGGCTTCGGGTAGTGCTTGTTTTTTGTTTCGAGCATGCAACGCACGGAACGCAATTGTGGTTCGACCTGCGCCAACTGCAGCATCGCACTCTCCAGTCCCCAGACATGAGGTTGCAAGCGATAAAGTAAGAGTACGCAGCCGATCACTGCGGTAAAACTAACATTGAGATAGGGGCTGGAAGCTATGATAACGCATAGGATACCGAGATATGCTGTTTCTGTTAGTGGGTTGAGAAGAGCAGCAAGGCGACTTAGGGAAATTGAGTATTCGCGTGCCTTTGCAGAATAGTCGGCGAAGCGACGCTGATGTAAATCCTCTAGGCCATAAGCGCGAATTGTGCGCATCCCGTCGAGCGTTTTCAACATCTGCTCGGCAAGGCGCTGATGTATCTGCTTCACCTCGCCGCCCAGGCGCCGAGCTGGCCGCGAGAGGCGCCTCAACCCAAGCGAGGCAAGAATGGATCCTACCATCGCGATCACAGTAATCTGCCAAGAAAGAGTAAGAAGAAAAGCGCCGAATACTAGGATCGAGCAGAGGTGAACAATGATTTTGGCGAGGTTGGAGTGAGCGCCGGCCAGCATCCAAGCTTCGGTACCAAGAACCTCCATCAAGTGTGCTTGTTCGTAGTTTCGTATGTAACCGTAGGAAACCGACAAGTACTGCTTGTGAATCATGTTCATTGCGGTCTCGCTGATCCGTGCGCTAATGGCAGCGCCGACGAGACTAAAGGCGTAGGCGATTGCGCCGCGCAGTGCGATCAAAAAAAGAATAACGAGAGCGATTTGGGATGGGCCCGGTAATAGGCGCTCAGCGTAAGCTAGAACAGCGCCGATGAGGCCGCCGGCACTGGCGATGCTGTTCCCTTGGCCCATAACGGAATAGACGAATAACAAAATCAGCGTTACGCCTAAGGTCTCGGCTAACGAAGAAAGTAGGCCCAGAACGACAAGCACGATAGTAGCTCGCCGGGGGTTGGAGGTAAGGCGCAGGAGGTGTAGAAGGTGAGAAACCGCTGCCGGTCGCGCGATTGACGTTTCGTCGTCCGCTGCACGATCCGGCCCGGTCAATTCTCGTCTCCAGCCATGAAGCGACGCGGGTTAGAGTTGAGGTCGTTTTTGAACAGGCGCGCTTTTCGTCGCTTTACGGCCCTCATTATCTCGGGAGGCCAATCCAACATTGTGACTTTCGCGGCAAGTAACGAATCAAAACGCGCTAAGTGCGCGATGATCTTTGAGATTTGCCCCATTTGCCGGTAAGCAAGAGCGCGTTGCAGCAACCAACATGCGAAATTTCCGGCTCCGACGTGCAGCTCTCGGGAGAGTTCAGGATTGCGCGTTAAAAGCTCTTCGACCATGAGAAGCCAGGATCGCATCATCCTAGGCCCATAGCTCGACATGTTGTCGTTCGTTACGCGATATCCGACTAGATGCTCAGGCACCACCGCGAAGTCGTAATGTTCGGCAATCCGGCAACAGAAAAGTATGTCTTCGCATCCTTCACTGCCGGCCTCTCTTAGACCGGGTTCAAAGCCTC
The DNA here is from genome assembly GCA_963791165.1 of uncultured Alphaproteobacteria bacterium. Classification (GTDB taxonomy): domain Bacteria; phylum Pseudomonadota; class Alphaproteobacteria; order Rhizobiales; family Xanthobacteraceae; genus Bradyrhizobium. Next base: position 180,879 of record CAWBRL010000014.1, on the reverse strand, counting down.
CGACATGTTCGAAGGCGCTGCGGCGAACAAGTATATTGCTTCCATTTCCGATAAAATTCCACTGAACAAGTTGGGGTAGTACCCTACCCCAAAAAATCGGCCGGTAGCCGTCGTCAATGACGTAGTTCGCTTCATTTATTCTAGTTGACCAGCCGTAGACCAATCCGACCGAAGGGCCGCCCGTATCCAATGCGGAGAGTTGCCGTTCGATCTTGAATCGCGTCCAAACGTCGTCGGCGTCTAAGAAAGTCAACGTTTCCGACGTGGCTTCGGTAGCTCCAAGATTGCGTGCGGATGCCACACCGCCATTCTCTTTCGAGATAACCCTAATGCGGGGGTCTGCGGCTGCCTGCTCGGCGGCCAAGTGGGCTGTCTCGTCGGTCGAACCGTCGTCGACAACGATAATGTCGAGCTTCTGGTGAGTCTGGGCCCTGACGCTAAACAAAGTCTCGGAGATTGTCGCTTCCGCATTGTAAGCCGGAATGATGACGCTCACGATATTGTCGTCATTCCTCACGTGTTCGCTCCACGACTGCATTCGTAAATTCGGAAAGTGACCAGTCCCCCTTTATCTCGATTCGAGGAAGGTCGAGCAAGTTGTCGGTAAGTGAAGCAAAACCCTCGCGGCCTCCGAAACACACTTTGAATCCGGCTTCGCAGGCAAGACGGCGCAGCCGATCGTCCGAGCGACTATACGGGGCAGCCATGGAATTAATCGGTCGACCAATAAGTTCAGATATCACGGACCGGGATCTGCCCAATTCGCCGATTAGGTCCAAAGTGGCTAATCCATCGGCAGCTCTGTGGCTGGCGAGATGGCTTCCGAAACGGGCGCCCTCGGTATGTAGTCGGACAATAGTGTCTGAATTCATCAAGGGCGCGGGCGTGCCGTAACGTTCATCCCATCTCGCGCTTTCTCCAATTAAGTCGGTGACAACGAATACCTCTGCAAAAAAATCATAGCTACGAAGGAGCGGCCAGGCCGAACTCGGCAAAATCTTGGAGAGCATCATCGAAGGTTATGAGAACCGGTCTGCCATAGAAAGGGTGGTTGTTCTCCACAAACCAAAGTAGCTCCTCCGATCCAATTGCGTGATATCCATTTTGGCGTAGCCAACGGAGCTGAAGATCAAAATCGCTTGGCTTCGTACGATAGCGTGCAAGAGAGGTGGGTCCGTTCTCAGCAATGCTGTGATACATCAACACTGGAACTTGATTGGGGCGTTTTGTGTGGATCAGATCAGCGCGCCGCGCTTTAACGCCTCCCCGGATAATGTGGCGCGCCACTTCCGGGTCTAGTGCCGCGTTAATCGGCCGCCTCCGGATCTCGGGCTCCTTTGGAGGCGTTCCCGCTTCGATACGACGAAAGCAGTCAACCCTATAAAGCTCGGTGTCGATCGAGCGTTCTAGAGCCAAGCCTTCTGTCGCGGTGAATTTCTCGCTTATGGTTCTTGCACCGTAGGGAAGGTCCCAATCGAAGCCGGTTCTGTTGGGAGAATCCTAAGAAGATATGCGTGAGTAGTAATGATATTTCCACCGTGCCGAAGCGCCTGGGCCAAGCGTCTTGCCACATGCGCGAGTTCATCCTCGTTGCGGAGATAGTAAAGGACTTCAGAACAGAAAATAACGTCGAGTCCGGAGGGCAGTGGGCCGGTGGCTAGATCAAACTTTTGAAATGACACCTGCTTCAGGTCGGCGCAACGAATTCTCGCTCGTGCGAGGGCGGTCTCGGAAATGTCGGTGGCTAGAAAGCTGTGAAAGCGCGGTGCGACCATCTGGGTGAACAGGCCCTCGGCACACGCGAGTTCCAAGCAGGCGCCTAGTTGTCCCCTAGGCAGGAGCTCAATCTGGTAGCGATACTTTTCCTGTTCGTACGGCGATCCATAGTTCCAAGGGTCCGATTTTTCAAAGATGCTTTCAAAAAATAGCTGGCGATTGCTGTGCTTCGTCCATCCAGGATCGCTCGATGCGCGATGGAACCATTGATATTCCTCAGGCCTTACAGTCGATGTTCCGTCAGTTGGAGCAAAAAGCAACCTTATCTTCTCGGCGTGGGACCCTGGCCGCGGCTTGCTAACCCATTCTCGACATCGCGCGACGCGTCCGGCTCCGCGTCCGGCGCGTCGCGCCAACGCATCTGCCACCCTAAACGCTCTACGTACCATCCACATGCGAAAAGTTGCGAAAGTCGCGACCCGCAGAAGATGTCTGTCACTGAGTTCTCTCGATGCGATATCGAGCCAGTCGGACGATGAGATCGTCCCGACGATACCGAGATCAAGAAATTCTTCAGAACACGTTTCCCCGCGCACAGCCGGACGTGCATGCGGTCGATACTCTGACAAGGCACAGTTGTTGGAGGGGATCTGAGGTCGACTTGTAAACCAAGTGTGAAATCAAGCTGCCGATCTCCATTTAATGGATCGTATTTAAGCAGAAGGAGTTCCAATGCATATTGCAACGTTTTGCGCGTTCCCGGAGTCGTATCGCTAGCCGCAATGACATCGAGCAATTCGCTCAGGAGAGGCGCACAGGCAGTCCAATTTTCCGTTATGCATTCAGAGTTGCTCTGCCGACCTACCATAAAACCGTCTAACACGCATTTTGCTATGTCATTGGCGCGCAACGACGCTGGCGTCAGAGCAGTTAGGACGTTTGGATCTATTGCCGTAGGCAGTCGGCGCCCGACATCAAAGGCCGAACACCACAGAGCGAAATAGCCATACGATCGACTCTGGCCCACCTTGGTCGCCCGGGACAGCGCCATTAATGAATTTGCTCGGCACGCCAGAGATCCGCGGATCCGGGGAGAAGCCGCGCGAAATAACGACGCGGGCATCGGTCTTCATTTGTGAAACATCTTGAGTTAGAGAATTCGGGCTCATCCGGTAATAACTCATCGCCCGATCCACATGCACCCACTTCCCACCGAGCCTTGATAAGCGCTGCCAGAAGTCCCAATCCTCGCACGTGCGCAGAGAAGTGTCGAAGCCGCCAACCTTTCGGATGACTTCATGATCGGCCAAGACGGCATGGATAACGACCGCGCACCTTCTTGCGAAAGCCTCTAATGGTGCCAAAGCAACGGTTCGATCGGAAAGAGGTGGTGTCATGCTCCCATCTGGCATGACGCGGCGCGAGCCGCAGTATGCGACCACGGCGTCAGCGCTTCCGTCCAGTTCGCTATTCATGCGTTCTAGGAAATCCGGATCGACCCAATCATCCGCGTCAAGGAAAAGGATACGCTGTCCACGTGCTTTACTAAGACCGACATTTCGTGCTGCAGATACGCCTTTGCTAAAACCCGCCAGAATACAAAAGCGTTCGTCCTTAGCAGCATAGTCTAAAAGAATCTTCGTCGTTCCGTCGGTCGACCCATCGTCAACTATAAACGCTTGCCAACTGCTGTCTGTTTGACTGACGAGACAATCTAAGGTGCGCCCTATTGTAGCAGCGGCATTGCGCACCGGAACGATGACCGAAGTCTTGTAACAACCACGGCCTAATCCTTGATTGTTGCGATGACGCCAATAAAAAAGCAGTCCGGACACGAAGCCAAGCGCCTCTTCCTTTAAAAATTGATCATTAGGAACACGGCCGCCTAGAAGCTGGCGCAAAAAACGCTTGGCGTACCAATAGGGCACAGTCCAAAGCGCGCGGCGAAGATTTTGGCGAATGGCAGTGCGCTCATTTTGAACTAGAAGCGCTGCTGAGTGACCACGCATGTAGTGGTAGATTTGGTCTGAGAGACCCTTCATCGTTTTACGATGATAGTGATATGCCACGGCGCCGGGTTCATAGCGGCACGTGTAACCGTGAGCGAGAACGCGGTACCAAAATTCGAAATCGCCAGAGCAACCAGCTTGCCCGACATCTAGCCGCTCGTCGAAGAAGCCAATCTTCTCGAATATTTCGCGGCGGAAGGCCATGCTCGCGCCCGCACCGACTTCCCAGGCGGGAAAGGGCTTGTCACGATAGGTGTCGAAAAGTGCCTTGTCGAAATCTTTACGCGAATAGCCTCGGCCGAAACCCCAGAAAACCTCAAAATGAAACTGTGATTCCGTGACAAGCTCGGCAGGAAGTACAAGCCCCGTCACAGCCATAATTTCGGGCGCGTCGAACGCAAGGATAAGCCGCTCCAACCAACGTGGATGCAAGACCACATCATCGTCGGTATAAAGCACAAGGTTTGAGGTAGCGGCGCGCGCTCCAGCATTTCTTGCGAAATCCAGACCAGGCTGATTTTCGCGAACGTAGAAGACACCGGCTGCATCCGCTGCTTCGCGAGTGCGCTCATCCTTGGAAGCATTGTCGACAACTATAATTTCCCGCGACCTAACGGTCTGGGTGGCAAACGATGCAAGGCATCGCGCAAGCTCCTCGGGCCTATCTCGAGAGCAAATAACGACGCTCACAGATAATTCGGGCAACCTCTGCATTATATCGAGATCCGCAGGAGGCAAGCGTTCCAATGCTGTTTTCTCAATTACTTTTCCGCCAAGCGTCGCTCTTAAGTGATGCCCTATTGGCAAATCGTTCTGCCAATAAACCGTCATTCCGTCCGTCCGTGACGGAGCAGGGAAGGGCTCCAAGCTATCGATCTCTAGGTGCCTAACGCCGGTCGGGGGGAAACGCATCTGTGAGAGTATATCCAAGCTCAATTTCAATCGCTTCAACAAACCCACTAATGACCCGAGGTTCCGAAGTTTAACAATTATCCACAATCCGACCAAACCTAAAATGGGCTGCGGGAGATGCAGATGGCTTTGCATATCAGCTATGGTCTTCGGGCGGTGCCGACGCTAAGCGCTCGATGGCCTATTTATTCGGCGATTGCTAATGTGAGTTGCCACTTATTCCCGCCCGTTTTGAGAACGGTTCTAAATCGCCTCAACGGGTGGGGACCGATGGCATTTAATACAAAGCCGATATGATAGGCCGGGACGGCCACATCGTGGGTCGCATTGATCTAGTGTGCGAGGACGGACGACCCTGCCAAAGAACTCGCACGTCAATTATTTGACGCCTAGCCGCCAGCCATCAAAACGCACCACGGACGTGCGCTGAGTTACGTAGCGACGTTTCGAGAAGCGAGCTATTGGTTCGGCGAAGGACAAATAGCAAATCCAGTTGCCGTAGGCGTCGTAGCCGCAGCCGCTGCGGCAGGCTCCCGCCGCAGCAGCGCCGACGGCAGCCGCGCCGACCGCCGCTGCACCGACCGCTGCTGCACAGCCGTAGCCCCGATACCCGCCGCGATAGCCGTAGCCTCGATAGCCTGCGCCACGCACTGCGACAGCGCCGCCGCCCCGTGGTCCTCGAACTGCGACAGCGCCGCCGCGGTAGGCTCCGCCACCGCCCCGATAGCCGCCGCCTCCGCGAGCGCGAGCTTCGGCATCGTCTGGGATCAAACTGGCGGTGAGAAGAACGAGTGCTGCAAGAGCAGCAAGACTACTTGTCGCTCCAATCGTGGTCTTTGCGGGTGAAGAGGCGCACGCGCTTTGGTTCGAAAGAAAAAGTGTGGCTGCAACATCGGATTACGGCCAAAGGGTGCGGGCGGATATGATTTGCTTCACCTATCACGATCTTGTTCTTCGCTGTGCCAACCCGGGGGCGAAACGGTGGGGCAACGAAGATCAAAGGTGAGCAGCGAACTGTTGATCAATTACTTGAGCACCGAGCCAGTGATGCCAGAATTGAACCCGTGATCGTCGGCCACGTTGTTCAAGAACCAGCATAATCCGAGGAGGGCCGCCGTGTAGGACACGGCCAACAACGTTTCCTTGAATTGACTGCTCAATGGCGCAGTCTCAATAACATTCCAAAGCGGCCGCGGCCTCCGCTTCTTTGACGTGAAATGCAGCGCCTTCATTGCTCCGTCTCTCTACAAAACATTCATTGATCAAGTGCTTGATGGCCTTCGTTGGTGAGCAAGGGCGCGTCGAAGCTCATATTGATCAGGCCCATTTCAAGTAACGTCTTCGAATCATTCGGACTGACGGGCGTTAATTTCGTTCGCTTGGCTTTGATATCGCGCAGTGCCCAGCGGAGGCGGATCGCCGTATCTAAATCCAAACCTGCCCATAGTGAGCTTGTTTGCTCTGCCATAGTCCCTTGGGAAGCCGGCGTAGGTTGGTCGTCAATCGGTCGTTGCACTTGCCTCTTCGCCCCCGGACTCGCTTACAACAGCTTCAGACGCGGCTTTTTCGGCAATCGCGCGGTCCACGGAAGGGGTCGATTCTGCGCTGTCGAATATTGGTGAGCCTTTGCGAAATAGCGCAGTGATTTTTTCGTTTAGTAATGTCATTACTTCCTCCGCTCGCTCTACAAGCCATGGTGCGGGTTTTTCGCGCTGCCAATCCCGAACCTACATAGTTAAGAATCTGTTAACGGTGCCCCTAACCAACGCGGCGGGTTTTAAGCGCTGCAGAGCAGCAATGATCCATTCCACACATGGGACTTTTCGGACTTGACGGGCCAAAGTGAGCGCTACCAGTTCCTATATGCTAAGGTTAGGCGAGATGTCTCTGAGCTTGCCTCGGCGCCGGCTGCAGCGGGAGCACGAGCCCAAGTCGCCCTTCGTATTCACATCCGAGCGCGGCTCGCGTTTCACCACGGCAGGCGCTGCTCGCATGGTGGAGCGTTCTGGCGTCGAGGCCAAGCTGGGGACTCTAAGGCGCAACCCCCTCATGTTGCGACGCGGAAGTTGCGCTACAGCCAGAGATGCGGAGCGCGAATCCGCAGAGGGATCCCGTGCCAGTCCCCAGCGATGGCGAACGCTGGGTGCCGCATACACCGGGACTTTCGCCAGGAGCACCGAAGGGCAACCGGAATGCGTTCAAGAACGGTCGCTATATCGGCGGAGGCAATCGCGCGATGGCGGGCGATTTCGGCGCTGATCCGAACGGGCCACGCGTTAGGCGGAAAGATACCTTCCGCTGTCCCAATGTCCTGGTCGCATGATGGTGCGTTACGCACGCTTCCGGCGGCTTCGAGGCGAGCCTCGCTACGCCTGCGTTCACCTTAATACTTGCAGCTATCACCTCGCCAAGTGACAAGATCGCAAATGAAAATGCCCGGCAGGTTGTGTTAGGCCGCCGCCCTATAATCGTCCACCAGCACAAACATTTTCCATGTCATGCTCCCTAAAGCGCTGCGGTCGCCGATCGGAACGACCATATTGTCGTGCATGGTTGTACAGTAGCGCGGCCCTCGCATTTGTAGGTGTCGAGCACCCCTTGGAAGAACCGAACCGCGTGTGCCCGAGAATGAAACCGGAGCTCTTGTACTGGGCGCGGGCAGAGGCTAATCGATCAGACCAATATGGTGGAGCGGTTGAACGACAGCACTGGACTGCGGCAGAATTTAACGCCTGGCGCCGACAAGACATGAAAAACAAACATAAAGAAGGGGAAAAGCATGAAGAGTCGGGAATTACTCGCTGGATGCATCGGCGCAACATTGCTGCTGCATGGTTGCGCATTTGCGGCGACGATCGACATATCGGCGAACGACATTGGCGGGCAGGTGGTCGGTGACAAGGGGCCGGAGGCCGGTGTCTGGGTGATCGCCGAGACCAAGGATCTGCCGACTAAGTATGCGAAAGTGGTGGTGACCGACGATCAAGGCCGGTTTGTGCTGCCGGAGCTTCCTGCCGCCAACTACAAGGTCTGGGTGCGCGGCTATGGCTTGCAGGACACAGCGCAGCAGGAGGCTCGTCCCGGCAAGTTGCTGGACTTCAAGGCGGTTGCAGCCTCAACCAAGCAGGACGCGCAGAACTATCCGGGCATGTATTGGTATTCGATGCTCGACATCCCGAAGCCCGGCGAATTTCCGGGCACAGGCGACAAGGGCAACAAGATGCCTGAGACCATGAAGTCGCAGGCGCAGTGGGTCGACACCGTCAAGAACATGTGCCAATCGTGCCACGCGCTCGGTACGCATGGTATCCGTGAAATTCCAAAAGTGTTCACGGATGGCTACGACTCGCATACCGCTTGGGCGATCCGCACACAGGCCGGCCAAGCCCAGGAATATATGGCGACGGTTCTCGCTAGTATGGGGCCTGAGAAGGTCTATGAACTCTTCTCGAAATGGACAGACCGGATCGCTGGCGGCGAATTACCGTTCGACAAACCCGAACGGCCGAAGGGTATCGAGCGTAATGTGGTCTACACGATGTGGGATTGGGCCGCCCCAACCCGCTATCAGCACGATGCGATCTCGACTGACAAGCGTAATCCACACATCAACGCCAACGGGTTGATTTACGGATCGTCGGAAGAAAGCTCTGATCTCGTTCCAACGCTGGATCCGATTAAACACGTCGCCGGCACTATCAAGCACCCCTATCTCGACCCCAAGACGCCGTCGTCGACCGATGCGCCACGGGGCACCTCCGCCTATTGGGGCGATGAGCCAATCTGGGACGGCCACACCAGCATTCACAACGTCATGATGGACGAGCAGGGCAAGGTCTGGTTCACGGCGCGTCTGCGCCCAACCGCAAATCCCGACTACTGCAAGCAAGGGTCGGATCTGGCGTCGGCAAAGGTTGCGCCGCAGGCAACGTCCTTGCGGCAGCTCTCACGTTTTGATCCCGCGACAGGCAAGTGGGATCTCATCAACACGTGCTTCACGACCCATCACCTTTATTTTGATGATGACACGAACCAGACGCTGTGGACCAGTTCTGGCGGTCCCGGCCTCGGAGGCGGCATAGTCGGTTGGCTCAACACCAAGCAGTATCGCGAGACCCTAGACGATGTGAAGTCGCAGGGTTGGACGCCTCTGATTATCGATACTAACGGCAACGGTAAGCGCGACGCATATGTCGAGCACAAGGACCCGATGGATCCGACCAAGGACAAGCGCATCGCTGCGTCCTTCTACGGTATCATGCCGAGCCCGGTCGACGACTCCATCTGGGGCCAGGCGATGGACCGCGGCTTCTCGCGTATCGATCAGCCCGGCTACGTTGTTCGGGTGGTGCCTGGCCCGGATCCTACCAACACCGCGCTCACCGAAGTGTACCAGCCGCCCGCGGGTACCTTTGGCCCGCGTGGCATCGACATCGGCCTCGATGGCGTCGTGTGGACGGTACTGTCGAGCGGTCACCTCGCTAGTTTCGATCGCAAGCTCTGCAAGGGCCCCCTCAACGGGCCGACGACAGCTGAGGGCAAGCAGTGTCCAGAAGGATGGAAAACGTTTAGTATGCCCGGGCCGCAATTTAAGGGGCTCGATGCAAGCGGGAGCGCCAACCATGCCTATTACGTCTGGGTAGACCGCTACAACACTTTCGGCCTCGGCGCGAACGTGCCGATCGCGAGCGCTAACGGCAGTGAGTCGCTGCTTGCCCTGGTCGAAGGCCGGTTGGTAAACATGCGCAATCCATATCCGCTCGGCTTTTTCACCAAGAACGTCGACGGCCGCATCGATGATCCGAACACGGGCTGGAAAGGTCGTGGCCTCTGGTCCACGACCGGCACGCGGACCAGCTTCCACGGTGAGGGCGGTAAGGAAGCGTCGCCTAAAGTCTACAAAGTCCAAATGCGGCCAGATCCATTGGCCCACTGATAGTTGACATATATCGCAGCCCCGCCGCCGAATGGCGGGAGCTTCTGAAGGGAGAAACGACATGACGAACACTTCTCGACGCGACCTGCTCTCAACAGCCGCCGTCGCGGCGACCGCAGCGGCGATGGGCGATGTGCAACCCGCTATGGCTCAGGCCGGACCGAAGTCGATGTTTCCGGTACCGGCGACGACCATTCCGATCTTCGGCGAGACCGATGTGTTTCAGGTCCGCCGCATCTATTGCATCGGGCGTAACTACGCCGCGCATTCGCGCGAAATGGGTTCAGATCCGAACCGCGAGCCGCCGTTCTTTTTCCAGAAGCCGACCGATGCGATCCAGAACGTCGCGATCGGTAGCGTTGCCGATCATCCCTATCCCTCGCTGACCAAGAACTATCACTACGAGGTCGAACTGGTGGCGGCGCTGAAGTCGGGCGGCACCAACATCCCCGCGGAGATGGCGCTCGAGCACGTCTATGGCTATGCGGTCGGCCTCGACATGACGCGGCGCGACCTGCAGCGCGCGCTGGGCGACGAGAAGAAGCCCTGGGAGATCGGCAAGAGCTTTGACCGCTCTGCCGTGCTTGGCCCGATCCACCCCGCCGCAAAGACCGGACATTTCACCAAGGGCGCGATCTCGCTGGCGCTGAACGGCACCATCAAGCAGAACTCCAATCTGCTGAACATGAGCTGGAATGTCGCCGAGCAGATCGCCAAATTGTCGGAGGCCTTCGAACTGAAGGCCGGCGACATTATCTATTCCGGCACCCCCGAAAATGTCGGACCGGTCGTGAAGGGCGATGTGCTCCTTTGCAAAATCGAGGGTCTGCCGGATATGTCGATAAAAATTGTCTAATGCTGTTTGCCTCGTTGGACTTGCCTGAAAGCCTGCATGGTGCCTTATGCGCAGGTTGGTGGTGCGCTTTCGAGGACGCGACAAGATGTCGTCGATAATCGACCGACGACGACAGCAGCGCGCCAGCGTCACGGCGCGGACAGGCGACCGATAGCGGGCGACATCACGTCGTCGTCTCGACGCGGACGATAGCATGGCAAGCTGGTCACTTCGCCCGCTTGAACACCAACTCCAGCGTCACACCTGCGGGTGTGCGCGGGTTCGTGAGCTTCAATTCCTCGTCGGTAATCGACGTGACGATCCGGCGCTGATTGGGCGCTCCGACGAAATTCGGAACCGAACTCGTCTCGATGTTGAGGTGAGCCGTCTTCGTGCTTTCGTCCAGCGTGTAGGTCCCGGTGTAGGCAACCACGCCCGACGCAACGGCCATGGCTTCCTCGGGGGACGGTCGTGCTGGATCGCCCGACGCATACTTCGGCACCTCGGTGCGCACCGTGATGAAGTGGAAGCGGCCGTCGGCCGTGTAGGTCACCGCGCCCTGGGCGCTTGGCCGCGGCACGGCGCTGCCATCCTCACGCTTACCTGTGCTGGACACGTAAATCCACGTGCCGACAAGTTGATCCTTGAGTGACTTTCCTTCGGCAACGCTGCTGCTTGGGAAAGCAGGCATTGTGACCAACGCGATTCTCCGACGAGACACACGCGGACCACTACGCGCACGCGCGCGAGATTTCGTCACCTGGCCCAGATGGGCCACCTCGTTGCCAAGCCCTTTTCAGGTGCGTAGCACTACGCAGTTGCTGATGGCGGATATGGCGGACATCGTCTCCCGTTGCAAATGCAACACCTCATTGCCGAGCAAATTATCGGATGACGGATATGAAATCCGTTCTGAGCTTAGAGAAATCAAGGGTTTGACTCTCGCGTGTTGCATCGGTGTTGCGTGCCGCGCTGTAGCGCTACGTAGATGTTGCGAATTCGAGGCAATGAATTCCGGAGAAATATCGAGGATAACCCCAGCAGCCGCGACGAGTTCGGCGGCAGTGCGCGCCCATGGCACATTCGCATTCCTTGCGTCGACTTCGTGCAGAGAAGTGAAGCGCACTTTGCAAGGTCAGTACTCGACCCGGTTTGGCTCGTCCGAGACCGAGAGCCTGCGGAGTTCGCCAAGCGTGCCTCGCGGCGCACCGCAATGCCGACATTTGATTGGAGTTGAGTCCGGCGCACTTTCTCGACCGTCAAAAACGATGCCGAGTGCTTCGCAATTTATGCAGACAACTCTAAAGTCGATACGCTGGCTCATCGCCTCGCTCGCGAAAAAACAAAGCCGCCAAGCGGAAAATGATCGCCTGACGGCTTCGCTGGTGTGGGCCTGGACGCGGGGTAATTGTCCAGTGCGCGATCGATAGCGGATTTAAGCGGCGTCGCAACGAAACTCCCTCGTTAAGCTGAATGCTTGCGCCGCAGGTTAATTCTGGAACTGCAAACAAATTGACGGACGAATGCTGTCTATTCTAAAAGCGTGACGGCATCATCAAGTGTCGATTCCGAAAGCTTTCAAAGCAAAGCGCGCATCCGAAACTCGCAGGCGCAATAGGCTACCTGCGGAAGCCGTGGCACGGGCCCAAATGCGATTAGAACCGGAAAGCGCGCTAACCAGACTTGGCCGAACACGACAGCTTATGTGGCTCCGACCGCGCTCCTGTCTCGCAAAAACAGTGGCGCTCGCAATCTGCGTCAGACAAGTTCAGCATCCGCGGCAGATGGTCTTTAATCTCGCGTCCAATTTTGAATTCTCGGCAGCCAGCATGTCGACGACCTGACCCTGGTCGGGAGGTGACGTGGACGCTGCGACCGGCGAAACCGGGAATTTGGGTTTTACCGGCTTTGCCGCGATTGGAGGCGTGGCCCTGTCATAGCACGCAAGCCGATCGGATGCCGTGGGCACAGCCGAGCATTCGGAGGCGTGGGCGACCGCACCTTGGCCGACCGAAATGAACAACACTGCTAGCGGAAATAACTTCATTTGAATCTTCTCCGGACGCGCTACCCACAGACGCCGGCGATCACGCACAGCGGACGTACACCATATTGCCATAACGCTTGGCTGCATCGGGATCGACAAATCGCGTTATCAGCAACCGATTATCAACGGAGACCACTTCGCGATCCTTTTCGCCGCCAGCGGACCCTGGCGGACCAATATAGTTTTTCCCGCCCGGACTGCCCTTTAGCCGCAGATCCTGTGGCGCCGCCTCGTCGGCAAGATGCATGACCACGCCGCCCGATGCGCCCGCCGTAATCACATAGGGCATTTTGCACTGTGCTTTAGCCGCAGCTTCAACCCGTGTCCGGTCTTTGGGGTTCTCGTAGGACGCCACACCCCAACGGCCCACAATTTGATCAGCACGGATAGTCGCCGGCATTTCCGGGGCAACCGCAGGTTCCTGTAAGGCAGCCTGCTGCGACCCCGTCGTTTCGCATGCACCCAGTACCATGGCGAAGACGGCTGCGATCGCTAGATTGCGCACCGGCCGGGCTCTCTCGTTGATCATTTCTTCGCTTTCAGGCCGATCTCTACAAGTCGGCGGTTGGCTTGGGTCAGGTCCGCAACTGGTCGCGCGCAACATATGTCCGATAGCAAAGCACGGCACATCCGATCGCAATCGCGCCTAAAACCATTCCGCTCGTTGAGTTGGCATCTCCGAAAGCTTGGATGCTCATGATGAGACTTGCAAAAAAGCCGCCGACAATAGCGATCACCCAACACAGGACGAGCAGGCGCGCTCCGATGTTCCTCGATCTATCGCTCATTTCTTCACCCTCAGCCCCAGCTCTACAAGCCGGCTGTGGCCTTCGCAAGACTTCAGCTGGATCTCGCTGACTGCGATGTAGTTGGTCGATCAACGTGTGATCGGCCGCCTTTTGGGCAACGGGATCCGACCGGTCATGGGTAGCTCATCGGTGACGGCGGACGCCCGAGTGTTTGGTGCTCTCCTTAAGATTTCCTCGGCGGCTTTATGGAAGGCTACGGCTGCTAGCTCGTCCTCATTTGGGGACTGATCGACTTGTGTCGATTCCCAGGCGCCAGGACTTGGCAAGTCGAACATGGCCGGTGGCAATCGCACATCGAACAATCGCGCATCGCTTTCGAACCGTGCAGGTAGGGTCTTGATAACGAAATAGGAAAGGCATCCCGCCGCGGTGGCGGTAGCGAGAATAGCGGGTACGGCAAAGCGCAAAGTGACCATTCTTGGCCTTCTGCCCAGCGATACAATTTCAGACCGGGTAGCAAGTTACCGGTACTCTCTCCGTGGAGTCGTTGCCGGAAATCATCAGTAACAACAGAAACGCTGCGTTGCCGTGGAATCGTTTTGACTGTGCAACGGCAGCCGGCAATCTACTAGGGCATTGCGTTAAAGATCTATATTTATTCCGCGAGGGTCACCCCCATGTTTGAAGCGTTTCTAATTGTTCTTAGCGCTGGCATCTTTGTCGCCCACGCCCTTGACGCTTATCGCTCGTCATAACACCCGCGACCAAATCAAATCATGAAGCCGAGATTCCGGCATGCTGAACCACCAGCTGATAGCTGATTGCACACCTTACTGTGACTGATCGATAGCCGGATGAGGCAGTGGCCCGGTGTGGTCCATTACACACCCAAGGTCGCTGACATCGATCCAGCCGTCGCACGCCGGACAGCGAATGTGATTGTCCGCAGCTTCCCTTGGAAATCGGCGACGCCGTTCATCGAGATATCTTCCTCTGAGGTATGGCCTCATCGGTGCGCATCCTGGACCCGCGTCATGGCCGGGTGTTTTGGGTTCTTCATCTTGACCCAGTGCGGGGACCGTCCGGAGCGATACGGACGGTCCTTGTGTTTCGAGACCAATCCTTCCAAGCCCATCAGGCAGGCGTGTCGGAAGAGATCCGGACCGATCTCGCCTTGCTCGAAGTCAGACAGGAAGATGCCATCGACGCGCCGAGCGAACAGTCGGGACAGGTTAGTCTTGCGCATGCTCAACGGTAGCTTGCGAACGTCTTCGCCATCGACGACCAGGATATCGAAAGCGTAGAATTGCACTTCGTCATTGTGCTTGCGGCTGTGCAGTCCGTCGAAGTCGGATCTACCATCAACGCCGAGCAGTACCGCTTCGCCGTCGATTACAAACGAGGTGCACCGATTGCGCAGAGCCGCTTCAACGATGAGCGGATACTTATCCGTCCAGTCATGTCCGTTACGGGTAAACAGACGCACGCGCTTGCCTTCCCGCTGAATGAGCAGGCGATAGCCGTCATGCTTGATTTCGTGGAGCCATTCCGGACGGTCAGGAACTTTCGTTCCCCGACTTGGGACGCAGGGTTCAAACGCTGATTTAGGCATGGCGTTTAGATAGGGCGTCGGTCTGAAATCGGGAGTCTAAACGAGCCGGAATGTTAGTTGCTGGCGGGCTTTGCCTCCACAGCAAATCGCTAGCACGATTAGCCGCTAGTCGTTTACCCCCACATCGCGCGGATTAGATCCACCATGCCGCTGTTCAGGGTTAGACCGAGCAGCGTTTCGTTTGTTGCCTCTCGTACGTCTCCAACGGTTATCAGACCGGCGCTATGGAGGGTGCGTCGTATACCCCAACCAACCTGCGCCTCTATCTTCCTTCAGCGTTTTGAACATCACTGTTCAGCGCATTTAGGAACGCCCGTCGCGCTAGTGTTGTCGGGCTTCTTTCGGTAACTTGCGAGAGCGCTTCCATGGCAAGCTGCCAGTCCGGCAAGCGAACGGTTTCGGGTGGGAGGCTTATGATGTAATAGGCGGCGTCAGTAAGCGTCGTGAGTTTCTGCCCATCGTGCAGCAGTATCGGTTCTTCGAACTTGCGCGACCACACCATTCGTTCAGCTCTTGGCCTTCGCCTGTAGCCCTAGCTCTACAACCCGACGAATGGCTTCCGTGCGGGCGGGCAGATCAATCCCACAAAGTGTTGTTGCAATTAACTCATCGATATCGATCGATCGACGATTGCCATCTCTGACAATAATAGATCCATGCGGGCGTTGTTCCAGCTCTAGAACCCTATTCAGGGTCTCGGAAGCCGTAGAGCACTTTAAAAATACCGATCCGGTTGCGCCTTTAGCCTCAATGGTGAACGGCACGGCGACCACCTCTTGTTTATTTCCCTTTGGCCGTCAGCCCCAGCTCTACAATCCGGCCGATGGCTTCGGAATTTAGCCCAGCGTTGCGCGGATGTAATCCACCACACCGCGCCCCAATTTTAACTCTAGCAGCGTTTCGTCCGCTGTCTGCCGCACGTTGCCGACAGTAATCAGCCCAGCGATATTCAGTTTGCGCCGCACGTCCCAAGGAAACCGGAGGTGCTGGACTGGTGTTTCGTTAGAAGTCTCGGGTGTCGGATGGAGCAACTTTCCGCCCATTTACTTCCCCTTCGCCTTAAAAGCCGACGGATGTCACCACTAGCGGCCGGACGGCTGTACACATGGGGGGCGTTAGTGCTGCCACTCCAAGCCAGGCGAGCTGGGCCGCAATTTTTTCCGGTATTCCTTCATGTGCGGAAAAGGCGTGCCCAGCTTGCGCGCCTGATTACGCACGCTGATGGTTGTTCGCTTGAGCGCGGCGGCAGCCTTCATGGCAGACACGTTTTTCGCCACGAGCGCCTTAAGGCGCTCGTTCTCTTCTTCTGTCCACTTTGTTTTTCTAACGCCCATACGTTCGAGCGGAACTCCCTGTTGCATCTGGGCATCAGACTACCGCGAAGCGCGCTCAGCGCAAGATGTTAACTTGCTTCACATTCCTGCCGAACTTAGCTTTCGGGCACACTTGGGTTGGGGCGCGCCATGGCCGACTATCGCATTTACCTGATGGATACGGACGGGCACATCTTTAAATCGGTTGAACTGATCTCCGCGAACGATGAACAGGCAATGGAGCATGCTCAGCGGTTGGCCGTCGGTCATGATGTTGAGCTTTGGCAGCTAGAGCGACAGGTCGCGAAATTTCCCGACCGAACCAAGACCCTTTGAAACCATTCTGGGCACTTCCTCGTCTTATATCGAGGAGTGCCGTCATGACTGAAAGCAACGTCCGCGAAGACTTGGAGCGGCGGCTACAGCGGGCCAAGCGAATGGCCGACTTACCCTTGGACCCGCTGACCAAAGAACGGCTCCAACGGTTGGTGCATGAACTGGAAGAGCAACTGCGGTTGTCGGAGTAAACGCGCTGCGACGCCCCTCAATCTGAAAAATGGCACCCGAGGGAAGCTCCGCAGGGAACCTTCCTAATTGACCCGATTTTGCTTTCGGGGCGAAATAGGAGGGTGAGATGGAACATAGGCCTTGGTCAGCTGACGATCTGACGAAACTTCGAAGCATGGCTGGAAAGTATCCAACACCTCGGATCGCAGCCGAGCTCGGGCGGGGCATTTCCGCGGTGAGGGTGAAGGCTCACGAGCTGCGAATTTCGCTTAGAATAAAGCTCGATCGAGAAGGTAAGTCTACGAGTCCAGAGCCGGGAGCTGCGGGTTTCAATTTGCCAACCAATTAAGCGCAGTCGCAGGGCTGAATGAGAACGGCCCCAGCTCTCTCAAAGCCAGGGCCGTCAATCTTGCTTCCGGGAGGGGCTGGCGGCTGAAACCCGGAAGCCTGGCTGAGCCTGCCGCCGGTTTGTGAATCTTTGAGGACGAGAGGGGGGCGAAATTCTGGCGCGGGGCTCGGTTCACCGGAGCCGGCCAACCGTTCCTTAACTTGCGGGCCGGTAGGGTTTGATCAATCGCGGAGAGACATCCCCGCGAGAGTAATGCGTAAGAAGCCGTCGCTGATGCCTCAACCCAGCGACGGCTTTTTCGTGTCTGCCGATTCTTTGCGCAATCTTCTGCGATGCACGCGCACAGAATTGCCCCAAATCAAGGCACAACCTCAATTGTCACAGGTCTGTGACAGATACGTGAAAGGGACGTCACGTGGGGATAATGGAATGGCTACTGGTTTGGCTGATCGTGAACGCACTTTTTTTCGTGTGGCGTATCTTGGTCACGTCCGAGGTTGAAACTCGCGATCGATCAGTCCGCGGAGAAGACGCTGGGCAACCTGGTTTCTCGTCAAGCCTACGGCGTCGGCTACGACATTAAGTCCCGGAAGGCGTGCCAGTCGCCCTTGACGGTCTCAAAGCCACTGAGTCTTTCACGCTGTGAGGCCGAATGACTGGCAATGAGACTAGGATGGTCATCGCGTATCTTTGTCTGATACCTTCGGTGTGTCGCTCAAGGGGTTCTCGGCACTACGGTCTTTCCCTTTTCCTCTCCTCAAGCTTTGCATTCCGATCGCCAGCTTGGACAGGAGCAAGGTTAGGCTCGGACCGCCCTTGCTCCTCCCCACTCGCCACTTCATAGTCACTTGCGTCGCTTCGGCCAAATAATGCGAGCCCGATAAATCCGAGAATCAACAGGACGGCTCCGGCTACAATCAGCCAATGCGGCGATTCCATAGATGAGAAGAAGTAACTCATTTTCTGCCTTCAGGAACAATTCGCAGCTCAGCCAGCGCGCATCATAATCCCCTCAACGTTAGCTCGTTCCTGAAGGCCCTCGCCATTTCCTTCGCCTTCTCAACCGCGGTCTCGCGATCCAACGTCGGCTTGGGAAGATCATCCCAATAGAGTACTGGCTGGGCCGACCATTCCGGAATCGAACCTAAGAGCTCCCACACCCGGGACGGCCTCGTGTTTGATGATGCGAATGCGGCTTGTGTGCATATGAAATGAAAACCAGCTCGACTTGGAACTGTCTTGAAAGCTTGGAGCCTAGCTTTCTGGTCTTTGGCGGTCCACCAAGCCTAGATTGAAGCGATCGAAGAGACACGCCCGATACGGCCTCCAAAGTTGGCCGAGGTAGCAAGCCGCATACAAAGTGAAAACCCCGCCTGGGGGAAGCGGGGCTTTCTGATGGGCTTGTGAGGCTTGGGGAACCTCAATCATCTGTCTCGATCGGCTCCGAAAGGTTCGCGGAAATTCAGGTGCCCATTTGCGCCCGTTCAAAAAGCGGCCTGACGTCAGCGCCGTGGCGACCGCAGGCCTTGCAGGTGAATTTCGGCTCTAGATCTGACAGGCGAACGTCGTCACCCCATTGAGTGGCGTCGATCACAACGGAATGCGAGCATTTGAAGTCGCTGCAGTAGACGATGAGCCAGCGAGGGCCGTTGCCTGACCGCATTTCTCCGAGGGTGATTTTCTGCTCGCGTGCCATGAACGTGTGCCATTGGCGGCCCAACGCATGTTTGCCGGGTATAGACATGCGTTGGGCCATGCACCAGGGAGGTTTAAACGGGTGCCTATTCGGCTATGCAAGGGGCGTGCCCGCCGGTTCACGTTGGCGGCGGCCTCGTGTTTGATGATGCGGATGCGGTCGAACATCGCGGACAGCTACGTAATTGCTAGCGCTTTGCAAGCGCACTGCATAACACGGGGAGTGACGGGCAGTGGCCAAGCGAGCTTTAGCCAGAAGAAAACGTCAATCAAATCATACGGAAGGCAACGGAAGCGCACGGGGCGGTATAGGATTCAGCTAGCTGCAAAACCGTGTACACCAGTTCAATTCTGGTCGTGGCCTCCACGCAATTCATTGATATCTCTTATCATTTTTGAAGGTCGGGTCAGGGCATATCGTGGGCGCGGCGCGCGACGCTCGGCGGCGCCCGCCGCACATGTTGAAACGCCAGGGACGACGCCAGGTCGGCGCGAAGCCGTACGTCAGCGCGAGGCCATGGCCGCCAGGATCGGACCAGCCTCGGCGTCTTCAACGCAGGGCGTAACGGTAATCTCCATCACGTTGGACCATTGCGCGTACCACTGATACAGCGCCTTGGCGTCGTTGCTCTCGGAGATCGCAAATCCCTGACCGTTCATGCCATGCCAGCGTCCGAGCATTTTCACGCCCTCCGGGGGCACTCCGCCGGTGGCGAGAAACTTCTCAATCGCAGCATCAATTGAGCTTGGGGGTATTCTCCAGCTTGAGATGTATTTCATCTAAATCTCCAGTCTGAAAATGGTCTGCCTCGTGCCTTTCGGCACCTCGTCCGGTCGCATGTCGGCCGGGCGGGCCGGCCTGTCCGCTTTGAGCCAAAGTCCTGTCCTCGAGGGACTGCCCCCGCCGCTTCAGCGTTTTCAGCCGCGGGCTGAGCACGTTGACATAAATCAAGGAAGACTGAGGAAGAGCGGTGTCCGCGGGAAAAACACGCGCGGGCTCTGCGTGGCGTCGCGCGCGGTCGCCGGTAAAAGATTGACACGCCCCCCGCGCAAATATTGAAATGAGGCGTTCACGGGAACGGGTTTCATGAACTCGAAACGTGCCTTGCGCGCTGCCGTGCTGCTGGCGATTTGCGCGATCGCCGTGCTGATCGCAGTCCAGCCACCCGCGTGGATCGTGCTGCTGCTGGGTTCGCTGGTGCTGGCCGTGCTCTATATCGCCGCAAGAATGAATTCGCGTTACGATCCGCTCGATCCGCGTTTTGGCAGTTGCATCCCGCCGATTTCGACGAAGCCGAAAGATCGGGGTTGATGGGCCTCTAAGGCATTCTGCCGCTGCGGAATTCAGTTCGGCTCGCCAACCGTACGGATCACGCCAGCCGTCGTCGGCTTTGTCTGGCACCTCGCGCTCGAAAATTTCCTCGGGTATCGCCGCGAGTTTCTGCCAGCGCGGGGATTGATCGCAACAAATGCCCACATCGGAAAGCCGCCCGTCGCTTTCGGCTTCTTTGGTGCTCGATATGTCAAACACTCGACTATTCCGAAGAAACGACCACGCATGTTCACCGCCGTTCCGCTTGCAGATCACGAACAATCAATCGTGGGGCCGACGTCCCCGACCGGTTTGCGCCGGCAATTCTCGCTTGCACGCGCCCTGACGAGACACGTGGCCTGGCTCGGGAGGCGGGGACTGGATTGAGCCAAGGCGGGTTTCTCGCCGGAGCGCGCACACTTATGCTCAAAGCCCTCCTCTGGTTGCCGATCGTATGAAAACCGTAACGTTCGGAAAGCCGGCAATCTGGATGTGCTAATTTTGGTGGTGTTGGGTGGCGGCTGTCAGAATCGGAACAAGCACCGCCGGGGTGGGGGCCGTAGGTCTCGGAGCGAACTGGCGAGATTGCCCGCGCACGAGCACCGAAAGCGCAACGAATATCAGCATCGCTACCGTTAGCCCGCGCACCAGCCTATGAATAGCCGAAGCCGGACACGGAAATCCCCCGTTCGCGGGGCATCGAGAACGGGGGAGCTTCAATCAAATTAGGGCACTGTCTCTGACAGATTGGGAAACATGGCATCCATGCGATGTTTTTCGCAGCGCGTTGCTACATTTCCCCATACGATAATCCTGCGTTCCGAGACGGGACGCTCGAGGAGAGGGACGGTCCCGGCGCAATCCAGCCCCGCACCGGGGCCGTTCTGTTTTGCATGCTCAGATAGCTGAACCGCGCAATGCGGTCTGAATTGTTTCGGCCGCCGATCAGGCGGCCTTGCAGCACAAAGCGTGCGAGCAGCGCCACCCTCGCTACGAGCCCGCGATGATGTACATACGGCAGCCCGCCTTGCCCTTTTTCGAGGCGACGATCTTCAGCGTGCCGTTGCGAAAGGGTCACTGAAGGTATTAGCTCCGAATGTGGGCGGCGAAACCTTTGACCTATGTCAATGAGGGTGAGGCCTTGGAGCAAACCATGCCTTGAGCGCGCCAAAATTCGGGCAGCTCATTTGCCCGAGGCTCAGTTCCTCGGGACATCCTTTCCCAAAAATCCGATCAAAGCGGCAAGAGTGGAACATCAGGGATGAACAGGAATGTCGCAGGCCGAGTTCTGGCTACTCTGCTGATCGCATTGACGTCGCTGGGCGCGATGTCGCTGAAGCGTGCCGGGCAATCCGCCGCTGATGATGAAATCCGCATCGGCAATCTGATGCCCTATACCGGGCCGTTGTCCGAATTCGCCGCGATCGGAAAGGCCGAAGCGGCATATTTCGAGATGATCAACGAGCGCGGCGGCATCAACGGCCGCAAGGTGCGCTTCATCTCCCATGACGACAATTCCGATCCCACCGTTGCACTCGATCTGACCCGCGGCCTGGTGGAGAGGGAGGACGTCCTCCTGATGTTTGGCTCCTACGGAACGCCCGGAAACCTCGCGGTGCGGAGCTTCCTGAACGAGAGGGGTATTCCCCAGCTCTTCGTCGCGTCCGGCGCCGAGGAGTTGAGCGATCCCAGGCGCTTTCCCTGGACGATGGGCTGGCAACCGTCGTTTCGCGCCGAGGGGCGCATCTACGCCAATTACATCCATGCATTCTTTTCGCAACGCAAGATCGTGGTGCTCTGGCAGAACGACCAGTTCGGTCGCGATTTGTACAAGGGAATTCAGGAGGGCCTCGGCGAATTGAGCCGCATGATCATCGTCGGTGTCGCCTTTGACATCGACGATGCGCATATCGACGGGCACGTCTCGATCCTGAAGCGATCGGGCGCCGATATTCTCGTTTTCGCCGGCGTGCCGAGCACGGCGTCACAGGCGATCCGGCTGACGGCAAACTCGCACTGGCACCCCGTGTTTCTCCTCAACAACGCGGCGGCTTCGATCGGCGCCGCGCTCAGTCCCGCAGGCATGGAGAAGTCCGCCGGGGTGATCTCAGCCTCTTTCCTGAAGGACCCGAACGATCCCGCATGGAAGGACGATCCCGCCATGAAGGAGTGGGCGTCTTTCATGGACCGGTATTACCCCAAGGGGGACAAGACCAGCAGTGCCGCCGTTTACGGCTATGCCGCCGCCGAAACGCTGGTGCAGGTGCTGAAGCAATGCGGCGACGACCTCTCGCGCGAAAATATCATGCGGCAGGCGGCGGCGCTCAGGGACTATCGGTCCCCCGTGCTGCTGCCCGGCATCAAGATCAACACAGGTCCGGAGAACTTCCAGCCGATCAAGCAGATGCGATTGGTGCAGTTCGATGGCCGCACCTGGCAGCCGATCGGCGACGTGATCGAAAGCGCGTTTGCGGATGCGCCGAAGAACTAGCGTGTAAAGGCGCAACCCGCGTTATCGGGCCTCGGATGCTTCCAGCTTTCGCGCCACCAAGGCGGCCGCGATCAGCAGGCGGCGTACCATCCCTCGGGAAACGAAATCAGCGGCCAACGGGCCCCGTTATCGTTGGCGGCGGGCGGCAATTGATATTGGGGCAGGGGCTGGGCCAAGAAACTGTCCAACACATCATCCTCCGGCGCTGGCGCAATGGCCGTCTGCACGGCTTCCAGCATTAGGTCGAATTCTGCTTCACTCATCGCGCTCTCCGGGCTTGGAGAGGCGACCGTCTCAAAATGGTCTTGTTTCCAGATTGACCGGATCGTTCGAATTTTAACTATTCGAGCATTGCGGCCAGTCTGGTTACTAAAGTGTGGAGGTTCCCGGGCAAGCGCATAGCCCGGCACACGCGGGACAAGGTGTGAGAAAAATCACATTCAGCGAAAATTAGTTCCTGTATTCGGCATCAATGATGCCTGCCTTGTCAAGGCGAGGCAAATCAAGGAGACGCGCGCACGAAACCAGGGTTTGCGCGAAGTCCGGCACCGCCATGCCGGGTCCGCCGATGTCGGAGATCGTCACGGTCGCGCACTCGCCGTGGCCCGCTTCGCGGAATCGATCCCAGCGCCGCGCGCGTTGGGGGTTGCCTGGGGCAGGGCCAGGCTGAAAGCATCGACCAATCGACGCCGCCAAGGCTGGTTGAACCACGCCAGTTTCCCTTCGAGCTGGGCAGCCTTCTCCCGGGCTGCCACAGTTTCGATGCTGGACTTGAGCAGTTCGGCCAGGAGCTTGTTGGTGCGCTCACATTCTCGTTCAAAGTCGGCCCGATGACCGCTCGCGATGGTCTCCATCTCGATCAGATCGGCCTGCAGCGTCTGGATTTTTTCCTGCAAGGCGGCGGCTGCTGCCTGGTGACCGGCCGGGGCTTGCCGCGCTCGGGGTACCGGGGAATGGCTGATTTCGGTGAGATCGACCTGCACCAGCGTCTTGCCGTCGTTCGAGCGGGAACGCGGCAATCGATGTCGCTTCACCAGCGCTCTTGCCGCTTCCGGGGAGACTTTGAGCCTTTCGCCCAGTTCGGCATAGCTCAACATTTCGACGGGCATGATCTCCCTCCCGTTAGCCGCGTGCTGACCACCCAGACACAGCCAGACGATAGCAATCGCGAGTTAATGGTTAGTTTACTATGAATGGCGGCGGCACGGGCACATGCGTAAGCGCCTTGGCTCGCCTGATGGTGAGCGCATTTCTGACATCGCGCCTTCCCTTCGGTGTTCGTTTCCGGGCTCAGGATGCCGGATTCCGCCACGAATCGCTGGCAATGCTCCCCGCCGGGGCGGGCAATTTATAGTTAGAGGATTGACCTATGGCGATTATCGAACGGCTTCAAAAAACCGCGCCACTGGATTTAGCCAAACTTGAAAACGATGTCGTCGCGAGTCTTCCCGCGATCAAGGTGACGCCATCGGGTGCAATGCCGGACTACGTCGAGCACCAGGAGGGCGTCACGCGTGTCGGCGCGCTCACCGCCGAAGCCGTGGTGCGCGACTATGAAGCCGCCGCCAAGGAAATCGAAGCGATGGGAGCTGAGCTGATCAGCGCGGCACAGAAATGCGAGGCGATGACCGCCGAAGTCCATAATGCAATTGCCTTCATGCGCGATACCGCAGCGTCGTATCGGGAGGAAGCCAAGAAGATCTTCAAGCGCATCGAGGAATGCTCGATCTTTACCGAAGAGGTTCGCAAGACCTGCGAGACGGTCAAACTCAGGATGATTGGCGGTAAATAGAGGCTGCCTTGAGCGATCATTGATCAGGTTTGAATTGCCGCCCGGAAGGCATCTGCGAGGCGGCGTTGCATCAATCGAATTACACGGGGCAGGCCGTTATCCCATCTGGCTTGCATGCTTTTCAAACCAACTGAGATCCGTCGCATGCGGCGGATCCTTTTTCCACCAGCCTCAGAGGCATGCTCAACCCTTCACAAGAAACGGTCCCGGTGCGGGGCTGGCTTGCGCCGGGACCGTCCCCTCGTGCGCCCATCCCAGGGCAATTCATCTTAGCCCAAAAACATCCAGCCGCGATACGCCAGCTTGCATCGAAATCGCAATGTTTCGGGACGGGTGTCCCAATCAGGATGGCACCCGTCGTCTCCGGATCGGCGCTCTCTGGCCAAGTGTAGCCGCCCCAAACCGCTGGTCGATTGCCCGCGACGGCGCCGTCCGACCGCATCTTCTCGTTCTGCGTCTGCCACGGAAGGTCAGCCCCGCCTTTGTCGCCTCGGACCTTTTGGTATCGAGGGGATGCCAAACCTGGGGCTATCCGAACTGGATTCCGGCGATGTCCTCGCCTACATCGACGCAATGACCTACGCGGCCAATGCGGAGAAGGCATCGCCCGCAGGTCATCACCATCACGGCCACCGCCACTAGCTTCGCAATCGACCGGCGAGGGCGCCTGCGTCGTGGATTCCGGGTCCGGCCTATCTCGGACCGAGGTCAACCTCAAACGTTTTGCTTAGTACTTCCTGGTCGCCTTTGGTGACGCGGTAAGTTGCCTTGTAAAGGCCCGGCGACCAGCGAGCCGCCTTCAACCGTTTTCCAGACGCGACGAAGTACTGCGCTTTGTCCCTGTCGAGAGGCTGGGCCGCGTATTCGGAGATAACCGCGCCGTCCGGACCCCGAAGCGTAATGGTCTGCTGATCGCCTGCTTGCAGGCCAATCGCCCGCACGTAGGCGCTGAATGCATCCGAGTCGGGCCGTACAGGCTGTTTGCGCAACTCTCCGGATTCAACGAGGTCCATGGTGGGGGCAACGCTGGAGAAGCCGAAATTCAGAATTTCGCGCGCCCGGTATCTGGTTTGCTCCCTGATGGCATCGGTCCAAAGCGATTGTCCCCCGCCGCAGGCGCCGGCGGGCGCCCCGTGGGCAAAGGGATCAACGGTTTTGCCTTGATGCCTCAGTGTAAAGTGAAGGTGCGGAAATTCAGTTGCACCGGACAGGCCGACCAGTCCGATCGAATGGCCCGTCGCAACGCGATCGCCAACTTTGACCCGAATGCTGCCGCGGGCCAAATGGCAGTACTGGCTTCGCCAGTCGCCTTCATGCTCGATAACGACCCCGTTGCCGCATTCCTTGCCGGCGACAGCAGCCTTTCCCGTGACGCGAATCGAAATGTCCTCGACGCCATCCCTGGTCGCGACAACGCGGCCCGGCGCCGCGGCAAGCACGTCCACGTCGCCCTGCTGGATTTGAAGATCGGGAAGCCTGATATCCGTCCCATCGTGGCCATCGTAGGTGCGGCCACTACACATGAAATCACGAACGTCGCTGGTAGCATCGTGGTCAACGTAGTTCTGGACAAAGCAGGTGACGCCGAGCTGGCATTTCACCGGCAGCGCCAGGACGATGGTCTCCAGGGCTTGGGCGTTGGCAAGGGAGGCCAGGTACAGAAGCAAGATTCCGGGAAGTTTATTGCTTCGCAATTCCGCTCGTCGCCTCATGCAAATCCATCGCTCGCGTTCAACCAGCCAGCCTGACGTTGCTGTGGTCGCTCTGCCACATGGATTTCTTTTGTCGTCGCGGCGGCAAAAATTCGGCGATCGCGAATTCATAGGCGAATGTCGAGCATCATTTCTCAGGAATGCAGCTTGGCCGCCATCTGGGCTTCGCCGAAACGTTGGCCCGGCGACCTCGTCGAAAAAGGTCAGCGACCTCGCTCCTGCCGTTCGCGCGCCCTGCATTCATTTTCTCGCTTCGATGGTGGGATAAGGAGCCGCGCCGTTCGCTAGGCCAGACGAGGCCGGCCCGCCTTCGATCCGCTAAAGTCACTGGGAAGCGAGTTGGCCAGGCTCTCCAGATTCGATTGCTCTTCGGTCAGGCGTTTTTGGACAAACTGGCGTTCAAGCTCTGTCAGGCTGGTTTGCAACAGGTTGCGATAGCGTTGAATATTACTGCGATGCGTACGCAAGCGAGCCAACTGTCGATCAATCATTTATCGTCGTCCTTTGACGAGGGGGGTAATTCCTTTTGCGAAAGGCATAACGCGGCCAGAGCGGAATATGATCGCTCCACGGCGTTGGGATTTCCCCGGTCGGCTGCTTAAATGCCGGCTGCTTAAGCGTGCAGCAGGTTTGTGAAGCTCTGATTACAAGAGCGCGGCGCTTTGTCGGCGATCGACAGCGAGTTCGCGCCCAATTCTGCCAAGAATCAGACACAGCGTGAACAGGCCTTGCGGGGTGAACCCGTGCTGGCACGGCCCGGCGTATGTCGTCCGGAAAACTCGTGCGCCGGGCCGACTGCTCGCTGTTGCTGGCGTCAGTCGCGCGAGTCCAAAAGTGTGAGCGCAAACTCGCGCGCGATGTAGAGGTGGCCGGCTACGGCATTTCCCGATGTCCGTCCGTGCGGCAAGCCTTATGGTGCGGGTACGCAGCGGTTGTAGGGGGCATAGTAATAGTAGCCGTATGGACAACCTACCGGGGCAGGAGCGTAATAGCCGGGGCCGTAATAAGCACCCGCGGCGGCAGCGCCGACCACAGCGGCGCCGACAGCGGCAGCACCGATCGCCACTCCCGGGCGCACACCACGATAGTAGCCACCACGGTAAACGCCACCGCGATAGACTGCGCCGCCGCGGTAGACACCAACGCGCGCGCGATATGCAGACGCCTCAGTTGAAATAGTCAGGATAAACCCGATACCGAAGATGACGGATGCAGCGAGCGCCATGATGGTTCGACGTGACATTTCAGTCCCTTTTCTCAAGGCCTACCAGTTTACAGTTTAGTGCGCCAATTGAGGCGAAATGGTGTGATCTGATTTACTGGTGTTCAGTTGTTTCGCAACCGAGGCGCGAGGGCAATAGCGGGACGACGCCTCGCGGGCTGACTGCTCCTTGCGGTCAGTCTCGCGAGTCCAAAAGTGTGAGCGCAAACTCGCGCGTCGTGTAGACGCGGCCGTCCGCAACGATGGTGAGATCCGCGATGCCGTCGTCAAGCAGATCGCTCACGGCCTCCCAGGCTTCCACCCGCGTTTCCTTGATGATTTGTACGGACTCTTCCGTCCCGCCTGGCTTGCCTTGAACGATAAACACGATTTTCCAGAACCGTCGGATATTGCAGCCAATGAGAGCTCGATAACGCTCTGCGTGCAGTAAACCTCGGGGCTGGCCCATGGCTGTTGCTGTTGTCTCCGGCAAGTGCCTTGGCCGCTTCACAACCA
This sequence comes from uncultured Alphaproteobacteria bacterium, assembly GCA_963791165.1. GTDB lineage: Bacteria > Pseudomonadota > Alphaproteobacteria > Rhizobiales > Xanthobacteraceae > Bradyrhizobium. The sequence goes on along the minus strand of CAWBRL010000014.1, from coordinate 153,175 downwards.
CGACAAATCCCTGTGGCGCGCACGCTTTCCGGCCCCCGCTTCAGGTAACGCCGGAGCCAATTTGGTCCTTTGCAAGCCCGGAAGGCTTTGTTATACGCTGCCCGCGCGCGAACCTTTGTTCGCCTATTCCTCGGTAGCTCAGCGGTAGAGCATTCGACTGTTAATCGAATGGTCGCTGGTTCGAATCCAGCCCGGGGAGCCAGTTTACCCAATCAAATCAATTAGTTTATTCGAACGCCCAGGCCGCCGCAGCATGATGTTGTGGTGGGGACGCACCCTGTAAATGGTGTTGGTGATAGTCGCACGCCCGAGGTTGCCGCGGGGAGGGGCCGCCGGAACCCTGCGGGCGCAATCCCGTTATCCGCCAGCGTCATGGATCGGGCCGCCAATTCGACCCAATCGACCGGAAGTCTTGAGAGCGCCGGGTTTCATGGGAGCTGATTCGATGCCAGCCATTGTGACCGACCTGCCAAGAGCGTGCCTTCCCTGCGAAGGGCGGTGCCTTCGATAATCCCGAGCGACGTTCCCGCCATGAGCGACGACGAGTGTCTGGCTCGGCTGGCGCGGGCCATTGAAGAGCATGATAACGAGCACCTGGACGAGGTTGCGCGGCTGATCGGCCGGCTCGCCGTCACCATCGAGTAGGCGGCTTTTCCACAGTGATGTCGCCGAGCCGGCAGCCGCCACCGGTGTGTTGCGTTTTGCCGGAGCTTGTACCAAAGATGACCCGGTTTTAGCTCTCCCGGCGGCAACGCCGCATGCTTTCAGGGTCTCAGCCTATGTCCGGTTTTGCGACCGCGCGCCAGAAAATGGTCGATGGTCAGGTGCGTCCGAGCGACGTGACCGATATCCGAATCCTCGATGCCATGCTGGCGGTGCCGCGCGAGGCCTTCGTTCCCGAAAACAAGCAGGCCCTGGCCTATCTGGACCTCGATCTCGATGTCAGCGAGGGCGGGTCGGCCAGGCGGTTCCTGATCCAGCCGGCGGTGCTGGCGAAAATGCTGCAGGCGGCCGACATCAAGGAGACCGACCGGGTGCTGGTGGTCGGCTGCGCCACCGGCTACGCTGCGGCCGTGATCGCCCAATTTGCCCCCCAGGTGACGGCAACGGAGAGCGATCCGGCGCTGGCGGCGAAGGCAAAGGCGCTTCTGGCCAGCAATGGCTGTAGAAACTGTCAGTCCGGACCGCGGCGGCGGCCGATGGGGATCTGGCGGACGGGCCCTATGATGTCATCGTGCTGAACGGCGCGACCGAGATCGTGCCGGAGCGGCTCTACGGTCAATTGCGGAACGGCGGCCGGCTGGTCGGCGTCTTCGCGACGTCGCAGCCGGCACGGGCGACGATCGTGACTTGTTCACATGGCGATTTCGGCCACCGGACGCTGTTCGACGCCGCCGCCCCGGTGTTGCCCGGCATGGAACGTGTTCCGGCCTTCGTTTTCTAGCCTTTCGGCCGCTGCGACGCCCAATAATCGCCCGTGCCGGCACGCTAAATCCCGTTCGGAATCAGAAGTGTGGCCCGATTGCCCCACGTGCAGAGTTTCGATGGGGTATGCCCGCTTGGGTGGTTCCGTCCAGCGCAGGTGCGGAATAAGGTGAGCCGGGACTCACTTCGAGTGAAAGTGACGATCAATTCATGTTTCCTTGGGATCATGGACCGGCGCTAGATGAATGGATTGTCTGGGATGCGTGGGGTGAAGGCTTTTACCGGGGCTGCGGCTTCGGCCCTTCTGTTGGCTTTTGTGGGGACGGTGCCCGCTCTGGCCGACACGATCGAGGCGGCGCTGGTGCGCGCCTATCAGAACAATCCGCAGCTCAATGCGCAGCGTGCGCAGGTGCGCTTCACCGACGAAAACGTGCCGCAGGCGCTGTCGGGCTATCGCCCGAAGGTCGCGGTCACCGCGAGCGCCGGCTATCAATACACCGATACGCTCAGCACCCAGGGCGGCGACGCGAACAGGCTGGTACGCACCAATATCGCCGGCGCCAATCCGCCGCGCAGCGTCGGCGCCACCGTCACGCAGACGCTCTTCAACGGCCAGCAGACCGCGAACAGGACCAGGGCGGCGGAGAGCCAGGTCTCCGGCGCGCGCGAAGCGCTGCGGGTGCTCGAACAGAGCGTGCTGCTCGTCGGCCGCCACGATCTACATGGACTATCTGCGCGATTCCGCGATCGTCGAGGTGCAGAAGAGCAACGTTCGCGTGCTCGAGCAGACGCTGAAACAGACGCGCGACCGCTTCAATGTCGGCGAAGTGACGCGCACCGACGTCGCGCAGTCCGAGGCGCAGCTTGCCGCCGGCAAGACGCAGCTGCTGACCGCGGAAGCCAATCTGAACACGACGCGCTCGAACTTCCGCCGCATCATCGGCAACGAGCCGGAAAACGCTTGCTCCGGGCTCGCCGGTCGATCGCTTCCTGCCGGCGACGCTGCCCGCTTCCGTCGAACTCGGCCTGACGCAGAATCCGAACGTCACCGCGTCGATGTTTGGCATCGACGTCAGCTATCTCCAGGTCAAGGTGGCCGAAGGCGCGCTGTTGCCGACGGTCACGTTCCAGGCCGCGGTGCAGCAATCCTATGAATCAGACCCAGACGCTATACCGGTCGTTCGGCGCGTCCGCGACTGCGCAGCTTTCGGTGCCGATCTATCAGGGTGGCAGCGAATACTCGCTGATCCGTCAGTCCAAGGAAACGCTGGCGCAGCAACGTCTCGTTCTCGAACAGACCAGGGATCAGACCCGCGCCAACGTCGTCACCGCATGGGGGCAGCTGGTTGCCGGCAAGGCGCAGGTCGCGTCCGCCCAGGCGCAGGTGCAGGCGTCGGAAATCGCGCTGAACGGCGTGCGCGAGGAAGCCAAGGCCGGACAGCGCACCACGCTCGACGTGCTTGAATGCGCAGCAGGCGCTGGTCAACGCGCGCGTCGCGCTCGTCACCGCGCAGCACGATCGCGTGGTGGCGTCCTATTCGGTGTTGAACACGGTCGGACGTCTGTCGCCGCAGGTGATGAACCTGCCCACGACGGTCTACGATCCGAGCGTGCACTATCATCAGGTGCGCGACAGCTGGGTCGGCGTTCGCACGCCCGACGGCCGCTGATATCTGAACACACGCCTGCACATGCGGGATGAAATTGTCGCCCGGCGCTCCTAGCGCCGGGCGCTTTGCTTGCAATCATTTGTAGCCATGACGTACCGTTGTCGCGGTGAGCTGAGCAATTCGTGGCCCGCGTTGTTGCATCTCACGGACGCGCGTTGGGTTGCCACGAGGGGGCGGGGGCCTGCGCGGTGCATCGGGCGGGCCTGATCTGGGGACAAGTCGGGCTTGTGCGATGAAAATCCCAGCCTGCATATTCGGAACCGGCAATTCCTTCGTGGCTTGGTGTAAATAAGATGGTTTCGATGTGGAGTCGGAGATGACGCAACCTGCAAAGGTCCAAGAGCCCTCGATGGAGGAGATTCTGGCGTCGATCCGTCGCATCATCGCCGACGACGAGGCCAAGCCTGCCGGCGCCGAGAAGCCGGCCAGTCCGGCGGCCGCCGGCCGGAAGCTCCGCCCCGGCCGTCCGTGATGAAGGATATCCCGCCGTCGGCGATTGCGCCCGCGCCGAAGCCGGCCGCTCCGAAGCCCGCGCCGCCGCCTCCCGCGCCAGCGCCGGAGCCAGCCGTAGCCAGCAACAATCAGGACGACATCGACGCGATGCTCGCCAGCCTCGATGCGGCAACGCCCGAGGCCGACATCAGGCCCGCACAGCCCGACGCCGACGTGTTCGAACTCACCGACGAGATGGCATTGCCGGATCCGGCGCCGGCGCCGGCACCGTTCAACAAGATCGAGCCGGCGGACGACATCGAATTCAGCGAAGGCGCGTCCGCAAAGGCGCGGCAGCCGGCCTATGAGCCGCCGCCGTTCGAAAGCGAGCCGCCGGCACAACCGATCCTGTCGCGCTCGACCGTCTCCGCCGTCGAGTCCGCCTTCAATTCGCTGGCCAATACCGTGCTGAGCAACAACGCGCGGACGCTGGAAGATCTGGTCAAGGAAATGCTGCGGCCGATGCTGAAATCCTGGCTCGACGACAATCTGCCGGGATTGGTGGAGCGGATCGTCAAGGCCGAAATCGAACGGGTATCACGCGGCGGGCGCTAGTCCCAGAGCATGATCCGTGGGCCGCATCCAAGGCTGCCTCGGCGAGCGTCGATCGGGACCCATCCGCCATCCCAAACGGCGTGATCACGGCTCCTCCGCTGCCCCGGATCGACTTGTCAGGTTGACTTGCGGCGCTGTGGCGGCTTTCTAGGGACCGTCCGGCGCCGATCGACATCAGAACCGGGCCGCTAGCTCGTTGTTTTGATTCGCTTTCTTTGGGCAACCGGCGACGGATTTGTTCGAAAACGCCCTCCAGCCCCGCCAATTGCATTGCCATGATCGAGAAAAACTACCAGCCCGCCGATATCGAAAGCCGCATGTCCCGGATCTGGGAGGAGAGCGGCGCGTTCAAGGCCGGCCGCCCGGAACGGCGCGACGCCGCGCCGTTCACCATCGTGATCCCGCCGCCGAACGTGACGGGCTCGCTGCACATGGGCCACGCGCTCAACAACACGCTGCAGGACATTCTCTGCCGCTTCGAGCGGATGCGCGGCCGCGACGTGCTGTGGCAGCCCGGCACCGATCACGCCGGCATCGCGACCCAGATGGTGGTCGAGCGGCAATTGATGGAGCGGCAGGAGCCCGGCCGCCGCGACATGGGCCGCGCCAAATTTCTGGAACGCGTCTGGCAATGGAAGGCGGAGAGCGGCGGCGTCATCGTCAACCAGTTGAAGCGGCTCGGCGCCTCCTGCGACTGGTCGCGCGAGCGCTTCACGATGGACGAGGGGCTGTCGCGCGCCGTCGTGAAAGTGTTCGTCGAGTTGCACCGCGAAGGCCTGATCTACAAAGACAAGCGGCTGGTGAACTGGGATCCGAAGCTGCTCACCGCGATCTCCGATCTCGAAGTGCAGCAGGTCGAGGTCAAGGGCAATCTCTGGTATCTGCGCTATCCGATCGAGGGCAAGACTTTCAGCCCCGACGATCCCTCGACGTTTGTCGTCGTGGCGACGACGCGGCCCGAGACGATGCTCGGCGACACCGCCGTTGCGATCCATCCGGACAACGAACGGATCGGGCATCTGATCGGCCAGCACGTCATCCTGCCGCTGGTCGGCCGCCGCATCCCGATCATCGGCGACGACTACGCCGATCCCGAGAAGGGATCCGGCGCGGTCAAGATCACGCCGGCGCACGACTTCAACGATTTCGAGGTCGGCAAGCGGCACGGCCTGCCGCAGATCAACGTGTTCGATCGCGAGGGCTGCTCTCGCCCTCGTCGACAACGAGGACTATCTGCGCGGCTTGCCGGAGGGCGCGAGCCAGCTTGCGGAAGAACTCCACAACATCGACCGCTTCGCCGCGCGCAAGAAGATCGTGGCGCGGCTGGAAGATTTCGGTTTCCTGGAAAGGATCGAGCCGAACACGCATATGGTGCCGCATGGCGACCGCTCCGGCGTGGTCATCGAGCCCTATCTGACCGACCAGTGGTACGTCGACGCCAAGACCATGGCGCAGCCGGCGATCGCGGCGGTGCGCTCGGGCGCGACCGCGTTCGTGCCGAAGAACTGGGAAAAGACCTATTTCGAATGGATGGAAAACATCCAGCCCTGGTGCATCTCGCGCCAGCTCTGGTGGGGCCACCAGATCCCGGCCTGGTACGGGCCTGACGGCAAGGTGTTCGTCGCCGAGACCGAAGAAGAAGCCGTCGGCAACGCGCTCGGCTATTACGTCGAGCAGGAAGTCATCACCGAAGAGCAGGGCCGCGAGATGGCGCTCGACCCTGCCAAGCGCGAGGGCTTCATCGTCAGGGACGAGGACGTGCTCGACACCTGGTTCTCCTCCGGGCTGTGGCCGTTCTCGACGCTCGGCTGGCCCGAGGACGACGACGGAAGTGAAGCGCTATTACCCGACCAATGTCCTCGTCACCGGATGGGACATCATCTTCTTCTGGGTCGCCCGGATGATGATGATGGGCCTGCACTTCATGAAGGAGGCGCCGTTCTCGACGGTCTACATCCACCGCCTGGTTCGCGACGAGAAGGGCGCGAAGATGTCGAAGTCGAAAGGCAACGTCATCGATCCCCTCGGCGTCATCGACGACTTTGGCGCGGACGCGCTGCGCTTTGCGCTGGCGCGCGGCGCGGCGCACAGCCACGACATCAAGCTTTCGCCGCAACTCGTCGAAACCAATCGCAATTTTGCGACCAAGCTGTGGAACGCCTGCCGCTTTGCCGAGATGAACGGCTGCGACATGCCGGCGGGATTTGAGCCGACGAAGGCAAAGGAAACCTTGAACCGCTGGATCGCGCATGAGACCTCCCGCGCTACGCGCGAGGTCTCCGACGCGATCGAGAGCTATCGCTTCAACGATGCGGCCAACGCGATCTACCGCTTCGTCTGGAACGTCTATTGCGACTGGTATCTCGAACTCGCAAAGCCCGTGCTGATGGGCGAAGAGGGCGCCGCCGAAGGCCGAGACCCGCGCCATGATCGCCTGGGCACGCGACGAGATCCTCAAGCTGCTGCATCCGTTCATGCCCTTCATTACCGAAGAGCTCTGGGCGGTGACGGCAGCGCGCGACGGCCTGCTGGTGCTGGCCGAATGGCCGCGGAAGGCAAGCTTGGTGACCGTTGACCAGATTGCTTCGATGGCATTGGCAGGACCTGGCGACCCGCTGATCGCGCCGGTGATGGCCGCGCTCGACGCCGGCGATTTCAGCGACCCCGCGGCGGAAGCCGAAATCGGCTGGGTGGTCGATCTCGTCACCGCCATCCGCTCGGTGCGCTCCGAAATGAACATTCCGCCGGCAACGTTGATACCGCTGGTACTGTCGGGTGCCTCGGCCGAAACAAAGGAGCGCGCGCAGCGCTGGAGCGACATCGTGAAACGTCTGGCGCGTCTGGCAGATATTTCCTTTGCCGATCGCCCGCCGGAAGGCGCGGTGCAGCTCCTGGTGCGCGGCGAAGTCGTGGCGCTGCCGCTCAAGGGCGTGATCGACCTTTCGGCCGAAAAGGCCCGGCTCGACAAGGAAATCGTCAAGGCCGACGCCGACATCAAGCGCGTCGACGCAAAGCTCGGCAACGAGAAATTCGTGGCGAACGCGCCCGAAGAGATCGTCGAAGAGGAAAAGGAAAAGCGCGAAGCGGCGGTTGCGCGGAAGGAAAAGATCCTCGAAGCTCTGGAGCGCCTGAAGAACGCGTCGTAGAGTTTTTCGGTTCGGTGGCTTCATCCTTCGAGACGGCCGCGTTGCGGCCTCCTCAGGATGAGGTCCAACAGCTCAGGTGCACGACCCTCATGGTGAGGAGCGCGGCAGCGCCGCGCGTCTCGAACCATGCGGCCATGATGTTGCTCAAGCTGAATGCGTTCCAACTCGCAGAGAGCTTTCCATGCTGGACCACGTCTCCATCACGGTTTCGGACATGGCCGCGGCCGAGCGGTTCTATGATGCGATCATGAAGGCGCTCGACGTCGTCAAGGTCGGCCGCCGCGACGACTGGCTCGGTTATGGCGAGCGGGCACGACCCGACTATCCGAACCGGGTCTATCTCTCCATCCGCAAGGGCGTCAGGCCGGAGCAAGCCATCGGCCGACATTGGTGCTTCAAGGCGCAGCGGCGGACGCAGGTAGACGCGTTCTGGGGCGCCGGCATTGCCGCTGGCGGCACCAACGACGGTGCGCCGGGCCTGCGCGACTATCATGCGTCCTACTATGCCGCGTTCCTCAGGGATCCCGACGGCAACCGCATCGAGGCGGTTTGCCATCATGCGGTCTAGCCGATTTCGCCGGCGTCATATTTTGTGATCGCCGGCGTTATGTCGGGATCTCGCCGGCAGCTCCGGCCAGATCCAGCGTCGTGTTGAAGAGGTCGAGCAGGTCGAAGAGTTCATCGCTTTGCCGTCCCGGCGAGATCATGCCTTTCCAGCAGGCGATGCCGGGCACGCGCACGCCGCCTTCCCACGCAGAAGCCTTGGCGCCGCGGAAGGGGGTGTATCCGCCGTCCGGCCATGAATCCAGCTGCGGGCCGTTGTCGGACGTGATGAAGATGAACGTGTTCTCCAGCACGCCGGCATCTTCCAGCGCCTTGACGATTTCGCCGACATACGCGTCCACCTCGACCACCGAGTCCTTGTAGGGATATTTGCTTGCGCTCTTTCCCTCAAAGGCTTTGGAAGCGAAGGTATCGGCGTGCACCTTCATGAAGGCGTGTTCGAGGAAGAAGGGCTGATTGCCCTTTGCCAGTTCCTTGATCTTATTGACGGTGTATTCCTTCAGCTTGCGATCGCCTTCCGCCATCTTCTCGATGCTGTCGACTTTTTCCACCTGTGTGGTCTGCCCGCCCTTGAAGCCGTGATACAGCCCGTCGCTCGCGCCGGTCTTGCGCAGCATTTCCAGCCGCTCCGGATTGAGGACGAGGTCCGGGATACCGGCGCTTGTCGACGCTTTGCGTCAGTTCCTTCTCGGCCTGGTAGTAGCCATAGAATTCGTCGAAGCCGACGTCATGCGGCCGCATGCCCTCGGCTTCTCCCACGTGCCATTTGCCTGACAACACCGTCTTGTAGCCGGCCTCGCCAAGCAACTTCGGCAACGAAATCTCGTCGGCCCAGGGGTTCTTGGTGATCTTGTCGCCGGCCAGGATCGGTCGCGTTAGCCCCGTGCGCACTGGCAGGCGGCCAGTCAGGATAGCGGACCGTGTCGGCGTGCAGGTGGGCTGCGAATAGGTCGACGTAAGCTTGAGGCCCTCGCTTGCAAGCCGGTCGATGTTCGACGTCGCCGCGCCCACTGCGGCGCCGCCGCCATAAGCGCCGAGGTCGCCATATCCCATGTCCTCATCTTTGTGATCGCCGGCTTATCTCCCGTCCGGTGCGCGTCTTGGAAGCAGAATCGTCACCTGCGTTCCCTTGCCGGGTTCGCTGTCGAGACGAAGGCGGCCTCCGAGCCGATCCGTCACGACGCTGTAGACGATGTGGAGGCCGAGGCCTGTGCATCCCAAATGTCGCCTCGTCGTGAAAAACGGATCGAACGCCTGGCGCCTCACGTCCGACGTCATGCCGCAGCCATCGTCGGCGAAGATGATTTCGACGTCGTTGGCGCCCGCGGCGCGGACCGTGATACCGATCGACCCCGGCGTATCGGCGTCGGGATAGGCATGCGCGATCGAATTGAGGAACAGGTTGGTGAGCACCTGGCCGTACGATCCGGGATAGCTGCTCATCGACAGGTTCGGTTCGCATTTGACATGCAGCGCCACCGAGTTCTTGGGCAGCGCCGGACGTAGCCCCACTGCGACCTGTTCGGTCAAATGGCCGAGGTCGAACGAGCGAAGGTCGGAGCTATTGCGGTCGGAAGCGACCTGCTTGAATGACTCGATCAGTCCGGCTGCGCGGTTGAGGCTCTCCAGCAGCTGGACAGAGCCCGCGCGCACCGCTTCGACGTATTCATTGAGGCTTGAACGCTTCAGCGTCCCGTGCGCTGCCTGGGCAGCAAACTGTCTGCATTTTTCATCCATCGAGGAGGCGACCGTCAACGCGGTACCGAGCGGGTTGTTGATCTCGTGCGCGACGCCCGCAACGAGTCGCCCAAGGGCGGCGAGTTTCTCGGCCTCGATCAGGGAGTGTTGTGTGTCGCGCAGGTTTCGCAACGCCGCTTCGGCGGCGTCCTTGGCCCTTCGAAGTTCGCGCTCGCTGCTCTTGCGGTCACTGATGTCGATATGGGTGCCGATCCAGCCATAGACCGCGCTGGCTGGATTGCGCAGCGGCACCACCCGGGTCAGGAACGGACGATACATTCCGTCTTTTCCAAGCAGCGACAGCTCCGCATCGAGCGCGCTTCCCTCGGCAAGTGCCTGGCTCCAGCGCGCGCCGAGAACCGCCTGCCAGGCATGGGGGTCGATTTCACCGGCGGGCCTGCCCGTGTATTCGTACCAGTGATTGTTGAACCAGTAGATCGCGCCCGACGCGTCCGCCATCCAGACCAGTTGCGGGATGGAATGCGCGAGCGTGTGGAATTGGCGTTCGCTGGCCCTGAGCGCAGCCTCGGCGCGCTTGCGCTCGGTGATCTCCTCGGCGGCGACGTTGACGCCGACGATCTCGCCGTCACGGTTGCGATGGGGATGCCAGTAGGTGACCCAGAAGCGTTCCTCGGTCTGGTCGGCGCGCTGGCCGGCGACCTCGACGCCGGTGACGGGATCGCCGGTGCGCATGATCGAGGCCACGATGCCTTCGACCGCGTCCGCCAGCGCCGGCACGCAGTCTCGCACATAGCGCCCGAGATGATCCTCAACGGAGATGCCGCAGAGTTCGGTGAGGCGCTGATTGATCTGGATGTAGCGGCAGTCGGGGGAGAGGAAGGCGAGGCCGATCGGCGCGGTGTCGTAGATGAGCTGCAGCGTCGGCTGCCGGGCTTCGAACACGGACTCCGAAAACGGCGGTGGCAGGCCGGTCGGGACCGCGGGTTGGTAGGGCGTCACTGGCTGGCGTCAGTTCGCATCGCCGACCCTCCTGCGCTTCACGCACCTGAATCCAAGATGGCTGGTTGACGTGTCCACCATCTCTGCATGGCGCGCCGCCGGGCGGTAGCGCCGGCAGTAATTCGGTGCGCAGAGATGCGAACCGCCCTTGATGACCTTGCGCGGAATTTTGATCTGCGGCTGCGCGGGATCGTAGCTGTCCTGTTCGGGGCCACCGCGCGGATTTTCCGGGACGCAGCACGCCTTGGGGCGGTCGGCGGTGTGGGCGCGGCCGTACCAGTCGGTGGTCCATTCCCAGACATTGCCGACCATGTCGTGAAGGCCGTAGCCGTTCGGCGGGAATTCCCGCACCGGCGAGGTTCGCTCATAGCCGTCGAGGTTCAGGTTCTCGCGCGGAAATTCGCCCTGCCAGGTGTTGGCCATCTGCTTGCCGCCGGGCGTGAACTCGCTGCCCCAGGCGTATTCGGCGCCGTCGAGCCCGCCGCGCGCAGCGAATTCCCATTCGGCCTCCGTCGGCAATTCCTTGCCCACCCACGCTGCATAGGCGGCAGCGTCCGCAAACGACACATGCACGACCGGATGATTGTCCGCGGTGTTGATGTTGCTCTTCGGCCCATAAGGGTGCCGCCAGTCGGCCCCCTTCATGAATTGCCACCATTCGCCCCAGTTTCGGAGATCGACGGCATGCGCCGGCGGCGTAAACACCAGCGAACCCGCATAGATCATGTGCGGCAGCGCGCCCGGATAATTCTTCGGGTCGGGCGTGATTTCGGCGGTGGTTGTGTGGCCGGTCGCTTTCACGAACGCCTTGAACTGGCGGTTCGTCACCGGCGTCGGATCGATCCAGAAGCCGTCCACCGCTGCATGATGGACCGGCGCTTCCTCCGGGTAGTGATCGTTGGATCCCATGCGGAAGGTTCCGCCGGGGATCCAGATCATATCGCGAACGGTCTCGTCCGCCGATGGCAGATCAGACCGTTCGTATCTGACAACGAGACTCGTCATGTCCCTGATTGAACGCCTCAATAGGGTCCGGTGCAATAGTCCCGGTAGCCCTGAACCTGCGAGGAATCGTCCTCGAACCGGTACATGTTCGGCGTCCTACTTCAGCTTCACTTCCACCCTCTCAATTTGACCGTCGAACCTGAACGGCCGGCGGTCGAAATAGTCCGGGGATACCGGCGAGCCCAGATCGACGCCGACATCGAAGGATTCGCTTGCCGTGAATGCGGCCGGCACAGTCCGTTTCACCGTCGCTCGTCCAACTTCCTTGCCGTCCACCGAGAGGACGATCTCGGCCGCGGCGCCCGGTCGTGCGATCGTTGTATCGATTTCGATCTTGTGCTTGCCGGCCCCGATCGTGCCGCCGCGGACCGAAGTGCGCTCGATTTCCAGCATGTTATACTCGTAGACGAGTTCACCCTTGTCCATGAATAGCGTCAGCCCGCCGGAGAACCCGCCCAGCGCATAGAGCACGCCGCTCGCGCTCTCACCGAGTTCGGCGTCGATAGTAAGGCGGTTGCTTTCCCTGCCGAGACCCGGCGCGGTAAACTCCGGCATCCGGATTGTCGAGGCATCGAACTTCCAGCTCGAATAGGGTGTCTTGACCCGATCCTGCGGATGCGTGCGCAACCATAACCCGGCGCCGATCGGAAACGCCTTGTTCGCCTTGGCTTCCTTGAGGAAGAGCGCCTTCAGTTCGGCCAGCTTCTTCGGGTTCTTCGCTGCGAGGTCGTTTGCCTGCGAAAAGTCGTTGCGAAGGTCATAGAGTTCCCAGACATCCTTGTTGGCGTCCCAAGCTGTGATCGCGGCATTGGAGCCGGCCGTGTCCCATGGAATGAAGGGCCCGAATGTGTTGGCAAACCAGCCATCCTGATAGATGCCCCGGCTTCCGTTGTTATCGAAATATTGGGTCGACTTTCGGCCGGGCGCTGTCGCGTTCGTGAACGTGTACGTCAGGCTGACGCCGTCCATCGGGTCCTGCTTGAAGCCGTCTACCACCTTCGGCGGTTTGATGCCGATGATGTCGTAGATCGTCGGCACGATGTCGTTGACGTGGTGAAATTGGCTGCGCGGGGTTTTGTCATGTTTGATCCGCGCCGGCCAATCGATCACCATCGGGTTGCGCGTACCTCCGAAGTAAGCGCCGAGCAGCTTGGTGCCCTTGAACGGCGTACCGCCGGCCCAGGCCCAGCCGGCGTGATACATGTTGTCGGTCTTCGGACCGCCCAGCACGTCGAGCCCGCCGAGCTTGTCCAGCGCCGCCAACTGCTGCTCAACGGTATTCGGGATGCCGTTTTGCGCAAGCAGTTCGCTGATTGAACCACGCTGGCCCTCGGCACTCGAACCATTGTCGCCGAAAATGTAGAACACGAGCGTATTGTCGCGAACACCGAGGCGATCCAGCTCATTGATGACCCGGCCCGCCTGCACATCGGCATGCTCAGTGAAGCCGGCGAAAATTTCCATCAGCCGGGTCTGGAAGGCACGTTCGGAGGCGGGGATGCTGTCCCAACTCGCCATCGTCTTGTCACGTGGCGTCAATTGGGTATTGGCAGGAATCCAGCCCAACTCCTTCTGCCGCCTGAAGGTCCGCTCGCGAAGCTCGTCCCAGCCCGTGTCGAACTTGTCTTTGTATTTGTCCGCCCATTCCTTGAAGATGTGATGCGGACCGTGGCCCGCGCCCGTCGCCCAATACATCAGGAACGGCTTGTCGGGTGTGTACGCTTCGTGCTTGCGAAGCCAGCCGATCGCCTTGTCGGCCAAGTCCTCGCTGAGATGATATTTCTCGTCATGTGGCGGTTCGACCGGATTGAGGTTCTCGGTCAGTCGCGGCTCCCATTGCGACGTCTCGCCGGCAAGGAAGCCGTAGAAATAGTCGAAGCCGATCCCTTCGCCGGTCGGCCACAGCGTGAACGGTCCCATCGCAGTGGTTTGGGTGGCGGGGGTATTGTGCCACTTGCCGAAGGCCGCGGTCTTGTAGCCGTAGTTGCCGAGCACCTTGGCCAGTGTCGCTGACGTGCGCGGGATGACGCCGGTATAGCCGTCCCAGTTGACGGCACGCTCGGCGATCGTTCCGGAGCCGACGCGCTGATGATTGCGGCCGGCGAGCAGCGCCGCACGCGTTGGCGAACAGATCGATGTCGTGTGGAAGGCATTGTAGCTGATGCCTTCGCCGGCAAGTCGAGAAAGCGTCGGCGTTTGGACCGGCCCTCCGAAGGTATCGGGCAGGCCGAAGCCGACATCATCGAGCAGGATGATCAGGATGTTGGGGGCGTTCTTCGGCAGGTGACTTTCGGCCGAAAACGGCACGAGTTTGGATTCCTGCAGCGTAGGGCCGGCGACGCTTGTGCTCTGCTTCGGAGGAAATGGCAGGATCGAACCATCGGCGGCCGCCGGTGACTGCGCCAGGGCGGTTGGCGCCGCCGAGAGCCATAAGCTCAATGCCAGTATCGAGACCGAGGATAGCGTACCCTTCGCTTTCATATCGCTCCCCATCTCAGGATGGCTCGGACGTTTTCGGATTCTCTTTCTGTTCTTGATTCAAGAGCAGCTTATCGGCGCCCAGGAGAGCCAAGCGGAATGTTACCACGACATCGGTTCATTCCGGACGGTTCCTCGTTATGTCGGGAGAATGGGTGCAGACCAGCTCGGTTGCCAAGAACATCGTGTGCCGCACGGCAACCGCATTAAGGCAGGTGCGCCATCACCCAGTTTGTCACGCACCTGACTCCGCGTTGGCCGGCGGATGTATCCCTCCGTTTCGGCATGCGCGCCGCCGCGCGGTGCGCCGGCAGTAATTTCGGCGCGCAGAGATGCGAGCCGCTCGTGATGGCCTTGCGCGGAGTTTTGATTTGCGGCTGGGCCGGCTCGTAGCTTTCCTGTTCAATGCCACCGCGCCCTTATGGCGTGGGTACGCAGCGGTTGTAGGGAGCATAATAATAGTAACCGTACGGACAACCGACCGGCGCGGGAGCGCCGTAATAGCCTGGCCCGCCTAATAAGCTCCCGCGGCAGCAGCACCGACCGCGGCGGCGCCAACCGCAGCAGCACCGATGCCCACCGCCACGCCCGGGCGTACACCACGGTAATAGCCACCTCGGTAAACGCCGCCACGATAGACACCACCACGATAGACGCCACCGCGCGCGACTCCGGCGCGATATGCTGACGCGTCGGTTGAAACAGTACCAATAAATCCGATGCCGATAATGACCGATGCGGCGAGCGAAATGATGGTTCGACGTGACATGAAGAGTTCCCTTCTCAGGCTATTAACGACATTCTGGACGGCTAAGCCTACTGCGGTATCGGTGACGTCGGGTAGTTGGACTTAGGTCCCACCCGGCGCGGCTCCATCTGACCGCGATGTGCAGCAGCCACAAGCGGTCCTTTTGCACAGTTGCTTGCGCAAGTCGCCTTCTCAATACCGTTGAGCACACAACTCTTGTCGAAGAACGCCTCAGCGGCCCATAGAACCGGAAGATCGGAAACCAACCTTTTCCAGCGTACGGTCTTGATCCAGTTGCTTCGCCTCGCCGTCGGCTCGTCCGGGCCGAATACGATGTCTACGATCCGTCGGCGTTAGCGCTTCGGATTGGTGTACTCGCTCACCGATGGAAACGTTTCGTCCGTTCTGCAGCTCCGACCTGCTCAGAGCGTCGTAGACGAACACCGACCAGAAATCTTCCCGCGGGGATGCCAGGCCGGAATGTGCAGCTTGTAGTTCCTTGCGCCGTCGAGGAAGCTCCCCGCGCGCGTCTCTGTACGTCCACAGGTATTACGAACCGATGCCGACGTGCTTGGCCATCATCGCCGGCGAGTTGCCGAGCGGCCATGTAGTAGACGTACGCCCGACGCATCGATCTGTGGGCGCACCGTCCCGTGTTGAACGTCGTACGTCAGCGTCGCCATGTACTGCCACTTGCGGTCTGCGTAGTAGAAGACGTCGGGCACGCGACGACGCGTACTGTTAGCCCGCGCCATCGCCGCACCAACTCGCGCGCGTCTGACGAGAGCGCCTTTGTCTTTCGTCCGGGGCTGAAGGGCTTGCCTTTCTCGATGCCAATGGCCTGCATGTGAAAACGTTCGAGTGGCCCGAAACTATCTCGGCGGTTCCTCCTCGACAAGCTTGCGAGCATCTCGTAAAAGCGTGAAATGTGTCGGGCGAATACCGTGTTGATCGCTCCTGCCGGGAGCCGTTGAGGTACTCCATCGGAGGTGGCGTTTGAGCTGCCTTCGCCAGCGGATACACCTTGGTCTGCTTCATGAGTGCCGACTGCTTCATCGGTCTTGCCATCGACCTTGAAGCCGCGCATGCCAAAGCTCACCGTAATAGGTCGGTGAACGTGCAATACGAAGTAACCGTCCGGCATGGGCTTCCCGCGTAACCCGGCGGCACGACGAGGAACTTTCCGCCCTTACCTTTGTCCGGTCCCGACGGAGCCGATGTCGACGATGTAGCGCTGCAACCGTCCTTGCATGAAGCCAAGCATGTTCGGTGGCGCCTCGACCACCGTCGGACCATCTGCTTTCAAGTCCAGATGGCCGAGAGCGTAAACTGTCTCGGTGTTCGCAGTGAGCAGCACCGTCCGCGCATCCATCAGATTTTCCCAGATCATCGACCTGCGTGGGCTTGCTCGGCCCCGAAGGCGCCAAGTCGCGATGTCCCGCGACCCGATTTCACTGACAGGCAGAATTTGAGTCAGGTAGACCTCGACTGCCTCGATTGAATTTATTGAAGTTCGAGCAGGCTTGCAGCCGTGTCGCCGAGTGGGGTATCCGTTCTTGAATTCGAAGTCGCCGAACCGGGTCTTCAACGTCTCCGTGCTCAGCCATCCGATACGGTTCGGCTACGTGGGACACTGGCTGAAGCGCCTGAGACGGTCATCGCGCACAGCAGACGCGAATGCTGCACCCACCAATCGGTTCATGGTTGCGCCTCCTTACTGAAACGATCCGAACTTAAGCGAAGCTGCCGGGCTTCGTTCTTATTGCGATGTAGCTCCACACCCCGACAAGGCGAAAGCGGCCCCTCGAATGTCCGCTTGCAGTCAAAACGGCGACATCCCGGTGGCTGGACTATTTCTGCTTTAGCGTAATGAACCGACATCATGATGTCTGCCTGGCAGTCCGCTTCGTGCCGATCGGGGCTCCAACCGGACGGCAGAACCTCCAGAATATAGGGTCCGTGAGAAAGCAGCATAGCGAAATCCTCTCATCAATTTGCCCGACGGGCAAATCAGCCCAAAAGTCCTGTCCAGTCCCCTCGCGAAAAATATTCCGCTTAACCCGTCGGGCAAATCAAAACTAGAATGTCGCCATCCTGTCCCGCCAGAGGGGCGTCGGCCATCGTCACGAACGTTGGGACAGGTTGCGGTGGACGCGGAGCCATAACTGACGAGGGTGGTGTGAAGCGTACGGCGAAGTCGTGTGGTCCTGACGCCGCGGTGCTGGCGTCAAGTTCTTGAGAAGCAAGTTTCTCAGGGATGACGGTGGCAAAAGAGCCGTTCACCGGGGAGCAACTGTGTTGATGTAGCCCTGTGATCGGCTGGCCTCAAGGCTGGCGCTGCGCGCCACCGCCTCCGGCGGCTGACGGCCTTGACCCCATCCGCTCACCGGTCTTCAGGCTGGGCATGCGCTCGGCGGAAGCCGAGCGGAGTTGCTCACTTTGTAGCGGTTGGCGTCCCATTTTTGACGTCGCGCGATCATGGTGTTGAGGATGACGATGAGCTTGCGCATGCAGGCGGTGAGCGCAACCTTCGGCTCCTTTCCCTTGGCGATCAGGCGGTCATAGAACGCCTTGAGCACGGGGTTGTGCCGGGTCGCAGCTCCCATGCAAGGCATGTAGAAGAGGTTGCGGGCCCTTCGGCGCCCGCCCTTGATATGGCGGTTGCCCCGCCGTTGGCCACTATCGTCATCGTAAGGTGCTACCCCCAACAAGGCCGCGACGATATTGTCGTTCACTTGGCCCAGTTCCGGCATCGTCGCGATCAGTCCGGCGGACGTGATCTTGCCAAGTCCCGGCACGCTCTCGATGATCTCGGCGAGTTCGGCAAAATGCGGTGTCGCTTTGACCTGGGCTGCGATCGCAGTCTCGAGCTTGACGACTTCGACGGCAATCTTCTTCAAGAGCCGCGCCTGCATTTTCTGCACGACATCCGGCACGGAATGCTCGCCACTGTTTTTCAAGCTCGTCTGCAGATCCAGCAGTCCCTGGCGTGCATTGACGATCTTGACCAACCTCTCGCGTGCCGCGTCGTAGGCTTGGCCCGGTGCTTCGGTGAAGGTCTCGGCGAACCAGGCGATCATCTCCGCATCGATCGGATCGTTCTTGGCGAGGCGTCCGGCCGAGCGGGCGAAGCTGCGCACCCGCTTCGGGTCGACGATCCGGACTTCGATGCGGGCCTCGCGCAGCGCCTTGGCCCAGTCCTGCTCATAACCGCCGGAAGCCTCCATGGCCGCCTTGCCGACCCTGTGTTTGCGAAGCCAGCGGATCAGCGCGCGCCGCCCCTCCGCGGTACTGGAGAACGTCTGCCGTTGAGACAGCGAGCGAATGCACGCATCCACCTTGTCCTTGGCCACATCAATACCGACGACAACGACCTCACTTTGTGCCATCATCCACTCCCTTCCTTGCTCGGTTCGGGCTCGAAGCCCGTGCAACTGTTCGGGTTGAGGAAGACACCGGATCTGTCCCTCGCTCCCCGACAGGCTCTCGGCCTTTGAGCACGAACGGGATCAGATCCAGCGACGGGCGGTTGGTCAGAACCGCCCGTTCGCACATTCTGGCAGATTTTGCGGACACAAGAGCTCGAAGTAAGCCGTAAAGCCATTGCGCAGGGAAGGCCGGATGCTCTCCGCTGGACCTGTATGCTCGTGTGCGCGTTCTTTGTGCGCAAATGCACACGAGACCGCGGGTGCAGCGCGCACCCGGTCTTCCCTGCGCCCTCTGTTTTCGAAGGAGGGCAAACGAAGATGCAAACCTCGGACAGAACATGTCGCGAGATCGCGAAGTCACATTCAGTCGTCATCCCCGCGGAGGCGGGGATCCAGTATTCCAGAGGCCGTAGTGATTGAATCGAGAAGCGCAGCGTACTGGATACCCCGCATGCGCGCGGTATGACACCTCCCGGTCGCGATAGGCATGCGCCACCCATCAAAACGGCTTGCTCAGAAACCTCGATCCCTTCAACCCATACCGCCACGGCAAATCGACCGCCTTGGTGATGCCGATGCGCAGGCCTGCGACGATCTCCGGCTTGCCGAGGCGCGCATGCAGCGCGAACGGGGGCGTATCCAGCGGCAGCTCGCTATGCTTGATCGTGATGCCGAGGGCTTGGCAGAGCTTGCCCGGTCCGGAGCACAGCGCGCGGTCCTCCTGCAGACCTCGGCGGCGGCGCATCGCAGGCAAACCATGGGTCGGCTGCAGCGCGCGGATCAAGACGGCGCTGGCCGAGCCTTCCTCTTCGCAGACGAAATTCACGCACCAATGGATGCCGTAGGAGCGGTAGACGTAGGAATAACCGGGTGGACCGAACATCACGAGGTTGCGCGGCGTGGGGCCATTGAAGGAATGCGCCGCCGGATCGGTATGGTGATAGGCCTCGACCTCGACGATGATGCCGCCGACGCCATCGACCAGCAGCGTGGCCCCGATCAGGTCGGGCGCCACCTCATGCACGCTGCGGTTAAAGAACGAGCGTTTCAGCGGCTTGCCGAGGCGAGGGGCGCTTGTTTCGGCCGGCTTGGGATTTTGAGCCATTTTGGGGTGGGAATCAGCGGGAACGGACATGAAAGGTCGCAATATGTTGCATGTTTCTGCTAGGTTTGACCAACCGGGTTGCGAGGATCAGCGACACGGATTAGCTAACTGATTCAGCAATATCCGGACTTAACATGGTCGTTCTCGTCGATACCGTCTCCATTAACCAGGTACGCCCGCGTCACCCCGAAAAGGTGAACCGGCCGGATGCGCTGTCGCCGCCCAAACCGGACTGGATCAGGGTGCGCGCGCCGAATACCCGCGGCTACGCCGATACCCGGAAGATCGTCAAGGAGAACGGCCTCGTCACCGTCTGCGAGGAAGCCGGCTGCCCGAATATCGGCGAGTGCTGGGACAAGAAGCACGCCACCTTCATGATCATGGGGGACACCTGCACGCGCGCCTGCGCGTTCTGCAACGTCAAGACCGGGATGCCCGGTGCGCTCGACGCCGCCGAGCCGGAACATGTCGCGGAGGCGACCTTCAAGCTCGGGCTGACCCACGTCGTGGTGACTTCGGTCGATCGCGACGATCTCGCCGACGGCGGCGCGGAGCACTTTGCGCAAACCATCCGCGCCATCCGTGCGCGCTGTCCGACCACGACGATCGAAATCCTCACCCCTGACTTCCTGCGCAAGCAAGGCGCGCTTGAAGTCGTCGCGGCGGCCAAGCCCGATGTGTTCAACCACAATCTCGAAACCGTGCCGGCGCGCTATCTCACCGTGCGGCCGGGCGCCCGCTATTTTCATTCGATCCGGCTGCTGCAGCGGGTCAAGGAAATCGATCCCACCATCTTCACCAAATCCGGCATCATGGTCGGCCTCGGCGAAGAGCGTCACGAGGTGTTGCAGGTGATGGACGATCTGCGCTCGGCCGAGGTCGATTTCCTGACCATCGGGCAATATTTGCAACCGACCCGCAAGCATCACGCGGTCATGCGCTACGTGACCCCGGACGAGTTCGCGGGCTATGAGAAGGTCGCCTACACCAAGGGCTTTCTGATGGTGTCGGCGAGCCCGCTGACCCGCTCGTCGCACCATGCGGGCGAGGATTTCGCAAAACTAAAAGCGGCCCGGGCTGCGCTACACCGCTGAGCGCGCCTGATGCCTAGGTTTTCCAGCAAGCGCCGGGTTCATCACACCGCGTCGCAGATGTTCGATCTGGTCGCCGATGTCGAGCGCTATCCGGAGTTCGTGCCGCTGTGCCATTCGCTGAAGATACGTCAGCGCACGCCGAACCCCGACGGTACCGAAATCATCGTTGCCGACATGACCGTGTCGTTCAAGCTGGTGCGCGAATCCTTCACCAGCCGGGTGACGCTGGACCGGCCGAACCTCAAGATCATGGTCGAGTATCTGAAGGGCCCGTTCAGCAATCTTGAAAACCGCTGGACCTTCGAGCCGAAATCCGAAACCGACTGCGATGTCGGGTTCTTCCTGTCCTACGAGTTCAGGAGCCGGATGCTGGCGATGCTGATGGGAACGATGTTCGACGCCGCGTTCCAGCGCTTTGCCGCGGCCTTCGAGAAACGCGCGGATGCGGTTTACGGGAAGGGCTAGCGTCGAGCTACGGCCGCGTCGGCCGGCGCCGCTTGACGGCACTGCGCCTTGGCGTTCGCGCCACCCGTGGCCGCAATCGGCTCATGGTTTGGCGCCGTGGCTTGACGGGCGGCTGGGGTCCGCGCGCCAATTCCATCAGCATGCGCAGCGCTTCCACCACGGAACGCTGGCGGACGGTGGTGCGGCCGATGGCGCCGAAACGGAATTCGCGGTGGAGAATCTTTCCGTCGCGCGAGGCGACCGCGAAATGTACCAGGCCTACCGGCTTGCCCGGCGTCGCGCCGCCGGGACCCGCAATGCCGGTGATCGACACCGCGAGATCGACGCCGGCTTTTTCCAGCGCGCCGATCGCCATCGCGGTCGCGGTTTCCTTGCTGACCGCGCCGAAGGTCGCAAGCGTCGTGGCCTTGACGCCGAGCATGGCGCGCTTGGCGTCGTTGGAATAGGTGACGAAGCCGCGGTCGATCACGTCGGAGGAGCCGGGAATATCGGTGAGCGCGCCGGCGACCAGGCCGCCGGTGCAGGACTCGGCGGTGGCAATCGTCAGCTTGCGCATCCGGCACAGATCAAGCAGCGAGCGGGAGAGGGCGCGGGCGTCGCTGCCGCTCATGGCTTACGCGCCCCAACCTTTATCGTCCCACGGCAGGCGGATGGTGGCGCTCGCGGTTGCGGCGATGCCTTCCTCGCGGCCGGTGAAGCCGAGCCGCTCGCTGGTGGTCGCCTTGACGGCGACGCGCGAGATGTTGAGCCCGGTGATTTCGGCGATGCGGGCGCGCATGGTATCGCGCAGCGGTCCGATTTTCGGCCGCTCGCAGATCATCGTGACCTCGAGATTGGCGATGCGGCCGCCGCGCGCGGTGACGCGATCGACGGCATACTTCAGGAACTTGTCGGAGGCGGCTCCCTTCCACTGCGGATCGCTGGGTGGAAAATGCGAGCCGATATCGCCGTCCGCCAGTGCGCCGAGGATGGCATCGACCAGGGCGTGCAGGCCGACGTCGCCGTCGGAATGGGCGAGAAAGCCGCGTGTGTGCGGCACGCGCACGCCGCAGATCATCAGATGATCGCCGTCGCCGAAGGCGTGCACGTCATAGCCGGTGCCGGTCCTGATGTCGCCGAGCTGGGCGGCGAGGCGGGCTTCTTCGCGGGTAAAATCTTCTGGTGTCGTCAGTTTCATGTTCGCAGGATCGCCTTCAAAAGTTGCTACCGTCAATCCCGCCCATTCCGCCAGCGCCGCATCGTCGGTGAAATCGCTGCGGCCGTCGCGCGCGGCGCGGCGATGGGCATCCAGAATCACATCGAAGCGAAACGCTTGCGGCGTTTGCGCAATCCGCAACCGCGCGCGCTCGGGCGTCGCCTCGACATTGCCGGTATCGCCGACCTGCTTGATCGTGTCTGTGACCGGGATCGCAGGCACTGCCGCCCCGGTGCGCCCCACGGCATCGATCGCGCGCGAAATCACCGCAGGCGTCACGAACGGCCGCGCGGCGTCGTGGATCAGGACGATGTCGGGCTTCTCCGCGGCCAGCGCCTCAAGGCCGGCATGCACGGAAGCCTGACGGGTCGCGCCGCCATTGGCGGGCGGTTGATGGCGCAGTCCTGCAACCGCTCCGTTGAAGAGGGCGGCGTCATCGGGATTGACCACCGGCTGCACCGCAAAGACGTCCGGATGCCTGCAGAGCGCCTCCATGGCGCGGAAGATCACGGTCTGCCCGCCGATCTCGCGATATTGCTTCGGTCCGCCACCGCCGGCGCGAAGCCCCCGCCCGGCTGCGACGAGAATGGCTGCTGTGCGCTCGGGTCTGGGCATTTGAAACTCAAATACGGGCGAATCGGGAAAAGGAGGGGGCGAGTGCCGCGGGGGCGCCCAGCCCTTACCATGCCGAATACGGAAAACAGAGCGATTCCCAATGCTGTGGGAAAAGCGGTTTCTGTTGCAGTGCACTTGCACAAATGATAGATCTGTCTAAAGCGTAGGCAAGAAGCTTGACTGCACAAGATTTGTGCTCACAATATGCGCCGACGGTCGCAATGACGCTGCCGTCCCAACCATGAGAACCTCGTGCCCGGCCTGGAAAGTTCACGCCCTAAGCCGTTGAAAATAGGCGAGATTGCGGTCGCCAACCGGGTTCTACTGGCGCCCATGTCCGGCGTCACCGATGCCCCTTTTCGACGTCAAGCCGCCGCCCTCGGCGCCGGGCTGGTCGTGTCAGAAATGACCGCCAGCGATGAGCTCGTGCACGGCAGGCCGATGTCGCGGCTGCGCTGTGAGGCCGCAGGTATCGGCCCGCACGTCGTCCAGCTCGCCGGCTGCGAAACTCACTGGATGGCGGAGGGGGCAAAGGTCGCGGAAGCCGCCGGGGCCGACATCATCGATATCAACATGGGCTGTCCGGCGCGTCATGTTACCGGCGGCCAGTCCGGCTCGGCGCTGATGCGCGATCTCGATCATGCGCTGACGCTGATCGAAGCGACGATCGCGGCGGTGAAAGTGCCGGTGACGCTGAAGATGCGGCTCGGCTGGGACGATCGTTCGCTCAACGCGCCCGAACTCGCGCGCCGGGCGGAAGCCGCCGGCGTGCAGATGATCACCGTGCACGGGCGGACGCGCTGCCAGTTCTACAAGGGCGAGGCGGATTGGACCGCGGTACGTGCGGTCAAGGCTGCGATCTCGGTGCCGCTCGTCGTCAATGGCGATATCACCTCGTTCGAGAAGGCGGTGCAGGCGCTCGATGATCTCGGGGGCTGATGCCGTCATGATCGGGCGCGGCGCGCAGGGGCAGCCCTGGTTGCCGGGGCAGATCGGGCGCCGGCTCGAAACCGGCAAGGCCGAGACCGTGCCCGACCTTGCCGAGCAGCTCCGCCATATCCGCGCGCTCTATGATCAGGTCTGCCGCCACTACGGCCTGCGCATCGGGCTCAAGCACGCGCGAAAACATCTTGGCTGGGCGCTGGAGATCGCAGCGCAGTGCAGCCTTGCGCCGGCTGCGAAGCTCAAGCGCTGGCGGCAGGACATTCTGACGTCGGAGGATCCGCACCGCGTGCATCGATCGCTCCAGGACGCGTTCGACGATTTTGCATGGAGTGCTGCCGCATGACGTCAGCCGCAGAACATCGCCGGCCAGTGCCCGCCGACAGCGAGGCCATCCTCAACGCGCTGCCCAACCCCGTGCTGCTGGTGGCGCCCGACGGCCGCATCGTCGACGCCAACATCGCCGCCGAATCCTTCTTCGAGATATCGACGCAGTTTTTGCGGCGGCAGTCGCTGAAGGAACTGGTGCCGTTCGGCAGCCCGCTGCTGGCGCTGATCGATCAGGTGCGATCGAGCGGCTCGCCGGTCAACGAGTACAAGGTCGATCTCGGCACCCCCCGCATCGGCGGCGATCGCCAGGTCGATCTGCACGTCGCTCCGCTCACCGAGCGGCCGGGCCACATCGTGGTGATGCTGCAGGAGCGCACCATCGCCGACAAGATGGACCGGCAACTGACTCACCGCAGCGCGGCGCGCTCGGTGATCGCGCTGGCCGCGATGCTGGCGCATGAAATCAAGAACCCGCTGTCGGGAATCCGCGGCGCGGCGCAATTGCTGGAGCAGGCGGCCTCATCCGAAGACCGCATGCTGACGCGGCTGATCTGCGACGAGGCCGACCGCATCGTCACCCTGGTCGACCGCATGGAGGTGTTCGGCGACGATCGCCCGGTGGCGCGCGGGCCGGTCAACATCCACTCCGTGCTCGACCACGTCAAACGGCTGGCGCAATCCGGTTTCGCCCGCAACGTCCGCTTCATCGAGGATTACGATCCGTCGTTGCCGCCGGTGCTGGCCAACCAGGACCAGCTGATTCAGGTGTTCCTCAATCTGGTCAAGAACGCCGCCGAAGCGGTTGCCGATCTCGGCTCCGACGCAGAAATCCAGTTGACCACCGCCTTCCGTCCCGGCGTGCGCCTGTCGGTCCCCGGCAAGAAATCGCGGGTCTCGCTGCCGCTCGAATTCTGCGTCAAGGACAACGGCTCCGGCGTGCCGGAAGACCTGCTGCCGAACCTGTTCGATCCCTTCGTGACGACAAAGCAGACCGGCAGCGGCCTCGGGCTGGCGCTGGTAGCCAAGATCGTCGGCGATCACGGCGGCATCATCGAATGCGAATCCCAGCCGCGAAAGACCACTTTCCGCGTGCTGCTGCCGATGTTCAGTCCCACCAAACAGTTCGACCAAAGCAACCGCGACGGCGTTCCGGGTACGCTGCCGCCTGCCTCACAGGCCGCAAGATGAGGAATATCAATGCCCGCAGGTAGCATACTCGTTGCCGATGACGACACCGCCATCCGCACGGTTCTGAACCAGGCCCTTTCGCGCGCTGGATATGAAGTTCGCCTGACCGGCAATGCCGCGACGCTGTGGCGCTGGGTGAGCCAGGGCGAGGGCGATCTCGTCATCACCGACGTGGTGATGCCGGACGAGAACGCGTTCGATCTGTTGCCGCGGATCAAGAAGATGCGGCCGAACCTTCCCGTCATCGTCATGAGCGCGCAGAACACCTTCATGACGGCGATCCGGGCCTCGGAGCGCGGCGCCTATGAGTATCTGCCGAAACCGTTCGACTTGAAGGAGCTCATCACCATCGTCGGCCGCGCGCTGGCAGAGCCGAAGGAGCGGGTGGCGAATTCTAACGACGAATCCGAATTCGATTCGATCCCGCTGGTCGGCCGCTCGCCGGCGATGCAGGAAATCTACCGGGTGCTGGCGCGGCTGATGCAGACCGACCTCACGGTGATGATTTCCGGCGAGTCCGGCACCGGCAAGGAACTGGTGGCCCGTGCGCTGCACGACTATGGCAAGCGCCGCAACGGGCCGTTCGTCGCCGTCAACATGGCGGCGATCCCGCGCGACCTGATCGAATCCGAATTGTTCGGCCATGAACGCGGCGCGTTCACCGGCGCCAATACCCGCGCTTCCGGCCGGTTCGAACAGGCCGAAGGCGGCACGTTGTTTCTCGACGAAATCGGCGACATGCCGATGGAGGCGCAGACGCGGCTGCTGCGGGTGCTGCAGCAGGGAGAATACACCACGGTCGGTGGACGCACGCCGATCAAGACCGACGTGCGGATCGTGGCGGCGAGCAACAAGGATCTGCGCATCCTGATCCAGCAGGGCCTGTTCCGGGAAGACCTGTTCTTCCGCCTCAACGTGGTGCCGCTGCGCCTGCCGCCGCTGCGCGAGCGGATCGAAGATCTGCCTGATCTGATCCGGCATTTCTTCTCGCTCGCCGAAAAGGACGGCTTGCCGCCGAAGAAGCTCGACACGCTGGCGCTCGAACGGCTCAAGCAGCACCGCTGGCCCGGCAACGTGCGCGAACTCGAAAACCTGGCGCGCCGGCTGGCGGCGCTCTATCCGCAGGACGTGATCACAGGCTCGGTGATCGATGGCGAACTGGCGCCGCCGGCGGTCACTTCCGGCGGCAATGCCCCGCTCGGAGTGGAAAACCTCGGCGGTGCCGTCGAGGCCTATCTGTCGTCGCACTTCTCGGGCTTTCCGAACGGCGTGCCGCCGCCAGGCCTCTACCACCGCATCCTCAAGGAGATCGAGGTGCCGCTGCTGACGGCGGCGCTGGCGGCCACCCGCGGCAATCAAATCCGCGCGGCCGACCTGCTCGGGCTCAACCGTAATACGCTGCGCAAGAAGATCCGGGACCTCGATATTCAGGTCTATCGGAGCGGCGGTTAGGGAGGGCCTGCGGCGCTCTCGGTCGGGCGACAAATTGAGCATTCTGCTGGGGGTTGATCGCTTTCGCGGGTGGCTGCGCCGCGGAATTGTCGCAATTCGGCAACACGCTGTGATATGAATGCATCAGTCCGCGACAGGCGGACCCAAAACCTTTCAGCTCACCGATTGCCGGAATGACCACCGCAGAGACCACGGCGCCACCATTCGACCCGTCGCATACCGAATCCACAGGAGGCATCCTGCGGAAGTGGGTGGCACCGTTTGCGGTCGGAATCGCGCTGCTGTCGGCGTTCCTGACCTTCATGGTGCTGAGCGGCCTGACGCCGATCGAGCCGACCCGCCACGTCGTCTATTCATTCCTGCTGATTAACGCGGCGACCATCCTGCTATTGGTCGGGATCATCGTCCGCGAAGTCTGGCTGGTGATTCAGGCCCGGCGGCGCGGCAGGGCGGCGGCACGGCTGCACGTCCAGATTGTCGGCCTGTTCTCCGTCATCGCCGTGTTGCCGGCGGTGCTGGTGGCGATCGTGGCCAACGTGACCATCGACCGCGGCCTCGACCGGCTGTTCTCAGGTCCGACCCGCGAGGTGATGCAGAATTCGCTGATCGTCGCCCGCGCCTACACCTACGAACACGCGCAGCTGATCCGCGGCGACATCCTGGGAATGGCCAACGACATTGCCCGCGCCCGGCCGCTGTTCGACCAGGATCAGCAGTCGTTTCGCGAACTGCTGACCCAGAGCGCCGCCTCCCGCAATTTGCCGGGGGCCATGCTGATCGACAAGGATCGCAACATTCTGTCGGAAGCACAGACCGGCATCAAACGGGAATTCACGACGCCGCCGCAGGATTTTCTCAGCAACGTGAATGAAGACGAGCCGCAGATCGCGGTCTTCCCCGAGGCCAATTATGTGGCAGCGGTGATCCGGCTGCGCGCCTTCAACGACACGTTCCTGTACGTAGCGCGGCTGCTGGATCCCCGCGTGGTCGCGCAGCTCAAGCAGACCGAGGCCAGTGTCGCCGAATATGCCCAGATCGAATCCCGCCGGCTCGGCATCCAGGTCGCCTTCGCGCTGATGTTTGCGGTGATCGCGCTCACGATCCTGATGGCGTCGGTGCTGATCGGGTTGAACTTTCGCCAACTGGCTGGTGGAGCCGATCCGCAACCTGATGAGCGCGGCCAATATCGTTTCGACCGGCGATCTGCACGTCCAGGTGCCCGTCCACAAGTCGGAAGGCGATCTTGCGCAGCTCGGCGAAACCTTCAACAAGATGACGGCCGAATTGCGCACCCAGCGCGACGAACTGGTGAGCGCTTCCGACCTGATCGACAGCCGCCGCCGCTTCATCGAGGCGGTGCTGTCGTCAGCCAGCGCCGGCATCATCGGCGTCGATGCCTCCGGCAGCGTCGGCATCCTCAACCGCTCCGCCGAAAAACTCATCGGCCACGCCGAGTCGGAGACGCTGGACCATCCGTTGTCGGACGTGCTGCCCGAGCTCGATGACATGATGAAGACCGCGCGCGAGGGCACGCAACGCCTGGTGCAGGGCCAGATCACGATTACCCGCGACGGTCACGAGCGCAATCTGTCGGTTCGAGTGAGTGCCGAGCAGACCAGCCAGTCGCGCGACAGCTACATCATCACGCTCGACGATATTACGGATCTGGTCTCCGCGCAGCGCACTTCCGCGTGGGGCGATGTCGCACGGCGCATCGCCCACGAAATCAAGAATCCGTTGACGCCGATTCAGCTCTCGGCCGAACGCATCCGCCGCAAATTCGGCAAGGTCATCACCGAAGACAAGAACATCTTCGAACAATGTACCGACACCATCGTGCGACAGGTCGACGACATCAGACGGATGGTCGATGAATTCTCCCGCTTTGCGCGGATGCCAAAGCCCGTCATGGAAGGCGAGGACGTCGCCGACACCGTGCGCCAGGCGGTGTTCCTGATGAAGGTCGGACATCCCGATCTCGAGATCGAAGCCGATGTCAAGCAGGACCCGATGCGGGCGCAGTTCGACCGCCGGCTGATTTCGCAGGCGCTGACCAACATCATCAAGAACGCGACGGAAGCGATCGAACAGGTACCGCCGGAAGAACTGGGCAAGGGCCGCATCGATGTGGTTGCCGCGCGTGAGAACGACGACATCGTGATCGACGTAATCGACAACGGTATCGGCCTGCCCAAGGTCAGCCGCGCCCGTTTGCTCGAGCCTTACGTAACGACGCGCCAAAAGGGCACCGGGCTCGGGCTCGCCATCGTCGGCCGCGTGCTCGAAGACCATGGCGGCCGTATCGAACTCAAGGATGCCTCCGATTTCCGCCCCGGGCAGCGTGGCGCCTGGATGCGGCTGCGATTCGCCGTGTCAGGCCATGCGCCTAAGGCGGGGGCCAAGGAGCCGTCTCCGAACGCAAAAGTGCCGGGCGATCAAACAAAAACGCCGTCCGTCGAAACCAATGAGACGGCATCCGCGACCAATGATGAAACAAAATTCAAAGCCGTATCCGGCAGCTGACAAGACAGGTGTAACCCATGGCCAGTGACATTCTGATTGTCGATGACGAAGCCGATATTCGTGACCTCGTTGCCGGGATTCTGGAAGACGAAGGCTTCAATACCCGGACCGCACGCGACAGCGATTCAGCGCTCGGCGAGATTGCCAACCGCCGCCCCCATCTGGTGTTCCTCGACATCTGGCTGCAGGGCTCCAAGCTCGACGGCCTGCAATTGCTGGAGCAGATCAAGAAGGATCACGCCGACGTTCCCGTGGTGATGATCTCCGGCCACGGCAACATCGAGACCGCGGTCGCGGCGATCAAGCGTGGCGCCTACGACTTCATCGAGAAGCCGTTCAAGGCGGACCGGCTGATCCTGGTGGCGACGCGGGCGTTGGAGACCTCACGCCTCAAGCGTGAAGTGAAGGAACTCAAGCAACTGGCTCCCGCGGCGAGCGTCCTGACCGGACGCTCCGCCTGCATGAACCAGCTTCGCCAGACCATCGACCGCGCCGCCAAGGCCAACAGCCGCATCCTGATCGTCGGCCCTTCCGGCTCGGGCAAGGAACTGGCGGCACGCACGCTGCACTACGCCTCAACCCGCGCCGAGGGACCGTTCGTCGTCATCAATGCTGCGGCGATCACGCCGGAGCGGATGGAGGTCGAACTGTTCGGTATCGAGCAGAGCAACGGTGAGCAGGCGCGCAAGCCGGGCGCGCTGGAAGAAGCCCATGGTGGCACGCTGTTCATCGATGAAATCGCCGACATGCCGCGCGAGACCCAGAACAAGATCTTGCGCGTGCTGGTCGATCAGACCTTTCAGCGCTCCGGCGGCACCGCCAAGGTTCATGTCGACGTCCGCATCATCTCCTCGACCGCGCGGAACCTGGAGGAGGAGATCGCGGAGGGGCGTTTCCGCGAGGATCTCTATCACCGGCTGTCGGTGGTGCCGATCCGTGTTCCGCCGCTGTCGGAGCGGCGCGAGGATATTCCTGAATTGATCGACTATTTCATGGATCAGATCTCGGCGGCGACGGGCTTGCCGAAGCGCCAGATCGGGCAAGATGCGATGGCGGTCCTGCAGTCACACGTCTGGCCCGGCAACGTCCGGCAACTCCGTAACAACGTCGAGCGCGTCATGATTCTCGCCGGCGGTGGTCCCGAGGCGATCATCACGGCCGACATGCTGCCACAGGATGTGGGTTCGATGGTGCCGGCGATGCCGACCAGCAACAATGGCGAGCACATCATGGGCCTGCCGCTTCGCGAGGCACGCGAGGTGTTCGAACGCGACTATCTGATCGCCCAGATCAGCCGGTTCTCCGGCAACATCTCGCGTACGGCCGAATTCGTCGGCATGGAGCGCTCGGCGCTGCATCGCAAGCTCAAGGCGCTGGGGGTCGGCTGAAGCCTCAATGACGCGAACCAACATCCGCGCGGCCGATCGGCCGCGCGCCGCACCGATCCATGCAAATGCTTGGGAATATTTATCTCTTTCGGGTCGCTTACGGAGAATGGCCACCGGGTTCCGTACCGGTGGCGCGCGAACCGGCTTGCCTAAAAAGCGCGCGTACCCTCTAATCGCATAGCCAAGCCGACCGGAGGGGGATCTCAGGGGGAGCGGGCAAGTCGGGGGCAGGCTCCATGAGAGAGCAACATCCGGCTTAATAAAAAGAAACACGAGACGGCGGGACAAAAACAATGGCGGCAGACCGCGCACAAAATCTACAAGACACCTTCCTAAACCACGTTCGTAAAACCAAAACGCCACTAACGATCTTTCTGGTCAACGGAGTGAAGCTGCAGGGGATTGTCACCTGGTTTGACAACTTCTGCTTGCTGCTTCGGCGCGACGGTCACTCGCAGCTTGTCTACAAGCACGCGATCTCGACCATCATGCCCGGCGCCCCGATCCAGTTGTTCGAAGGCGGCGAGGATGCTCCGGCTTGAGAGTGAACTGATTGGAACCCTTCAACCGTGAAGGGAGCGCCGACCGTCCGCGGTCGGCAGGGGATAAACAGACCGGGCGGGTGATCGTCATCGGCCCGTATTTGCGAATGCGCCGCGGCGATGCCGATGCGCAGGCGAGCGATGCCGTGCGCGATTCCGAAGCCCGGCTCGAGGAGGCGACGGGTCTGGCGCGCGCCATCGATCTTGTCATCGCCGACACCCTGATCGCTCCGATCAGCCAGATCCGGCCTGCGACCTATCTCGGCAAAGGCAAGGTCGAGGAGATCACGGGCCTGATCGCGGGCCACGACATCGAACTCGTGGTGATGGATTGCGCGTTGTCGCCGATCCAGCAGCGCAACCTCGAGAAGGCCTGGAACACCAAGGTGCTCGACCGCACCGGCCTGATCCTGGAAATCTTCGGCCGCCGCGCCAAGACCAAGGAAGGCGCGCTGCAGGTCGAGCTTGCGCATCTGAACTATCAGCGCAGCCGGCTGGTGCGGTCATGGACCCATCTGGAACGCCAGCGCGGCGGGTTCGGATTCATGGGCGGCCCCGGCGAGACCCAGATCGAAGCTGACCGCCGCCTGATCGGCGACCGCATCGCGCGGCTGGAGAATGAACTGAAGAAGGTGCAGGCGACGCGGCGGCTGCACCGCGCCGGCCGGCAAAGGGTTCCGTATCGGGTGGTGGCGCTGGTCGGCTACACCAACGCCGGCAAGTCGACGCTGTTCAATCGCCTGACACGCGCGGACGTGCAGGCTGCCGACATGCTGTTTGCGACGCTCGATCCGACCTTGCGCGCGCTGAGCCTGCCGCATGGCGGCAAGGCGATGCTGTCCGACACCGTCGGGTTCATCTCCAACCTGCCGACGCAACTCGTGGCCGCCTTCCGCGCCACGCTCGAAGAGGTGCTGGAGGCGGACATCATTCTCCACGTCCGCGACATCTCGCATGAGGACGCGGAGGCGCAGGAGCGCGACGTCGACGCCGTGCTGCGTCAGCTCGGCATCGATCCGGACGCCGGCGCCCGTATCCTCGAAGTCTGGAACAAGATCGATCGCTTCGATCCCGAGGAGCGCGACAACCTGCGCAACATCGCATCCCGCCGGCCGCCGGAGCGGCCGTGTTTCCTGGTTTCCGCGGAGACCGGGGAGGGGATCGATGCGCTGTTGAACGCGATCGAGGACCGGCTGGCGGCGACACGCACGACGCTCGACCTCTCGATCGACGCGTCTGACGGCGCCGGCATCAGTTGGCTGCATCGCAATGCCGAAGTGCTCACCAAGGAGCTTCGCGACGGCCGCTTCGACATGACGGTGCGTGTCGACGAGACCAAGCGTGACATCGTCGTGTCACGGTTCGATGCGGTGCCGCACGTGGTGTGAAGCAACTCAGCGCGTGCCTTGAGCCCGGACTGATGCTGCCGGAGGCTGCTTTTCACCTTTCGCCTCGTTCCACAATGCGTCCATTTCCTCGAGCGTTGCGTCTTCGAGCGTGCGCCCCCTGGCGGCGAGGGCGCGCTCGATATAGGCAAAGCGGCGTTCGAACTTGGCGTTGGTGCCACGCAGCGCGCTTTCCGGATCGGCGCCGACGTGGCGCGCCAGATTGACCAGCGCAAACAGGAGATCGCCGGTTTCTTCAGCGAGTTCGTCGGCATTGTTGCCGTCGAGCGCGGCTTCGATTTCGTCGGCCTCTTCGCGAATCTTGCTGAGCACCGCACGGGGATCGTTCCAATCGAAACCGACGGTTGACGCCCTGCGCTGCAACTCCATCGCGCGTGTCATCGCCGGCTGGCCGGCCTTGACGCTGGAGAGCAGCGATTTGTGCGTCGTTTCTTCCGGCGGGCGCTGCGCGGCGCGCTCGGCCTTCTCCTCGGCCTTGATGCGCTCCCAGGCGCTCTTGACGCCGGCGGCGGCGATGTTGCCATCCTTGTCGGCGAACACATGCGGATGGCGGCGGATCATCTTGCGCGTGATCGCCTCGACCACGTCGCCGAAGACAAAGGCGTTTTGCTCTTCGGCCATGCGGGCGTGATAGACGACCTGCAGCAGGAGGTCGCCTAGTTCCTCACGGAGGTCATCGAAATCGCCGCGTGTGATCGCATCCGCGACCTCATAGGCCTCCTCGATGGTGTAGGGCGCAATGGTCGCAAAATTCTGCTCGAGGTCCCACGGACAACCGGTCACCGGCGTGCGCAGCGCCGCCATGATTTCGAGCAGCCGTGAAATGTCGCGGGAAGGGGTCATGGGATTTCCGTTGCCGGGGAGGACAGGAGCTTTATGCCGCAAGCGGCGCACCGATCCCAGCGGAACGAGCCAGGTGTGAGGCAATTTCCACCGATTGGCCTCGTGGCCGAGGGATGCTAATGGCCCCCTATGAGCGATCAATCATCGTCCGAAACCGCGCTGGTGCTGTTTTCCGGTGGCCAGGATTCGACCACCTGTCTCGCCTGGGCGCTGCAGCGGTTTGCGTGCGTCGAAATGCTCGGCTTCGGCTACGGCCAGCGCCACGCGATCGAGTTGTCGTGCCGCGGCCGCCTGCTGGCGGGCATGAAATCCTTGCGGCCGGACTGGGCGGCGAAGCTCGGTGAGAGCCATACGCTGGAGATTCCGACGCTATCAGAGATCTCCGATACCGCGCTGACGCGCGATGTCGCCATTGCCATGGGCGAGGATGGCCTGCCCAATACGTTCGTGCCCGGCCGCAATCTGGTGTTTCTTACCTTTGCGGCGGCGCTGGCGTACCGGCGCGGCATCCGCCACATCATCGGCGGCATGTGCGAGACTGACTATTCCGGCTATCCAGATTGTCGCGACGAGACCATCAAGGCGCTGCAGACGGCGCTCAATCTCGGCATGGCGAAGAATTTCGAACTGCACACGCCGTTAATGTGGCTGGACAAGGCCTCGACCTGGAAACTCGCGCATGAGCTCGGCGGGGCAGGCCTGGTCGACCTGATCCGCGAACACTCCCACACCTGCTATCTCGGCGAGCGCGGTGCGCAGCATGACTGGGGTTATGGCTGCGGCGAATGCCCGGCCTGCGCGTTGCGGGCCAAGGGCTGGCGGGAATATGCGGGGCGCGGAACCTGACTGGAATTGCCGGACCTGTTTGTGTAACCTTGTCTCAATCGTTCCAAACTTCACCAGGAGGCATTAGTCATGGATCAAAGGCATTCTGGTCCGTCCAAGGTCGCTCCGATCGAACACCGGGTCGCCGCCATCGAAGCGGTATTCGAGCAACGGGGAATGGAACCCCAACCGTTCATCGAAACGATGACGCATGCGGCAGAAGAGGAATGGGTGCCCAGAAACGGCGCGCGGGTTGTCGCCAAGGCCTGGACAGACCCCGCGTTCCGTCAGCGCCTGTTGGCAAACGGCAAAAGCGCCGTTGCCGAATTGGGTCTCACGATGCCGGCGCATCATCGACATCTCGTTGCGTTGGAGAATACGCGAACGGTCCACAACGTGATCGTTTGCACGCTGTGCTCTTGCACGGCTTTCACCATCATCGGCTTGCCGCCGGATTGGTACAAGGACCTCGATTATCGCGCGCGCGCGGTAAGGGAATCCCGCACCGTACTACGGGAGATGGGACTCGATTTGCCGCCCGAAATCGAGATCCGCGTTTGGGACACGACGGCGGACACGCGATACATGGTGCTGCCGGTCCAACCGCCTGAAACCGTCGGCTGGCCGGAGGAGCGGTTGGTGGACATCGTCACCAAGGAATCAATGATCGGCGTGGCGCGTCTCTAACTTTCAGGAGATGCTGCACATGCACTTGCGAATGAGGTGAAACAATGGATGGCATCCACGATCTCGGGGGCCGACAGGGCTTTGGACCAATTCGCTATTCGGCGGGAGCACCAGCCTTTCATGAGGATTGGGAAAAGCGGGTCAATGCCCTCTATGGCATGGCCGTCAGGCGCGGCATATTCAATATGGACGAGTACCGGCACGCGATCGAGCGCATGCCTCCGCGTCACTATCTTTCTGCCAGCTATTACGAGCGATCGCTGACGAGCCTATTGACCCTGTGCGTTGAAAAAGGCGTCGTGACGCGCGAGGAACTGGAGGCGCTGGCGCAAGGAACAATTCCGCTTTCGGAGCCGAGCGCTCCGGGCCGCTCCAATTTGCCCAATCGCGAGAGGTTTCAGCCCGGGGATCGGGTACGCGTGAAGAACGATTTCTTCGCCGGTCACGTCCGTATGCCGGGCTATATCAGAGGAAAGCCCGGCGTGGTGGTCAGCGAGTCTCCGCGCTATCCATTTCCCGACGCGCATGCGCACGGCGTGGAAGCCGCTGACGAGCCGACCTACGACGTCGCGTTTCGTACGGAGGATTTGTGGCCGAACTCGGCGGACTCGGCGTTGGTCCATGTCGGCGTGTTTCAAAGCTATCTGGAGCGTGCGACCTAGAAGTCCAGATGTTGCTGGCCGTTCGCAAAACCGGGCTATGTCGAGGCAGGGACTCTGCTAGCATTTGCCGATGGGGATCAGGGCAGGGTGCACCGGAATAGCGGCGGCTGTTGCCATTTTGGCCTGGCTTCCGGCTGGGGAGGCGCAGGCGGCGAATGGCGCCTATGCGGTCGACGCCGCCGACATTGGCGAGACCGGCTCGTGCAAGGTCGAGAGCTGGCTGTCATCGGCTTCCAACACGGATTTTTCGGCGGTCGCCAATCCATCCTGCGTGGTCAATCCGCTCCAGCCTGTTGAGTTGAGCGTGCTCACCAACCGCGCGCGCAGCGATGGCGAGTGGAGCACGACGATCCAGCCGAAAGCCAAGACGAACATTGTGCCGACCGGGATTGGCAGGCTCGGCGTCTCGATCTACGCCGGCGGCTCGTTCGATGCGCTGAGCGGGAATAACCTCACCGCGTTTGCCGTCATCCCGGCGACGTTCCGGCTGAGCGAGAACATGCGCATCAATCTCAATGGCGGCTGGCTGTGGGACCGCAGCGTCGACCGCCACTATCTGCTCTACGGCATCGGGTTCGACTGGAAGTTCACCGATACCTTGCAGTGGACCATCGAAACCTTTGGCCAGGCGGGTCAATCGGAGACGCCGAGCGTCGTCCAGCCACGGTTTCAGACCGGCATACGTTACAGGCCGAACGAGATCTTCTCAGTCGACCTGATCTACGGCCGCAACGTCATGGGCGAAAGCGCCAACTGGATTACGCTTGGCACCACGATCCGTTTCCCGGTGCCCGGCGGCAAGCCGGAGCATCATCGCACCGGCCATCTGTAAGCCGCGCTCACGCCGGCTGCAGCCGCTTGCCCGGCAGCATCATTTCTGAGCTAAGGTTTCGGATAAACCTGAGGGAAGGGAGGCAATGCGTTGGCTGAGTTTGTAAAAATCGAGAAGGGCCTGGGACCGGACGGCCGCATCGCGGTGGTGCGGTTCGACCGTGGCGACGGCATCAATGCGCTGTCGCCGGAGGCATTGCGCCAGCTCACCGACGCCGCCCGCAGCTTTGAGGATGACGACGCGACCTCGGTCGTGGTGCTGACCGGCGCCAAGACGTTCAGCGCCGGCTTCGACCTCAAGGACCCCGAAGGCCGGTCGCGAAAGTCCATGGATCTCGGCACGTTGCGCCGGCATCTGAAACTGGGGCCGCGGCTGACGCGCGCCTGGCAGGAGATGGAACAGATCACGATCGGCGCCATCGAAGGCTTTTGCATTGGCGGCGGCGTGGCGCTCGCGGTGGCGCTGGATTTCCGGGTCATGGCCCGCGACGCCCACATGCGCGTGCCCGAGATCGGACTCGGCATGAACATGAGCTGGCAGAGCGTGCCGCGGATGCTGCTGTGATGGGACCGGCAGGCGTTCGATGCCGCGATGGCGCTCGCCGCCAAGGTCGCCGACGCTGTCGGTCGCCATGACCAAATGACCGTCTCCGCTGGCGCACGCGCTGACACCACGCAGATGGTCGCGCAGGCTGGCGTAGCATAGTCCACGATCCCGATTCGCATAAGGTATATTATGGAATATATATAACTACAATTAGATCAGATATTTACGCGGATATTCTGCCAAACCAAGGCAGCTGGACGGCTATCCAGGCGTTCGTTTGGCGCGAGGCAATCCTGATCCGCCAAAGCCTGTGTTGCCGCCGCTTGCGGACGCTGTAATAAGCGCGCGAGTACATCGCTGATGACTCGCCACATCGGGTCAGCTCAAGAACAAAAACCCTCAAGGGAGAAAACCAAATGAGTTTTTCACGACGCACGCTTCTCAAGGCATCCGCTGCATCAGCGGTTTTGGGCGGCATCGGCGCGCCGTTCGTGGCGCGGGCCCAGACCGCCGAATTTACCTATAAGTACGCCAATAATCTGCCTGACGGACATCCCATGAACGCCCGGGCCAAGGAAATGGCTGCGGCGATCAAGGCCGAGACCAATGGCCGGTTCGACCTGCAGATCTTCCCGAACAACCAGCTCGGTTCCGACACCGACATGCTGAGCCAGATCAGGTCCGGCGGCATCGAATTTTTCACGCTGTCGGGGTTGATTCTGGCCACGCTGGTGCCGGCGGCGTCGATCAGCGGCATCGGCTTCGCATTCCCGGACTACGATACGGTCTGGAAGGCCATGGACGGGGGCCTGGGCGCCTATGTCCGTGGCGAGATCACCAAGGCCAACCTCGTGGTGATGGACAAGATCTGGGACAACGGCTTCCGCCAGACCACATCCTCGACCAAGCCGATCAATGGGCCTGAGGACTTCAAGGGCTTCAAGATCCGCGTTCCCGTCTCGCCGCTCTGGACCTCCATGTTCAAGGCGTTCGATGCCGCGCCCGCCTCGATCAATTTCAGCGAAGTCTACTCGGCGCTGCAGACCAAGATCGTCGAGGGCCAGGAAAATCCGCTGGCGATCATCTCGACAGCGAAGCTGTACGAGGTGCAGAAATACTGCTCGCTGACGAACCATATGTGGGACGGCTTCTGGTTCCTGGCGAACCGCCGCGCCTGGGAAAAGGTCCCTGAGGACGTGCGGACCATCGTGGCCAAGAACATCAATGCCGCCGGCGTCAAGGAGCGCGAGGACGTGGCCAAGCTGAATGCCGGCCTGCAGCAGGAACTCGCCGGTAAAGGTCTCACTTTCAACCAGCCCACGGTGACGCCGTTCCGCGACAAACTCCGCTCCGCCGGCTTCTACGCGGAATGGAAAGGCAAATACGGCGACCAGGCCTGGGAGCTGCTCGAAAAGTCCGTCGGCAAGCTGTCTTAATCCATAGCGTTTCCGAGCGAAGTGGATGCCGGTTCGCGTCAAGAAAACGCGTCAAAACATGAAGTGGTGAAGGCCGCCATGGCTCACGCCGGCATGACTGAAGTGATTGGCGAGGAGGTGGCTCAGCCCCCTCCTCGCCGCCGTTCGCTGCTGGCGTCGATCGAGCACACTCTGGGAACGCTGGTCGAGATTCCGGCGGCGCTCTTGGTGGTCGCCGAGATCGTGATCCTGTTTGCCGGCGTGGTGGCGCGCTATGGGCTGCACCGGCCCCTGATCTGGTCGGACGAACTGGCCTCGATCCTGTTCCTGTGGCTCGCCATGCTGGGCGCCGCGGTCGCGTTCCGCCGCGCCGAGCACATGCGGATGACGGCGGTGGTTGCCAACGCCCGGCCCGCCATGCGGGCCTATCTCGACCTGGTCGCGACCTCGGCCGCGCTGGCGTTCCTCATCCTGATCGCCTGGCCGGCTTTGGAATACGCCTACGAGGAGAGCTATATCACGACGCCGGCGCTGCAGATCGCCAACGTCTGGCGCGCCGCGGCGCTGCCGGTCGGTATCGCCCTGATGGCGCTGTTTGCATTCCTGCGGCTGCTGCAGGCCCGCAACCCGCGCATCGTCCTTGGCGCGATCCTGTCGGTCGTTCTGGTAATCGGGATATTCTGGCTGCTCAGAGGCTCGCTGAAGCCGCTCGGCAATCTCAACCTGATCATCTTCTTTGTCGGCGTGGCCGGCTTCTGTGTGTTCGCGGGCGTGCCGATTGCGTTCGGGTTCGGGCTTGCGACCTACGGCTATCTGGCGCTGACCACGGGCACGCCGCTGATGGTGCTGGTCGGCCGCATGGATGAGGGCATGAGCCACCTGATCCTGTTGTCGGTGCCGCTGTTCGTGTTCCTGGGCCTCCTGATCGAGATGACCGGCATGGCGCGCGCGATGGTGGCGTTCCTGGCGAGCCTCCTCGGCCACGTCCGCGGTGGGCTGCATTACGTCCTGGTCGGCGCGATGTATCTGGTCTCGGGCATTTCGGGCTCCAAGGCCGCCGACATGGCTGCCGTGGCGCCCGTGCTGTTTCCGGAAATGAAGGCGCGGGGCGCCAAGCCGGGCGACCTGGTCGCCCTCCTCTCCGCGACCGGCGCGCAAACCGAGACCATCCCGCCGAGCCTCGTGCTGATTACCATCGGCTCGGTCACCGGCGTATCGATCGCCGCGCTATTCACCGGCGGTTTGCTGCCCGGTCTGGTGCTGGCGATCACGCTGTCGGCGCTGGTGTGGTGGCGCTACCGGAACGAGGATCTGCAGCATGTCACGCGCGCCAGCGGCGGCGAAATCGCCCGCGCGTTCGCCATCGCCCTGCCCGCCATCGCGCTGCCGTTCGTGATCCGCTACGCCGTGGTCGAGGGCATCGCAACCGCCACGGAAGTCTCCACCATCGGCATCGTCTATGCCTTTGTCGTTGGCTACCTGATTTACGGGCTCTTGATCTATCGCAACTTCGACTGGCGGCGGATCATGCCAATGCTGGTCGAGACCGCGTGCCTGTCGGGCGCGATCCTGCTGATCATCGGCTGCGCCACCGGCATGGCCTGGGGCCTCACACAGTCCGGCTTTTCGCGGACGCTGGCGGCCGCCATGACCGGCCTGCCCGGCGGTTCGGCGACGTTCATCGCGGTGTCGATCGTGGCGTTCACGATCCTGGGCAGCGTGCTCGAGGGCATTCCGGCGATCGTGCTGTTCGGGCCGCTGCTGTTTCCGATCGCCCGCGCCGTGGGCGTGCACGAGGTCCATTACGCGATGATCGTTATCCTCGCGATGGGCATCGGATTATTCGCGCCGCCCTTTGGAGTGGGCTATTATGCCGCCTGCGCCATCGGACGCGTCGACCCGGCCGAAGGTATCCGGCCGATCTGGGGCTACCTGCTGGCGCTGATGGTCGGCCTGATTATCGTGGCGATTTTCCCGTGGATCTCCATCGGGTTCTTGTAAGTCAAACTTTGCAGATGGGACACAGCCGATGAGCGCAGCCCAGAACCAGTATTCAATCGGATTGGACAAGACGCCGGCCAATTACGTGCCGCTGACGCCGCTGAGTTTTCTTGCCCGCAGTGCCGCCGTCTATCCCGATCATGTCAGCACGGTCTATGAGGGCCGCAGTTTTACCTGGGCACAGACCTACGCGCGCTGTCGGCGCTTTGCGTCGTGGCTCGCCGACCGCGGCATTGGTCACGGCGATACGGTGGCGGCGATGCTGCCGAATATCCCTGCCATGAACGAGGTACATTTCGCGGTGCCGATGGCGGGTGCCGTGCTGAACGCCCTGAACATCCGGCTCGACGCGCCCTCGATCGCCTTCCAGCTCGACCATGGCGGCGCCAGGATCATTCTGGTTGATCCGGAATTTTCCGGCGTGATCGCGGAAGCGCTGCCGCTGATGAAGGGCCCCAAGCCGTTCGTGGTCGATGTCGACGATGCGGCGTTCGCAGGCGGCAAGCGCATCGGCGAAATCGAATACGAAGCGGCGGTAGCCCAGGGCGACCCCGGCTTCGTCGCAAGACCGCCCGGCGACGAATGGGACGCGATTGCGCTGAGCTATACATCCGGCACCACGGGCAATCCCAAGGGCGTCGTGACCCATCACCGCGGCGCCTATCTCAATGCGGTCAGCAACATTCTCGCCGGCAATCTTGGCCAGCACCCGGTGTATCTCTGGACCTTGCCGATGTTCCACTGCAACGGCTGGTGCTTTCCGTGGACGGTGGCAGCCTCGGCAGGGATCAATGTCTGCCTGCGCAAGGTCGATCCGGCCAAGATTTTCGAGCTGATCCCGAAGCACGGCGTCACCCACATGTGTGGTGCGCCGATCGTCTACAACACGCTGATCAATGCGCCCGGTGCGCCCAAGGGCAAGGCCGCGCGTCCAGTGGTCGGACTGATCGCGGGCGCAGCACCTCCGGTCGCGGTGCTCGAAGGCGCCGAAAGCATCGGCATCAAGCTGACGCATGTCTACGGGCTGACCGAAGTCTATGGCCCCGCCTCCGTCTGCGCCGAACAGCCGGGCTGGGACGAACTGCCCGCCGACCAGCGCGCCCAATTGAAGCGCCGGCAGGGCGTCCCCTACCCGCTCGAGGAAGCCGTCACCGTGCTCGATCCCGAAACCATGCGGGAAGTGCCGCGCGACGGCGAGACCATCGGCGAGGTGATGTTCCGCGGCAATATCGTCATGAAGGGCTACCTGAAGAACGAGAAGGCAACCAAGGAAGCGTTCGCCGGCGGCTGGTTCCACACCGGCGATCTCGGCGTGCTCGACGAGCACGGCTATGTCATCATCAAGGACCGCTCCAAGGACATCATCATATCCGGCGGCGAGAACATCTCCTCCGTCGAGGTCGAGGACATCCTCTACAAGCACCCGGCCGTGCTGTTCGCGGCCGTGGTCGCAAAACCCGATTCAAAATGGGGCGAAGTGCCCTGCGCGTTCGTCGAACTGAAGGAAGGCGCGAAGGCGACGGAGGCCGACATCATCGCCTTCTGCCGCAGCCACATGTCCGGCTTCAAGACACCGAAGGCGGTGGTGTTCGGGCCGATCCCGAAGACGTCCACCGGCAAGATCCAGAAATTCATGCTGCGCAACCAGGTGGACTCGGCGAAGGCGATTTCGGCGTAGCCTCCCGCCGCCGTCGCAATGACGGGAAGGTCTTTGTCTTCACACCTGTTCTTTCCTGACCGGCGGGTAATACTGCGGCGCCTCGGTCCGCTCGTACATGCCGTAGTCGCGCATGACCTCGAAAATGCGGAAGTACTCGGTGGTTGAATCGGCAAACAGCCGGGGACCGAATTCGACGCCGGATTGATGGTCCGGTAGATCGATCAGGTGCGCGAAGTGCCCGTCACGATAGACGCTGGCGAAAGTCGTCGCGGCGCCATTCAGTCGTCACCGGAAGCGTGGCGCTCTTCGACTCCGCCACGAGGACGTAAGTTGGCGGGCGCCTTGCGGGATCGTTGTAGGGCGTGCGCCGCGCGGGCTGCCAGATCGGCTGTCCGGGCTTGCTTCATGGATCACCTGGGCGACGCGAATGCGGTAGTCCGAAAACACCTTCTCGCGACCGATCGTCTGGACCTCATGATGGTAGGCGTGGGCCCGCCAGGCCGTCAGCGCCCCCTCGTCCCGCCATATCTGGTAGGACAGCAGCAGGTTCTCCCGCGTCAAACTCCTGAAGCGATCGATGAAGAGGCAGCCACCCATGGCCTCAAGCTCGGGTTTCAACGAAGCGGCGAGATCCAGATATTGATCCCGGTGCCCGGGCCTCGTCTGAACTTCAAAGAACAGGCCAATCATCGAAGCTCCTAGCCGCGTGCGCGACGGGCAGGTTCGGTTCCCGCGGTATCGTCGCGATATTCCAGAATGTCGCCGGGCTGGCAGTCCAGCACTTCGCAGATCAGCGCGAGCGTGTCGAAGCGCACGCCCTTGACCTTGCCCGATTTCAGCAGCGAGACGTTTTGTTCGGTAATTCCAATGCGTTCCGCCAGTTCCTTCGAGCGCATCTTCCGTCGCGCCAGCATGACGTCGAGATTGAGGATGATCGGCATCGCTATCTCGGTTCAGACGAAGGACGCATTTTCATCGGCGATACGGGTCGCCTCCATCATGACCCATGCTACCGCCAGCAGCACGCCGCCGACAATCAGCGCCAGGTAGTCGTGCACCGACAGGGTGACAACAAGCTGGCGGCTGCCCGGTGGATTGTCGAACGTGAAGGCGAACATTAACGCCGTCGACGATAGCGGTCCGAGGATGGCCTGCGCCAGCACGGCGCCGGCGAAATCGCGCAACCGCCGGGCGCTCGCCAGCGTGAACACGTGACCGTCGGCGAAGTTGAGGAACAAGGCGCGGACCTGCCAAAGCCCGAACAGCAGCACACCGACCGGAACGGCGGTGATGGCGGCACCGGCGATCAGGCGCCCC
This sequence comes from uncultured Alphaproteobacteria bacterium, assembly GCA_963791165.1. Taxonomy (GTDB): domain Bacteria; phylum Pseudomonadota; class Alphaproteobacteria; order Rhizobiales; family Xanthobacteraceae; genus Bradyrhizobium. Next base: position 109,934 of record CAWBRL010000014.1, on the reverse strand, counting down.
GGGGACAATGCCAGATCGTGCCCCGCCTGCCCCAGCCGCGCCAACAGGAGGTTTCGGGTCCAATCGGGAATGAGGAACACCAGGACCATGGCGATGGCGATCAGCAGCATGCCAAGCGTGGTCAGCATCGCCATTGCCTTGGAGAGGTGTCGGAGACGATCCGAGTGGTTGAATGGGGTCATTGGGCCAATCCTATTGACGCGAGAGAAATTTATCGTATTACAATAATTTATTATCGTCAATATGGGTTGACCCCAATGAAGCCTGGATTCCTGCTGCACTGTCTCCTGCGTGTTCTCATGATGTTGGCGATGGCTGGCTGCAGCCATATGCCTGTCACCTCGATGGTGAAGCTCGCCCGGATCGACTTCGAGACCACGGACCCCGCGCAACTGCGCGCCGCCGTCAAACTGCAGCGTTCCCTGCGGCCCCAGCCAAATGGTGTCGCGTTGCGGATTGCGGTGCAGGTCGGACGCGCGCCGGAGGAAGCACGCGACTTCATGCTGCGCGAATTACCTGAACCCGCCGAGTTGACGCGCGAGGCTGGCGGCGACAACCACATCTTCGCCTATCGCATCGATGATTCCGATCTCACCCGCCTCAGGGCCTTTCGCAGTGAACTGATCGCCAGGAAAACCGCAGGCCAAAGCTCAGGTCAGAAAGGCTCGATCTCCATCTCGGTACGGCCACAAGCATGCAAGGCCGGCGAACTGGCGGACGGTCCGGTTCACTTCACGACCTATCTGCGAACAGCGGAGACGAAAGACTATGTTGCGCTTGCGCGTGACGTCGATCTGCGCTCGATCGTGCCGGACGCAGCCACCGTTGCCGGAATCCCGCGCTGCGGATCTTAGCCTAGTGTCAGCCTCATCCCGTCATGGGCCGGGACCACGCCTGCCGGTAGGCTTTGGCGCAATACCTCGTAATCGAGATCGGAGTGCATGTTGGTGATGACGGAGCGCTTCGGCTTGAAGCGCTCGATCCAGGACAGCGCGTCGCTGACGCTGAAATGGCTGGGATGGCCGGCATAGCGCAGCCCATCGACGATCCAGAGATCGAGGTTTTCAAGCGCCGGCCAGCTCTCCTCGGGAATGTCGTGGAGGTCGGGCGTGTAGGCGGCGTCGCCGATGCGGAACCCCAGCGAAGGGATCTTGCCGTGGTGAACCAGGAAGGCGGAAAGCTTCACCGGGCCACCCTTCCCCTCGGTGGTGTGGCTCTCGCCGGCCTCGATGGAATGACGCGTCAGGATCGGCGGATAATCGCTGCCCTCTGGCGCGATGAAGCAGTAAGAGAACCGCGCCATGATGTCTTTGGCTGTCGACTGATTGAAGTAGACGGGAATGCGGCGGCGCTGGTGCATCACGACTGAGCGCAGATCGTCGATGCCGTGGGTCTGGTCGGCGTGCTCATGGGTCAGGAACACCGCGTCGATGTGATCGACATTAGCGTCGATCAATTGCTCGCGCAGATCGGGCGAGGTGTCGATCACGATCCGCGTGGTGCCGTGGGCGCCGGTGCGCTCGACCAGCAGCGAGCAGCGCCGGCGGCGGTTTTTCGGATTGTTGGGATCGCAGGCCCCCCAGCCGAGCGCCGGCCGCGGCACGCCGGCCGAGGAACCGCAGCCTAGGATCGTCAGAGCCAACGTCATGCCGCGGCCTTTGGCGCCGGCACTTTGGAGAACAGGCGAAAGAAATTCTCCGTCGTCTGCCGCGAAATCTCTTCCAGCGAGACGTCGCGCGTTTCCGCCAGCACCCTGGCGACTTCAACGACGTGGGACGGCTCGTTGCGTTTGCCGCGAAATTTTCCGGGCGCAAGATAGGGCGAGTCGGTCTCGACCATGATGCGATCGGCCGGCAGTTCGGCGGCGAGTTCGCGCAAGGCTTCCGACTTCTTGAACGTCAGGATGCCCGTGAACGAGATCGACAGGCCCAGCGCAACTGCCTTCATCGCCAGCTCACGCCCGCCGGTGTAGCAATGCAGCACGGCCTTGAACGGTCCCTTCCCTGCTTCGTCTTCCAGGATTTGGCCGCAGTCTTCGTCGGCCTCGCGGGTGTGGATCACCAGCGGCAAGCCCGTCGCCCGCGCCGCTGCGATATGCGCGCGAAATCCGCGCTCCTGTGCCGCGCGGGAGCCGTGTTCATAGAAATAATCCAGCCCCGCCTCGCCCAGCGCCACGACCTTCGGATGGTTCGTCAGTTCGATCAGTTCGCTGGCGGAAATGCCGTCCTCCTCGTCAGCGTGATGCGGATGGGTGCCGACCGAGCAATAGACGTTGGGAAACCGCTCGGCGATGGCGAGCAGCCCGCCGAGCCGCCTGACCCGGGTCGAGATCGTGACGATGCGGCCGATCCCGGCCGTCTCGGCGCGCGCGACAATGGCGTCGAGGTCCTCGGCAAAATCCGGAAAGTCGAGATGGCAGTGGCTGTCGACGAGCATGGCCTGCAAACCGCTCAATCTGCCTTCGGTTCGACGTAACGCGGAAATACGCCGACCGGCGGCGGCAACGCCGTGCCCGGCTTGATCCGCGTGCCGAGCGCTGCAAAGTCGCGCGAATGCTTTTCGTCGGGAATGCCGAGACTGTCGAGCAGCTTGCCCGAGGCGTCCGGCATGACCGGCTGCGTCAGGATGGCGACCTGACGCACGACTTCCGCGGTCACGTACAGCACGGTCTTTTGCCGCGCCGGATCGGTCTTGGCCAGCGCCCACGGCGCCTCGCCCGCGAAATAGCGGTTGGCTTCCGCTACCACGGACCACACCACGTTCAGCCATTGATGGATCTGTTGCGTCGCCATCGCGGTGCGCGACGCCCCCAGCATGGCATCTGCTTCCGCCAGGATCGCCTTGTCGTTGTCGGTGAACTCGCCCGGCTCCGGCAACACGCCGTCGAGCTGCTTTGCGATCATCGACAGCGAGCGCTGCGCCAGATTGCCGAGATCGTTGGCGAGGTCGGCATTGATGCGCGCGACAATGGCTTCGTGGTTGTAGCTGCCGTCCTGCCCGAACGACACTTCTCGCATAAAGAAATAGCGCACCTGATCGACGCCGTAATCCGCCGCCATGGTGAAGGGGTCGACGACATTGCCGACCGATTTCGACATCTTCTCGCCGCGGCTGAGCAGGAAACCGTGACTGAACACCCGTTGCGGAACGGCGACGCCGGCCGACATCAGGAATGCGGGCCAGTACACGGCGTGGAAACGCAGGATATCCTTACCGGTGACGTGCAGATTGGCCGGCCAGTAACGCTGGAATTCGGCGCCTTCGACGTCCGGATAGCCGGCGGCCGTGATGTAATTCGTGAGCGCATCCATCCAGACATACATCACGTGGGATGGAGCATCCGGCACCTTGATGCCCCAGTCGAACGTCGTTCGCGAGACCGAAAGGTCCTTCAGGCCGCCTCTGACAAAACTCGCAACTTCATTGAGCCGCTCGCGCGGCAGCACGAAGTCTGGCACATTTGCATAGAGTGCGAGCAATTTGTCCTGATAGGCCGACAGGCGAAAGAAATAGGTTTCCTCCTCGGCCCACTCGACCGGCGAGCCCAGCGGTTCGCGGCGGATACCGTCAACCCCGACGGTGGTTTCGGCTTCGTCGAAATAAGCCTCCTGACGGACCGAATACCAGCCTGCATATTTGCCGAGATAGATATCGCCGTTCTTCTCGATCGCACGCCAGAGTGCCTGGCATGCTCGCTCGTGACGCGGCTCGGTGGTACGGATGTAATCGTCATATGAGATGTTGAGCGCGGTCATCATCTCGCGGAAGCGCGCAGAGTTGCGATCAGCAAGAGCAAGCGGCGTGAGGCCCTCCGCAACCGCGGTTTGCTGCATCTTGAGGCCGTGCTCGTCGGTTCCCGTTAGAAACCGGACATCGAACCCGTCTAGTCTCTGAAAGCGCGCGATCGCGTCAGTTACCATGGCGGTGTAGGCATGGCCGATGTGCGGTATGCCGTTCGGATAGAAGATCGGCGTCGTGACGAAGTAGGTGTTGCGCTCGGCAACGGCCGCCGGCTTGGCCGCAGCAGCCGGCTTCGCGCGCGGCGCGACGGCCTTCGGGGTCTCTGCCGCGGGCGTCGCGTCTACCGCAGGCTCCGTTTTCGGCGCTACAGCACGCTTCTTCGGCGCAGATTTTTTCGCTGATTTCCCGGTCGATTTCTTGGCAGATTTTTTAGCCGGCTTCCTGGCAACCTTCTTCGCCGCTTTCTTTGGCGACTTTTTCGCGACTTTCTTTGCAGCCTTCTTCGAAGCCTTGCGGGCCTTCTTCACGACGCGCTTGCTCTTGGCAGCGCGCTTTTTGGCCGCGGCCTTCTTGCTGGCGCTAGCGGGCGCCTTGCGAACCTTCTTCGCCCTGCGTTTTTTCGAAGCTTTCTTTCCAGCCGTCGCCACCATGAATTCCTTTTGACTTAAACGATTGTCGGGATTGATGCCCAGCGGAGCGTTACCGCGTTGCTTCCGCGAGCATCCCGAACACCGAGAAAACCAGCGGTTTTCGCTCCAGATTATAGGATTTGGTGTCGCGCGCGGCGCGGATGATCTTTTCCCATACCTCCGCCAGCCGCGCAAGGCGCGGAAGATTCGCGTTCGGGTCATCAGCCCGCAGCTTTTCGCCGATCCAGCGATCGATCCCGTCGATGAAGGCGGCCAGCGCCACGCGGTCGCTGGTGCCCAGCGCATCGCCCAGCGCATGCAGTTCGCGCGGATCGACGCGCGGCAGGCTCGCCAGCAGCGCCGCGGTCCGCTGCTGCAGCTTGAGCGCGTCCCCGCCCATCAAGGTCAGTGCACGGGATACACTCCCCTCCGACGCATCGGCAGCCTCCGCCAAGGCGGGATCATCGGATGCGATGTCAGCAGCCTGCGCCGCCGCGCGGATCACGTCGCCGGTTGCGAGCGGCCGCAGCGGCAGTTTGCGGCAACGGGACAGGATCGTCGGCAAGGCCCGCGCCGGCGAATGACTGACGAGCAGAAACAGCGATCGCTGCGGCGGCTCCTCGAGAATCTTGAGCAGCGCATTGGCCGCGTTCGGATTGAGTTCGTCGACGGTATCGACGATGCAGACCCGCCAGCCGCCAACCGCCGCGGTCGAACCGAAGAACGAAATCGTCTCCCGCGTCTCGTCCACGGTGATGACGGTGCGCAGCACGCCCCGATCGTTGAGGCCGCGCTCCAGCACCAATAGGCCGCCATGCGAACTGGCCGCAATCTGGCGCGCGACGGGATCATGGGGATCGAGCGCAAGCGTTTCGGCGCGCTGCACCGAAGGCCTCATGGGGTCGGCATTGGCCAGCACGAACCGCGCCATGCGATAGGCCAGCGTCGCCTTGCCGATACCCTGCGGGCCGCCGATCAGCCAGGCATGCGGAATCCGCCCGCTGCGGTAGGCGTTCAGCAGGGCCGCCTCCGCCTCGCCATGGCCAAACAGATCGGTCGTCTCGCGCGGATGCCTGACCGCTATCTCCGGTTCGGTCTTGCGGGCGCTCATGCGGAACTGGCCCTCGTCGGCGTAGCGAACAGATGATGACGCACGGTGCTCCAGACGTGAGCTGCGACCGTGTCGGCATCGGCATTGGCGTCGATGAGGACGCAGCGCTGCGGATCTTCCGCGGCGATCTGTTGGTAGGCGTCGCGCAAGTCCTGATGGAATTGAATGTCTTCCGCCTCGAAACGATCCGGCGCGCCGTTGCCGCGACGGGCGGCGGCGCGTTTCAGGCCGACCTCAACGGGGATGTCCAGAATGATGGTCAGGTCAGGCTTGAGATCGCCGATGGTGACCCGTTGCATCGCATTGAGAACGCCAGGCGAGACCTGCCCCAGCCTGCCCTGGTAGGCGCGGGTCGAATCCGAGAACCGGTCGCACAGCACCCATGTCCCCTGGCTAAGCGCGGGCTGGATGACCGTACGCACATGGTCGTCGCGCGCCGCTGCAAACAGCAGCGTCTCGGCCTCGGGCCCGAGCAACTTGCCCATGCCCGACAGCACCAGATGGCGGATGATTTCGGCTCCCGGCGAGCCGCCCGGCTCACGCGTGACGATGGCGCGCAACTTTGCCGCGGCAAGACGTTCGGCGAGTTTCTTGATCTGCGTGGACTTTCCGGAGCCCTCGCCCCCCTCAAATGAAATGAACTTACCGCGCCCGGAAGGTCGGCTCAGCGCTGCGTCGGCCATGATCAGAGCTTCTCTGCGCTCGCGCGGAACATGCCGATGACGAGTTCGCTGGCCCCGTCGATCGCGCGGCGCACCGTCGAGCCGGTGCCGACCGCTTCGGCCGCATAGACCGGCGCTTCCATCGCGACGTTGGCGCCGCGCCATACCCTGACGATGCCGACCGCCTGGCCGGATTTCACCGGCGCCGCCACCGGACCCTTGTAGACGATGCGGGCGATCAGCTTCTCACTGCCGTTCTTCGGCACCATCACCTTGATCGGTTCGGGGCTTGCAAGCTTGACCGAGCGGCTCTCGCCGCCGAACACCTTGGCGTAGCCGACCGGCTGGTTGGCCGCGAACAGCGTCCGCGTTTCGAAATTGCGAAAGCCCCATTCCAGCATCTTCTTGGCCTCGGACGCCCGATCGTCGGGATCCTCGAGGCCGTTGACCACGACGATCAGCCGCGTGTCGTTCTGCACGGCGGAGCCGACCATGCCGTAGCCGCCCTCTTTGGTGTATCCGGTCTTCAGCCCGTCGGCGCCATTGAGCGAGTTCAGCAGCGGATTGCGGTTCTGCTGGCGGATCTTGTTCCAGGTGAATTCCTTCTCGCCGAACAATTTGTACATGTCGGGATAGGTCAGGATCAGGTGGCGGGCGAGTTTGGACAGCTCCCGTACCGTCATCTTGTTGGCTGGATCGGGCAGTCCGTTGGAATTGCCGAATGTCGACTTCGGCAGACCGAGCTCACGGGCGCGCTTGGTCAGGAAGTCGGCGGCAAAGATCCGTTCGTTGCCGGCCATGCCTTCGGCAAGCGCGATGCAGGAATTGTTGCCGCTCTGGATGATTGCGCCGTGCAGGAGATCGTCTACCGATACCTTGCTGTTGAGGATGGCGAACATGGTCGAGCCGCCCGCCGGCGCGCCACCCTTGCGCCAGGCGTTCTCGCTGATCCGGTATTCGTCCGTCAGCTTGATCTTGCCCTCCTTGAGGGCGTTGAAGACGACCTCGACCGTCATCAGCTTCATCATGCTGGAAGGCGCGCGCAGTTCATCGGCGCTCTTCTCGAACAGCACGCTGCCGCTGGAAGCCTCGATCAGGATTGCGGTCGGCGCGTCGCCGTCAAAGCCGCCTTCTTCCTTCTTGGCCCCCTGCACGCTGTTGTTGGCGGCGTAGACGACCCCACCCCAGCCGACGGCGAGCGCCAGGACAGCCGCGATCAGGCCGCGCCACGGGATGACGGCCGCGGCGTCGGATTTGCGGAAAAAAGGGGTCTCGGGTGCCATCGGCGATGTCCTGAATCCGGGCGTTGTAACAGTTGGAAGTATCGCAAACAACACAGGTTTTTGGACTTGTCGCCGTGTCGATCCGATTGCGGCGTCAGTCGAACGAACGTATCGTGCCGGCAGCGCAATCTCGCACACAAATACGAAAAACAGGGCGGAAACGCGATGCCGGCTTCACGCACCATTTCCGCCAACGGACTGGATTTCTTTGTCCTCGAACAGGGCCAGGGTCCGCTCGTGCTGCTATGCCACGGCTGGCCCGAACTATCCTACTCCTGGCGGCACCAGATTCCTGCGGTCGCAGAGGCGGGATTCCATGTCGTCGCCCCCGATATGCGGGGGTTTGGCCGGACCAGCGCGCCTGCCGATATCGGCGCCTATACCCTCTTCGACAATGTCGGCGACATGGTCTCGCTGGTGGCGGCGCTCGGCGAAAAGCAGGCTTTCATTGTCGGCCATGATTGGGGCGCGCCGGTCGCCTGGCACGCGGCGATGTTCCGCCCTGATATCTTCACCAAAGTCGCCGGCCTCAGCGTTCCGCCGCCGTCCCGCGGACTCGGGCTGCCGCTCGATACCCTGAAGAAAAACGGCATCACCAACTTCTACTGGCAATATTTCCAGCCACCCGGAGTGGCCGAAGCCGAGTTCGAGCGCGACGTCTCCGCAACGATGCGAATCATCTTGGGTGGACGCGGGTTTTCGGATCCGTCGGCGCACCTGTTTGTCCAGGAGGGCAAGGGCTTCCTTGCCGGGGCCGACCCCCACCGGCCGCTACCGGGCTGGCTCACCGAAGCCGACATCGCCACCTTCGCAGAGGTCTACCGGAAGTCCGGCTTTCGCGGCGGGCTGAACTGGTATCGCAATATCAATCGTAACTGGGAACTGACGGCCCCGTGGCAGGGCGCACAAATCCATCAACCGTCGCTGTTCATTGCGGGATCGAAGGACGGCGTGATTACCGGCCTGATTGGCGCCAAGCTGGTCAAGGAGATGGAGCGCGTGCTGCCGAACCTGACGCAAAAGCTGATTCTCGACGACGCCGGCCACTGGATTCAGCAGGAGCGGCCGGACGAGGTCAACGCCGCCCTGATTGCCTTCCTGAAGGGGTGAGCTTTCCTTTGACGCGTTTTCTTGACGCGAACCGGGGTCCACTTCGCTCGAAAACGCTATCTAGTACAGCCCTCGCCCGGTGAGCACTTCGCTCGGTCCCCGCGGGTCCACGGGCAGGTAGGCCGCGCTCGGAGCCATATAGCTCGCGTTGTCTTCGTAGGACACCGCCCGCGAATTTTCCACTGGACGGCCGCGCGAGCGGCTCGAGGCCGACATTTCCGAGGTGGCGTTGATCGAGGCGTAGTCGGCCGTGGTGTTGCCGAGGCTGTAGGGACGGCCTTCCGGCATCGGAACCTCGCCCCGAATTCGGCCCGCGGATGAGGTCATCTCGGGAACGAACGGCCGGGCAGAGGCGACCCGGACCGTGGATGGCGACGGTGCGGGCTCGCCGGTCCGCAGGGTCGCCAGCAGCTGACGGTCGTCGGAGCCTTCGAGCGGCGCCCGGCCGACATACTCAACGCGGACCTTGGCGACGCCATTTGCTTTAAATTCAAGAAGTTCCGCCGCCTTATTCGAGACGTCGATAAGGCGGTTGCCGTGGTAGGGGCCGCGGTCATTGACCCGGACAATGAGCGACTTGCCGTTCCGGACGTTGGTGACGCGGGCGTAGCTTGGGATCGGCAGGGTCGGATGGGCAGCCGTCAGCGAGGTCATATCGAAAACCTCACCATTGGCGGTCAGCCGGCCATGGAAATCATCGCCATACCAGGAGGCCATTCCCTCGGCGCGATAGTTGGGATCCTCTTCCGGCACGTAGACCCGGCCCGCGACCGTGTAGGGCTTGCCGATACGATAGGTCCCGCCGCCCTTCGGCACGGATTCCCCGAAAGCCACCACGCGGGGGCTGGACGAAACGCCGTATTTGGGATCGACGCGGCTGGCGAATTTGTCCGACGAGGCGCAGTTGCCGAGGAGGAGACACGTTGCCACCGCAGCAGCGCTGCGCGCCGCCAGGACAATCGATTTTGACCGTCGAATCCCCATTCGCCCCAATTACCATTCCAACGGCCGCGTGCCTACGTTGAGGCTTGTGCGCGTTACTCTGCGATGCGGCCCGCCACCGCATCACGGCATGAAGATATCGCAACCGGAACGCGGCGGAAATGGGGTGAGCTTCGGTGCGGTTCATCTCAACGCCGACGTGGTGAATCAATCGTAGCCTGACGGATCCGTTGAATTACGGAAGTCCCTCCGCAAATTGCCGGCAATTGGTGCGCTGTTTGGGAGGATTCCGTGCCGCGTTCAGACAATCTGTTGCACCAAATCATCACTCCCCCCGGATCTTCGATATCACCCCATGAATCTTTTTGACTGTGCAACGGTGCGGTCGTTCTGTGTGTGCAGGGGCGCAAAGGACTTGTGCGATGATTGAGACAGTTACAGCGGTGATGGGCCTGGTGAGCGCCGGGATTTTTCTTGCCCACGCATTTGAAGGTTACCGTTATAGGGCGTGAGTTTTGACCGGCCGGAGGTTCGGGTGCACCACCCGATTCTCCGGACGACAGTTGGTTCCGACCCGGGGATTCGGAAAGATTTAATAAATTCGGACGAGCATATGAGTGGTAGGTGTAATATGCGCAACCACGACACTGTCTCAAACGGATTTCTTGCCCTGACGACGGTCAGCCTGGCACTGCTGTGTTCGAGCCTGCTGGCCTTTGCGTTCGGTTAGATCGATCGGCCGATTACCCATCCGGGCACCGGGACTTTGTCGTCCCGGTCGGTATCGTTGCTTTTCCCGGCCGTACTGACTTCCCAAGAGGGGTAGGATCTCCGGCAGCTTCATCCGACGGGTGAGCAATTGATGCACGTCAATGCGGGCGCGACGAAATGGACAAATCGTTCCCCCACATGATGCCTGACGACGTTGTCCCGCATCATTCGGCGATCTCGCCGTTTTCTCCTGGACTGCCCCGCCATCGCCGGTCGTAAACTCGGCGTTGCGGGGCATTTTAGCTCAATGGCAGGCGGCAAATCCCAGATCGTTCCTGGCTTGCGCCGTCATCATGTCGGGCTTCCACGCCGGTTCGAACGTGATCTGGACATCGACGAACTCGACGTCAGGTACGCTCCAAGCGCTGTTTGCGACACCTTCCCTCAGATAGCCGGTGGCCGGACAACCCGGCGTGGTCGTCGTCATCGTGATGCGGACGACGCCCCCCTCTTCCACTGCGATATCGTAGATGAATCCGAGATCGACGACGTTGTAGCCGAGTTCGGGATCGATCACGTTACGCAAGGCGTCCCTGATCCGGGCGATGAGTTGCGCTGTCATCCCCTAGCCTCCACTGCGGAGCCGACCCGGACCAAAATCCTGTAGGTGGTCCGCTCGGGATCGAAGCCGCCGCGCCACTGGTGGCCGCGCCTGGCAAGTTCCGGAAACAGAAAACGCGGCTCGCGCAACAACAGCGCGGACAGGACCTCACCGGCTTTCAGGCGTTCAGTCGCCTCCAATATCCTGGCCATCGGTTCGGGCGGATCGAGATCGCGGTTGTCGAGATCGATCGATGGCTCCGGCCACACGGAAGCTTCGGCGTTGCCCGGATCGACCGACGGCGGGGTCGGACTGGTTTCTTCGGGACGAAAGAGCACTTCCCATTCGCCGTCATTTAGTTCGATGGCTTCATGACTGAAGCCTCTCGATCCCAGGACGCCGAACAACGGGATGGGTTTGAAGGTTGCGAACAGCCGCATGCCCTGACCTGGCTCCAGGCCTTCGACGGCCTGCATGATCACGCTAAACGGCTCGCCGCCAGCGCGCAGGATCGGCCTCACATCGACATCAACGAACTCTGTTGTCATGGTTATCTCCTTCACGCCTGTTCGGTTGCCGCGATCAAAAGCATCGGTCGCAGGGCGTTGCCGGGAAACCGCAGGGCTGTCGGCACATGCGACAGCCGCCGGCTCTTCATCATTTCCAAAACGATGCCGCAGGTCGCGGCAGTCATTGCGAGCGCCGCGATCCGGAATATCGGCGGGCTGCCGGCCAGCAGCGCCCCGGTTGCGCCCCATACGCCGGCAAAGAAGAGCGTGAACCAGCGCATTGCCGGCCGTTCTGCGACCAGATCCTGTACGCGCGGCGTCGGCGCCTTGCCGAGCACCGGGCCATACACTTCCAGCCAGGTCAGGAATGCGACGATCTTGTACATCTGGGCGAGCATGAAGCCCGAAAGCCAGCCGAAGGCCGATAGGAAAACCACCGCGCCGACGTACTCAGCAAATCGCCCCAGCGCCGTCAGTACGACACATAGCAGCGCCGAAAGCGCGAGGTTTGCGAGAGCGATTGCTCCCATGCGGCTATTCAGTTCAAGGCTGCGGCGCCTTCGCGTGCGGTAAAGTTGCAGGACTTCGCGTCCGTACAGTGCGAGCGCCAAGGTCGCCAGCACCAGGGCCGTCGCCAGCACGACAGCAAGCGATATTTCTACGAGGACGGCTGCGAACCCGCCCGCAACCGCTATGCCGAGGGCGGCTGAGGCAGACCAAAGGGTTACCCGGCCTCTCGCGTCATCGATGTCCGGCGCGAGCATGAACATGGCCAGCAATCGGTAGCTGACACCCACCGTCGTGATCGTCAGCCATCCGCCGAGTCCCGCAATGATATGGATCGGCAACGCACCCGAATGTATCCGGACAAACACACTTCCGGTCATCGCCTGGTCCAGAACGAGCGCGAAGATCATCCCAAGTGTTGCGGCAACGCCAACCGCGGCAAGTCCCGTGGCCATGAACCGAGCCGGCAGGGCCAGCGGACGAGCACTCCACAGCGTGCGCGCAAGATTATATATGACGAGCGAGAAACCAGCTCCAAGCAAAAGCGCAGCGACGGACAGGAACGGCAGTTCCGTCGAAACGCGTCCATCCAGCCGGAGAAAGCCTAGTATGAGTGCGGCCAGGCCGGTCACCAGTACCGCCAGCGCCGGCAGCGGCAACCGATTGCTATGGAGCGGCCGTTCGGTCAGCACCGGAATGAACTGGCCTAAAGCGCCGCACATCGTGAGGCTAAGCCAGCCGATCGTGACGAGATGGACCACGACCAGCGTTGCCGGAGCCCTCAAGGCTTCGGCGGGGAAACCGAGCCCTGCCGACATCATGGCTTCCGCAGCAAGCAGCGACAGCAGTGCGGTTGCAAAATACAACATCGTCCAGCGGGAAAGTACTGCTCCGATCAATTGCTCCTCCCCTCGTTCCGGCGGATTTGCGTTACGCGAGGGATGCCGTCATTGGTACGCATTGGAGAAAATTGCGCCGGTATCGGATCGGCTTCTTTGTCGAAGCGCAAACGACGCGGATTCTTCGCCAGCCGGCTGGCCATCCCGTGCGCGGCAAGGGAAGGAACTCGCTCTGCGCGCTATCGGCTCGATCGGCGAATAATCAGTTGAGGTGCCTCATTGGAGACGGCTCAGACGGATGATTGATCGCGATTTGGCTCGTCGTCGGCAATCGCCCGCCACCCGGCGCCCTCGAGGTCGTCGTACTGGCCGTTCTTGAGCGACCAGAGGAATCCCATCAGGCCGATGAGACCGAGCGCCAGTGCCAACGGCACGAGAAATACCAGCACTTCCATCAGCCGAATCCCCTCGCCCCGCGATGCGCACGGAGCGCGTTCAATATCACCAGCAAGGACGAGCCCGACATCGCCGCGGCCGCGACCAGCGGCGTCGCCAGCCCTGCAATCGCAAGCGGCACGGCAAGGAGATTGTAGCCCGCGGCCAGCCACAGATTTTGCCGCATCAGACGCAGCGCCTTGCGGGAAAAGCCGAGGGCGGCAACGACAGGCGCGAGGCGGTCGCCGAGGAAAACCAGATCGGCGGTCGCCTGACTCAGATGGGTGGCGCTGACGGGCGACATCGAGACGTGGGCTGCGGCCAGCGCCGGCGCGTCGTTCATGCCATCGCCCACCATCAGGACCTTGGCACCCTGTCGTTTCAACTCCTCGATGCGCGCAATCTTGTCGGCCGGCGTGACGCCCGCGCGCCATTCATGAACTCCGAGCGATTGCGCCGCGTGGCGCACGGCCGGCTCGCGATCCCCGGACAATATCTCGACTTCAATTCCGGCCTTCAGGAGGACGGCAATGGCACTGGCTGCATCGGGACGCAGACGCTGCCGCACAGCGAAGACATGCCTGATCTCGCCGTGACGGAAGGCTACGACCGAAGCCTCGGGATCCCGGCACAGGATCTCGTTGGCGATCTGGTCCGCGCCGCAGAACGATGGCCGGCCCAATCTGACTTCCTGTCCTTTGACGAAACCGCGCACGCCCTGGCCTGCCACCTCTTCGATCCCGGACAGCGGCGTCCTGGCCCCGGCCGCCCGCGCCACCGCGGCAGCGACGGGATGATGGCTGGCCAGCGCCAGCCGCCCGGCGAGTTCAAACACCTCTTGCGGAATATCGGCGGCATTCGTGACATCGAGTTCCGGCAAGGTCAGCGTTCCCGTCTTGTCGAACACGACGCGGTCGACGGCGGCCAGCCGCTCGATGGCGTCGCCGGAATTGAGCAGCACGCCGGTGCGGAACATGGCGCCGGATGCCACGGTCTGCACCGCCGGGATCGCCAGTCCCAGCGCACAGGGGCAGGTGATGATGAGAACCGATATCGCGGTCACGATGGCGTCGTGCCAGGTCGCGCCGTACGCTACCCAGCCCAGCATGGTCAGCAGCGCCGCCGCATGTACGACGGGGGCATAGAGCCGCGACGCACGGTCGGCGAGTTGCACGTATCGGGAGCGCGCCTGCACGGCGTTATCGAGCAGCCGGCCGATCTCCGCCAACAGCGTGCCTTCGGACGCCGCCGCCACCCGCACCCGCAGCGCACCGGACAGATTGAGCGTTCCCGCGTAGACGGCGGTGCCCGGCCCGGCCTTCACCGGCAAGGTTTCGCCGGTGATCAGGCTCTGGTCGATCTTGGACTGTCCCTCGGTCACCGAGCCGTCGACGGCCGATCGCTCGCCCGGACGCAGCAGGACGATGTCCCCGGCCTGGACGGCGGCAATCGGCACCACGCTGATTTCGTCGGCACCGACGAATTTCGTCGCGGTTTCAGCTTTCAGCGCGGCCAGATTTCCGGCCACCGCGCGGGTCTTGCGGCGCATGCTCTGATCGAGATAACGGCCGGCCAGCAGGAAGGCGAGCAGCATCAGCGCCGCGTCGAAATAGGCATGTTCGGCGTGGTGAATGGTTTCCATCACCGACATCGCGAGCGCCAGCACGATGCCGATGCTGATCGGAACGTCCATATTGGTGCGGCGCGCCCGCAATGCGCGCAAGGCCGATCCGAAGAACGGTTGCCCCGAATAGGCCACGGCGGGCAGCGCGATCAGCGCCGACAGCCAGTGGAAGAAATCGCGCTGTTCCGGAATCATGTCGGTGACGTTGCCGGACCAAACGGGAATCGACAGCATCATCACGTTCATCGCGGCAAAGGCCGCGACGCCGAGGCAGCGCAACAGGAAGCTCGCCTGCTCCGTCTCGACGGCTTCGGCGCGGACCGGCTCGAACGGATAGGCCTTGTAGCCGAGCTCCGCCAGGCGGTCGATGAAACGGGCCGGGTCGAGCGTCCCCTCCTTCCATTCCAGCGCCACGCGGCGGTCGGTCAGATTGACGCGCGCCAGTGTCACGTCCGGAAGCGCGGAAAGCCCGCGCTCGATCTTCGACATGCAGCCGGCGCAACTGACGCCCTCTACCGCCAGATCGATATGCGACAGCCCAGATCCGAGATGGCGGACATAGTGTGAAAAATCTCGCGTCGCCTGCATGATGTAATCTTCCTAGTTCAACAGCACGCGGTTCCTGGACAGGAACAGTCGCTGCCCTGCCGCAACGCCTTCGAGCACCAGATCCCATTGGCCCGGCGCGACGGCGTCGGCGCTTCCGCGATAGATGCCGATCCCGACTTCGGCGAGAGCGACCGGAAGATCGGCCCGCCGGTCGGTCGGCCGCTCTAACCGGCCGTGAAACTTCAGGCCGGACATCGGCCGGCCAAAACTGTCGCGCGCCTCGACCTCCAGCGTCGCGCCGCCCTGCCCGCTGCGCTCGACATGCGCCTCGACCTTCCAGTTGCGCGCGCTCTGGTCGCGGGCGGTCGCAATCTCCTTCTCATAGGCAAGGCTGGCGCTATAGGCGCTGTCGACTTCGGTGCCCGGCAAGGTCTGGATCGCGAAGCGCATCATGACCATGTTGACCCCGATCACGACGCCGAAGAACGCCACCAGGATGAGAAGCACCTTGCCCCCGGTCAGGGGCTTTGGCGATTGGGTTCGGCTCATGTGAACACTCCTCTCGGACATCATGGCGACACGAAATGATCCGTGGCGGAGGCGACCTCGCCCAGTCCGATGTCGGTGACGCGAAAATGCACTGGAATGGATTTCTCGGGATTGTTTTCCGCCGGTGCCGTCACCAGCAGCCGCAACTCGGTGGTCGTGTCGCGCGCCAGGACGATCATCGGTCGATCCTGCGTCACGGAATCAGCGCCGACGACATGGAGTGCGGCGTTGACCGGACCATCGACATCGATCGCTATGACGCGGTCGAAGCCGCGCTTGTTCAGAAGGCGGACGGTGTAGGCGTTGCGGATCGATCCGTCGCTCAGCTTCACCGCGACCGGATTGCGATCGTGCAGCACGTTGACGTCGAGCAGTGTCCGGGTCAGCAGCGCGTAGAGCATGATCGCGCCGACGGCGGCGATCAAGGCGGCGTAGGTGATGGTACGCGGCCGAACGATGCGATAGATCGGCGGCTTGCCGGCCTCGCGCCGGTGAATGTTGATGTCGTTGTCGTAACCGATCAGGCGGGTTTCCCGGCCGATCTTGGTCATCACGGCATCGCAGGCGTCGATGCACAGGCCGCACTGGATGCAGTCGAGTTGCGAACCGTTGCGGATGTCGATGCCGGTCGGGCACACCGCGACGCATTGATAGCAATCGATACAGTCGCCGACCGGTTCGCCGAGCGCGCGCAGTTCGTTTGCCTTCTTCAACGACGTGCGCGCCTCGCCGCGATCGTATTTGTAGGTGACGTTGAGCGCCCATTCGTCGGTGAGTGCGGCCTGGATGCGCGGCCACGGGCACATGTAGACGCAGACCTGTTCGCGCATCCAGCCGGCGAAGACATAGGTCGTGGCGGTCAGGATACCGATCCAGATATAGGCAATGGCAGGCGCCTGGAAGGTGATGAGCTGTTTCACCAGCGTCGGCGCGTCGTTGAAATAGAGCACCCAGGCGCCGCCGGTCCACCAGGCGATCATCAGCCAGATCGAATGCTTCAGCACGATCTCGGCGAAGCGCTCGAGCTTCATGGTGCCCTTGGCGGCATCCTTGCGCATACGCTCGCGCCGGTCACCTTCGATCCACCGCTCGACCGCATAGAACAGATCGGTCCAGACCGTCTGCGGGCAGAGATAGCCGCACCAGATGCGGCCGCCGACCGCGTTCATCAGGAATAGCGTGAGCGCCGCCACGATCAGCAGCCCGGTGAAGTAATAGACTTCCTGCGGCCACAGCTCGATGAAGAAGAAATAGAAGCGGCTGTTCGGCAGGTCGACCAGCACCGCCTGGTCCGGCGCGCCCAACCCGCGATTCCATCGCACGAACGGCAGCAGGTAATAGACGCCGAGGCAGAACGCCATCAGACCCCATTTGGTGCGGCGGAAGGTCCCGGAAACGCTCTGCGGGTAGACCTTCTTCTGGGCCACATAAAGCGGCCCATCGTCGTCTAGCTGCAGTTCAGTCGGGTTCACGGGCTTGTTCATCGCTGGGGTTGATCTCGCATCAGGAGTTCACTGTAGCCCCGCTAGCGCGAACGCATTTGATGCACCTCAAACAGGACCGCGACTTGCCCGCCGGCCGCCTATTTTCCTCCGCCGAGCGAGTGAACGTAGACCGTCAGCGCCTTGATCGTGGAGGGATCGAGGCGGCCAATCCAGGCGGGCATGACGCCGGCGCGGCCGTTGCTGATCGTCTCGACCAGCGTCGCCTCATCCGAACCGTAGAGCCAGATCTTGTCGGTGAGATCGGGCGCGCCGAGTTCCTGATTTCCCTTGCCCTTGTCGCCATGGCAGGAGGTGCAGTTGTCCGCGAAGATTTTCGCGCCGGCAGATGCGTCGTAACCGGGGCTCGTCGACAGGCCCGACAGCGAACGGACGTAATTGGCGACGGTCACGATCTGGTCCTTCTTGAGGACGCCGTCCTTGCCGAAGGCCAGCATGGCGCTCTCGTGGGTCTTTGGATGCCCGGAACGGGCGCCAAACTGGATCGTCTGCATGATCTGGTCGAGGCTGCCGCCCCATAGCCATTCGTCGTCGTTCAGATTCGGATAACCCTTGGCGCCGGCGCCGCCGGTGCCGTGGCATGGAGCGCAATTGTCGCCGAACACTGTCTTGCCGCTGGCGCGGGCGAGCGCGAGCAGAGCGGGATCCTTTGCGATTTCGGCCAGCGGCGCCGAACCGAGCGCCGCCATCTTGGTGCCGCGGATCTTCTCGAGGTTGGCGAGTTCGGTGGCGACCTCCCCGCGGGTGGAGTAGTTCCAGATTCCGCTCGTGTGGCTCCAGAGCAGCGGCCACGCCGGGTACACGATCCAATAACCGATCGCCCAGAGAATGGTCGCGTAGAAGGTGATCACCCACCAGCGCGGCAGCGGCGTGTTGAGTTCCTTGATGCCGTCCCACTCATGACCGGTGGTCGACGTTCCGGAAACGTGATCGATATCGCTGTGTTCGGTCATGATCGCGTCACTCCTCGCGCAACGGCATTTTGGCCGCTTCGTCGAAGGCGGCCTTGTTGCGCGGCCAGAATGCGTAGGCCACGATGGCGAGAAACAGCCCGACGAAGACCGGCGTCCAAAACGACGTGACGAAATCCGATGCGATATTGTGGACAGTGAGAATTGCTTTCATCGGTCTGCCTTCTCAGCGAAGATTTGCTTTTTCGTTGTAAAGTTTGAAGTCGACCAGCGTGCCGAGCATCTGCAGGTACGCGATCAGAGCATCCATTTCCGTGGGCACCCCCGGCTTGCCGTCGAAGTTGCGGGAAGCGGCTTTCGGATAGCGTTTGGTGAAAGCGTCCACGCCCGCGTTGTCGGGATCGACCTGCGCCTTGAGATCGGCGACGGCATTGGCAACCTGCTCGTCCGTATAGGGCACGCCGACGCTGCGGCTGGTACGCAGATGAGCCGCGACGCCTGCCTCGTCGACTTCGGTCTGGGACAGGAAGGCATACCCGGGCATGACCGACTGCGGCACGATCGCACGTGGGTTGGCCAGATGCGTCACATGCCATTCATCGGAATACTTGCCGCCGACGCGGGCGAGGTCGGGACCGGTACGCTTGGATCCCCATTGAAAAGGATGGTCGTACATGCTCTCCGCGGCGAGCGAGTAATGGCCGTACCGCTCGACTTCATCCCGGAGCGGCCGGACCATCTGCGAATGGCAGAGATAGCAGCCCTCGCGGACATAGACATTGCGGCCCGCGAGTTCGAGCGGGGTGTACGGCCTGATGCCGTCGACCTTTTCGATGGTGCTCTTGAGATAGAATAGCGGGGTGATTTCGACGAGGCCGCCGATCGCGATGACCACCAGGATGCCCGCGACCAGGACGATCGAGTTCTTTTCGAAGATTTGATGCCGAGTCCAGAAAGACATTGGAGCGCTCCTCATTCCGCCGGCTGAAGAGCGACGGGCGACTGCACCTCCGCCTCGCCGACGCGCACCGTCATCCAGAGATTGTAGGCCATGATCAACGCCCCGATCAGGAACAGCGCGCCGCCCGCGGCGCGGATGATGTAAAACGGATGCATCGCTTCCACGGTTTCGATGAAGGAATATTCGAGGAAGCCGAGCGAGGTGTAGGCCCGCCACATCAGGCCCTGCAGGATTCCGGACACCCACATCGCCGAGATGTAGAGCACGATGCCGATGGTCGCGATCCAGAAGTGCCAGTTGACCAGTTTCAGGCTGTAAAGGCCCTTGCGGTCCCATAGCCAGGGAACCAGGCAATACAGCGCGCCGAACGAAACGAACCCGACCCAGCCCAGCGCGCCGGCATGAACGTGGCCGATGGTCCAGTCGGTGTAGTGGCTGAGCGAATTCACCACCTTGATCGACATCAGCGGGCCCTCGAACGTGGCCATGCCGTAGAAGGCAACCGACACGACCAACATCCGCAGAACCGGATCGGTCCGCAACTTGTCCCAGGCACCCGACAGCGTCATCAAGCCGTTGATCATGCCGCCCCAGGAAGGCATCCAAAGCATGATCGAAAACGTCATGCCGAGCGTCTGCGCCCAATCCGGCAGCGCGGTGTAGTGGAGATGATGGGGTCCGGCCCAGATATAGAGGAAGATGATCGCCCAGAAATGGATGATCGACAGCCGATAGGAATAGATCGGTCGCTCGGCCCGCTTCGGAATGAAGTAGTACATGATGGCGAGGAAGCCAGCGGTGAGGAAGAAGCCGACCGCGTTGTGTCCGTACCACCATTGGAACATGGCATCCTGGACGCCACCCCAGGCGATGTAGGACTTCGATCCGAACACCGACACCGGCAGTGCCGGATTGTTGCCAAGATGCAGCACGGCGATGGTGACGATGAAGGCCAGATAGAACCAGTTGGCGACAAAAATATGCGGCTCTTTGCGCTTGATGATGGTCACCAGGAAGACCAGTAGATAGACCACCCAGACAATGGTCAGCCACAGATCAGCGTACCACTCCGGCTCGGCGTATTCCTTGGATTGCGTCACGCCGAGCAGATAGCCGGTGCCGGCGACCAGGATGAAGAAATTGTAGCCGAGAACGACGAACCACGGCGCGAGGTCACCCGCCAGGCGCACGCGGCAGGTCTTCTGAACGACGTAGAACGAGGTCGCGACCAGGACGTTGCCGCCAAAGGCAAAGATGACCGCTGACGTATGCAGCGGCCGCAACCGGCCAAAGCTGGTCCATGGCAGATCGAAGTTGAGCGCGGGCCACGCGAGTTGCGCAGCGATCAGCAGCCCGACCGTAAATCCGGCGATACCCCAGAATACCGACATCACGGCAGCGAATTTGATCGGACCCATATTGTAATTGGGCCGGCCGTTGATTTCCTGCGCTGGCAGCGCCGCCGGGCGATCGAAATAACGGTTTCCGATCGCAAAGACCGCCCACAGGCTGGCGGCGGATGCCAGCGACGCGTGAAAGGCGAAAGCCGAATCCAACGCCTTGGCTGCCGCAAACAGGCACAGGAGCGCGGATACTGCGAAGACCAGCATCAGACCGGCTTCGCCGTGTGTCATCGATTTCGCGGTTTGAGATTGGGTCATGCGCGGGATTCTCTTCTGCAAATGCCAGTCTCAATGATCACAGCTTCGCCACGGGCGATTTGATCGAAGTCAAATTTCGGCTGTTTGGGGACAACATCGACAGGGGCCGAGCCGACATGGAGCCGGCGTTCAGCAACAGACCGGGCCAATCGGCAGGACGACCTGCGTTTCCGCGGAGACGCCCTGTCGTTCCCTGGCCGTTACACCGCCTTGCTGAATCGCGCGGTGTCGGCGCGGGTGTGAGGATCGAACACCGCCGCAATGACGCGAACGACCGAACGGCCCGCCTCGGTGGCCTTCACGACCCGATCCTCGATCTCGACCAGACCGTCGCGGACCAGTGGCTGCAGCAACGCAAATTCTTCATCGAACGCCACATCCGGCGCGGTCACGTCAAGATCGGCCCGAAACTGGCACATCAGGCTTTCGATGGTACGGGCGCGCTGTTTCTCGGCCGCATCCAGCCGGTTGCCGCGCGTCGGCGCGAGGCGGCCGGCCGAGATCGCGCGAACATAGCCCGGCACGTCGGAAATATTCTGGACGTATCCGTCCGGAAACCTTGAGATCGAGGATGCGCCAAGGCCGATCAGGGTCTCTCTTCCGTCATCCGTATAGCCCTGGAAATTGCGGTGAAGCCGCTCCGACGTCGCGGCGCGGGCGAGCGCGTCGCCGGGCTTTGCAAAATGATCGATGCCGATCTTCCGGTAGCCCCGGCGCAGGAATTCCTCGGCAATGATTTCGGCCTGATCGATGCGTTCTTCGATGCCAGGCAGCGTAGTCTCGTCGATACGCCGCTGGTTGGCCTTCAGGCGTGGCATGTGGGCATAGCCGTAGCAGGCGATGCGATCGGGCGACAACGTCGCCACGATCTCGCAGGTCTTGCGGAGCGAGGCTGTGGTCTGCAGCGGCAGTCCGTAGATCAGGTCGAAATTCAGGTTCTGGATGCCGGCGGCACGCAAGCGCCCCACGGCCGATTCAACGTCCTGCATCGGCTGCCAACGACCGATCGCGGCCTGCACCAGCGGATTGACGTCCTGCACGCCAAGACTGGCGCGATTGACGCCGAGTGTCCGCAAGCCCTGCGCCAGATGTTTCGTTACATATCTTGGGTCGAGTTCGATGGCGTGTTCGTAACCGACTTCAAAGACGAAGCGCTCACGCAGAACCCGCATGACGGAGGCGAGGCCTTCCGCACCGAGGATGCTCGGCGTTCCGCCGCCCCAATGCAGCCGCGCGATACGGAGCGGCCCGGACAGGACATTGCTGACAAGGCCGATCTCGCGCTCGAGCGCCTCCCGATAGGCAGAGACGACATCGTCGCGCAACGCCATCTTGGTGTTGCAGCCGCAGTAGAGACAGAGTTCGCGGCAATACGGCACGTGCAGATAGACCGAAACAGCCTCGCGCGTATCGACGTTGCTCAGCCACCGGCGCTGGTCGGCGGCGCCAACGTCAGCCGTGAACTCGGCAGCCGTCGGATAGGACGTATATCGCGGCACCTGAAGTCGGGCATAACGGCGGACGATGTCGTTCACGGCAGCAATCTTTTCCTGCAGACAATCCCCGCCCCCGGAAACGCCCGATATCAGAACCCGCGGCGCTTGCCGGCGGAATGCTGGGCCAATTGTTTCGGGCGGGTCTGCCGGTCACCCCAAGCCAGCACCGCGCCGAAGACCACGAACATCGCAACGACGCAGACGGTAACAATCAACGACTCTGCTGGCATGAGACTGACCTCCTGTGATGCAGGAAGCATGCCCGCGCGCCTTCATTCGGGCTTTGACCTGAGTCAATTTTGATCGCGGTTGCGCCGGAATTTTCACGCCGCGGCCATGGCTGCGGCCCGGGTCGGATCCAGCAGACGGACGCCGCCGGCGACGATGACGAGCATCTTCTCGCGTTCGAATCGCGTCAGCGTCCGGCTCACGGTTTCGATCGTCAGTCCCAGATAATCCGCGATATCCTGCCTGCTCATGGGCAGTGCGATGGTTTGCCTGTTGTCGCCGATATGGGCCAGTCGCTCTCGCCAGCCGACGAGGAAGGACGCGACCTTCTCTTCCGCCGTGCGCCGGCCCAACAGCAGCATCTGCTCCTGGGCCAGCATGAGTTCGCGGGACGCAAACTCGTTGATGCGGATCAGAAAATGCGGTCGCTGTTCGATGAAATGGCTGAACGCTTCCCTGGAGAGGCGGCACACCGACACCGAATCAATCGCATCCGCCGAAAAGCTGTAGCGATCGGATGGCGCCATGCCGAGAAAATCGCCGGGCAGCGCAAAGCCGATCACCTGACGCCGCCCGTCCGGCAGCAACTTGTACAGACGCGCCACGCCCGCGGTCACATTGTGGACGGAGCGAGCGACCTGGCCTGCCGTGAAGAGCGCTTCATTGGGGGCGAGTTGGAGATGGCGGGTAATCCGCTCGAACTCCACCAGATCGTTTTGGTCGAGCGCGCCGCAGATGCTCAGCGAGCGGACGGCACAGGCCGCGCAGCGGCCGAAATTGGCGCGATTTGGATTCGCAGAGACGGTTCGTATCATTGCCACTGCCCGTTCGAGCGCCACATTGGCCGCCACATCTCCTGGCCACGGCAGGCTGCTCAAAGACTGTCGGAGATATAGTTCATTCTAGCGAATCCAGCGGCGGCTGATTGATGCAGATCAAATTCGCGGACGATTAAACCGCCATTGTACGATTCTGGGCTGAGAAGCCGCATTCCATGGAGTCTGTGCTGCGATGATTGAACGCATTTTATTGCCGCTGGCACTCGCGCTCATCACCCTGACGCCTGCGGCGGCGGCCTCGCCCCAGGAACAGCGCGGCAAGACCTTCGCCATGAACAATTGCGCGAAGTGCCATTCGATCGACAAGGTTTCAGCGAGCCCGCTCAAGATCGCGCCGCCGTTCCGGACGCTGCACAAGCGCTACCCCGTAGAAACACTGGCCGAAGCGCTGGCTGAAGGCATTCAGACCGGCCATCCGACCATGCCGGAGTTTCAGCTCGAGCCGGACCAGATTGGTGACCTGCTGGCGTATCTGAAGACGCTCGAATAGACGAGGCTCACCGTCCCCTGAGGGAAACACCACCTCGACTATTTTGCCTGGTACGCCTGCGCCGTCCAGGCGATCACGTCTTTCGCGATTCGGCCGAACGCCACGCTGAACGCGGCGACAGCCTCAGCCGGGACGACGGCAGCAAATTTCTCGCTCTCCTCGAACAGCCGCGAGGCGACCACCTTGCCGTTCTTGTCGACGATCCTGGCCGATAGACCGATTTCGGCGGCAGGCCCGGACTCGACGGCGATACGGAACCGCCTGACGTCAACCAGCAGCTGGAATTCGGTCTGCCCGGCATCCGCCGCCCGCAACGGCGCATGTGCGATGTCGTAGTTCTCAAAGCTTTCGATCAGGCGCGCCTGTATCAGTTTTGGCAGCGCATCGGCCCACATCGCCTCCGCGAATCCCGGATATTCCTGTGCTGGCGAGAACAGGAAGCGTTGCGTCTCCAGCATCGCAACCGCCGTCGGCTCCGGGATTGCCCATTGCACATTGATGACCTTGCCCACCGGTCCCGGACTTTGCAGCGCGCGCAGATCGTAGGTGATTTTCGGTGGCGGACTGGTGACGCCGGTCATGCGCTCAAGGCCGGCGACGATGCCGTCGAGCTTGCCGGTGTTGCGCGCCAGACCTTCCGAAAACACCTTGAAATTGCCGATGGTGTCCTTTAACGCGCCGGAATTTTCCGTCAGCACCGAATCCACCTTGCGCAACGCATCGCGGGCGGCCTGCGTCATCCCCTGCCCCGCGCCGGGCTCGGCGACGAGCGTCGGCACCTTGTCGGCCTTCGCCACCAGCAAGCCACCCTCCAGCGCGATCACGGGAACGCCGGTCAAGCCCTGAAACTCCAGACCGACCTTGGTGTCGGCGCGCACCGGCGTCACTGAGGCGACCGAGATGGTTGCATTGACGCCGCGGGGGTTGTCGGGTGCAAGCCCGAGACCGGTCACTTCGCCGACCCGGATGCCGTTGAACAGCACCGCGGCGCCCACCAGCAGCCCCGGCACCGAGCCCTCGAACTGCACCTGATAGGTCGTGCGCGGGCCGAGCCCACCGGTGTTCTGCAGCCAGTAGACGAAGCCGAACACGGCGGCGATGGCAGCCAGCACGAAGGCGCCGACGATGACGAAGGGTGCGCGGGTTTCCATGTCTCAACTCGCTCTGGGTTGCAGCATCTGGGAGCGCTTGCCATGGAAATAGGCTCGCACCCAGGGATGCTCGGATTGAAGCAATTCGCGCATCGGACCGATGGCGACGATCTTGCCGTCGGCCAACGCCGCGACGCGATCGCAGACGGTGTTGAGGCTGGCGAGATCATGGGTCACCATGAACACCGTCAACCCCAGCGTTTTCTGCAATGTCTTGATCAGCGCATCGAAATCGCCGGCGGCGATCGGATCCAGCCCGGAGGTCGGCTCGTCGAGGAACACGATGGCGGGATCGAGCGCGAGCGCACGCGCCAGCGCCACGCGCTTGATCATGCCGCCGGACAATTCGGACGGAAACTTGTCGCCGTCTTCCGGCTTGAGCCCGACCATTTCGAGCTTGGCGGTGGCAATCTCGTCCATCAAGGCGTCCGAAAGCACGAGATTTTCGCGCAACGGAAACTGGATGTTTTGCCGTACCGTGAGCGATGAAAACAGCGCGCCTTGCTGAAACAGGATGCCCCATCGCCCGGCCGCGCTCCGCGTGGCGCGGTTATGGTTGATCGGCGAGCCCATCACCTCGATCTCGCCGCCCTGCCGCGGGATCAGCCCGATGATGGTCCGCATCAGCACCGACTTGCCGCCGCCGGAGGCGCCGACCAGGCCGAGAATCTCTCCCCTGATAACGTCCAGCGCAAGATGATCGATCACGACGTGGCGGCGGAAGCCGACCACGAGATCGCGCACGCGAATGGCAAACCGTTCCGAGCCTTCGGTTTCCTGCATCGCTACATTCCGATCGATGCAAAGAACACCGCAAACAGCCCGTCGAGCACGATCACCAGAAAGATCGACTTGACCACCGACGTGGTGGTCTGCTTGCCGAGCGACTCCGCGCTTCCCTTCACGCGCAGACCTTCGCTGCAGGCGACGATGCCGATGACCAGCGCCATGAATGGCGCCTTGATGATGCCGACCTGGAAATGGGTGACGGAGACGGCCTCATGCAGCCGCGCGATGAAGATCGCCGGTGCCATGCCGCCGTAGAACCAGGCGACGAGGCCGCCGCCATAAAGCGCTGCCATCGAGCCGATGAAGCTCAGGATCGGCAGCGCGCATATCAGCGCGAGGATCCGCGGCAGCATCAGGACCTCGATCGGATCCAGCCCCATCGTCGAGAGCGCGTCGATCTCCTCGCGCATCTTCATCGAGCCGAGTTCGGCGGTGTAGGCGCTCCCGGAACGGCCGGCGACCATGATGGCGACGATCAGCACGCCGAGCTCGCGCAGCACGAGAATGCCGACCATGTCGACCACGTAGGAATCCGCGCCGAATTTTCGGAAATGGAAAATGCCCTGCTGCGCGATGATGGCGCCGATCAGGAACGTGATCAGTACGACGATCGGTATCGCCTGCCAGCCGACGCGGTAGAGCTGGTAGGTCAGCGACGTCAGTCGCAGCGATCGCGGGCGGCGCAGCACGCCCAGGATGGCGATGCACAGCGAGCCCAGCATCTGGAGGAATGCCGTTACGTCTTCGCTGGCGCCGATCGTGCTCCGGCCGATATCACCGAGCTTCGCCACGATCGGGTTGCGCGCTGGAGCCGGTGCCGGCGTCCGTCGGTTGACCTGACGGACTTCCTCGATCAGGCCGGTGTAATTGTCGGCGATGCCGACGACGTCGGCACGGTGGCCGGCGGAAGCCGCCCGCCGCGACATTTTTTCCAAAAGCCAGGCCCCGAGCGTGTCGAGTTCGCGCAACCCGGCCATATCGACCTTGACGATGGCGGCCCGATCGAGCTGCGGCGCAACGTCGTCGGAAAGCTGTTCGAGCGTGGCGGCATTTGCCGCGGTCCAGGAACCACCCGGACGCAGTTCGAGCGTATCGCCGGACGGCGTAGCTGTTAACAGGGGTGCGGTCGCCAAGACGATGTTCTCACAATTACATAACAACCTTGTCTAGGACGCATGCGAGGCTCCGATGTTGACCTGCCTCAAGGCAGCAAAGCCCCGCTCGAAAGTTGAGCCAAATCAAATGCTCGTGCCGCGGCCTCCCCTAGAGTTCGATCGATACAGGCAACAAGAACGAACACCATGGTCCGACCAAGCGAGCTGGGTAAAGAGTTGCAGGCGCTCAAGAGCGAGATGTTGCGCCTTCTGAGTACACCTGCGGACGAGATGCTCGATGCAGCGAAGAGCCGCAGCGAGGCGCTGGCCGAGCAGGTCAAGGACAGCCTGAACGAACTCGGTGCGACCTTGAGCGCGGAAGAAGAGCGTGTCGAAAGACTGATCGCTGAGCGGCCGATGGCGGCACTTGCATCAGCCCTCGTGCTCGGGATTGCCATCGGTTTCATGCTGAGGAGACACTGACGTGAACAGCGAGAATATCGTCAAGCAACTGCGCATGCTGTGGCGCACCGACCGCATCATCGCCGAGATCCGGATGCGGCACATGCTGGTCGGGCTCGGTCTGCGGGCGTTTGCCGCATTGATCGCGGCCTTCGGCCTCTTGATGCTGGAACTGTCAGCCTACTTCGCGCTGGTGCAGATCTGGAGTGCGATCGCGGCGGCCGCGATCCTGGGCGTCGTCAATTTCGCGATCGCGGCTGTCCTGTTTGTCATTGCCGGCAGGCCGCCCGCGGGCCGCGAACTCGAACTCGCAACCGAGATTCACGGCTCGGCCGTCGACGCGCTGCAGGGCGAGGCCCGCGCGCTGCAAATGCAATTCACCGGCATGGTTCATCATCCCCTCAACAGCGTGCTGCCGACGGTGCTGGTGCCGTTGATCACGATGATCGTCAAGAGCCTGAAGAAATCCAGGGCCGCCCCCACGGCCAGCGCGGCGGTCGATCCGCGCTGACCGCGGCGGAGGCATCGGCCTCATGTCCGCAAAACCCAGGAGCCATACGAGATGTCCAAGACCCAGCCGAAGCCAATCCTGAATGCCTCCTTGCCGCCGCAGTTCCGGCAATTCCGTCTCGCGCTGGCCCGCGAGCCCGGTCATCCCGAAGGCGATGCCGAGGTGGCCTACATCATCGTGGCGCCACTCGATTCAGAGGACCGCATCGACGCAAAGGTTTGGCGAGAGCATCGCGAGGCCTGCCGGGTCGTGCGCCAGCGTCCGGACGAGCAGGACCAGCATGGTCATCTCGTGCACCGGCCGGGCGGCGGCTGGGGTCTCCACTACGACGGCGAAGCCAACCAGCCCGACGAGGTCGGCTATCACTTTGCCGACGAGCGCTTCATCGTCGGCGAATATGTCTCGATCAACGAGCGCGGTAAAATGCACACCTATCGGGTGACGTCGGTATCATATCTCTGAGCGATGAACCGGTTTGCCGGCCTCAGTGAGGCGGATGCTCAGGCGCGGCTGCACGCCGAGGGTCACAACGAACTCCCTCAACCCGACCGGCGCACACCGTTTCGAATAGCGATCGAGGTGCTGCGCGAACCGATGCTGGCGCTGCTGCTCATCGGTGGCATCGTTTATCTGGTGCTCGGCGATCTGAAGGAGGCGATCATCCTGGTCGTCTTCGCCACGATGTCGATCATGATCACCGTGGTGCAGGAGATGCGCACCGAGCGCGTTCTGGAGGCATTGCGCGATCTCACCAGCCCCCGCGCGCTCGTCATTCGCGACGGTCAGCGCCAGCGGATCGCCGGCCGCGACGTCGTGCGGGGTGACCTCATCGTCCTCTCCGAGGGAGACCGGGTTCCTGCCGACGCGGTGCTGCTGCAGTGCCAGGATCTGCAGGCCGACGAATCGACCCTGACTGGCGAATCCGTACCCGTGCGCAAGGTCGCGTGGGACGATCGCCTTGAGTCCGGACCCCAGCGGCCGGGGGGCGACGACCTGCCGCAGGTATTTTCGGGTTCGCTGGTGGTGCGAGGCTCGGGACTGGCGGAAGTGACCGCCATTGGCCCGCGAAGCGAGATCGGCAAGATCGGTCAATCGCTGGCCGGGCTCGAAACCGAACCGCCGCGCCTGCAGGCGCAAACGCGGCGCGTCGTCCGGCTGTTCGCCGTTTTCGGCGGCGCAGTGAGCGTGCTGGCGGTCCTGCTCTACGGAATCATGCGTGGCGGCTGGCTGGATGCCGTGCTGGCCGGAATTGCGCTCGGCATGTCGATGCTGCCGGAAGAGTTTCCGGTCGTCCTGACTGTCTTCATGGCGATGGGCGCCTGGCGAATTTCGCTGGCGCGCGTGCTGACGCGGCGCGCAGCGGCGATCGAAACACTGGGCTCCGCCACCGTGCTGTGCACCGACAAGACGGGTACCCTCACCGAGAATCGGATGACGATCGTCGAACTGCGCGCGAAGGATGGGAATATCCTTCGTCCGCACGTTGGAACGGAAATGCCGGCTTCGTTCCGGACAATCAGCGAGTTCGGCCTGCTAGCGAGCACGCCGGAGCCGTTCGATCCGATGGAACGCGCATTCCATGCGCTGGCGCGCGAACAATTGCCCGAGGCTTCGTCCCTGCACCCGCATTGGAAGCTGGTGCACGCCTATGGCCTTCGACCCGACCTGCTCGCCGTAACCCATATCTGGCAAACGGACGGCGATCGGCGGGACTATATCGTCGCCGCCAAGGGCGCCCCCGAAGCGATCGCAGGCCTGTGCGGGCTTGGTGCGGCCGACCGCGCGGCGCTGACGCAGTCCATCGACGCGATGGCCTCCGCCGGACTGCGCGTGTTGGGTGTCGCCCGCGCCACGCATGGCGGGCCGAATTGGCCGGCTTCGCCGCGCGAATTGACGTTCGAGTTCCTGGGACTTGTCGGCCTTGCCGATCCGCTCCGCGCCGGCGTCATCGAGGCGGTCCGCGAATGCCGGTCGGCCGGCATAAAGGCTGTCATGATCACCGGCGACTATCCGGCAACGGCAAGGGCGATCGCGCGACAAGCCGGCCTCGAACACGGCGAGCTCGTCACTGGCGAGCAACTCGAGAAGCTGAGTGACGTCGAATTGGCAGGCCGGGTGAAAACGGCCAGTGTTTTCGCGCGGATCATGCCGGAGCAGAAGCTTCGCATCGTCAACGCGTACAAGGGCAATGGCGAGATCGTGGCGATGACCGGCGATGGCGTCAACGACGCGCCCTCGCTGAAGGCGGCCCATATCGGCATCGCGATGGGCGGTCGCGGAACCGATGTCGCCCGAGAGGCCTCGGCGATCGTGCTGCTCGACGACGATTTCGGTTCGATCGTCAAGGCGATCCGTCTCGGCCGCCGCATCTACGACAATTTGCGCAAGGCGATGAGTTTCATCTTCGCCGTTCACGTCCCCATTGCGGGACTGGCGCTGCTGCCGCTGCTGTTCGGCCTGCCCCTTTTGTTCGGGCCGATCCATATCGCCTTTCTCGAAATGGTCATCGATCCCGTCTGCTCGCTGGTATTCGAGGCCGAAACCGAGGAAGACGACGTCATGCGCCGTCCGCCGCGCGCGCCCGACGAACCGCTGCTCACGTGGGCGCTGATCGCCTGGAGCCTGCTGCAGGGAACGCTGGCTTTCGCACTGGTCGCCGCCATTTACGTGCTGGCGCTGCAGTCGGGCATGCCAGTGCCGGAAGTGCGCGCGCTGGCGTTCTTCTCGCTCGTCGTGGTGATCGTCAGCCTGATCCTGGTCAACCGCTCCTTCAGCGCTTCGCTGCTGACGGCATTGCGGCGGCCAAACCGGACGCTGGCCGGCGTGCTGACCGCCGTTGCCGCCACCCTGGCCCTCACCCTGCTGTCGCCGTTTGCAAACAGGCTTTTCGCCTTCGGACCGCTCCACGCCGACGATCTCGCCCTGACGCTCGGCGCGGGAATCGTCGCGCTGGTCGCCCTCGAACTAGTGAAGCCGGTGCTGCGCCCGCGGCTGCAATCCTAGCGTCTGCAATCCCAGGCCTGGCAAATCCCGCCTCTTGCGATGGATCAAACGCGCACGCCGGCGGGACGCTAGATTGCGGCTCGAAAAAGGAGACCCCCATGGCATTCAAGGATATTCTGCTGACGCTGACGAGTTATCCCGACCCAACCCCGGCCTCGGTAGCCGATGAGGCGGCCGCGATCGCTGCAAGCCTCGGCGCGCACCTTGCCGCCGTTGCCTGCGAGGTGCACGTGGAGGTGCCCGGGCATTTCCTTTCCGGCTCGATCGCCAATGTCCCCGGGATCATCGCGGGCGAGACCGAAAAGAGCCGCAAGAGCGCCAAGGACATGTTGGCCGGATTCGACGCCGCCGCGGACAAGGCCGGCGTTCTGCACGAAACTCATCTCGAAAAATGCCCGACGTTCGCCGTTCCGGACTTGCTGGTGGATTATGCGCGGCTTCGCGACCTCACCATCGTCCCGGTGCCTGACAGCTACGACCAGTGGTACGCGGAGGCGGTGATTTTCGGATCTGGCCGGCCGACCCTGGTTCTGCCGGAGAGCCCCCGCCCGCGTCCGTTTGAACTCGGGACCGTCGCGGTCGCCTGGGATTTCAGCCGCGCGGCGGCGCGCGCGGTTTCCGATGCGATGCCGCTGCTCGAAAAGGCCAGGAAGGTGCGCATCGTTACCGTCACCAACGAGAAGAAGCTGGATACCAAGCATTCCGCCGAAGAACTGGCGAAAAACCTGGCGCGCCACGGCATCGACGTGGTGCTGGACAAGGTCGACGCCAAGGGCCGAGCGATCGGCGAGGTTCTCGAGGCCTATGCTGCTTCGCATCAGGTCGACGTTCTCGTGATGGGCGCCTATGGGCATGCGCGATGGCGCGAGTTCATCCTCGGCGGCGCCACCAAGAGCCTGCTGTCGAAGCCGCCGCTCCCGATCATGTTCTCGCATTGACGGCGGCTTCGGCTCTCGGCGCGCCGTGGACCAGGGCGCTTGCGGCGCGCGTTTGAGGCTAACTAGAGCGCCAGCCTGACATCGCAGATTTCGTGCTCGACCGGATCCGGCTTCACTTCGAACCCCAGGCTGCGGCACATTGCAAGCATGACCGTGTTTTCAGACAAGACGTCGCCGGAGATGGTCTTCAGCCCCTCGGACTTCGCATACTCGATGATCATCTGCATCAGCGTCCAGCCGAGCCCCCTGCCCTTGAGGTCCGAGCGCAGGAGAATGGCGTATTCGCCGCTCTCGTAGATCGAGTCCGAGTGAATCCTGACCACGCCGACCAGTTCGTTGCTTGCTTCGTCGAACGCGACAAAGGCCATCGCACGTGCGTAGTCGAGCTGGGTCAGCCGGGCGATGAACTCGTGGGAAAATTGCTTCATCGGCGCGAAGAACCGCAACCGCAGATCATGCATGCTGACATGTTTCAACATCTCATGGATCAGCGGCTCGTCCTCGGGCCGGATCGGCCGGACGAACACCCGCCAACCGTCCTTGACCTCGATGTGGCGCTGCCATTGTGAGGGATAAGGCCGCACGGCGAAATTCGCCGGACCTGAGCCGAGAAACTTCCGCTCCACGCGCCCGATCGCGACGCGCGCGTCGACCGCGAGTACGCCCGCTTCGTCTGCCAGCAGCGGATTGATGTCGAGCCCGCGGATTTCCGGAATGTCGGCGGCCATCTGCGCCAGCTTGACCAGGACCATCGCGACGGCGTCATGCTTCACCGCCGGCACGTCGCGATAGGCACGCAGCAACCGCGAGACGCGGGTACGTTCGATCAGGCTGCGTGCCAGTTGCAGGTCCAGCGGCGGAAGCGCCAGCGCCTTGTCGTTGATGATTTCCACCGCCGTCCCGCCGCGGCCGAACACCACCACGGTTCCGAAGGTCGGATCGTCGGCGAGACCGAGAATGAGCTCGCGCGCCTTGGCCCGCACCACCATCGCCTGCACCATCACGCCCGAAATCCGGGCGTCCGGCCGCAGCGACCTTGCCCGCGCGAGAATATCGGCCGTGGCCTTGCGGACCGCATCGGGGCTGGTGAGATTGAGCACGACGCCGCCGACGTCGGATTTATGCACGATGTCGCGCGACAAGATCTTGAGCACGACGGTCGAGCCTTGTGCAAACAACGCGGTCGCATGAGCGACCGCCTGTTCGGCGTCGGCGGCGGCGAATGTCGGCACGACGGCGATGTCGTAGGCGTCGAACAGCCGCTTGACCTCGATTGGATCGAGCCAGGAGCGATCATCGGCCAGTGCCGCGGCAACGATCCGCCGTGCCGCATCCGCGTCGGGCGTAAAATCGGCCGGCATGGCCGGCGGAACTTGCGCCAGCGCTGCCACCACCTCGCGATGCCAAACGAGATGCATGAAGCCGAGGACGGCGTCACCTCCGGTCTGGTAGTTGGGAATGCCGGCGGCGCTCAGCAAATCACCGGTCGACTGATCCGCACCGACCCAGACCGCGAGTACCGGCTTGGGTCGCATGCGATGTTCGGCGCGATACTTCTGGACCACACCGGTCACGGCTGCGGCGATCTCATCGGCAGGCGCGATCGCCGTCTGGACATTCATGACCAGCACGGCGTCATTGTCCGGGTCGGCCAGCAGCACTTCGAGCGCCGCGGCATAGCGGGCGGGATCGGCGTCGCCGATGATGTCGACCGGGTTCGATTTCGACCATGTCGGGGGTAACACCGCATCCAGCTTTTTGCGGATCGCAGGCGAGATGTCCGCGGGAATGCCGTCCAGTTCAACCAGCCTGTCGACGGCCAGCACGCCGATACCGCCGCCATTGGTCAGAATCGCGAGCCGTTTCCCGGGCGGCGATTTGACCCGCCCAAGCGTCTCGGCGCAGTCGAACAGTTCGCGAAGATCCGATACACGCAAAATCCCGGCACGTTGGAATGCAGCATCGTAGACGGCGTCCGCTCCGGCCAGCGCTCCGGTGTGGGTCGCTGCGGCCTGCGCGCCCTGCGCCATGCGACCCGATTTGACGACGACGACCGGCTTTACTCTCGCAGCCGCGCGTGCCGCCGACATGAACTTGCGAGCGTCCTTGATCGCTTCGATATAGAGAAGGATGGCGTGCGTCTTTTCATCGAGCGCGAAGTAATCGAGCAGATCGGCGATATCGACATCGAGCTGGTCGCCGATTGAAACGATTCCGGAAAAGCCGACGGAGCGCTGCGCCGCCCAATCAACCATGCCCGCCGCGATGGCGCCGGACTGCGAGATCAGCGCCAGGTTTCCTGCCGCCGGCATGTGCGCGGAAAAGCTCGCGTTGAGGCTGGCGCCGGGCATCATGATGCCGAGGCAATTCGGACCGATCAGCCGCATGCCGTATTTTTGCGCAGCCTGCTCCGCGGCCTCCGCCAGCGAACCCGGACCATGGCCGAGCCCGGCGCTGATGATGACCGCACCCGCCGCGCCGCGCTGGCCTGCTTCATCGATGAGCCCCGGGATCGATCGGGCCGGTGCGGTGACGACGACCAGTTCGGGTGCAAAAGCCAGTTCCTGGATGCTGCCGACGGTTGCGACACCATCGATCTCGGGATAGCGCGGATTGACGAGGCCGAACTCGCCTTTGAACTGGGCCTTGCGAATGTTGTTCAGAATGGCGCGACCGACCGAGCCATGCCGCGGACTGGCACCAACCAGCGCGACGGAACGCGGCGAGAGCAGATTTTTCAGGCGATAGGTCGACATCGGTGATCAATACCCCTTAGATCGCGGTCACTTGTGAAGGTACCCCACCCAATGTGTTCCTGGCGCGGCATGATAGCCGGGCACCGTCTCGGCCCGATGACAAATCTGGAAAATCTGCGGCTAAATCAGTGACGAACGTAATCGCCGGGCGCATCGGGCAGATTACCCTCGTCCGATATTGTGCCCATGCGCGGCGGTTCGGATGGCTCGCTGGATCGCGCGGCCAGCCACTTCGTCCATTCCTGCCACCACGATCCTTCGACCGATGGCACTGTCCTGAGCCATTCGTCGGGGCCGGTATAGGTCGCGTCTGCCACCTCTGTCCTGACCCGGTAGGAATGACCCTCCTCGCCGGGAGGCGCCACGATTCCCGCGTTATGACCGCCGCTGGCGAGAAGGAAGGTCACGTCGGCATCCACCTGATAGTGAATCTTGTAGACGGACTTCCACGGTGCGACGTGATCGCGAACCGTCCCCACCACGAACATCGGCGTGTGAATGTCCGACAGCGAGATCGGCTTGCCCTCGACAAGGTATCGGCCCCCGGCGAGGTCGTTGTTGAGAAACAGCTTGCGCAGATATTCCGAGTGCATCCGGTAAGGCAGGCGGGTGGCATCCGCATTCCAGGCCATCAGGTCGCTGCGCGCCGCCCGCTCACCCATCAGGTAGTCGCGGGTGAGCCGCGACCAGATCAGGTCGTTGGAACGCAGCAGCTGGAATGCGCCCGCCATCTGCGTGGTGTCGAGCACGCCGCGCTCCCACATCATGTCCTCGAGGAACGCGACCTGACTCTCGTTGATGAACAGTGTCAGCTCGCCGGCCTCGGTGAAGTCTGTTTGCGCGGCAAGCAGACTGATCGACTTCAGTCGGTTGTCGCCGTCACGCGCCATGGTCGCGGCTGAGATCGACAACAGCGTTCCGCCCAGGCAATAGCCCAGCGCATGAACCTGGCGATCGGGCACGATATCGCCGATCGTGTCGAGCGCGGCCTTGACGCCGAGCGTCCGATAGTCGTCGAAGCTGACCTCTCGGTCGGCCGCGTCCGGATTTCGCCACGAGATCATGAAGACGGTGAAGCCTTCGCCGGTGAGATACCTCACCAGCGAGTTCTGCGGCGAGAGGTCAAGGATGTAGTACTTCATGATCCAGGCTGGCACGACCAGGATCGGTTCCGGGTGAACTTTGCTGGTGGTCGGATAGTACTGGATCAGTTCGATCAGGTCGTTGCGGAACACCACCTTGCCGCGCGACGTCGCGACGGCTTCGCCGACGACGAAATCCCCGGTTTTGACCGGCGCAAGCCCTGCCGACACCAGCTGGACCCAGTCGCTGCAGAAGTTTCGCCAGCCTCGAACGAAGTTCTCGCCACCGCTCTCGAACGATTTTTGAAGCACCTCTGGATTGGTCGCGGCAAAATTGGAGGGCGACAGTACGTCCAGCATCTGCCGGACCGAGAACTCGACAATCGCTTCGTTCTGCTTCGATACGCCGCGCATACCCGTGGTGGCGTTGTGCCACCATTGTTGACCCAGCAGAAACGCCTGCGCCATAAGATTGAAAGGTGGCTGCGCCCACTCGGGCCGGGCGAAGCGCCTGTCCTGTACGTGCGGCTTGATCAGCGACCACGGTGCCTGACCGGGCGCATAGACGTTCTGCGCGGCGTCAAACAATCGCTTCGTTTCGACAGCGCGTCCTGCGCAATCTCGATCTGTCGCTGCGGCGCTGCGGCGAGATGCGAAAGCCAGTCCCCATAGGCCAGCAGCAGCGCCGCCGGGGAAATGCCGCCCGTGAAACGGGCCAGCATCGCATGAAAGGCACGATCGGCCTGATAGGTCTCGCCGTTGGCGTCCCGTGTTACCGGCGCAATTGGCTGTTCCGTCGGCACGGCAGATTGCCGGCCGCCCTGGTCCGCGGCACGCGCACGAAGCGGCAAGACTGTCACTTCCGCTGTCGGTAATGTCGATTTCGGTTGCATGGCTTCTGGCCGATCGGTTCAGCGACGGCCGTGGATCAGGTTCGAAGTCGTGGCGATCATCCGCTCGCCATGCCTGAACAACCGCTCGGAGTCGCGGCGAAGGAAATCGAGATGATGCTGTCCGCATTCCTCACACATCGTCTTGACGTCCTTGACGGAATGCGCGCCTGCCATCTTCGCCACGAACTCGGTCAAAAGCTTCGTTTCGGTACGCGTTCGTTCCAGCATTTCGTCGGTGAAGAAAATGAATTCCTCAAACAGCATCCGCTGTGCCCCGAACAGGAACTCCAGTGCGCTCTGGTTCAATCTGTTTGCTTCCGCCTCTCCGTCGGGGGCTGCCTGGGAGGAATACGATACGGCGCGTTCAGATAGCTCTGCCATGATAATTTCCCTCCGATTTCAAGACGTTCGGGAAACGATACCGACCGGCATCGACCGGGCATTGAGCTGCATCAAAGCGGCGGGATAACGGCACCCACCCCTCGCCGGCTGAAGCCATCACCAGTCCTTGCCCGTGGCCAGTCCGAGCAACCGTCCGCGGGCGTTAGACAGCGACTGGCCCGGTGTACCCGAGGCATCGACCATGTGCCAATCCACCGCGCCGATGGCCAGAGCCTCCTGCATCAAGGCAACTTCCCGGGTTGCATCCGAGGCATCATTCTTGCGCTGCTCGATCCGGGCCAGCCGGGTCGCCAGGTCGGCAGTCAGGAACAGGCCGACGAAGCGCGCACCGTACTTGCGCGCCAGGCCGGCCAGTCCTGCCCGCTCCGCCTCCCGCAGGTAGGCGGCATCGAGCACGACCGAGCAACCTTGGCCGAGAACACGCTCTGCGGTGTTAGAAAGTGTGTCGTACACCCTTGCTGTGACATCGGGTTGATACGCTGCCTCAGGCAGCGCGGAGGTTTCGTTGACGCCGAAAAGGTGCTTGCGAACGACATCCGAACGGACAATGAGCGCGCCGGGCGGCGGCTCGATCAGACCTGCAAGCCCACGCGCGAGCACCGACTTTCCTGTCCCCGACAGGCCGCCGATTGCAACCAGAATCGGCGGCTTTGGTGCGATGAGGCGTGCGGCCAAATCGAAATAGCGCCTGGCCTCCTGCCAAACCGCTTCGCCATCCCCTGCATGTTCGCTCTTCACGAACAGCACATGCGCGCGGATCGCTGCCCGCAGCGACAGGAATAGCGGCAGCAGGCCGAGACCATCGACATTGTCAGCCTTTGCCTCCGCAAGGTAGCGATTGAACGCCGCATTTGCCGCCGCACCCTGATCGAAATGGATCAGGTCCATCAGCGTAAAGGCCAGATCGTAGAGAATGTCTGTGGTCGCGATAACGGAATCGAATTCGATGGCATCGAACAACAGCGGCCGGCCGTCCACCAGCGCGATGTTGGCGAGATGCAGGTCGCCGTGGCAACGCCGCACGAACCCTTGCGCTGCGCGCTGGCTGAGCAGGTTCCGATGTCTCGTCAGACGATCGCGGCTTGCGGCATCCAGCCGATCGATGGCGGCGGCGTCCAATCCGCGTACGGTGCGAAATTTTGCGGTATTGCGGTCGATGAGTGTTGGAATCGAAGCGAGCCAGGATGCACCATCGGCGCGCGGGGCGTTGTCATGGGATCGCAGGATCGCATCGGCAATCGTGATCGCGAGAGACGGATCGACCGTGCTCGACGCAGCGAGGCGGTCGAGCGATTTCTCCTCGTCGAACCGCATCATTTCGACCGCCCATTCGACCGGGGTACCCGTTCCGTCGATTTCAAGAACTCCCATCGGGATTGCGCGTGATGGCAACGACGCGGCGATAGAGTTCCGGCGCATTGCCGGCATTGACCTTCAGTTCCTCCTCGCAGGCAAGCTTGCGCTTCTCCAGCGTCGAATAATCGAGGAATGGCAACCGAACGGCGCGCTTGATCTTCAATGCCCGGTCGCCGCCGAGAAATACCATGGAGGCATGGGTGTCGATGCGCTTGCCACCACTTGCCGCACCGAAGCTGGAGCCATCGAGAAAATTGAGCACGCCTTGTTGATCGAATTCGGCCGCCACGGTTCCAGCGATCGGTTGTTCGGTCATGGTTGCAGCACGGCAGCGCCGGTGATCCGCCCGGCGCGCAACTTCGAAAGGACGTCGTTCGCCTCCCGCAACGGAAACACGCTGACATGCGTCCTGATGCCCGCTTGTGCCGCGACCTCAAAGAACTCGATCCCGTCGCGGCGTGTGAGGTTGGCGACCGATAGCAGCTGCCGCTCCCCCCAGAGGATATCGTAGGGAAATGAGGGAATATCCGACATGTGAATACCAGCGCAGACCACCCGCCCGCCCTTTCGCACGGCTCGCAGTGCCAGCGGCACGAGAGCACCGACCGGTGCATAGATAATGGCCGCGTCCAGCGAAACCGGCGGCCGGTCTTCCGCCGCCCCGGCCCATTCTGCGCCCAGCGATTTCGCGAGCCCCTGCGCCTCGACATCGCCCGGACGGGTGAACGCATAGACCGAGCGGCCCTGCCAGCGGGCCACCTGCGCGATGATATGCCCGGCCGCGCCGAAGCCGAAGATGCCGAGATGTTTTCCCTGCCCCGCCATGACAAGCGAGCGCCAGCCGATCAGACCTGCGCACAGCAGAGGTGCAACCGCGATGTCGTCGCCGGCTTCGCCGAGCGGAAAGCAATAGCGGGCGTCCGCGACGAGATGCGTGGCAAAGCCGCCGTCGCGGGTATAGCCAGTGAAGCGCGGACGGTCGCACAAATTCTCCTGACCGCTTCGGCAATAGAAGCATTCGCCGCAGGTGTAGCCGAGCCAGGGAACGCCGACCCGTTCGCCTATCTTCAGGTTGCTGACACCAGCGCCCAGCGCGTCCACCCGGCCGACCACCTCATGGCCGGGAACGATCGGATAGGCGATTTCGGGCAGTTCACCGTCCACCACATGCAAATCGGTACGGCACACGCCGCAGGCACTGACCCTGACGCGCACGTCGCCCGGCCCGGGTGCCGGATCCTCCCGCGGTTCAAACCGGAGCGGCGCTCCGGGCGCCGTCAGGACCATGGCGTGCATCTCGGCTATGTCCTCTCAGCAAGCAGTGCACCCTATCCGGGTCGACACGGGCGACGTTTGATCCTCGTCAATCGAGCCCGATCGAACTCCCTCTAACATGGCCTTGTCAGCAGCGCTGCGCCAGCCCGCGGCGTGCCATCGTGTCCAGGTGCATGGAACAGGAGACCGTCAAATGCGCGCTCATCAGATCATGACCCGCTCCGTTGTCAGCATCACACCGGACGCCACCATCCTCGAAGCCGCCGATACCATGCTCCAGCACCATGTCAGCGGGCTTCCGGTGGTTGATGCGGCCAGCAAGCTCGTCGGCATCGTCTCGGAAGGCGATTTCATTCGTCGCGGCGAGATCGGCACGCAGCGCAAGCGCAGCCGCTGGCTCAGGTTTCTGATGGGCTCCGACGCCACCCAATACGTTCGCGAGCACGGCCGCAAGGTCTCCGAGGTCATGACCCGGGAACCATTCACCATCGCCGAGGATGCGACGTTGGAGGAAATCGTGGCTTCGATGGAAACCAACGACATCAAGCGCCTGCCGGTGATGCATGGCGACAAGCTTGTCGGAATCGTGTCGCGCGCCAACCTGCTGCAGGCGGTTGCAAGCCTCGCCCGCGAAATTCCCGATCCGACCGCCGATGACGACCACATTCGCAGTCGTATCATTCAGGCACTCGAGAAGAACGACTGGTGCCCGTTCGGCCTCAACGTCATCGTGCGCGACGGCATCGTCCATCTCAGCGGCGTAATCACCGACGAGAATTCCCGGCAAGCTGCCGTGGTTGCCGCAGAAAACATTTCAGGCGTGAAGAAGGTCCACGACCATCTATGCTGGGTCGAGACCATGTCAGGGATGTATCTGGAGTCGCCCGAAGACGTCGAAATGGCAAAGACCGATTAGGCGCGCAGCGACGACACCGATGCGGCAGCTGCTTACGCTGGTTTGCTCTCGGTCACCGCCCGCATGATATCTTCGCGCGCAATGATCCCCGCCAACCGCTGGTCGGCATCGAGCACGGGGACGCTCTTGATCCGGTGGTCCACCATCAATTGCAATACCCGCGTCAGCTTCGTCGCCGGATCGACATAGATGAATTCCGGCGTCATGACGTCCGCCACCGTCCGCGACAGCAATTCGTCATAGGCGGGAACCATGCGGCTGGGGTTGAAGGCGAAGCATTTCAGAAAGTCGAAATTGCTGACGACGCCGACGATGTCCTCGCCCTCGCGGACCGGATAGTAATTGAAATCCATCCTCGTCGAACATTCGCTGCAGTTCGCGCATGGTGGTGTCGCGCGCAACCGTCTTCACCGTGCGCGTCATGAATTGCCCGGCGGTGGCTTCGAGAAATCTATGCACGGCGGTTCCTCGTCATCGTCAATTTCCTCAACGGGACAGGAACGCGCAACGGCGCGATTCGGTTGCAAGGTGGCGCGTTACGCCGCTGAGCACCCATTCGCGGAAGCGCGAATGGCCATAGGCGCCGGCAATCACGGCGCCGGCGCCGACGTTGGCGGCGATCTTGTCGAGCTGTTCGCTGACTTCCGCGGGCTTTTCGGGAACGATTGTGTTGGCCGAGATACCGTGTCTGCGCAGCCACCCTGCCACGTCGGCAACCCGCGACATCGCATCGGCGCGATCGGCGCCCTGTTCGGGAATTTCCGCGATCGTGACTTCTTTTGCCGCCGCCAGGATCGGCAGCGCGTCGAACACGGCCCGGCGCGCTTCCCGCACGTCCTTCCAGGCGACAACAACGCTTCTCAAATCCAGCCACTGCACGGCTGGAGGCACCACAATGAGCGGACGGCCTGCCTGCATCACCAGATCGCTCGGATCCGGAGCCGCGTAGGGATCGACCATGGTTTCCGCTCGGGCGCCGACCACGATGATATCGGCGGCCCTCGCCTGCTGCAGCATGTATGGCACCGGCAGCGCCCGGGCGGAGCGCCACTCCACCGACGTGGCGCGCTTCTCGACGCTGGCGCGAAAATCCGCCTCGAGTTCCGACAAGCGCTTCCGGGTGGCGGCTGCCTCCTCGTCGAGAAGCTTCTGCGCAAAATCGCCATCCGCGAAATACATTGGCGGCCTGAGGTCCGAAGCGGCGACGCCGACGACGCGCGCTCCGAATCGTTCGGCAAGATCGCCGGCTACCTTGAGGCACGCATCATTTGGCCGGTCCAACGCCAAGCCTACCATGACGGTCTTGTAGTCCATTACCTGCTCCACACCTTGGCGCGAAATGCCGTATGCGCGTCTTCCCCATAAAGCAGCATCCTAGCGAGCCGTTGCGGATCGAAACTGACCTAGATCAAGGACCGTCGGTCCGCGCAGACGCCGTATCCACGCCTCTCTTTACCTCGCGACAATTCGTTAGAATTTCGTTCTATTTCAATGCGGTAGGTGCTAGTACTAATTTTATCGCGCCGCCTTTCGCGGCCTCGATTGAATGCGATATCTGGAATACAAGAAGGCCCTCGAAAGCGAAGCATGATTGACGCCGACCGACCGTTCCGGAATCAGGATCCGCTCGACGAGAATGTACGCACCGGAGCCGAGCGGTCAGGCGTCGGCACCTGGGACCTGGATTTTTCAACCCGGAAGCTGGACTGGTCCAACACCACCCGAGCACTTTTCGGCGTCGCGCCTGATACGCCTGTCGACTACGAACTATTCCTCTCCCTGCTGGACCCGCAGGATCGCAACCGCACGGCAACAGCCCTGAAGCAGTCGATCGACATCGGGTGCAATTTCGACGTTCAGTACCGACTGCCCCGGTCGGAGGATGGTCACTGGGTGCGCGCACTCGGCGCCGTCGTCAACGGCTCCAATGGCGCACCTGCTCGGCTCAGCGGCGTTGTGATCGATATCGACCGTGAGAAGCGCCTCGAGGACGCCGTCAGGGTTCGCGAGAGGCATTTTCGATCGATCCTGGATACGGTCCCGGATGCGATGATCGTGATCGACGAGCATGGCATCATGCAGTTCTTCTCCAGCGCCGCCGAGCGTCAATTCGGCTACACCGAACCCGAGGCGATCGGAAGAAATATAAGCGTCTTGATGCCGGAGCCGGATCGCAGCCGCCATGACGGCTACCTCGCCCGCTACCTGAAGACCGGTGAACGACGCATCATCGGCATCGGCCGCATCGTGACCGGCATGCGCAAGGACGGCACCACGTTTCCGATGCATCTCACCATCGGTGAGATGCAGTCGGATGGGAAAGCCCTACTTTACGGGCTTCGTCCGCGACCTCACGGAGCAGCAGCAAACCCAGGCAAGGTTGCAGGAATTGCAATCCGAACTGGTCCACGTCTCCCGTCTCAGCGCCATGGGCGAGATGGCATCCGCCCTCGCCCACGAACTCAATCAGCCGTCTGTCGGCGATCAGCAACTACATGAAGGGGTCGCGCCGCCTGCTGGCCGGCAGCACCGATGCCAATGCGTCGAAGATCGAAGCAGCGCTCGATCGCGCCGCGGAACAGGCGATCCGCGCCGGCGACATCATCAGGCGATTGCGCAACTTCGTCGCGCGCGATGCGTCCGAGAAGCGCGTCGAGAGCCTTTCGAAGATGGTCGAAGAGGCCGGCGCGCTCGGGCTTACCGGCGCCCGCGAACAGGGCGTGTTCCTGCGCTTCAACCTGGATCCGTCGTGCGATTTGGTGCTCGCCGACAGGGTCCAGATTCAGCAGGTCCTGGTCAACCTGTTCCGCAATGCGCTGGAAGCGATGGCTCCTTCGGCGCACCGCGAGCTGATTGCCTCAAACACCAGGGCCGCAGATGACATGATTGAAATAGCCGTTTCGGACACCGGATCTGGATTCGCCGGCAATGCCCTTGCGAACCTGTTTCAGCCATTTTTCACGACGAAGGAAACCGGTATGGGCGTCGGTCTTTCGATCAGCCGAACGATCATCGAAACCCATGGCGGCCGGATGTGGGCTGAAACGAACAAGTCCGGCGGCGCCACGTTCCGCTTCACCCTGCCCGCCGCGCCTGCCAAGGATCTGATCGATGTCGCAGGGTAACAACGTCTATGTCATCGACGACGATCCGGCGATGCGCGACTCGCTGGATTTCCTGCTGGGCTCGGCCGGCTTCAGTGTACGCGTTTTCGATACCGCCCAGGTTTTTCTGGACGAGCTTGCAACGCTGGAGCCTGGCTGCGTGGTCACGGATGTGCGCATGCCCGGCATTGATGGGATGGAGCTGCTCCGTCGGGTGAATTCGG
The DNA here is from genome assembly GCA_963791165.1 of uncultured Alphaproteobacteria bacterium. Lineage (GTDB taxonomy): Bacteria > Pseudomonadota > Alphaproteobacteria > Rhizobiales > Xanthobacteraceae > Bradyrhizobium. The sequence goes on along the minus strand of CAWBRL010000014.1, from coordinate 66,088 downwards.
GCGCGCGAAAGCTTCCCGTGATCGTCATGACCGGCCATGGTGACGTGCCGCTGGCCGTCGAAGCCATGAAACTCGGGGCGCTCGACTTTCTCGAAAAGCCATTTGAGGACGACCGGCTGATCGGAATGATCGAGGCCGCTCTGTCGGAACAGCAAAACGGCTCGAAAAGCGAGGCGGCCTCGGCCGACATGGCTGCGCGGGTGGCCAGCCTCACCCAGCGCGAACGCCAGGTGATGCAGGGGCTGGTGACGGGGCAATCGAACAAAACGATCGCCAGGGAATACGATATCAGCCCCCGCACGGTGGAGGTCTATCGGGCGAACGTCATGACCAAGATGCAGGCCGGTAACCTTTCCGAACTGGTCCGGTTCGCGATCCGGGCTGGAATCGTCGAAGATTGAGCCAAGTCAATTCGCCGACCGGCAAACCGGCTAATTTGTCTGGATGATTGGCGCCCAAAACAGCTCTGTGGTGAAAGCGGGACGGGCTCTCCGCCCAGGAAAACGATGATCTACGTCGTCGATGATGATTACGACGTCCGGACATCGTTGCGGTTTCTCCTGGAGACCGAGGGGTTCGACGTCCGAACCTTCCGCAGCGGGACGGCTTTGCTTGGCTCCTCCACCCGGCACCGGGCGGATTGCCTTGTCGTGGACTACAAGATGGCCGACATCGACGGCCTGGAACTGGCCCAGCGGCTGCGGCGCCTCGACGTCTCGACGCCGATCGTCATGATCACGGGGTATCCGGACGAAAACATCTCGGCCAAGGCCAGTTCAGCCGGGGTACGTCAGGTGCTGTTGAAGCCCAATTTGGAGGAAAATCTGGTCGAATGCGTTCGAAACGCGATCGATGCGCACGATGCTGCGGGCCGGCCCTGAAAAGCAGGCCCGGTCAACTCCGTAAGACACCGTAAGGGGGTGCCCTTAGGATATCGACCGAAATATCGGGCTCGCAGAAATCCCCCGTAGACAAAGCCATCCCGCATCGAGGAGATGGCAAATGCACACCCAGACGATCACGGCCCCGTCAGTCCCGGCAGCCAAGGTTTTCCACGCCCCCCGCCCCCAAAGCGCCCCTGCCATCGACCAGTTCAGCCTGATCGCCAGTTGTGCAGGCGTGATCGCCACCGAGTATTCCTTCCGGAAGGACGAGGAAATCTACGGCGAAGGCGAGCCTTCCGAATACGTCTATCAAGTGGTCCGCGGTGCCGTTCGCACCTACAAGCTTCTGAACGACGGGCGGCGCCAGATCGGCGCGTTCCTTCTGCCGGGCGACGTGTTCGGCCTCGATTCCGGATCGACCCATCGCCTGACCGCCGAAGCCATCGCCGACACCACCGTCCGGCTGGTCAAGCGCCGCGGCCTTGAAGCCGCTGCCGGATCGAATGTCCAGGTCGCCCATAATCTCTGGACCATGACCGCTGGCGAACTCCGGCACGCCGAAGATCATATGCTGCTTCTCGGCCGCAAGACCGCGATGGAAAAGGTCGCCACCTTTCTGCTGGAAATGGATCGCCGGCTCGCCAAGGCCGGGATGATGGCGCTACCGATGTGCCGCCGCGACATCGGCGATTATCTCGGTCTGACGCTGGAAACCGTGTCGCGGACGCTTTCGCAGCTCAGCGACCAGGGCGTTCTGGTGTTTTCGAGTGCCCGTCAAATCGTGCTGCGCAATCGCCAGCGGCTGGCCGACATGGACGCCTGAGTACAAACTGCGACAGCATGCCGGAGGGCAAGATGAACAACTACCGCGTCTCCTTCTACAAGGATCTCCTGAATTCGGACGGCCATAGTTTCAAGTGCCTCCAGCGTGAGGTCGACGTCCAGTCAGTCGGCCCGTCGCAGGCGCTGGTGCTGGCGGAACGGCTGGTCGACAACGAGCGCCTGAACGCCGATTGCGTCGAGGTGATGCACCTGGCGGAAGGCAATCACGAATTTGCAAACCCGTCGAACCATTCGTCCCCGCCCTGCAAGCACACTTGGAACCGTGTCACCTGACAAACTGACCACGACATGGATCGGCTCCTGGCGTTCGTGGCGGTTGTGAGAGCCGCTGACGCGTTTGCGCCTGTCTTTCTCCCAAGTTTCTTCAGACTTCTTGCACTTACTCAAAGACGGATTGCATTTACTCAAAGACGGAACCGCAACCTCGAGCCATTCTGCCGAATAGCGTGCCGGACCTGTGCGCATCGGAGCCGAGGTGCGCGCGGTTGTTAGAACCGACGCGGCGACCAGAACGCCACCGAATAGGCGGCGGCGAATCCAAGAAATGCCGTAGCCCAGGCAATACCGGCAACCGCCAGCAATGCGCTTGTGTGATCGACTTCCAGCGCCGCACAGACCCTCGCCAGCGCAGCGATGACGACCGATGCATAGATGATGTGCGTCGTCGCGGACGCCTCCAGCCGGCGCCCGGTATGACCGAGCGTTGCCCGGCTCATCACGGCGAGCGTCATGGTGCCGATCGCGCCACCGGTCCAGGCGTGGATCCCGGCGCTCGGCGCAATTAAATCGAGCGCCGAGAGCGCGGAGAGGATGAAGCCGGCCGGGATGAATGCATAGGCGACGTGCAGGATCAGCACCAGGCGGTCCGCGAACGTGCGGTAACCGGTCCAGCGCACCAGGCGGACGATGTGCATCAATCCGCATGCCAGCAGCAGCCCGCCGGTGGTCCGGTCCAGCGGCCGCGCCACCCACAGCACCAGCACGAACACGGTAAAGGCCATCGTCGCGGCATCGAAGCGGCCGAACGGCGACGGCATATGACCCGGCGCCTGCCGCGCCAGCCAGTTGCGGGTGAAGCTCGGAATGATACGCCCGCCGACCAGCGCGATCAGCACGATCACCATGGCGACGCCGCCACGGGTTGCATATTCCGCCAGTCCCGTGAAATGCGCCTCCAGGTGAAAGGCAAGGTTTCCGGCGGCCAGCAGGCTGACAATGACGACGATCTTCAAGTTGCTCCACTTCCTGCCGGCAATGATCTCGCGCGCGGCTGCGGCCGCAAGCAAGATCAGGAACGCCGAATCGATCGCCGTCGCGGGGCCCCAGCCGATCCACGCCGAAGCGCTGACGGCAATTCGTCCCGCAACCCAAATCGAGAACAGCAGGACCAGCGGCCTGCCCTGCAGCGGCAGCCTTCCGGTCCAGTTCGGCACAGCCGTCAGCAGGAAGCCGGCGACGACGGCGGCGATATATCCGAACAGCATCTCGTGAACATGCCAGTCCCGCGGCGCCAACGCGGTGCCGAGTTGGAGTGTCCCGAAAAAAGCCGGCAGCCACACCAGGATGGTGGCGCCGGCATAGACCGACCCGAAGAAGAAGAACGGCCGGAAGCCGTACGAGAACAACGCCGGGCCCCGGTAATCTTTCAAACGCGCGATCGACATGACGTTGACCTTGCTTGAACCAGAAGAGCGGCCCAGCGGACCGCGCTTCTTTCTCTGGTGAGGCTTGTCTACTTCGCCGCCGTCTTGTTGGCGGCGAGCCTTTCGAACAGGGTGGCGAACACCTGCTTGGCCTTGCCGATCTGGGGTACCGCCTTTGCCTGCTCCTCATTGGCGGGATTCCCCACCACGACCAGCGCCACCATGCCCATGCCGTAGTGTGGCGTGCATTTGACGCCGTAGATTCCGGCTTGGTCGAACTTCACGGCGACATCCTCGCCCATCTTGCCTGCGAAGGTCGTTCCACCGTCCGGGAGCATGCCCTTGATGGTCTCGGCATTGTGGCCCTTGTCGGTCGACACGAACTTGACGGAGTCGCCCGGCGCGACCTTGATAAGAGCCGGCTCAAACACCATCAGGCCCTCGGCCCCCTTGTTCAGCATCTTGACTTCGACCTCGGCCGCCCTCGCGCCACCGGCCATCGCCATGACAACGCCAACCGCAGCCGCCACCAAATACCTGCGCATTCCTGTCTCCCGTTGATCGGTTGGGTCACCAAGCGGACCCCAGTGCGCAAAAATCTAATTCCCGACCACCGGAAGGAGTTTGTTTTAACGCAAGCTCACGATCGATTTTTGCGCTGTATAATGGCTCGCGACCGAAGTTCCCTTTGTCCTGCCATTTCGCGGGCGGTATCCGGAAAGCTCAATGGCTCCCCTCGACCGTTCCATCGTCGCCAACGTCCCCATCTTCGCCGGACTGAGCTCCGGCGATCTCGACGCTATCCTGCGCGAAGCGCGATCGGTCCGGTATCCGAAGGACAGCAGCGTGTTTGGCCAGGGCATGGAAGCGCATTCGTTTTTCGTGTTGCTGCATGGACATCTCAGGGTCGAGAAGATGACGCCGCAGGGACAGCAGATCGTGGTTCGCTACGTCTCGGCAGGCGAACTTTTCGGCGTGGCACAGGCTATGGGACTTAAGGAATATCCGGCAACCGCCATTGCGGTCGTCGACAGCGTCGCGCTGGCCTGGCCTTCGAAGGCGTGGCTACCGCTCATCGCGCAGTTTCCCGCGCTGGCCGCTGGAGCACTGCAGACCGTCGGCAACCGTTTGCAGGACACCCAGGCCCGCGTCCTCGAAATGTCCAGCGAACAGGTCGAACAGCGTGTCGCGCATGCGCTCCTGCGCCTGGCCAAACAGGCCGGTCGCAAGGTCGAGCGGGGCGTCGAAATCGATTTTCCGATCAGCCGCCAGGACGTCGCCGAAATGACCGGCACCACCTTGCACACCGTGAGTCGAATTCTCAGCGCATGGGAACAACAAGGCCTGGTCGAGGGCGGACGGCAGCGCATCGTGCTGCGCGAACCGCACAAGCTGTTTGGACTGGCGGAAGGCCGTAGCAAGGAATGACGATTCGACGTTAAGCATAGCCGGCCACCGATCGCAGCGACGCCAGGAGTGCATGCGCATCGATCTCGTGTTCGAGGCTCGCTTCTTCCACGCTGTGAAACGCCGCGATCGGGCAGCCGACGCAGCGCATCCTGAAATCCAGAAACACCCGTACGGAAGCCGGCCAGCGATTCATCACCTGGTCGACCGTCATGTCCAGCGTAAGCGCGCTCTTCCTCATGCCGCCATGTCTAGACGCATCACCGCACGCTTCGTTGTGCGGCAGCAAACAGGAAAACAATTTGGCATTCCGGGAGAAGGTTGCGTTGGCGCAAAGAGTGCTTGCTGCACCTGACGCATAAGGACGACACGAATTTCAGAAGCAGACACCGAAAGGGACGTGTCATGATCACCCGCCGTACCGCATTGCTGGGCGCTGCCGTCGCCGCCCTTGTCGCCACCGCCCCCGCGCTGGCCGCCGACGATCTCAAGCTGCCGCGGCAGGCGGTCGAGCTGGTCGCCCCACCCTTTGTGCATCCGCACGAACAGGCCACCAAGGAAGGCCCGAAGATCATCGAGTTCAAGCTGCCGATCAAGGAGAAGGAAGTCGTCATCGACGATGCCGGCACCAAATTCCAGGCCATGACCTTCAACGGCTCGATGCCGGGACCGATGATGGTGGTCCATGAAGGCGACTACGTCGAGGTGACGCTGGTCAATCCTGACACCAATACGATGCCGCACAATATCGATTTTCATTCCGCCACCGGCGGATTGGGCGGCGGCGCGCTCACCCACGTCAACCCCGGCGAGCAGGTGGTGCTGCGCTGGAAGGCAACGCGCACCGGCACGTTCGTCTATCACTGCGCGCCGGAAGGCATGATCCCGTGGCACGTCGTGTCCGGCATGCACGGCACCGTGATGGTGCTGCCGCGTGACGGGTTGAAGAATCGCGAAGGCAAGCCGCTGCGTTACGACCGCGTCTATTACATCGGCGAGAACGACCTCTACGTGCCGAAAGACGCGAACGGAAAATACAAGAGCTACGACACGCCCGGTGAAGCGTTCGCCGACACTACCGAAGTAATGCGCAAGCTGATCCCCACCCATGTCGTGTTCAACGGAAGCGTTGGCGCGTTGACGGGCAAGAATGCGATGACGGCCAAGGTCGGCGAGACCGTCATGATCGTGCATTCGCAGGCCAATCGCGACACGCGCCCGCATCTCATCGGCGGTCACGGCGACTACGTCTGGGAGACCGGCAAGTTCATCAACCCGCCACAGAAAGATCTCGAAACCTGGTTCATCCGCGGCGGTTCGGCGGGGGCTGCGCTCTATACGTTCAGGCAACCCGGCATCTACGCCTACGTCAACCATAACCTGATCGAGGCCGTCGAGCTTGGCGCCAGCGCACACTTCAAGGTCGAAGGCGAATGGAACAACGATCTGATGAAGCAGGTCAAACCTCCCGGGCCGATCCTGCCCGGCAAGTCCAGCGCGGCTGACGCGGTGGTGCACACCAGGTAACCGCCTTGCGGCCTGCAGCGTCAACTGCAGGCCGCAACTGCAAAGGAAGCCGACGATGCTGCTCGCCATGAAAATCAAGATCGCGATCACCGCCGCCGCGCTGGCGAGCCCGGTCGCACTGACGGTGGCGCCCGTTGCGTCGCTTGGCGATCGCATCCGTCGACGCCGGTTTGACCCCGATCGCAGCAAGGCCGTTTCAGTATCGGATGGCGGGCGACTTTTCGCGCGACGGCAAGCCTGTGGAAGCGCCGCTGCGCGAAGCGCGGTTGTCAGGCAGCATCAAGATCATGACGAGCCAGGTCACATCGCGCGAGTATGCACGTTGCATAGATGACGGCGGGTGCCCCCGCATCCCTCACGCGTCGGGGGTGGCGGATCGCCCGGTGGTTGGCGTGAGTTGGCGTGACGCGACGGCCTACGCCGAATGGATCACGAACAAGACGGGTGTCGTGCATCGCCTCCCGACCGATGAGGAATGGGTGTTTGCCGCCGGCGAGAAGGCCCGCGACGAAGTGCTTCCGTTGGCCGATCCGGTCGATCCGGCGCAAGCCTGGATCGCGCGCTATGAGGCCGAAGCCAACCGTGCGCGCCCTCTTGCACTTGACCCGCAACCGATCGGCACGTTCGGGCGCAACGAGAACGGCCTCAACGATATCGGCGGCAATGTCTGGGAATGGACCAACACCTGCTTCCTGCGCATGACGCTGGCGCCGACGGGGGCGGCGCAGGTCACCAATGCCAATTGCGGCGTCCGCGTCGTGCAAGGCGCGCACCGGACCTATATGACCGATTTCATCCGCGATCCCCGCACGGGCGGCTGCGCCGCCGGTGTGCCGCCTGCCAATCTCGGCTTCCGGCTGGTCGTCGACGATCGGAATTGGCCGAAGCTTCGCAGAATGATCGTGGCAAACCTCAAATCGAATTGAGGTGTCCCACCGCTGGACGTGCCGCACCGCGCGGCGGCTCACGGAATAATGCCGAGGCTCCGACCCGCCGCCACCGGCCGAATGATGCCATAGCCGTAATCGTAGTTGGGCACGGCGCCGCCCGCAGGCAGCGCCGTCGCCTGCAACACCCTGGGTCCAGTTCGCAGGTCGTTCTTGATCTCCCGCTTGCTAAGTGCTTGTTGTCGCTGGAACGGAAGGGTGGCCGAGTGGTTTAAGGCACCGGTCTTGAAAACCGGCGTGCCTGCAAGGGTACCGTGGGTTCGAATCCCACCCCTTCCGCCAAAATCATTGATATCATTGATGTTTTTGGAAATTTTAGAAGCTGCGCACAATCGGACGTACAAACCAGACTTGAGCCATCTTGGTACGACGACACCGACACGATCGGGGCCTTGGCGCTGTTGATTGCAGTTTTTGTGGTGTTTGTGGCCGCCAAGCTACACCCGCGCTGACGATGGCAGACGACATCGTTTCTGCTGCGCCACGAAGTGATGTTGAAACAAAACTTCCCCATCCCTGTTGCCAATAAAAGGGGACGGCGAACATGCAATTCATCATCGATCTGATTTGGAACCACTCACGCAGCAGATATCTCGTCGCACTGAGCCAAGACGAGGTTCAGCAATGATCGAGGCTTCCGCGGCTATTCTCGCGCTGTTCAGCATGGCGATCTTCGCCGCTCACGCGCTGGACGCCTATCGCACTAACTGAGCCACACGCGGAGAATGCGATCAGGCCGGCTGATCGCCTACTGCGCAGATTGTAATCGATCCCGCTGTGTCGTGGAGACGGTTTGAACTAGTAGGTGCTGATCATGCTGGCGTATTGCCACATAGCCAGCACCACACTGGTCCCGCTCAGAAGCCACAACACAATTTCCCCAGCAACTGGTGGCATCAACTCCCCGCTTCGTTGGAAGCCGTAGCAGCCTGCCTATCGGGTAAGGGGTCGGCCCGACGCATGACGGTTCCGCTCGACACACGCCGGGCCCGCCCCCTCGGAAGGCCTGATTCACGCTGGTTCTGATTCGTGGCAGAATTGCGCGACATGAAGCGCGAACAGAAAATCGCGGTCGGAGAAATGCGGTCAGCCAATGGCCCCACCCGGCTGCTCGTCTACTGCAGCGATCGCAAGTGCTCTCACTCTGTCGTCGTGGATGCCATGACATTTTTCGTTGAGATTGGGATCCGCCCGCGGCCCGTCGGTGAATCAACTCTGCCCGGGCAGAATTACTGACAATTAGGATATTGATAGCTACCGAGCATAGTTCCATTCAGGCATTGACGGAATTCCACTTTCGCTTCGGCGCAAATCGGTGATGAAAAAGCTTGAACGGGTTTGCCTCAACTCTCCAAGAAGCCGGGACCAAATTTACATAGAATCTCACGGTTCGTTTCGCCTTCTTCTCGCGGAGGAATGCAGGGCCCATAGCCATCGCCATAATGACCTTGATTTCCAGAAACCTGTCTGCCTGACCGATCGGTGAAACGGCAAACGACAAGACCACATTCGGCTGCAGAGAAGGTGCGACCGGTGATCACGTTGTAGCACGCAATTTCGTCTTGCGCGGCTGGCTCTTGAGCGTCCGCTTTCTTCGGCGCGATGGATGAAGTCGCACACGCTGTCAGCAACAACATCAGAATTATCTTCGGCATTCAATGATCGTGCTGATTTATGTCGATACCGGCAAGCAGGTCGGAGACCCTGGCCACATCAAATTGTTCGCCACCCAGGACGCCGCGGAAACGTGGTTCGAGGAAACGACGCAGAAGGCGTTGCCTTTGAGTTTGAGATTCTGGAATGATGACGGGCCTTTGGCCCGACGCACGAGGCTCCCGGACGACCTGCGCCGGGCCATAAAACGGCCCTGGAACCACCGAAGAACCGGCGCCGCCAACCCTGGGGTTTTCCGGTCAAGGATTGGGACATCAACAGGAAGCAGCGGACCTACTCGCCCCGGCGCTTCTTCGTCCCCTTACTTCGCAATGCCCGTCGAATATCTGGCTGCAGGCTAAGCGAAATTCCCAGTTTCGATGCCTCCATCGCCGTCGCGCTCGGGCTGCGGCCGAGTTTGGCCGCTATTTGATCACGCGGGATCCGACCGGCCATGCGCTTAAGCTTGGCAATCTCGTCATTGGTCCAAGTGCGGCTGTTGTCACCCAACGCGGTACTCCGTGCCGGAATCCTAAATCGCCAACTTCTGAAAAGTTTCCGGTAGCGGCGCCGCATCTCGGGCACATAAAAAAGCCGCCGCTGGGGGTAGATGCAGCGGCGGCTGTACGCATTACGCCCTCGCGGGGATGTCTCCGCGATTGATCCGATCTAATCCCAAACGAGTTAAAGAAAGGATTATAAGCGCGACCAGGAACGACACGCGGCTAGACGCGTTTGTGAAAATGTCCGCGTCCCCCGGGCGGGCTCCAAAGGGAAAACTTATGGCCCCAGCTTCCGACGAGCTGGGGCCATTTTTCATGCTGAAAAAAAAAGGCCGGCATGCGGAGCTGTCGGCCTTTCTGAAGTTTTTCACAGCGGAACGAACTTTGGTTCCCGCCGCACTCCTGGAAGCCCGCTCGCAATCCTTGAGGGCTCGGCCCGAAGCGCCAACGATTAAATACGGCAAGTATTTTTACGGGTTGAAACACCGACAATTAAGCTCGCGCGAGTTAACGCGTCTGCGCACTAGTGAACACTAAATCGCGAGGCCGTATTAATACGGTGCTCCCTGGTTTTCGGATTTGGCGGCATGAAAAAAGGCCGACACGATGGATGCGCCGGCCTTGGAGGTTGTCTTCGCAGTTCGACCCGACGGGGTCGGTCCTATCGCTCCAACGAAGGGTCACTGCCCGCCTGACGGGGTCCGCCAAAATAGCGATGCGTGCGCAGCGAGATCTTGAGCTTTGAGGCCTCCACTGCCGTCGCGCCGAGAGTGCGGCCAAGTTGGGCCGCTATTTCCTTACGCGGGATCTGCCCAGCCATGGTCTTGAGCTTGGCAATGTCGTCCTCACTCCAAAAGCGTCTACTACCGACCAGGCAGGATGGCGACGTGCGCTCACGCGGTGACGCGATCGACGCGAGCCGCTGGGGTGACGTTCGCCTTTCCGACCTGGAGCTTAAAAATTCACATGTCGGGTCTGCGGCTCCTTGAACCTTTTGCGGCGGGACAAGACATACCTCTGAGGCTTCCCCAAGGCCTCACAAGCCCACATTGAAAGCCCCGCTTCCCCCAGGCGGGGCTTTCGCGTTGTGGTGGTCATCGGATGGGCCGCATCGGCAACCGGACCCTTTCGGGCGATCTTGTGATTTTGCTGCTTCGAAATCTTCAGGCAGATGCCGGTTCCAGAATTAACCTCCACGGCGGACATCAAGCTTAATTCGCGAGTTTCGTTGCGGCCGACCGAAACAAGCCTAGCGTGGCCGCAGTCGCGCAGATTGGCCGCCCCCCAGTATGGCCTGCGTACTGCGCGATCAGGGGTCGTCTCGTGCCCTCGAGGCGGCCCCGCCCCCCCAAACAATGGCCACGCGGGCGTTACGCCGCATGGCCTGATGCCGGGACTGTCCCGCTCCTCGCAGGATTCCGTCAAACAATCGCGAACCAGCAAAGACGTTGCCATAACCAAAGAAGCCCGCCGGGTTGAGGCGGCGGGCTTCCTACGCGGTTACTAAATCCCGCGCGCCTTGGGAGCGATCCGCGATTGCCAACGAAGATACTGAGTTGTGGTTAAGAAAATGCCGTCGCTCGCGAAGCGGCGGGCAATTCTATGCCGCAGTGAAAGGTAGACAGCAATGTCGGCCCTTCGGTGCGAAGTGATTGCCAAAGACAGCGCGCGATCGGACGGCCAGCTACGGTGCCGCGTAATGTCGCGTCAGGCGGATGGTCGCGTTGCGCACGCATCTGATCAGCCGCCAGTCGCAGCGCAAACACTTGCTCGGATGGCCTCCCCAGTCGCCTGCCCCTCCCGCCTTGTCGGTACACCTGCCCAAGCAGTTGGCGGCTCTGTCCTCACATTGCCATTGCTGTGCCTCTGCCGGCGGACTGAGGAGTACTCCGGTGCCTATGAGAGCGATCGCGAAAAAAAGGTGCCGTGTCATGGTCGACCTCCTGAGAAAGGCGCGCGCCAGCGCCAAATCCTAACTTGTCGACGGGACCAAATCCAGCAGGCCATGGATAGCCCCCGGCCTGGGTGCTGCCAGTGGAAAGAAGCATCGCGGAGAAGGCGGCCGCCACCATTGCAAGCGCATACCGTCGCATGAAAACTTCGATCAATGAGCCGCTGCCAAAGACTGGCAAATGGCGCGATCCTTATCAAGAACCTTCCAGCACTTTCGATTCGTCCCGGCAGCATTGACAACGGCTCAAGCATTTACGGTGCCGGACCCGATGCTCGCGAAGGTTTAGGATTTTTCGCGGGCCGCGTCATCGGCTCGCCGGACCGGAACGGCGAGGGAATGCGTCGGCGCCTGCTTCTACGCGGGCGCCACCAAAACCCGGGTCTGGCTGTGCCGGGATTCGGACTGCAATCTCGATTGTTCGGGAAGAGAACCGATCGGTGGATGCTGAGCCTGCTGTCGCGCGGTTATCCAGGTCGCGGACGGCCTTGAATCAATGCGATGCCGCTTCCAGCGCCTCGTCGATATTGGCGGCACGATGCGCCGCGGACAGGACCATGTTGTGCCGGGGATGAAAGAAGCGACCCGGGACGACAAAGCAGGACGCCGTTTTTCAGTGCTTCATCTCAAGGATACGCTGAGCAAACTGACGAGCTCCGCTTGCCGCTCCACGCCGGTTTTCTGAAATACCGACTTCAGATGAGTTCGGATCGTATTGTGGGAAATGCCGGTCGCGGACGAAATTTGTTCGATGGATTTTCCTTCGGTGATCTGGCTGGCGGTCCGTGCTTCGGCAGGCGTCAAGTCGAACAGCGCCTGCAGCAATGACGGTGCAGGGCTTGCGCTCCGTGTGATCGACGTCGTGAAGACAATCGAGAGCGCGCCTGTAAAGACATCGAGGGCCCCTCCCCGCAGCGGCACGACGTGCGCGACGAAGGCGGGTTCTGTTCCGACAGCTCGAACCGGAATGGATTTTCCGATCCGGCCGGACGCTATCGTCGCGTTCGACACCGCTTCCATCAGAAGCGCTTGCGCCGGGGCGGACGCCAGCTGGACCTGGTTGCCCGCGCCGATCCGGATGCGCGGCTCGCTGGCGAGAAATCCCGCATTGGCCGAAACCACGCGACCGTCCGGTGTGAGCGCCGCAGCTGGAAGGCCGATCGCTTCCAGCGTGGTCACCGTGGACTTCGCCCGGTCCAGCCCGAGGCGTCCCGAAAGCAGCGCGGCGCGGGCAAGATGCGGCCGCAGGCTATCGAGCTGCTCTGCGACCGTGCGGGGCACCGGCCCCTTGGCGTGGGCCTTCTCGATCGAAAACACCAGGGTGTCGCCGGCGGGCGAGCGGATCGACGTTCCAATGCACCAGCCAAGGCCACGGGGCCGCAGCAGTTCGGTGTAAAAATCCGAGGCATTGATTTCCTCGACCGTCATCGCATCGAGGTCGGTCAGAAACCTCGGTTCCTCGAGCGGAACGAGACGCCGCCCGCGCGGATTATCGAGATACCACTTGCTGCCGATCCATTCTTCCATCGTGTGCTGGATCGCCTCGGACGAAATCCATCGGGGCACACCTGGGCATGCGGCAAAGAGCAGCGCGCCCTCGGCGTCCGCCATTTCCGCCAAACGATCCAGAATGGCTCGCCATTTCTCCGGAACCACGGCCGCTTCATAGATTTCGTCTATGAATGGATCTGTTTGCACGCTTTCTCCTGCCCTTCCCCTTGTCTTATCCCCATGATTGGATTGCTATAAATTTCAGGTCAACTGCAATCGCGGCTTAACGTAAGCAACCTCGATTCAGTCAGATGGCTATTCGCCTGTCGGACCCGTAAAACTACGGACACCTCGCGATGCTGGCAACGCGCCAGCTTCCGCCAGCTTGCTTCGGAGCATCCGTTGAACGTTCATCGCCATATCGCCTTCGCGGTCCTCCTCGCCTTTGCGTCATCGCCGTTCGCGGGCTCGGCGATCGCGCAAAGCGCAATTGCCGCCGCGGTCGCAAAGCCGGTGTCCTTGCCCGACATCGCGATCGGGCCGGAGAAAGCACCGGTGACGATCACCGAATATTCGTCGCTGACCTGTCCCCATTGTGCGGCGTTCGGCCAGAATGTCTTTCCGATGCTGCGATCGAAATATATCGATGCCGGCAAGGTGCGCTTCGTGTTCCGCGAATTTCCCCTCGACATCAAGGCGGCAGCGGCCACGATACTGGCGCGTTGCATCGGCAAGGGCGATTCCGAAAAATATCTCGGCGCGGTCGAGATCCTTTTCAAGCTGCAGGACCGCCTGATGGCGCAGACCAAGGACACACTGTTCTATGTCGGCAGACTGCACGGGATGAGCGTGGAGGAAGTCGAGGCCTGCGAGAAGGATCAGACGCAGTTCGACAAGCTCAACGCCGATCAGCAATACGCCGCGCGGGAGTTGAAGGTGACTTCGACACCGACCTTCTTCCTCAACGGTGTCCGCTTCCAGGGTTCGATGTCGTTCGAGGAACTGGAAGAGCGGCTCAAGCCGTTGCTGAAGAAGTGAAGAAGTAACGACCGCCGCCCGGCGCGCTTTGCCTCTTGCCCGTCGCCGCAGCCTCGCCGATGATGACGCCAACAAAAACATATCGGGGAGAGCGCCTTGGCCGCCGTATTGCGCGTATTGCTTGCAGCGACGTGGCTGCTGTCCGGTGTTGCGGCTTCATCCGGGCAAGGCTATCCCAGCAAGTCGGTACGCGTGGTCGTCGGATTTCCCGCGGGCGGGCCGACCGACGCCATTGCGCGCATCGTGGCGCAAAAGCTGTCCGACAATCTCGGCCAGCAATTCTACGTCGAGAACATCGGCGGCGCGGGCGGCAACACCGCAGCCGGCCAGGTCGCGCGCGTGCCCCCGGACGGCTACACCATCATGGTGATCAGCACCGGCTTCATCGTAAACCCAAGCCTGTACGCCAAGGTGCCCTACGATGCGGTGAAGGATTTCGCACCCGTGACGCTGGTCGCCGTCTCGCCGAACGTGGTGGTGGTCAACCCGCAGGTATCAGCCAAGACGCTGCCGGAGTTGGTGCAGCTTATTCGGGACAATCCCGGCAAATACGGCTTTGCCGGTCCCGGCATCGGTTCGACCCCGCACCTGGGCGGCGAGCTTTTCCGGCTGGCCTTCAATCTCGATCTGGTGCACGTGCCTTTCACGGGTGCTGGACCGGCGATCCAGGCAACGGTCGGCGGGCATACGCCGATCGCCTTCACCGCGCTGCCGCCTGCCCTGTCGGCGGTGCAGGGTGGACAACTGCGCGCGCTGGGCGTTGCCTCGACCGAGCGCGCCCCCGGGATGCCCGACGTGCCAACCTTCGCCGAACAGGGCGTGAAGGACCAGGAGGCTGACACGCTCACGGGCATCGTCGCGCCTGCCGGGACGCCGAAAGAGATCGTCGATCTGCTCTATCGCGAGATTGCCAGGATCGTCGCCCAGCCGGACGTCAAGGAGCGCCTCACGGTGCTTGGCTTCAAACCGGTCGCCAATACGCCGGATCAGTTCGGCGACCGCATCAGGCTCGAAATGGACAAGTGGGGCAAAGTGGTGCGCGATGCAAAGCTGAGGATCGAGTGAACAACCGCGCTCCCGCGAATGGGCGCTCACGGTTCCTGCTCGACGAAAGTCAGGCCCAGCCGGTTCTTCTGGATCCAGGCGACGCGGCATTCGTGGATGATCGAGGAATCCTTCGCCATGACCAGGCGAAAGCGTTGCGGAATGAAGGCTGGATTCTCGACATCGATCGCCGCACCTTCCTGCGAGATGTTGCGCACCACGCAGCGTATCACGGAACCGCCGGACGAGACGTAGGCAAACTCGTCGACCTCCGTTCGCGGATATTTTCGCTTTTCTTCCATCCCGTCAGGTCCCGGCTCAAACGATGAGGTTAGCGGCAAAATCTTAAAATAAGTCGGGCGCGTGCACCGCAGCGCACCCGCGGAATAGCCCGGAAAAACCGGCCGGCAGATGGTCCACCAGATTTCCCACGCGCCGGCAATCCTCTTTTGGCGCGCCTCGTGCCGGATAGCACGACATCAAGATCGATTCTGCGCAAGCGTGCTCCGCGCCGGCATGGGCTTGCCGTTCACGGCGGCGGCACGTTAGCCTCATGCGGAGGTGGGAACGCAGGCGCAGCGCCCCGCCAACAATGAACGGTCGCCCCGGGGAAACGACATGATCACCAGAGTACGGCAGGCCGGGTCTTGAACGCTGCGATCGCAAACCCTGCCGACCTCGCGGGCGACCTGGCGGTGATCGCCCGGGCCGAGGCCCTCCGCGCCGACATCGCGGCTGCTTCCGACGACATCGAAGAAGCGCGCCGGTTGCCTCCGGCCCTGCTCGACCGGCTGCACGACGCGCAGTTGTTCCGTCTGTTGTTGCCGCGCTCGACCGACGGGATCGAAACCGACCCCGTCACCTTCTTCCACGTCATTGAAACCATCGCCAAGGCGGACGCCTCGACGGCCTGGTGCCTCAGCCAGGCCGGCGGCTGCGCCATGTCGGCAGCCTACCTCGACCTCCCGGTAGCGCGGGCGATCTTCGGCGATCCGCGCGCGGTGCTGGCCTGGGGGCCCGGTCCGAGGGTTCGCGCCGTCGAATGCGAAGGCGGCTATCGGATTACCGGCGTGTGGTCGTTTGCTTCGGGCGGCCGGCATGCGACCTGGCTCGGTGCCCATTGCCCGATCTTCGCAGCCGACGGCTCACCCAGTTGCGATGCCAATGGCGCCCCGCTCGAGCGCACCATGCTGGTGCGCTCCGAAGACGTCGAATGGACCGACATCTGGAACACCGTGGGCCTCCGCGGTACCGCCAGCGACCAGTTCGCCCTGAACGATTTCTTCGTTCGTTCCGATCATTCGATCACCCGCGAATTCGACCGGGAATGCCGCGAAACCGGCCCGCTCTACCGCATGAGCAACCACACTTGCTACCAGATGGGCTTTGCCGGCGTCGCCTGCGGCATCGCCCGCACCGCGCTCGACAATTTTGTCGAAACGATGCGCAGCAAGGTGCCGCGCGGCGCCAGGGGCGCGTTGCGGGACAATGCGGTGGTCCAGAGCAACCTCGCCCAGGCCGAGGTCAATCTCCGCGCCGCGCGCGGCTATGTGCTGCAGTCGATGGCCGATATCTGGAAAGATCTTGCCGCCGGCGCCACCATCACGGTTGCGCAGCGCATGAACATCCGCATGGCCTCGACCCATGCCATTCACAAGGCGCGCGAGGCGGTGGACTTTGCCTACAACGCCGCCGGAGCGACCGCGATCTTCGAAAACCATCCGCTGGAGCGCCGCTTCCGCGACATCCACACCGTGACGCAGCAGCTGCAGGGCCAGCTCCGGCATTTTGAAACCGTCGGCGCCTGGATGATGGGCGTCGATACCGACCTCGGCTTTGTCTAAGGGAGAACGATCATGGGACTGGGTGGACTGCAACATTACACCATCGAACCCTCCGACCTCGAACGTACCAAGGATTTCTATTGCGACGTGCTGGGGCTGGAGAACGGCGACCGGCCGCCGCTTGGCTTCCCCGGCTATTGGCTCTATTCGGGCGGCGCCGCCACGGTGCATCTGATGGGCACGCGCACGCCGCGCGAGGGAATCGTGGTGCGCGGCACCGAGAAGAAATACGAGGACACCGGGCGGCTCGACCACATCGCCTTTGCGGCGACCGACGTCGACGGCATGCGCAAACGCCTGCAGTCAAAAGACATCAAATTCCGCGAGAGCATCGTGCCGCGAACCGGCGATACGCAGTTTTTCCTTTACGATCCCGACGGTGTCGGCGTGGAGCTGAATTTTTCCAAAACCTGACAGTTCCAAGACCTGAAACCTGGGCCACGAAGCCAAGGCCCTGAACCAGGCTTCCGACCCTCATCCTCAACCGCAAGGCATGACGCGCCGGGCTAGACTAGTTCCGGATTTCCGCAGACAGCGCGACGGCGTCGAAGCCAGCGGGGAGCCGGGCCGGGCAGGACGGATCGGTGGCGGCGCGCCACACGGCTTCAGCCACATCGGTCGCCCTGGTCACGTGGTCCGCCGGCTCCTGTGCCCAGCTTGCAAACACGCCCTGTGCCATATCGGAATAGGCCTCGGGAAAACCGCCGCCGGCCATCAGCGCCTGTACGTTCTCGCCGAGACGGGTTTCCGGAGCACGTCCGGGAAGCACAAGTTTGGCGCGGATGTTGAAGGGCTCCAGTTCCAGAGCGAGCCCCTCGGTGAAAGCCTCCACAGCCGCCTTGCTGGCACTGTAGACAGACATCAGGCGCGGAGGCTTCAACGTCACTGCTGACGTGATGTTGACAATGACGCCCTCCTTGCGCTGCCGGAACTGCGGCAGCACGGCCTGCGTCATCGCCATCGTGCCGATCGTGTTGGTTTCGAAGACATGGCGCACCATGTCCATGGTCGTGCCTTCCAGCGCGTTGAACCAGCCGATCCCGGCATTGTTCACCAGAACGTCGATTGTGCCTGCAGCCTCCACGGTCTGGCGAATACTTTCGGCGTCGGTGACGTCGAGGCGGATCAGGCGCAGGTGCTCGCTGTCAGGCAGCAGCCCCCCACGCGGCGTGCGCATAGTCGCCGCGACATTCCAGCCGCGATCAAGAAAATATCTGGCGGTTTCAAGTCCGAAGCCGGACGAGCAGCCGGTGATCAAGACGGTTTTCATGCGAACTCCTTGGAATGATCATTGTCATCGCCGGAGCACTATTCGTCGGTAGGGTTTCAGGAGCATTTCCCGCCAGTTACCGCTGTAATCACGGGGCTTTGATGTCGGAATGCAACACCGGCAACCAAAGCACGAAGTTCCCGACAAGGCCGCAAGTCAGCCATGAGCAAGGCGCCAGTCCGCCGGGTTTTCTTCATCATTGCATGACGATTGGAGAAGCCGCGCCGCTGCGGCAGGATAGCCGGGTGCCGCGCCTTCAAACCTACCCCAGGGCTTACGTACCCGGCTATCAGCGTGCGGCGCCGGCTAATCTAGCCCGCGCTCGTGGCTCAGATTGACCATTTCCTGAATAAAGATCGTCTTCTGCTTGTCGTCCAGGCTCGTAAATAGCGGCTCGGCGGCATCGGCGACGTTGCGTTGATCGACCGCGCGATCATTGAGAAACTGGGCTTCGTTGCGCATCTGCTCGATGATGTCGTCCGGCGGATCGCGCTTGGCGCGGGCGATACGCAGATTGAGGCGGTCGGCGCCGTTGTGGCCGAGATAGTGCATCGCACTGTTGAAACCGGTCCAATGCTTCTCCTGCTCGGCCGTCAGGTTCAACTGCTTCTTGATCCGCTCGATATTGGCGTCGCTGCTGGCGACGATCTGTTCGGCTGTCAGTTGCGGCGCGCCGGTTTGGGTAAGGATCGCGGCCTGTTGCTGCTTGGCCGCCTTGGCGGACTTGGTGCCCTTGGTTCCCTTGGCGGACTTCGACGCGTCCCCTTGCTTGGAAGCCTCGCCCTGTTTTGAAGCCTCACCCTGCTTCGGGGCCTCGCCTTGCTTGGAGTCTTTCGCTGCCGGCGCCTGTCCGCCCCTGTTGTTGTTGCCGCCGGTCACGACGCCGACGACGCCCCCAACCACGCCGACGACACCGCCGATGGCACCGCCCAAGACGCCGCCAACCGGGCCTGCGGCTTTGTTGCCCTCGCGCGCGCCTTGCTGAACGCCCTGCACGAGACCCTGCGCGCTCGCCGGTGCTGAAGCGCCCAGAGCCAGCAAAGCAATGGCTCCGAGTACGAAAGGCAGTCGCGATGGCACGCGCGCGATCTGTTTAGGGGTGGTCATTATCTGGTCTCCATGGTCGATCGAGAAACGCGGCGGGGGACAATCTGGAAGCAGGCGCGGGAATCCTTCGGTGTCCAAACTATCGTCTTCATCCCGAACCCGTCCACCATTGCGAAGCCCCGCCCTCGGCACGGAAACCCCTTCCGCGCGAAGGCGTTGCGCACACCGTTCGACCTGCGGCTCAACCGCACACCCTTCAGGCGCACCGTCCGTGTGTGCGACGCAATATGAGCGCAAGATTATTGACGATTCAGAACACGCGGCATTATCGCTCCCGCTGCTCAAAATTTGTACGCAACGTTAGTTCAATGACGGCCGCCGATGTGTTTTCTCGACAGACGCAAACAATTCTGGTCTGATCCGATTACAAAATCTCCGCTGGCGGGTCGCCTTCGTGCGGTCTGACATCAGACGGAGACAAAAAATAAGAAACAAAATCTGGCACAGCAAAGAGGAAACGCCATGTCTCGCAAGAAGCTTTCTCGCCGACAATTTGTTGCTGCGACAGCGCTAACATCCGCAGCCCTCATTACCGCACCTTATATTCGCGGCGCCCATGCCGCCGGCAAACTTTCGATCGGTTTCTGGGACCACTGGGTTCCCGGCGCCAACAAGGCCTCCACGGATCTGGTGAATGAATGGGCCGCCAAGGAGAAGGTCGAGGTTTCGATCGACTACATCCCGAGCCAGGGCAACAAGCTGCTGCTGACCACGCAAGCCGAAGCCCAGGCGAAATCGGGGCACGACATCATCGCGATGAGCACGTGGTTGCCCCACTCCCTCGCCGAAGTCATCGAGCCCGTTAACGAAATCGTCGAAGCCGTCATCAAGCAAAACGGCGACGTCAACGGCACCGTGAAGTATCTGGGCGTGGCCGACGGAAAATGGCTGGGCGTCCCGGCCTGCGTCGGCAGCCAGATCAAGGGCCCCTGCTCGCGCATCGACCTGATGAAGAAGCACGCGGGCATCGATGTCCAGGCCATGTATCCGGCGGGCGAGGCGCCCAAGGCGGATGCGTGGACCACGGACACCTTCCTGAAGGCGGCGGAAGCCTGCCACAAGGCCGGTGTTCCCTTCGGCATCGGTCTCGGCGAGACCAGCGACAACGTCGATACCGTCGGCGCGTTCTTCCTGGCCTTCGGCGCCGAAGTCGTCGATGCCAAGGGCAATGTCGTCGTCAAGAACGACAACGTTCGTGCCGTTCTCGAATACTACAAGAAGCTGATGGCGTTCCTGCCGCCCGATGCGCCGGCCTGGGACGACGCCTCGAACAACAAGTGGCTGGTGTCAGGCCGTGGTGCCCTGATCATGAATCCGCCGAGCGCCTGGGCCGTCGCCAAGACGCGACGCGCCGCAGGTTGCCGAGCAATGCTGGACGCACGGCTTCCCGGTCGGTCCGAAGGGACGGTTCGCACCCTTCCTTCCCTACTACTGGAGCATCTGGAAGTTCGCCAAGAACAAGGAGGCAGCCAAGAGCCTGCTGCTGCACCTGTCGCAGCCCGATGCCGTCGAGAAAATGGTCAGGGCCAGTGGCGGCTACGATCTGCCGGCGTTCGAGAAGCTCACCACGCTCAAGGTCTGGGCCGAGGAGGGTCCGCCGAAGGGAACGCTGTATCACTACCCGAACCCGCACAAGCACCAGGTGCTGTCGATCTCCGCGTCGCCCGCACCGCCGAAGGTGGCCCAGCAGATCTACGTGCAGGCCACTTTGACCAAGATGTGCGTGCGCTTCTACCAGGGCGAACCCATGGAGAAGACGCTGGCCTGGGCCGAGGGTGAGCTCGAAGGCTTCATGCGGAGCTGAGGATACACACCGCCGCGGCGCGAAAAGCCGCGGCGGCACCTTCGCTTGCATGCGCACGGGATCGAGCAGTCGGCGCGACGCCGGCTGCTCGACAGCAGCCAATCTCCGCAGGGAAGAAGCATCATGGTCGACGTCGCATTTCAGCCGGACAGAGTCGCCGCTACGGCAGCCAAGCGAAAACCCTCAGGCCTGCAGCGGGCATGGAGGCGTAAATCGACGGCGGCGTTCCTGATGACGTTGCCGCTGATCTTGCTGATTACGATCCTGGTGGTCTATCCGGCGTTCTATTCACTGCACCTGGCATCGCTGAACAAGTCGATGCAGCGCTTTATCGGCTTCGGCAATTTCGAATTCCTGTTCAAGCGAGAAACGTTCTGGCTGGTTGTGAAGCAGTCGTGCATCTTCGCGATCACGGCGGTCTGCTTCAAGGCGCTGATCGGCTTCATCGTCGCGCACTTCGTTCACAACATCCCGGCAAAAGGCCAGCGCAAGTGGCGCGGCATGCTGCTGGTGCCCTGGGTCATTCCGCCCGCCATGAGCACGCTGGCGTGGTTGTGGCTGTTCGATCCGTCCTACAGCGCCTTCAACTACACGCTGGCGTTTTTCGGCGTCGGACCGATACCGTGGACCGGAGACGCCGGCTGGGCGCGCTTCTCGGTCATTCTGGTCAACATCTGGGTCGGCGCGCCGTTCTTCATGATCATGTATCTGGCGGCTTTGAAGTCTGTGCCGGAACAGCTCTATGAAGCCGCCGCCATCGACGGCGCCAATTGGTGGCAGCGGATCTGGTACGTGACGCTGCCGATGATGCGCAACATCATCGCGATCACGACGCTGTTCTCGCTGATCGTTACGTTTGCGAACTTCGATATCGTGCGCATCCTCACGGCCGGTGGCCCGCTCGACCGCACGCACATCTTTGCAACGTGGGCGTTCCGTGTCGGCATCGAAGGCAGCGATATTCCATTGGGCGCCAGTGTCTCGCTCTTCATGGTGCCGATCCTTGCCGTCGCAGCGGTCTTCATCCTGCGGGACATCAACAAGCGCGGGAACGAAGCCTGATGAGCAGTGTGACGATCGACAAGGCCGCGCCGACCCGCAAGGTCAAGTACGGCAGCATGAGCCGCGACCGCGCCTGGGCGCTGAAATGGTCGTATTTTTTCCTGACGATCTTTGCGATGTTTTCGCTGCTGCCGCCGCTTTACATGCTGATCACCTCGCTCAAGAGCAGCGCGGAGATTTCGGCGGCGACGAACCCCTGGTGGGTATACAACCCGACGCTCGCGAATTATGCCGAAATCCTGACGTCGAACCAGTTCCTGCGGTTCTTCTTTAACTCGGCGATGGTCTCGATCTTTGTCGTGACGATTACGATGCTGATCAGCGTACCCGCCGCCTTTGCCCTGGCGCGGATGCGGTTCTGGGGTTCGGCGACGCTGGCGACCGGGGTTTTCCTGACCTACCTGATCCCCGAGACGCTGCTGTTTCTGCCGCTGTTCAAGATGTTTGCGGCATTCGGCGAGTTCACCGGAATTCAGCTGATCAACAGATGGTATGTGCTGCTGATCATCTATCCGACGCTGACGGTGCCGTTCTGCACCTGGATCATGATCGGCTACTTCGCATCGATCCCGAAGGAACTCGATGAAGCCGCCGTGATCGACGGCGCGTCGTGGTTTCAGACGCTGACGCGCATCTTCATCCCGGTTGCCTTCCCCGGCATCATTGCCGCGACCATCTTTGCCTTCACGGTCTCATGGGCGCAGTTTCTTTATCCCCTGGTGTTCACGACCTCGACCGACCAGCTCGTACTGCCGGTCGGCATCATCACGACCCTCATTAAGGGCGACGTCTTCGCCTGGGGACAGATCATGACCGGCGCCCTGCTCGGCGCGGCGCCTCCGCTCATCATCTACGCATTCCTGATGGATTATTACATTGCCGGCCTGACCGCCGGTGCGACAAAGGGTTGATCTCATGGCTGACGTGACGTTGCGCAAGGTGGTTAAGCGTTATGACGAGGTCGAGGCGGTGCGCGGCATCGATCTCGACATCGCCGACCATGAGTTTGTCGTGCTGGTCGGACCTTCGGGCTGCGGCAAGTCGACCACGCTGCGGATGATCGCAGGCCTGGAAGACATCTCCGACGGCGACATCATGATCGGCGGCGACGTCATCAACGACGTGCCGCCGAAGGACCGCGATATCGCGATGGTGTTCCAGAACTACGCGCTCTACCCGCACATGACGGTGGCGGAAAACATGTCGTTCGGGTTGCGGTTGAAGCGCTACCCCAAGGCAGAGATCAAAAGCCGTGTCGACGAAGCCGCGCGCATGCTCGATATCGTCGAGCTGGTCGATCGCAAGCCGAAGCAATTGTCCGGCGGCCAGCGCCAGCGTGTCGCCATGGGCCGCGCCATCGTGCGTAACCCCAAGGTGTTTCTGTTCGACGAACCGCTGTCCAACCTCGACGCCAAGCTGCGCGTCCAGATGCGGATCGAGATCAAGAAGGTGCACCAGAAGGTCCGCACCACCACCGTCTACGTGACCCACGACCAGGTGGAGGCGATGACGCTCGCCGACCGCGTGGTGGTGATGAACCATGGCCGCATCGAGCAAATCGGCACGCCGAACGAGCTCTACCACAAGCCGGCGACGAAATTCGTCGCCAGCTTCATCGGCTCACCGGCGATGAATTTCATCCCCTGCCGGCTGGAGGATGTCGGCGGCAAGCTGCATGTCCGCCTGACCGATCGCATCGCCTTCCCGCTGCCGCCGGCGCGTGCTGCTCGCTATCAGGCCGTCCCACGGACCGACAAGCTGCTCTTGGGACTTCGGCCTGAACATATTACCGAGTCCAAGCCGCATGTGGAGCCTGGCGTCGAGCCCTTCGACGCCGTGCTCGACGTCATCGAGCCGATGGGAATGGAGACACTGATCTATTTCACGCTGGATGGCACGCAGGTCTGCGGCCGGGTCAATCCCAATGCCGGCGCGCGGGATGGCGCTCCGCTCCGATTGGCTGTGGACCTCAATAATATGCACCTGCTAAACGAGGTGACCGGCGTCGTCCTTTGATGGCGCCAAAAGCACCAAGGGCAGGAAATGGCTACCAACAAGAAGAAAATCTTCGTCACGGAATCGATGTCGCAACAGGGACGCGCGCTGCTCCACGCGCGAGACGACATCGATCTCGTCGAATTTCCCAACATGATCTCGCAGGCGGATTTCAACGCCAAGCTGAAGGAGCATGCGCCGGTGCATGGCGTCGCCCTCGGCGGCACCCGCTTTGGCGAACCCGAACTCGAGTCCTCCAGGGACATGCTCGTCGTGACCAGGATCGGGGTTGGGTTCGACGCCGTCGACGTCCCTGCCCTCAGCCGCCGCAGGGTCCCGCTGATGGTCGCAGGCACGGCCAATTCGCCCTCTGTCGCCGAATGCGCGCTGTTCATGATGCTGACGCTCGCCAAGCGCGCGACCGAAATGCATTCGCTGGTCAGGGACAATAAATGGCCTGACAGGCTCGGCATGCTGCCCTTTGATCTCTTCGGCAAGACGATCCTGATCATAGGCTTTGGCCGCATCGGCAGCCGTACCGCCAAGCGGTGCCTGGCGATGGAAATGAATGTGCTGGTATTCGATCCCTACAAGCCCGCCGCCGACATCAAGGCGGCCGGCTGCGAGCCGGTTGCCGACCTCGACGCGGCCCTGCCGCGCGCCGACTTCGTCAGCATCCATTGCCCGAAGACGCCGGAGACGATCGGCATGTTCAATGCCGACAGGCTGAAGCGCATGAAGCCGGCGGCGTTCCTGATCAATACGGCGCGTGGCGGCATTGTCGACGAGGCCGCGCTGCACACAGCGCTTTCATCGCGCAAGCTTGCCGGCGCGGGGCTCGATGTTTTCGAGCAGGAGCCGCCGCCGGCCGGCCACGCGCTGTTCGCTCTCCCCAACGTCATCATGGCGCCGCACGTCGCGGGCGTGACGGTGGAAGCCGTGGACCGCATGAGCGAACAGACCGCCCGCAACATTCTGAGCGTGCTGGATGGCGATCCCTTGCGCCAGAACGTGATCAATCAGGACGTCCTCGGCTGATCTGTCGGGACTGAATGACAAAGAGCAGGCCGATCCTTCGATCGGCCGCCAGGTGAGGTGTGCCCATGGCCTTCAAGGAATACGGCGATTACGACGCGGTCGGCCTTGCCGAACTCGTGCGGAACAAGCACGTCTCCGCCCGTGAATTGCTCGACGAGGCCATCGCTCGCACGGCAAAGGTCGATCCGCAGATCAACGCGGTCGTGGTCAAGCACTACGACTACGCCGAGCGCCAGATCGAGCGGGGCCTGCCCGACGGTCCGTTCACCGGCGTGCCGTTCCTCCTGAAGGATCTCGACCTCCTGGAGGGCACGCGCACGACGTCGGGCGCGACGATCCTGAAGGATTTCGTTGCCGACCATAACGGCACGCTGGCGCAGCGCTTTCTCGATAGCGGCGTTTCGATCTTCGGCAAGAGCTCCAGTCCTGAATTCGGCCTGATGCCGACGACCGAGTCCCGTCTGTTCGGACCGACCCGCAATCCCTGGAATCTCGCGCATTCTTCCGGCGGATCATCGGGCGGCGCTGCGGCAGCCGTTGCCGCCCGCATTCTCCCCGTAGCACACGCCAGCGATGGCGGCGGCTCCATCCGCATCCCCGCCTCCGCTTCCGGGGTGTTCGGATTGAAGCCGAGCCGGGCGCGCAATCCGCTCGGTCCTAACCGTGGCGAAGGCTGGGGTGGATTTGCCTGCGGCCATGTCGTGAGCATCAGTGTGCGCGATAGCGCTGTGATGATGGACGCGGTCCACGGTCCCGAGCCGTCGAGCCCCTACGCTGCGCCCGCGCCGGAGCGGCCGTTTTCGCAGGAGGTCGGCCGCGATCCCGGCAAGCTCCGCATCGCCTTCACCGACAAATCGCCTTATGGGGACGCCATCGATCCGGAAATCGCGGCGGCCGTGCGCGAGATCGCGAGCCTGCTGGAAGGCCTCGGCCATCACGTCGAGGAACGGGCACCGCCGCTCGCCGCTGACCCCGCGGCTGTGATGACGACGATCGTGGGCGGCAACACCGCGCTGTCGGTGCGGCTGATCGAGCAGAGACTTGGCCGCGCGGCGACGGAGAACGATCTCGAAATACTGACGCTGGCCAGCGCCAGCAACGCACAAAAGACGACCGCGACGGACTACGTCGCCGCCCAGCTCGCGGCCTTCCAGATTTCGCGCGGCCTCGCGACTTTCTTCCAGAGCTGCGACGTTTTCCTGTGCCCGACGCTCTGCTCGCCGCCACTGCGGATCGGCGAGCTCAACACGATGTCGAACGACCTGTCGCATATCGCGCCGATCCTGCGCCGCTATATGCCCGGCACCGCGATGTTCAACATGTCCGGCCAGCCCGCGATGTCGGTGCCGCTGGCGTGGAATAAGGCCGGGCTGCCGCTCGGCATGATGTTCTCGGCCAAGCTCGGCGACGAGGGCACACTATTTCGATTGGCTGGCCAGCTCGAGCAGACACGACCCTGGAAGAACAGGTTACCTCCGGTTTGTGCATAATGCTCGCCGCAAAAACGCCAAGATTTGACAAAGCGCAGCCTTATCGGCACTGAGGAAAATACACCGGGCGGAAGTGGGACACCGATTCCGGAACAACGAACTCGATCCGGAGGCTTAAATCTTGGCTCAAGGCGATCCGACCGACCATGCGCTGGCCGCCATTGCAAGCATTCTCGACCACGCCGAGACTTCCAGAGAACCCGAAAAGCCCGCGGTCACGGAGCAAAGGCCCGTGACCCCTCCACCCATTCCGGTGGACCATCCGCCGATCGAGGCGCATGGATATTGCAGGATCGGTCCCGGACCGATGGCCGCGATCCGTTTCAAATGGACGGTACGCCTCGACAATGGCGACTACTATGTCGATGAGACCATCGGTGAGAATTCAAACCCGCTCGTCACCGGGCCGCTTGACCGTGACGCTGCGATCCGGCTCGTCGACGAGCGCGAAAGCGAAGCTCGCCGGCGCTTCGAGCAGTTGAAGAGCGAGATGACCGGACAAGGCGACGCCGCCAATCAGGCAAGCAAGGAAAGCAGTGAGGCTTGACCGCCGATGCGCCTCTTGGCGTCATCTCGGCGGGCCCAAGAAATCCTTCTTGGCAAGCTCGACGCCGGCGTGGCGCAGGATGTCGTAAGCCGTCGTGACGTGAAAAAAGAACTGCGGAATGCTGAACGTCAGCAGCAGCGACTTTCCGGTAAATTTTCGCTGGGTACCATTCTTGAAAGTGAAAGCGACTTCCTTGTCGGCGGCAGATTTCGATCTCCGCGCGCGGCAAGCCCTGCACGAAATCGATCGCCACGGATATCCGCGCCTTGAGCTCTGGGATATCAGGCTCGGTATCTGAAAATGCCTGAGGGACCCGGCCAGCCAGCAGCGCGCCGGCAACGGTCGCATGCCGGTTGGCTTCTCCTACCTGCTGCTTCAGGCTGTACATGGTGGGCGAGAGCCGCATGTTCAGAAGGACGGCGGGATCGATATTTCTGGCTGCGGCATGGGCCGCTGCCTGATCGAGAAGACTGGACAGATTTCCAAGATATGGCACGAACACGCCGACGGAAGCTTCGTGAAGCGAGATAGCCACGTTTCGATTTCTCCGGCTTTCACCGCGTTGTTATCTGGTTTAAGTCCGACGCGATCGTTTCAGGATGTCATCTATTTCGCCGGTGGAGAAGACGCTGCTGGAATATGGGTTTTCGTGGGAAATTGACCGCCTTTGGGCTGCAAATTAAACTGGCCCAATCGAATTTGAACCAAAGCCGCTAGTACACGACTTATAGTTTGAAAGTGATCTGGATCACGTTGGGTGAAGCTGCCGCTGGGTAGCTTCGGGGTTTGGGGATTCCCTGTTCAGGAGGTCGCAATGAAGAAGTGTCTCGCTATCGCCGTGCTCGTGTTGGCGAGCACCGCCGCGCAGGCCCAGGTCACGTTTGACTATGGCGGCCGCACCATCACCATCGATCCCGATCGCGGCACCGTTTCGATACCCGGCGTCTATGACAATACCGGCAGGAAGGCCAAACGCTCGCGCAGCGAGGACGGCGATCCCGATCGCCCGGGCAAGAAGGCGCCGCAACAGGCGAAGACCGCTCCGCAGGCCGCGCCCGAAGCCTCACCTCCGCACGCACCGGCACCGGCTGAACAGGCTGCCGCTCCGGCGGCACCCGCCCCTGCAGCCCCTGCCCTGGCCGCTCCAGCTACGGCTTCGAGGGGTGAAACATCGACCTCGACGGCGGCTGTCGCCCCTGCGGATGCCGCCGCGCCTGCTCCGCCCGCGCCCCAAACTGAACCCAGCGCCGCTCCGGCAGTCCAGCCGGCACCTGCGCCGCAGAAACAAGCCGCAGCTCCGGCAACCTCAACGCTTTCGTCCGCCAACTCGCCGCTCGGCGTGTGGCTGACGGAGGAGAAGGAAGGCAAGGTGCGGATCGAACAATGCGGCCCCAATCTGTGCGGCTACTCGGTCGACAAGAAGTCGAACCAGAACGGCGAGCAGGTTCTGATCAACATGAAGCCCGGCAAGGACAAATGGAGCGGCCGGATTCTCGATCCGAACAGCGGCAGCACCTATGATTCCACGATCGCCCTGAAGGGCACCGACAGCCTGCGCGTTCAAGGCTGTGCGTTCGGCGGCGTGTTCTGCGGCGGCCAGACCTGGACCCGCGTCAACTGACAGCCAGGCTCTCGCGCATTAGACAATGGCCCGGCATCGTTGCCGGGCTATTTTTTCGAGGTTTTCCGTCTCACCTCGCGGGTGACAGCAGTCACAGTCACCCTTGATAGCTTCGTGGAACAGTGGGCGTGTCCAAACAACAGGGCCACGCCATGAGCAACTTCCATAAATCTGCCATCGCCGCTTCGCTGCTTGCAGCGCTGGCTACCGCCACACCATCCGCAGCCGCGACGTTTGACGGCGACTGGAACGTTCAGATCACTTCGTCGAACGCAGCCTGCAGCAGCGGTGCGTCCGTCTCCATCGAAATCAACAACGGTCAGGTCGCCTCGAACAGCACAGCGGTGACAGCGTCCGGCCGCGTCGCCGATGCCGGCGCCATTCGCGTGACGCTGGCGAGCGGCATGAAGCGCGCAGTCGGCTCCGGCATGCTGACGGGCACATCGGGATCGGGCACATGGCGCGCTGCCTTGTGCTCAGGCACCTGGACCGCGCAGCGGATGTAGCCATAGCGTTTTCGAGCGAAAGCCTGCCCCGGACTTATCCGGGGTGGATACCGGTTCGCGTGAAGAAAACGCGTCAAAACTAGAAGCTAGAGCTTCGGTTCTGATTCAATCAGAACCGAAGCTCTAGCCGAGTTTTGCCGAATACTCGGCGTCGGTCACATGCTCCATCCAGGTGACGTAGCTGCCGTCGGCCGCTTCCTGCATGGCAATGTGAGTCATGGCGTTGGTCGGCGAAGCGCCATGCCAGTGCTTTTCACCGGGCGGAATCCAGACGACGTCACCGGGGCGAATTTCCCTGATCGGTCCGCCCTCGGCCTGCACCCGGCCGACCCCTGAGATGACATAGAGCGTCTGGCCCAGCGGATGCGTATGCCAGGCCGTGCGCGCACCCGGCTCAAAGGAGACGCGCGTCGAGGCGAGCCGTGCCGGCGCCTCGGTCTGAATGATCGGATCCTGCAGCACCGTGCCGGTGAAATATTCCGGCGGCGCCCGGCGCGTCGGCCGGGAGCCCGCGAGATGGATATCCATGGAGTTGTCTCCTTTTTCTCAGGTTATTTCTTGCTTGCCGCGTAGCGCGCCTTGGTCTCGGCGTTCATGGGGTACAGGCCCGGCAAGGCCGCGCCGTTGTTTACTTCGTTGACGATCCAGGCTTCCATCCGCTCCTGCTCCGGCCCCTCGGCCAGCACATGGTCGAGCAGCGCCTGCGGGATCAGCACCGCGCCGTCCTGGTCGGCGACGACGATGTCGTTCGGAAATACCGCGACCCCGCCGCAGCCGATCGGCTCACCCCAGCCGACGAAGGTCAGCCCGGCCACCGAGGGCGGTGCGGCGAAGCCGTCGCACCAGACCGGGAGATTGGTCCCAAGCACGCCCTCGATGTCACGCACCACGCCATCGGTGATCAGCGCCGCAACCCCGCGCTTGACCATGCGCGCACAGAGAATGTCGCCGAAGATACCCGCGTCGGTCTCGCCCATCGCATCCACCACGGCGATGCAGCCTTTCGGCATGGCCTCGATCGCGGTGCGGGTCGAGATCGGCGACGACCACGAACTCGGGCGTGGCCAGATCCTCGCGCGCGGGCACGAAGCGCAGCGTAAACGCCGGCCCGACCAGCCGCGGCTGTCCCGGCCGCAGCGGCTTGGTGCCGCGCATCCAGATGTTTCGCAGGCCCTTCTTGAGCAGAACGGTGGTGATCGTGGCCGTGGACACGTGGGAAAGGGTTGCGAGGGCTTCGGGGGACAGGGACATCTGGACAGCAGGCTCCGGGGGAGTGGATGAAAGGTAGCGCATCTTGCGGGGCGCGGGCATCGCGTCAAGGGCTTGCGGGAAAAGCCGCGATCACAACATCTTATCACCGGAATGCAGATTAATTTATTGAACTTGCAGGCTGATTTCGCGCGAAGCGAATTCCACTCGCCCGCAAAACACGCTACAGCTTGAAGTCAGCAACAAAGCTGCGAGACAGTCACGAGGCCATGGCCGCGCCGCTATCACCGCCCCGCCTTTTGCCGAGTGGCGACAGCGCCATCACGGTGGAATTCAGCCGCAACATCGACGATACCGCCAACCGGCGGGTGCTGGCGCTGGACCAAGCCATGGCGGCCGAGCCGGTGACGGGCGTCAGCGAGACGGTGCCGACCTATCGCTCGCTGCTGGTGCATTACGACCCGGTGCGGATCGATTTTGAGAAACTAGGCGCGAAGATTCTCGCGCTGGCGCAACGGCCGGTTCCTGCGACGACAAAGTCGCGGCGCTGGCGTATTCCGGTGGTCTATGGCGGCGAGCACGGCATCGACCTCGAGGATGTCGCAAAAGCACTCAACACCACGCCCGACGAGATCGTGGCGCGGCACACGGCCGGCGATTACCGCGTCGCGATGATCGGCTTTACGCCAGGGTGGTCCTATCTCAGCGGACTGGAGAGGTCCCTGCACATGCCGCGGCGGCAAAACCCGCGCCTGCTGACGCCGGCCGGCACCGTCTCGATCGGCGGCGTACAGACCGGCGTGCAGTGCCTTGCAGGCCCCAGCGGCTGGCATCTATTGGGACGGACGGCGGTCCGCACCTATCAACTGCATCGCGATCCGATCTTCCTGCTGGAGCCGGGCGACAACGTCAGCTTCACGCCGGTCGATGCCAGGACCTTCGCGGAGCAGGATCGCGCCGCCGAAGCCGGCGAATTCATTGCCGAGCAGATCGCCTCATGAGCAAGCTCGTCATTGCATCGATCGGCCCGGCAAGCTCGGTACAGGACGGCGGACGTCCCGGCGCCCAGCGCTATGGCCTCGTCCCGAGCGGCGCGATGGACCGTCTGGCGCTGGCGGCTGCGAACGTACTGGCCGGAAATGAACCGTACACGGCGGCTGTCGAAATCGGTCCGTTCGGCGCAAGGTTTACGGCGCGCGGCGGCGCGGTCCGCGTCGCGCTGGCGGGCGCTCCGCGCAATGCCGATATCGCAGGCCGCGCGGTGGCATCAGATACTTCCGCGACCCTTGCCGACGGCGAAACGCTGACCCTCGGCTTTGCCCGCGGCGGCTCGTTCAGCTACCTCGCGATCGAAGGTGGTATTGCCGGCGAGCCGATGTTCGGCAGCCTCGCCGTCAACGCCCGCGCAGGCCTCGGCAGTCCCTACCCGCGCCCGTTGCAGGCGGGCGACGAATTGCAGTCGACGGCTGCAAGTGGCGCGGCGGAACGGCGGATCGAACTGCCGGCCGCGACCGACGACGCCGATCCGGGTGGTGTGGGGTCCGCAGGACGATGAATTCGCCGACGAGACCAAACAACTGTTTCTCGACAGCGAATGGAAGGTATCGCCGACCAGCGACCGCATGGGTTACCGGCTCGAAGGCCCCGTCCTCAAGCACCTCCACGGCCACAACATCGTCTCCGACGGCACCGTGAACGGCAGCGTGCAGGTGCCCGGTAACGGCCAGCCGATCGTGCTGATGCCGGATCGCGGCACCAGCGGCGGCTATCCCAAGATTGCGACCGTGATTTCGGCCGACCTCGGGCGGTTCGCGCAGATCCAGACCGGGCGCGGTTTTCGCTTCAAGGCCGTCAGCATGGCGGAGGCCCAGACGGAGGCCCGCAAATTTGCAGAACTGCTGCGCACGCTGCCCGACCGGTTGTGCGATGTCGTCAGCATTGATCTCAACATCGACGCGCTGCACGATGCCAATGTCGCCGGTCACGCCGTCAACGCCGTCGACGCCGGGACCTGGCACGCTGTATCTGCCGATGTATCGGGGCCGGACTGAAGCTCAAGAAATCCACTCACGAGAAGCGGAGCAACGTCATGACAACCATCGACCTCAATTGCGATCTCGGCGAAGGGTTTGGCGCATGGGAAATGGGCAATGACGCTGCGATGATCGAGCTGGCGACCTCGGTGAATGTCGCCTGCGGGTTTCACGCCGGTGACGCCGACATCATGCGCCATACGGTCGAGTTGGCGAAAGCCCGTGGCGTCAGCGTCGGCGCGCACCCCGGCTATCGCGACCTGCACGGCTTCGGCCGGCGGCCGATGCCGGGATTGAAATCCTCCGAGATCGAGAATTTGATCGCCTACCAGATCGGCGCGCTGCAGGCGATTGCGACCGCGGCCGGTTACAAGGTCACCCACGTCAAGGCACACGGCGCAATTTCCAACGTCGCCTGCGAGGACGACATGACGGCGAGGGCCATCGCCAACGCCATCAAGGCGGTCGATCCCAACCTGACTTTCGTGGTGCTGGCCAATTCCAAGCTGGTGCAAGCCGGCGAAGCCGCCAACCTGCCGATGGTGCACGAGGTGTTCGCCGACCGCGCCTATGAAGACAACGGCTCGCTGGTATCGCGCAAGAAGCCGGGCGCGGTGCTGCACGACGCAAAGGAGATCGCCGACCGCGTGGTGCGGATGGTGCAGGACGGCGCGGTGGTGTCAGTCACCGGCAAGGTGATCAAGATGCGCACTGAAACCGTGTGCATTCACGGCGATACGCCGGGCGCCGTCGACATCGCACGCGGCGTGCGTCAGGCGCTGAAGGATGCCGGGATCGACGTGGCGCCGTTCAATGTAAATCAGGGCACGAATAAATAAGGAGGGCCAGATGGTCTCCACGTATCTCCGCCGCTTGCTGTCGGCGGCACCGCTCTGCGCGCTGATTTTTTCAGCGAGTGCGGCGCAGGCCCAGCAAGCCAGCGGCGCGGTAACGCTGTTCAACAATGTCAGGGTATTCGACGGCAAGGGTACGTCGCTGTCCGAGCCAACCAACGTATTGGTTCGAGGCAATTTGATCGAAACAATTTCCCGGACGCCGATTGCGGTCGATCGAAGCGCGACCACTGCGATCGTCGATGGAGGCGGCCGCACGCTGATGCCCGGCCTGATCGACAATCATTGGCACGCGATGCTGGCGCGAACGACCCCCGCACAGGCGTTCGGTGACGTCGGCTTCAACAATCTCATGGCGGGCGACGAAGCGACGGACACCCTGATGCGCGGCTTCACCACCGTTCGCGACGTGGGCGGGCCGGTGTTCGGTCTCAAGCGCGCCATCGATGAGGGCATCGTCAAGGGCCCGCGGATCTATCCGTCCGGCGCCATGATCACGATCACGAGCGGGCACGGGGATTTCCGCCAGTTGACCGATCTGCCGCGGACGATCGGCGGCATGCTGACCCGCATGGAGCAGGTCGGTGGCTCCATCGTTGCCGACAGCCCCGACGAGGTGCGCGTGCGCGCACGCGAGCAGCTCATGCAGGGCGCCTCCCAGGTCAAGCTGACGGCGGGCGGCGGAGTATCGTCACCCTTCAGTCCGATCGACGTGACCACCTTCACCGAACCCGAACTGCGCGCCGCGGTTGAAGCGGCCGAGAATTGGGGCACATACGTCGCCGCACATGCCTTTACGTCAACTGCGATCCGGGGCGCTATTGCGGCTGGCGTAAAATGTATCGAACACGGCTTCCTGATGGACGATGCTACCGCCAAACTGATCGCCGAGAAGGGCGTTTGGCTGAGCCTGCAGCCGCTCCCCGAGGGCCTGAGGCTGGGCTTTCCCGTCGGGTCGGTTCAGCGAGCCAAGGCGGATGAGGTCTGGCCCGGCATTGCCAGGGCCTACGAGTTGGCGAAGAAGTACAAGATCAAGACGGCGTGGGGCACCGATGTGCTGTTCTCTCGCGAGCTGGCGCAGCAACAAGGGGCAATTCTGGCCTCGCTTGTCCGCTGGTACACCCCCGCCGAAGCGCTGATCATGGCGACATCGACCAACGCCGAACTGCTGGCGCTGTCCGGCAAGCGTAATCCCTATCCCGGCAAACTCGGCGTGGTGGAACAGGGAGCGCTCGCGGATCTGCTGCTTGTCGATGGAAATCCGCTGGACAACATCAGCCTGATTGCCGACCCCGCCAAGAACTTCAAGATCATCATGAAGGACGGCACGATCTACAAGAACACGCTGAGCAAGTGAGGACCTGGAACAAGTGGAACCGGTTGCCGGATCTGCGCGCCTGAGGCGCAAGTTCAGAACGGGTGAACCGACAGGGAGCCGAACACGATAGCGGCAATGAGCGCCAGCGCGCTGTAGAGCGCGGCGGTATAGCCGGTGCCGGATCGGCGGGACACCGAGCGTGCGTAAAGGTGCAGGCGGGCCTCCGCCGATAGTTGTCGCATGGTCGATCTCCAACGCAGCATCGGCTACATATGGAATATCGTTCGCGCTCCGATGCAAGATGTCAGCCGAAATAGCGATATGAACGCTTCGGCGGACTCCAAATCGAGTGGAAAATTCTCCATCCCCTGATTTGGGCGAGAATTTTATTCGCCCCGATTTGAGCCAATTGAAACCCGGATCAGTAAACGTCCTGCTGGAATCGGCCGTTTTTCTTCAGTTCCGCGACAAACAGGACGGCCTCGTCGGTGGAGCGAGCGCCGAACTGGGCGACGATATCGACCAGCGCACGCTCGACGTCCTTGGCCATCCGCTTGGCGTCGCCGCAGATGTAGAGGTTGGCGCCCTCGGCAAGCCAGGTCCAGACTTCGCGGCCGACTTCGCGCATCCGGTCCTGCACGTAGAACTTCTTGTCACCGTCGCGCGACCACGCCAGCGACAGCCTTGTCAGCAAACCTGACGTCTTCATGGCGTTGAGTTCATCCGCATAGAAGAAGTCGCAGTCGCTGCGCTGATGGCCGAAGAACAGCCAGTTCTTGCCGGGCGCGCCGGTAGCGCGGCGATCGTGCAGGAAGGCGCGGAACGGCGCGATGCCGGTGCCCGGCCCGATCATGATGATCGGGACTTTTGGATCCTCCGGCAGCGCGAAGCCATGGGCTTTCTGCACATAGACCTTCACCTCATCGCCGGGTTGAATGCGTTCGGCGAGGAAGGTCGAGGCGAGGCCAAGGCGCTTGCGCTTGTTGATGAGGTAGCGCACGCAATCCACCGTCAACGACAGTTTGCCCGGCGTCGCATTGTTCGACGACGAGATCGAATAGAGGCGCGGCTGCAAAGCTTCCAGGGCCTCGATGAAGGCTTCCGGATGCGGCCGCACGTTGGGGAATTTTTGCAGCACGGCCATCACGTCGAGCGTCGCCGCGTCGCCATCGGGATCCTCGCCCTGCGCCAGCGCCCTCGCCTTTTCGCGCTGCGTGCCACCCGTCAGGTAGGAGATCAGTTCAAACAGCGAATCCGGCGCCGGTGCGAGCGAGACGTCATCGAGCAACACCTCGCGCAAGGTCTTGCCGCGGACCTTGGTGGTATGCGACGCCCCGAGCAGGGCAATGATCTGATCGACATTGCCGAGATCGTTGCGGGCGAAGATACCGAAGGAATCTCCGACCACATAGTCGAGGCCGCAGCCCGACAGATCGAAGTCGATGTGCCAGGTTTCCTTTTCCGATTTTCCCTTGTTGAGCAGCCGGCGCCCGACGAATTTTGCCGGCGCAGGATTATCGCGCGAACGCCCGGGCTCTGCGACAACAGCGGGTGCTGCCGTGGCAGGTGCGGCCGATGGCGCCGACGACGGCGCGGCCGGCACCTTGTCGATGTCCTCGTAGAGCGATTTCAGCATCCGCGCGGTTTCCTTGCCGCCGGGGACGCAGAGGTTGAGGCGAGCCTCGCTCTTGTTCGCGATCGCTTCCGAATAGTTGTGGCAGTCGTAGCCGCACTGGCCGCAATCCTGCTGCGCCATCGCCGCCATCATGCGCCGCCGCAGCGGGCGGCCTTCCGCGAGCTTCATGCGGTCGGCAATCGGCATGGTCTGATCATGCCACGGCGCCTCACCGTCATCGCCGGCGCCTTGCATGACGGCCGCGCCCTGCTCCGCCGACAGCGGCGTCGGGGCATCCGACAGCAATCCGGCAAAGAAGCCGTTGAGCCAGGAGCGCTGCGCCTCCGAGAACGGCGCGCTGGAGGGAATGATCTCGATCTTCGGCGGCG
Organism: uncultured Alphaproteobacteria bacterium; assembly: GCA_963791165.1. Taxonomy (GTDB): domain Bacteria; phylum Pseudomonadota; class Alphaproteobacteria; order Rhizobiales; family Xanthobacteraceae; genus Bradyrhizobium. The sequence continues at coordinate 29,455 of CAWBRL010000014.1, read as the reverse complement.
GCGTGATCTGGTTCATGAGGACACCTGAGCTTCGGAGACCTGGGCGTCGGCAAGCTTGCGCAGCGTCTCGCCGTCATGGCGGCGCGCAAACGTCAGAAACGTTTCCTCAGGTGAGGAACGGTGCGCGAGGTAGGCCTTCAGCAGCCGCTCGACCGTCCGCGGCGCGTCGTCCGCCTTGAGGTCGTGATAGACCTCCTGCCCGACATCGGCGTCCGGACCGAAGCCGCCGCCGGTGAACAAATGATAGCCCTCGACGGGATCGACGTCCTCGCCGACGTCGACCTTCGCCGCGATCAGGCCGATATCGCTGATGTAATGCTGCGCGCAGGAATGATGGCAGCCGGTGACGTGGATGTTGAGCGGCGTCTCGATATTGACGCGCGGTTCGCACCAGTCGCCGATCTCGGCGGCGTGACGCTTGGTGTCAGACGCCGCAAACCGGCAGCCGGCATTGCCGGTGCAGGCGATCAGACCGGCGCGGATTTGCGAGGCTTCGACCGCGAGGCCAATTTTTTCGATCGCAGCGATCGCAAGCTCGACATTCCGGTCGGCCACGCCCGGGATCAGAAGGTTCTGCCAAACCGTCAGCCGGATATCGCCGTCGCCGAGCTCCTGCGCGATCTTTGCCAGCCCACGCATCTGATCGCAGGTTACTTTTCCGAGCGGCACCGATACGCCGATCCAGTTCAATCCCTCCTGCTTCTGCTTGTGCACGCCGATATGCGCCATGCGGTCGAACGCCGGCCGCGGCAACAGCGCTTCCGGCGGCACACGGGTGAAGGGCTGGCCCAGCCGCTCTTCGACGAGCCCGAGGAATTTTTCATGCCCCATACCGTCGAGCACGTATTTCAGCCGCGCCTTGTTGCGGTTGGTGCGGTCGCCGAGATCGATGAAGACACGGACGATGGCGTCCGACACCCTGGTGGCATCCGCCGGCTTGACGATGATGTCGCCGTATTTGGCAAAATCCCTGTGTCCGGTGATGCCGCCGAGCCCGAGGCGAAACCAGATGCCGGGCTCCGCGCCAAATCCGTCCTTCACTTCTACCGCCGAGAACGCGATGTCGTTGGTGTCTTCCAGCACCGCGATCTTGCCGGCGCCGTCGAAGGCGACGTTGAACTTGCGCGGCAACCCGTACAGCGAACGATCGTTGAGGATGTGGTAGTGCCACTCGCGGGCATAGTCGCGGGTGTCCAGCAGCTCCTGCGGGTCGATCCCGGCCGTCGGCGTGCCCGTGACGTTGCGGATGTTGTCGGCGCCGGTGCCGCGCGAGCACAGCCCGAGATCCTGGATGCCTTCGATCAACGCCACCGCGTTCTTCGGCGGAATCTCGCGCACCTGCAGATTGGCGCGCGTGGTGACGTGGCAGAACGGTCCGCACAGTTTTTCGGCGAGATCGGCCAATCCGGCGAACTGCCAGTGCTTCATGATCCCGTTCGGGATCCGTAACCGGCACATGTAGGAATCCTGCGCCGGCGCGACGTAGAACAGGCCGTAGTAGCGCCAGCGAAAATTATCCGCAGGATTCGGCGGCGCGTTGTCGAGCGCCTGCTGCTTCAGCCGCGGATAGGCATCGAACGGATGCTCCTCGCGCTTGAATTTTTCCTGGTCGACGAGCTTCTTGCCGGCGGCAGTGACCTTGTCCTGCGCCTTGATATGCGCGGCATCCGGCCCGGTCGGTTCGGCATTCGCCTTGCCGGCGCCACCGCCGAGGCCGCGCCCCACCCGGCTGATCTGCAGCCCCGTGGTAAAGCCTTCGAGGTAGCGTTTCTGTTCGTCGGTAAAGTCGACTGTAAGCGTTTCGATCTTCATGGTGCGCGACGAAGCTCCTGCGGCCACGCGGGGTGGCGTCAACGAGGTTGAGTGCAACCGCATCTGAGCCGACCTGGCCTTGTGGGCTGGGCTGGATTGAGCGGTCCCGATCAGCTTCGTTGCTGCGGAAATCCATCTTGGACATAGGCCAGCAGACATCCACGGCGGCTGGCTGCACTGCAACATACAAGTTGCGTGCCAGACTGATTCTCAAAAAAGATCGTTTTATTTCAGATGGTTCCGAACAAGGCCTCGAAATAATGAAGCCAGCTTCACCGTTGATTGCGAGGCATAGCGCCTAACAATTAGGCGTCCTTGCAACATGCCTAATCTTTCTTCAACGACGATCAGGACTTCCAGCGGCCAATCCGAAATGCCGCCAGATGGCCGGCAATGTCGCCCGGGTCGAACGCGGGACCCGCAAAGGCACCGATGGGGTCCGATGCCGCGGAGGCCGCACCCTGACGCCCCATGGCGGCGTCGTAGAGGTCCGGCCTGAAGACCCCCATGGCGGTTCGGAGCGCGTCCGGCCGCATCGCTGTCTGCCCCCAGCGCACCATCTGCGCGTAAAGCCAGGCGGCCTGTGCAGGATCAGGCCGGGCTGCGCCCTCGCGGCCAACCAGAAGATAGCGGCTGCTCTCGCGCCGCTGGCCGTCGGGTGAAATCTTCAGCCGGCCATCGAGGGTGCGCTGGATCACCTCGGCGCCGACGCCGATCCGGTCGGGCCGGGCCAGGACATGCGCGGTCTCGGCGCGGTTTCCGGGCTCCTCGATGAATTCGGCGGCGTGGGAAGCCGCCCGTATCAGGGCCGCCAGTACCTCAGGGTTCTTTTCCGACCAGCTTTGCCTGACAGCGAGAACCTTTTCTGCCGCACGCACCAGGATATCAGAGACGAAATGCAGGATGTGGCCGACGCCGAGATCGACCGCGACCGAGTTCCAGGGCGCGCCGACGCAGAACGCATCGACATGGCCATTGGCGAGACTGTCCACCATGTAGGGCGGCGGCAGCACCACCAGCCGAACGTCCTCGTCGGGGTCGACCCCGCCTGCCGCCATCCAGAACCGCAGCTGGTAATTATGGGTGGAGAACGGGAAGGTCATGCCGAAGGTCAGCGGTTCCGCGCCGTTCTTGCGCCTGATGGCAACGACGCGCGCAAGCGCCTGTGCCGTGGCCATCGGATCGATGGCATCGCCCTCGATCTCGCCCATGATCTCGGCGTGAAGTGCCGGCGATACTGTGATCGCGTTGCCGTTGAGGCCCAGATTGAACGGGGCGACGATCGGCACCTTGACGTGTCCGAGCCCGAGGCTCGAGGCGATCGCCACCGGCGCCAGCAAATGCGCCGCGTCGAACATGCCGATATTGAGCTTGTCGCGAACATTCGACCACGACACTTCCCGCACCAGCGTGACATCGAGCCCTTCGGCCGCCGCAAAGCCCTTGTCGACCGCGATGATCAGCGCGGCGGCGTCGACCAGCGGAATGAAGCCGATATGTAAGGGTGTCGTCATTTCAACAGCTCCGAGGCGGTCAGGATCGACTGCGCGATCTCGCCGATCTTCTTTTTCTCGCGCATCGCCGTGGAACGCATCAGCACATAGGCCTCGTCTTCGGAGAGGCCCTTCACCTTCATCAGGATCCCCTTGGCGCGGTCGATCACCTTGCGTTCCTCGAGCGCGGATTTGGTGCGATCGAGCTCGTCCTGCAGCTTCGAGAAGGCGTTGAAGCGGGAGATGCAGAGGTCGAGGATCGGCTTGATGCGTTCCTTCTTCAGGCCGTCGACGATATAGGCGGAGACGCCGGCGTCGACGGAGGCCTGGATCGAGGCCGCATCGCTCTGGTCGACGAACATGGCGATCGGCCGCCGCACCGCGCGGCTGACCTGGAACATCTGTTCCAGCACGTCACGGCTGGGATTTTCGAGATCGATCAGGATGACGTCGGGGTCCAGCGCGTAGATCCGCGCCAAAAGGCTCTGCATTTCACTGATATGCACGACGCCGGTAAAGCCCGCTTCCCGCAGCCCCTCTTCCAGGATGGCGGCACGGATCGGGCTTTCGTCGACAATCACGATTTTCGGCGAGGACTCAGCGCTCATCGATCAACTCATAGCCCGGCCGGGCATCCATAGCACGTAAGAAGCCCCCGCAAAGCCTTGTAATTATGGGCAATTGGGACTAGCTCGTGCGTATCAATCAGGCAAATTAGATATGCAACAGGCCGCCGCGCCCAAAGTCAGCTTTGTTTCGCTTGGGTGCCCCAAGGCGCTGGTGGATTCCGAGCGCATCATCACCCGCTTGCGTGCCGAAGGCTACGAGCTCGCCCGCAAGCACGACGGCGCCGACATCGTCATCGTCAACACCTGCGGCTTCCTCGACAGCGCCAAGCAGGAGTCGCTCGGCGCGATCGGCGAGGCCATGGCCGAGAACGGCAAGGTGATCGTCACCGGCTGCATGGGCGCCGAACCCGAACAGATCGAGGCGGCCTATCCGGGCGTGCTGTCGATCACCGGCCCGCAGCAATATGAGAGCGTGCTGGAGGCGGTGCACCGGGCACTGCCGCCGGTCCACAATCCGCACCTCGATCTGGTGCCGCCGCAGGGCGTCAAGCTGACGCCGCGGCACTACGCTTATTTGAAGATTTCCGAGGGCTGCAACAACCGCTGCAGCTTCTGCATCATTCCGAAGCTGCGCGGCGACCTGGTGTCGCGCCCGGCCAATGACGTCCTGCGCGAGGCGGAAAAACTCGTCGCCGCCGGCGTCAAGGAATTGCTGGTCATCTCGCAGGACACGTCGGCCTACGGCGTCGATATCAAATATGCCGACAGCCCATGGAAAGATCGCCAGGTCCGCGCCAAATTTTTCGACCTCGCCAAAGAACTCGGCGACCTCGGCGCCTGGGTGCGGCTGCAATATGTCTACCCCTATCCGCATGTCGACGAGGTCATCGGCCTGATGACCGAGGGCAAGGTTTTGCCCTATCTCGATATCCCCTTTCAGCACGCAAGCCCGGACGTCCTCAAAGCGATGAAGCGTCCCGCCGCGCAGGAAAAGACGCTGGCGCGGATCCAGAAGTGGCGCGCGGAATGCCCTGACCTGACGCTGCGCTCGACCTTCATCGTCGGCTTCCCCGGCGAAACCGATTCCGATTTTGCCTATCTGCTCGACTGGCTGGAAGAGGCCGAGATCGATCGTCTTGGTTGCTTCAAATACGAGCCGGTCGCGGGTGCGTCGTCCAATGCGATTGGCAACGCCGTGCCCGACGAGATCAAGCAGGAACGCTGGAACGCGCTGATGGTGCGGCAGCAGAAGATCTCCGCGCGGCGTCTGAAGCGCAAGGTCGGCACGCGGCAGCAGATCATCATCGACGAGGTCGGGCCGACCGTCGCAAAGGGCCGCTCCAAGGCCGACGCGCCGCAGATCGATGGCACGGTCTATCTCGTCCAGCCGTCGCCCGCTCAAGGTAGGCGAGATCGTCACCGCGAAGATCGAGCGCGCGGATCAGTACGACCTGCACGGCAGCGTCGCGGGGTTCTGAACCAAACGACGACGCTTGACACGGCCTGCCGTCAGGCTGTATGGCCCTGCGCCATGAAACTGAACCGGACCAACCGCCGCGCCTGCCTGCGTCGTCGCTCCAGCGACGATGGGTTGCGCCGTGTCCGACGACAACGCTGATCAACTAGTTCAGCAACGTTTTCGAGAAGGCCGCACCCTCAAAAGTGCGGCCTTCTTGCGTTTCGGCCTGCCCCTTCACCAAACCCCTGAGGAGATCGACATGACCAATGCTGCGCATCCGTATCCCGCGCTGATGAACATCACCGCGCGCCCGCAGGCCGTGTTCGTTCGCGGCGAAGGTGCCTATCTGTGGGATGATGCCGGCAAGCGCTATCTCGATTTCATGCAGGGCTGGGCCGTCAACTGCCTCGGCCATTCGCCGCCGGTCGTCGCCGAAGCACTTGCGGCGCAGGCAAAGCTGTTGCTGACGCCGAGCCCCGCCTTCTACAACGGTCCGAGCCTGAAGCTGGCGCAAGCGCTGGTCGAGAACAGCTGCTTCGATCAGGTCTTCTTCGCCAATTCCGGCGCGGAAGCCAATGAAGGCGCCATCAAGCTCGCGCGCAAATACGGCGCGAAATACAAGAACGGCGCGTTCGAAATCATCACCTTCGAAGGCGGCTTTCACGGCCGCACGCTCGCGACCATGTCGGCGTCGGGCAAGAAGGCATTCGAGCCGCTGTTCGAGCCGAAAGTATCGGGCTTCCGCAAGGCCAAACTCAACGACCTCGATTCAGTGAAGGCGCTGATCTCGGATAACACCGTCGCCGTGATGCTGGAGCCGATCCAGGGCGAAGCCGGCGTTTGGCCGGCGACCGATCAATTCCTCGGGGAGTTGCGGGCGCTGACCAAGGCGCATGGCCTGCTCCTGATCGTCGACGAGATCCAGACCGGCATGGGCCGGACCGGAAAGCTGTTTCATTACGAGCACGCCGGAATCGAACCCGACATCATGACGCTCGGCAAGGGCATCGGCGGCGGCGTGCCGCTGGCGGCGCTGCTCGCGACCGAGCATGCCTCGTGCTTCGAACACGGCGACCAGGGCGGCACCTTTAACGGCAATCCGCTGATGTGCGCCGCGGGTCTCGCCGTACTCGACCACGTCAGCCAGCCGCAATTCCTGAAATCGGCGGCGGATGCCGGCCTGTTCCTGGAAAGCGAACTGCAAAAACTGTCCGCGCGGCACGGCCTCGGCGAAGTGCGTGGCCGGGGTCTGTTGCTCGCGCTGGACTTGAAGCTGCCGATCGGCGCCGCGATCGTGGCCGAAGCTTTTGCGGAAGGCGTCCTCATCAATTCGCCGCAGCCCGACGCCCTGCGATTCATGCCGGCGCTCAACGTCACGCGCGAGGAGATATCGCTGATGATCGATTGCCTTGATGCGATTTTGGTCAGGGCAGGTGCGGCGCGAAGGGTGGCGTGAGGTTAGAAGCAACCCTCTCTCTCGTCGTGGCCGGGCGTGAACCCGGCCATCCTCGTCTTTCTTCCCGCTGTTGCAAAGACGTGGATGCTTCGCACGCCCGGGCATGACGAAGTCTGAGGTGCGATCCTGTGTAAACTACGGCCGCAAAATCGCAGCCCCCGTCGTCGCCCTGCCCTCGAGCTCGGTATGCGCCTTGGCCGCGTCCTTCAGCGCATAGGCGTGGTTGATCGGCACGTGGAGCTTTCCGTTGATCACGGCGGCAAACAGCGTGTCGGCGGCCATTCGAAGTTGGGGACCAAAGGGCGACAAGGGCAGCGCGGCGAGCCATCGACGGGGTCGCTGGGGCGTTACGACACAACACCCACAACTGGGCAAGCTACGTGTCTTGTCGTGATTTAACTTGAAGCCCGAGCGATAGACGTGCCTGACGAGAGCGTCGCCGGCTGCCCAAATATCTTTGCTCCCCGCGTTCAGCCGAGCAATTGATATTGGAAATTCCTTTTCATTGGTGGAGAACGTGAGATCGTCTACGTATCGAGTGTAGGTGCATCTACCGGCGCGAGCGACTCTATTAAGATGAATATCAAGTACATGGGTGATAAGGTTGGAGATTACCGGCGAACACGGACTTCCTTGAGGTAGTTCGTTGTTGTGGCAGGCAATCTGGGCTATGATGGTCGCGACATTTGTTCGAAGCTCGAAATTTCGGTCTTTAGCGAAGAACCCAAGCACTCGGCCGAAATTGATCGAGGGAAAGAAGTCCTTGATATCAGCATTAAACACATATCGCTTGTTGCGATGTGCAGCTGCATTCGTCACAATCGAGAACTTTTCTTTAAATCCGTGCGCAAGGACACAATGGCGGCGCGTACGTGATTTCTCTAATTCGGTCTGTATCTCTGAAAGCAGGTCAGCCAGCTTTGTTTGAATCATCTTTAGCCGCGATTTGGGCGCGGTAATGGTACGCCATCCACCACCCTTTTTGGGAATGTCGAAAGTCTCGTACTTTCGTTCCGGCGGAGTCCAATAGAGGACGTAAGATCGAGATTCTGGCTTTACGCCCAGTACGCGAGCCAACTGCGGAAGAGTTTGCGCGCCTTTGAGTTGAGCGAGCTTGGTCATGCTAAAAGCGGCTTGCGGATACTCGTACGCCAGATGTTCATAGCGATCAAAGCGATCCATAGGAGCGCGCATTCGAGCGCGCATTCATATCAACTGTCGCGAAACACAACAGCAAAATCTATCCGCAAGCCGTAGTTGCAGTTGAGCAAGTTACCCGCTCGGGAGCAAGTGCCGAGCTTACTTATCAACAGGACGGGATTTTTTGCGGCCGTGACTTAACCGCGCATCGCGACCACGTTGTCCCCAACCTGCTGCAGGTGGCCGCGAAGGCGCGCGCTTGCCAGAGCTCGAAGCCCTCGCGTTTCTCCTTCTGAACTTGTAGAGGTTGTAGTTGCCGACGATGGCCTTCGGCGCGTGCGCTATTATCGCCTCGGCCACGTTCTCCGTTATGAGATCGGCAACGTAGGTCCGCATCGTTCGGCGAAGGTCGTGGAAGACCCAGTGCGGCAGCGGTCGGCCGACGGCGTCCTCGATGACCTTGTCGAGCCTCGCCTTTGCTGTAGCCGTCGGCCGGCGAGGTCTTGTGCTATACTCCGCGATGTGCCGCTAGGCCCGGGCATGACGAGTCTGAGGTGCGACCCCGTATAACGTCAGGGCCTTAAAATCGCCGCCCCCGTCGTCGCCCTGCCCTCAAGCTCGGTATGCGCCTTGGCTGCATCCTTCAGCGCATAGGCGTGGTTGATCGGCACGTGGAGCTTGCCGTTGATCACGGCGGCGAACAGCGTGTCAGCGCCTTCAAGCAGTTCCTTGCGGGTGCTGACATAATCGTTGAGCTTCGGCCGCGTCGCAAACAGCGAGCCGTGATTGTTGAGCTCGGCGAGCGCGAATGGCGGCACCGGGCCGGAGGCGTTGCCGAAACTCACGAACAGGCCGCGTGGCCGCAGGCACGACAGCGAGCCGGGGAATGTGGTCTTGCCGACGCCGTCGTAAACCACATCGCAGAGTTCGTTGCGGCTGATCTGCTTGACCCGCGCCACGAAGTCCTCCTCGTTGTAGAGGATGACATGGTCGCAGCCATTGGAGAGCGCGAGGTCGGCTTTCGCCTTGGAGCCGACCGTGCCGATCACGTGCGCGCCGAGCGCCTTCGCCCATTGGCAGGCCAGCAGGCCGATGCCGCCGGCGGCGGCGTGGATCAAGACGCGGTGTCCGGGCTCGACCTTGAAGGTCTTGTGCAGCAGGTACCAGACCGTCAGCCCCTTGAGCATCAGCACGGCGCCCTGCTCGTAGGTGATGTGATCGGGCAGCTTGACCAGGTTGTCCGCCGGGATCACCCGTTCGCTGGCGTAGCCGCCGAGGGTGAAGTAATAGGCGACGCGATCGCCGGGGTGAAAATTGGTGACGCCCGAGCCGACGGCCACGACCTCGCCCGCGGCTTCGTTGCCGGCGATGAACGGCAGCCCCGGCGCCTTGTAGAGGCCGGTGCGGAAATAGACATCGATGAAATTCAGGCCGACGGCATGCTGGCGGATGCGAACCTCGCCGGGTCCCGGCGCCGGCACGTCCACGCTCTCATACACCAGGGCTTCCGGACCCCCCACCTTGTGCACGCGCACGGCCTTGGTCATGACAGTTTCTCCCTCGGTATTTCCTGAAGCACCCGAAACGAAGGCCATCGCCGCCGCATTGTCAACTCGCCCGACTGAGGCCGGCTACCTGGCGACCTTCCGGCGGTTGCGCCCGGCGAGCACATTGAACAGTTCGACGGCCGCCGCAAACACGATGGCAAAGTAGATATAGCCGCGCGGGATATGGAATTTGAATCCGTCCGCCACCAGCGCCACCCCGATCAGCACCAGGAACGCCAGCGCCAGCATCTTGGTGGTCGGATGCTCGGCGACGAATCTGGCAACCGGCCCCGACGACACGTACATCACGAAACAGGCGATCACGACCGCGGCGACCATGATCTCCAGATCCTCCGCCATGCCGATCGCCGTGATGATCGAATCCAGCGAGAACACCATGTCGATGACGATGATCTGCAGGATCACCCAGAAGAAAGCGCTGGCCTTCGGCTGATCGTCGTTCTCCGCGTCGCGCGCTTCCACCTCGGCATGAATTTCATGGGTCGCCTTCGCGATCAGAAACATGCCGCCGCCGATCAGGATGATATCGCGCCACGAAAATGCGAGATTCTTCACCGTAACCACGGGCTCGGTCAGGCCGATCAGCCACACCAGCACGCTGAGCAGCATGATGCGAAATACCAGCGCCAGCGCCAGCCCGATCTGCCGGGCCTGCTTCGCCTGCCGCTCCGGAATGCGCGAGACGATCACCGAAATGAAGATGACGTTGTCGATGCCAAGCACGATTTCCAGCGCCGTCAATGTCAGCAGCGCCACCCAGGCTTCCGGGCTCGTCAGTAATTCCATCATGCCTTGAACGACTTTATTCGCCGGATCACGGTGTCACTTCCTATGGTGTAGGCCGCGATGGCGCACAGCCCTGCGACGATCGGAGCGCCCACGTTGAAGTCGCAGACCAGCGTATATATCGCAAGCACGGCGCCGATCGCCATCAGCCACAGCGTCAGCCAGCGCAGACGCACCACCCGGATCGGGTGCACCACGTGAAACGACGCGAATGTCAGTGCGATCAGCACGGCGATGCCGAGGCTGGAAGCCACGGGCGGCAAGCGCAGCAGGAACAAATAAAACGCTGCCACGTTCCATAGCGCCGGAAAGCCGCGGAAATGATTGTCCGACACCTTCATGCGCCGGTCGGCAAAATAGAGCGCGCCCGACACCATGATGCCGATGCCGAGCACCGGCGCGGCCACCGGCAGCAACATCCCGCTCGCCGTGATCGCATACGCCGGAACGAATACGTAGGTCACGAAATCGACGACGAGATCGAGTACCTCGCCCGACCAGTTCGGCTGCAGCCGCACGACGTCGAGTTTCCGCGCCAGCGGGCCGTCGATCGCGTCGATGACGAGGGCGACGCCGAGCCAGCCGAACATGTTGGCCCAGTGCTCGCGCACGGCTTCCAGCATGGCCAGCAACGCGATGCCGGCGCCCATCGCCGTGAAGATATGCACGGCGAATGCTGCGGTCCGGGCCCGGCTCGTCGGCGGGACAGAAACTGGCTGGCTCATCTGGCTCATTGCTTCGGCAGTGCTATCAGGAATCGCCCTGATTTGCATATCCGTGCTTGCGGCGTTCCGCCGCGCGAATGGAGGGAAACATTTCGGCAAGTTGGTGGCTTGAAAATGCCGCTCCGAACGTCAATTGTCCTGATATGAACGATGCATCGCAAATTTATGACACCGTCGTGGTCGGCGGCGGGCCGGCCGGATTGACCGCCGCCATCGCTCTCGCCGCGAGCGGTGCCAACACCGCCCTGCTCGCCCGCCGCGCGCCCTATGCCGACAACCGCACCACGGCCCTGCTGGGGGCTTCCGTCGACCTGCTGGAACGCCTGAACGTCTGGCCGCGCTGCCACGACCAGGCCGCCGCATTGCGGACCATGCGCCTCGTTGACGACACCGGCCGGCTGATCCGCTCGCCCGAGGTACGGTTTTGCTCCGACGAAATCGGACTCGAGCAGTTCGGCTACAACATCGATAACCGTTCGCTGATGGTCGCTCTCGAAGCGCGTGCGGCGGAGTTCTCGAACCTGACCCGGTTTGACGATGAAGCCGCAACGATCGATCCGCAGGATGCGAGCGTTGCCATCGCTACCGGGAAAGGCGAGCACCTTGCCGCGCGGCTGGTGGTCGGTGCGGATGGCCGGCAATCGCCTTCCCGGCAGGCCGCCGGCATCGAAATCAGCCGTCGCGACCTGCACCAGTCGGCCCTGACCTTCAACATCGCCCATTCGCGGTCGCACAACAACGTCTCTACCGAATTTCATACGCCGCAAGGGCCCTGCGTGTTCGTTCCCCTGCCCGGCAATCGCTGCAGCGTGGTGTGGGTTTCGGCGGCCAGGGAGGCCGAGCGGCTGATGTCGCTCAGTGACGACGAATTGTCGGAGGCCGCTGAAAAGCAATCGCATTCCATTCTCGGCCGCGTCCAGGTCGAAGCCGGTCGCAACCTGTTTGCCCTGACGATCGAGCGCCCCGCGCAATTCGCCAGCCATCGTGTCGCGCTGGTCGGAGAGTCCGCCCATGTGGTGCCGCCGATCGGCGCGCAGGGCCTCAACATGGGATTGCGTGACGCCGCCGACATCGCCGATATCGCAGGCAATGCGATCTCGCTCGGGGAAGATCCGGGATCGCCGGCGGTGCTGGCGCGCTATCAGTCCGCCCGCCGCGCCGACGTCGCCAGCCGGCTGATTGCGATCGATGTCGCCAATCGCTCGCTACTCAGCGATTTTCTGCCGATGCAGTCGCTGCGCGCGGCCGGGATGCATTTGCTCGGCTCGTTCGGCCCGCTACGGCGGCTCGCGATGCGCGAGGGGCTGGCGCCGACCTGGAAGCGCGTGAGCTGATCACACCACCGTAGCCCGGGCGAGCGAAGCGACCCCGGGGACCGGTCCCGCATATCGCGGAGCCTGTCATCGGGCGCGCATTCGCGCGACCCGTTGGCTCATGCGGGCTACGCTCATCGCGCCGCGACGTGATTTTCTACTTTGCATGGGGTTGTTTTCGCGATTTTGTGTTTCGAGCACCGCGCCCCTTTACGGAAACACCAGCCGTCCGCTCTGGATGAACCACATCACGCTGGTCAGCGTGACCACGGACGCAAAGGTTCCGATCAGGACGGCCACCGATGCCGGTTCGATCCAGGTATTGTTCTGGCGGGCGATGACGAACACGTTCAGCGCCGGCGGCAGTGCTGCCATCAAGACCGCGGTCGCCGCCCAGGGCTGCGCGAACGGCCCGAACAGCAGCATCAGGCCGAACACGATCAAGGGATGGATCAGAAGCTTGATCGCGATCACGCCGGGCACTTCCCAGGGCACGCGATCGAACGGGCGCAGCGCCACGGTGACGCCCAGCACGAACAGCGCCGTCGGGGCCGCTGCGTTCTGCAGGAACGAAAGGGTTTTATCGATCGCGACGGGAAGTTGGATGTGCAGCGCTGCGACAAGCGCACCCGCGGCGGCCGACATGATCAGCGGGTTCAGCACGATCTGCCGCGCAGCGATCGCGATCGCGTGCAGGACGGACGGATGTTCGCGATCGGTCAGCGCAATCAGAAGCGGCACGATCGAGAACAGGAAGATGCTGTCGCAGCAGAAGATCAGCGCGGTCGGCGCCGCCGCCTTGCTGCCGAGCACCGCCAGCGCCAGTCCGGGGCCCATATAACCGATATTGCCGTAAGCGCCGGCAAGGCCCGCGATGGTAGCCTTGCGCAGCGACAAGTCGCCGACGATCCGGCCCACCACCATGGCAAGAACGAAGGCGCTCACGGTTGCCAGCGTGGTTGCGATCAGGAAAGGCGGATTGTTCAGTTCGGAGAACGGCGTCTCCGACATGATGCGGAACAGCAACGCCGGCAGCGAAACATACAGCAGGAAGAAGTTCATCCAGGCGAGGCCCGATTCCGGCAGTCCCCTGGTCTTGCCGCAGGCGAACCCAATGAAGATCAGGCCGAAATATGGGAGCGCGAGATTGAGGATATCAGCCATCTCTGAAACGTCTTTTCGTCAATGATTTCTGGCTCCTGGCGCCGGATGCGGCACTACACCCAAAGGTTAATTCGACCTATTGCCCCTAGCATCGGCCACAATCATGGTCTATTCGACGAGACATGATTAAAGCGCGCACCGCCAAATTTCAGATCGGGCAGATCGTCCGCCACCGGGTGTTCTCATTCCGTGGCGTGATTTTCGACATCGATCCGGAATTCAACAATACCGAGGAATGGTGGTTGTCGATCCCCGAGGAGGTTCGGCCGCACAAGGATCAGCCGTTCTATCATCTGCTCGCGGAAAACTCCAACTCCGAATACGTCGCCTACGTCTCCGAGCAGAATCTTCTGCCTGATGATTCCGGCGAACCGATCCGGCATTCGCAGGTGGCCGAGATCTTCGTGAAGGACAAGTCCGGCGGCTACCGCCCGCGCAATCCGTCGCTGAACTAGCCAATCTCTTCCGGCAACGAAAAAGGCGCCCTGTCGGGCGCCTTTTTGTTTGTCGAACGGCGCGGTGCCTACTTCGCAGCCGGATTGGCGCCCGCGGCCCCGGCCGCCTCGAGCTTCTTCCGCTGCTCTTCGGCGCGCTTCTGCAGTTCTTCCTGCAGCTTCTTCTGGTTTTCCTCGAATACCTTCGGATCGGTCGGCGGACCGTCAAAGGCCTTGGTGAATTCACCGGCCAGCGGCAGCGGCAGCGTCAGCGGCGCACCGTTGGAATTGATCGCCTGAACAACGAGATTCTGGCCCTTCTTCATGTTGGCAATCAATTCAGGCGTGGCTTCATAGTCGGACATGCAGCCGTTCTGGAAGCAGATGACATAGGGGCTCTGCTGCGGCGCATTGGCGTCGACGATCAGCCGGGTCCCATGCACGAGTTGCATGCCGAGGGGCAGCGTCACGCGCAGGATCTTCTTCGGCTCGCCTTCGGGCTCGATGATGACGGCGGCGATGACCGGCTGGCCCGATTCGATGCGGCCGTCCTTGCCGGTAAAGCAAACCTGCTTGGCGCCGGCTTCCTGACCCTTCAGGCAGAACTTGGTCCAGGGGGCATAGATCAACTGAACCTGCTGCTCCGGAGGCTGGGCGGCGGGAGCGCCAGCCGCTGGAGCCTGCGCAGCCGGTGCCCCGGCGGGAGCCTTCGGGGCGGCCTTAGGCGCAGCCGCCTTCGGCGGCGCCGCGGGCGCAGGCGCCTGCGCGGACTTGGGAGCCCCAGGGGCCGGCGCGGGCTGCTGGGCCATGGCGCCCGAAGCGATCAAACCTGCCGACAGCGCCGAGGCCGCCAGCAAGGCGAAACCCCGCCCATGCGGCCGGAACGAAGCGGCCAAGATACGGAAATTCATTGCGGAAAACCCTTTCTGAACGGGAGCACCCGAAACCGCTACAGGCACCGAAACCTAGCCGTTTGCGCGGCTGTCTCCTTGGCAATTGAGGCGGATACGTGACAGCCGTTCCGACCGCATTCAATCGCCCGCCTTCAATACAGCCACCGACGAAAAGATCAATGCCGACAGGCATCTTTGACGTCGGCCGCGAGCGATTGCCGGCGCCTGTGATAATGCTTGGCGGTGAGTATTTCCGAATCAAAACCGCGGCCGCCAATGCCCGTCTCCGGGCGTATCCGCCGGCCTGTCTCGCTGCCTGCACTGGCCTGCATTGCGCTCGCGTTGGGTGCGTCGGCCGTCGGGTCGGTCGGTCCGGCGATGGCCGCCGAAAGCTACGCCATCGCAATGCACGGCGCGCCTGCCTTGCCGGCCGATTTCCCCCATATGCCCTACGCCAAGCCGGATGCGCCGAAGGGTGGACGGCTGGCCTGGGGCCTGCTTGGAACCTTCGACAGCCTCAATCCGCTGATCGTCCGGGGGCTCGCCGTCCAGCAAATCAGAGGCTACGTGGTCGAGAGCCTGATGGCGCGCGGCAATGACGAAGCATTCACGCTTTACGGCCTGCTCGCCAGGAGCGTCGAAACCGACGACGCGCGAAGCTATGTCACGTTCCATCTCAATCCCCAGGCCCGCTTCGCGGACGGCAAACCGGTCACGGCGGATGACGTGCTGTTCTCGTGGGCGCTGCTGCGTGACAGGGGCCGCCCCAATCACCGGCAGTATTATTCCAAGGTCGCAAAGGCCGAGGCAATCGACCCTCTCAGCGTGCGGTTCGACTTTGGCGGCGCCAACGACCGGGAGTTGCCGCTGATTCTCGGCCTGATGCCGGTGCTACCGCGGCACGCCGTCGATCCCGCCACCTTCGAGGAAACCACGATGACCGGACCGCTCGGTTCCGGCCCCTACCGCGTCACGGCCGTCAAACCCGGGACGAGCGTCACGCTGACACGCAACCCTGACTATTGGGGCCGCGACCTGCCGGTAAACCGCGGGTTGTGGAACTTCGACGAAATCAGGCTCGACTTCTATCGCGAGTCCAACGGCCAGTTCGAAGCATTCAAGCGCGGGCTCTATGATTTTCGGGTCGAGCACGAACCGCTGCGCTGGCACGACGGTTACGATTTTCCAGCCGCTCGCACCGGCGAATTGATCCGCGAGACTATCAAGACCGGAATGCCACAGCCCTCGGAATTCCTCGTGTTCAACACGCGGCGTCCGGTGTTTGCCGACCTCCGGGTGCGGCAGGCGCTGACGCTGCTGTTCGATTTCGAGTGGATCAACCGCAATTACTTTTTCGGGCTCTATGCGCGCACGGCGAGCTTCTTCGCGGGCTCCGAGCTGTCAGCCTATACCCGTCCCGCCGACGCGCGCGAGCGTGAACTCCTGAAGCCGTTCACTGCACAGATCCAGCCGAACATTCTCGACGGCACATATCGGCTGCCTGTTACCGACGGATCGGGCCGCGACCGCGCAACGCTGCGCAGTGCGCTGACCTTGCTGTCGGCGGCCGGCTACGAACTCGATGGAACCGTGTTGCGGCAGCGTTCGACAAAAACGCCCCTCGCCTTCGAAATCCTGGTGACGACGCGCGATCAGGAGCGGATCGCGCTGGCCTATCAGCGCGATCTCAAGCGCGCCGGGATCGATGCCCGCGTGCGCGCGGTCGATCCCGTTCAGTTCGACCAGCGCCGGCTGGGCTACGAGTTCGACATGCTGCAAAACCGCTGGGACCAGTCGCTGTCCCCCGGCAACGAGCAATCCTTCTATTGGGGCAGCCAGGCCGCCGACATTACCGGCACGCGGAATTACATGGGGGCGAAGGAGCCAGCCATCGACGCCCTGATCGCGGCGCTGCTGGAAGCGCGCGAACATCCGGCCTTCGTTTCCGCCGTACGGGCCCTGGATCGCGTGCTGATGTCGGGTTTCTATGCTATCCCGGTGTTTAACGTGCAGGAGCAATGGATTGCGCGATGGAATCGGATAGAACGGCCTTCAGCTACAGCGTTGACGGGTTATCTGCCGGAGACGTGGTGGCATAGACCGGAAGTACAACCCCAAGTAATGAAATAGAGTAATTGGTAGAGTGAGTGATCAACTAATCCGACCCTCGTGACAGAACTGAAATAGCCCCGTGACCCAGCCCACCGCTTCGCCAACGCTCGATACGTTGTTCAAACGCATCCTGGCACGGCAGCCGGATGCGCTGGCGCTGGTCGATCCCCCCAACAAGCAGCGTGTGACGGGACAGCCGCCGAAGCGGCTTACATTCGCGCAGGCCGACCGCATGATCTCGTCGCTGGCCGCGCACTTCGTCGAATCCGGATTGCCGTCGAATTCCGTGATCGCGGTTCAACTGCCGAACACGATCGAATTCGCGCTCACCGTGCTCGCCGCCTTCCGCGCTGGCCTCGTGGTCGCGGTGCTGCCGCTGCTCTGGCGGCAGTCGGAACTGACCATGGCGCTCAACCGCACCGCGGCGCGGGCGATCGTGACGTCGAGCAAGGTCGATGGCGTCATCTATTCCGATATCGCCATGAACGCCGCAGCCGAAGCGTTCTCGATCCGCCATGTCTGCGGCTTCGGCGGCGACCTGCCCGAGGGCATGGCCTCGCTCGACAACGCCATCTTCCGGGAATCCCCGACCGCGCGCGCCGTCATCGAGGACGGCCGCAAGGCAGCACTGATTTCCTTCGACATGACGGCGGACGGTTTCCGTCCCGTACCGCGCGCCCACCTCGGATTGATTGCGGGCGGCCTTGCGATATCGCTCGAAAGCGACGTGCCGCAAGGCGCGACCGTCCTGTCGGCTTTCTCGCCGATGTCGTTTGCCGGCCTTGCCTCCTCGCTGGCGGTCTGGCTCTTGTCCGGCGGCACGCTCGCGCTCCACCACCCGTTCGACGAGGAGGTGCTGGAACAGCAGATCAACGAACTGAAGTGCGACACGCTGATTGCGCCGGCGCAGCTGACGCTGCGGCTGGACGAACTCGACCTTGCGGCACGGCTGCCGAGCTTGCGCAACGTCATCGGCCTGTGGCGGACGCCCGAACAGGTTGGCTCCAGCGCGAGTTGGTCCGCCAAACAGGCGACACTGACGGATGTCTACTTGTTCGGCGAAGCCGGTTTGTTCGGCGCCCGGCGGACCGCCGAGGACGGCTCGGCGGCCCTGATCAAGCCCGGCCCCCATGGCGCACCGCGCGAATTGCCGGGATCGTCGATATCAGGCGAAATCCTGCTGACGCCGCGCGGTACGTTGGGGCTGCGCGGACCGATGGTGCCGGTCGCCGCCTACGCGCCGCCTCCGCCGCCGAGCGACTCGCTGATCGCCACGCCGCCGCGCGACTACGTCGATACGGATTATGCGGCACGGCTCGATCGCACGACACGCGCGATCAACATCACCGCACCGCCCTCCGGGATCATGGCCGTCGGCGGCTACCGGTTCCTGGCGCAGGACCTGCAGGAATGGGCGCGGCGGCTCGGCCAGGGCGCGCTGCTGACGGCGTTGCCCGACCGCCTGAGCGGCCACCGGCTCGCAGGCCGGGCCCTGGACAACGCGCGCGCCCGCGACGCACTGACAGAACTCGGCCTTAACCCGTTGATGGTGGAAGCATTTCGCGACCGGAGCAACAATACCTAAGCGCTTCGGAACGGCGCGCCGTTGACGCCGCATTAAGTCCGGCAAACTAGGATCGCGGGCTCTAGAAGCGCCGATCCGAGTAGCCAGATGTCCCAGCAAGGTCCGATCCTCGTCGTCTCGACCGCAAGGCAGCCGTCCTTTGCGTCCGCGCTCGATGTTGCCAACCTGTTTCCAGTCGTAGAGACCGCACCGATGGACGCCGCACGCGCGGTCGAGCAGATGCAGCCGGCCGCCGTGCTGGTTGCGACGTCCGACATCGATGAGGCCGGGCTGGCGGCGCTGGCGACGCCGATCGCAACGCGCCAGCCCTATCTGCCGCTGATCGCCGTCGATCCGCAGATCCCGCTTCCCGACAACGCCCTCCCGTTCTTTCAGAGCCCCGCGGGCTCCGACCGGCTTGTGGCCCGGTTGCGCGCCGCACTTCGCGTCCGGTCGCTGCATGCCACCGTCATGCGACGGCTGGTGCCGTCAGTGCCGATCGCGCTGTCGCACATCGATCCCGCCCGCGATGCCACCGTGCTGCTGGTCGGCCGCGGCAGCGCCTATCCTGCGCTATCGGTTTCGCTTGGCGAGTGCACCGGCGTCGTCGGCGCGCTCTCGATCGAAGCCGCGGCGAAGCATCTCAACACAGAGACATCGATGGCATCGTCGTAGCCGAAGGCTTTCGGCGCGCGCGTGGTCGACGCCTTCCTCACGGTGCTGGCGGAGGATGCCCGTTTCCGCCATCTCCCCGTCGTGGTGACGGGCTCCGATCTCCTGCCTGCATACGATCTGCCGAACCTCGAGATGATTCCGGGCGACCCCGCGCACGTGGTGGCGACCGCGCTGCCGCTGGTCCGCCAGCACGCCTTCGAAGCACATTTGAGCCGGACCCTTAAAGCAATAGACGCCGAGGGCCTGATCGACTCCCGAACCGGCCTCCTTACCCCTGACGCTTTCGAGCGCGATTTTGCCAGCGCCATCTATCAAACGCAGGAGCGCGGCGGCGGATTGTCCGTCGCGCGCTTTGCCTTCGATCCCGAACATCCCCGTGCGCAATTCGACGGCGCACGGATCATCAGCCGCCTGATGCGGCAGATGGATTTCGGCGCCATGCAAGAGGACGGCTCGGTTGTCGTGGTGTTTGCCGAGTGCGACCTGAAGACGGCGCACGCCATTGCGCGGCGACTATCCAGCGTGATGCGCCATACCAGCCACGGCAAACGTGAGGCACGATCGGAACCGACGGTCACGGTCACAACGTTGCTGCCGAACGATTCGGTGAAGTCGCTACGCTCACGGCTTGAGCAAGAAGCGCAACGCGCCGCCTCGTAATAGTTCCGTGCGATCTGACAGGAACAACCATTCTCGTCCTGCATTGTAGATCAGCAATTCTGCACTGGAGGACGATATGAAGAAAATTGCACTGATCACCGCTTCGCTGGCGATGCTCGCAAGCCCGGCATTCGCGCAGGAAGCCAAGACCGTCGGCGCCGCGCCGGCCGAAGCGAAATTCTCGACGGTGTCGAAGGACGAAATGTTCTCTTCGAAACTGAAGGGCCTGAACGTCTATAACCAGAAGGACGAGTTGGTCGGCGAGATCACCGACATCGCCCTCAAGGGCAACCAGATCGACGCGCTGATCCTGTCGGTCGGCGGCTTCCTCGGCATGGGCGAACACTATGTTGCGGTATCGCCGGCTTCCGTAAGCATCAAGCACGACACCAAGAACGACAAGTGGACGGCGGTGATGAACACGACCAAGGAGGCGCTGAAGGCTGCGCCTGAATTCAAGTATCCGAAGTAAGTATTGAGTTTCGCCACGTTAGAACGGTCGCCGGCGGCAAGCCGGCGGTTGTTTGTTTTCTCGTCATTGCGAGGAGCGCAGCGACGAAGCAATCCATACCGTCCGTACCGGCAGAATGGATTGCTTCGCTTCGCTCGCAATGACGTGAATAGCGCTATGCCGCCTTCTTGTTCTCGGCGAGATTGGCGAGTTGCCGCAGGATCTCGGTGGTGCCCATCAACCGCTCTTCCGGCGTCTTCCATACCTGCAGGAACACCACCTTCATGTCCGGCCGCACCTTCGCCGCCTGGCCGTGCTGGCGGATGAAGAACACCAGCCGGTCCGGCTGCGCGAACTTGTTCTCGCGGAAGGTGATGACCGCGCCCTTTGGCCCGGCATCGACCTTCTCGACATTGGCGCGCCGGCAATAGGCCTTGATCGCGGCGACCTTGAAGAGATAGCGGACTTCGTCGGGCAAGACGCCAAAGCGGTCGCGCATTTCGGCGGCGAAATTGTCGATCTCCTCGTCGGTTTCGAGATCGGCGAGCCGGCGATAGAGCGACAGCCGCACCGCGAGGTCGTTGACGTAGTCCTCCGGGATCAGCACCGGCATGCCGATGGTGATCTGCGGCGACCAGCGGTCGGCCGCCGGCTCCGCCACGCCGGCCTTGAGGTTGAGGATCGCCTCCTCCAGCATCGATTGATAGAGCTCGAAGCCGACTTCCTTGATATGGCCGGATTGCTCCTCGCCCAAGAGATTGCCCGCGCCGCGGATGTCCAGGTCGTGCGACGCCAACTGAAAGCCCGCCCCCAGCGTTTCCAGCGATTGCAGCACCTTGAGCCGCCGCTCGGCCTGCGCCGTGATCTTCTGCTGCGCCGGCAGCGTGAACAGCGCATAGGCGCGCAGCTTGGAGCGCCCGACCCGTCCGCGCAGCTGATAGAGCTGCGCCAGCCCGAACATGTCGGCGCGGTGCACGATCAGCGTATTCGCCGTGGGAATATCGAGCCCGGACTCGATGATGGTGGTGGACAGCAGGATGTCGTATTTGCCGTCGTAGAACGCCGACATGATGTCTTCGATCGCGGTCGGCGGCATCTGGCCGTGTGCGACCGCGACCTTCATCTCCGGCACGTTCTTGTCGAGGAAATCCTTGACGCTGGCGAGGTCCTCGATCCGCGGCACCACGTAGAACGCCTGCCCGCCGCGGTAGCGTTCGCGCAGCAGCGCCTCGCGGATCATCAAGGGATCGTGCGGCGCCACGAAGGTCCGCACCGCCAACCGGTCGACCGGGGGCGAGGCGATGATCGAGAGATCGCGCACGCCAGTCAGCGCGAGCTGCAGCGTCCGTGGGATTGGCGTCGCGCTCAGCGTCAGCACGTGCACCTGGGCACGCAATTGCTTCAGGCGTTCCTTGTGGCTGACGCCAAAATGCTGTTCCTCGTCGACAATCAGAAGACCCAAATCCCTGAACTTGATCGACTTGCCGAGCAGCGCATGGGTGCCGACCACGATGTCGACATTGCCGTCCGTCAACCCCTTCTTGACCTGCGTCAGTTCCTTGGCCGGGATCAGGCGCGAGGCCTGCGCGACATTGACCGGAAAGCCGCGGAAGCGTTCGGCAAAGTTCTTGCTGTGCTGCCGCGCGAGCAGCGTGGTCGGCACCACGACGGCGACCTGCTTGCCGTCGAGCGCGACCGCAAACGCTGCGCGCAGCGCCACCTCGGTCTTGCCAAAGCCGACATCGCCGCAGATCAGCCGGTCCATCGGCCGCCCGCTTTCGAGGTCCTTCAGCGTCGACGTGATGGCCCCCAACTGGTCCTCGGTCTCCTCATAGGGGAAGCGCGCGCAGAACTCGTCATAGACATGCGGCTGCACCGGCATTTTCGGCGCTTCATGCAGATGGCGTTCGGCTGCGATCTTGATCAGTTCGCCCGCGATCTCGCGAATGCGATTCTTGAGTTTGGCCTTGCGCGCCTGCCAGCCGCCGCCGCCCAGCCTATCCAGTTCGACATTGGCGTGGTCGGAGCCGTAGCGCGACAGCAGTTCGATGTTTTCGACCGGCAGGAACAGCTTTGTTTCAGCGGCGTAATGCAGTTCGAGGCAGTCATGCGGCGCCCCGCCCACCTCGATCGTCTGCAAGCCCACGAAGCGCCCGATGCCGTGCTCGACATGGACCACGAGATCGCCGGTCGAAAGGCTCGTGATCTCCGAGATGAAGTTGTCGAGCTTGCGGCTTGCCTTGCGCGGCCGCACCAGGCGGTCGCCGAGGATGTCCTGTTCGCTGATGACGGCGAATTCGGTGGTCTCGAAGCCGCTTTCCATGCCGACGACCGCCAGCATGGCCTCGTTGCGCGGCGTCGCCTGCACCGTGCGCCAGGTATTGACGCTGGTGAGGTTGGCGAGCTTGTGATCCCGCAGCATGCTGCCCATGCGGTCGCGGGAGCCTTCGCTCCACAGCGCGATCACCACCTTCTTGCGCTGCGCCTGCAATGCCAGGACATGGGCGACCACGGCCTCGAATACGTTGACCGTCGTGTCGGCGCGCTCGGGCGTGAAGTTGCGGCCCTGCCGCGCGCCAGCGTCGAACACGTCGGCGCCGTCGTCGGGCACCGCGAACGGCGTCAGCCGCGCCAAGGCGGCTTCGTTCAGCCGCGTCGTCCACTCCGCTTCTGTCAGATAGAGCCGATCCGGCGGCAAGGGCTTGTAGATCGCGCCACCACCGGGATGTTCGAGCGCCTCGCGCCTCGCTTCGTAATAATCGGCGATCTGCTTGAAGCGCTCGCGGGCGGCATCCTCGCCCTGCGGCTCGATCGCAACCGGCGCGCCGTCGAGATAGTCGAACAGCGTATCCATCCGCTCCTGGAACAGCGGCAGCCAATGCTCCATGCCGGGGTGGCGGCGGCCTTCGCTGACGGCTTCATAGAGCAGGTCGTCGCGCTGCGGCGCGCCGAAGGTCGCGACATAGCCCATGCGAAAGCGGCGGATGGTTTCGGTGACGAGCTGGAACTCCGAGACCGGCACCAGGTCGAGTGCGCGCATGTCGAGCAGCGTGCGCTGGGTTTCCGCATCGAAGGTGCGGATCGATTTCGAGACTGTCGCCGAAGAAGTCGAACCGCACCGGCTGGTCGAGCCCGGCCGGAAACAGGTCGAGGATGCCGCCGCGCACGGCATACTCGCCGGGTTCGCGCACGGTCGAGGAACGGTTGTAGCCGTTGTGCTCCAGCCAGGCGACGATCGAATCCATCGGCACGACATGGCCGGGCGCAACCGACAGCGCCTGCGCCGCGATGACCTCGCGTGCCGGCACGCGCTGCACGATGGCGTTGACCGTCGTCAGCACGATCAGCGGCTTGTCGCTGCCCTTGAGGCGCGACAGCCGCGCCAGCGTGGTCAGGCGCTGCGCCAGGACGCCGCCATGCGGCGACACCCGGTCATAGGGCTGGCAGTCCCAGGCCGGAAACTGCATGACCGGCAAATCGGGGGCAAAGAATTCCAGCGCCCGCGCCAGCTGCTGCATGCGCGGCCCGTCGCGGCAGACCACCGCCAGGCTTACTGCCGGCGGCTTCGGCCGGGCCGCGACCGCGCGCGCCAGATCGGCGACGACCAATCCCTCTGCGCCCTCCGCGACATTGGCAAAGGTCAGCGCGCGGCCGGGTGCGAGCAGCGTGGCAGGCGATTTGACCGGCGCCTTCATGCGTCGTGATCCACGGCGCGAAACGCCTTGATCCGGTCGAACAGCGCACTGGCATGTTCCGGATCGAGCGGCTTGTCGCCGATCAGCGCGGCATAGAGATCGGGATCGGGCAGCTCGATCAGGCGTTCGAGTTGGTCCAGTTCGTCGTCGCGCAGAACGGATATTTCGGCATCCGCGAAGCGCCCGAGGATGAGGTCCATCTCACGGGTGCCGCGATGCCAGCAGCGGAACAAAAGCCGCTTGCGGCGGTCGTCGAGGCCACCGCTTGATCGTGTCGTTCCCGTCATTTTCGCCAATCCCATCCGAACGCCAAAAGCCCGGACGTGCCGGGCGGGGTTGATATAGCGGCACGGATCGCCAATGTCAGCCCTTGTTGAAGGTATCGTCTGCGCAAATGCCGTCATGGCCGGGCTTGTCCCGGCCATCCACGTCTTGGCCTCGAACAGGGACAAGAAAGTCGTGGATGCCCGGCACAAGGCCGGGCATGACGGGTGAAAACGGATTTAAGTCTCTCGATGCGCCCCACCCTGCTCAATCCGCTGTTTGCGCCGGTCACGACCCTTCCCGGCGTCGGGCCGAAGCAGGACAAGCTGCTGCGCTACCTGCTCGGCCGCGACGAGACCCCACGGCTGGTCGATTTGCTGCTGCATCTGCCGGCGAGCGTGATCGACCGCCGGGCGCGGCCGAAGATACGCGAGGCCGTGCAGGGAACCATGGTGACGCTGGAAGTCACCGTGGATCGTCACCGGCCGCCCCCGCCGCGCAACTCCCGCGCGCCCTACCTCGTCTATGCCAGCGACGACACCGGCGACGTGGTGCTGACGTTCTTCCGCGCCAAACCCGGCTATGTCGAGAAGCTGCTGCCGGTCGGCGAGAAGCGATACGTGTCCGGCACGCTGCAGATGTACGACGGCATTCCGCAGATCGTGCATCCGGACCGCGTCATCGACGAAGCCGGCTTTGCAAAACTCAGCGGCATCGACCCGGTCTATCCGCTGACTGAGGGGCTTGCGCTCGGTTCGCTGCGCCGGGCGATCGCGCAGGCGCTGCAGAAACTGCCCGACCTGCCGGAATGGATCAGTCCGGAAGTGCATGCGCCGCTGCAGCTTTCCGCCGATCCGCGAGGCGCTGAACCGGGTGCATGTCCCGGTCGAACTCACCGACATTTTGCCCGATGGCCCGTTCTGGTCGCGGCTTGCGTTCGACGAATTGCTCGCCGGCCAACTGGCGCTGGCGCTGGTGCGCGCGCAATTGCGGCGCCCGGCCGGCGACCGCCACGCCGGCGACGGCCATCTGCGCCACAGGATCATCGACGCGCTGCCCTATGCGCTGACCGCGTCGCAGCGCGAGGCGGTTGCGGCCATTACCGAGGATCTGCGCCAGCCGGTGCGGATGCTGCGGCTGCTGCAGGGCGATGTCGGATCCGGCAAGACGGTGGTGGCGCTGCTGGCCGCGGCCGCCGTCGTCGAGGCCGGCAAGCAGGCCGCGCTGATGGCGCCGACCGAAATCCTCGCGCGCCAGCACATCAAGACCATCACCCCGCTGGCCGAACGCGCCGGGCTTCGCGTGGCGATCCTGACCGGCCGCGAAAAGGGCAAGGAGCGGCGCGAGATCCTGGCGCGGCTGGAAGCCGGCGAGATCGATCTTCCTGGTCGGCACCCACGCGCTGATCCAGGACGACGTCATCTTCAAGGCGCTGGCGCTGGCCGTGGTCGACGAACAGCACCGTTTCGGCGTCCGCGAGCGCCTCGCGCTGACCAACAAGGGCGAAGCCGTCGATGTGCTGGTGCTGAGCGCAACGCCGATCCCGCGCACGCTGGTGCTGACATATTTCGGCGACATGGACGTCTCCGAATTGCGCGAGAAGCCCGCCGGCCGGCAACCGATCGATACCCGCACGGTGCCGAACAGCCGTCTCGACGAGGTGGTGGACGCGGTCGGTCGCGCGCTGAAGGCGGGCAAGCTGGTCTACTGGATCTGTCCGCTGGTCGAGGAATCCGAAGCCGAGGGCATCGAGCATCTTACCAACGCCACCGAGCGCTTCGAGCAGCCTGCAACAGCGCTTCGGCGACCGCGTCGGGCTGGTGCACGGCCAGATGAAGGGCACGGAGAAAGACCGCGTGATGGCGCAGTTCGCAGCGCACGAGATCGGGCTTCTGGTGGCCACCACCGTGGTCGAGGTCGGCGTCGACGTTCCCGCCGCGACCATCATGGTGATCGAGAATGCCGAGCGCTTCGGGCTCGCGCAGTTGCACCAGTTGCGCGGCCGGATCGGCCGCGGCTCGGAGGCCTCGACCTGCCTGCTGCTCTACAAGGAGCCGCTCGGCGAGATGTCGGCGGCGCGGCTGAAGGTGATCCGGGAGACCACCGACGGCTTTCGGATTGCCGAGGAGGACCTGAAGCTGCGCGGCGAAGGCGACGTGCTCGGCATCCGCCAGAGCGGCCTGCCCGGCTACCGCATCGCGCGTTCCGAAGTCCACGGCCAGCTGATCACGCAGGCGCGCGACGAGGCGCTGCGGATCATGAAAGACAATCCGAAGCTGAAGGGCGAGCGCGGCGAGGCGCTGCGGTGTTTGCTGTATCTGTATGAGCGGGATGAGGCGGTGCCGCTGATTGGGGCGGGGTGAATCTTCTAACGTCACTCCGCCTTCACCTTCACCGGCTGCAGCGCGGCGGTCGAATTCGCCACCCGTGCGGCATTCGCCATGCCGGCCAGCGCGGCGTTGCGTTTCTGCGGGTCGGTGCCGGGCTGCACCACGCCGGCGGACATGATCAGGGTCGCGGCGTCCTCGGTGGTCATGTCGACTTCGATGATCTTGCTGCGGGGCACGTAGAAAAAGAAGCCCGTGGTCGGGTTCGGCGCGCAGGGCAGGAACACCGAGATGTGCTCCTCCTGGCCCGGCAATTTGGCCGCGATGTCCACGCTCGGCGACTGCGAGATCAGGACGATCGACCACATCCCGGGCGAGGGAAATTCGACCAGGCCGACGCGGCGGAAGCTCGAGCCCTTGCCCGAGAACAGCGTCTCGAACACCTGCTTGAGGCCGCGATAGATCGCGCGCACAACAGGCATCCGGCCGAGCAGCCTTTCGCCGAGGTCGACCAGCGTCCGGCCGATCAGGTTGGCGGCGAGGAAACCCAGCAGCGTCAGCGCGATCACGGCGACGATCAGCCCCGAGCCGGGCAGCCCGAACGGCAGATAGGTTTCCGGCCGGTAGGCGGTGGGCACGAACGGCCGGACGATGCTGTCGACCCAGTTCACGAACCACCAGGTCAGGTACAGGGTGATCGCGACCGGCCCTGCGACAATCAGCCCGGTCAGAAAATAGTTCCGGAAACGGCCCATTAGCCCGGTATGGGGCTCGGCCAGCAACGGTTCATCCGGAGGCGCGGTCGGGGGCAGGTCTTCGCGGTTCATTGTGGTTCCAGGTCAGGGCAGCCGGACTCGACATTTTTGGCGCGATCGGACGCAAAACCGGACGGTCCAGTTTTTGCTGATCGCGCCTATGCCAGCTAAGCCATCCTAGCAGGTTTTTGAAGGGCCAAGGTGACAGCCAATAGGCTAACGCCTATTCGACCGTAACCGATTTGGCGAGATTTCGCGGCTGATCGACGTCGGTGCCCATCACCACGGCGGTATGATAGGCCAGCAGCTGCACCGGGACGGCGTAGACCATCGGGGTAAACGTCGCCGCCATGTCCGGCAGCACGATGGTAACAAGCGATTCGATGGTCGCTTCCGCCGCCCCCTTGGCGTCGGTCATCAGGATGATCTTGCCGCCGCGGGCGGCGACTTCCTGCATGTTGGAGACGGTCTTCTCGAACACCCGGTCGAACGGCGCGATCACCACGACCGGCATGTTCTCGTCGATCAGCGCGATCGGCCCGTGCTTGAGTTCGCCGGCGGCATAGCCTTCGGCGTGAATGTAGGAAATTTCCTTCAGCTTCAGCGCGCCCTCCAGCGCCAGCGGATAGCTGGTGCCGCGGCCGAGATAGAGCACGTCCTTTGACTTGGAGAGGTCGCGCGCGAGCTTCTCGATCTGCGGCTCCGACGTCAGCGCCTCCGCCATCAGGCGCGGAATTTCGACCAGGCCATGGACCAGCTTGGCTTCGTCGGCATCGGACAATTCGCCCCGCGCCTTGCCGGCGGCGACCGCCAGCGCGGCCAGCACCATCAGCTGGCAGGTGAAGGCCTTGGTCGAGGCGACGCCGATTTCGGGACCGGCCAGCGTCTGCAGCACGGTCTCGCTTTCGCGCGCGATCGTCGACGTCGGCACGTTGACCACCGACAACGTATGCACGCCCTCCGCCTTGGCGTAGCGCAGTGCTGCCAGCGTATCGGCGGTCTCGCCGGACTGCGAAATGAAGATCGCGAGATCGCCCTTGCGCAGCGGCGCCTCGCGGTAACGGAATTCCGAGGCGACATCGACTTCGACCGGCACGCGCGCCAGCCGCTCGAACCAGTATTTGGCGACATAGCCGGCGTAGCTCGCGGTGCCGCAGGCCGTGATCGAGATGCGCTGGATATCCCTGAAGTCGAACGGCAGCGTCACCGGCAGTTTCACCTGCTCGCTCGCCATGTCGACGTAGCGCGCCAGGGTGTGGCCGACCACTTCCGGCTGCTCGTGGATTTCCTTGGCCATGAAGTGGCGGTAGTTCGCCTTGTCGACCAGCGAGGTCGAGGCCGTGTGCTTGATGGCGTCGCGCTGAACGATCGCGTTGTTCTTGTCGTAGATGGTCGCGCCCTTGCGCGTCAGCACCACCCAATCGCCGTCTTCGAGGTAGCTGATCGTATCGGTAAACGGCCCGAGCGCGATCGCATCGGATCCCAGATACATTTCGCCGTCGCCGTGGCCGATGGCCAGCGGCGGGCCGTTGCGGGCGCCGATCATCAGATCGTCTTCGCCTGTGAAGATGAACCCGAGCGCGAACGCGCCGCGCAGCTCCGACAACGCCGCCCTCACCGCCTCGACCGGCTTGATGCCCTGCTTGAGCAGGTGATCGACGAGATGCAGCACGATCTCGGTATCGGTTTCGGTCTTGAAGACCGTCCCCTGCTTCTCGAGCCGTTCGCGCAACTCGCGGAAATTTTCGATGATGCCGTTATGGACGACGGCGACGCGATCGGTGGCGTGCGGATGCGCGTTGTTCTCGGTCGGCTTGCCGTGGGTGGCCCAGCGGGTGTGCCCGATCCCGATATGGCCCTGGAGCGGTTCGGCATCCAGCCGCTTTTCCAGATTTTTCAGTTTGCCCTCGGCGCGGCGGCGCGCGAGGTGATCGCCTTCCAGCGTGGCGACGCCGGCGGAATCATAGCCGCGATATTCAAGCCGTTTGAGTGAATCGACCAGCTGCTCCGCGACCGGAGCGCGTCCGAGAATGCCGACAATGCCGCACATGCGGTTCAATATCCCCAAAGCGACGAGAGTAGCGTCGCAACCCGCTAGTCTCTTAACGAAGTTCGCACACCGACAGATACTCAATAATTA
>CAWBRL010000013.1:0-93718 GCA_963791165.1 uncultured Alphaproteobacteria bacterium | reverse complement strand
CTTCGCGCAGCAGGATCTCATCCTTGCCGGGCAGACCGTAGCGCGCGCAGAGCGCGTTGAGGCTGTAGGAGAATTGATTCTCGTCGACGATGGCCGCGGCCGCGCCGACCTCTTCGAGTTGATTGGCCGCCGGCATCGCAACGCCACCATCGACGTTCAGCCAGGCCCAATCATAAATTCCGTTCATCGTGACGAAGCGGACACCGGATGCGATCAGGTTGCCGAGCCAGCGGTAGACCCTCGCGGGATCGAAATTGTCGGTGTCGGGATGGCGCAGCGGAACGTAGATCGCACGAATGTTGCCTTCCTCACGCCAGGCTAGCGAGATGCCGCAGAGATAGCCATCGCGCCACGGCCACGATGAGCCGCGATCGGCCCGCAGCCCTGGGTCGTTGGTTTCAGTGTCAATTGCGACGATGCCGACGTGGCGCAGATCCGGCAGCTCGCGCGGGGTTTGCCAGGTCATGATCGCACCCGGGCGAGTTCGTCGATGACAGCGCCGACCAGCGACAACGGGTCGCCGCGTGAATCGCGCAGCACCGCATGCTGCAGCGTCTCGATTTTGACGCCGTGCTGCAGGGCCAACGACAGGGTGATCGCCGCATCGCGCACCAGGCTGGCAAGGTCGCTACCGCCTTTGCCTGTGGCGAGGAAGACCTCGCCGATCTCGCCGGTTGAGAAATAGCCGGCGGTGACGGTGACGATCCGGTTCCTGTGCACCAGATCGAACGTCAGCGCGGTGCGACGCTGCGGGAAACGCGACGAGGCAAAGGATCATACATCGTCGTAAACCTCGCGCTCGGATGCAACCTGCGCCGCCAGGTCGTCAAATTCGCCTCTCAAATATTGCGCCACTCGAAGACGCATCTCGCGGGTTCAGGCGCCTGTCGGCGAGGATCTGCATGATGGTCACGGCAACGACGGTGACGCGATCGAGACGCGAGTGTCGATCGGAGAACGTCTCACGACGCCCTCCGGATGAGTTCTTAAGATGACGGTTGGGTCTAGGCGGCCCGTCCGGGTCGGACGACTTGCCGCGCACTGAACAGCAACGGCGTGAGCGCGAACGTGCTCCGCGCGCCAGGGCGCCGGCCCTGCGGCGGGAACAGGCGCCCGTGCTGGCGCTCAGAGAGGACGGGCAGAAGGCCGCGATGACCTCGTGCGGCTGCCGTGCCCGCCAGTGGGCCAGGTCGATGAGGAAGGCGTAGGTTTCGTCCGAAAGCATGCTGCGGGTCTCTTTGATCGAGATCCGCCAGGCCTGGCACTTTGCAACCAAGGGACGTTTTTGCTAAGAGTTGGGTTGCGAGACCGTTTCCCTTATTTTTACGTGGTCCTCAGCCGCTGGTGTACCCCGCCGGCGGTTGTTGACTATCCGGCGATCGCCACCTGGTCGGACTTGGGATGCGCGGAGCGGGCAGAAGTCGTCTCGCCGATAGCCTCACACTCGCGTTCAAGCAACCTGCGAACGACGTCCGACATCATGACGCCCTCGATGGCGCACTTGATCTTGAACCGGCGATGAAGGTCAGGCGGGACCGACACGGGAAACTTCTTCATCTTCGGAATTGTGTGCATTGGCGTAATCCTCAATGGGACTCTGACGGGAAGATGTTGAAGGCATCCACACGGCGCGGCAACGAAAAGCAGCGACCGATTTTTCGACCGCTGCACAACGCCTTTGCATCTGCGTTGGTGAGCGCAGGCTTGCGGTTCGTAACGCGCTGGCCTGCATCGAAAATAAAAAACTGAAATCGTCTTACAGTACGTCCTGCATCACCGGTGACCGATTCATGTAAGTCATTGAAAATCCAACCGACGGATTTTCACATGGCGGCCCTAGGGAGCGCCAGCGCACTAAGAAGCGTTGATAACTCAAGAACATCCGTGAAATCAGGCCTTGGCTGCTGTTGTGGTGGTATCACGCGGTGGGTCATTTGGCGCGGGCGCTCATGGGTTTGATGAAGGATAGGCACGGGACTTGGTACGCCCGTGTGAAGGTCCCTGAACGGCTACAGACGGCTGTTGCGCGCGTGCTCGATCAGGGCAAGAAACGCCAGAGCTTCCTTAAGAAGTCCCTAGGCACCAAGGACCTCAAGACAGCAAACGTCCGCGCAAAGCCCGTGCTTGCCGGGTTCGATAGAACTTTAAGTGCCGCCACTGCATTGGCGGAGCCTGCGACCGTAGCGGCCTCGCAGCGGGAGAGCCTAAGCACAACAGAGATTTCGCGCATGGCGGAATACGTGTTCGCTAAACAGCTTGCTTGGGATGAACGCTTTAGAGTTGGCGGGCGCGAAGAATTGAAGCGGCTTGAGGCACAGGTGCGCGGGCAATTCCGGGGTGAAGTGCTGGAGCCGTGGGCTTTCCCCTACGAGACCCTCCCAGCGCATGGCCTATCCGTAGAGCAACTAAGCGACAATCGTGAGCAACTCGCGGACAGCCTAAGCACGATGCGTGAGGCGCTGGCGCTGGGCGATGTCTCTTCAGTCGAGGATCATACAGCCGAAGCACTCGAAGCGTTTGGCATCAAGCTCATGCCCGGTAGTTTGTCCTATCCGCAGCTGGGCATTGCTATCCTTCGCGCCTACGTCCGCTCGCTACAGGCAATTGAACAGCGCAACGCGGGTGAGCCTGTCGAGACGCCCAAGTTCTCAACGGTCCTCTTAAGTGACCCTGACGTAGGTGGGACGCTTCGTGCAGCTTTCGAAGGCTGGAAAAAGGAACGCTCGCGCCCCGAAGGCACTGTGCACGAGTATAAGCGTGCCATCGAGATGTTCATTGATTTGCATAGCGACTTGCCTGTGGTGTCTCTCAGGAAGTCCCACGCCCGGATGTATCGCGAGGCGCTGCAGGAGGTACCCCAACGTCGCGTAGCTGCGCTGAGGAAGGCGCCGTTGCCCGAGCTGACCGCGTGGGGCCGAAAGCATCCTGAAGTGCCCAAGGTCTCCGCAGGCACCATCAACAAACAGTTGGGAGCAGTGCAGGCAACGCACGGCGGTATGCCGGCATTGCGCCGGCCGTGCCGCACGCGCGGCACATGCCTTCGCACATATACTCCATGGTCGGGCTTTGGGAGGAATCCATTGCCTCCAACGCGTCGTCGCTTGAGATCCAGCCCGACTACTATCACGCGTCGGATTTTACGGTCTACGCACATCTGCAGCTCGCGCAGGATGCCAAAGCCGAGGCGATGATCAAGAGGTCACTTGCGACCGCTGAGCGCGGCGATCGTCCGATCAACTTCGTTCATTTCACTGCCAAGGCCGCAATGCCGGCGCGTTACGTCTTGGAACGGGCGGATTGGGCCGGCGCTGGCGAACTGCCGATGACGGCCACCCAGTATCCGATGGCGGATTCGTTGATCCGCTTCACACGAGGACTGGGCATGGCCCGCACCGGTAATCTTGCAGGCGCCAAAGCAGAGATCGAAGAAATGAAGGTGTTGCGAACGACACTGCAGCGCGCCGATCAGTCCTACTGGGCGGACCGGACCGAGGAGCAGATGCTTGCCGTTTCGGCCTGGATCGCACTGAAGGAAGGCGCGACCGATCAGGCGCTGCGGTTCATGCGAGCAGCTGCCGACGGCGAAGATGGCAGCCTCAAGCATGTGGCGATGGAGAATCGTCTTTATCCGTTCCGTGAATTGCTGGCCGAACTACTCCTTGAGACAGGGCAGCCCGCTGCTGCCCTGAACGAGTTCGAGAACGCACTCAAGCAGACGCCCAACCGTTTCCGTGCGTTCTGGGGAGCCGCCCGCGCGGCCGACAGCGCAGGTGACCGCCAGAAGGCCTCCGAGTACTTTGGCAAGCTGGTGAACCTGGCCAGCAATGCCGATACGGAGCGGCAGGAAATCCGCGTGGCTCGGGAATATGCGCGCCAGGACGACACGGTAGGGGCTGCACGAAAATGACTTCTTGGCTGCCTGGCCCAGCGCCCGGCAGCCATCAGACCGAGAAGACAGCGATGATCCGCGCAGTCGCATTGGCAATAGTGCTCGGCGTCCTGGTGAGCGGCGTGGCCGCCTATACCATCAGCTCGCCGAGCCGGAGTACCGCGACTGCGCCGCCACTAGGCGCGGTCGTAACGCCGGCTGAGACAGCCGCCACGGCCGAAGCCTGGCCGATCTGCGCTACCATGGCGTCAGTTGCGCCGGATGCCGACTGGGCGCAACTTGATCCCGATTTCAAGGACGGAAAGAAGGCACTGCGCGCAGCGAACTGGAATGGTGCAATCGCGGCGTTCAAGCTCGCCGCACTGCGCGACCCGACCAATGCCGATATTCAGAACTATATCGGCTATGCCTATCGGCGGCTGCGTCAGATGGGTCCGGCCATTGGTCATTATCAGAAGGCGCTGATGTTGAATTCTCGCCACCGCAGCGCGCATGAGCATCTCGGTGAGGCCTATCTGGTGTTGGGCGAGCCCGCCAACGCGCAGCAAATGCTGACGGCGCTGGAAAATCTCTGCCTGATCCCCTGCGAGGAATACGACGACCTCAAACGTGTTATTACGGCGTACAGAGGGCTGGCCACGCGCTAAGATCAGATGGTCGCCCCAAGAGCGCATCAAAAAGCGCTCCATTAGTGTCAGGACGCACGCTCACCCCGGAGCTTCGAATGACCGAATCGGACTTATGCCTTCGCTTGCCAAGCGAGAGCCTTCTAGGAGCTTTTCTAAGCCACAATGTCTGTGAAGCACTTCACAGACCGTCCACTTAAAGCGATGGGCATCGAAAGCGCAATCGCCTAAGCTCCTTCGAATATCGATCGGTTGGTGGCTTGCCGGTCGGGGGCAGAGTTCTGAAACCAGTGCCCGTGGCTGATCGCCTGTCCTCTGAATGTGACGGGCATAGGTGGCATTCAATTTCGCTTCGGCGGCGGCCGCCCACGAATTGTCTTTCGCTGTCATGCTGTTCATCGGGTGAGCAGAAACGATGTGCCCCGTGGCGACGGATCGACCAAAAGATCACTCGCTTGCGCTTGTCGCGCGTTTCAGAGTCACCACAGCAGTACCCCCACCGGTTGCCGGTGTAGGATTCTTATACGTGAGCTCATCGCCGTTGATCGCGATGAAACGCTTCTGATTCGTATTGTCCCACGCGGGAAAGCTGCCGCCGATAATCTGTAAGGATATTGAATGTTCAGATTCATTTACTTTGTAGTCGCCAAACATCACGATTATCCCCTCCAGAGCGGCTCTGCTTTCCCCGGGAAGCGGAAAGTCGCGGCGGGCGAATTTTGGTCGTCCCGGACGCATGAGATTGATTGAGAAGTGATTTGCTGCATCGAACATAAAATATCCTTTCGGATTGGAACCAAATACTTTGGTTGTTTTCCCGGTCCTTGCATTCTCGTTTACAAATGAAATGACGCTCCAAGTGCCTACAAGCTGCTGTTTGAGCGGCTCTGCCGCTCCCGCGGTCAACGTGCCGCATGTAAGAGCTGCGGCTATCGGAATTGACAATAGTGCTTTCATGGCGCTCGCTCCGGTTTTTCTGGCACGTTCCATCTATAACGGGTTCTGGCTGTGCCGCCCAGCTTAGTCAGAGCCTCAAAATCAGTGTGCTGGGCACTCGGCGGTCAGTGGGGCAATTCATCCCACAATACCGCACCGACGGCCAATACTGGATTGACCACACCAGGACGTGGGCATGCATTCGAAAAGGGCAATCGGCCGGAACGCTACGAGCCACTCAGAAGGTTGTGCCAGGTGCCCCACGATCATTCGGCGATCCCGCGGAAGCCGTCGAACGGACACCCATGGCATGCAGCCCTTGTGAATCTGTTGAAACACCCAGCTGTGATACTTTTGGGCACGCCACTGTGTTCTTCAAAATTCTGGAAGCAGCGCGTACAGGACTTATTGGCGACCGCCCCTCGTCGGGGAAGCTAAGCGCTCAGATAACTAGTGCGTTGGCAGCGATCTGATGGGCCTAAACTGAAGGCGAATGCTGCAGCGCATAAGTCTCTTCATGGCACTTTTGAGACGTGCTCACTGGCCCTGACGACGTCTGCTTAAAGGGGGAGAACGGAAGTCATCGACGGAGGGCAAAACGACCCGATTGACCCACATGTATGGTCCGGCCGTGCGTTGCAAGAGGTTTTCGTCGAGCTGGCGTGAGCGGTCTTGCATCAATGTATGCGGTCTCTGATTGGAGTTGGTCTGCTCCAGACCATCATGGATATCAGCGCGCGTGCGTTCTCATTAGCGGACAGGCCTCAACGGGCCATTTGGGTCACCAGTGTTCGCATGCGCCGGGAAGACCGATCCTCCATCTCTTCTCATCCTCTCGCAGACCTCGGCAGGTAAAGCGTATCAATCTGGCTACGTCATCGCGGACTCCTCATTTTTCGGCCTCTGTTGCCGTTGGCGTAGAATAGGAATCAAGCGGATTGGTTCGCTGCCTGATCGATCTTCCGCGCCTCGAATGCCCGGCCACGGGCTAGGACGCTCCAGGCGATGCGGGCGAGCTTATTGGCGAGTGCGATCGCCAGCACGTTGTGATGCAGCCGCTTCCTGGCCGCCTCGATCCAGGGCTTGAGCCCATGGCGCTCCCAGATCTTCGGCTTGATCAGCACGACCCACGCCGCCTGCACGAACAGAACCCGCAGGTAGCGATTGCCACGCCTGGATAGCTTGCCGAGAATGGTGCGGTCGCCGGTCGAGATCTGTTTGGGAACGAGCCCGAGCCAGGCGGCAAAATCGCGGCCCTTGGTGAACACATCGCCTGCGCCGATTGCGGCCACCATCGCGCTGGAGATGATCGGCCCAATACCGGGCACGCTCATCAACCGTTCGCAACCGGCATCCTGGCGCGCGATGGTTTCGATCTCGTTCGACAAACTCTCGACTCGCTCATCGAGCCGGCGCCAGTCGCCCGCCAGGTCTTCGATGATGCGCACCATGCGAGGCGACAGGACATCTGGTGGCATGGCCAGGATGCGCGGCAACTCGGCGCGCAGGAACCGTTGTCCTTGCCGCACCGCAATGCCGCGCTCCAGCAGGAAGGCGCGAATTTGATTGATAATGCCGGTGCGCTGGCTGACCAGGCGCTCCCGTACGCGGTGCAGCGCCTGCAGATCCAGTTGCTCCGCGGTCTTGGTCGCCACGAACTTCATCGTCGGTCGCTGCACCGCCTCGGCGATGGCCTCGGCATCGCGGAAGTCATTCTTCTGCCCTCTGGAATAGGGACGAACGTACTTCGCCGGCATCAGCCGGGCATTGTGTCCAAGGCTATTTAGCTTGCGGCTAAGATGATGCGCACCGACGCAGGCTTCCATGCCGACCAGGCACGGCGGCATGTTGGCAAAGCGGGCCTCGACCTGGCCACGCGACCATTTCTGACGCAACACAATCGCGCCACGCTCATCGTGGCCCACGATGTGGAAAGAGTTCTTGCCGATATCGATACCAACCACGGCAATTGCAGCGTTCTGTGTCTGGGACATGGCGTGCTCCTTGTCTTGACGCCCCTGGCCAGCTTATCGCTGGTGGAGCGGGAGCACGGCCGGACCATCCCATTAGCGGACTTGAAAACGGCAGCGGCCTAGTTTGACTTGTGGCTGGATTCACCCGAAAACGCGCCAAACATCGGGTCCCGTTGCAAGATCGTCAGTTCGTCGATCAAGTCTTCGATTGCGAAAGGGTCCTCAGTAACTAGCCGCTTGGCTTCTTCAAGGTCGGCAACGTTCATGATGATGAAGCCCGCGCGCTTCCCTAGCCCCGTAACAGGACCGGATGCCGGATTTTGCCTGCCTCGATCAAGCCGTTGAAATAACTGAGGGCGCTGGCGGTCAGCAACGATAGGAGTACCGGTCGAACGCGTTGACGCGGCGCGCGTCGATCTCGACGTCGTCCCGCCATGCGCGATGGTTCGCAACGTCAGCGGCCCGGTACACGTACCCGAATGCGATACAGCGATGTTGATGCCGTGATGAAGAGGCTCTGGTTATCCGCATCGCCCCAAGTGAAATTCGCGGTCCCCTCCGGCACCTTGATCACACCCAGACAAGTGCCCGAGGGATCGAAGACGTGAATGCCGCCTGGTCCACAGCAATAAAGGTTGCCTTCGCTGTCGATCTTCATGCCATCAGGGGCGCCTGGACCTTCACCGGTGGTTTCTGCCCAGACGCGGCCACGATCGAGCGTGCCGTCGGGCCGCACGTCGAACATGCGGATGTGCCCCTTCTCGGTGTCGTTCACGAACAGCTGTTTCCCGTCTCGCGAGAAGCAAAGGCCGTTTGGCTGCCCGAAATCGTCTGCGAGCAGCTTCAATGTTCCTGTTTCGGGGGCTAACCTGTAGACGCCCCGGAAGCCGAGTTCGGTTGGCCGCGGAACACCGTAGAACTCGACCCTGCCATAGATCGGATCGGTGAAGTAGATCGCTCCGTCCCGATTGACCACGATATCATTCGGACTATTCAGCTCCTTGCCTTCATAGTGGCTGGCCAGCACCGTGATGCGGCCGTCCGGCTCGGTGCGCGTCACGCGGCTTGTCGCGTGCTCGCAAGCGAGCAGCCTGCCTTGGCGATCCCATGTAAGGCCGTTCGACTTGTTGCTCGGATTCCGGAACTCGACAACACCGCCATCTGCTGACCAGCGGCGGATCCGGTCTCCCGGCATGTCGCTGAACAGCAGATACTTGCCCGCGGCATTCCATAACGGACCTTCGGTGAACAGGAAGCCGGTGCCAAGCTTCTCGAATTCAACAGATGGGCCGACGACGGATGCGAACGCCGGATGACGAATTTCGACGGTCATGTCTTCGATTTCCCCGCCGCCGCCTTCTGAAGTTCGCTCACGCGCGTTGCACCGACATACCAGTCGTCGGCGGTGATATCCTCGAACACCACCCAGATCGCTTCGTTTGGCAGCTGCGCGACTTCACTGATGGCCGCGGTGATGCGCCGGGACATCTCGTCTTTTCGTTCCTGCGAATGGCCCTTCAGAATTCTGATGTTGACGAACGGCATGGGGGCGTCCTCCTTTGTGGGGTGATCGTTCAAACTCAAACAACGGGGGGTGCAAGAGCCAGCAATTCCTCGCGAAGCCCGGGATCATCGCGTAACGCGGAGGATGGCCCGGAAAAGCGCACCTCGCCTTTCTGCAGGACGTAAACGCGGTCGGCTAATGCGAGACAGAAGCCCAGCGCCTGTTCCGCCAGCAGGATCGTCAAGCCCTGGCGCTTGAGGCTCAAGACCTGTTGCAACAGAGATTCCACCACGAGCGGCGCCAGGCCTTCCGAGGGCTCGTCCAGCAGGAGAAGGTCGGGATTGCACATCAGCGTGCGGCCGATCGTCAGCATCTGCTGCTCGCCGCCCGAAAGAAAGCCGCTGCGGCGGCCAGCGAGCTCACGTAGCTTCGGAAAGAAATCGAACACCGCCTCGATGTTCCATGGGCCCCGGCGTTGCGACGCCCGGCCCGCGACATCGAGATTTTCGATGACCGTGAGGTCGGCAAATACCCGACGATCTTCCGGAACGAATCCAATTCCGGCCCGCGCGATCCGGAAGGGCTGCCAGCCTGTGATGTCCTTGCCCTTCCAGAGCACCTGGCCGGCGGAAGGCGGCGTCAACCGCATGATTGAGCGCATGGTTGTGGTCTTGCCGACGCCATTGCGGCCGAGCAG
This sequence comes from uncultured Alphaproteobacteria bacterium, assembly GCA_963791165.1. GTDB lineage: Bacteria > Pseudomonadota > Alphaproteobacteria > Rhizobiales > Xanthobacteraceae > Bradyrhizobium. Next base: position 84,093 of record CAWBRL010000013.1, on the reverse strand, counting down.
GCCGACGCATTCGCCCTGGCGGACGTCGATCGACACACCAAATAACGCACGTGAGTGGCCGTATGAGGTGTGAATATCTCTGACCTCGAGCAACGTCGTCATGGCCGCTGCTCTCCGAGATAGACCCTTCGCACCTCGGGATTGCCGCGTACCTCCACCGGCGTTCCGGCGGCAATCAGGCGGCCCTGATGCAGAACCGCGATCTTCTGCGCGATGGCAAAAACGACGTCCATGTCGTGTTCGGTGAACAGCAGCGTGAGCTCACGCTCCAGTGCGATTTGCTGAAGCAGCTCGATCGTGGCCCGTGTTTCGGAAGCCGACATGCCCGCGGTCGGCTCGTCAAGCAGCAGCATCTTGGGATCGGCCGCCAGCGCAAGGCCAAGTTCGAGCTGCTTCTGGTTTCCGTAGGACAGCGTTCCGCTGATCGTATCGGCCTGACCGAGCAGACCAAGCGAGCGCAGAAGAATGCGGGTTTCGTCTTCGAATATGTTGCGCGACTTCAGCCAGAAATTCGTTCCGGCGCGGCGGTGGGCGATGAACGCGGCCTGCACGTTCTCGAACACGGTGAGCTTCGGGAATATGTTTGCATGCTGGAACGAGCGGCCCATGCCCATTCGGCATATGGCCGATGGCGCCGCACCGGTGATATCGTTGCTGTCGAAGCGTACTTGCCCCGTCTCGGGGCGAATGTGCCCCGTGATCAGGTTGAACAAGGTCGATTTGCCGGCTCCGTTAGGGCCAATGACGGCCGCGATCTGACGCCTCTCGACGGAGAAGCTTACATCCGCGATGGCGACGAATCCGCTGAAGGTTCTGCGCAGGCCGCTGACTTCAAGCATCGGTCCGCCTCCCGCGTCCGCCGAGCATGCTGACGAGCGTTCCGAGAATTCCCGCGGGGAAGGCGTACAACAACACAATCAGGATCAGCCCCAGCACCATCGGCCAGAACTCGGTGTACGACGTGATCTGCTGGTTCAGCGCGGTCAGTGTGAACGCGCCGACGAGCGGGCCCCAGAATTGTCCCATGCCGCCGAGAATCACCATGATCAGCACTTCGGCCGATTTCGACCAGTATCCAAAATCCGGAAAGACGCCGCGGTTGAAGATTCCGAACAGCGCCCCGGCCAGCCCCGCAAAGATACCGGCCACGACGAAGGCCGCCAGCTCGTAGCGGCGCACATGAATGCCGATGAACTCGGCACGCTCGGGGTTTTCCCGGATGGTCGTCAGTATTCGCCCGAAGGGCGATTCTGAAATCCGGCGTAGAATCAGAAAGCAGATGCCCACCAGCACCAGCGTCAGATAGAAATAGTGCTCGCCAACCCGCATGTTGCCGAGACCCGGCATCTTCGACATCCAGCCGAGATCCGGATAAGGCACATTCGCAAGCCCCTGTTCGCCACCCGTGACGTCGTTCCATTTGAAGCATATCGCCCACACAATCTGTGCGAAGGCGAGGGTGAGCATCGCAAAATAGATCTTGGTCAGGCGGACGCAGAAGAATCCGAAGACGAGCGCCATGAGCCCGGCAACGACGCCGGCCGCGGCGAACCCCGCCGCAAACGGCACGCCGTGGTTCTTCGTCAGGATGGCGCAGGTATATGCCCCGGCCGCAAAGTACGCAGCGTGGCCGAACGAGACTAATCCGGTGGTTCCGAGCAGGAGGTTCAGGCTGGTCGCGAACAGCGCAAGGATAAGGATGTCGGTCGCGAGCGACGTATAGAACCGTGAGACGAACAGAGGAATGCACAGCGCCGCGGCAAATGCGAACAACGTCCACGGCACGCGTCGAATGAGACCATCCGTCATCGCGACAACGGCTTTCCGAACAGGCCCCAGGGGCGGATGATCAGGATGATGGCCATCAAGGCGTAAACCGCGAAGATCGAGAAGCGCGGGAAGATGAGAATGCCGAAGGAGAGGAACTGCCCGTAGATCAGTGCGCCGATGAATGTTCCCCAGAGTGAGCCGAGGCCGCCGATCACAATCACGATAAAGGCTTCGACGATGATCTCGACATCCATGCCGGGAACGACCGTCTTGATCGGCGTCACGAGCGCGCCGGCCAGGCCCGCGAGAAACGATCCGGCCGCGAAGGCGGTGGTGTAGATGCGGTCGACATTGCCGCCGAGCGCGCCGAGCATTTCCCTGTCCAGCGCGGCGGCCCGCACCATCCGCCCGATATTGGTCCGGTGCAACACAAGCCATATCGTGAAGGCAAGCGCCGGACCCAGCAGCATGATGAGCAGATTGTAGTGGGGGATGACCGCTCCAAACAGCGTCATCGAACCGGCCAGGCTCGGCGGCCGCGAGACGGATAGTTGCTGCGTGCCCCATATCATTTTAGCGGCGTCGGCGAGAACCAGCACCACCGCGTAGGTGAACAGCAGCTGATAGAGCTCTTCGCGTCCGTACAGCCGCGAGAGCAGGAAGCGCTCGATCAGCGCGCCAAGCAGCGCAACAGTGAGCGCCGAAGCGAACACCGCGAACCAGAAGCTGCCGGAAGCAGGGCCGAGGACATGAACGAGTTGCCAGGCGAGATAGGCGCCGATCATATAGAAAGAGCCGTGCGCAAAATTTAGAATGCGCAGGATGCCGAAGATCAGCGACAGGCCGGACGCGATGAGAAACAGGAACATCGCTGCGGTGAGGCCGCCGAGAAACTGGCCGAACAGGAATGATAAATCCATTTTCTATCCGGCGCTCGACAGTCTGATGACGCTGGAAATTCGTCCTGCGGTCTCGACAAGCAGCCTCGTCCATTCCGGCACCTTGTCTTGCCGGAAGCGCACTTTCGGCATCGCCACGCTGATCGCGGCAATGACGCGGTCCGGCCCGTTGCGGATGGGCGCGCCGACGCAGCACACGTCTTCCGACAGTTCCTGCTCGTCGAGCGCAAAGCCATTGATCCGCACGCGCGCCAGTTCAGCAGCAAATTTCTTCCGTTCGGTGATGCTTTTGGGTGTCGCGGCGGGCAGCAGACCGCCCGCAAAAAAATCATCCAGTTCAGCCGGGGTCAGGAAGGCGAGCATGACCTTGCCCGTCGCGGTGCAGGATGCCGGATCGCGCCGTCCCGTACCTCGCGATACCGTGACCGTCTGGCTGCCGGCGGCGGTGCAGACCTCCACGACTTCGCGGTCGCTGAGGATCGCAAGATGTACCGTCTCGCCCGTCGCGTCCCGCAACTGCTCGATGAAGGGCCGGGAGATGCTGACGAGGTCCATATTTCTGGCGTAGGAGCTGCCGAGCTCGAACAGCCGCGGCCCCAGCGTATAGGCGCGGGTTTCGTGGTTCTGCTCGAGGTAATGGCGGCGCGCCAGCGTCTGAAGCAAGCGATGTGCCGTGCTTACGTTGATGCCGGTGGTCATGGCGACCTCGGATACCGTAGCCGGCCTGCCGAGGGTCCCAAGGTGCTCGAGAATATCGAGCACCTTGGCGACTGTCTTGACTGCCGAGCCTTCCTGTTTGCGACTAACGGGGCGAACCACCTTCCAGCCTTCGATCCTCAGTTCACGAATGACGTGGGATCGACATAAACAGGCTTTTCCATCACGGCGAACGGATAGCGCGGATCCTTCACCATCTTACCCCAGAACTGGCCGCGATTGGCCGACTGCGTCTTGGGGTCGATCGTTTGCTTGCCGATCGGCGTGTCGACGGTGATGCCCATCAGCGCCTTGGCGACATCGTCCGACTTGGTGCTGTTGGCCTTCTTGATTCCCTCGACCAGAACCTGCATCGCGACATATCCGATCGCGGGCCAGGACGAGGGATGCTCCTGGTTGGTGTACTTCTTCAGTCGATCGATGAATTCCTTGTGCTTCGGCGGACCTTCATCCCATTGGAAGATGTCATAGGCATTGCCCCAGATCCCGAGCGGATAATCGTCGCCGATCGCCTTGGCGGATTCGATCGAGCCGGCTTCACCGCCTGCGACGAAGTTGCTTTTGATGGAGTCAAAATAGCCGAGCGGCTTGGCCTGCTTGATGAAGGTCACGAAGTGGCCGCCCCAGAGCGAGCTGAACACCGCTTCCGGCTTTTTCGAAAGCTGGGCGTTGATGAAAGGCGTGTAGTCAGCTTCGCCGAGCTTGGGCCACTGCTGATCGACGATCTCAACCTCCGGCTTGATCTTCTTGAGATGCGCGACGAACGCCGCCGTCACCTCCTGGCCGTAAGCATAGTCCGGGCTCATCGTCGCAACGCGCTTGACGTTCAGCTTGGCGATAAGGGCCGCCGCCGAGCGGCCCTCGATCGTCGTCGTGGTAGAGGTCCGGAAAATATAGGGATGAATGTTCTGCGGCGACATCAGCGCTTCCGGCTTCGAGACCGGCGCGATGAACACGATCTTGTTTTCCTTCGCAATCGGCGAAACGGCCGGACCTTCGGCCGCGGTGAAGGTGCCGACGATGAAATCGACTTCGTCCTTCAGCACCATTTCGCGGGCGACGCGCACGGCTTCGTCCGCATTACCCTTGCTGTCCTTCGAGATCAATTGCAGCTTCTTGCCGAGAACGCCGCCCTGGGCGTTGACCTCGTCGACAAACATCTGCGCGCCCTTGAGCGTCGGCTCCCCGAACAGTGCGCCGGGCCCCGACAAGATCATCGGCATTCCGATCTTGATTTGGTCGGCCGCCATGGCGGCCAGTTGTGATGCGAGCAGCGCTGCAATCGCCAGCGATATACGGCGTTTCATGTGTGCCTCCCGGGCGGATGTTTCCTCGAAAGCGCCTTGCCGAAGCCGGCGGCGCTTTTCATTTCACATTTTGAAATAGCATCTTACTTGTTGAAACGATGCACGAGGACTAGTCTGGGGCGCAACACTTTGCAGAATGGCGCGTGAATTGGTCGCAGCGGCAGCGCTTACGCTTCCGCTCGAAAGCGGCAGGCCCTCTGACCGTTTTTGATCTGAGATGGACCCATCCCGACACGCCGTACCAGGGCAACATCATCGTGGCGAAGCCGGGACCAAACGGGAGCCGGATCACCATGTAGAACGCGGGTGTCACCGTCCGCGACGGGGAGGGGCATGCGGAGAAGCGATGGCTCGCGACCGCAAAGTAGTCTAGTGACGTGCTCCGTTGGCATGCCCGATCAACAGATCGACGCGTGCGTCGCGGTTATGAAAGCAAAGGGACGAGAGACGTTCCACACCCATTCTCTGCTTAGGCTCCTCTCAGCTCAAGGCGCAATGGGTTAAAGCCGCCATCTGGCGAGCGACCGCTTTTGGCGCAAAGCGGACGGTTGGCTATGGAATGCCCGCTCCCCGAGGGCGCCTTTTCTAGTAGTTGATCTGCGCGACAGCCCGGAGTTCGTCCGGCGTGGTCGTGCGAAAGCCGAAGAACTCGAGATAGGCTGGAATCTGCTCGAACAGCATGTCGGTGCCGATCTGGATTTCGCAGCCACGCGCCCTTGCCGCTGCCAGAAATGGCGTGATCTCCTGTTTCATCACGACTTCGCCGACGAAGGTTGAGGGTGCAATTCGATCAACGTCCATGGGCAACGGGTCGCCGTCCTTCATGCCAAGGGGCGTCGCGTTGACGACAACATCGAACCCGGCCGGATCCTTGGAGCCAACCTCAATCTTCAACGCCGGATAATAGGTGCGCAAACGTTCCGCCAAACCGTTCATTGTCGCAGGATATGCATCGAACAGTGCAAGCTCGGCCACGCCGGCCTTGGCCAGCGACGCCACAATCGCAGAGCCGACGCCGCCGCTCCCGACCACAAGCACGCGCGCGCCTGCCAACACCCGGCCTTTGCGCAGAATGCCGCGAACAAAACCTTCGCCGTCGAACATGTCGCCGACAAGGGTGCCGCCCGGGCCAAGGCGGATTGCGTTGCACGCGCCCGCGACCTTCGCTGTGGTCATGACCTCATCCAGCAACGGGATCGTGGTTACCTTGTGCGGCATCGTGACAAGCGCACCATGGATATTCGAAAGCTTGAACACAAGCTTGAGAAATGCCGTGTAATCCTCCGCTTTGCAGCCCATCGGAACGACAACGGCGTCAATGTCGTATTTCTCGAAATAGGGGTTGTAGATCATGGGTGCCTTGAAGCTCTCGGTCGGATAACCGAGATGGGCAATGAGCTTTGTGCGTCCGCTGATCGGCATTAGCGTTTTCCTCATCAATCAGTACAGTTGTGCAAAGAGACAGAGGCCGCTTCGGCGCCGCCTCTGGATCCGGACTCATTGTGTGGCGGGCTTATCGAGCAAATGCGCAAGCCGGCGCAGCGCCAGCGTATAGCCTTGGGTTCCAAACCCGGCGATCACGCCATCGGCGCGAAGCGAGACATAGGAGTGGTGGCGAAATTCCTCGCGCTTGTGGACGTTCGAGATGTGGATTTCGATGACCGTCGCTTCGAAAGCGTTCAGTGCGTCGAGGATCGCGACCGACGTATGCGTGAACGCAGCAGGATTGATTACGATACCGCAAGCAACTTCTCTTGCTTCGTGAATCCAGTCGATGATCTCGTATTCTCGATTGGACTGGTGGAAGCGAAGTTCAAGGCCGTGTTCGCTGGCGATCTTGCGGCAATCGGCCTCGACATCCGCAAGGGTTTCGTGGCCGTAGATATGAGGCTGGCGTTTGCCGAGGAGATTGAGGTTGGGACCGTTCAGTATGTAAACGATGCGGCTCATGGTTGGCTCCGGATTAGGTTTAATCGATCAGCGCTGCACAGCCTCTGGAAGCCCGCAGGCCGCCATCTGTAGCGAATTTTGATGTCGCCGGCGTCAGTCCTGGCGTTCCGCGGATAGGAACGTGTTTCGCTCATGTCGATCTTCCACTTAGCCAGGAGTCCAGTTTCGGCCACAACCGCTTGACGGCATTGGGGCCCGCGACGACGCTGACATGGCCGCCCTTCAGCATCACCTCTTCCTTGTCGGAGGAGCCGACCTTGGCGATCAGGTGCCTGGCGGCGTCATAGGGCACGATGTGGTCGTGTTCAGCGACCGCGTGCAAGATCGGCACCCTGATGTCAGCGAGATTGGCGGCGCGGCCGCCGACCGACATGGTGTCGTTGTAAAGCTTGTTGTCCCACATCAGGTCTTTGGTGATGGTGCGGAAATATTCGCCGGCCAGCGGCAGGATGTCGTTGGCCCAGCGGTCAAACATTCGATACGAATTGACGTATTCGTCATTCCAGATGTTGTCCCACAATTGCACCTGACTTGTGACGCGTGAGGCTGGCCGCAGCATATCGAATGACGAAAGTATCATCTCCGGCGCAAGATTGCCGACACTGTCGACCAGCCGGTCGACGTCGAAATAGCGCTTATCCGCGAAATTCGAGAACAGCTTCATCCCGCGAAAATCGATCGGTGTGGTGAAGCAGATCAGGTTCTTCATCGGTCCGTCGTTGAAGATCGCGCCGTAGAGCAGCGACAACACGCCGCCGAAACAATAGCCGATCACGCTGACGTCGGTTTCGCCGGAATCTTGCTGCACGCGACGGACGCAATCCGGAATGAAGTCGAGGACATAATCCTCCATTCTCAGGCGCTTTTCTTCCGGCTTCGGCGGGCTCCAATCCAGCATGTAGACGTCGTAGCCGCGCTTCAGCAGGTACTCGATAAAGCTCTGGCCCGGCACCATGTCGAGGATATAGCCGCGATTGGTGGTCGCCATCACGATCAGGATCGGCACGCGGTAGATTTCGTCGGCGATAGGGCGGTAGTGATAGAGGTTCATGGTGCCGCGGACATGCAAGATGTCCTTTGGCGTTGAGCCGAGCGCAGGCCCGGAGGAAGCGATATATTCGACGCCCTTGATGCTGCGCTGGATCGCGCGCTGCACCTCGGACTGGATCCGCTCCGGGATCGATGCGAAGTCGAGGCCCGCCGACGCGCTCATTTCAGTTCTCCTTCGGCGGACAATTGACGATCGGCAGCTTTCGAGCGCGGTTCAGCAGCGGGGCGCGATGCTTCGATCAATTCAATTCGAATGTTTCGCAACACCTGCGGCAACGTGGCTATGGCAAGAAGCAGCGACCAGCCCGACGAGATGAAATGGGCTCGAACGCCGAGGGGCACGTCAGGGTGGTGCGAAGCATTGAGTACGACGATGTCGGACACCCAGTCCTTGTGAGCCTGGGCTATTGCAGACGCGAGCCGCATTCCGGAAGCGGGGGCTACCAGGACCGCCTTTCTCCCGGTTCGTTGAGTGGTGGCGCGTATCAAATCCGTGACGGATGGGTCGTCAGCATTCACGGACGGACCTGTCGTCACCGGGCGATAGCCGAGCACCTTGAGCCAGTCTGCGAGCAGTAGGAATGGCACATGGCTGCCGAGTTCCGGGACGAGGATAATTGGTTTGCCATCGCCAAACTGGGCCTTGCCTCCGAAATAGATCGATTGCCGGGCGATCGTCATGGTATCGACTCCAGCTCCTGCCAGCATCCACGGCCAGTTCGTGAAAAGCTCCACTGCAGGCGTGAGAAAATTGACGAAATCTGCCAGAGTGTCGCGGGCGTCTTGCGAAACCGGCAAAGCCAGATTGTCGCGACGCTCTTCGGAAACGCCGGTCAGGAATTCCGTGACGAACCCGATACATTCATCGGTGGCTTCCCACATCATTCGATGACCGCAGCCAGGAATAACGATCAGGCTCGCCCCTGGAATGTGACTTGCGATGAATTTGGAGTTCTGCGGTGATACCAACCGGTCGAGATCGCCGGTCAGCACAAGGGTCGGGGCTTTGATGTTCGGAAGCGCTTTGGAGCAATCGAATTCTGCAAACGCCTGAAATTGTAGATCGGCGGCGTGCAAAGGGGTTGGGGCAGCGATCTCGCGTCGCATCTGATCTTCGGCCAGCTTCCGGTGGTTCTCGAGATATCCTGGCGAATAGGTCACTTCCCAGATCCGCCGAGCGATTTCCTCCGGCTTCAACCCGTCGAGCTCGCGCATTACCCGGACGACGGGCGGTGGTGCGTATACTGCGCGCGGACCGCCGCACATCGTCGCGCAAAGCACCAGACCTAAAACGCGATCAGGAAATTGCCGAACGAATTCCTGCGCGATCGCGCCTCCCATCGAATATCCAAGGACGTTGGCGCGGGCGATCTCCAAATGGTCCAAAAGGCCGCCCACGTCCCTGGCCATGTTTGAGATTTCATAGCCGAACGTGGGCTTGTCGCTTGTACCGGTCCCGCGATTGTCAAAAAGAACTACGGTAAATCGCTCCGCCAGCGCTTCGATGAAGTCGAGCGGCCATGCGAGCGAACTGAGCCGATAACCCATGACGAGAACAAGCGGTGGCCCCGAGCCACGGACATCGTAGGCTATCTCGATACCGTTGACGTCGGCGTACTGCATCGTCCTGGAACGTCCAGCCAGTGGACGGTCCACCTTGCGATGCTCTTTCGCGCTATCAGGTCTTTTGTTCACAATGCGCCCGCCTGATCACGGAGCACAAACTTTTGAATCTTTCCGGTCGATGTCTTCGGCAGCGCGCCGTAGATAAAGACCTTTGGGACCTTGAAACGCGCCAGCCGTGCCTGGCAAAAGGCAACGACCTCCTTGTCGTCGGGCTGCGCCGCGCCGGGCTTGAGTTCGAGGAATGCGCAAGGAGTCTCGCCCCACTTCGGGTCGGGACGGGCGACGACGGCCGCTAACATCACGGCAGGGTGCTGCGTAAGCACCTCTTCGACCTCAAGGCTCGAAATATTTTCTCCGCCTGAGATGATGATGTCCTTGGAGCGATCCTTGATCTCGATCGCACCGTCAGGATGACAAACGGCGAGGTCGCCGGAGAGGCACCAGTTTCCGACGAGCGTTTTTGCCGTTGCGGCTTCGTTTTTGAGGTATCCCTTCATCACGGTGTTGCTGCGCACCATGATCTCGCCGACGGTCGTGCCATCGCGCGGAACCGGGACCATTGTCTTGGGATCAGCGACCGTAACCGCCTCGACCATCGGATAGGCAACGCCTTGCCGCGCCATCCTGGCAAAGCGCTCATCATCTGGCAGAGCGCTCCATTCCGGCTGGAAAACGCAGGAAGTGGCAGGCCCGTAGGTCTCGGTAGCCCCATAAAGGTGCGTAACCCGAAAGCCGAGGGCTTCCATGGACCGGAAGACGGCAGAGGGCGGCGCCGCGCCACCGGTCGCAACCGTGACCGTGTGCTGGAACGGCACGCGTTGGTCGGCGGGCGCGTGAGCCAGCATATTCAACACGATCGGCGCGCCGCAGAGATGCGTGACCCGATGTTCTGCGATCAGCCGGAAGATCTGGGCAGGCTCGACCTTGCGAAGACATATCTGCGTGCCGCCGGCGGCAACGACTGCCCATGGATAAGACCACCCGGAACAGTGGAACATCGGCAGCGTCCAAAGGTAAATGCTGTCGAATGTGAGTCCGAAGCTGAAGCCGTTGCCGAGCGCCGACAGATAGGCGCCGCGATGGCTATAGACGACGCCTTTTGGATCGCCGGTGGTCCCCGACGTGTAAAGCAGGCATAGCGACTGCCATTCATCGGTAATGCCAGGCCAGTCAAAGTTCGGATCGCCGGCGGCGAGGAGCGCCTCGTAGGGATGCGTGCCCAGTGGCGCGACCGCTCCATCGGGGGAGGGGATATCGATGACGACGATCTCTCGGTCGACCTGTTGCAGGGCTTGCCGGACCAACGGCGCATATTCCGCGTCGACAATCAAAACCTTGGCGCTTCCATGCATGAGCGAGAAAGCGATATTCGCAGCATCGAGGCGGGTATTCAGTGGATTGAGCACAGCTCCAAGCATCGGTACGGCAAAATGCGCTTCGATCATCTCCGGAATGTTCGATGCAATGATCGCCACGGTATCGAGCCGTTTGACCCCGAGCTGTGCCAGCCCGGATGCGAGCCTGATACAGCGATCAAGCAGTTGCGCATAGGTATAGCGACGCTCGCCGTCGATCACGGCCAATTTGTTGGCGAAGGCACTCGCGGCGCGGGTCAGGAAGCTGACGGGCGACAACGGTATGTAATTGGACGGATGCCGGTCCAGATTGGCCTCGAAAGGATGCGTGTCTGCGTTCATTGGATCATCACCCTTGCTTCGCTGAAGCGTTGAAGTCCGTAAGAAGCCACCATTCAAAGAGTCGAAACCACGTGGCCGCCATCTGCGACGATCACGCTTCCGGTCATGTAGGAACCAGCCTTCGAAGCCAGCAGCAGAAGCGGACCTTCGAGCTCCCGCAATTCGCCAAGCCGCCGCTGTGGAATCCGCTTGATGAGAGCCTGTCCCGCGGCCTCCCGAAAGAAATCGTCGTTGAGTTCGGTTTCGAAGTAGCCGGGCGCAAGTGCGTTCACACGAATGCCGTAGCGCGCCCATTCCAGCGCCAGCGCCTTGGTCATCTGCACCACGCCGGCCTTCGAGATGGCATATGGAGCGACGGAACTTGCAACCCGCAGCCCAAGGATCGAGGCCACATTGACAATCGAGCCCTTCACGTCATGCGCGACCATTCGTCGTCCGACTGCCTGCGCGACCAGCCAAACTCCCTTCAGATTGGTATCGATAACCTTGTCCCAGTCTGCTTCGTCCTGCTGCAGGGCCGGTCGGGTCGCTGTCACGCCGGCGTTGTTGATGACAATCTCAACCGGACCGAAGCGTGTTTCGGCGGTGTCCAGCGCGCTCTCGATGCTCGCTGCGTTGGTGACGTCCATCACCACGCTTTGGGCCTGGCCCTTGGCAGCCGAGATATCATCGACCGTTTTGGCCAGGGCCTCGGCGCGGCGCGCGGCAACAGTCACCCGTGCGCCCCGTTGTGCGAGGAAGGTTGCAAAGAACCGCCCAAGGCCGCTTGAGCCGCCCGTGACCAGCACATGCGCCTCTTCGATCCCAAACAGGTCACTCATCGGAAATCTCCTGCAGCGGAAGGCCGGGGCATTATTTCACCCTGTTCCAGACGAGGATCGATCGGCCCATGGTGCCGTCCTTGTAGCTCTTGTAGGGAGCCGTCGTGATCGTCAGCGTGTCTCCCGCCAGCACGAAGTGCCGGATCTGATCGGTGCCCGTCCATGCCTGGTTCCACGACGTGTCGATGTGATGAACCACCACATTCTCGCCCAAGGAAAACGTGCCGGCATAGGCGACCATCGTGCCGAGCAGTTCCACGCCTTCCTCGTCGGTTGGCACCACGTCGCGCGGCACGACGCGATCATCGCGCGTGAAGATGGCGTACATCCTGCCGTCCGGAGCGTAGCCGATATAGCCGACCGGGGCTTCGCCGAATTGATTGTGGCGATGTCCGTCCGACAGGCGTTCGCGGACATAGCTGCACAGCTGCCACGTTCCGATCACCGGACAATCGGCAGGCGGCTTGCCGGGCTTTACGGATGCCAGGATTTCCTTTTCGGTCGCCAAGTCGTCCTCCCTCTATGTTTTTAATGAACGATCTCAAGGGTCCTCAAACGTCGAAGAACACCGTCTCCCGATCGCCCTGCAGATAAATGTCGAACGTGTAGACGACCGCACCGTCCCGCTCCGATCGTGGCGCTATCAGCGTTTTGCGCCGTTCCGGCTGCTCGATAATGTTCAGGACCGGATCATCGGAATTCGCCGCTTCCTCGTCGCCAAAATACATGCGCGTCGCGAGGCCGATATTGATGCCGCGGGAGGCCAGCCAAAAATTGACGTGAGGCGCCATCGCCTTGCGGCCCTTACGACCCGCCACGCTACCCGGCTTGATGGTGCGGATGGTGTAAAGTCCGGTGGCGAAGTCCGTCCCGGTCCGAGCCCAGCCGCGGAAGCCATTGTCGAGTGTCTTGTTCTGCGTGTCCGCGGGATGATTGTATCTCCCGGCCGCATTCGCTTGCCAGGTCTCGATCAGGACGTCCTTTGCGACGTGACCTGCGCCATCGAAGATTCGTCCCTCGATGATGATGCGTTGGCCCGCGACATCCGGACCGGCGATATCGCCGCCAAAATTGTTCTCGAAGATTTCAAAGCCCGCTTGCTCCGGTATGAGACCGATGTGCACGTAGGGGCCGGCCGTTTGTGACGGCGTTTCCGGCAGATAGGAAGGAATGAAAGGGGGCGATGTCATGTCAGCTTCCCTGCAGCTTGTTTTCGAACAAGGTCTGGCGACGTCCGCGCAGTACGATATCGAAGCGGTAGGCGAGGCACTCCAGCGGGCGCGATGAATTGAGGTCGAGCCTTGCTGTCAGACGATCTGCCGCCGACTTGTCGGGGATGGTTGCGATGATGGAATCGTGGGGGATCAGCGGATCTCCCTCGAAATACATCTGGGTTATCAATCTTTGTGCAAAGCCTGTTCCGAACACCGAAAAATGGATATGGGCCGGCCGCCAGCTGTTAATGCGATTTCGAAACGGGTATGCGCCGGGCTTGATCGTCCGGAAGAAGTAGTAGCCGCGCTCATCGGTCAGCATCCGACCGCAGCCACCGAAATTCGGGTCGATCGGAGCGATATAGGTGTCGTTGCGGTGGCGGTAGCGTCCGCCGGCATTGGCCTGCCATACCTCGACGAGCGTGTTGGCTACCGGCTGGCCATTGCCGTCGAGTACGTAGCCGTGGACGATCGTCTGCTCGCCGATCGCCTCGCCCTGTTTGGCATAATTGAGGACGAGATCGTTATCGAGCGGACCGAGTTCGTCAGGTGAAAAGATCGGGCCGGTGACCTCCGATAGCGAGTTTTGCAGAGACCAAAGCGGGATGCGCGGCGAGCGCAGTACGCTCGTCTTGTAAACGGGCGTGTAGGCCGGAGGATGAAGATCGCGATCGCGTTGGTGAAACTCGGCTTGGGGTGTCATGCTGCCGTAACCTCTTGCATCTGGTTAAATTATCGGGAGCCTGCTGCCGCCTTCGTTCGGTGTGCTTCGATGGCGGCAGCTTCACATTTGGGCGAGGTGCACCGCGCAATCGCATCGACTTTGCGGTTCTTCATCGACTTTCTAGGTGTCGTGCAGCGATCACGTCGGAGCGACGGCTGCTCCACTTGCGACCTGAGCTCGCATCCTCTCATAGTCTGCCTTCGGCATTGGAACGGCGTTGGGATTTCCAAGATCGTTGATGTTGACCCTGTAGGTTTCCCGGGCAGTCACAGCCGCCAGTGCGGCGATCACCGTGATACCGAAGGCGATTGCCCCGACGGTAAGGGGGATGTTGGCCGAGCCGGGAGGTGCCACGGCCGCAAACAGTGCAGGAAGCAAAGCCGTGATCGTTGTCCCGATGTTCTGGGATATCGCCATCGCCGAGACCCGGGTCCGCGTTGGGAACAGTTCGGGGTAGAAGCTCGGGAAGATGGCGTTGTAGCCCTGGTAGACGACGCCCCACATCAACAGCGACATGAAGATTGCCAGCGGCACGTTCATGATGCTGATCGCGTAGAGATAGCCGAACGCAAGCAATCCAGAACTAAGGGCGCCCACGATGATCGGCGGCTTGCGGCCGACCTTGTCGGACAAGTTGCCGACGATCGGGATGACGAACACGGCCAGCATGTTGCCGAGGACGGGAATCCACAGGTAGACATCTTTCTCGAAGCCAATCCCGTATGCCGGCTGGACCGCATAGGCCGCGCCGAATATGGTGGCGACCACCGGGATGACGTTCATGAGCGCCATGCAGATGACCCGGAGCATGTCCCTCCAGCTGTGCTTGACGGCCTGGACAATGGGCGCTCTCGGAACGTTGCCCTCTTTGTCCTCCTTGGCAAAGGCCGGCGTCTCGTCAACTTCACGACGGATGATGTAGCCAGCGACGATGACAAAGAAGCTGAGCAAGAAGGGTATCCGCCAACCCCAGCTATTGAAGGCCTCGGTGGGCATGTAGGCTGCCAGTGGCAGGAAAACTGCCGCCGCAAGAATCTGTCCGGCCTGTACGCCTTGCAGCGTAAAGCTCGCATAAAATCCACGCCGGCCAAATGGAGCATGCTCCAGGATCATTGAACTGGCCCCGGATATTTCGCCGGCGACGGCGAAGCCCTGGACGAGGCGCAAGATGACAAGAAGCACCGGCGCCAGCATGCCGACCTGCTGATATGTGGGCAGGAGACCGACCAGCATCGTGGAGATGCCCATCAGGAACATGCAGAGGATCAGCACGGTCTTCCGGCCATGGGTGTCGCCCCAGTGTCCGAGAAAGAACGCGCCGATAGGCCGTGCAACGTAGCCGACGCCATATGTCGCAAGCGAAGCGACGATAGCGACGGTAGGATTCTCCGAGGGGAAAAATATCTGCGGGAATACCAGCGACGCTGCCGTCGCATAAATAAAGAAGTCGTAATATTCGAGCGCCGATCCAATCCATCCGCTGGCGGCGGCCTTCTTCGACTGACTCTTATCGTGTTCGCTTTGAGCAGTTGGGCTTGCCATACTGGTTCCTCCCAATTTTGGGTTTGCTGAAAGTCCCTTTGGCGGGCTTCTTTGACAATTGCGGACAGCTATCCGAGCTTTTGTTTCGTCTCGTCTTCCCAGTTCAAAATTGATGGATGTGCATTCAACTATCGACCTGGATGCGACGCTGGTCGAAAGCGGGCTCAGGATAGTTCATCGGAGCCGTAACACAATTACCCTGTTATTCGAGAAACAGAACATCATGTTAATTTGTAAATTCGCGGCTCTTGGCTGATTCCTTTCGTGGAGATCGAAAGAAATAACGACTTGCTTCTCACCGGGTCTCGGAATCGGGGTAGTTGCGTTGCAGACCGAGCCGCACCGATGCAGTTATGATTTCCAACGCAATGTTTCTCATAGACTTGCAAGTGGTGCCTAACGCCGCACACATGGCGAGATCGGGTTTTGTGCAAATCGTCGGCGCAAAGTCTAAGCCGCGGGTTCAATCCTGAACGGACAGCCTCGCGAGATCGATGCAAATGAAAGCAAATCCCCCGATCGCTCCGGGGCGATTGATGCGTATGGTGCTCATCATTTGCTGATACGGGCTTGTGGTCAATATCAATTGCAGGCAATTTTTGGATTAGATCAATCGACCTGCGGTATCGCTCCTTTTGCGACGAGAAAATGCCAAGTGCCGACGCGCCACCGGTGATGAATGGCTAGGGTTTTGAGACAAATGATGACGCTGCGCCAAGTCGAGGTTATCCGGGCGGTCATGGTGACAGGCACCATTGGCGGCGCAGCCAAGCTTCTTAACGTGTCGGCGCCGGGTATCAGCCGTCTGGTGAAATATACCGAGAGATCGCTCGGCATCAGATTCTTCCAGCGCCAGGGCGGGCGTTATTTTCCGACGCCCGAAGCACGGAATATTTTTGAACAGATCAATGGTGTTTATAAAAAAGTCGATGATCTCACCGAGATCATCTCCAAAATCGGACACGGTGCGTTGTCAGAGTTGCGCATTGGTTCGGTGCCGAGCATCTCGCAAGTCATGGTGCCTCGCGCGATCGAACGGGTGCGGCGGCGTTACCCCGACCTGCGAATCGACATCAACGTCCTCAAGATCGAGGAGGCGATCGATTTTCTGCTGCTCGGCAGAGGTGAATGTGTTGCCATGAGCTATCGGCTCGATCACTCCGGCCTCGACTTCCTGCCGCTTGCGTCGGGCGAGTTGTTCTGCATCGTTCCGGTAGGGCATCAACTTGCGGGCCGCAAGCAAGTCTCTGCGGCGGAAATCATCCGTTATCCGCTGATTGGCATTGATCCGACCGATCCCTATGGGCGCATCATGGCCGAGATCTTTGCCCGCAAGAAACTCAAGTACGATATAACTATCCGTGCGCGGTTCGGCACGACGGTCTGCGCGCTGGTCAAGGCAGGGCTCGGTATCGCCGTCATCGATCAATTCACCGTCGCCCATGGCGGCTTCCCGGGTGTCGAACTGCTTCGGATCGTCGAACCCACGAAATTCGATACTTACATCGCGGTAAAGCGCGGCGCGCCGCTGTCGCTTTACACCGAACATTTCATCAATTGCTTGCGTTTGGAAATGCAGGCCGGCGGGCTCGGTCGAAATGGCTCACCGAAGGCTGCGTTGCGGGTTCCGAAAAGATAGCCTGATGTTATGCTTTCTGCACCTCTAGGTAATTGTCTTGGACCGTGGATGCTCTATCTTGAGCCCGCTTGCTGTCGTTGAAGCTGTGTGCGCAGTGGTACGAACCCGTGCCCGTATTTCGCCTCGACACGTCTTGGAGCAAATCGCATGGCCAAACGCTCGATCGCCACGGTCTCGCTGAGCGGTTCGCTCGACGAGAAACTCCGCGCCATTGCCGGCGCCGGATTTGACGCGGTCGAGATCTTCGAGAATGACCTGTTGTCGTTCAACGGCAGCCCTCGTGACGTCGGGCGGGCCTGCCGCGACCTCGGCCTGGCGATTTGCGCATTCCAGCCGTTTCGCGATTTCGAGGGCATGCCCGAGCCGCAGCGCGCGCGCAATTTCGTTCGCGCGCAGCATAAGTTCGACCTGATGCAGGAACTTGGGACCGATTTGCTGCTGATCTGCAGCAATGTCTCGCCCGCCTCGTTGGGGGGAATCGATCGGGCGGCTGCGGATTTCCGTGCGCTTGGTGAATTGGCGGCCCAGCGGGGACTGCGCGTGGGCTTCGAGGCTCTGGCGTGGGGGCGTCACGTCAACGACTATCGCGACGCCTGGGAGATCGTGCGTCGCGCCGATCACAAATCGATCGGGCTCATTCTCGATAGTTTCCACGCACTGGCGCCGGCGTTTCCGGTCGCCGCGATCCAGTCGATCCCGGCGGATAAGGTTTTTCTGGTGCAGCTTGCGGATGCGCCGAAGCTCGGCCTCGACGTGCTGTCATGGAGCCGGCATTTCCGTTGCTTCCCAGGCCAGGGCGATCTGCCGGTGGGGGCCTTCATGGAGGCCGTCGCCGCGACCGGCTATTCCGGCCCGTTGTCGCTGGAAATATTCAACGATCAGTTCCGCTCCGGCTCTGCGGTACGCACCGCGACCGACGGGCTGCGTTCGCTCATTCTGTTGGAGGATCAGCTGGCGCAGAGCGCGACCGGTGGGTCAGTGGTACGGCTGCCGCCAAGGGTGCAGAGTCGCGGCGTCGGCTTCGTCGAATTCGCCCTCGATGAAACCAAGACCAGTGAGCTCTCCGCGCTGTTCGGCCAGCTTGGCTTTCGCAAAACTGGTTGCCATCGCAGCAAGAACGTGGAGCGCTGGTCGCAGGGCAATATTGAACTCGTGATCAATTGCGAACCGGACGGCTTTGCCCATTCGCACTATATCGCGCATGGCCCAGGCGTCTGCGCCATCGCGATCGGCGTCGATGATGCCGGGAGGACTATGACGCGGGCGGAAGCGCTCAAGGCGCACACGTTCTATCAGCCGGTCGCGCCGGGCGAACTTGAAATTCCGGCAATTCGGGGTGTCGGCGGCAGCCTGCTGTATTTTCTGGAAGCCGCCGGCAAGAACTGGGACACCGATTTCGAAACGCTGCGCAGCGATGCTGCGCCCGACCGGCTCATCGCGGTCGATCACATCTCGCAGTCGATGCCCTATGACGAGATGCTGTCCTGGCTGTTGTTCTACACGGGAATACTTGATCTGCAACGCCTGCCGCAGATGGAGATCGCCGACCCCGTGGGGCTCGTGCAGTCCCAGGCGCTGATCAACGGCGATCAGGGACTGCGGATGATCCTCAACGGCTCGTCGGCGACGCGAACGCTTTCCGCGCGCTTTATCAGCGAATTCTTCGGCTCCGGCGTCCAGCACATTGCATTTTCGTGCACCGATATTTTCGCAACGATTGCGGATATGCGGGCGCGGGGTGCGGACTTCCTGAAAATTCCGGACAATTATTATGACGATATCGAAGCCAAATACGATCTCGACGCGGCGACAATGGCGGCGCTTCGCGACAACCAGATTCTGTACGACCGCGAAGGCGAGGGCGAATTCTTCCAGATCTATACCCACACGTTCGATGAGCGGTTCTTCTTCGAGATCGTGCAGCGGCGCAATTATAAGGGCTTTGGCGCCGCCAATGCCGCCGTTCGCCTTGCCGCGCAGACGCGGGAATCCCGGCGGTTGACCATTCCACGCGCGTAACGTGGAACGTGCGTACAAAGTTTCGAGCGACCGCTTGTGGCGCGAAAGTTACCACCGGCGTAAAAGCCGGTGGTCGACGATTAAAGCTCAATTTGTTCAGCCATACTCAAGGCGTCGTCCACCTCAATTCCAAGATATCGAACGGTGCTTTCTAACTTGGTATGACCGAGGAGAAGTTGGACTGCACGCAGGTTACCGGTCTTCCGATAGATCTGGGCAGCCTTCGTGCGGCGCATCGAGTGCGTGCCGTAAGGTGCTGACTCTAAGCCGATGCTTTTGACCCAGCGATGCACCAGTCGGGCATATTGGCGGGTTGAAATGTGAGGACTAGCATGAATTCGAGTTGGGAAGAGGTATCGGCAACCGGTGGACCGCAGCGTTGGTAGCCAAGCTTCAACTGAATGCCTCGACTGCTCGGAGATCTCGAACTGAACTGGTCGGCCTGTCTTCTTTTGGACAATAGTAGCTCGATGCCGCACATTTGTTCCCGAGCAAATGTCGTCCAGTCGCAGTTTGACCAGGTCACAGGCGCGAAGTTTACTGTCGATTGCTAAGTTAAAGAGCGCAAGGTCACGCTTTGACCGCGCGATTTCTAAGCGGACTCGAATAGACCATACATGCTTGAGCTCAAGAGGCCTCTTCTGACCGACGAGCAATCCTTTGTTCCAAGGTCGTTCGCATCGATCGATGGGGCGTGCGGGCATACGGGATCCTCCGCCATCCCTCCCTCCGCGTCGCCCTATCGCAAGCGAATGACCTTACTGCCGACTGAACATTCAGGCGTTACCCACCAGTCCGCTCACGATCGACCGCTTCTGGCGCAAAGCGGCCATTGCTGCGCTACCTAACCAGGGTCCGTTCGAATCAGCCGGGCCAGCACTGTCCCCCGCCGTCGACACGCAACACCTGGCCTGAGACGAATGCCCCGAGGGGGCCCGCGAACACTTCGACGACGCGCGCCACTTCATCGACGGTCGCGATGCGGTCGAGCGTGCCAGTTTCGACCATCCGGTTCTGATCTACCGCGCGCGTTCCCATGAATCGCCCGGTTCGAGTATCGCCGGGCGCGATGCAATTCACCGTGATATCGTAGGAACGCAGCTGATCGGCGAGGCAGCGCGTGTAATGAGTCATGCCGGCTTTGGCGACAGCGTAGATCGAGCCGTTGGTGCGGCCTTTGAAGGCCGCGACCGAACCGATGGTGACGATGCGGCCCTGACGCCGCGCCATCATTTCCTTTGCCACTGCCTGACACGTAAGAATCGTGCTGAGCAGGTTTCGATCGAGCACCGCGCGCACATCCTCCTCGGGAATGCCGACGGCATCGTTCGGATCGGGCTTGCCACCTTTGGCCGCGATGTCGCCACCGGCATTGTGGACGAGAATGTCAATCGGGCCCAATTGCTTCGTCGCCGTCTCGACCACCCGCGCTATGTCGGCGCCGGCAGTGAGATCGCCGAGGACACGGATGGTTCGTACGCCATGCACGGCAGCAACTTCAGTGGCGACCGCCGTCAGCGTCGAACCCTCGCCATATTCCGCCGGTCCGTTTTCGCGCATGCCGTGGATCGCGACATCGACGCCGAGGCTTGCGAGCCGCTCGGCGAACGCCCTGCCGAGCCCGCGGCCTGCGCCGGTGACCAGCGCAACCTTGCCCTTCAGCGGCCGCGCGGCGTCGTGTGATGCCATGTGTATTCTCCTGATGTAAAATGTTCAGTCGGCGGCGAGATCGAGGCCGATGGCCAGCGCCTGCACCAGGCACATCGGTGCGACCAGCGTGCGGAGCGCCGGCTCGGGCATGTCCTGGATCTCAAACACGACCGACGCGCCCTCGACGATCGGGCTCAGCAGGCTGTCGGTAATAGAAATCGCCGGCACGTTGCGTGCCACCAGTTCGGGGAACAGCCGTGCGGTGTCCGGGTAATAGTTGCGGAAGCTGATTGCCACCAGCGCGTCCTCGGCCGTGGCCGGATGCGATTGTTCGTGGATGCTGCCGCCGGTGCCGTCGAGCAGCACCACGCGCCGCCCAAATTTTCGCAACACATAGGCCAGATGCGTGACCACTGGAAATGATCCACCAAGGCCCAATAGATAGATATCGCGCGCCTTCGCCAGTATTTTAATGGCGGCTTCGAGCTGGTGCTCATGGGCCGACTGGCTCAACGTCACCAGCGATGATTGCGCTTCGGCGACGAAGCGCCCGAGCACCGCGGCAGGCTTGCGGCCGAGGATCGATTTCTCCTCGCTTTTCATTCGCGCCAGCCGCGCCTTGTAGCTCGGCGCCACGCCGGCCACGAGGCGCGAACGGAACACCTGCTGCATCTGGGTGAAGCCGTCAAAGCCGAGCGCATGCGCGAAGCGGACGATGGCTGACGGCGGCGCGCCGGAGCGCTCCGCGATCTCGGCAACGGTACCGAGTGCAACATCGGTCGGATGGTCCAGCACGAATTCGGCGATCTGCTGCAGGCGTCCGGACAAGGCGCGATGCCGCTGGGCGATTGCCCCGCGCAACTCGTCGTAATTCATCGCCGTGCCTGCTGGCTTGTTCATGGTGTCAGCTTACCCGATCGCGGCCCGTTCCATCGAATGGTTCAAATATTCCACTTTACATTTATGATAGAACGTTCATTCTATGAACTGCAACAAGAAAACAAAAGCGGTTGGGAGGGAGCCATGAAGAAGCGTGAAATCTCGCGGCGATTCGTTCTGAAGGGCAGCTTGATGGCCAGCGCCCTTGCTGGGACCGCCAGTTATTTCGGCCCCTGGAGGGAGAACCGGGTCTGGGCGCAAGGCGCAACCAAGCCGATCAAGCTCGGCCTGACCTGCGACGCCAGTGGTCAATATGGCAACAGCGGCCAGGACGATTTGCGCGGCATCCAGATGGCGGTCGACGAGGCCAACGCCAAAGGCGGCGTGCTCGGGCGCAAGGTCACCTGGATCACGGCCGACACTGAAACGACGCCGGCTACCGGCAGCCGCATCGCGGAGCGTTTCATCACAAGGGAAGATTGCACCATCCTAATCGGCGCGGTGCATTCCGGGGTCGCCAACGCTATCACCCAGGTCGCCGCCAAGAATGGCGTCATCTACCTTAACACCAACTCCTCGGCGCCGAGCGAAGCCGGCGAGAATTGTTCGCGGATCAAATTCGTCTGGGATGGTAACGGCACCAATTTCTCCAAGGCGTCGGTCAAGAACGCCGTCGATTCGATCGGCAAGAACTGGATGCTGCTCACCAACGATTACGTGTGGGGCCACACCACGTCGGCGGCAACGAAAGCGCAGGTCGAGGGCGCCGGCGGCAAGATCTTGGACAATCTGTTGGTGCCGCAGAACAC
Organism: uncultured Alphaproteobacteria bacterium; assembly: GCA_963791165.1. Lineage (GTDB taxonomy): Bacteria > Pseudomonadota > Alphaproteobacteria > Rhizobiales > Xanthobacteraceae > Bradyrhizobium. The sequence continues at coordinate 61,780 of CAWBRL010000013.1, read as the reverse complement.
CCGCGACTTCACTGCGTACCTGTTGAAGATCCAGCAAGCAAAGCCGGATGTGGTGGCGACCGCGATTGGCGGTGACGACATTAAGGCGCTGCGCGAGCAGGTCGCCCAGCTCAAGCTCGACGGCAAGCCGGCTTGGATCAACAACCAGCAGGACTGGCCGGACGTATGGGGCGCGCCTAACAGCCTGTTCGGCGTGTTCGGCACGACCTGGTATCACAAGTTGGCGCTGCCGGGCGTCGCGGAATTCGTGAAGAAGTGGCAGGCCACCAACAAGGAGGGGTCTATTCCGGTACCCGGAAATGTTTCCTACAACGGCTACATGGCGACGCGCGAACTTTTGCGTGCAATCGAGCGCGCAGGCTCGACCAACAATATCAAGATCATCAAGGAACTTGAAAATCTGCACGTCTCGGCGACCGACCGCATGCAGCATTTCGATGGCTACATGGACCCGGTCACCCATCAGATGCAGCAGACGATCTATCTGGCGCGTCGCAACGCCAAGCCGTCGGATAACACCGATCTCTATGAGATCATCAGTTGGACCGAGCCGAAGGCGGCCGCTGATACGGATGGTGCGGCCAAGTGCAAGCTGACGCCCTACGAGCAGGTCCCGACCGTCAACTCCTGACGACAGCAGGGCTTCACCTCCAGCGGGCTCAGGTGCGCCCGCTGTCTTGCAATACCAACACGAGACCGCAACGTGTTCGATCTACTTCCACACATCCTGAACGGCCTCACGCTTGGCCTGCTGTTCGCTTTGATCGCGCTCGGCTTCATGCTGATCGTCGGGCTGATGGAGCAGATCAACCTGGCACACGGATCACTGTTCGCGCTCGGCGCCTACTTCGCCATGCAGCTGATGGGGCCGCGTCCGCCGTTTCCGCCTGACATCGCGCAAGCCTGGCTCGCGCTACCGCTTGGGTGGCGCTACGTCGCGACGCTGATCCTGGCGCCGGCAGCGGTGGGAGTCGTCGGCATCGCCATCGAATTCTGCATGCGCCGTACCTACGGCAAGGACCCGCTTTATGGCCTGCTGCTCACTTTTGGCGCGGCGATGGTGATCGAGGAGACAATCCGTCTGACCTGGGGCACGCGCGACTACGTGTTGCAGGTTCCGCAGAGTGTCAGTGGCGGATTTCTGTTTGGCGATTTGATCTGGTCGACCTACCGTTTCTATGCCGCGGGCATTGCGGTCGCCATCATCGGGCTGGTCTGGCTTTTGATCGAAAAGACGTCGTTCGGCGCGACCGTGAAAGCCGGTGCCCATGACAGCGAGATCGTGCGTGCCCTCGGCATCAATCTGACGCGGCTGCGGCTGCTGGTGTTCGTGTTCGGCACGATGCTGGCGGCAATCGCCGGCATCATTGTGGCGCCGATCTGGGGCATCCGCCCGCACATGGGCGTCGACGCCGTCATCCCTGCGTTCCTGGTCATTGTTCTCGGCGGCGTCGGCAGTTTCTGGGGTGCGGTCGTTGCGGGTCTTTTGGTCGGCCTCGCCGTCGGTCTCTCCGGCGCCTACGCCTCAGAATGGTCGTTGCTGTCGATGTACGTGCTGCTGGTGGCGGTCGTAACCGTCCGGGCGCGCGGCCTCTGGGGCAAGAAAAGCGTGCTCGAGGTCTGAAGATGATCCCAAACCAACAATCCGATTCGGCGCGGTTGATCACGCCGACCATGCTGGTGCTGCTTCTGGCGCTGGCGACGGTGCCGCTGTGGATCGCGCGCGTCGGGCTCTATCCTTATCTCGGTATCGAAATCCTGATCTGGTCGCTCTACGCGCTGGCGTTCAATCTCGTGCTCGGTACGGCCGGATTGCCGTCGTTCGGCCATGGCGCCTATTTCGGGATCGGCGCTTACGCGTTCGGGCTCTGTCAGTTCAACGTCGTCGCCAATCTCTGGATATGCCTGGCCGCGGCATTCGCTATAGCAGGATTGGCCGGCGCGCTGGTGGCGCTGTTCATCTCGCACCGGCGCGGCATCTACTATGCATTCATGACCATCGCCTTCGGCCAGATATTCTGGACGCTCGCGATAAAGTCGCACAAAATCACCGGAGGAGAGGACGGGCTGTTGAAGATCGCGCGGCTGCCGGCCGATCTTGGCTTCGCATCGTTCGATCTCGCCGGTAACGTTGCGTTCTACTATTTCGTTCTCATCGTGTTCGGGCTCGCCGTCATCGCGCTGTGGCGGCTGGTGCATTCGCCCTACGGCCGCGTGATCGCGGCGATCAAGCAGAGTGAAACTAGGGCCGCGCATCTCGGCTACAATGTCTGGCTCTATAAGGCCTCGATCTTCACACTGTCAGCGGCGGTTTCTGGCTTTGCCGGCGGTCTGTTCGCGATGGCGCAGCTTGCGGCATTTCCCGATGTAATGAGCCTGCATCAATCCGGCTACGTGGTGATGATGACGCTGGTCGGCGGCGGCCTCGTCAGTTTCTGGGGACCTGTTGTCGGCGTGTTCCTGTTCCTGATCGCGCGCGATGTCATCGGCGCGATGACGAACGCCTGGATGCTGTATTTCGGTTTGCTGTTCATCGCCGTCGTGCTGTTCCGGCCCGAAGGTGTTGCCGGCGCGATTACCGCCGCATGGCAAAACAGCTCGCTCAATTCGATGCGACAGCAGGGCGGTTCCGCGCTGCGTCTCTTGTTCGGAGGCGGGCGATGGCGTTGATCGAGGTTGCAGGCATTCACGTCCGGTTCGGTGATCGCGTCGTGCTGGAAAGCATCGATCTTGCGGTTCCCGAGGGCGAATTCCACGGCCTGATGGGGCCGAACGGCGCGGGCAAGACCACTTTCTTCAACGTGCTTACCGGCCGCGTGAAGCCGAGCCGTGGCTCGATTCGGCTCGATGGTGAGGATGTCACCGGTCTCAGTTCTCACCGGATCGCGGCCAAGGGCGTAGCGCGCTCGTTCCAGATCATGACGCTGTTTGACGAATTCACTGCGCGCGAAAACGTCATGGTTGGTCTGCCGGGCTTTCGAGCCCGCGGTTTTGATATGCGCCGCGCGGCGGCCGGGGATCGCGGCTTTGCCGAGAAGGCTTCCGAGATTCTCGTAACCGTGGGTCTCTCCGACAAGGGCGACCTTCGTGCCAAGGATCTTTCCTACGGCGACCGCCGCGCGCTCGAAATCGCGGTCGCGCTCGGGCAGAACCCTCGCGTGCTGTGCCTGGATGAGCCGACTTCCGGGCTTGGCTCCGACGGCGTGCAACGGTTGGCGGCGCTGGTCGGACGGCTCAAGGGCAGGCTCACCATCGTGGCCATCGAGCACGACATGGAATTCCTGTTCTCGCTGGCCGACCGCATCTCGGTAATTCATTGGGGCCAGGTGGTGGCGCGCGGCGCGCCACACGAGCTGCAGCAGAACGAATGGGTGAAGCGCTCCAACCTCGGGCGGTTCGCATGATTTTGGAAGTCGAGGCGGTCGATACGTTTTACGGCGAAACCCAAGCGCTGTTCGGCGCGTCGCTGGCGGTGGAGAGCGGAAAGGTATTTGCGCTGCTTGGCCCCAACGGCGCCGGCAAGACCACGATGCTGCGTTCGATTCTCGGCCTGACCCGTCCGCGTCGCGGCGCGATCCGGTTCGATGGCCGCGAGGTCACGCATAACCCGACGCACGAAATCGCGCGAGGGGGCATCGGCTGGGTGCCCGATGACCGGCGGCTGTGTCCGACACTTTCGGTGGCGCGCAATCTCGGCATCGCGCAAAAGCGCACGCGGTTCCGGAGCTGGACTATCAAGGAAGCTTGCGAGATTTTTTCGCCGCTCGAATATTTGATGGAGCGCGAGTGCGAAAACCTGTCGGGCGGTGAAATGCAGATGGTGGCGATTGCGCGCGCCCTCGTGGGCGCGCCGGGACTGATCCTGTTCGACGAGCCGAGCCAGGGCTTGGCGCCGAAAATCGTCGGCGACGTGCTGGCGACGATCCGGAAGCTGCGGGACGAGGGAGTCGCCTCGCTGGTGGTTGAGCAGAACGCCGAGATCGCGCTGTCGGTCGCCGACCATGCCGCCGTCATCGATCGCGGCCGGATCGCCTGGACCGGAGAGGCCGCAACGCTCCGCGACGACCGCGCGCTCCGCCAACGCCTGCTCGGAGTTCACTGATGGCCTCGCCGCTGCTTGTCCTCGATCACGTCCAGAAGGTCTACACGCGTGGGCGCGTGGTGCGACGCCCGACATTTACGTTAGAGGCCGATCTCGTGATCGACCAGCCTTCAATCGTCGGGGTGGTCGGCCCGAACGGCGCCGGCAAGACCACGCTGTTCGAAATGATGACGGGTTCGAATACGCCGTCGTCCGGCCATGTCTATGTCGCCGGCACCGACATTCATCGCGTCAAGTATCGCGAGCGCGATCGGCTGGCGATCCATTACCACCAGTCCTATCAGGTCCGGCGCTTCCGCAAGCTAGTTCCGTCAGTGTTGCTCGAGAGGTCGCCAACATCAGCACCGATGGTGCATCTGTTCGACGAGCCGCAATTCAACCTGCAGGACGGTTACATCGGCTTCATGCTCGATTTCTTTCGCAAACTGCGGGCCGAGGGGCGGCTCGTGGTGCTGTGCCTGCATCCGACTGCGGCCTGGCATCTGGAAATTCTCGCCGAAATCGCCGAGCAATATCTGCTGGTCGCCGATGGCGGCGTGACGCGACAGCCGGATTTCGCGACACTCACCAATCAGGCGCGTTTCCGCAGTTATCTAGGTACGGAAATGACGCGGGCGGCAGAAGCTCTCTGCGCCGGCCGCAAGGCCATACACAATTGAATCGGTTTTGCAATCTAGCCGGGCGGCCGGAGCATTCGCCGTCTGGCGTCCACAATAAGAGGGAGCAAGTCTCGTGGCATATTCCAACACTCAGCTGTTCATCAACGGCAAATGGCGTCCGAGTCAGTCGGGCAAGATCATCGCCGTGCTTAATCCGGCGACGGAGGAAACCATCGGTACCGTCGCGCATGCCGGCCGCGCCGATCTCGACGAAGCGCTGGAGGCAGCTGCCAAGGGCTTCAAGGTCTGGCGCGCCGTGGCGCCGTTCGACCGCTGCAAGATCATGCGCAAGGCGGCCGCGATCATGCGCGAACGCAACGACGAAGTCGCGCCACTGTTGACGATGGAGCAGGGCAAGACGCTCGCCGAGGCCAAGATGGAAGCCATGGCCGCCGCCGACGTTATTGAATGGTTCGCCGAGGAAGCCAAGCGCGCCTATGGCCGCGTGATCCCGGCGCGCGGGCCCGGCATCTATCAGATCTCGATCAGGGAGCCGGTCGGTCCGGTCGCTGCCTTCACACCGTGGAACTTCCCGATCAATCAGGTCGTTCGGAAGCTCTCCGCAGGCCTCGCGGCGGGATGCTCGATCATCGTCAAGGCGCCCGAAGAAACTCCGGCTTCTCCGGCGCAATTGATTCGCGCTTTCGCCGATGCCGGCGTGCCTGACGGCGTCATCAACCTGGTCTACGGCGTACCATCAGAGATTTCGGAATATCTCATTCCGCACCCGGTGATCCGAAAAATTTCATTCACCGGATCGACCAATGTAGGCAAGCAGCTTTCCGCCCTCGCGGGCCTACACATGAAGCGCGCTACCATGGAGCTTGGCGGCCACGCGCCGGCGATCGTGTTCAAGGACGCGGACGTGTCGTCGGCGGCCAAGATTCTGGTGGCGGCAAAATACCGTAATGCCGGCCAGGTCTGCATTTCGCCGACGCGCATGCTTGTGCAGGACGACGTCTTCCGCGAGTTCGTCGACAAGTTCGTCGAGGGCGCCATGGCGATGAAGGTCGGCAATGGCATGGACCCGGACTCGAATATGGGATCGCTGGCCAATCCGCGCCGCGTCACCGCCATCGAAGGCATGGTGCAGGATGCCGTCGGCAAAGGCGCCAAACTAGCGACCGGCGGCCAGCGCGTCGGCAACAAGGGCTATTTCTTCGAGCCGACCGTGGTCAGCGACGTGCCGAAGGATGCGCGCGCCATGAACGAGGAGCCGTTCGGCCCGCTGGCGCTGATTTCGCGGTTCTCGACCTTCGACGAGGTGGCCGAGGAAGCCAACCGCCTGCCTTTTGGTCTGGCGTCCTACGCCTTCACCAGTTCGACCAAGACCGCGAGCGCGATCGGCGCTGCGATCGAGGCTGGCATGGTCTCGATCAACAGCTTTGGTTTGGCCTTGCCCGAAGTGCCGTTCGGCGGCGTGAAGGATTCCGGACACGGCTCGGAAGGCGGCACCGAAGCGATAGAGGGATACTTCAACACCAAGTTCATAACCCAGACTGGGGTGTGAGAAGCCGCGCGCATGTGACCGCCAAAGCACCCGGCGGCCCACGTCGCTGGGACGGACCCCAGCGGTCCAATGGATGGGAGGACGCGAGAGGCAGCTTGTGGCGCAAAGTGGACATTGCGGTTTATCTAACGCCGAATCAACTTGGACTTGGACTGTTCGAGAGCCTGGCCCCTCAGCCCGGCCATCGGGAGCTTCGGATCACTAAGCAGAAGTTCCGACAATGAAATCGAGGTTCGCTGTTGTTGATCACTTCCGCATTCACATTCCGAAGCCCGCGAGTGGATGAGGAAAAGCTTATCGAACCGTGGCACGAATTTCGGCGGCGACTCGCTTCGGGTCCTGGAGATGGGCATAGTGACCAATGTCGAGCAGTAAGGTGAAATCGGCCTTTGCTTTAGCGGCAAGCTCGACGCCCATCTGTTTGCCGATGTAAATGTCCCTCTCACCCCAGACGACTTTCACCGGAGTTTTGAGACGTGAAATATTGGCCTCAAGATAATCCTCGTCACGCGTAAAGTGCGAATAGTAGTGATAGAAGGCATCGCCGGAGGTTAGCGAGCCTTGACTCCAGCCCTTCAGCATATCCTGCTTGAAGGTCGTGGAGATCGGGAACTGGGCTTCGATGGGCAGTCCGCCCTTGAAGGCGTTTTCGATAACTTGGGCGCTATTCTGGTAATATTGAGTACGGATCTGCTCCGACGTCGCCGGCTCCTTCAGATCCCGCAGGCGTTCATGCATATATTGCGGGCGGTTAAACGGGGCGAAATCCCCAACAATGATCGTACGCGCAATGCCGGGCTCCTCAATTGCCGCGAGGAGAGCCGGCAGGGCCCCAATATCGGTTGCATAAATGATGAGCGTCGACCTGTCGATACTCGCCTTGACGATATATTCCTTCAGGACGCGCGCGTAGTCGCGGGGCGCGTAAGAGAATTTGGCTGTCGATGGCCGCGAGGAGAGACCATAGCCTGGCCAATCAAATGCGCGGACTTCATATTCATCAGCAAGGGATGCGGCGACGGCTTCCCATGTATGGAGCGTTTCGGGGAAACCGTGCAGGAAAAGCACGACGCCGTTTGACTGCGGGTTGCGTATCACCATCTGCCGCACTGTGATGTCATCGTTCAGTTCGATAAAGCCGATCTCGGCTTTTGGTCGATCCGCGTCTTCATGGGTGGCTGCGGAAGAGATTGAAGCACCGAGCGCTACGGCTGCTGCGGTGATCATTGGGAGCAGTTTCGACATTGGTCGTTCCTTTCATTGTTTCGCATCAGGAACTTCGATGTGCTGCGTTTTTGGTTCATTCGTAAGAACCAAGAGTTGGCTTGTGCACTAGGCCATGAACGCGAGTGCTAGGACGTATCGGGACCTGATCGGCTAGGTCCATGCGATTTCCGACGTCGCCGTGGTCGATTGAAAGGCGGGTTTCATGAAGTAGAGGCGAGGTCTCCGTGAAGTCCAAGCGACTTCGCGGTGCGTGGATCACACGACCATTGGCGAGCGTTGGTGTTCCGACACGTCGCCTAACGAAGCAAAATAGCTCTGAAGCGCCTGATCCGTTCTAGTCCTGACATCCGTCAAAGCATCCGGCGTGAGCGCCGTGCCTTCGACAGCAAAGAAGATGAGGTCGCGCAGCCCGATGGTGCCGAGGCTGGCTCGGAGATAGGGCGTTAGAAAATCCGGCTGACGCGCCCGTGGACCTGAATATCGCCCGCCTGACGATACGGCCACGAAGACCGGGCGGTCCCGGAGCAGGCCAACATATCCATCCGGGGTCGCGCGGAACGTTCGGCGGACGCGCACGACGTGATCGATCCATGCCTTCAGCGTCGATGGCACGGTAAAGTTATGCATTGGCGTCGCGATAACCACGCAATCCGAACTCTCAAGCTCGCGAATGAGCTCGTCGGATTGCGCCATGGATCCGTTCAGACACGTTTCGTCGGGGGATTCTTGCGTGGCGCCAAGGGCCGTCGCGTAACTGTCGTCGATATGTAGAAAGGAGCCGCCGCCGATCGCGCGATTGACCAGTACGGCGGAGGGATCGCGTTTCAAAAGGTATCCGATTATCTTGCGGGAGAGGGCGTGGCTTTCAGAAGCCTGCGCACGTGGGCTGCAGATCACATGAAGGATTTTCATCTTCCGTCCATTTTTATGTTGGTGGAATGCGGTCTTGATGTTGCAATCATTGCAGGCCGCTTGCCCCGCATCCAAGGTCCATGAAACAATGCCTTGACTGGGCCATGATTGTTTTTTGCGCTGGTGCTATTGTCGCGCAAACGCGTCCGCGGAGTTGGCGCCATGACGATTTTGAAGGCCAGCAAATTCTCGCCGCTGGATCCAGCTGCGGCGGAGCCGTTCTATCGCCAGATCTACAACCGGGTTCGCGGCGCAATCGCTGCCGGCGCATTGAAGCCGGGCGATCGCATTCCTTCTGCGCGGGCTCTGACTAAGGAGCTTGGGCTGTCACGTGGTACCATCGAAACCGCCTATTCATTGCTGGCGGCCGAAGGCTACATTCAGGCCAAGGGGCAGGCCGGGACCATCGTGACACCAGGGCTCAAGCTGCAGGCTCCCGCTGCAAGCCTGATCCGTCAGCCAGATAGCAGCATCGCTACGACGAGCTTTCGCCCTGATACGATTTTGCCGTTTCAGATGGGTCTGCCCGCGCTGGACATGTTTCCGCGCAAAATCTGGGCTCGCCTTGGCGCACGGGCCGTGCGCGCGATGCAGCCGTCCGTCATGGTGCATCCCGATATCTACGGGCTGCCGACTCTGCGTACCGAAATCGCGGCGTATCTTCAGGTGTCGCGCGGGATCGACTGCATGCCCTCCCAGATATTCCTCACGTCCGGTTATCGCCACACCATCGAGCTGATCGGGCATGCCTTGCTGAAGGCAGGCGATCGCGTCTGGGTCGAGGATCCTGGCTATCCGCCAACACGCGAGGTTCTAGGTCACATGAACATGGCGACGGTGCCGATCCCGGTGGATCGCGACGGCATGATCGTTTCTGATGGCACCAGGCTGGCGCCGCGCGCGCGTGCAGCCGTGGTCACGCCGGCGCATCAGAGCCCGCTATGCGTGTCCTTGACACTGCCGCGGCGGATGGCGGTGCTGGATTGGGCGACGCGCAATGGCGCGTGGATCGTCGAGGACGACTATGACGGCGAGTACCGTTATGTGAGCCGTCCTTTGCCCGCATTGAAGAGCCTCGATCGGGACGGGCGCGTTCTTTATGCAGGGACCTTCAGCAAGGTACTGTTTCCAAGCCTTCGGCTTGCCTATCTCGTCGTGCCGACAGCACAGGTCGAACGCTTCGAGCAGATCAGTCAGGTGTTGGCTGCGGGCAATCCAGAGCTGACGCAGGCAATCGTCACGGCCTTCATCGCCGAAGGTCACTTTGCCCGCCATATCCAGCGGATGCGTAAGCTCTATGCCGAAAGACGCGAAGCAACAAAAGCCGGTCTGGAAGGTGTGCTGGGGAAGTATGTGCGGATCGATACACAGCCGGGCGGAATGCATCTGATCCTGCGTCTACAAGGCCAGCGCTCGGACCGTCGGCTTGTTGCGCGTATGCGAAAGGAGGGGCTGTATGCAGAGGCGCTGGCGGACTGGATCTCAGGCGAAGAGACCGCATCGGCGCTCCTTCTCAATTTTACGAATATCGATTCACAGCGCACCGCCGAGAACTTCGGCAAGCGTATCCTGACCTTGATGTGACCGTCACGGATGTTCATCCGAAATGCGTGTCGGACGTCAATTGACTACCCTAATCTTGGTCCAGTCCGTAAGCCATAACATGGACCTTCCGACATAGACCATGACGACGCACGATGGAATCCTTCAACCAACACTTGAAAGGAATTCATCATGAGCGACCGAATCGACTACGCGAAAGCATCGCCTGAAGGTTATCGGGCATTTGGAGGTGTCTATGTCTGTGTTCAGAAAAGCGGCCTTCCAACGGAATTGATCAATCTCGTCTATCTCAGGGTCTCTCAGATTAATGGCTGCGCCTATTGCATCGATATGCATACGCGCGACCTGCTGAAAGCCAGAATGGCCGTCGAGAAGCTCGTGCTGGTGCCTGTGTGGCGTGATGCGGCTGCCTTGTTCACGCAGCGTGAACGCGCCGCGCTTGCCTGGGCCGAGACCGTGACGCGAGTGGCCGAGACGGGCATTCCGCAGTCCGACTATGACGCCGTCGCCGCGGAATTCAGCGACAGGGAGCTCGCTGATCTCAGCTATGCGATCGGCCTGATGAATGCCTTTAACCGCTTCGGCGTCGGGTTTCGCTCTACCCCCGCCGCAGTGGCTGCTGTTGCCGCGGCTTGAAGCCGTATCGACGTCAGCGGGCGGACGGCATTTGCGCCGCCACGCTGACGATTTATCTCACTAGACCGAACTTGACCGCAACGTCAGGCAAACCAATCAATGGAGTATCTCCATGGCGTGGGTCATTCTTGGCGTCGCCGGCATTCTCGAAATCGCTTTCGCTATCTGCATGAAATGGTCGGACGGTTTCACGCGGCTCGTGCCCGGTGTACTGACGGTTGCGACTGGACTGTCTAGCGTCATTTTGCTGTCGCTGTCGCTCCGGGCATTGCCGATGGGCACGGCCTATGCGGTCTGGACCGGCATTGGTGCCGCCGGCACCGCAATCCTCGGCGTCGTGCTACTCGACGAATCCGCCTCACCGCCGCGGCTGCTTTGTATTGCGCTCATTCTGGCAGGTGTGATCGGGCTCAAATTGGTATCGGAAGCCTAAAGTTGAGGTTCAGAGTGCGAAAAACATCAACGCTCTTTCAACAGACGCAATACGCAACGACGATCGTAGAAGCCGACGGTATGCATATGAGCTCGTTCTCGCAGCTGTGCAGATGGAAAGTCGTTCGCTGATCAAAATTGTCCGCTCTGGCACTTCTCGGACATTGCCCAATTCCTGAATTGAGTCTGCTTTCGAGTGTACAGCGGAAGTTGGATCTCAAGACTTCGAAGGGCGGCTTTTGGCACTAAACGGACCTCCGGGAATGTCCGTCCAATGTCGGCTCATGGGGGCAAAGCAGACATCCCGTCGCAAAACCGCGACTTCCGTTTATGACCCACTTCGGACATTGCATGTCCCCGAAATATACGTGAAGTTGTGGCTGTGATCATCGACGGTCTCGCCGAGGTCAGCTCGCACTGACGAGGTGAGCACGGCAAACGCACATGCTAAAGGCAAAGTAAGAACAGAGGAACGCGCTATGAAACCAATCGTCAAAACTCTGCTTAGGCGGGCCTTGCTGACGCTAGGTGGAATATTTGTTTGGGCCAAAGCATTAGCGGGCGGGAACGCGGAGACCGACAAAAAGCCGGCGGAAGGGCAGAAGCCCAAACGCTAGCCCAAATGCCCGCCTCCAAGAGTAAAGCGGAAGTCGGACGTCGGGGCGTCACGGTAGCTTTTGACCCAACTCGGACATGTGGGGCCAATCTGGCGCAGCACCGATGGCTGCGCTTTATAAATCCGCCGCCGGAACGATTCTCAAAGAGTTGCGGAGCGGCTTGCTGCGAGCAACGTTGCGTTTCGGCAACTTGACATCCCCTCGGAGCACTTTCTTGTAGGGAATGCTTGAGAGCAGGTGCGTAATGATATTGAGTCGCGCCTGTCTCTTGTCGTCGGATCGAGCGATAAACCATGGCGCCCACGCGGTGTCGGTCGTCTGGAACATGTCGTCGCGTGCTCGCGTGTAGTCATCCCATCGCGTATAGGAATCCACGTCCATCTGGGACAGCTTCCAGATCTTTCGCTTGTCGTCGATCCGCGCGGTCAGCCGGTTAGTTTGCTCCTCCGGACTTACCTCGAGCCAGTACTTGAGAAGTACAACCCCCGATTCGATTATGGCCTTTTCGACGTTAGGGACCACTCTCAGGAAACCCTTGGCCTGATCCTCCGTGCAAAAGCCCATAACCCGTTCGACCCCGGCGCGATTGTACCAACTGCGGTCGAAAATCACGATCTCGCCCCCGGCAGGAAGATGCGGCAAGTATCGCTGAATATACATTTGCGACTTCTCGCGCTCGGTCGGGGCGGCCAAGGCAACGACGCGGAAAATGCGCGGGCTGACTCTTGCGGTCATCGCCTTGATGACACCACCTTTGCCGGCGCCATCTCGTCCCTCGAAAATCACGCACACCTTCTTGCCCTCGCTCTTCACCCATTCCTGAAGCTTGACGAGCTCAACGTCCAGCTTGCGCAACTTCTGCTCGTACTCCTTGCGCTTGAGCGCCGGAACCTCGATCTCCTCACCCTTGCGTTTCTTGTTAGTAGCTACCTGGTTCATGCTGCAGTCTCCCCGCCAGCCGTCAACGCTTCGTGTTTTCCCAAGTGAGGAAAAAGCCAATATCTCCCGGAAGGCCCTGCGGCCAATCCACGATCATTGCCTTCAGGCCGTAGCCCTGAGGCTGCAGGTGGTCGCGCCAGAACTCAAAGGCCTGCAGAGGCCTCCCAAGCAAGGTGCTCGGCCATCCTTTTTCCAGATTATTGAGCGCACGCCCTTTATCCGAGCACAACGCATTTGGGAAACGCATGACCAAAACTTCTTTGTTGCCTTTTACTGCAGCGGTCCTGAGTTGGCCGAGCACCCGCCGCTTTACCTCGGCAATCTTTTCGGGCGTGACTACGACTGGTTCCAGCAACGACTTGATGAGATCCCTGCGCGCCTTTTCGGCTAGATCCGAACCGACGTCTTTCGACGCCTTGGCCATCTCGGTCTGCATCACGTAGTTGCGCAACTCCGCAGCCGACATGAAGGTCTCGTCTCCAAGCTCTTGTGTGGAATCCGAGCTGCGCTGATCAATCTTCGACTGCGACATGTCTAACGCTCTTTTTGGAGGGAGGGATCCGAAGGTCGTCCGCTTGACGGTGGTGGCGCAAGAAAGCCGTCCATGCTGGCAGACCGTTTCGGGGCCTGTTGCTCTCTGTCGCCCCCTTTAGTTGCGGTGCAGAACTGTCGCTCAGCTTGATCTATATCAAAAGGGCACCCCTCGCGACTTCCGTCTTTGGCACGAAACGGACCTGACAGGCCGGGCTGACGATGTCCGTTGATAGGGGCACAGCGGACCTTGCGCTTGGGCGCGTCAAGGTCTCAGTTTGACCCAAATCGGACATGAGGAGAAGCGAGCCGCCCGGCCTTGAACTTGCGTACTACTGAGTTACTTCCGTTCGAGATGCCACGATCCGTCCCAGTTTTTACCAGGGGGAGCCGCGGCCAATTTTTCGATGCGTTGGATGAACGTCATCGATGGTCCGTCGCCCGGCATGGCCAGGATCGCCGCCTCAAAACACCGGCGCGCTTCCTCCCAACATTGCGCTCGATAAGCAGCTAGTCCTTCGGCGAAGCGGGCGCGCAATTCGATATGGGCGGATGTCAGCTCGCCCGTTTTTCCCAAGATTTCGAACACCGCCTGCGGCTGAGTTTGACCTAGCGTCACCAGTCGGTCGATCTCGCGGCCCTCGACCGCGCCTGACGCGCCAGTGAAAGTTGCCTCGGATACAAGGATGCGACCGCCGTACTCCTTGTTGGCGCCCTCCAGCCGTGATGCGAGGTTCACGGTGTCGCCCATCACCGTGTAGCTCATCATCAGTTCGGAGCCGATGCTACCGACAAGCACCTCGCCGGTCGCAATACCGATACGTATGTCGAATGTATTAGGCAGCGTGCGTACGCCGAGCAATTCGGGGAGTTCGGCTCGCAACTGTGGCACGAGCTGCAACATGTCAAGCGCCGCAAGCGCTGCGAGCTGCGCCTGCTCCGCATCGTCGGCAAACGGAGGACCCCAATAAGCCATGATGGCGTCGCCGATATATTTGTCGATGATCCCTTGATGATGGCGGATCGGCGCTGACATCGTCGAGAAGTAGCGGTTCATCACCTTGACGAGCCCCTGCGGAGTCATGCCTTCGCTGGTGGAGGTAAATCCCTTGACGTCGCAGAACAGCACGGTCATGACGCGGCGCTGACCTTCGGCCGCCAACGCCGGTCCTTCGATCAGGCCCTCGACCACGCGCGGATCGACATATCTTCCAAATGTCTCGCGCATGCGCTCCTTGAGCCGCAACTGCTCGACCATCTGGTTGAACGCGGCGGTCAGGTGACCAATCTCGTCCCGCGAGGTAGCGACGAGCGTTTCGTCAAGATGGCCAGCCTCGACCGCCTTTGCTCCTTCCAGCAACCTTCGGACCGGACGGGTCACTCCGGCACTGACCAAGGCCGCGAACACGAGACCCAGTATGGCGGCAAGCGCAGTCAAGGCCACGGAAATGAGGATCACCTGACTTTGTGTGCTCACTATCTCGTTGGCTTCCTTGCGTAGCAGGACCATCATGTCCCCTCGCACGCCTTCTAATTTCTGATCGAGTTCATCGCGCAGTTCATCGATACGATCAAGTTCTTGGGAAACGCCTTTCGTGTCGTCGGTATCTAGCAGAAGGAAGAGGCGCTTGTTCTCTGCATTGAGCCGACGACGGGAGTCGTCATTTATTGCGTCGAGACGGGTCTCAAATTGACCCAACGTCGTTGCATTGCCCAGCACCGCTCCTTTCTCGATCAGTCCATGGATCAAAGCACGCGCAGCCAGAATTTCCAGCTCAATCCGCCCGCCCAATGCGTCGAAGCGGTCTTGTAACGCCTTTTGCTGACCGCCGTCGGTTGGCGACCGGATCTTTTCGATAATAACCCGGCGCACTACCAGCCCACGCTCAAGCGAGCGAACATTCGCCCTTGCCAGGTCGCTATAGGCCGGCATGTATCTGTACGTGAGTTCTTCGAACCGCTCGCCGACCTGCATCACCAAGGCCAGAGTCAAAGCCGCGGTGATGACCATCAAGACGATCAGCGTCACCGCGATCCCCATAATCTTTCGCCTGATCGATAACCTGATCATGGTAGTTCTTCCTCCTCACACTCCGGGTACTACCTTATCGGAAACTATGGCGGCGCGACATCGACGGCGGCAGATTGTCGAAATGCCGCATCGCCCCACCCGCACTACATGCTGTTGCGGTAAATGTCGTCTTGGCAGGTTAGAAACGTTGAACTCGGCGCAAGTCAAAGCGCCGCGAGGGCGGCTTGGTGATTAGGGACGACTTCCGAGTTTGGCAGTTTTCAGACATGCCGCGCCAAGCTGACGATGTCTGCTGATGGGGCAAAAGCGGACAACCAGCCATCAAGCCTGCTGGCGAATGCGCTTCCTTCTAAGTATCGTCGGTTGCCAATCGGTGAAGTTATAGAGCCCGCTCCATTCATGAACCCGAACAGCGCACACACGGCAATGAAAGTAGCCGGGGTCTCGCACCGGCTGTTCTTCCTGCCGCGCCGTGTAAACAGTCGCGCAGTGCGGGCAGGCGAAATGGACGATTAGCTGGACATCGTTGCTCATGCTCAAGTGATGGACCTTGATTCGGCATTTTGCCAGCGCGAGATTCGCATTTGACATTCTCCACGATCAACAGCGGGATATGATGAAATTCACTGCAGACCGCCTGTATGCCGATCCCGAAATGGCGGCGCGTAAGATCGTCGAGATCGCCAACGCCACCGACGAAGCCGTTCAGGACGGTCGAATTCACATTGAGAAGATCAACGGGCCTTTCCTGTACCGGGAGCGCGAAACGCCGGACGAATATAAGGCCGGCTTGGATTTCGCGATAGAGCGCGGCTGGCCGGTGATGCACGAGAGCGGAACCTTCGTAAACTTGCGGAAGGCGAGGCGGACATGCGCCGTCCAGAGGTTGCCGGCCCGCTGGTGCCAACTATCTAGTCACCATGATGAGATCCGCCTTCGAGCCCTGCATTCCGACCAAGGCGGCAAAAGTCCCCAACCGGGCGGAGTGGATCCACGAAATCAAGCACGACGGCAAGCTTGATCGTCCAGCGCGACGGCAAGCGCGTGCGCCTGTTCACCCGCAACGGCCATGACTGGAGCGACCGCTATCCGCGCATCGTTGAGGCCGCGCTGAGAAATCGGAACAGCACGTTAATAGATGGCGAGGCGGTGCTGCTCGGCCGGGTTGTTTCGATTTGAGCTACGCCTTGTTAGATCCGCGCCGCATCGGCGACCGCATTCGCGATCCCGCTGATATACATCGCGCAGCGTTATCTATGGATGCGCGGCTATGACATCCCAGCTTGAAGTGTAAGCGCAGCCGCTCGACGATGGCATCGATTTCCTCATCCGTCTCAGCAACATCGCAGACGTTATCGGCGAGCGTTGTCAGCAGCAAGCCGATCCGTTCGTCGGCGGCGAGCGGCCATAGCATGACCGTGATCATCTCTAGCGCGAGGCGTTCGTTAAACCGAAGGTTGAGAATGCTCTCAGCGGTGATCCGATGGGTACGCTGCGACATGCCTGTTTCCCCGGGTGTTTTTGTAGCCCCGCTCCGGTCTCATAGGAATAATTCCAGTCAAACATTGATTTAGATCAATGGTTTTGCAACGTGCGCGGGTGTCTTCGGTTTCGAAATAATGCGCTTGAACGGCGGATGCCTGTTTCAGTGTTACAAAGTGACGGACGGGAGGACCACGCATTATTGACTAGCGGCCGAACTCTGGAAGCTGCATGCTGGGGTCATCACCGCCTCACTTGGCATCTCACGGTGACTGAGAGTGTTGCGCTCCCGCCGTTATCAGGGGGCTCACTAATGCCTTGGTCCCATGCCAACAAACCCAAACTGTCGATACAGGATCGCTTGGCGCTACACGCATTGCGACTAAAACAGGAGGCGCAGGCGCTCCGGCCCGGACCCGAGCGCGACGCCATGATGCGCGCCATGCTGAAACCGCTTCGCACCTGAATGACTGGCTGTTATCGCCCGGGCTGCGGACACCGGTCTGATTGCCATGATCTAGATCAAAGCCCGTGCCGGACAGCCGCTAATGCTCCCGGCATGGCATTCGATCCAAGGCGAGTCTCACCCTTGAAGCGGCCGGGATCGCCACGATCATCGCCAGCGCGCTAGTGATGGCCGGCGTCGTCTATTCTGGTGATGACCCACGCTTTGAGCTGGCACAAAGTGCATAGCGGCAAAGCTTTCATAGCAGAACGGCGGTTTCTACTGATTGTGCCGGCTGCCCAAGCGAAGGTAAATTTAATTATCACCGCATCACCCGCGCTAACATCGGTGACTGAGAGACATCCTTTTGCTCCCTGCCTGATGCGCCACGTGGGCGGATACCTTGTCTGACGTTGGATTTCGAATTGTAGTGTTTGGACTTGGCGCGTTGAGTATCCTGCTAACGGTGATCGCTCTCTTCATTCATTAAGTACGTGTGCAATAACATCGGAACGATGTCAGGCCCCATGGTTTGACGACCATGGATCGCATCTACCTCGCCATCATCGCCTCTGCTGTGCTGCTGCTCCTCGGCGCGGCCAGCCTGTACGTGACCCAGACCGCCGATCTCATGCATCACGCCCGCACGGTCGGGGTTGCCGGTCGAGCGAGGTAAGCGCTCGCCGCGCTACCTCCTCTTCCTGTCGCGCAAGCTCTCTCCTCAGACGCCTCGTCTCCGCGTTGAATTCGGCAAACCGTTCGGGGCTCATGAAATCGCTCAACGGACGCGGCGGGCCAGGCTCGTTCTCGTCGACAGGCGGTTCTGGCATATTGGTCACCTCCCAAGGGAGGACGAGCATGAACCATGAAATGCTCTGCAATCCAGTGTTCGCCGCCGATATCCCCGGATTCAATTTCTGCCCAGCCGGTGAGCGTTTCAGCGAAACAATTCCTAGCGCCGTTTAACCACGTGTTCATCGACCTGTGGCTCTAACATATGGGGCATCTCGGTACCGGAGACGAACGTGGATTTTGAAACGATGTGTGAAAGACCGCTCTGGGCCGCCGCTGTCGACGGCTACACGTTCCGCCGGGACCAACGCGGACGCCTCGTCGCGCGCTGTGGGGTGTGCAAGGGCGGGTTCACTGTCACGGAAGCCAACGCCGAAGCGGCGCGGGGGATGATGATCATACACCGCGACGGCGCGCACGGAGCGCGGCGCTGAGAGGGTTTGCGTTGCGAAGTGCGCAGGGTTTCCAACAGGGATGCGGTAGTCCTTCATCAGTCGCCCGGCTCACCGGGTTTGTCCAGACAGCTTGCCTGCGAGATGAAATCGTCGAATATAGTGACAGCGTCTTTAAGCCCATGGCAACTGCAACTGTCGACGGACGTTTTGATGCTGTGATCGATCAGCTCCAGCCAAAACAGCGGTGCGCCATCAACATCGGCCTTCGGATCCCGAAACATGCGGATCTCGTAGCTGCCGATCGAGGCGAGCAAAACCGACGCTTCTGGACCGTTCCCCGGAATGCACGAGAGTCTGCCGTAGGCTCTCGCAATTTTCAATTCGGTCAACGTCTTCTCGAACGAGTTGCAGTCTGTCAAAATTTGAAGTCCCCCAAAGGCAAAACGCAAGCGGCGGATGTAGCAAGTGAGGTCAGAAACGCGCTTGTTATGGCCCGCCAATTATTTGTTATGGGGCGCCAAGCATCGCGTTGGGATTGATGCCCTCAGCCGAGCGCGCGGCGGTCCCAACCACGGGTAAAATAGGAAGGAACTGCGAAAGGAGCCCGATGTTGCCCTCAAACAGAGCGGGGCCAATGACGCCCCGGCGGAAGGGGACAAATGCCGTCAGTCGAACAATGCCGGGCCTATGCTGCCGAATACAAATTGCTGGGGGCTCATCCGAAGAATTCAGCCCGCCGATCTGCCGTGCTGACAAATATCTCACGCAGCTGGACTGCGCTGGCGAACCAACTAGAGAGCCTTTCGGTCATCGAGAAGTCGGAAGCAATGTGAGATCACCTGTCGGCCGATACGCTCGTAATCTTCTTCGGCGTCATATGAGCCTTTCATGAACGTCACATTAAATCATGATCGGACGAGCGCGAAGCGCGGCTTTGATCGACAAACTCGACGCCGCAGGTATTTCCGTTCCGCCAGACTACGCGGCAGTGCATTGTGGTTTTGAAACCGTCCAGCGAGAGATCAAATTTGAAGGCGGCGGTGTGATGTGTATCGGAGCGAAGCGTGGCTCCGCCATCGTGAAGATTGACCACTAGGCAGGGATGACAGCCGCGAATGCCGTCAACGCAAAGCAGCGCGATCTGGTTGATTGCAATGCGTTCCAAGGCTCGATGTTCAATCATCGCAACATACTTCAAAGTTCAAATCACGAGGCAACAACCGCCATCCAAGTACAGAAACCAAGACCGGAACAGTTGTCCCAAGGTACAATCTCGGCGCGCGTTAAGGATGTTTCCCACAATCTTAAACGGTTAATAGGAAAAGATAGTTGGACGTCCCCGGTGATTTAGACGTGGCACGGGGCCAACTGGAATTGCGTCCGTGCCGACGGCTGGCTGTCAGCCATCAGGCGAACAGGGCCGCGCCGCTCTGCGTCAGCTTCACGAACGTTCCGCTGTCGTGGATTTCCAACCAGCCCAAGCTAATCGCGAGGGCGAGGCCCGCCGCGTATTCCTTCCGGCGTGCCCCTATCGACGTACAGGAACGGGCCGTTGAGCTTCTCGATGTAGATGCGCCCATCCTGCACGGTCTCGAAGGCGTACGCGTGCTGCATCAGTCGGCGCGCGGCCTTCTCAGGATCAACGAAGGGTCTGTCGGTGGTGAACTTCATGCTGCGACAATACGTGGGGTTCGGGGTACTCGCACATCGGATTCAAATCCCTAGGGGCGGCCGCGGCAGATCGGATCGGCTCGGTGGACTGCACTTCAGGAGGTACTCTTGGTGACTGCTGAGCATGGCGGTAGGCGTCCAGCGGCATTGCGCTAGTGGATAGCGCGATTGCTGTCGCTCGATCAGTTTACGGTTTGCCAAGCTACAAAGCCTGCGACGGATTGGGGTGCTTTCGGCAATCCCGAGGCGGTTCAAACCGCGAAGGGCTTAGCCGCGAAAATAATGCGCAGGGCCGTCGCCCATCTCAATCCAGCCGCTGATCTTTCGTATTCCGCTTCTTTGCCGTTTCTTTGCGCATTCTTTTGCAACGCACGCGCACAGAAATGCCTCGATTTATGTTCCACAGTTAAAACTGTCAAAGAGACGCAAAAAATGGGGGCGTCGCGTGGGGATAACCCAGTGGCTACTGGTTTGGCTAATTGCGAACGCACTGTTTTTCGTGTGGCGCGTCTTGATGGTCTACCAAGCGGAATCTCGCGATTTATCAGTCCGCAGAGAAGGCGCTGGACGACCTCTTTCTCCACAAGCCCTTCGGGGTCGACTAGGGCAATAGGCACCCGGAAAGCGCGCCGGTCGTCGCCCTCCGCCTGGAGCGGAAATCCCGACCAGCGATGTCGGCGATTTGTCCTTGCATATGCCTTACCGTGTCTGCAACTGCGAGCCTTTCTCCCGACTTGGGATGCTCGCTGTCGGGGCGTCGTCATCTGGAGACTTCCGGGGTCCGGAATAGTCAAGGTCCATTCCATTCACCTGGCACGAAAGTGTGCTTATTCCGGTCGTAAGACTAAACCCATTAGCGCGCGGGATCTGCATCCTCGAAAACTTGTAAAATACGCCAAATGCTTTTTGGTCGCCGCCAAGAGGGATTGATCCCAATTGAAGCGTGACTTTCGTGACATTGATGCACCGCCCGATCCCGGACAATTGTGAGCAAGCCTTCCCGTTAACGCAAGAATATTGCCATTCGAACGCTACTTCTGATGCGCCGAGATAGGGGGCGTCCGAACGCTTGCCATCCTGAGCGCTTAGCGATTGCACCAAAGCGCCGCTGACGAGCACAATGCAGCCAAAAACCAGCGATTGAAAACTCTTAAATACTCTATTCATACGGGTACTCGAAAAACTGTTAGGTTCAACTTAAGCTGCTAGGCAAGGCGCGATGGCGCGCTTGGGGTACTGCAATTGTGCGTGATATTGGCCGGTGGCTGGTAGTGCAAGTTCTACCAAATGCGCCGACACCAGCCGTCGCGACTCGGTCGGTAATTGCTATGCTCGCAGCCGAGCGTCGCCGTCTGCCATTCGCAAGGCGGGATAAGGTGCGACATCGCCTACGGGCTGATTGCGTGTGAAAGCCCAGCCGGAATCGACTGTCACCAAGGCGCAGCAGGCGCCAGCGGGCGAGAGATAGTGATAGTACATGGAGGCTGGACCGTAATATGAGGTCTGCCCGTACCGAAATACTGCGCTGACGCCGGGCTGATTTGGCTGATGACCGCAGTGCAGAAAACGGCCGCAAATATCTTTGCCTTCATCTCAAGAATCTCCCGCTATAACCCTTAAATTACTTCTCCTGCTCGGTCTGCGCCAGTTCTTTCGCGTTTCGTGACTGCACCTTCCCTGCAAAAAAAAACGACGGCGACCACGACAACCAGCGTGTTCAGCCCCACCGTTTCCGTGTGAGCTCGCGTACTCACCCCGAAACTACATCGGTCAAGTCGTTGATTTGATTGGTGCCGCAAACAGAACTCGAACCTGCGACCCCGCCATTACGAATGAAAAGAAGTCGTCGTGGTTCAAAATGCTGGCGTGGACCGATGCACGCCCGCGCCCACATGCCTAAAAAACGGAAATAAATCAATAGGGTTCGAGGCCTCTCTCGCTATCATCACCGGATTTCTGCCAACCACGGACACAAAAACCCAATAAAACCGGGCCTCACTTGCCTTTCGCGTCTTTACACGTCCGATCTTCGATTTTATCGGTTCGTTGTGCGGCAGGGAACGGTTTATGGCCTCGGCTCCGCGCGCGATGTCAGACTGTCCCAACTCGCAAGCGGATTGGCGAACTTCGCATCAAACAAGTCTCAAAGAACACATCGACGTCGGCGAGCGCTGCGCCGCTACCCCCGGTTCACGTAGGCCAAGGCCATCACTTTCCGTGAGGCAACCGAGCGGTACATCACCTCGCATGAGGCCGGGTGGGGAGCCTTAAGCGCCGGACAATGGCGCGCACGCCCGGTGGAAGGAAATCGACACACTTGCAGGTGTGTGGACGGTGCCTAAGGAACGCATGAAGGCTGGGCCAGGAGCATCGCTTTCCCTTGCCGGGCGTTGCCTCTGCTAGCTTCCCGGTAAGGCTCGTCCCCACGAGTATCGCACCGCTCATTCACGAATGGAGCCGCACACGTTCAAGTCGCCTGCATCGAGCAGGAGTCGGGGGTGGGGGTACCCCTGCGCCGGGTACGCCCTCGGTCGGCTATCGCTTTACATAACCCTGATGACTAACTGGTGCTAAGCACGCCACTTCCGATACTGCCCGCTAACCGGACGTGACGCGGACATGCCAAAATCGACGCAAATGACCCAAGCGGAAGTTGCCAATGCGCAATGGCGGACATTCGCGTGCCCCATTGATTGGGAGTCAGGTGCTCGAGCAATTTGAGAAATGTCGCAGTTTTAGTGGAAATATTCTCCAACAAACGCCTTTGTCGCAAACTTGAGTTGGATCTTGTTGTTGCTGGTAATGCGGGGAGCAAGCATTTTCTCGTCGCCGGTCGTCATAGACAGCTTGTCATTGTCCCAAGGTCACGTTCAGATCGATTGGTTTTGGTCGAACGGCCGGGTTTGTAATTTCTTGAACGACCTGCCCTTTGCAAGAGAATTGTTGTTCTGCTGCACCGCCAGGCCTAACCGTCATTGTCAGCAAGATTAGGCTACCCAGAGCCAATCGAGTTGCCTGCACCATGACATCTCTCCAATCTGGTACACGTCCGCACCCATCGGTAATGTCACTCATAGCCACAGATTTGGTCAAGGCGCCTCGGTTAGCGACGTCCGCGATTGGAACGAACGATGGCAGTGCGCGGCTAGACTTCCGTTTTTTGAGCTAAACTAGCGGCGCATCTGGATTCGGTCCCACGCTACACGCGACGTCTTAGCGTCACGCGCACCACGGACCCATACACGGAGGCGACTATCAAGCGTGAAGCGCGACCAGCGGCGCGGGCCCGGCTTTCAGCTCTTCGCCCTCAGTCCCAGCCGGATGATCCGCGCCCGTTGCGCCAGGCCTTGCGCCGTGCGTTCGGCATGAGCCCAGCGACGTCTTGCGCTTAGCCACTCCGCGTCAGGGTACACCCAACACCAGGCCAGAAAATTTCATCCAATTTCACCCCGCCGGCCCAACGACGATCGGCCAGAATAAGAAAACTCTCCATTTCAAGGCATCTCAGCAGACTGTTAGAGGAAAATCGCGTCGATGAGGGCCAGGCTTTCCGTTAGAATTTATCGTCCTAATCGATAGAGCTCGGCACAAAGGCGAATGTGAAGAGGGCAGTGGCGCCCATTGCACGTCTTTCTAAACGCCACCAGTTTGCGCGTTTCGCCCGACGCTTTCGTAGCGAAATCCGTGTGCAATCACGTCTTGAGGTTGATAGATGTTGCGAAGATCAATAATGACCGGGCACGCCATCGCGCGCTTCAGACGGTCCAGATCCAGCGCGCGGAACTGCTCCCACTCGGTCACGATTACCAATGCGTCGGCGCCATCCGCGCAACTATATGGACCGTCGCAATAGCAGATGTCCGATAACTCGGTCTTCGACTGTTCCATTCCTTCCGGATCGTACGCCCGTATTTTCGCTCCAAGATCTTGAAGTGCGGTGATCAAGGGGATCGAAGGTGATTCTCGCATATCGTCGGTATTGGGTTTGAAGGTTAGGCCGAGGACGCTAACGGTTTTGCCCCGCAGTGTTCCGCCGAACACAGACGCGACTTTGCGCGCCATAGCGCGTTTGCGATTTTCATTGACTGCAAGTACTGCTTCGACAATGCGCATCGGGGCATCGTGGTCCTGCGCGGTTTTGATCAACGCGCGGGTGTCTTTCGGAAAGCACGACCCACCAAAGCCTGGCCCGGCATGAAGAAATTTCGAGCCGATACGGTTGTCGAGTCCAATGCCGCGGGCGATCTCCTGCACATCCGCGCCGACCTTTTCGGCTAGATCCGCGATCTCGTTTATGAAGGTGATTTTGGTGGCAAGAAATGCATTCGCCGCATATTTGGTGAGTTCCGCAGTACGGCGACTCGTGAATATGACAGGGGCCTTATTAAGGTAAAGCGGACGGTAAATTTCCGAAATAACTTTGCGGGCCCGTTCGTCGTGCGTACCAACTACGATGCGGTCAGGAAATTTGAAGTCGCGGATCGCCGCGCCCTCACGCAGAAATTCGGGATTCGAGGCGACGGCAACATCAGCCGATGGGTTGGTTTCGCGAATAAGTCTTTCCACTTCATCGCCGGTCCCAACTGGCACAGTCGACTTCGTTATTACCACGGTGAAGCCGTCGACTGCGGCCGCGATTTCCCGCGATGCCGCGTATACGTAGCTTAGATCTGCATGACCGTCACCGCGGCGCGACGGCGTTCCGACAGCGATAAACACGGCGTCGGCCTCGCGTACCGGCCCTGCAAGGTCGGTGTCAAAATCGAGCCGACCGTTCTTAACATTGTTCTGCACAAGGCGATCGAGATCCGGCTCAAAAATCGGGATCTTACCACGTTGAAGCGCCGAGATCTTTGAAGCGTCTTTATCGACGCATGTGACTTGGTGACCGAAGTCAGCAAAACAAGCCCCGGACACCAAGCCAACGTATCCGGCTCCGATAATCGTTATACGCATTAATGCGACATTCCTTCAATGTATCGGCTCACCCAACCACCTCACCCTTTGTGATCTTGGGGTAGCGGTTGAACTGTCTCTCGCTGGCTCTCGATTTAATATTGCCAAAGCCTAGCTTGTGCGGTGCAAACTGGCAATACGCTGCTCAAGTCCTAGCTTGTTAAGGATACCGGTCACAGTCGACATCGGGGCGGTCCTGTTCGGCCGGCCGGAGCGTTTTTTTTGAAGCTCAGCCCCTCGGCATGAACAAAGGTCCACACCGCCCGCACGTCTGTCTTGATCCCGCGCGCAGCCAGCTCCTGCGTCAGCTTGCGCAAGGTGAATGGCCCCGAGCGAATCCGCTTGCGCAGCCAATCGGCATTGGCGCCGGACAGAACCGGCTTCTTGTGGCCACCGATCTTGCCGGGCGCAACCCCTCCGGTCTCCCGCCGCAATTCTTCCACTTCGTCACACAGGAGGGACTGATCCGAAGCGCTTCTGCAATCGAACGAACGGTCTCGCCAGCGTCAGCCCGTGCAAGAGCGCGTTCGCGAATGTCCTCCGAATAGGGTCGCGTCATCCATGCTGGCCCCCATTACCCCAGCATGGAGGCTTGAATCAGAAATCCTCCTCGCTGGGAATCCCGATTCCGGAAAAAGACAACATGCTCTGTCCGCCGAGTTAGACAGCAAGCTCACGCGATGAGGTAAAGCCCTCTAATTTTCGAATGCGACGCCGAGGAAATCGCCATCCCGCCAAATTAGGCGGCACCATCGGATAGTTGAAAAATTGTCGAAGGTCAGTTCGAAAGTGTTCGGCAGCACCGATAGATTGTGTGTCCGAAGTCTTGCGCCACCGTCCGAGATGTCAACGACGTTGCAGCCGCGCGCGCCGATCTGCCCCTTGAAGAACAGGAGCGCACCTTTCTCGATGCCTGCCCTGCCAACCTCTCGCCGATCGTTGTGAGAATCCGGCATTATTCTCCATCCTGATCGTACTCGAGGAATTTCTTGTATTGCCAACGGCGCCCGTCATGTCGTCGCCACACGCGGCCGCGCACCAGACGGCCCGTGATGGATCGCCTGGGAAGTATCACAGTCCAGAGATGCCACAATTCGGCGGCTGCTGGCTTCAAGCTCCGTGTTTTAGCAGGATTAATTGCGGTAAACATGGAGCCCTCTCCAAACAGTTTCGTTAGCGGCCTCGGTAACGAAGTCGCGCTGTGGGCTAAACTGACTATAGGCCGCCCGGCGGCTTCGCGACGTTGAGCCAGACGGGGCAATTGTCCGGCGTCGTGCACGCTATCCGCTCGAGTATCGAGAGCAACAGCATTCGCGCGTTAAGCTTGATACAGGCGCTAGAAGTTAAATCGGGAACAGCGGTGGCAGGATCCGGATCGCTTCCGCCAATGGGCAATGCTTATGCGGCAAGCCCGACGATATTCGCGTTGTCTAAGCAACGGCGTCTCATCGGGCTTTAAGAGCGTGAACAATGTCAGGGAAGCGCATCTCGATCGGCCGATACTTCTACGATGGCCGTCGACCGCACTATAACCTTGACCACGCCACACCGGATGAAGCCCTACTTTAAACAGCAGCCAGTCCAGGGCGGAATTCCTGCTCAGACAACCGGAACCATCCGGGGATCTGACGCAGGCGCAATGTCCAGCGCGCGACCGATCGCGGATCTATGTCGTCGCAACGGAGTTCGCTCGTCAGGCTGAATGTTGAGAAGAAGATCAAGTTTAGAACACACCGACAATCGCCGCTCGGTCGGCAATTGAAGTCACTAACTTCTCAGAACAGCCGCCGTCTGGGACGCGCGAAAGCGAGCGTGGCGGGTCGAGGCGATCGCCGGAGACGGGCACCAAATGGTTTGAAATGCATCACCGCAACAATCGCCAGATTGACCGCGAGCCAAGCGCCTAACGCCGAGAGAAGAATACTCATCACAAACTCCTGGGATGAGAACGCCGGCGAGGTATTTGGGTTCCATCCTTCCTTAGGATTTGCGAATTAGCGCGGTTTCGTAGGCGCTCCCACGGCTTTCATGGACGTGGGCTACTATAGCGTCTCTTGATGTCGCGATGAGCTACCAGGGTATCATCAAGTGTCGATCCCGAAAGCTTTCAACGCAAGTCGAGCATAAGCCGTTAGGCGCCCTTCTAATTGCGGAATCTTCTCAACGTTAGCGACCACTAGGCAGCCTTCGGTGACGCGTATTTGGGTGAGAGAAATGTTCCGAGCGACAAAAAACTCAGCCCGGATAGGGCCACCGATTTCAAGGTCGATACCCTCATAAACAGTTAGAGGCTGAAATCTCTCCAACGGCAGATTGATGCCGACTTCCTCTGACGCCTCTCTTGCGATGCATTCGAGAACGTTTCATTGCCCTCCTTGTGCCCACCGAAGAGGCCGATTTTCCCCGGCTCGGCTATGCCGGCGATATTATCGCGTTGCTGAAAAAGAAGGCGGCCGGCGGTGTCGAACAAGAGGGTGGAGGCAATCTCACGCATTGAGGAGCTTTTACTAAATGAAAGAACTCTGACGCACAGTGACAGGCCCAAAACAAGGCGTCTACTCCCTCAGGCGGGCACAATCTGCTCATCGAAACGCTTCGACCAACCCTTACTCACCATCGGATTCAAATCCCTAGGGCGGCCGCGGCAGATCGGCTCGGCTCGGTGGACTGCACTTCAGGAGATACTCTTGGTGCCTACTGAGCATGGCGGTAGGCGTCCAGCGGCATTGCGCTAGTGGATAGCGCGATTGCTGTCGCTCGCGCAGTTTACGGTTTGCCAAGCTACAAAGCCTGCGACGGATTGGGGTGCTTCCGGCAATCCCGAGGCGGTTCAAACCGCGAAGGGCTTAGCTTAGCCGCGAAAATAATGCGCAGGGCCGTCGCCCACCTCAATCCAGCCGCTGATCTTTCGTATTCCGCTTCTTTGCCGTTTCTTTGCGCATTCTTTTGCAACGCACGCGCACAGAAATGCCTCGATTCATGTTCCACAGTTGAAACTGTCAAAGAGACGCAAAAAATGGGGGCGTCACGTGGGGATAACCGAGTGGTTACTGGTTTGGCTAATTGTGAACGCACTGTTTTTCGTGTGGCGCGTCTTGGTGGTCGACCGAGGGAATCTCGCGATCTATCAGTCCGCAGAGAAGGCGCTGGACGACCTCTTTCTCCACAAGCCCTTCGGGGTCGGCTAGCGGCAATAGGCACCGGAAAGCGCGCCGGTCGTCGCCCTCCGCCTGGAGCGGAAATCCCGACCAGCGATGTCGGCGATTTGTCCTTGGTCCGCCTTACCGTGTCTGAAACTGCGAGCCTTTCTCCCGACTTGGGATGCTTGCTGTCGGCGCGTCGTCATCGAGGGACTTCCGTGGTCCGGAATAGTCGAGGTCCATTCCATTCACTTGGCACGAAAGTGTGCTGATTCCGGTCGTGAGGCTAAAACCGTTAGCACGCGGAATCTGCATCGTCGAAAACTTATAAAATACGCCAAATGCTTTCTGGTCGCCGCCAAGAGGGATGGATCCCAATTGAAGCGTGAGCTTCGTGACATTGGATGCACCGCCCGATCCAGGACAACTGAACGAGCAAGCCTTCCCGTTAATGCAGGAATATTGCCATTCGAACGCTACTTCTGATGCGCCGAGATAGGGGGCATCCGAACGCTTGCCATCCTGGGCGCTTAGCGATTGCACCAAAGCGCCGCTGACGAGCAAGATGCAGCCCAAAACCAGCGATTGAAAACTCTTATATACTCTATTCATACGGGTACTCGAAAAACTGTTAGGTTCAACTTAAGCTGCTAGGCAAGGCCGATGGCGCGCTTGGGGTACTGCAATTGTGCGCGATACTAGCCGGTGGCTGGTCGTGCAAGTTCTACCAAATGCGCCGACACCAGCCGCCGCGAGTTGGTCGATAGTTGCTATGCTCGCAGCCGAGCGTGCCGTCCGCCATTGGCAAGGCTGGATAAGATGCGACATCGCCTACGGGCTGATTGCGTGTGAAGGCCCAGCCGGAATTGACCGTCACCAAGGCGCAGCAGGCGCCAGCGGGCGAGAGATAGTGATAGTGCATGGAGGCTGGACCGTAATATGACGTCTGCCCATAATACTGCGCTGACGCCGGGCTGATTTGGCTGATGACCGCAGTGCAGAAAACGGCCGCAAAAATTGTTGCCTTCATCTCAAGTTTCTCCCGCTGTATGCTCAATACACTATCCTGCTCGGTCCCCGCTAGTTCTTTCGCCTGCGCGACTGCCCGGGGGCCGTTGGGGCCTTCACAGCCTTCGCGCCCGCTCCTCATTGCCAATCAATAGGAGCTGAAATGTTGGGTCTCCAGATGCCAATCGCCATCGGGTTTCCCGGCGAGAAAGCCGAATCACTGGGTGAACTGCGACGGGCAAAACAACAAATATTGCGACGCGAAATCAAGCCGTCCATGATCTACTTCGATGATTGCACAATCGCTTTGCGGACGGTGGTGTGACGAAGCAACCTAAATAATTGATTTATATTGGTAATTTCGGATATCCTCGCGAGCCTCATGAACTTCCGCGCTCATTGAGGGCCGCCGCGAGGCCTATCCGATGTGCGCCGTGCTCGAGGTCTGGCCGTCTATTTTGCCTGGCGGAAGGGCTGTGAGCGCATGCTCTATCTCCAATTCCGGCGTTCCTTGCCGAGATCCGGCAGATCCATCACGACAGCGGTCAGCGTTATGGCACTCCTCGGGTTCGTGCCGCCCTGCGGACGCAGGGACGTGGCGCCAGCCGCGGCCGGATCGAACGGCAGACGCGTCGGTATGGCATCCGTGCATCATGGCGTCGCCCCGTCGGGTTCACATCAACGATAGCCGTCCCAATCTGCGAGTGCCGAACCTGAACGCGCGCGCCTTCACCGCCGCAGCTCCAGGCTCGCCGATATCACCTACATTCCAACTGCAGAGGGCTGGCCCTGCCTAGCTGCCATCATGGCCTCTTCAGCCGCAAAATAATCGGTGGGGCGATGCGGCATCATCGCCGGTAAACCTGGGCAATCCAACGGGCGGTCGCCAATCTAGGGGAAACTACGTTCGGACGCCTTTGGTGTTCGTAATTCTTGATTGCGATGTCCTGCTGGCATTGCAAAACATTGCCTACGTCGTACGCTGTCACCGTGTACGAGCCGAGCGGCTTTAATCGAGCTACGAGTTTTCGAGGATGACAAGTCCGCATGCGAGAAAGACGCTATGGACAACCAAACGTGCATCGTGTGGAACCTAGCGAGTTCGATGTGCCCTGTGCTTGGGCCGCAATTGCGGTCGTAGGTAGGTGGTGATGGGATTGACCAATACGGGATCCCTTCAGCTTCAGGCTGGACAGGTAGATGTCTGGCTGACCTCCTTATCAAACGTCAGCAGCAGCGAGGCATTTGCATATCTGCAGCTCTTGAGCGAGCCGGAGCAAGCCCGATGGCAGCGGTTCAAGGTCGAGGATGCGCGGCTTCAATATCTCGTAACTCGCGCGTTGGTTCGTACGACGCTATCCAGATATACCGATGTGCCGGCGCAAACCTGGCAGTTCGAAACGAACGCCTACGGCTGTCCCCATATATCGCAACCGCAGGCGTCACGTAATCTCCGCTTCAATTTATCAAACACAACGGGATTGGTTGCCTGTGCAGTTTCGATGGATTGCGAGATCGGAATTGATGTCGAGAATATTACGCGAACGGTCGATGCCGACGCAGTGGCACCATCGGTCTTTGCCCCAGCGGAGTTGGCGGACTTTCGCGAAGCCGGGTTGGAAGATCGGCGTGACCGCTTTTTCTCGTATTGGACACTTAAGGAGTCTTACATCAAAGCACGCGGCATGGGACTATCCCTTCCACTCGACGCGTTCTGGTTCGAGCTCGGCGGCACATCTCCGCTTCTATGCGTCACGGACCGATGCCCCGACATTCCAGACCGGTGGCGCTTTTACCAGCATGCGCCGACAGACGAGTACATGATGGCCGTTGCCGTCGCCGCGCCTCAGGGTGTCGAGCCTTCCATTCACCCGCGTTGGGTAAAACCGATGTCATTGATCGCGGAGTCGGCATGACCTCGAGATTCAGCAGATGATGACGGGCCAACGTGGTGGGCACGCCGTATGAAATTGTATGCGATAAGCGATCTTCATCTGGGTTATGAGGCCAACCAACGGGCGCTCTCGGGTATAACGAGTCATCCTGCCGATTGGCTGATCCTTGCGGGTGATGTCGGTGAAACCGCAGCCCATCTCGAATCAGCTTTCAGGGAACTCAAGCCGCGATTTGCAAAACTGGTGTGGGTGCCGGGCAATCACGAATTATGGACGCTACCCTCAAGTGATGAGAAGGCTCGAGGCCGCTTCAAATACGATGAGTTGATCGAGTTATGTCGGTTCTACGAAGTGCTGACCCCTGAGGATCCTTACCCAATCGTGACGATCGGCGGAAGGGAGGTGAGGATTGCGCCACTGTTCATTCTGTATGACTACAGTTTCCGGCCTCTCCATATTCCAATAGAGCGAGCAGTCGACTGGGCACGCGAAGAAGGGATCGAATGCGCCGACGAGGTGCTCCTGCATCCAGATCCATATGCCGACCTCGCCGAGTGGTGCCACGCCCGCTGCGAAATTACGGAGCAGCGACTGAAAACTTATCGTAACGATTTGCCGACAGTGCTGATCAATCACTTTCCATTGCGAGAAGATCTCGCAAAGCTTCCAAGAATACCGCGTTTCTCAATCTGGTGCGGGACACGCCGCACCGAAGATTGGCACCTCCGCTTCAATGCGGCTGTTGTCGTGTCGGGACACCTCCATATTCGTTCGACGTCGCACCGCGATGGTGTTCGGTTTGAGGAAGTCTCGCTTGGGTATCCCCGGCAGTGGTCCGGCTTGATAACGCCAGACCATTGCGTCCGCGAAATCCTGTCAGGACAGACGTTGGCTCAGGTCACAGCCACGCACGCGCGAGCCGGCTCAGGCGCCATTCCAACGTGAGTTTCCAGTTCACGCCAAGGCCGGCGTCCGGTCGCCGCCTGTGCGAATGCCCCGCTGCGACAGGTATCGAGGTATAATAATACCTTGATCGATGGGGAGGGAGGAAATTACCCCCCGTTTCGTTTCGGCAAATTGGTTGCCGAGACCTGCGTAGAACAACGAAGCAACAAATTGCGGCACGCATTTTTGGGGGCTAACACGGAGTTGCCACCTTCTCAATACGGAGGTGCCATCTTCTTGATGGCGAATCCCCGCTTCGATTGGGGAGCAGTGTTCATGCCGTCTTTTTTGCAGGTGCTCTTGTCGGATCCGGCGTGGATCGGGACGGGGCTTAGGGTAGTTCATTTTTGCGGGCTCGTACTCGGCGTTGGCGCTGCTACGCTCTTGGACCTCATTATCGCTCGCTTTATCTTGATGCGCGGAATCTCCTTTGAGCATGTCTATGTTGTCGATTTTTCGTCCAAGATTGTAACGATCGGACTGGGTCTTCTTTGGATTTCAGGAATTGGGTTTTTAATTCACTACGGAGTTTTCGAGCCCGCCAAACTACAGAACCCGAAGATCTGGGCCAAGATTGCGATCGTGGCAGTGCTCAGCGTCAACGGCCTTCTGGTGCATTATTTTGTGCTGCCACGTATCCGAAACCAAGTTGGAAAACGTCTGCTCGACGGATTGTCTCCGTTTGATTGTTCCCTCGTGCTTCTCGCCGGTACGGTGTCAGTAATTTCTTGGTATGTGCCTTTGATACTTGGGGCAATTCCGCAGCTCAACTATGTCGTTCCCGCCGAGGTGATTTTGAGCAGTTACGCCCTGCTGTTGATTGCGGTGAATACAGTCATACAGGGTGCGATCGTTTTCTTCGGCGGATATTCAATTCCCGTCGATTCAGATCGGAGCAGGATTTCAGCTCGGAGCAAGATGAACATGTTGCGCGGATCGGCTGCGCTTGCCGTCGCATTGATCTGCGTTTCGCTGTTCATGACCAAGACCACTGATTACGGCACGGCGTTGGCGGGATCGACGACGAGATCTCTCGCTGGTGAACCGACGGCAGCCTTGGAATTCAAAGAAGCAGATCTGGCCTTGTTGCGGGGCGATAATGACGCCAGTGGTCCCCAGCATGAGTTGGAGCAATCGCACGTGGGAGCTTCCAGAGACGCAGCGGTAACTGCTGTAGGGCAGAGCGGAGAAAAAGTCGTTGAGCGAACTGTCGTTGAGCGAACTGTCCTGGTCAAACCTGACAAGGCGGCCGAGCAAAAAATGTTGGACCAAACGATAACGGCGGAAAGCTTTGCTAGTCTTTCCAAAGGTTCTCTTAAAACCAGTCCGCCGCAGTTGAAGGACGGCTTTGTTGGCTTGTGGGCAGCCGATGCGCGCGCCTGCGAGTTTCGTCCGGGGACGGGCAGCGATCTTCGGACCGTTATCGGTGAGCGGGGTGCCCGGGCGGGAAGGAACAGTTGCGCATTCAAGGAAAAGAAGCAGATAGGAAATGCTGAATGGGAAATGAAGGCGTCGTGCGCAGACGGATCGGAGCGCTGGGAATCGACTGTTCGTCTCTCTTTGTCGAAAAATAAGCTGAAGTGGTCCGGTCAGCGAGGTACCCAGATCTATACCAAATGCGCATGATGTGGCGTTGCGCGAGCCAATCCGCGGAGTCGAGAGCACAGTCGTTCGTCAGCGTCTCTGCCTGTCGTCAAAACCGGAAGCCCCTCCCAAACGACTGCTTACTGCCACCGTCGGTCGCTTCCATATTCCGCACTCAATAGCCCCAAGAGGCATCGCTCGGCCTTAGGTTGAGTAGTGCGTTATGCACCATCAGTAGTTTTCCAAAGACGGAATCTGGTGTAAGTCTCGGAAATTGGGGGGCCGGTTCTGCGTCGCTCCGCCGCGGGGCTGAGACGGTTTGTCGCTGGCCGTGTCGCGAAACCGTCCCCCATCGGCACTATGATCTTCGCAGATTCTGGACAAAGATAGCGAATGTTCTGGATGGTTGTTTACGGTTTTGCTGTATGTCTCGCGGTCGGGCTTACAGCGCGATTTATGCACGAATGGATTCAGCGGTCTGCATTCATTGCGAGTCTTTCGCCCGCACAGCGCGAAGTACTTTTGGGTTTCGAGGCGATCAAGGGTGATTGGCGCGCATTCCGGGATTTGTCGTCTTAGAATGAACCCACCGGGGAATGCAGCAGTAAACTCGTGCGTTGTCGCCTGCAGGTTTGGGCGCTTGCGCCCCTCACGTTCCAACCCGGCACAGGCACGACGAGCGGTCCCCGCAACGGGGTACAGCTACGACACTGCCATTTTCAGCACTGGGATATCGAGTATTTATATGGATGCCATGCGGCGCTTGGAGCACGCATTCTTCGATGGTCCCGAACTCAACTGCGCGCCACTTTTGGTTAATGCCCTCGACGGTGAGGACTGTTCGATCCAAGCCTTATCCACGATGCTCCATCGCATAAGACAGGCGGACTCGCGCTCGACGGGGGCTAGCTGGGTTTTGCCCATGCGGGTAGCGAAAGCCAGAAAGCCTGCTGTCCGATGTTGAGGAGGGCGAGGAAGCAAATTAAGCAGCTTTTGGGACCTGCCATTCGCCAGTACCGCTCCGAACAGGCGAGCGTGGGCGAAGGCAAATCTCACCGCTGCAAGCCAATGTTTTCGATATGTTGCCGGAGCGTAATCTGCACCACCAGCGCCCGCGGTCTTCGACATTGCCTCCCGCGTCGGTGATTACATGCGGTATCCACGGAAATTCCTCGGGGACATGGCATTTAAACAAACGCATGTTCTAGCTGCCCTCACGGCGGGTTGCGGTGTTCTCTAGGTTGTCGCCTCGATCGTATCCAACGGTGATCATGGGACCTGCGGGGGCAGAAACCTCGCGGGTTCTTGAGAATGGCTTTGCAGCCCCGACTGACAAACGGCTGGAGAGCCAAACGATTCAGACTTGGTAGTCCGCCGCGTAGCGACCGTGGGCAAGCTGGCACCTAACCCTAAAGGTGATGCGTCTCGTCCGGTCTAGGCGGTCGGAGTGCCTTCGTAGAAGAGCCAGTTGTACCGGCCGCGGATCGATTCCTCATAACGCAGCAGGCGTAGCCAACCAGATGCCGCGAACATCTCCGCGACCGACGATACGGAATGGGTGTAGGTCAGGTACGCGACAACGACCGCGGCGCGGCGGCAGATCCTGGATCGCGGCGAGGCGTGCGAAGACTGCCGCGCTGATTGCCGGGTCGAACGGGTGATACATGTGGATCAACAGATTGCCGGGAGGCATCGTGAACTTTCGAACATCTGTGTTTTCTACGGCGATTGCGCGGACCTGTTCCGACGACGGTCTGAACCGATCAATGTTGCGTCTGGCGATCGCGGCCAGGTCCGTCGATATCTCGACGCCCACGATCTTCTGAAACGGCTGTTGCGCCGCGACCAGCAGCACACGCCCCTTGCCACAACCGAGGTCGACGAACGAATATTCGCGAGGGTCGACGCCGATCCTGTCGAGCATCCAGGACGTCACCCGCAACGGCGACGGAAGATAGCGGATCGCAAGTTTGCGGGATTCGGCATTGCCAATGCCGAGATCGCCTGGCTCGACTGAGCCGGCGGTGTCCGTGCCATGCTGCGCATCGAACTCCGAGTTGGATTTAGGCGCGTCGACCCCGTTCGCAAGCTCGGTCAAAGCGGCTCGCCAGCCGAGACACTCGAAGCTGTAGCGAATGCGCCGCAGCCGACCGGGCCGCGCCGGTGCAGCCGCACGCATATGGTTCACTGCCGTCTCAGTCTTGCGATTATCAGCCAAGTCATAGCTCCTGCTGCCAGCGCTACCGCCGTAGGGTAGTTTTCAAAGCGAGTATCGTTGGTCCTACCGCTGAACCACCAACTTTGGTTGTGCTGCTGCTGGTTTTATGGACGCCAAGGTAAGCTAATCCCACCTTATGTTCGAACTCAACCGTGCTGAGGTATCCGATCGTGGTGTGCCCTTCGGATACACCGGATGGCTGCAACTCTGTGTTGGGGGAGTTCATATGTCTTTGAGATGCCAAGTCTGGAAAGCGTTGATCGCATAGCGGATGGGGACGCTTACGCTCGATGCGGTCAGGCATGGCGTGATACGGCATCGGGCGAATTATCAGGCTGTCGCCAGAGAAGGGGTTACCCTGGCCGTCCAACTTCGCAGCGCATTGCAGGATGCCCGATGAGGCTCGCTCCAAACCGCAACCAACTGCTGCCGCCGGGCATGCGTCCGCATCGGACCCAATAGTGCCCCTGGAACCTTGACAAATCTCAGCAAATAGTTCCGTCCTATGCCGGACTCTGAATGCTCGCAAGTTCAACATCAGGTCACGACCGGCGCCGAAAGGGCTCGCGCAGAGTCCGGTAGTGTCGCCGCGACGACAGTTTCCTTGCCAACTGCTGGCGTAGAGCATCAAATTGCGTGACGCCAATTGGACGCGGATCATATTCATGGCTCCGGAGATAGTGCGACCAGACGGCGGGGATGTAGCCCCGGATCCCAGCCGCGAGGTTGAATTCGCGCTCATGCTCTCCCGCGTGATCGATTCGGTCGAAAAAAATCCAGAATTCCTGCGCGCCACGGTCTACGAACTCGCTCGACATAAACTGAAGGAGGAGTTCACTTCTGAAAGTTTTGGGGACGTGCGAAACCTTTCCAAGTCGTTGGAAGTTGCCATCGCGGGCGTGGAGGCGTTCAGCAAAAAGAAGGATGGGATAGAAGCGTCCCTATTGGGAGCGAACCCCGCTCAGGGGAAGGCGCTCATATCGGCCCACCCATCGAATCAACATGTCGCGTCCGCTCTGGAGTTGGTTTCTCCTGTGTTCGAAGCCCATGTCTTCGGATCTGGCGGGGCACCAGCTTGGAAAAGACCCTCCCGATTGAGGACGGCTCGATGGTTCGTTGCGGCTTCCGTAATAGGGCTTACCGTCATAACAGCGGCCGTTTCACTGGAGCTGCTTCGAAAAAAGGGATACATCGCCGTCAATCAGCCAGCGCCACTTTCGCCGAAAACCAATACGGCTGCTCCAGCAAAATCCGCACCAACGGCAGTGGATCCACAGCCTGTGCCGCCATCGCCGACCGTTCCAACGGCCTTTGGCATCTATGCGGTCAGCGCCGGCAAACTCCATGAACTCGACGTGCTGCCGGGCCGAGCGCCCGACCCGCGCATTGCCATTTCATCCATCATCACGGGGAACAGCCGTACGACGTTGCCGGACGGACACGTCGCTTTCGTCATCTATCGTCGGGATTCAGCGACCAATGCGGCCGACCGGGCCGAGGTTCGGGTCGTTGCCAGGATCGAGCGGGAAGCAAGCTTCGGCAAGGATGGCAAGCAGGTTGTTACTGCTGTCGATGACAATTGGGTTATGCGAAATATTTCGATGCCGTATCGAACGGCGCCGAGAAAGGACAATCCGGAAATGTACGAAGTCCGGAGCGAAAATCCGGACGCTCCATTGCCGCCGGGCCGCTACGCGCTTGTGCTTAAAGGCCTTGCCTACGATTTCAGTGTTGCAGGTCCGGTCACCGATCCCCGGCAATGCCTGGAGCGACTGGTGGCAACAAATGGCCGGTTCTATTCCGAGTGCAAGAAGTAACTGCTGACGAACCGTTTTGTGACTGGACTGGTTGCTTCCGAAGGTCGCGTTGGTTGAGAAAGATCATGAGTTGGACGCAAAGGTGCCGTGCCCGGCAATTATTCGGGCGAGCCTTGCAGGCGCGACAAGAGGTTTTGACGCCACGGTACGTTCCAAGATAGGGTATTTCGGTCAGAATCAACTGGGCTGTGTCGGGCGATGTTTTCGTTTCGCGCCAAATCTGGCGCTAGATTTCGGTCTGCCGGTCGCGATCGCGAGACAGACGAACAACGTCTAGCAGCCATCGAAAGCGCGGTTCGCGAAGCTTTAATGGCTGCCGAGCGCGAAAAATCCACTCTCGGCCAACGCCTTGAGCAGGCCCGAACAACGGCGACGATTTTGGCGGGTACGGATACTTATGAGCACGAGACCCGGCTGCCGGAGAGGACCGCCGGGCTTGCCGAGAGCGAGGCCGAAATGAGCAGGGCCGAAAATCGCTTGCTGGACCTCGATCGGCACATTTCTAAATTAAAGCGGATCGAAGGCGCCATTCTCGCCGAAAGCGGCATCCCCGAGCCGACAGCCGGCCTCCCCATGCATCAAGCGCATCGCCGAGCGGCATCCCCGAGTCGACAAGGTCGTAAGCAACCCTCAGTAGCATAGTTTGGATCGTTGGCGGCAAAGCGGTCGGCCGTCTCGGGATTTGCCGGGAATATGCAGCACGGTACGGCTGACGGCGTTATCGACGGAAACTCTCTTTTGCCAAGTCGCGGGGCGTTATTGAACGACAGTGGATTTCCCGACTGGTACGGAATCTCTTCTGGTTACGATGAGTGCCCTCTCTTCCGCCAGCGTGTGATGACGCGTGATGGATGGCGTCAGAATGGTTCCGATCTGTTAAAACAATCAGGACGCGGAAGCGGAATTTCTGGGCCGATCCCCGCCAGCCGGTACGCTCGATGAGAGCGCGATGGCGACCGCAATATCAGCTGCTTTAGCCCGTCCGGAAGGCCGGTCCCGCCGTCGTGGATAGGTCAACCTCACCGCAACTGAGACCGGGAACCGCTCTCTTGACTTGGGATGCCGGCCATCGGCGCAGAGCTATCGACGGACTTCCGCGGTCCGGAATAGTCGAGATCCATGCCATTCACCTGACATGAAAGTGTGCTTATTCCCGTCGTGAGGCTAAAACCGTTAGCGCGCGGGATCTGCACGGTCGAAAATTTATAGAATATGCCGAAGGCTCTTTGATTGCCGCTAAGAGGGATGGTCCCCAATTGAAGCGTCAGCGCCGTTACGTTGGATGCTCCGCCCGATCCGGGACAAGTGAACGAGCAAGCCTTCCCGCCACTGCACGAATATTGCCACTCGAACGCGACCTCTGATGCGCCGAGATATGGGGCGCCATCTTCGGAGCGCTTTGCGTCCTGAGCGCTTACCGATTGCATCAGGGGGCCGCCAAGGAGCAAGACCCAGCTCAAAACCAGCGCGCGAAAACTCTTGTTTGCTATACGCATACAGATACTCGAAAGTTATTCGGTTGCAGCTTTAGCTTAGTAGGGAAGGCTAACGCTTCGCAAGGCGCACTGCAATTGTGCCCGATGCCGGCCGAGCTTCACGCGTAAACCATAATACCCTCGCTCCCGCACTGCAACAAGCCCGTTCAGCCCCAGCTTCTCGCCCGCCTCCGTCCTGTTTGGATCGAACGCGCATGTTTGCGAGGTTAAGCGCCAACAGCCGGCATATTCTACCCCGGTTCAAGTTTTGGCGCAGCTATTGCCCTGTAACGTCCCAAGGCCGCCAGAGTTTTTCAAGGTGTGCCAGGTTTGATCATTTGGACGTTACAAAATGAAACAGCAGCGTCATCTTGGAATTGTCACCGCCACGCGCGAGGTAACCCAGGCAAAAGCTTTGATTACCGACCTCTATCGTTTGGTTGACGTGCTTAACGTAGACATTGACTTCCGCGAACAGGAAGCCGGAGTGACAGATCTCGCGCGACCGGAATATCCGGCCGTCGCCAGAACGATGAGAGCGCGCCGCGACAATCTGCTTGAAACAATTTCCGCACTCCGGCAGCGGGCCGGCCGTTCGGATGTCGCCATCTAGCGCGGGATGCGCATATATCGTGAAGAAAGATATTTGAGACCCCAGCGGTAGACGGGTATCTGGCCTTTCGTCATATTTCAGACATCAAGCCGACACAGGTTTGCCGCGCGACATGTCCTATTTTCGCCGCTCGCGTGGCCTACCGGAGTCCACAAGCGTTGTCGCAATCGATCAGCACATATCGACGACGGGACGTGGATTTTGAGTAATACTGCATCCTGACGACATCGGGCGCTGACGGTTTTTGGATGTCGTCGACATAACCGCGGCACGCACCGGTCCAATGCCACAGTTCCGATATCGAGCTGTCACCCACGCAGGCGAAATCATCGTCGGCGAGGTCGAGGCTTCGTCGCGTGAGGAGGTGGTTCGGCGCATCGAGTATCTGGGACATCTGCCGATTGATGCCGAGGTCGCGGCAACGGGAATTCTGACCCGCAGTCGCCGGCGCGCCGAAAAGCCACCGCGATCTCGCGATGTTTCCATTTTTCTGCGCCAGCTGGCACTTCTGATCGGCGCCGGATTGACACTCGAAGCGGCGCTCCAAACGCTCGGCGAAGACACCAGCAAGGCATTGGCGGGCTTTGCCAATGGGCTGCGTGCATCGATCTCCGCGGGCGAAAGCTTCGCGGAGGCCCTGGAACGTCATCCTTCAACTATCGATCCCGCCTATGTGGCGATGGTACGGGTGGGTGAGGCGTCGGGCAAGCTCGAAGCGGTGTTGCGTGCGATCGTCGAGGATCGAACGCGCCGGGAAGTGATGACCGATCGGATCAATTCGGCGATCCGCTATCCTTTGTTTCTAATCGGCACGGCCACGATCATTCTTTTGTTTTTTCTGATGTATGTGGTCCCGCAGTTCGAACCGGTGTTCAAGGACCTCGGTGGGCGTCTCAATTCAGGCGCGGCGGTGATCGTGGCGGCCTCCATCTGGCTGCGTGCCAATGTCGACCTGTTTCTTGGGATGTGTTTGTTTTTGGTCGTCGGCGCCTGGCTGGTGTTGAGCAGGCGCGAATGGCGGGCGCGGATCGTCGCCGCCATCGCAAGGCTTCCGGGAATTTCGGGACCGATGGGCGACCGACGTACCGCGCGGATCGTCGGCACGCTCGGCCTTCTGCTCGAAAATGGCGTGGCGCTTCCGACCGCGCTGAAAATTCTGCGCGATGTCCTGACCGAGCCGGACTACGTTGCCGCGGTGGACCGTGTGCACGAGCACGTACGAAATGGCCGAAATTTCGCTGACGCCTTGGCGGAAACCAATCTGCTTCCGCCGCTGGCGGTAAGGATGCTGAGGGTCGGGGATCAAGTCGGAGACCTCGCCTCCATTGTCCGTCAGGCGTCGCATTTCTATGAGCACAAGCTCGGCCTCGGCCTCGACAGGTTGATGGGCGCGATCGGGCCAGCCACGATTGTTGTTGTCAGTGTCGTCATCGGTACGCTGATCGTATCGATTATGAGCGCGCTCCTCAGCATCACGGAACTTGCGCAATGATCAGGACCGTCAGGATGGATCGGCGCCTGCAGCCGAGACCTCGAACGCCGTCTACCGATCGACGCGCCGGCTTCACCCTGATTGAGGTCGTTGCCGTGATGATGATCATTGCGTTGGTCGCGTCGCTTGCGGTCACGATGATGCCCGGCACCGGACGAGGCGGGCTGAAGGCACTGACGCTCGAAACCGCCGCACTGCTTCGGCGCGAGCGTCTCGGTGCAGTTCTGACCGGGCGGGACCGCCAGGTGTCTCTCGACGGCGAGCGCCGTGTTCTGGTCGGCGATGGCGGCAATGTCCTCGCCATCCCGCGTGACGTCGTCCTCGACGTCCTCGGCATCGACGCATTGTGGTCCGGGCGCCAGGCCGTCGTTCGCTTCACTCCGGACGGAGCCTCGACCGGAGCCGTGCTGAAATTATCACGTGAGAATGCCGAATATGAAATTCGCGTCAATTGGTACACGGGAGGCGTCGCAATTGCGCCGTGACGGCAGCGGGC
The DNA here is from genome assembly GCA_963791165.1 of uncultured Alphaproteobacteria bacterium. Classification (GTDB taxonomy): domain Bacteria; phylum Pseudomonadota; class Alphaproteobacteria; order Rhizobiales; family Xanthobacteraceae; genus Bradyrhizobium. The sequence continues at coordinate 20,196 of CAWBRL010000013.1, read as the reverse complement.
AGGCGGGTTTCACCCTTCTCGAGGCCCTGGTAGCGCTAGCGGTGATTCTCGCTTTTGCAGTGGTGCTCGGTCCGCACCTGTCTCAGGCGCGCCGCATCATGGCCGATGCCGACGGCCGCGTCGCCGCGCAAGTTCTGCTGCGCTCCCTGCTCGATGCTCCCTTCGATCGTTCCGGCGTGGCCAACATGTCGCGGGACGGCGAAACAGCCGGACTGCGATGGCGTGTCGCCTCCGAGCCGGTCGCCGCTGCCGCCCCGCGCGCTGCCGACCGACCGAACTGGCAGGCCTATCGTGTGATGGCAAGTGTGGCGTGGGGCTCTGATCAGGTCATTACCGCGGAAACGATACGGCTCCGCAGGGCGCCGGGGCGATGAAAATGCAACGGAACCGAACGCGCGCCGGATGTGATGGCTTCACCCTGATAGAAGTTCTCGCCGCGCTTGCGATCGCCTCCGTGATCATCATGGCCAGCACTGCACTGATCCACAATGTCGCGCTTTTCTTCGACCGCGGAACGCGGAGTGTAACCGAAGCGGAGCGCCTGATGCTCGCGGTAGAGCGTCTGGCGGGCGATTTCAGCTCGGCCCGCTTCGTGTCGCGAAGAACGGAGCAGGGGACGGCTGCCGCTGCCTTCGCTGGCGAGCCGTCCGGCATCGTCTTTGTTGGTGCCGGTCGGGCTGCATCGGGGTCGCTCGACGACGATCTAATCAGTTTGGCGGTTGAGCAGGACGGTGAAGTCAGCCGTTTGGTCAGACGTCGGGCGACCTGGCCTGGACCGCGCGCGCGCTTCGAGGATGTCACGCCGAAAGATCCGGTCGTTCTGATCGAGGGCAAGTTGGACATTTCATTCGTATTCGGCCGCTTCGCGCCGGATGGCGCCCTTGCATGGTCCGCGAGTTGGGCCGGCGAAAGGGCGTTGCCCCAATACGTCCGGCTAAATCTGCGGGACCGGGCCACCGGCGCCAATCCGCTCGGTGAAGCCGATTTCGTGATCCGCGCCAATGCTCCGGCAGCCTGCGGGCAAGCAGACGCGGCGGTGGCTTGCCTGAACGTCGCGACTTCGACACAGGGCAACGTGCCCGGTCCGCAAAGGCAAGTGCGATGAAACGCAGCGATCCGCGCAGCGGCGTGATTTTGGTGACCGTGCTGTGGTCGATCGCGCTGCTGTCGGCACTTGCGATGGCCGCGGCCGTCACCTTCCGCGGGTTTGCGGGCGTGATGGCGGTGGAGCGCGATCGCGTGCAGGGCGCTGCGCTGCTCTCGGCGGGGCTTGAGACGGCTGCCGGCATCATCGACGCGCTGGGCGATGCGCCGCTGCTGGATAACGAAGCGAAGGTCAACCTTGCCACCGGTTCGGTGCGGTCGCGCCTCACCGATGAGGGCGGCCGCATCGACATTGGAAAAGCGCCAGCCGAAGTTATCGCGGCGCTCTTGCGCTCGGTTGGCGCCTCGCAGGCCGCGGCGAACGACGTCGCCCAGCGTATCGTTGAACGACGCAATCCCGGCAATACGCCTCGTCCGAATGTCGCGCTTGGTTCGACCAATAGCGCGACCGGGACGCTGCAACAAATGGGGCAGCCATCGACGCCGGAAATGGGGCTGCCATTTTCCGACTTGCGACAGCTCCAGCTCGTTCCCGGAATGCGCCCGGAATGGGTGGCAGGCATTACGCCGCTAGCGACCGTATTCGGCAGCGAAACGATAAATCCGCTCACCGCGCCACCGGGCGTCATCGCGGCACTTCCCGGGGTTGCGAAAGGTCAGGCCGACGCGTTCGTCAGGGCGCGCCGCAGCTCTTCGGCGGATGTCGAGCGGCTAACGCGGCTGATAGAGCCGGCGCGACGATATCTGGCGGTCAAGCCAGTGCGCGTCGCTTCGGTAGAACTCATGGCCGAACTTGCGAACGGCTATGCCACTGGCGCTCGGTCGGTGATCGTCGTGCTGCCGCAGGATACTCTACCTTATCGCGTACTTGTCTGGACCCCGGTACCATCCCCACGGCTCCTCTAACGGATCGTTTGAAAGCACAAAGGCAAAGTCATGCGCATCGGCGCTATCTGGAAACGATGGATCGAAGTCCTTGCGACACTGTTTTTGTCCTGGCGTGACAGCGGGCGCGAACGTCGTTCGCTGATTGTCACGCGCGAGAACGGGCATGTCGTGGTTCGACGGGCCGAGCCGACCCGAGATGCGATGCTGCGCGACGCTCAGGCAGGAAACATTCTCGCGACCTTGACCCCTGGGATGGAAATTTCTGAAGATATCCAGCGCGCGGCCCACAACAATTTTGTCGTTCTCGAATTCCCTCCCGACAAGGTTTTCGTACGGCGAATAACCGTGCCGGCGCAGGCGCGCAAGTTCCTGGCCGGAGTCATCCGCAACCAGATCGAGCGCCTGTCGCCCTGGCCGGCCAATGATGTCGTGTACGGGTTCGCTGCCGAAGCGGGCGCAGCAGACGCCGCGGCGGTGGGGGTGCGAATTATCATGGCGGCGCGCAGCGATGTCGACGCGGCGCGGCACGATCTGGCCGCGCTCGGCTTGCAGGTTGATCGGGTCGTGGCGCGTGACGCGGACAGCGAAGCCATCGACGAAGTGGCCGGCTCGGTAACGCTGTGGTCGCGGCTCGCGGACCCGTCGCGCGACAGTGTCGGGGGTGTGGCCCGAAAAATTGGTGTTGGAATTGCGGCCTCGGTGACGGCGAGTGTCGCTCTGAGTGTGTGGGCGTTGGCGTCGGCAGCCTCCATTCGAGATGAGAGCGAGGGCATGGCCGCCCGCTCCAAGGTCTTGCAGAAACAGGTTCAAACAGGGCGTACGGCATCCTCCATCGCATCGATGCCGCCGGCAGAACGAGCGTGGGTCTCAAAGGAGATGTCCACATCCAGCGTGATCGTGATGGAGGCGTTGTCTCGGGCTCTGCCCGATTCCGCCTATGTCACTGAAATTCGCCTGGAAAAGGAAAACCTCCGGATTGTCGGGCTAGCCGACGATGCTCCCGGATTGCTCGCACCACTCGAGAAATCCAAGCATATGACCGACGTGCGTTTCTTTGCCCCGATGGCGCGAGGGCCGGACGGTAAACTTTTCAGGTTCTCCATCGAGGCGCGCGTCCAGCCGCACATCAAGATCGGGGAGGACTGAGACATGCTCAGGCTCGATCGTGAGCAGGCAATTTCCGTCGCGGCTTTCGTTCTGCTGCTTCTGGTGTCGGTGACCGTGATGGGGATGTCGCTTCAGGCGCGCGCCGATGCTGCGCGGGAGAGTTCCGAACGTCGTGAGATGCTCTCGCGCCTCGAAGCCAGGCTGCGGGTAAACGCAGGCCGGCCGACCGCAGCGCCGCCTGCCGCATTCCTCGATGCATCGACCCCGGGTCTGGCCAGCGCGCAGCTGCAATCATATCTCGGGCAGTTGGCCGGCGACAAAAATGCGAGCCTTGTTTCATCCGGCGGCGAAGCTGCCAAGCGCGACGACGCACCTGATACGGTCCGCGTTCAGGCGACGCTTGACATGAACCTGCAGTCGTTGCGCGCGGTGCTGTATCAGCTTGAAAGCGGAACGCCGTACGTTTTCGTGGACGCGCTGGCGGTGCAGCCTATCAACGCAACAGCCGGGCGTTCCGTCGAAGATCCGCTTCTGCGGACCACTCTGAGCCTGCGCGCGCTTTGGCGGCGAGGTGCGCCGTGAGACATTCACGACCGCGGGCGACATTTAGCCTCCTGCTCCTGTCGGCCTTGATTTTCAGCGCCGCCGCAAGGACCGAAGAGCAGGGACGTGCAGCCGCGCCCCTCGCCAATCCTGTCGCGGCACAACCACTGGAGCAGCTGCCAGCGATAGTCGATCGCTCGCTGTTTTCGCCGAGCCGTCGTCCTCCTCCTGCGGCGCCGCCGCCGGTCGTGCAGGCGCCCGCGGCGTCTGCACAACCGTCCGCACCGCCCAACGTTATTCTCCTGGGTGTGGTGATGGACGGCCAAAACGCCCGCGCCGTTGTTCAAGTTGGCGCGGACAAGAGATTGTTGCGCGCGCAGATGGGCGACGACATCGACGGTTGGAAGGTAGCCCAGATCGATGGGCGCAAAGTGGTGTTGGCGTCGCAGGACGGCCGCTTCGTCACCTACAGGCTCTTCAACGATGAGCGCGGGGGGGCGGGTGCGAACGGAGGAGCCGCGTCGGACGGGCCGAAGAACTCGCAAATGCAGCAAGCTCCGTCGCCGACTGGCGCACTGGAGCTTGTTCAGCAGACGAAGCCTCGATAGAGCCGAGACTCAATTCGGCTTCAATCAGCTCGCATGAATTGTAGCGTGATTCGCTTCTTTCAGGTTGCAGAAATTGCATCTCGCACTGAAAAAGTGATGATTTGCCCAAAATAGTCGTTGGTTTGCCGCATAGATTGCTGTGTTGGCCGCACAATGTTCGCAGAATGCCCACAGTTGTAAATGAAAGCACTATTGGCTCGCCTGGCGTAGAGGCATTTCTTGTCTCGCACCTAGGGTCTCAGGCGTTCGCCGTATATGTGGCAATGGGGTGCCACGGCGGGGGAGAATATTTTGGATAGATTGCATGGGTGGGATCTGGTTGGATCTATACGGGCTTGCGTTATAGTCTCGACCTTCCTTGCACTGGGCGGCTGTGGAACGTCGAATTTGGCTTCGGTGGCGAGCGTCGCTCCGGCTGATTCGATGGATACCGTTCGCAACACTGATTTCAGCGCGCGTTTTCCGGTCGCAAACGAAGGAAATTCGGGCAAACCCGGCAAGACGCGCGAATCTACAGAATCTAATCAGCCTTTCCTGTTTCCGGGCTCGGACGTGCAACCAGAACGGCCGCGCGATCGCGATCCAGAGATGCGGACCGCCTCGCTGCAGCAGGCCGCATTTCTCAAGGGCGACGGCGTCGAGATGAATTTCGAGGGGGCCGATGTACAGACGGTCGCCAAGACCCTGCTCGGAGATATTCTTCAGCTTAATTTCGTCGTCGACCCTCGCGTGCAGGGCAACGTAACGCTCGCGTCGGCCGGTCCAATCTCTCGCAAGGACGTGCTACCGGCGTTCGAAAGCGTCTTGCGAATGCAAAACGCTGCGATCGTGCGCTCCGGCGATCTGGTGAAGGTCGTTCCGATGGCCGAGGCGAGTGGCGGTGGCGCGCATCAGTGTCGGGACTGGGGAGCCGGGCTTCGGCGTTTCGCTGGTGCCTCTGCGCTACACCTCGGCTTCAACGGTGGCGAAGACGGCCGAAAGCTTTATGTCGCGTCCGGGCGCTATCCGTGTCGTCCAATCCCGAAATCTGCTGCTGGTCCAGGGCACGACCGCGGAACGTCAGGCTGCGCTCGACGTGGTCGCGACCTTCGATGTGGAATGGCTGCAGAACCAGTCGGTTGGGCGTCTATCCGCTGAAATCGACTTCACCGGAGACGATGATCGGCGAACTTGAGCGGGTGTTTGAAACGAGCGAGGGCGGATTGGGGCAGGGCGTGATCCGCTTTCAGCCGATCTCGCGCATGAACGCGGTGATGGTTGTAACAAAAAATCCAAAGCTGCTTGCCCAGACCACGCAGTGGGTCCGTCGCCTCGATAGGTCAGATACAACCGGAACAACGCTGCGAACGTTCAAGCTGAAGAATGGCAAAGCAACGGAAGTGGCGAAGATACTGAATGACATCTTCGGTCAAAAATCCGGAAGCGGCGATTCTGCCACGAAACAGCTCGCACCGGGGGTCGAAAGCGCCCAGGCTCGCATAGATTCTCTCGATCGCGGCTCGTCCAGCGGGAGTGGGGCGAACGCAAACGGGCTGACAAATGCAAGCAACAGCTCGGACAATCGCGGTGTCGGTACGATTGCGGCAGCCTTCGAAACGTTCGCAGGTCGCAAGAATGGCGGCGAGGCGGACGCTTCCGGCAGTTCTTCCGGCAATATCCCGCGCGGAACGTTCCAGAACCTGCGAATTTCAGCGGATGCGGGCAACAATTCGATTGTGGTCTATTCCAACCAGGAAGACTATCGGGTCGTCGAACGCGCGCTTCGCGACATCGACCGGCCGCTGATGCAGGTTGCAATCGATGCGACGGTCGCGGAAGTCACGCTGACGGACGACCTCCAGTTCGGCGTTCAGGCCTTCCTCACCAGTAAGGATGTTGGACTCGGCAAAAACAATGGCGCGGTCAGTTTGCTGAGCGCGGGCCAGGACGTGGCGCAAGGGGCGCTGCTGCAGAAAGTGGCTCCCGGTTTGAATCTTCTGCTCGGATCGGCATCGCAGCCGCGCGTGATCCTCAACGCCCTATCCAACATAACGGACGTCAAGGTGCTGTCGTCGCCATCGATCGTCGCCCTCGACAATCAGCCGGCCCTGCTGCAGGTGGGCGACGAAGTTCCGATTACGACCAGTTCAGCCGCGGTTCTGACCAATGCAGCCACGCCGATCGTCAACACGATCACCATGCGAAATACCGGCGTGATCCTGAAAGTGCTGCCCCACGTGCACGCCAATGGATCTGTTCAACTCGAAGTCGATCAGGAAATCTCCAACATCGTGAATGCCGACAAGGAGACTCTGACGCCCACGATTGCCCAGCGCCGCGTCCACTCCACCGTCTCGGTGACCAGCGGTCAAACCGTATTGCTTGCCGGCCTTATCAGCGAGCGCAGTCAGCAGACAAAATCGGGCATACCGGGACTTCGTGAAATCAAGTTTCTCGGTGACGTGTTTGGAAACACCTCCAGCACCAAGACGCGGTCCGAGATCATCATCTTCATCAAGACACAGCTCATTCGGAACAGTGTCGATGCCAGCGCGGTCACCGAGGAATTCCGGGACCGTCTGCAAACGATGCGTGGCGGCCGCAGCGTCATTGATGGCAACAGGGTCGTGAAATGACGATCGAAGTCGAAGCAGGAGAGACGATTGGATCGGAGGTCGATCTCCGTCCGAGCGCGGCGATACTGATCGGCGGCGCCTGCGTCATCGGCCTGATCTCCGCGCTGTCCTTGCCGTGGCCGGTCGCCATTGCATCGACCGTGCTCGGTACGTTGATGATTGCGGGAGCTGACGTCGACGCGAGAACATTTCTGCTGCCGGATCTGATTACGTTTGGTGCCCTCTTCTGCGGCATTCTTGCTGCGCCGTTGCTGGATACAACGGACCCGTGGGCAGCCGCTGTGCAGGCGATCGCGCGCGCCGGCTGCATCGCAGGCGTGCTGGCGCTGTTTCGCAGCGGCTACGGCTGGATCAGGAAAACCGAGGGCCTTGGTCTGGGTGACGTGAAACTGGCAGCGGCAATCGGGGCGTGGCTGCCGTTCGAGGCAATACCATTGTGTTTCGGCCTCGCGACAAGCGGCGCGCTGCTGACGGTGATGTTGGCACGCTTGAGCGGCCAGGCTGTGATGCGGACGACGCGGATACCTTTGGGAGCGTTTCTGTGTCCGGCGCTGTGGATTGTATTTTTTGCGGACAGCGTGACGCGATAGTGGCGGAGCGAAGTAGCAACATGTCGAACTCAATTCCGAATCGTATCACGTCACCGGCAGGGGAGGGGGTGACGGTTGCGACCTCAAGGCACGCCATCGAGCAGTTTCGCCTGCATTTGCTCGAACGGATACCGGATGCGGCGAAGGCAAAATTGCGGGACGTGAGCTCCGTGGAAGCGGCGTCTGGAAACGGGCTTCGGGAGCTATGGGAAAAATCGGACCTGCCGGCCGGAATATTCGCGGATGAGGTGGCGGGCTTCTGGAAATTGCCGCGCGCGGGTCTGCAGCAACTGACGAATGTTCAAGGTGCAGTTGAGCATTTTTCGCCGCGATTTTTGCGCGAATCTTCGGTTTTCCCTTTTCGGTTGGGGGACGACGGCTTTGGCCTGGCGGTGTCGGACCCGGCCGACGGCGCCGCGATCAGGGCAGCGGAGATTGTTTGCGGTCGGTCCCGTTGCGATCGCCGTTGCATCCTTCGACGACATCGCCACGGTTCTGGAACTGCGGCTGGACGAACGCACGACGGGTGCAGTGGACGTCGATGAGCCGGAACAACGCACCGGCGACGACGACATCGACAGCCTGCGCGATCTGGCGAGCGGCGCTCCCGTGGTCCGGGCCGTCAACGATGTGCTCGAGCGTGCCATGGAACTGCGAGCGAGCGACATCCACATCGAGCCATTCCGGACCGGGCTTGTCGTGCGAATGCGTGTTGACGGGATCCTGCGCGCCGTACCGTTTCCAGGCGATGCGCCACCGCAGGCCGTGGTCTCGCGTATCAAGATCCTGGCCGGACTTAACATCGCGGAACGCCGGTTGCCTCAGGACGGCGCGGCACGGGCGCGGGTCGGACGGACCGAGATCGATATCCGCATCGCCACCATGCCGACGCAGCACGGAGAGAGCGTTGTAATACGCCTGCTGCCTCGCGACCGCGGCTTGCTCGATTTGGGCAAGATTGGATTGTTCGGCCGCGACGAAGCCACGTTGCGCCGTCTGCTGGCGCTGCCGCATGGGTTGATCCTGATCACCGGCCCGACCGGAAGCGGAAAGACCACGACGCTCGCGACGATGCTGTCGATCCTGAACGAGCCGACGCGAAAGATCCTTACCATCGAGGATCCCGTCGAATACGAGATTCCGGGTATCAACCAGTCGCAGGCCAAGCCGGCGATCGGGCTGACCTTCGCCACGGCGATGCGCGCGTTCGTGCGCCAGGATCCCGATGTCATCATGGTCGGTGAAATCCGCGACAGCGAAACGGCAAACATCGCCATCCACGCGGCATTGACCGGCCATCTGGTGCTGTCAACGCTTCACACCGAGACCGCGGCTGCGGCGGTGCCGCGCCTCCTGGATCTCGGCGTCGAGGGATTTCTGCTGCGATCGACGTTGCGCGCCGTCGTTGCCCAGCGATTGGTCCGCGTCCTCTGTGACGGCTGCAAGAGCACGCATGAGCTGACCGAACCGGATATGGTCGCCGACCCGCGCTATCGGGTTCTGGGCTTTGCACCCGGCGAGACAATCTATCGCCCTGGTGGTTGCGAACGCTGCGGCGGCACCGGCTATCGCGGACGTGCCGGGATTTTTGAATTGCTGGAGCTGACCGATGAGGTCAGGCCTTTGGTCGGCGCGGAAGCCGATGCCTCACTCATTGACAGCGCCGCCATTCGCGCCGGCATGACGACGATGTTGGACGATGCCGTGCAGAAATGCCGGCTTGGAATGACCGCGGCCCCCGAAGTGCTGCGCGTGACATCCGCGCGCTAACCGACGGTCATGCGGGTTTGGACAATGGCTTGGTACGGAGAGGACAGATGAAGCTGCATGTGGTGACCAGAGGCCGCCATGCCCTGCGACGGGCCGAGGCAGGCTTTACCCTTGTCGAGATGCTGGTCGTCATCGCGATCATCGGGTTGATCATGGGCTTGGTGGGTCCCCGCGTGCTCAACTACCTTGGGGACTCCAAAGTCAAGGCGGCCAAACTCCAGATCGAGAGCTTCTCCAGCTCGCTCGACCTGTTCTATCTCGACGTCGGCCGGTATCCGACCGGCAGTGAAGGTCTTTCGGCCCTGGCGCAGAGACCAGGCAATACGACGATTTGGAACGGACCCTATCTCAAGACCGGCGCCGTGCCGACCGATCCGTGGGGACACATCTATCTTTACCGCTCGCCTGGCGAGCGCGGCCCCTACGAGATCGTATCGTTGGGATCGGATGGCCAGGAGGGCGGGACCGGCACTGCGGCCGACATCAGCAATGACGCTGCGGCAAATCGACCATGAGCAACTTTTGCGATTGTCGCGTTGGCGCTTGCTGCACCATCATCGATCCGGGAGCAAATAACAGATCGTGACAAATCTTCACCATCATTGCGGTCTTGGATCGCGGCAAGCTTTTGATTTTGGATTGCAGCAGCTTTTGTTTGGTTTGGGAGTAACTCACGTGCGTCCCGTCTTTGTCTCTTCGTTCTTGCCGCTCGTCGCATCACGTTTGATTTTGGATCGTCAGTAGTACTTGATTACTGTGGGAGTAACACACGTGCGGACCTTCTTTGTTGTTTCGCTTCGTAGCGCTTGGCCTCAGCTCGCTGGCACGACCGCGCTCGCGCTTATGATGCTGGGCGCGCCAGCCGCGCTCGCCGCTGGGACCGTGATCGAGTCATTCGGTTCAACCAGCCTGGTGCAGGTGGGGAACAACTTTTACTTTTACCCGGTCGGCGGCAGCAGCGGCCCGCAGTTCAAGTACGGTGGCGCGGCGGTCTCGTTGCAGCATTATCCGGTCAGCTACATCGGAGCTGGAGAAAACGGCGAGCGGCTATCAAGTCGCACTTCGTGTAACAGGCGCGGACCAGTATACGGTCTGGAATACCGACAGCGATGGCAATGTCGTTTCCAACGGGACAGGAGGCGTCGTCGTCTCGGGTTCGAGCTCCGTGCTCAAAACTTGAGCCCAGTTTCCAACAGGACCTGAACGGTGACGGGGTTGTGGGTACCGGTCCGACGGCGGTGAGCGGCGTGTGCGGATCGGCGAACGGCGCGAAGGTATCGTCGAAACCTTCGGCCAACCTTTGCTCCGCCGGTACGGCATCGTCTGTAGCGGGTTCGGGCCCGTGGACATGGAGCTGCAGCGGTTCCAAAGGCGGCGCCACTGCGAGTTGCTCTGCGTCGGCTTCGACTCCAACTCCAACTCCAACTCCAACTCCGACTCCGACTCCAACTCCGACTCCAACTCCGACTCCAACTCCGACTCCGACTCCGACTCCAACTCCAACTCCGACTCCGACACCAACTCCGACACCCACGCCACTCCTACGCCGGGTCCTGTCAGCGGAAACTGCGGCATCGCAGTCGGGCGGTACAGCTGTTGCGTTCTGCGAGACCTTCAACCAGGGTCCTTCTGCAGTCCGTGGTCGCGGAGGGGACTTGGATCCCTCCAAATGGGCGACGCGCGGTTGTCCGGGGAGCTCGGTTCATCAGGACAAGGCATCGCTAATCCTGTTGCCATTGCCCCGATCCCGCAATGTCGCGCGGGAATTACGCAAAGCTCTGTCTTCCCGCCCAATGACACTTTGATCTGCGATCCAAGCGGCACGCGATCTTCGCGGCTCATGACTGCCGTTTCGATGCAGAATTATGGTGTCAACTCGTACATGATCCGTCAGCCATTTGATTTTGCAGGACGCACCGGCAAGATTGTTTTTGATGTTGATGCGGTAGACCAGGGTGGGCTCGGAGGATTTATCGAGATCGAACTCACGGAAGACCCGACGCCGGCTACTACATTCAGAGAGTTTCAAAATTTTGAAGTAGGGCCGGTTCCGCGAAATGGTTTGACGCTTAGGTTCGGCAGCTTCGCCGAGTGTCCCAACGCTGTCGCTCCTGTGAACACCCTTGTTTACAAGAACTATGTGGGGACCATCGTCACGCCGACGTTCAACCACAGCAACGGTTGCGCCAAAACGAGCCGAGGTTCGTTGAATCGCTTCGAGGTCCAGGTCTCTCAAAGCCGCGTAGATGTATTCGGCTCTGACTTTTCAACCGACAACGGTCAAACGTTCCCCAACTATCAAGTTGCTGTATTCGGCAAACATAAGTTTGCCGTTCACCCGCGGCTACGTCCATTTCAATCCCAGAAATCACGCAACGGCCAAATATGGTTTTGGCCCCGACGTGGTTTTCCACTGGGACAACATTGGGTTCGACGGGCCGGTGATTGCTGCGCCGAGAGCTTACGAGATCCCGGACAATACCGTTGTGACTTCATACAATGGCAGCCAGGTGCAGAATCTCGGTTATCAGCTTTTCGATGGAACGACCGGTAAGGCCGCTGGAATATACAATCTCTCGACGAAGATAAATTCTCTGACGTTCCAGAACGTGAACACGTCGGGCATTACTTCAGCCACGCTCACGATGAACGCCTTCTTCAATGCGGGTGTGCATACGGCGAGTACGAATTGGGGAATCAGCTATCGGTTCAACGGCGGTACCTGGAGAAATCGGAATCTGACGGCGGGAGACCTCGCGGCGATAAATGCCATTGCCGGAGCGCCGCTCGGTCAGCTGTCGTTGTCGCTCGATGTTCCAGATGACGGATCTGGTCTCCGGAAACAACACTCTGGAACTGCTTCCGCTAAATGCTCCGATGGACTACCCGCCGGTTGTCGCCAATATCGATTTGCTTTTGGGGACACCAGGTTCCGTAAACCCATCGCCAACGCCTTCGCCCACCCCTGCACCCACGGTGGCATTTTCGGCGAACCCGACCAGCATAGCGTCCGGCAAAGTATCGACCATGAACTGGTCCTCGACCGACGCAACTTCATGCACGGCCTGCGGGCGGCTGGACGGGAGCGAAAGCGCCCAGCGGCACCCTGGTCGTATCGCCGCCAAATACTACGACCTACATGCTGACGCTGCACCGGTAGCGGCGGCACGTCGCCAGCGGCCAGTACGACGGTAGCGGTGAATGCCAGCCAGACGCCGGTCAGCGGCGCGTGCGGATCGGCGAACGGCACGACGGTATCGTCTGCACCTTCGACCAACCTTTGCACCGCCGGCACGGCCTCGTCCGTGGCGGGCTCGGGCCCGTGGACATGGAGCTGCGGCGGCTCCAACGGCGGCGCCAGCGCGAGCTTGCTCTGCGTCGGCGGGATCTGCATCAGGAGGAGGGGGATCTACGCCAACCACGCCAGGTCCTGTCGCCGGAAATTGCGGCATGCAGTTGGGCGGCGCGGTGAGCTTCTGTGAAACCTTTGACACCAAGAATCCGGGAATCCCAAGCCGCACCGGCGACCTCGATCCCAATGTCTGGGGAGTATCGCGCGCTACCGGCAATACTAATTTCGGTCCGGGCATGTACAATGGATGGGCGGCGACGACCCAGCTTCAGACTTGCAATGGAACGAAAACTGTCTCGCCGCCCAACGATATCGTGATTTGTAACGGCCAGCTTCGGCAAGCCAGCAATGATAATCCGTCCGGTGCTTTTGATGCGGGTGGTGACGATGTTGGCGATGTATCCGAAACAACCGTTTGATTTTGCCGGAAGGACCGGCACGGTTTCGTTCGACATCAGTAACGACTCGCACGGAACTCACGCAGCGTGGCCGGAGTTCTGGCTGAGCAATCTTCCAGTTCCCGCACCGTTCAATCACTTCGATTCATGGCAGGCGCTCCCGGAACATGGTTTGGGGATCCGTTTTGCTGCGACAGCTGCCCGCAGGCCAGTATGGATTGTGCCCGAACGGCAACAATCTGGACAAGCGGCGCTGGACCGTCGATTCAGCTGTCGTAGTCCGCAACTACGTCATGGATGACACCATCGGACTCGGTGGAGTTCGAACCAAAATGGCGGTCAAGCAACTCGATTGTGTCATCGCACCGCCGGACAATTCAGGGATCACGAACCACGTCGAGCTCAGGATCTCTCAAAATCAGATCGACGTTTACGCCACCGATGCGGGTGTCACTCCATCTCCCTGCGAATCTCAAGCGCATCGCCGTTGTCACCGATGCGAACCTGTCGCTGACGCGCGGACTGATCTGGCTCGAGGATGTTCACTACAATGCCGACAAGGGTCGACGATCTACCATCGCAAAAGCAGCACACGTTGGTATGGGACAACGTCGCTTTTGACGGACCGTTCACCTACAGGGATTTCAGCTACGATGCCCTGGACGTCAATCAACCCAATGCGGCGACCCAAACAGTAGATTTGGGCAAGCCATCTCTGCCCAATCAGACCGCAAGCTGGAATGTTCTCAATATGCCGGCCAATCCGAAGGCCGCATCCGTGCGTGTCCTTTTCAACTTCTACCAGCAAAACCCGGCCAAGACGCTCAATGTGATCGTGAATGGTCATGCGCACCCGACGCCTTGGCCATTTCCGGACACTCAAGCGATATACGTGGCGCACCTATGCCGTGACCATTCCCATCACCGATCTCGTGCCCGGCACCAATGTCGTACAGCTCGGGTCAGACCAGGCAATGATAACTTCCAACGTCAATATCGTGCTCGTGGATGTCCCCGGCGGCGTACCCGTGTTGCCCGGATCAAATAATGCGTATCCCGCTTCTCAGGCATCGAAGTTAGTGACCAAGTGCCAACTTCAGCATCGGCCAGACGACTGCTGCCATAGCGCGGCCTGGTTGACTGGCGATCGGGGAACTCGCGAGGCTTCCAACCTACCCTGAGCCGTGCTCCATCTGGAGTACCGGCGCCGGCGCGGTTGGAAGCCAAGCCGGTATATCGGCGGCTGCGAGCCGTTAAAATATCGCTCTACTTGGAGGTGGCCTCGTGACGGTCGGATTGGTCGCGAAAGGCTTCAGCCCACGCGCGCATCGGGCCTCGAGCCTTTCGGTCGCTGGCTCCAACCAGCGTACGTTGCGCGCAGATCAAGATCGTCTCACAAGCTCTTGAAAGTCCTTTGTTGAACCACTCGCCGCGTTCCAGCGCACGGCAGCTCCAGACAGGGCCGGCGCGAGATGGTGATGGACGATGGCGATCTCGCTTCGCAGCCGCTCGAAAGGTATTGAACGATTGCCCACGCGCCCTCACGCACGAGGCTCTCGTGTGGCTCGTCGAGCGGGAGAGCCCGGACCGCACCCGCCATCGCAACCATCGTGTCAGACAAATGGAACGCTGTTAGCCGGTTGTCCCACGGTGCCGAATCAGACGTTGTCTGGAGCACCTGCGCGGCGTCAGGATAATCGCTCGACGACCGCGTTGCGTCTTCAGGAAGGCTGCAGGCTAAAGTCGGCCGGGCGGGGTTCGTGAGAGCAAGTCGCCATGTCCTCAAAGTGAGGCTGAACATGTAAGCGCCGCGGAGCGGCGGCGGTACGCGGCTGCCGCTCCTGTGCATCATTGGCTAGCCCTAATTAGGGCGTCGGCGTCGTGACGACTGTGGTCGATCCTCCGGTCACGAAGGTGCTGGGCACAGCGCCGGTGCCGCGTGATGATATTCCGCAAGCCATAGGCGCTCGTGACGGTCGTGATGGGTGCCTGAATGGTCGTGTTGACGGTATTGAGATAGTTCATGAACTTGGTGGATTCGACCGACACGGAGTTCGAGGCGTAGAGGATGTCCTTGTTGCGCATCTCGAACGAGCTCGCCAGAAACAGGCCGGCGGGGTCGCGCAGGTTGATCGTATAGATCACCGGAATGACCGGGCCTTCGTAGGGCGAAACGTCGATCCCCATGGCTTGCGGCAACGTCCCGCGCTTCACCGCGATAGAGGAACACCGAGCCCGGGTCAGCCTGGGTGTCGATCAGACCGCCGGACTTGCTGATCGCTTCCGCCAGCGACAGCCGCCAGGTCCCGAATGGAACCTGTTGCTGCGCGCCGACCGCCCCGAACGACAGGAAGGTCTGCGGCTCCCGATACAGATAGATCGTATCGTTGGGATGCACGTAGACATTGTTGACCGGCTCATAAATCAGCGCGCCAAAGGGGGCGATGGCGCGCTTGCCGCTTCGCTCCAGGATCACCCAGGTTTCAGCGCCGGCAGCCCCGGTCGAGCCTCCGACCGCCACCAGGCCGGCCCGGCTGATGACGTCGAGCATGCGCTCGGGCGAGGCGGTCGCGGGAATTCCGCGCCGCGCGTCCCTCGCCCAGGACGCTGATCATGGACGTCTTCTGTTCGACCATGGACACAATGACCTGCGGCTCGATCGCGCGGTTCTTGAGGGCCGTGACAATGGCGTCCTGCACCTCGACCTGGGTGCGCCCGCGCGCGCGGATGGAACCCGCATAGGGGACCGAGATGTTGCCGTGGATGTCGACGGCCTGGTTCGGAATGGCGACGAAATTGCCCGGCCGGACGGCGCCTTCGGCCGGAATGAAAAGGCCTCCAGAAGCCGCTTCGAAGATCGTGACGGTCAGGACATCGCCGACGCCGAAGGTGATGTCGCGCGGCCGCTGATTGCCCACGAAGGTGGACAGGCGCGGCAGGTTCTTGGACAGGACCTCGACGATTTTCGGGGTAAGCTTGACGACCGCGTAGTTGAGGCTCATCGGGTCGCGCTGGCCCGCCAATATGTCCGTGGCGGCGGGGCCGCTCACCGACATCCAGCCGCAGCCGCCCAGTGCCGCCGTCAAGGTCAGCACAGGCAGGGCCAAGATGACGCGCCAAATTCTCACTGAAAGTCCCAATCCATTTGCCCTAGCCCGCGAGCGACCATAAGCGATGCGATCGCGGCTGCGTAGGGTTGCGGTGCCATGCTCGCCGATTTCCGGCGATGTTGTTGCGGATTGGCCACAAGCGTGGCGACGGAATGTCGCAATGGGTGCAAATTTCTGGAGATTTCGGGCGTCTTCTACAAGCTGATCGGTGCTTGCAGGGGAATTCGGGATCGATCCAGCGCCGGATCACGGGTGGCACGACCGTCCGTCGGGTAACCAAACACACGAATCAATACTCGCATTTCGCCAAGCGTGGCTGCACGGGAACAATCACGGCGGTCGAATGGCGATCGTTCTCACGACATTTCCAGGCCGGGGATGGCGCCGATTGCGATGCATCATTGGGAAGAAATCAGTTTGATTGCCCGCGGCGCAAGCAGCGGATCGGGCAATTTCATTGGCCCACCGGCGAAAGCGAGTTGCCGCCTTATTCTCGTTCCAACGATGCCTTTTTCTCCTTGGCTTGGCTCCGCTGCCCTTCCTCCGGGTGTGTGTTTTTCACCACTCCTACCGTTAAAGGCGCAGGCGCGCGCCCTTAGCGCGTCGCGCCAGCGCCGGAAGGGTTGATTGTACGGCTACTCACGTGGTCTACTGGTGTCGGAAATCTCAATCGAAGGAGTTGGACCGGTGGGCAAAGTCATCTGCGTCGTAGCGGCGGCACTGGCAGTGCTTCTTTCCTTGCCTGGCGACGCCTCCGCCGACGGTATGACGGTGAAGCACCAGGCCAGGAAGGCTCTGGCGCACACCTCCGTCATGCGCCCCGCTTGTCCGGATCCGTACTCGTGCTCCCCGCTGTACGGCGCTTATGGGCCCTATGGCGGCGCCGCTTATTGGACCCGGTTTACGTACGCAGGCTGGTATCGATAACCACTAGCGGGCAAGATCCGGCGCGGGGCAGGGCGGTAACTATCTTTCGCGCTCCGGCTTTTGAGTTCCGTGCCGCCAAAATAACCCACCAACACATCGCAATTCGTTGTGATTCCGGCCGGTCAACGTCGACCGGCGCCCGGCCCATGCAGGTTAAGCCTACTGCCAGTCGCCCCCTTGACGGGGGGATTGCGAGATGTTGCACTGCCCTTATTGCGTTGCAAAATGAGTATTTTCGGTGGTGCATGAAGGATGACATCGTCGACCGCGTTGTGAGTTCCTCCGGGTGTGTTGTGAGCATGCCAACCCACGATCGGCTGTTGAAGTATTTGAGGTTAATGGCTTCGACCGGAAAATCGGAGGAGCAGCTTGTCAGGCTGGGATCGGCTTATTTGAAAGAAACCCTGCACCCGGATCCGCGCTATTCGGGATGCTGAGGCCAGATCCTGGCGTGCAGCTCGGCTTTCTTGATCACCATGACCATGGGCGTGCCCGGGGTCGATGACGTCGCGTTGCGCGATGGCGGTTTATTGCTTCGCTGTGAACACAAAGCGAGGCGGTGCTCTCTGAGACAATTACTGTTCTCTTTGGCTAGTGGCGTAGACCTCGATGTTGTCCCAGTGCCAGGTGTACCGACCGGTCGAGTTTGGCTCCGCTCCCCTTGTGTCGAAGTGTTTGTCCGGATTGTAGTTGTCGTCGCCGAACTGGACGCGGATGTCTCCGTCGGGAATCTTGCCGGTGATCTTCCGTGCGACCGTCCTGCCGTTCGGCTGGGCGATCGTGGTCGTCAGCGTACCATTGCCGTTGTCAATCACGCAGTGCTTATAGCGCGCCGCCTTGTCCGATACCGTGACGCCACGTGCGCCCTCGTGGAATTGTTTATTCGTGTAGCTGCTCATGGCGCCGCGGAACACCTTCACCCCGTTTGCTGCAGGGCCTTGCGGGGAACTCGGGCCACCGCCCATTGGGAAATCGGGTGACGTGTAACCAAGGTCGGTCTTTCCCGCATATTCCGCGGGCGTGAGGAAATTGACGACAGTCCACTTGCCGCCGCCAAGATCGGTGATGTTCTGATCCCAGCAGACTTTGGACACATTTCGAAAGGTCTGCTTCGGTGAGAACCAGACGGTGACGTAGCCCTCCGTGTTGACGGTCGTCATCACGTGACCCTTGTCCTGATTTCCTTCCGGCATGCAGTAATAGAACGCGGCGTCGCTTGCCTGCTGTTGCGACGTCAGGTGGATGGTGCGATGTGAGGAGTTGGGGTTCTCGCAATTCATGCCGTGGTCGGCATGCCAGTCGTTCCTGTCTGCACCGAACATGGAGCCGGCGTTCCATTCACCGGACCAGCCGTAATCAAATCGCTCCTTGTAAGAGGTTGGCGTTTTAAAATCTTCGAAAAATGCAGGGCCGGACGCGCTCGCGAGGCCGGACGTGTTCGAAGGTGCCGGACTGGCATTGGCGACCGGCGCACGAGAGGCTGGGGCAGGGGAAGTCGGCGCGAGAGAGGTCGGCGCAGGTGCCGTTCCGGCCGGGCCATCCCATACCAGTTGCACATTCGTAAACTGCGGCCGCCCCATTCCTGTCTGTTCAAATGTCAAAGTATTTGCACCAGCGCGCAGTTCGCCGGGGTCAACCCATTGCGAGATCATGAACACCGCGACCTGGCCATTGCGGCGCACGAGCGGAATACTGTGTGCGGGTCCGCCGTTTAGGCGGTATGCGAGCGTCACATTGCGGTTTTCCAGACCATGTCGAGCCATCAAAACCAATCGCGGATTGGCTGGGTTTGCCGGCAGGTTGAACGGGGAGAGTGCGGCGCGTGTTACGGGGATGACCGGCCCGTCGAAGCTCAAATTGTCCCACTGCGTGTCCCAGGTCGGCTTGTTGGCATACTTCATGGTCGCGTGGTTATGGGAAATCAGGTAGAGGTACCCGCGCGAGAAGCCAAGTGATACCGGGAAGACAATTTTGCGACCGTCCGTCGTTACCATGATTTGAGACGAGGATATCTGCATCGCCACTCGGTTGAGAATGGTGGAACCGGTTCCGGCATAGGCGCACCTATGCATGTCCGCGGTCTCTGCGCCCTGTCGGTATGTCTTGATCGTTACGCAACCAAGGTTTCCCCGAAACTGCAGCAGCATTCCTTCCTGAGGAAACGGACCGAACGTGTTGTCGGATGCAAATGACACGTATGGGTATGGAAGCTCCGACAAAGCGACCGTAGTCCAACCGTCGGCCTGGTTCGTGTTTACGTCGAAGGTGATGGTGCCCGTTCGGTTTGCGAAATCGAATGGCTAATTCACGCGTACGGCCGCGTCACCGTAGTTTTGCTCGCCTGCCTTGATATGCAGTCGCCCGCCTGAAACCTCGACCGTCGATGGCTGCAGCGCGGTATCGATCTCCATACGGCCGTATGCTTCGGTGAACAAGGTTGCATCCAGCGGTTTGGAGAAATCCTGACTGAATGCGCTGCCCGTTGGTGCTGAAGATGGATTGGGTCCGGGTGCCGGGATTGCCTGCTTTACTTGAGCCGTGACTTCGGCGGTTGGTGCAATCGTAATCGCGCGTGAATGAGCCCTGCCACAACTGTAACGCCGTAGTTTGCAACGCGATGCTTTAGCTCATTCATTTGGAATTCCCCGAATAAACCCCGATTGTGAGACCGCTGATGGCGCGGCCCGCCTCGCCAACGTGCGCAGGAAGTTCAGGATCAACCCGCGCCCGATCTTTATTATCGTCAGAGCTTGAATTGCCCAGTAAACCGCTCGACATCAGCATAAAAGCCCATTGACGTGCCTGACGTCGGGCGGGACCCTCTTCACGAGAAGCATTGATCCCGCCTTAGCTTCCGCGCAGTGCGAATTCTGCGGGGAATTTCAACGCGCGCGGGTTCGTTGGTGATCGCGCGCTAAGAGCGAGCCAAGTATCTGCTGGCCGCAACCGCAACCAACACGCCGAGCAAACCGCCGGATGCCTTCTCAAGGAGGTCCACGAGTCGCCCGTGCCTGTCCGGGGTGAGGTACTGAAGGCCCTCAAGAGCGATCGCAGCACCGACCACGATGCCCAGCGCCACGAATGCTCGCCCGCGGTAAGCCAAGCCGAACAATATACCGACGATCGCATACGCCCCGAGCCGCTCGTAGGCGGGATTGTTGCTGGCAACAGGACGAAGACCGAT
>CAWBRL010000012.1:0-108146 GCA_963791165.1 uncultured Alphaproteobacteria bacterium | reverse complement strand
ACCTGCGCCCCTACCGCGCAGTGGCGATCGAACCAGTCTCCGCCAATCGTCTCCTCAAAAACGGGAATTTCTGCGGTTCGGGCTGGAGACTTTGGCATATTCTCGCTAAAGTTGCCGTTTTCCGGAGACCGGAGACGCGACAGCACTGCGGAAAACGCCCGTAAATTGCAGGGTTCTCGCGCTATAGGTGCTCACTCTCATAGGTTGAACGACTAGTTGGCTGACCATCCAGGGATCGAACTCCCACATTCCCGATTGAGATAAGCCCTTTGAAATGTCGGGACAATTTCGACTCATTCCCTCGAAATTCGGGGGTGGAGACTTTTGCACCTGTCAGCTGAAAATTCTCGGTACACACCCGTCTCTGATGTCGGAGACCTAACCAATTGCGATACCCAGAACTCAGGCCTGTCGAGGACCGCCTGAAGTTCGACCCAACTGCATGGCGGCCACGCAGTGGCTTTATTCGCCGGTCTCCACAAAGGTATCCGAAAAAACGGGAATATTCGAAATCGCGTGCTCCGAAATGCGTAATTTAATGCCGCCGGAATACCAGAGTTCCAGGGACGGATCCATCGACGAAGACAATCAACGGGCGGGAGCCACTGACCGCTTAGCGCGCTTGATCCGTCCGTTATGGACGGGTGATAACGGCCCACGCTCCCTCCCTGGTCACGTCGAGAGCGCGACTCGCCAGGACGGCCTGCGGCTTCAGCAGCTGGGAGACTTCGGCGGTTAGCTGGTGCACCTCCGGATCCTGCGCGGTGAGCTTGGTCAAAGCCATCCCGTATTGCAGGCACTGCGCGAGGTCGGCCGGGCGAGTGCCACAAGTGGCGGGGTACACGAAATCGGTGACGGCAACACCCCACGGCGTCTCGATGGCGCTTTGGATGGCAGCGAAGCCAGGCGCTTTATAGGGACATCTTCCGCCAACAGCCGGTCCAGGATCACGGCCGCCTGCGCCGCGACGCTCATACCCTTGCCGAAAACCGGGATGAAGTGGCATAGGGCATCGCCGATCGCGAGCACCCCTGCCGGAACGACTCCAGGCGCTCGAAATGTCGCCGTGTGCTACAGGACAGCTGATAGCGGACGATTTCGGTCAGCGGCCCGCGCGTGCCTCACCGCGTCATAGATCGTGGGGGTGCGCAGCCTCTTGACGAAACCCATGAATGCCGCGCGAATGCCTGGAGGCGCATCGCCGTGATTGCCGCCGATGGACAGCAGCCAGCGCCGCTTCTCGATCGGAAGGCGCCGCGCCGCCTCACACGGCATAGCGCCGGTAGAGCACGACGATGACAGCGAGCACTGTCCCAGCATAAATGACCTGCGCTACGTGATCCAAAACAACAGCGACGCGCTTTCGGCCGGCGTCCCGAAGTTTTTCATGTCTGTAGCCCGCCAATATCGCCATCAGGCATAGTACAAAGAAAATGTAGAACATCTCTTCGACCACCACCGTGTATCCGACATCGCCGATCTGACTGTTCACCGCCACGAGCAGCACCGCGCTCGCCAGGATCGAGGTCACTGAAATCGTCACGCGTTCACGAAACATGGTTTCGGGGAAGAACAGCGTCGCGAATACGACGAGCACGAGCAGAAGCAGCGGCAGCAGGTTCTTCAGCATGTAGATGGCGGAGCTGCGGCGCAGCATGATGGCCGCATCGAAGCCTGCGAATTCCATCCTTGCCTCGGCACCAAACAAAGACGCCTTTCCGAGCGTCGATCCGCTGGACAGGGATTCGACGAAATAATTCAGTCCGAGAAATCGCCAGAGCTGAAGTCCGGAATAGGCCCCGTCATCGGCCAGCGAGCTTCTGTCGTCAGCGAGGCGCAAGCCGAACCGATCGATGACATAGGTGACGAGTTCCCGCCGCTGTTCCGTGTTTTGGAAATGTAGAAGTAATTGCTGCGTGTCGAATGGATAGTCGTGGAGATCGAGACGGGCCTTGAAATCGCCGCTGATGCGATAGAGCCGATAGCTCAGGCCGTCTTCCTGTCCAGCCTGCATCGGCCGAGCTGGATCGAACGCCCCGCGATCCAGCAAGGCCGGGAATTCGACGTGCGTCTGCGCCTCGTCGTCACCAGCGAACCGCATCCAGAGATAGAAGTCGACGTTGAACGAATTTTGCTTCACGTCGATCCTGTTGACGCGAATGATGTCGATGCCCGTATAGACGACACGCTGAAATCCAGTAATGCCGGTCCCTGAACGTCACGACATGGCGTTTCTCGCGTTCCGCAGCGAGATCGATGCCATTGGGCTGATCGATGCGCACGAGTTGCAGCGGCGCCGTAACGAACCGGCCGTAGCGGAAGAAACCCAGCCGGATCGGGCGCGGAATGTCGCGGTTCGTGTTGAAATAGAGCCGCCCAGTCAGCCCAGCGACCGCCGATTTCGGACTGTCGATCGCACCGAGTGCGACGCGGACACGGTCGCGATCTGCAATCTTGCTGTCGGACCTGTTCTTGACGTCAGCCCGTTTCAGCGCCTCGATCATCAGGCGCGCGGCGTCATATGCGCCGCCGGCAACCCAGCTTGGCGAGGTTCCCGCTTTCGTCTTGTAGTCTGCGGCAAAGGCCTGCGCCGCCACGCCGGCGCTGTCGAAAATCAGCGACGATGCGGCATACAGATTCTCGCTGAAGAAACCCGGATGCGCTTTTTCCTCGGGCTCGTTGACGAAATTCTGCAAATAGCTTTCGCGGGCTGCGCCCTGGGATGCGATGATCGTTCCCTTGATGCCGTGGCGGCGCAGCGCCTTGACGATGTCTGCGCTAAAATCGGGTGCCGCGCCGACGACGATAACGCCGGGTCCGGGCTCCTGCGCGGCGACATCCAGCGCCTCGTCCATCGATCCGATCTGCCCTGAGGCGACGTCCAGTCCGAACACACGCCACTGCACCAATGGATAGGCCGCCGCAAATCCGCTCACAAAACTCTCGCCGTAGGCATCGCGGGTGTGAACGAGGCGGACCTTTGGTTCCCCCATCACGGCGCGCAGATGTTCCGCAATCGAGCGCGCCTGCGCGGAGATCGGCGACAGCGCACGAAAATAGTACTCATTGCCCGATGTCAGATCGTCGGCAGCCGCGCTTCCCGTAAGCGCCGGAATCCGCGCACCCTTATATGCCAGCCCTGCCGCGAGCGACGCGGAGCTGAGATAATGTCCTAGCACAGCTATGCACGGGCTGTCGGCGATCGCCTGCACATTCGCGCGGGCCACGGCTGGAGTGCTTGCGTCGTCGAACAGAACGAGTTCAATCGGCCGTCCGTTGACGCCGCCTTTGGCGTTCACCTCGTCGATTGCGAGCTGTGTCGCGACCAGACTTTCCGTCCCAGCCGGGGCGGACGAGCCGGAGAGCGAACTGGCGAACGCGATGCGAATAGGCTCCGGGCGGGTCCAGAGGATGGCGGCCCAGGCGGCGGCGAGCAGCAGGGCGACGCCCGCAACAACGGCAAGCCACATTATAAGCCGCTGCTTCATCGTCGATCCTTGCATCGATCGGTATAAGCCGAGATTCTCCAGATCGAGGCCTTAGTCAGGCCGAGATTGCCGGCGCTGAGAGCGTTTATCAAGCCCGACCCATCCCACCGATCGCCACTATGTTCGGACGATAGTGGCTCTGACAGCATACCGGCTCATAAAGCGAAATGCTGTAGTCTAAAGCGGCCCGCTCATTCTCGCGCTGCCTGACTCCTCACCTTGGCTTCAATGTCAGTCTATTCGTTTCGCGCAGCTTAAAACGGAGACTTCGTGCTGTACCCGCGCAAGCCCCCGTCCGAGCTTTGCCGATCACATCCTCAATGTTTACCGCGACGAGGGCTTTATTCCAAAGTCGCTGGTAATGGCGCAGGATTACCAAACTGCAATCAGCCTGGTTTCTGTCGGCGTCGGAATTTCCGTCGTGCCAAAATCCGTTTCGCAGGCAGAACGACCCGGCGTTAAATATCGCGACTACGAAGGCTGTAATCCGGGGACCTCTCTCGCTCCAATTATCGACGCGACAACCCAGATGCCGCATCTATTCAATTTCCTGAAAACCGCCCAAAAATTCGCACGCGGCAAGCGGGAGTGAAGGTCCGGCGCCCTCCCAGAGGCGCTTTCGACATCGTTCCGATTACACAAGGACAAGCTTTCGCTAGAACCTGCCACCCCTACCAAGCAGTGCAGATCGAAATCCGTCTCCGCCAAAAGTCTCCCGAAAACGGGAGTTTCTGCGAATTTGGCCGGAGACTTTCGGGAAATTCTCGCCAAAGTTGTCGCTTTTCGGAGCCCAGAGACTAGTGCTGTACGCTCAAAAATGCCGTATTTTGCAGGCGTTTCGCGCCAGACGCGCAAACTATCTTAGGTTGAGTGACTGGCTGGCTGGCGACGCAGTGCTGATCGAACCCGTCTCCGCTCAATTTCCCTGCAAACAGGGAATTTTACAGGGAAATTGGCGATTTTGGGCGTCTGGAGACATTGGCAAGCAGTCAGAACCACTGCGACGCAGGCGTTTTGCACGCAATTCCCTAATCCAAGTAACAGGGAAATATTTTGGGCGAACAGGGTAGTTGTCCTGCCGTAACAGGGAGCTTTTCTTTTTACATGTCAATTCCGCTTTGCGCCACAAGCGGTCATTCCACACGCGCATGCAATCACCGACAGGGTGCTTCCTACGCTAAACTTTCTCGCGCCGGTTCGTCGTGGCAGCCTTCCCAACCGCTCCCGGCGCGAAGCCGTGCAGGAATAATTCGACCGCCATATCAGCAAATTCCTGCGGACCGACCGCGCCCTTAGGATCGTACCAAGTGTAGGTGAAGTTGATGATGCCGAACAGGATCATCGTGTAGATCTTCTTGGTGCGCTTGACGATTCGACCCTCGGCGTCGAGCCTGAGCAGAAGGTCGGTGACGATATCGACCAGCTGGCGCTCGAGATCCTTGATGGCCTGCTGCTCCTCCTCGTTCAGGAATGAGAGGTCGTGAATCAGAACGCGCTGCTCGTGCGGCGACTTGGCGTTGACCTCGACGATCGCGCGAATGACATTTTGAAACTGTGTCAGCGTCGGTCCGCCGGCCGCGACCGCCGTTTCGACATGCTGGATCATTTCCCGGATGTGGGCGTCCAGGATCGCGAACAGGATCGCTTCCTTGGAGTCGAAATAATGATAGAGCGCGCCGCGCGACAGCTTGCAGG
Organism: uncultured Alphaproteobacteria bacterium; assembly: GCA_963791165.1. Classification (GTDB taxonomy): domain Bacteria; phylum Pseudomonadota; class Alphaproteobacteria; order Rhizobiales; family Xanthobacteraceae; genus Bradyrhizobium. Next base: position 102,963 of record CAWBRL010000012.1, on the reverse strand, counting down.
CGTCCGCAAGGTCGGCGATCGAGGCGCGCATATAACCCTGGGCGGAAAACAACCGGGCGGCATTGGTCAGAATGCCGAGGTGGATGCCGTCGTAATTTTCAGAGCGTGTTCGCGCCATCGAATATTGCCCGCTTCCATTCAGCTTTAGCTCGTATTCCCAAGGGCATGCTTAGCTGATTCAGCAGCCCTTTTTTCAGATATCGACGCTTCGTCCACCCGCCGGTTCAGCCGGGGCCTGCGGCCGATCGACCACATCGCCCTTATCGCAAAAAATTATTTGAACGGCCAGTCGGATTATAATACACTGATCTAGATCAAAGACAGCCCGGATCAACCGTGCAGCGCGCTTTGGGAGGTGGAATGACGGTTGTTCGTGCGGATGCTGTCGTGATCGGGGCCGGTGCCGGCGGGCTTTGCGCCGCCGCGCGGCTCGCCCATGCCGGGCTTCATACCCTCGTCGTCGACGACAAGGATCGGGTCGGCGGACGGGCGTCAACCGAACAGATCGACGGCTTTACGGTCAATATCGGCGCGATCGCGATCGAATTGGGCGGGGTATTCGAGGAGACCTTCAATACCGTCGGCGCGCCGCTCGATATCCGCACCCCAGAACCCGCCAGCTCCTTCTTCATCGACGGCAAGCTGATCGATGTCGGCCGCGGCGGCTGGTCGCTGCTGCTCGGGCAACTGACAAAACAGGCCTCGCGCATCCTGGAGAAATTCGCCGACGCCCGTTCCGGCAACCTGCCCGACGGTCGGCAATCGACCGAGGACTGGCTCAAGACCTACACCAGCAACGCCTCGGTGCACGCGATCTTCCGCAACCTGTGCGCGGCGATCTTCGCCTGCAACGCCAATGAGCTGCCGGCGCGCGCCTTCCTGACCTATTTCACCAGCAAGGGCGCCTTCAAGCGGTTTGGCTTCTGCCCGCAAGGCACCATCGGCGTCTGGAACGCGCTCGCGACCGCAATCAAGCGCAATGGCGACATCTGGCTGTCGACCCCGGCGGTGCAGATTCATACGACCGACGGCCGCGTCGACGGCGTCACCGTTGTACGCGATGGTCAACGGGTGCGGATCGAGACCGATCTCGTCATCAGCAATGCCGGACCCAAGGCCACCGTGGCGCTCGGCGGCGAGGCCGCCTTCCCGCCCGCCTATGTCGAACAGGTGCGCAACGGGCTCAAGCCCGCCGCCAACATCGTCATCAATATCGCCAGCCGGGAGCCGCTGATCTCCCATCCCGGCATCGTCACCTTCGGCAAGACGCGGCGGCTGTGCAACATGGCCAACCTCACGGCAACCTGCCCTGAACTCGCGCCGCCAGGCTGGCATCTCTATGTCGCCTATGCCGTGCCGATCCCGGCGCTCGGCGATTTCGATTCCGAGGCCGAAGTCGAACTGGCGCTGACGGATTTGCGCGAGCAGTTCCCGAACTTTGCCCAGGCCAAAATCCTTTCGATCCGCGTCATGCGCGACGACTGGCCGGCCCAGCGCAGCTGCGCCGGATACGACCTGCCGCGCGAGACCGGTATCGACGGCCTGTGGTGCGTCGGCGACGCCGTCAAGCAATATGGCAATGGCGGCACCCAAGCCTGCGCCGAAACCGCAAAAATCGTCACCGACGCGATCCTGGCGCAGCGGCCGCGCATGCCGCAGCCGAGCCGGGCCTGAACGCGATGCCGACAACAATCCCGACGCAGGTGAATATCAGCGGCGCGCAGACAGCGCCCGATCCGTCATGCCTGCTCGAATTCCGCAACATCCGCGTCGTCTACGACAACGCCATCGAGGCGATCCGCGACGTCAGCATTGCGGTTCCCGAAGGCGGCATCGTCGCCCTGCTCGGCTCCAACGGCGCCGGCAAGTCGACGTTGCTGAAGGCGATGTCCGGCATTCTCTACACCGAGGAAGGCGTGATCGAGAACGGCACCATCCGCTTCCGCAACGAGGAAGTCCATCGTCTCGCACCCGATGAACTGGTACGGCGCGGCATCGTGCAGGTGCCGGAAGGCCGCCGCGTATTTCCGGCGCTGACCATCGACGAAAACCTGCAGATGGGCGGCTACACCAAGACCGCAGCGGAAGCCCGCGAGCGGCGCGAAAAAGTGTTCGCGCTGTTCCCGCGCCTGTTCGAACGCCGCGACCAGATCGCAGGCTACATGTCCGGCGGCGAGCAGCAGATGCTCGCGATCGGCCGCGCCCTGATGACCGATCCGGTGCTGCTGGCGCTCGACGAGCCGTCGCTGGGCCTCGCGCCGCTGATCATCGACCGCATCTATGAGGTGATCGCAAAGCTGCGCGACGAGATGAAGATGACGGTGCTGCTGGTCGAACAGAACGCGCAGCGCGCGCTCGATATCGCCGACTACGCCTACATCCTGGAAACCGGGCGCGTCGTGCTCGACGGCACGGCGCAGAAGCTGGCGTCGAACGAGGACGTGCAGGAATTCTATCTCGGCGTCTCCAATTCGGGGCGCAAGAGCCTGCGCGACGTCAAGCATTACAAGCGGCGCAAGCGGTGGCTGTCGTGACCGCCCTGCTCAGTGTCAAAAACCTCAGCAAGCGTTTTGGCGGCCTGCAGGCAGTTGCCGATGTCAGCCTCGACGTGACCTCAGGCGAAATCTGCAGCGTGATCGGCCCGAACGGCGCCGGCAAGACCACGCTGTTCAACATGATCTCCGGCGTGCTGCGGCCAACCGGCGGCCGCATCCTGTTCGACGGCATCGATCTCGCAACCGTCTCGCCCTCGCGGTTCGCGGCAATCGGGATCGGACGGACGTTTCAGAACCTGGCGCTGTTCAAGCACGGCACCGTGGTCGAGAACATCCTGACCGGCCGGCACACCCATCTGCGCTCCAACGTGCTCGATGCCGTGATCTTCTTCGGCCGCACCAGGCGCGAGGAGATCGAGGCCCGGCAGCGGGTCGAGCACATCATCGAATTCCTCGAAATCGAGCACATCCGCGACGCCGTCGTCGGCACGCTGTCTTACGGCCAGCAAAAGCGCGTCGAACTGGCGCGGGCGCTCGCCTGCGAGCCGAAACTGCTGCTGCTCGACGAAATGGTCTCGGGCATGAACCAGGAAGAGACCGAGGACATCGCGCGCTTTGTGCTCGATATCCGCGACGATCTTGGCATTACCGTCTTGATGATCGAGCACGAGATGCGGATCGTGATGGACATTTCCGACCGCGTCCATGTGCTGAATTTCGGCCGCAAGATCGCCGAGGGCACGCCCACGGAAGTGCGGCGCGATCCGGCCGTCACGGAAGCCTATCTCGGCGGTCACCGCTCGGAAGCCGCAGCACAGGTGGGTGCATGATGTCCACCCTCGACACGATGCGAACAGCGCATCCGACTGTGCAGGCGGGTTCGGCCGAGAGCACGTCCGCCCCCGACGCCACGTCGTTGCGGTCCACGCTGCAGAATGCCGCGATCACCATTCCGCAACTACTTCGAATGCGGGCTGAACTGCATGGCGACAAGCTTGCGCTGCGCGAGAAGGATTTTGGCATCTGGAACCGCTATTCCTGGAACCATTATTATGAGACCGCGCGTTCCGTCGCGCTCGGCCTGCTGTCGCTCGGGTTAAAACCCGGCGACCGCGTCGCCATCGCGGGCGAGGATACGCCGGAATGGTTTTATGCTGATCTCGGCACCCAGATGATCGGCGCTATCGCGGTCGGCATCTATCCGACCAATCCGTGGGTCGAGCTGCAGTATATCGTCCGGCATTCAGGCGCGCGCGTGGTCATCACCGGCGACCAGGAGCAGACCGACAAGGTCCTTGACGCCATCGCCAACAATGACGGCCTGCCGGCACTGGAGGCCATCGTCTGCGTCGACATGAAGGGCCTGCGGCATTACGGCCAGTCGCAACTGATGTCGTTCGAAAAGCTCTGCGAACTCGGCAAGCGTTACGCACTCGAAAACCCCGACGCCAATGGCAGGCTCGACCGGCTGATTGCGCGGGCCTCGCCCGACGATGTCTGCATCCTCGTCTACACCTCAGGCACCACAGGTCCGCCCAAGGGCGCCATGCTGACGCATCGCAACCTGATCTATGCGTCGTATATCTATGCCGAGGCGGTCGGGATCGCCGACAAGCCGTTCGAATCGGTGTGTTATCTGCCGCTCTGCCATGTAGCTGAACGCTGCTATTCCGAGGTGATGCAGCTCGTGCTGGGCGGCACCGTCAGCTTTGCGGAATTGATCGATACCGTCGCACTCAACATCCGCGAGATCGCGCCGACCTTTTTCGTCGGCGTTCCCCGCATCTACGAGAAGCTGCAGCAGAATTTCCTGTTCAGACTCGGCGAGAGCGGCCGGCTGCGACAGGGATTCGCGAAGGCCTGTTTCGCCTGGGCCGCAAATTGTCGGACCGGCGGCAGAACGGCAGCGACACCTGGCTCGACCAGATCGCTTACGCACTGCTCTACATTTTCCTGTTCCGCAACATCCAGCGCCATCTCGGGCTCGCGCGCAGCCGTCACCGCCTCTGCGCCGGCGCCTCGATCTCGCCGGAGACGCTGCGCTTCTTCGACATCGTCGGCCGCCCGGTGTCGCAGGGCTATGGGCTGACCGAAAGCGGCGGCGTCGCCTTCATCCAGACCGAAAGCCATCACCGGCTCGGCGGCTGCGGCCTGCCCCTGCTCCACACCGAATGGAAGCTCGACAGCGACGGCGAGATCCTGCTGCGCAATCCCGGCGTCTTCAAAGGCTATTTCCTCGACGACAAGGCGTCGACCGCCACGCTCGATTCCGCGGGCTGGCTGCGCACCGGCGACATCGTCGAGGTGCTGGACAATGGCGAGATCACCGTGGTCGACCGCAAGAAGGCGATCATCATCACCGCCGGCGGCAAGAACATCGCGCCTTCCGAGATCGAGAACGCGCTGAAGGACTCCGAGTTCATCAAGGAAGCGATCGTGGTCGGCGAGGCCAAGAAATACCTCGGCGCCATCATCCAGGTCGATTTCGACAATGTCGGCCGCTGGGCGCGCGACAAGGCCCTCGCCTACACCAATTACAAGTCGCTGTCGCAATTGCCCGAAGTGCATGACCTGGTCGAGCGCATCGTCAACGATACCAACAAGCGCTTTGCCCGCGTCGAGAACATCCGGCGCTTCGCCATCCTCGAAAAGGAACTCGACCACGACGACGGCGAACTGACCGCCACGCAAAAGGTGCGCCGCGCCATGATCGAGAAGAAGTTCGCACGGGAACTCGCCATCATCTACCAGGCGGAGGGCTGATGCAGTATCTGATCCAGCTGCTGATATCCGGCCTAGCGATCGGCGCCATCTATGGCCTGATCGCGATGGGCTTTGCGGTGATCTACAAATCCACCGGCCTGGTCAATTTCGCACAGGGCGAAATGACCATGATCACGGCCTATATCGCCTGGACCATCTCGACCACGGTCAGCGGCAATGTGTTCGTGGTGGCGCTCGGCGCCATCCTTGCCGCCGTCGTGCTCGGCCTCGTCATCGAGCGCGTGGTGATGCGGCCGATGCTGGGCGAGCCGGTCTTCGCCACCGTGATGGTGACCATTGGCCTCGCCGTGATCCTGCGCTCGTCGATCAATTTCATCTGGGATGCCTATCCGCACGGCCTCGATGTCGGCTTCGGCCGCACCATCGTGCGGATCGGTACGATCGGCGTGCGCACCGGGCAGATTGCGGTCATCGTCACACTTCTCGCGCTGCTGGCGGCGATCTGGGCGTTCTTCCGCTACAGCAAGATCGGCGTCGCGATGCGCGCGGTGGCCGCCGACGATCGTACCGCACTCCTGATGGGCATCAGCGCCACCAAGGTCCATGCGCTGGCCTGGGCGGCCTCCTCCGTGATCGCCGGGATCGGCGGCGTGTTCTTTGCGCTGTCCTACGACCTGTCGCCGGCGATGTTCCAGCTCGGGCTGAAGGCGTTTCCGGCCACCATCCTCGGCGGCCTCGACGCCGTGCTTGGATCCGGCCTCGGCGGCCTCCTGATCGGCATCACCGAGAATCTCGCCGGCGGCTATCTCGGCTCCGGCATGAAGGAAGTCGCGGGCTTTGCGATGATCATCGTGGTGCTGATGATCCGCCCGTTCGGCATCTTCGGCGAACGCGACATCGAGAGGGTCTAGGATGCGCACCGGCGATTTCAAACAGACCTACGGCGAACTCGTTACCCTCGTCGACTCCCCGCCGGTATGGCTGTGGTCGGCGCTGCTGGTCGCCGGCCTGATCGCCGCGCCCTTCGTGCTGAACTCCTATGCGCTGTCGTTCCTGATGATCATCCTGATCACGGTGGTCGGCGCGCTCGGCCTGAACATCCTGACCGGTTATACCGGCCTGATCTCGCTCGGCCATGTCGGCTTCCTCGTCACCGGCGCCTACGCCTATGCGGTGCTGGTTTCCAAATATCACATGCATCCGCTGATTGGCTTCCTGGGCGCAGGCGTGGTGCCGGCGCTCGCCAGCCTCATCGTCGGCGCGCCGTCACTGCGGCTGAAGGGACTTTACCTCGCGATCACGACGCTGGCGTTCTCCTTCATCATCAACACCGTGATCCTGGAAGCGCGGTGGCTGACCAACGGCGCCCGCGGCATTTCGGTGCAACGGCCGGAGATTTTCGGCCTCAGCTTCGACAGCGACGCCGCCTTTACCTATCTCTGCCTCGGCTTTGCCGTTCTCACGCTGTTTGCCACGCTCAACATCCGCCGCAGCCGCGTCGGCCGCGCCTTTGTCGCGATCCGCGACAACGACACCGCCGCCCGCGTCATGGGCATCAATCTGCACGCCTACAAGCTGTTCGCCTTCGTCACCTCGGCCTTCATCACCGGCCTCTCCGGCGCGCTGTACGGCATCTATCTGTCCTTCGTCAGCGTCGAAGGCTTTCCGTTCCTGCTCTCGATCGAGGCGCTGGCGATCCTGATCGTCGGCGGGCTGGGCTCGGCGCTCGGCGCCGTGCTCGGCACCATCCTGATCGTGCTGCTGCCGGAAGCGACGCGGTTCGTCTTCAGCCTGTTCAGCGCGCAGATCGACGCGACGTTCACGACCGGCGCGCAGGAGCTCAAGAGCATGCTCTACGGCCTCGTCATCATCCTGTTCCTGCGCTTCCAGCCGCGCGGCCTGGTCGGCGCCTGGCACGACATCAGGCGGATGTGGGTGAACTGGCCGCTTCGTTACTAACCAGAAAAGCAATCGAACAGGAGGAGGAAACAATGATCAAATATCTGGCGACCGCGTCGCTATTGCTCGCGGGCGCGTATCTCTCGACCGGCCCAGCGCTGGCCGCCGACCCCGGTATCACCGACACCGAGATCGTGATCGGCGACGTCGAACCCCTGACCGGCCCGCCGGCGCTGCTTGGCGTCGCCGCATCGATCGGCCACAAGATCGCGATTGCGGAAGCCAATGCCGCCGGCGGCATCAATGGCCGCAAGATCAAATATGTGCTGGAAGACGACGGTTACGTCACCGCCCGCACCATCCAGGGCGTCAAGAAGGTGATCGACGTCGACAAGGCGTTTGCCCTGCTCGGCATCTCCGGCTCGGGACAGTCCATCGCCGTGATGCCGCTACTGGAGAAAGCCGGTATCCCCACCGTGATCGACGTGGCTCCGGTCAAATTCCTCTGGGAGCCGCCGCGCAAGAACGTGTTCGTGGTCGGGCAATCCTATGAGGAAGGCATCATCCACCTCGTCAACTATCTCGCCGACAAGAACCCCGGCAAGAAATGGGGCCTGATCACGCAGGACGACGACTACGGCATCACCGTGCGTGACGGCTTCGATACCGTGGTCAAGGCCAAGAAGCTCAACGTGGTCTACAGCGGCAACTACAAGAAGGGACAGCAGGACTTCTCATCGGATATGCTGCAGCTGAAGGATTCCGGCGCCGAAGTGTTTCTGGCCGGCGGCATCATCGGCGAGAACATCGCGATGATGAAGGAGCTGGAGAAGCTCAGCATCAAGCCGGTGGTCGGCATCTTCTGGCCCGGACGGGTCGAGCCGGTGCTGAAGCTGATGGGACCGGCCGGCGACGGCATCTACGCCGTCGACTATGTCGAGCCGTTCGCAGGCGCTGCCGGCAAGGCCTTCCTCGAGAAGGCCAAGGGACTGCTGCCGGAAGCCGAGATGAAAGGCATCAACCGCTATTCCATGACCGGCTATGCCGCCGCCAAGGTGCTGATTTCCGCAATCGATCGCTGCGGCAAGCAACCGACCTGGGCCTGCACCATCGCCGAGCTGGAGAAGACCAAAAATGTCGAAACCGGCATCATGGCGCCGATCAGCTTCGGACCCGGCGTCCGCTTCTCGAACCAGAAGCTGCAGATCATGCAGTCCGAGTTCTCGACGCTGAGCTTCAAGCCGGTGAACTAGCATCGGGTCAGACGCCGCTCACACCTCCACGACGGCAGTGGGCCCCCTCTCCCGCTTGCGGGGGAGGGTTGGGGTGGGAGTGCCGCCGCGAATCAGACGGTTCGTGTGGAGAGAGTTCCCCCACCCGGATCGCATCTTCGATGCGATCCGACCTAAGAGCGAGCTCCGCTCGTCTCGACCCCCGCAAGCGGGAGAGGTGAAGGAACAGCAACCCTCACATCCGCTTGGCGACCTCTTCCAGCATGACCTCGGTGGCGCCGCCACCGATCGTCAGCACCCGGGCATCGCGCACCATCCGCTCGATCGGCGTACCGCGCATGAAGCCGGTGCCGCCGTGCAGTTGCAGGCAGCCATGCACGACCTCGTGCAGCACTTCCGGCGACAGCGCCTTGACCATCGAGACCTCGCGCGGGCAAGGCTTGCCGGCCTCCACGAGCTCCGCCGCATGATAGGCCAGCGCCCGGGCGGCGGCGGCCTTGGTCGCGAGCGACGCGAGCTTGAGCCGTACCGCCTGCTGGTTCCACAAGGGGCCGCCGAACGCCTGCCGGCTCTTCACATAATTGGTGGTGAGCTCGATCGCCTTGGCGGATTCGCCGGCGCAGATGCCGCCGATGCAGATCCGCTCGTTCTCGAAGGTTTCCATGATGCCGTAGAAGCCGCGGTTCTCCTCGCCGAGCAGATTTCCGGCGGGGATGCGGACGTCCTGGAAGCCGATCTCGGCGGTGTCGGAGCAAAGCCAGCCGTGCTTGTCGAGTTTTGTCACCGATATGCCCGGCGTCGTCCGCTCGACGATGAACAGCGAGATGCCGCGGCTGCCCTTGGCGGCCGGATCGGTGCGCGCGGCGACGATCAGGATGTCGCCATAGACCGCATTGGTGATGAACATTTTCGAGCCGTTGATCACCCAGCAATCGCCGTCGCGGCGGGCCCGCGTCTTCAACCCGGCGACGTCGGAGCCCGCATCGGGCTCGGTCACCGCGATCGAGCAGATCGTCTCGCCGCGGATGATCGCGGGCAGATATTTCTGCTTCTGCTCCGGCGTGCCGCGCAGCGTGATGTGGACCGCCGACATGTCGGTATGAACCAGCACCGACGAAGTGAACCCGCCGAAGGTCGAGCGCCCGAGTTCCTCCGCCCACACCATCGACGCCAGCGGCCCCATGTCGGTGCCGCCATACTCGGCCGCGTGGCGCATGCCGAGGAAGCCGAGCGCGCCCATGCGGCGGTAGATCTCGCGCGGGATCTTGCCGTCGCGCTCCCACTGCCTCGCCATGCGGCACGACCTCCTTCTCGACAAAACGGCGGACCTGCTCGCGCAGCATCCGCAACTCCTCGGACAGTTGCGGCTGCTCCGAGAAATGGAATTCGCTGTCGGCGTGAGCGCGCGGATCGGCGGGCCTGACGTTCATGATGATGCCCTCTCGGCCTTGATGTGAAGGTGCCGGTTGAGAAAACCGGCGATCGATGCGATGGCCTGACGCGCCTCGGGAAGCTCCGCGCCGAACATCTGGAAGACATGGATCATGCCGTCCCAGACCTCCAGACTAACATCGACGCCGGCGGCGCGCGCCAGGTCGGCAAACATGACGGAATCGTCCAGCACGGTTTCGCGATCGCCGACCTGGATCAACAGCGGCGGCAAGCCTGCGAGGTCGGCATAGAGCGGTGATACCAGCGGATCGCAGGGATCGCCCTGCCCGCCCAGATAATTCTTCGCCAACGCCAGGATCATCGGCCGCTGATGGATCGGGTCGGCTTCGGCCCGGCTGACATAACTCGCGCCGGTCGCCGCGAGATCAGTCCATGGCGACATCAGCACCGCCGCTACCGGCAGCGGAAGCCCGCGTTCGCGCAAGGCCAGCATGGCTGCGAGCACGAGATTGCCACCGGCGGAATCTCCGGCGAAGGCAATGTTATCCGGTTTCAGGCCGCGATCGAGCATCCAGCCATAGGCCGCCAACGCATCATCCAACGCAGCAGGGAAACGATGTTCCGGCGCGAGGCGATAGTTGATGGCGAGCACGCGGCAGCCGCTGGCGAGTGCGATCTGCGCAATCAGGTCGCGGTGCGAGGCGACCGAACCGAGGCGAAAGCCGCCGCCATGGAAATAGAGAATGGCCTTATCCTGGGGCGTATTGGCCGGCGATATCCATTCGCCATCGACGCCACCAGCGGAGACGGGTTCGCATATCACGGCGGCGGTGCTGCCCCCGAAGGCCGCATCCCAATCGCTACGCATCTGCGCCACTGACGTATCGCGATTCCAGCTGCGATAGACCGCCCGGATGCGCGCGATCGCAAGATCGATCGGTGCCGTTGCGATGTCGTCGCCTGCGCGCGCCATATCAGCCGCCCAATCCCATGCCGCCGGATACGCCAATGGTTTCGCCGGTGATATAGGCCGCCTGATCGGAAGCCAGGAACAATACGGCGGCGGCGATTTCTTCGGGCTCGCCGAGCCGCCGCAGCAGCGTGGCATCGGTCATGGCGCGCAAAATCTTGTCGCCGCCCTTGGCGACGGCCGCTTCCAGCATCGGTGTTCGGATCGGCCCCGGCGCGATGGAATTGGCGGTAATTCCGAAGCGGGCATTCTCGCGCGCAATGCTCTTGGTGAAGGCGATCACGCCACCCTTGGCGGCGGAATAGACCGCGCCGCCCTTCGAGCCCAGCCGCGCGGCTTCCGAGGTGATGTTGATGATGCGCCCGAAACCGGCCGCCTGCATCGCCGGAAGCGCGGCGTGGGTGCAGGCAAAAGCCGAGACCAGATTGACCGCGAGCAGTTTTGTCCAATCTTCCGGCGTCGTGTCGGTGAAGAACGCATGCTGATCGACGCCGGCATTGTTGACGACGATATCGAACGGTCCGTGCTGCGACATGATCGCTTGCACCATGCCGGTGTCGCCGACATCGAGGCGGGCCGCGGTCGCCCCGACCTGCCCGGCAAGATCTGATGCTTTGGCGAGATCGAGATCAGCGATCACGACGTGCGCGCCGGCATCGGCAAAGCTTCGCACGATCGCCGCGCCAATGCCCTGCGCGCCGCCCGAGACGAAGGCGCGGCGGCCGTCGAGCCGCCCGAAAGGCCGGGTGCCGGGCGCCGGCACTGACTAGCGTCCCGTAAAGATGGGTTTGCGCCGCTCGATGACGGCGGCGAGCCCTTCCCGCGCGTCGGCCATGCCGGACAATTCGGACACGGTGCGCGCTTCTTCCGACAGGCACTGCTCGATGCTGGTGCCGGTCCCGGCCCAGACCAGCCGCTTGGTCGCCGCCAGCGCCTTCGGCGCACCGGCCGCCAATTCCCGCGCCATCGCCATCGACGCCTCGGCCAGCTCTGCATCCGGAACGACCTTGGTAACGATGCCCATCGCGAGCGCCTCAGGCGCCGATATCACCGGATTTGTCAGAAGGATCGACATCGCGCGGCGCAGCCCGACCAGTCGCGACAGCGTAACGGACACCCCGGCGTCCGGCGCCATCGCGACCCGCGTTGCACCCGCAAGGAATTTTGCGGATTCGCCGGCGATGACGATATCGGAGGCGCAGACGAGGCCAAAGCCACCGCCACCTGCCGCAAATCCCTGCACCGAGGTAATCACCGGCGCTTCCAGCCGCAGCAATCCCGTCACCGCGTTCTGCAGATAGGCCGTCGCCTGCCTGATATAGTCAGGCAGCTTCTCGCCCTTCGACGCAAACGCGCGGACGTCGCCGCCCGCGCAAAAATTCGTGCCCTCGCCGCTCAGGAGCAGCACGCGCAGGTCCGGCTGGCCGTGGCAGACCATGATGGCGTCGCACAGCGCGCTCAGAAGCTCGGCGCTCATGCCGTTGGCGGCATCGGGGCGGTTGAGCCGCAGCCGCGCGATGCCGTCGGCGATGTCGAGCAGAACAGGACCTTTATCGATCATGGCAAGTTTCCGCCTTTGGCCGGCTAGATGAGGAACGAGAGCGTGAACAGCGCTTTTTCGTTGTTGACCAGGATCACCTTCTTGTACGCCATTCGCAGCTCGCCATCGACATAGCGCAGCCGGTATTCGTTGCGGGCGGCCCAGATGGTGTCGTCGCGCAGGCTGGATTCGAACACCATGCTGTTGCTGGCGACCGAGATATCGCCGCCGGGCTGCTGGTCCAGCAGTTCGATGTTGGAGACGAGCCGCCGCAGCCGCGATTGCGGCGTCTGGGTGTGGCGTTTTCCGGTCAGCAATTGCTTGATGCGCAGCGAAATGCGCGAACGGTTGTCGTAGATGATCGACATTTCCTTTTCGGGATCGATGTCGTCGCCATTGGCGGGCACCCAATAGACGCCGTCATCGGTCCACAGCGCTTCCCAGGCTTCATACTGGTGCTCGTCCTGCAGCCGCGCCTCCTTGTAGATGAAGGCTGTTACCGCGCTCATCAGCGTGGCGCTGCTTTCGCGCGACAGCATCACACCGCCTCCATCAGGCTGCGGTAGTGGCGCCAGATGCCGCGCGACGGGATTTCGTCGGTGACGTGGCCGACCTTGAAGCCGAGTTCGTCCTGGCGTTCGCGCTTCTCGCCGCGGCCGAGGAAAATCCATTCGGGGTTGCGCGCCAGCACGCCGCGATGGCAGCGCTCGTACATTTCCGAATCGTCCGCGAGCAGCAATCCGGCCGGGCCGACCGATCCCATCGTCTGCTGGCGCAGACGCCGGTTCATGTCGGGCGCGCCCTTGAACTGCAAGGCCGTGACATGCTGCACGCTGTCGTCGACCGCGAGCGGCTGGATCACGAACATCTGGATTTCGGCGATGAACAGGTTCGGGAAGATCATCACATGCGGCGTGCCGTCGATCATGATCTCGCGCGCCTTCTGGTCGCCATAGGCGGCCTTCATCCGCGCGGTGTAATCCGGCAGCCGCTCTTCCGTGGTGCCGAACCAGCTCATCGGCGCGTCACGCTTGCGGAATTCGGGCCGCAAGTCGATCTCGGTATGGCCGTTGCCATAGTCACGCGTCACCGCGGTCGAGGCGCCGCCATAGAGCTTGCCGATCGCGCTGTCGGCGACGCCGAAGATCGAGGAATGCACGAAGGCCGGGTGATAGCCGTCGCATTCGTTCTCCAGGATGAATTTCCAGTTGGCCTTGACGCGGTGCTTGAGGAAACCGGCGGTGACCTCGACCTCACCTTCCGGCGAGAAGCGAACCAGGCGGTCGATGGTCTCAGCCGCACCGCCGAGATGCTCTTCCAGCGTCGGGCCTTCGGCGGCGAACGAGCCGAACACGAAACCGCGATAGGATTGCACCCGCGTCACGCGGCCGAGCGACAAGCTTTGATTTGTCCTGGCCTTCATAGCCGTCGGGAAAGGCGTAGCCGACCAGGCGGCCGTCATTGGCAAAGGTCCAGGAATGGAACGGGCATGTGAAGGAGCGCGCATTGCCCTTGTCATACGAGCAGACCTGGTTGCCGCGATGCGAACAGCGATTGAGCAGCAGATTGATCTTGCCCTGCTCGTCGCGGGTCATGATCACCGATTGCGGCCCGATCGACTTGACGACGTAGTCGTTGGCATTCGGCACCTCGCTCTCGTGTCCGACATAGACCCAGGTGCGGTACCAGATGTGCTGCAGTTCAGCCTCGAAGATCGCGGGATCGCTGTAGAGCGAGCCGTGCACCCTGTCGGGGCGGATCAATTCGCCCCATTGCGACGCGCGCGGCACGACGTTCATCGCTGCATCTCCCATTGTATCTTTCGTGGCTGGCCCGGGCTCTCTTGCGGAGCCCTGCGGCTTGGGCTAAAAATAATCCGACTGACCGTTCGAATAATAGCACCAGCGTTTGGCAGCATCAAGGGGATTTTCCCCTTCAGCCGCCAAAACAGCGAATTTGCAAGGAGGATCATCGGGATGGACGAAGTCACCCCTGCCGGTCTCGCCCGCGCGCTCTACGCAGCACTTGCCGCCGGCGACCGCGCCCAGCTCGACGCCTTGCTGCATCCGGAATTCACCGGCCGCACCGCCGAGGGCATGCCGTTCGGCATCGGCGGCGATCATGCCGGTCCCGCGACGATGCGGCGCAATGGCTGGGGCGCGATCGCCCGGCATTTCGAAGCGCGCGCCGAGCCGGAACGGTTTCTCGATCTCGCCGATGGCCGCCTGCTTGTGACTGGCCGCTATCGCGGCCGCGGCAAACAGGGCGGCGCTGCGCTGGATGCGGCCTTTGCCCATCTGATCGCGTTCGACCAAGGGCGCATCAAGTCGCTCGAGCAATTCACCGACACCGCCCGCTGGCACGATGCCGCTGGACCGTTACGAACGGTGCTGCTCGATTTCGAAGGTGGCGTCGCCACATTGCGCCTGAACCGTCCGGACAAGGGCAATGCGATCGACGAGCGCATGGCCGCTGACCTCGCGGAGGCCGCGACGCAAATTGCCGAACGCCCTGATGTCCGCGCGGTCCTGATCGCGGGCAACGGGCCGAACTTTACGGTCGGCGGCGATCTTGGGCTTTTTGCCGGCACCGCACGCGAGAAATTGCCGAACCGGCTACGCCGCATGATCGACAGCTATCATCTCGCGATCGAGCGGCTGACCAGCATCGACGCACCTGTTGTCGCCGCGGTGCGCGGTGGCGCAGGCGGCGGCGGGTTGGGCCTGATGTATGTCGCCGACATCGTCGTTGCGGCCGAGGACGCGCGGTTCGCGCTGGGTTATGGCGCGCTCGGCCTCACCGCCGACGGCGGCAACACCTGGTTCCTTCCGCGCATGGTCGGGATGCGGCGCGCGCAGGAGCTGTTCCTGCTCAATCGCCGCCTCACCGCGCAAGAAGCCGTCGCCTTCGGTTTGGTGTCGCGCCTAGCGCCGGACCATCAGGTGGATAGCGAAGCCGCCTCCCTCGCCGCGAAACTCGCCGCCGGCCCGACGCGCGCCTTCGGCGCCGTCCGCCGGATGCTGCGCCAGTCGTTCGAGACGGGACTGTCCGATCAGCTCGACGCCGAAAAGGATTCGATCGTCATCGCCAGCAACACCGACGACGCGCAGGAAGGAATTTCCGCCTTCGTAGCCAAGCGACGGCCGAATTTTCGTGGCGGTTGAACCAATCAAGCTGACGCAAACTTATTTTTCGCGGCGGTCGTTCAGGCCTCTCAGCTAAGCCCCCATAACCGGCCATCTCGCGAACGGCCGCTTTGCGCCGATAGTGTTGAAAAACTCGACCGTTGAAGCCGGAGGAGATCACTGATTTATTCTGTCGGTGTGGGTGGGAGACGTGAATTGATGATGGGTCCGCGGCAAGTCGATCAGGCGGCGTTGTTCTACGAGTTCTCACTTGAACGACATGTTCCGGCCGCTCACTTGCTGAGGGCGATCGACCGGTTCGTCGATTTGTCAGACGTTCGGAGCCACTTGGCTCCATTTTACGGCTCAACTGGCCGGCCTTCGATTGATCCCGAACTGCTCGTGCGGATGCTGCTGGTTGGCTACTGCTACGGCATTCGTTCCGAACGGCGGTTGTGCGAGGAGGTGCACCTGAACCTCGCCTACCGTTGGTTCTGTCGGCTCGGGCTTGGTGGCGAGGTGCCGGACCACTCGACATTCTCCAAAAACAGGCATGGCCGCTTCCGTGATTGCGATCTGCTGCGCAAGCTGTTCGAGACCGTGGTTCGGCGCTGCATGGCAGAAGGGTTGATAGACGGGGCCGCTTTTGCGGTCGATGCCAGCCTGATTGCCGCTGACGCCAACAAGCAGCGTTCTGCTGCTGGGTCTGACGAGGTTGACTGGCAAGCCCTTGCCAGGACGCGCCGATCCGTCCGGGAGTATCTCGACACCCTGGATGAGGCAGCATGGGGCGCGGCGAGCGAAACCGTGCCGAAGTTCATCTCGAAGTCGGATCCGGCCGCGCAATGGACTGGCGCTCATAAAGGGCATGCCTTCTTTGCCTACGCCAACAACTACCTCATCGACCTGAAGGTCGCGATCATCGTCGACGTCGAGGCGACGCGAGCGATCCGGCAGGCCGAGGTCGGCGCGGCACGCACAATGATTGAGCGAACTGAAGAGCGCCTTGGACTTTGTCCCGAGCGCCTGGCCGCCGATAGTGCCTATGGCTCGGCGGAGATGCTGGGATGGCTGGTCAACGAGCGGGCGATCGAGCCGCACATTCCGGTGTTCGACAAGTCGGCCCGCACCAATGGAACGTTCGCGCGGGAAGACTTCGCCTACGATCAACAAAGCGACGTTTACATCTGCCCGGCTGGCAAGGTGCTGACTTCCACGGGGACCCTGGTGAATGATGGAGCAACACTGCTCTATCGCGCCGTCAAACACGATTGCGACGCCTGCGAGCTTAAGCCACGGTGCTGTCCGAAGATGCCCGCCCGCAAGGTCCCACGTTCAATCCACGAAAAGGCCCGAGACGTTGCGCGCGATATCGCGAAGACTGATGCCTATGCCAGGTCCCGGCGCGAACGGAAGAAGATCGAGATGCTCTTCGCGCACCTCAAGCGCATCCTGCGCCTCGACCGTCTCAGGCTAAGAGGCCCGTTGGGCGCTCGAGACGAGTTCCTCCTTGCCGCAACGGCCCAGAACCTCCGGAAGCTCGCAAAGCTGATCCCGATCCCTGCGCTCCAGCCCGCTTAGGCGCAATCAAGCACCCGTGCGCCGGCCGCATTGCCCGCCCCCAAATTGCCAGTTCGCGGACTTCTTCAACACAATCCGCCAGAAGCGGCCGTTCCGGGAATTACGCAAACAGACTTGGTAGCGCGGCCGCGGCAAGTTAATACGCCCAATTTTTCAAGCAGCCGCGCGTTGGCGGCGTTGGATCTCATGATCTATCAACTGAATTACGTTGGACCGAAGATTAGTCGGGTTGGAAACGACCGGTTGCTTAAGCGCATCCGGCGTAGGCACTGGGTCTTTGGCGCAGTCGTGCGGCCGCGCTTTGGGCTTCTTGGAGTTGGTTAGCCAGAAGGTCACACTCCTCGAGTGACGACGAGTGCCTCAAACGCCTTTTCTGCTATTGGGTTGGCTGACATCGCCATATCGAATACCGTGATCGACGCGGAGCGTACTCAACTTGCTCAATCAGCCAATTCGATCAGGATCGGCTGATGATCGGAGGCGTCGGTCTTGCCATTAACTTCGATGCGGCGGATGCGGCCAGCCAAGTCTTCTGTCGTGAAAATGAAATCGCGACAATCCGGGCCGTTGGCCCACTGCGCATGATCGTATAGTCCGCAGGTTGGCGACCGCGGTTGACCTGGATAGCAGATGCCCCATGCATCCCGGTAGTTAAGGCCAGGCCGGGCCGATCGATTGATCAGTGCATGCTGCCGGTCAGTGACGTCGAAGTTGAAATCACCGCACAGCACGCTTGACGCCGCCAGCGTCTGACTCCCGTAAGGCTCATTGTGCTGGGAAACGGATGCTATGGAACCCGTCGACGCCTCCTGCTGCAAGTCCAACAAGCGTGCAATCTGCGCTTCGCGCTGATCGGCGGAGTGGTATTCGAGATGCGTATTGACGATACGCAGCGGTCCAAACGCAGCTTGGACCGTGACCTCCAGCGCGTGGCGGCGCATACTGCGCGTCCCGCCTGCTCCCGGCCACGGTAGAAGATGATTGGCGATCTGCGCGACCGGCAGACGCGAGAAAGTCATGTTTCCGAACCGATGTGTCCGGCCCGCCTTGTCGATCGTTTCAATCGCGGGCCGAAACACCGGGCGGTGGTCAGGCAGCAGCACAGCCAGTTGGGCGCTTTGATCCGCGCCATCATCGAGGTTGATAAAGTTGTCGGACACTTCCTGGAAACAGTAGACGTCTGCGTCCGTCATCTCTTTTGCCACGGTTACCATCCGCGCAAGGTCGGTCACACCGTCGCAACCCTTTCCGCACTGAATATTCCAAGTCAATAAACGCATCAGCGAATTCCCGCGCGCATGAACGATTGGACGAACTGCCGCTGGAACAGCAGGAATGCGAACAGCAGCGGCGCCATCGTCATGACGGTTGCAGCCGTGATGATCGACCAGTCGACACCAGTCTCCGGTGCTCCGAAGACGGCCAGCCCCACCGTCAGTGGCCGTGCCTCCACCGAATTGGTGACGATCAGCGGCCACAGGAAGTTGTTCCAGTGATAGCTGACCGAGACCAGACCGAACGCCACATAGGTTGGCCGCGCCAGGGGGACATAAACCTTCCAGAGGATCTGCAGCGGCCCCGCCCCCTCGACCCGGGCCGCCTCGACCAGTTCCTGCGGAACGCTCTTAAAGGTCTGGCGCAGCAGGAAGATGCCGAACGCGCTGGCGAGATAAGGCAACGCGATCGCCGGGATGGTATCGAGCAATCCGAGCTTGCCGATCATGCGGTAATTCTCGACGATAAGCACGTCCGGCATGATCATGAGTTGGAGCAGCACTAGTGCAAACGCGATGCCGCTGCCCCTGAACTTGAAGCGCGCGAAGGCATAGGCCGCCAAGGTCGACAGCACGAGTTGCCCGATCAGGATCAGAACGACCAGAACGACCGTGTTCAGGTAATAGCGGCCAAACGGCGCCTGATTCCACGCCCGGGAAAAGTTTTCCAGCGTCCAGGGCGCCGACAGGCTGAACGACGTGGCATAGGCTGCCGGATGCAGCGCGCTCCAGAACGCGTAGGCCAGCGGCGCCAGCCAAAGCAGCGCCAGCAGCCATGCGGCGATCACTTCAAGAGGATGCGTCCGCCCGTTCATTGATAATGGATCCTGCGGTCGAGAGAACCAAATTTTACCAATGCAACCCCGCTCAGCAGCACCAGGAGCACGACGGTCAGCGTCGCCGCGTAAGCTGGATCCTGGAACACGAATGCGACTTCGTAGATGTAGTACAGTAGCAACGTACTGGCATTGTTGGGACCTCCCTTGGTCATGATGACCAAATGATCCACCAGCTTGAACGAATTGATGACAGCGTTGATCGCCACGAACAGAGTGGTCGGCATCAACAGCGGAAAGGTGATCCGCCGGAACGTATACCAGCGGCTGGCGCCCTCGACGGACGCCGCTTCCTCGAGATCGGGCGAAAGCTGCTGAAGGGCTGCGAGATAGAAAATCATGAAGAAGCCGGCTTCCTTCCAGACCACCATGACGATCAGGCAGCCCATCACCGTGCTGGGATCGCCGAGCCAGTTCCAGCCCGCGAGGCCGAACAGCCCGCGCAACTGGTCGAGCAATCCGTAGTCCGGCGTGTAAAAGAACAGCCAGATGTTGGCGACCGCGATCATCGGCAGCACGGTGGGCGTGAAGAAGGCAAGGCGCAAGAAGCCGCGTCCGCGCATGTTGCGGTTGACCCAGATCGCCATCAGCAGGGCCAGCGCGATCGAGGTCGGAATGGTGCCGAGCGCGAACCAGAAATTGTTGACCAACGCTCGCCAGAAAATCGGATCGGCGGCCATTGCATGGTAGCTCTCAAGGCCGACGAAGGCCTCGGTGCCGTTGCGGCGCGTGATGAAGAAGGAATGCCGGATCGTCGCCAAAATCGGAAAGTGCGTGAACGCAATCAGCAGCACCGCCGCCGGCAACAGCAGCAGCCAGGCATTCACTGCGTTCCACCACGCATGCGACCTCGGCCGGCGCGCAACGGGTGTTATGGCGGGTTGATCGGACATGGGATGATCGGGCCGGATGGGGATAACCCCACCCGGCCCTTCTCTTTACTTGTACGCGCGGAGTACGCGGTCGGCCTGCTGCTGAGCGGCCGCAAGCGCCTCCTGCGGCTTCTGCGTTCCGGTGATCGCCGCCTGCACGGCATCGCCGACAAACTTGTAGATGCGGCCGTTCTCGTGAACCGACAGTTCCGGCACGGCATGCTCGAGCTGATCCCGCGCAACCGTCGCGGCCGGGAAGCCCTTGGCATAGGCTTCCATCGCCGGGGTCTTGTAGGCCGCCGGGGAAACCGCGACGTAACCGGTCTTCATGCTCCACTCCGCCGCACGCTCCGGTGCCGTCATCCACTGGACGAATTTCACGGCCGCCTTCTGCTGCTCGGGGGATGCGCTCTTGAAGATGTAGAAGCTGCCGCCACCGGTCGGCGAGCCGCGCCGTTCCTTGGCCGGCAGCATGGCCACGCCGAAGTTGAACTTGGCGGCGTCCTTGACCGCCGTCAGGTTGCCCGTGGTGTGCCACATCATCGCGGTCTTGCCTTCGAGGAAATCGGTGCGCAGCGTCGCCCAGTCGATGCTGCCCATCGGCATGACATTGTGCTTGCGCGACAGGTCGACCCAGTAATCCAGCGCTGCAGCAGTCTTTGGCGCGGTGAGATAGACCTCGTTACCCGCGTCGTTCATCAACTTCTGGCCATTCTCGATGGCAAGCGCCTGCAGCATCCAGTAGGCGTAGCCGGTGGTCGGAATTTCGACGCCCCAGCGCGCGGTGTTGCCGGACGCATCCTTCTTGACGAGCTTTTTGGACATCTCGACCATTTCGTCCCAGCTCGCGGGTGCCTTTTCGGGATCGAGGCCGGCTTCCTTGAAGGCGTCTTTGTTCCAGTACAGCACGATTGTCGAGCGCTGGAACGGAATGCTCCAGGTCTTGCCGTCGACCTGGCCGTTGGCCATGAACGCCGGATAGAATTCCTTGAACCACGACTTGTCCGCGACAAGTTCATCCATCGGCACGATGGCTTTCTCGTCCATCAGCGTGAAGACGTCGGTCGACAGCAGCACCGACAATTGCGGCGGTTGACCGCCCTTCATGGCCGTCATCGCCTTGGTCATCGTATCGGTGTAATTGCCGGCGTACACTGCGGTCACCTTGATGTCTGCATTCTCCTTCTCGAAGCGGGAGACCATGTCGTCGATGATTTTCGTCACCGGACCGCCCACCGCGACCGGATAATACATGGTCAAATCCACCGCAGCCGCCGGACGCGGGCCCAGCAACAGCGCCGCAAGCGCAGCCGCTCCCAGCAACATTGGTCGAAAAGCTATCATGTCATCCTCCCTTGTTATGTTTTTGCCGCCGAGACCGCCGTTGCGGTTTCAGCCAGACGCAACTCGCATTGTCTCATCGCCGGCCTCATCCAGCCGCCGCCCGGATTTCTGATCGAACTGATGCTCGTGAGCTGCATCCCAGCCCAACCTGACGTCATCACCTGGAAGAGCCTTGCTGAATCCGTCCTGCCGCACGGCAACCGGCTGGCCCTCGACTTCGCACAGAATGATGCTGTCGGCACCGAGGTGTTCGACGGTCTTTACGTGCGCCGCATGACCGCCCTGCGACACGATGCGGACATGCTCCGGCCGGATACCGATCAGCCGGTCGCCCCGCGGGATCAAATTCATCGGGGGCGTACCGATGAACCGCGCCGTGAATGCGGTGGCCGGCCGATTGTACAATTGCTCCGGCGTACCGTTCTGCTCGACGCGCCCGTCGCGCATCAACACGACGCGATCGGCCATGGTCATGGCTTCGGTCTGGTCGTGCGTCACATAGACCATGGTGATACCGAGGCGCTGTTGCAGCGCCCGGATTTCAGTCCGCATCTCGTGACGCAGCTTGGCGTCGAGATTCGAAAGCGGTTCGTCCATCAGGCAGACGCGCGCCTCCGCAATGATGGCGCGCCCGAGTGCCACGCGCTGGCGCTGCCCGCCGGACAATTGCGACGGCTTGCGCTCGAGCAGCTTTTCGAGACCGACGATCTCCGCCACGCGCTGAAGCCGCTGATCGCGCTCGGTGCGGGATACACGACGCACGCGCAAGCCGAAGACGATATTCTCGGCCACGCTTAGATGCGGAAACAGGGCGTAGGACTGGAAGACCATCGAGATCTTGCGCTGGGCCGGCGTCAGATGGGTAACGTCCGCACCGCCGATGGCAACCGTACCACCGTCGAGCTGTTCGAGGCCTGCGATCAGACGAAGCGTTGTGGATTTGCCGCAGCCGGATGGACCAAGCAGCACCAGCAGCGAGCCCTCCTCCGCCGTGAGACTGACGTCGTCGACGGCCCGCATCGGGCCCCAATTCTTGGAAACGTGATTCAGCGTAATCGCCGACATGATCTACCCGGTCCGGCATGGCCGCGACGTGCGATTGGGCACATTCGCAGCCGTGTCGAAAACATCCTTGTCCGTTGCTTCCCTCGTTCATATGAACATAAAGAATGCACATATGAAACAAGAATTGCATCCATACCGTTCGAATGATACATTTTGGTGACAACGGGGTCCCATGTTGAAGATCGCCACAGAACGCCAGGGCCGAATTCTGGAGATCGTGCGTGAGGAAGGCTTCGCCTCGATCGAGCATCTCGCCAGGCAATTCGACGTCACGCAGCAGACCGTCCGCCGTGTCGTGAACCAGTTATGCGATCAAGGACTACTGCGACGGATACACGGCGGCGTCGGCCTTCCCGTGCAGAATCAGAATCTGGCCTATGGCAGCCGACAGGGATTGAACGCCGATGCCAAACGACGCATCGCCCATGCCGTTTCCAGTTACATTCCCGACGGCGCATCCCTCATGATCGGCCTCGGCACGACGCCCGAATACGTCGCACAGGCGCTGTCCAGCCGGCAGGATTTGCGGGTCATCACCAACAATTTGAACGTGGCGGCGGCGTTTGCTCAAAATCCCGACATCGAGATCACGATCGCGGGCGGAACACTGCGTCCGCTCGACCGGGACATCGTCGGCGACGCGGCGGTACGTTTTTTCTCCGGCTTCAGGGCCGATTTCGGCATCTTCGGCGTCGGTGGCGTCGATCAGGATGGCACCCTGCTCGATTTTCATTCGGACGAAGTCCAGGCGCGGCAATCCATCGTCGCCAATTGCCGGGCCGCCCTGCTGGTCGCCGACGCCAGCAAATTCGGCCGCAACGCCACGGTTCGCGGCGGTCATCTTAGCGATTGCCATCGCTTCTTCACCGACCGGCCATTGCCGTCGGGCTTTCGTCTGATCGCCGAACAGTACGCGGATCGGATCCACGCCGCGAGCAATGGCTGCGTAGACGCTGCGTGAGGAGCCTTCTCCAGCCGTGCCATGAGGCGCTTGGCGCGACCGCCGCTTTCCCTCATACTCCGCTGAAATAAAATCGTAATGCCGGGGGGCACCATGGGGAAATTGATCGTCTGCGCGGTGTTCGCTGTCCTGGCGGGCACGCTGCCGTGCAATGCGCAGCAGAACGTCATCCTGTTCGTCGCTGATGGTCTTCGGGCCGCCGCGGTCACCCCCGAGCGGGCCCCCACATTCGCCCGGATACGGGATACAGGCGTCAACTTCTCGAACAGCCATTCGATCTATCCGACCATTACGACGTCGAACGCCTCAGCGATCGCGACCGGTCACCTGATCGGTGACACCGGCGATTTCGGCAACGTGTTCTACACCGGCTTTCCGGTCGCAAGCGCCGCCGGAACCGTAACTCCTTTCATCCAGAACAATGCGGTGTTGAGCGAGCTGAATCAGCATCACGGCGGCAACTTCATTGCCGAACGCTCGATCATGGCCGCAGCGCGCGAAAAGGGCTACTTCACTGCTGGCCTCGGCAAGGTGGGCCCGGTGGGGATCCACGATCTTACCCAGCTTGACGGCAAGACCACGATTTTTTTCGACGACGATACCGGCAGGAAAACTGGCATCGTCTTGCGGCCGGATGTCGTCGAAATGCTCAAGAAGGCCGGATTAGCGCTGGAAACGCCGGGGCGTGCGCAACGCGAGAACCCCGGCAAGTCCACCAATATCATTCAGCAGAAATATTACCGGGACATCGTCACGAAGGTACTGCTGCCGTATTTCAAGGAGAACAAGAAGCCGTTCATGCTGCTGTACTGGTCGTCTGATCCGGACGGCACCCAGCACTCCCAGCGCGACAGCATCAATGACCTCGTCCCCGGCATCAATGGTCCGACCTCCCTCGCTGCAATCAAGGTAGCAGACGACGATCTTGCGGCGATCGTCGCTGCGCTCAAGGACCTCGGGCTTGAGACCGATACTAATATCTTCGTCACTGCCGACCACGGCTTCAGCACGGTGTCAAAGCAAAGCAAGACCAGTCCAGCTGCAAAACTGAAGTACGACAACGTGCCCGAAGGGCAGTTACCGCCGGGTTTTCTTGCTATCGATCTTGCGCACGCCCTGAGCCTGCCGCTGCATGAGCCCTCCGCTCAGGGGCCCGGCGTCGATTACAAGGCTGGGAAGCATCCGCACCGCGCCAGCGCCTCGATCGGCAACGATCCGGCCAAACCCGATATCGTGGTCGGCGCGAACGGAGGCAACGACCTCATCTATCTACCGCAGGACAACGCCAGGACCCTGGTGAGGCAAGTGGTCAAGGCGCTTCTTGCGCAAGACTACACCAGCGGTGTCTTCGTCCGTGATGACCTCGGACCGGTTGCAGGAACTCTGCCGCTGAGCAAGGTGGGCCTCAAAGGTGGAGCGCGAACGCCAACGCCGGCCATCGTCGTGAACTTCCGCTCCGAAACGACGGGCTGCGATCAGCCGCTGTTTTGCAGCGCGACCGTATCCGATACCACCCTTTTGCAGGGGCAAGGCCATCATGGCAGCTTTAGCCGCGCCGATACTGGAAATTTCATGGCGGCCATCGGGCCCGCGTTCAAGACAGGCTTCAACGATACGGCACCGGTCAGCAACGCTGACATCGCGCCGACGCTGGAGAAGATCCTGGGTGTAACCCTCCCGCCGGTCGGCAAGCTGCGCGGCCGGGCGCTTACCGAAGCACTTCCGGGCGGAAAGCCCGCCCGGCCCTGGCGACAGGATGTTGTCTCGAAGCGAGGCGACAACGGCCTGCGCACCATCGTCAACATGCAGTTTGTCGGTCAGACACGCTACTTTGACGCCGCCGGCTTTCCAGGACGCACCGTCGGATTGAAAGTGCCCCGATTGTGACGAAAGAGGCGCTGCCCCTCAACGGATGTTGGGCATCTCGTAGAATGGCCGCTCTGCGCCGATTGTGTTGAAAAAGTCCTTTTTCGCTGATGACTTAAAATTCTCAGGACTGCTGGCGCGTCTCTCTCGCTGCGGGGTGAGGGACCACATCAACTACAGCAAAAATGATCGCTGGCGCTCGTATCGGTTCTACAGAGCCTTGCAGCGGCTGAAGTCGCCAATCCGCTACATTTGCGAGATTTTCGGAGCGCCGCGATTTCGAGTTTTTCAACACTATCCGCCAACACCGGACGTCGGCGTACGGGTTGGTCCTTGTCCGGATGATCAGCGAATGCCGGTTATGGAGCCCGACATGGCCCGCGGATCACGCGTAGGCCAGCGACCGGCATCGACCTGGGCTACGAAGTCGCCGACGATGCCGTTGAACAGGTCTGGCGCTTCGAGATTAATGGTATGCCCGCAATTCGGCATCACCGAGAGAGCCGCCGACGGGATGATGCGCTTCATCAGCAACGCGGGCGCCAGGCAAGGCCAGTCCTCGTCGCCAGTGAGGATCAGCGTCGGCACTGTGAGACCGGCCATCTCGTTTTGCAGATGGTACAGCGAGGGACGCTCCTTTTGGCAGCCGAGTTGGGTGTTGGCGGCACCCAAGGCTGAATGCTCGGCCAGCGCCTGCTTGAAGACCGCAAAACCGCGCGGGTCCTTGGCTTCGAACTGTACGCGGGTTGGGCCGTGGGCATAACGCGAAGCAAATGCGGCCATTCCATCGGCCCGCAGCGACGCCACTACGGCGTCGGCCTCGGCGCGAAATTGCTCGCGCATATTCAGCTCGGCGCCATAGCCGCAGCCGGACACGCATAATGACAAGGCCCGAGACGGATGGCGAAGGCCGAAATGCAGCGTAGCGAAACCACCCATCGAGAGGCCACAGACATGCGCCTTCTGGATACCAAGATGATCAAGCACCGCTAGAATGTCGTCGGCAGCGCGACTCTGGCTATAGGACGCCGGATCCTCCGGCACGTCCGACGGCGGATAACCGCGCGCGGCATAAGTGATCGCCCGGTAGCGCCGGCCAAAATGCTGAAGCTGCTGTTCCCAGCTGCGATGATCGCCGGCGAATTCATGGACGAAGATGATCGGCGCGCCGCTTCCAGTTTCCTCGTAGTATAGCCGTACAGCGTCATCGGTGGTCGCAAAAGCCATCGTCAGCTCCAGTTTCAGCCGTTGAAGAGACGTTCCAGATCGATGGAAACGCTGGTTTAGCTGATGTCAACGTTTTGGCAAAGGTCCGGTTTGCGCCAAGAGCTGCCCTCCTGGTCCAAGTCGCATTTTGACCCGGAGCGGAAATTCGGGCTAGTGACCAAGTTTGACATTCTCAATCGAGCGAAGCGCAATGGGCTAGAGCGCCCATCCGAACGTGCGTTGCAGAGTCTCACTGGCGTTCGAATCGAACCAGCGCCCGTGGCTGAGAATGATGCGTTCTGGCTGCCATGACAGCATTTTTTGGACCGCCGCTCGCGTCTTTCGTTTCTGCAAAAGAAGCGGCAACCGCATGCCGAAGAATATTTGGCCGCGCGGATAGTACATTCCGGTCAGCTTGGCGGCGAACCGCCATGGCTGCCTGATCATGTCAAGCTCAAGGTTTATGATGGTGTCAGCCAATATGAGGGTTTTCAACTCCTTGTGGAAGAACACAATCTCCCCGAAAATTCCTCCGGGAACGGCGGTCTGATCAATTTCGGCGCGCCATTCCTCCGGCGGTTCGATGCCGATGTCTCTATCGAAATGCACATCGATGCCCCGCGAGCGGGCACGCTTGCGTGCGCGCGGAGAGGCCCAGGCAACCGCCCCCGGAAACGCACGCGACCACTCGCCAATGTGCGCGTAATGGAACTGGTTCGGCGATACGAGGTGGCGGACTGTGCCCCTCGCCTGCAGGCGGTCAGCGAGCGCAGGCTCGAATGCGATGGGGGAATGGATGAACAGGTCGCCGTTGCCGAGCCGCACCACGGTCATCCGAGTAGTAAACGGCAACGGAAGCCTTACTCCGGCCGTCGTCAAATACTCGAAAGGACCGTCCACGATACCGATGTTCCGGGCGACCGGCTTGTATTGATTTAGGGGTTCGTAGACCTCTGACGCGGCACCAGCCATGGTCTAATCGCCTATTCGATACAGCGGACTTGGGCAGGGCAAGGCCGAGCGGCCCTCCACATCCGGGTTTGATCCAAGGCAGACCTGACGCTCCCGGTGCGGAGCGCTATAATAGCAAGGAATGGATCGTGTCCATGCGAAGAACCGCCGCCGTCATCGGCACCGCCATCTTCTTCGTGTTCGTGCCCTGCGTGGTGGCCGGGGTGGTGCCGTGGTGGATTTCGCACTGGGAGTTTAGGTTGTCGTTTCTCGGCGTCGAGCTCACGCGCTTCGTCGGCTCCGCGCTAATTCTTGCCGGCGTATCCGGGCTCGTGGATTCATTCGGGCGTTTCGCGCTGCAGGGGCTCGGCACGCCAGCGCCGATCGCCCCGACCCAACACCTCGTCGTTACCGGCCTCTATCGATATGTGCGCAATCCAATCTACGTGGCGGTCGCCGCCGTCATTTTCGGCCAGGCGGTCCTGTTTGGCGATTGGCGGCTGTTCGCCTACGGCGCGGTCTTCTGCCTCGTCTGCCACCTGTTTGTCGTGGGCTACGAGGAGCCGACGCTAGAAAAATCATTCGGGGCGGAATACGAAGCTTTCCGCATCAATGTGCCGCGTTGGATCCCGCGCCTGACCGCGTGGCGAGGCGGTCGGTAGCGGCTGTAGCGTACAACCTTGGCGCTGATTATTTATAGGCTTCTCCTGAAGGCTCTTCAGCAAAGTTTGTCCGAAAGTGGCCCACACCGACGAAATCCCGCGCTCGTCCAAGTGTCGGCTGTTAAGGGTCGACCGGAAATGGCTGACGTATGGCCAAAACGACGCGACTGGCGAGCAGGCTTTGGAAACTGTGCCCCGGCAGGCCGTCGTTAGCATATATTTGGGCACAAGGAGGTGCGATATGGCGACAACAGCTACCCAAGTCGTTCTTGATACGCCTGCGGCGGAGTTTCGGCTTCCGGCCACCGACGGCAAGACTTACGCACTCGACGACGTTGCTGGCGAAAAAGGCACGGTCGTCGTCTTCATCTGCAACCATTGTCCCTATGTTAAAGCGGTGATCGACCGCATGGTTTCGGACGCCCGCGTGCTGATGTCGGAGAGCATAGGCTTTGCGGCGATTTGCTCGAACGATGCGGCGAGCTATCCCGAAGACTCATTTGAGAATATGAAGCGTTTCGCGAAGGCTCATGATTTCCCGTTTCCATATCTCCACGACGAGACCCAGACAGTCGCTCGGGCGTATGGGGCGGTCTGTACGCCGGACTTCTTCGGTTACAATGCCGACCGCAAGCTCAAGTATCGCGGCCGGCTCGACGAAGGCCGCACAACTCCGCCTCGCGCGGGGGCGCCCCGAGAGCTTGTCGAGGCCATGCGCGCGATTGCGACTACCGGTCTGGCGCCGGCTGACCAAAAGGCGTCTATTGGCTGCTCGATCAAATGGAAGGACGAATAAAGCCGAGCCCTGTCAACATGTTTCGTATCTGAGACCGCCGCCTGCGGCAGCATTTGCTGCACAAGTGCGATTTGACTAGCGGCATCACGAGGGCCCAGCGGCGGCTGCCGGAGTCGCTTTCGCCCCTTCTGCTTCAGGTCTGCTTCCGGGGCAACACGGACATCAACCGGGGAGATAACCGGCTAAGTCGGTAGAGGACCCAACTGAGACATTGGCGCGGGGCTTCTGTCCCGCGTTTTGCATTTAGGACCACGGCGGCTCTTCGCTCGCCCCGGCTGCCTCGTGGTGGATCGTGACACCCGCCGAACGCAAGCCGGTCAGCAATACAGTTCTTACAGAGGCAGGATCGAATCCAATATCCTTGGCGTTTGGTGGATGTGCCTCGCTGCCCTTCAATCGGAGCGCCAAGTGCAATTGCTCGCAAAGGTGCTGAACGACGAGATTGACCTGATCGTCAGTCATGATCTGCTTTTCCTGCTACCATTTTGCTACCCAACTAGGTAGCACACATGAAAATAGGGCGGTACGCGATTGGACTGTCCCAAGGATCAACCCCACGCGATTGCCCATGCACTTCAGCCCACGCCACGGGGCGAATACCAGAAGAGCCGGTGTCAATCACTGGCGATGCCCAACGGATGGTGCCGCATGCGCGGGGACCTTCGCCCGGTGCTCCGAAGGGGAATAAGGTCTTCGGCTCGACACGGTCGACGATGCGGCGCTGCATGTCCGGTGTTGGCCTTTCTGCGACGTGCTGATCCCGCCGAATGGCCGCTTTGCGCGGCGGTCGTTCATCCAACGGCCGCAGGACCGCGTTTCGGCGCAAGCTCAGCTGCCTGCCGCAACGCTTCGATCAGACTGCGTTCGTCGGCAACGCCCTTGCCCGCGATATCGAAGGCCGTACCATGATCGACCGAAGTACGGATCACCGGCAAACCGACGGTGATGTTCACGCCGGCCTCCAGTCCCAGCACCTTGATCGGGCCATGACCCTGATCATGATACATTGCAACGACCATGTCGTAGTCGCCGCGGCCGGCCAGAAAAAACAGCGTGTCGGCAGGCAACGGGCCTCGCACATCCCAGCCTCGGCGTTGACAGGCCTCGATGGCGGGCGCGATTTTCGTTGCTTCCTCACCTCGGCCGAATAGCCCGTTTTCTCCGGCATGCGGGTTGATAGCGCAAACGCCGATCTTTGGATTGGTGAGGCCGGCGCGCACCAGCACCTCATGCCCGCGGATTATGACCCTTTCGACGAGGCCAGGCTCGATCTTGTCGATGGCGTCCAGCAGGCCGATATGCGTGGTGACGTGGATGACACGAAGTTTCGATGACACGAGCATCATCGAGACCTCACGCGTGCCGGTCAGATAGGCCAACAGTTCGGTATGGCCCGGATATTTATGCCCGGCCGCGTGCAACGCTTCCTTGGAAAGCGGTGCGGTACAGATGGCCTGCGCGGATCCTGCCTGCACGACCTGGACGGCTCTTTCGATAAAGCGATAAGCTGCCTCTCCCGCTGCCGCAGACATCTCGCCGAACGGCAAGTCATCCGGCACGAGTTTTAAGTCCAGGCACTGCACGGTGCCCGAAGCAAAATTCGCATCGTCGGCTTCGCGCAGCGCATCGATTTCAAGCCGCTCGCCGACAATCTTGCCAGCCTTACGCAAGCGATTGGCGTCACCGATCACCAGCGCATTACAGATTGCGCGTGTTTCCGGCTTCGCTAACGCCTTCATAATCACTTCGGGCCCGATACCGGCGGGATCGCCCATCGTGATCGCAATCGTCGGACGGGTCATACAAAGCTTCCTCTGGTTCGAACGGCGCGAAGACGCTCATTGATGCGGATGAGGCTATCCTCATCTCCGAACGCACCTGCTTTGGTGGCTATCGGGACCGACAATGAGCCAAGAGTTAGTCCGAGCGGGACGCCCGGCTCGATCTCCTCAGCGAGACGGATACCGTTGACGCCGAACCTCGACAAGAGCGCCGCTGCGGTTTCGCCACCCGTGACAGCAAATGCACCGATGACGGGTGCCGCGATTTCCAGAGTATCGGCCAGGCTCGTAACGAGCTCGGGGCCAAGCGACATGTCGGGAGACCCATTGTTCATGATTTCGACGAGGACATCGCCGCCTCCGGCGAGCCGCTCCTTGATGGTTGCAGCGATCTCTGCGCGCTCAGCATGATTCTCGCGCAATATTTCCGGCTCGATCGGGAAATAGCCCACGGTGCCGGTCGCGTTCAAACGAAGCGCGGCAGACCTCGAAGCCTCGGCGAGCGAGCCGACGACGGTCAATATACCGAATTTGCTGGCCGGAATGCGCAGTGGTTCAACGATCTCACCGGCGTCGAGGCAAGCCAGCGCATGCGCCAGACCTGCGCTGCCGATAAAGACGCTGGCAGGCGAAGCATGCAGGCCCGCCTCTGCGATCAGGTGCAAGTCGTCTTCAGTCTCCGCGTCGCAGACAGCGACAGCATTGGCTTCGTCAGCTAACCCAGCGAGAATGGCTTTCAACTGGCCACTACGGACGGCGGTTAGCAAAACTTTCTCGCTGCGAACGCCAGCGGTCGCGAGAACGTCAACAAGATCAGCCTTGGGATAGCTATGGTCGCGTCGCCAGAGGTCTGTTTCCTCGAGCGCACGGCCATTGACCAGGATGCGGCCGTCCCTGGTCGTGCGGCCGGCCGCAGGAAAGGCCGCTGCAAGCACTCCAAATGCCGAACCCGATCGTGATCCCAGACATTCGAGCGTCGCCGCAATCTCCGCTGCTGGCTGCCCCCGCAAGGTCGAGTCAATCTTTTTGAAGAAGAGACGCCCTGACACTGGCTGGCTCGCCAGCAAGTCTCTGTGACGAGCAATGGCGGCATCGACCGAAAGACCCCGGCTTGCGATGTCGTAGGCTAGAATGGGCTCCTGACGAGTTCGCACATTTCCGATGTCACCCCAGGTCACCACTGCCGCCAGGCCGCGCCCGCCGAACGCGATGGCGCAGTCTGCAGCCCCGGTAAGATCGTCCGCGAGAATCAACCAACGACGGGTCATTGTGAGGGACAGTGCTTGAATATTTCGATCCTGGTGCGAACCATAAACGGGCGTGGTCAACAAGGTGGCGGCACGCGCGCCCATGGTGGAGATCGGCTTCACCAATCCTCAGTTTGCGCATCACCGGAGCCGTCGCGTGCGCCGCTGACACATAGCACTGTCGGGCTGAAGAATTCTAGCACTCGATTATCTCTTATCCGGAAATCACTTATCAGGGACGACGTCAAGTACTTGGGCCGCCCGCGATGCTCCACCTGGTGCTCCACCGCGGTGCTACATCGTCAATTCAGGCGGTTCGAGAAGTGCCCGGTTTATTGGGTTTCTTGCACGTCTAATCACAATTCAACCGGCATCCAGACTCCTCCGGCCGCGCTCGAGCGCAGGACAGCGTCCACCATCGCGACACCGGCAAAGCCATCCTCAATCGTTGGAAAGGTCAGCGCGGGATCAGCAAGGGAAGCGGTGCGACTGGCCACAACAGCCGTGGCCACTTCGCTATAGATCGTTGCGAACGCTTCCAGGTACCCCTCAGGATGACCGGGTGGAATACGATTGACGCGCTGACCGGCAGCGTTCATGGACGTTGTGCCACGGCGGATCGACCGTGGCGCTTCACCGCGCGGCGACCAGGTGAGAAGGTTCGGTTCTTCCTGTCGCCAATCCAGGCCGCCCTTCTCACCGAAGATCCGTAACCGCAGCCCGTTATCGTTTCCGGATGCAACCTGGCTCGCCCACAATGCGCCCCGCGCCCGGTTCCGGTAACGCAGCAGGATTTGCACGTTGTCGTCGACACGGCGTCCCGGCACGAAGATGGTTGCCTCGGCCAGAATCTGCTCAGGCATCATCCCGGTTACGAAGTGCGCCAACTGGTAGGCATGGGTACCGATGTCGCCAACGCAGCCCCCGGCACCCGAGCGCGCCGGGTCGGTACGCCAGTCAGCCTGCTTCTGGCCAGTCACCTCGAGCGGATCGGCCAACCAATCCTGCGGGTATTCGACCTGCACGATTCGGATCGCGCCGAGTTCGCCGCCCTGAACCATAGAGCGTGCATGGCGAACCAGCGGATAACCGGAATAATTGTACGTGACGGCAAAGATCCGCCCCGTCGCGCGAGCCTTGTCCCGCAGGCGGCGCGCCTCCTCAAGGGTGGTCGTCAACGGTTTGTCGCAGATGATGTGAACACCGGTTTCCAGAAAGGCGTCGGCGACAGGGGCGTGCATGTGGTTCGGAGTGACGATCGCGACCGCTTCGATGCCGTCGATTTGCGCGGCCTCAACCTGCGCCATGGTCCGGAAGTCCGGATAGGATCGATCGGACGGAAGTCCGAGAGCTTCTGCCGAGCGGATCGCTTTATCGGGCGAGGCCGAAAGCGCGCCGGCGACAAGTTCGTAACGATCGTCCAGGCGCGCGGCGATGCGGTGCACGGCGCCGATGAAGGCGCCTTCCCCGCCGCCTACCATTCCCAGTCGGATACGTGGCTCAGCCATGTCGAACTCCTGTCGATCTAATTCGGCTCAGATGAGGCCCAATGTCCGTCGGATCTGCGCATCGTCGCTGGTGCCGCGGGCGAAGTCGTCAAATGCTCGCTCGGTGACGCGGATGACGTGTTCGCGGATAAAGGCTGCACCTTCGCGGGCACCGTCCTCCGCGTTCTTCAAACAGCATTCCCACTCTAGCACTGCCCAGCGGTCGAATCCGATGGCAGCCAGCCGCGAGAAGATCGCCTTGAAGTCAACCTGTCCGTCGCCGAGCGAGCGAAAGCGGCCCGCGCGATTGATCCAGGGCTGGAAGCCCGAATAGACGCCCTGCCGCCCGGTCGGATTGAATTCCGCGTCCTTCACGTGGAAGGCGCGGATGCGCTCGGCGTAAATATCGATGAAGGCCAGATAGTCCAATTGCTGCAGCACGAAATGGGACGGATCGTAGTTGATCGCACAACGCGGGTGATTGCCGGTGCGCTCGTAAAACATCTCGAAGGTAATGCCATCGCATACGTCCTCGCCTGGATGGATCTCGTAGCAGAGGTCGACGCCCGCTTCCTCATATGCGTCGAGGATCGGACGCCAGCGACGCGCGAGTTCGTCGAACGCGGTCGCGATCAGGCCCGGCGGCCGCTGCGGCCAGGGATAAAGAAAGGGCCACGCCAGCGCACCGGTAAAGCTGACGCTGCCAGTGAGGCCGAGGCGGCGGGACGCCTGCGCGGCCTTCATCATTTGGTCCACCGCCCAGATCTGGCGTTCCCTCGGCTTGCCCCTGACTGCCGGAGGAGCGAAAGCGTCGAAGGCTTCGTTGTAGGCCGGATGAACCGCGACGAGTTGTCCTTGCAGATGGGTGGACAATTCGGTGAGCACCAAGCCGTGGCTCGCGGCCACGCCGGTAATTTCATCGCAATAGGCCTGAGAGACTGCTGCCTTGTCGAGGTCGATCAAGCGTCGATCGGAGGTCGGGACCTGAACGCCCTTGTAACCGAGCCCAGCCGCCCAGCCGCAGATGGCATCGAAGCTGTTAAACGGCTGCGCATCGCCGACGAATTGTGCCAAAAAAATCGCGGGCCCCTTCATGGTGGCCGGTTGATTAGTCGCTGACATATTACATTCTCCGGTTCGGGCCGCTGCGCTACGCCAGCAGGACACCGCCTCCTTGTCCGACAAGGATGCCGGCAATTCAATACGCGAGAAGACCTTGATCGTTTCCCCGCCGGCACCCGTTTGCAGGATAGCCTGCTTGATTTCCAGCACGTGCGCGGCGGTGGCGCCAGACGACCGATGAACCGCGCCGCTGGTGCAGCGCGGATCGGGGCGGTGATATACAAGATCAGGTAGTTGGCGCCCTTGTCGCCCGCACCTTCGACGATGCCCGGCCGTGGCTGCGCGCTACGTCGCCTATCGCGGCTCTCAACGGCAGGCCATGCTGCTCGCCGGCCTTCAGGCAATTCAAGGCCGCGGCCTCGCATCCCATTTCCAACGCTTTTTTTTGCGACGATTTTTCGCCAATGCCCATTCGCGCAGCATATTCCATGAGCCGCAACGTTGGTGGCCCGCGGCAAAAACGATTCGGGAGGCGTCATTGCCTGACCTGAAGTCACGACGCCGGTCGGTTTTGAGCGCGGGGATCCTGATGTACCGGCGCGCCGGTGCCAACCTAGAGGTGTTGCTGGTGCATCCGGGCGGTCCTTACTGGTGCAAAAAGGATGAAGGGGCATGGTCGATCCCCAAGGGCGAGATGGATGAAGGCGAGGACGCCGAAGTTGCTGCGCGCCGGGAGTTCATGGAGGAGACCGGCGTCGCTCTCTCGGGAAAGCTTGATCCGCTCGGCGAATTTCGCCAGCGTGGCGGCAAGCGGGTGATCGCGTTCGCTGTCGAAGGCGATGTCGACGTCCAGACCATAAGAAGCAACAC
Organism: uncultured Alphaproteobacteria bacterium; assembly: GCA_963791165.1. Lineage (GTDB taxonomy): Bacteria > Pseudomonadota > Alphaproteobacteria > Rhizobiales > Xanthobacteraceae > Bradyrhizobium. The sequence goes on along the minus strand of CAWBRL010000012.1, from coordinate 67,725 downwards.
ATTTGAAATCGAATGGCCGCCGAAAGGAGGACAGATGCAGAGTTTTCCCGAGGTCGATTGCGCCGAGTGGTTCGACCTGCCATCGGCCCATGCAAAGATTCCCGAAGGCCAGCGGCCGTTTCTCGATCGGCTCGCCGAACTCGTGAAACAGCCTGGAACGAGGCCGGCGCCATGACGGATCCCTTCGATCTCCAGCACTTCCTCGATGCGCAGCCGCCTGTCTACCCGCGGGTCCTTGCTGAATTGCGGCGCGGTCCGCGCCGTCCTTCCCGAGTCGCCCCGCCTGCCCCCTTTTGCCGCTCTGAACGCGCCTTCACCTGCCGAAGCGGTTCAGCCGTCGCCAAGATGGTGAATAGTCGGCTGCAAGCCGTCGGGCGTGACGTCGAGCGTCGCAATCGTGATCGGCAACCTAAAGCGTCGCCGGCCGGCGCTTCCCGGATTTAGGTAGAGCACCTTGCCGATCGTCTCGATCTTAGGCACATGAGAATGGCCGGATATGATGACGTCGATGCCGAGCGCAATTGGATCGATCCGCAACGTCTTGAGATCGTGCAGAACGAATATCGACTTTCCCGCGAGGCGCGTGAGTTCGGTGTCGTGGTATCTCTTGGCCCAATCGCCGATGTCGACATTTCCCCGAATCGCGGTGATCGGCGCGATCCGGCTGAGCGCATCGATGATGTCGGGACGCCCGATGTCGCCGGCATGAACGATGTGATCAACACCCGCGAGGCGACGTTCCGCTTCGGGCCTCAACAGGCCGTGCGTGTCCGATATGATGCCGACCCTCCACCTCATTCTCGCGCCATTTGGACCGAGCAATCTCCATCCGCAATATACGAACACATTGACCCGCCCTGAGCCGGAACGGCGAAAATAACGCTTCGCCATCTCTGATCGAGCACTGCGCGCGCCACAGTCTTCCATGGAAGACGAGGCGCAGCCCCGCCTTAGAGGCTTGGGGGGCAGAGCCACGCCGACCGCGCAATGTCGCGGCGTAGTGTATCAACTGCTCCGCGCCAAGGCCGTTCCGACGCCGTCGGTTCGAGGGCGCCGGCTGCGATGTCCCGGCGCTCGCCGCAGCGATCTAGCGGAGCAGGGCCAGCGCCCCTTGCGGACCGACCAGTTTGGCGGCCCGCTTTTCGAATCCTACGCGGTCCATGCGGGCGAGATCCGTCCACCACTTTGCGGCATCCGCATCGAACATCTGCTCGTCGAACACCAGCATGAAACCAGCCTTGGCGGTGTCATTCTCGCGCAAGCGGTCGCGCATCAATGGGACGGTGCCGGCAGCCTCGAGAGCGAGATCACGTGTCGCGAAGTTCCCGAGCGGGAATTTCTGCGATCGAAAGGCGCGCCGACCGGCGGAAAAATTACTGATCGGGAAGGAATAATTACCTGAAATCCGGCCAGCACCCATCTTCCTCGTGCCATCCCGACCGAACATGGGCGGCGTCGCCCTGCTCCGTGCTTCCGAGCATCTCAAGGGACTTCGCACCAAGAACGACGACCAGAAGACCGGCGTCGAGATCGTGCGCAAGGCGCTGTCCTGGCCGGCCCGCCAGATCGCGATCAACGCAGGCGAAGACGGTTCCGTCATACTCGGCAAGATCCTCGAAAAGGACCAGTATGCCTACGGCTTCAACTCGCAGACCGGCGAATACGGCAACCTGGTCTCCAAGGGCATCATCGACCCGACCAAGGTCGTTCGCGTGGCGATCCAGAATGCAGCCTCGGTTGCGGCTCTCCTGATCACCACCGAAGCCATGGTCGCCGAAGTGTCGAAGAAAAACCAAGGCGGCGCCGGTATGCCTCCTGGTGGTGGCGGCATGGGTGGTATGGGAGGCATGGACTTTTGAGTCCAACATTCAAAGCTCAACAATCACAAAGGCCCGGCAGCGATGTTGGGCCTTTTGCTTGGCTGCGATCTATCAAAGGACAGGTTGTAAATTCACCATGTTCTCTTTATGTTCCAATCGGGCGCCACCGATTCGATTTCGCCCGGATGGGCTGGCATGGCAGATCAAATCGTCATCACGGAGAAAACCAGCCAAGCAAAGGACGTCCGCGCCGCCGTGGGTACTCGCTATGGAGAGATCCTCCCGGCTGAAGGCCACCTGTTCGATCTCCTCGAACCTGAGGATGTCGTGCCGGCCTGGAAGCACTGGTCGCCAATACTTCTTCGACCCGAAGCTCTTTACGGCACTCGCCCCGCAGAGGGTGGAAACAAAGCCGCCAAGCTCAAAGCCATTCGTAACGCTCTTCGCACAGCCGAACGGGTTTGGCTCGCCACCGATTGCGATCGCGAGGGTCAGCTTATCGGTCAGGAGATTCTTGAGCACTACGGGTATCGCGGCGAAGTCATGCGCGTGCTGTTCACCGCGCAGGACCTGCAGACTATCCGCGACGCATTTGGCCGGGCAAAGCCGAATGTCGAATATAGCCGCCTTTACGCCGCCGCCGTTGCGCGTCGGCAGGCCGACCAGATTTACAACCTGTCACTCACCCGAACCGCGACGGTCATCCTGAGTCGAGGTACGCGGCGAGTGATCGGGGTTGGTCGCGTGAAGACGCCGACCTTGGCAATTGTGTGCAAGCGCGAGTTGGAAATCCGGAACTTTGTGCCATTGGCGTATTTTGAAGTTGTCGCCACCGCGAAGGTCGCGGGAGGCCAATTCCGGATGCGGCACGCGCCTCAGAACCGAATTGTTAAGCGCGAGCTTGCTCAGAACGTCGTCAAAGCAGCTGACGGCTTTGAGGGCGCGCTCAATGTGCGGGTCGAGGAAAAGCGGCAAGCGCCACCCAAGCTGCATGATTTACCGTCGCTACAGAAGCTTTGCAGTTCGCGCTTCGGCTGGGCGGCCAGCAAGACGCTTGCGGCAGCGCAGGAACTCTATGACGGTCAGGGGAAGAAAATCATCACTTATCCTCGCGCCGAGGTACGCTATCTGCCGCAGAGCTTGATTTCGGACGTGCCGCGGATCGTGGCTGGACTGCGGGTGGGACAATCGTTCGGCGCCATACCCGTGCCCAAGCCACCTGTGATCCGGAAGGGCGCGGGCGGCACATTCTACGACAAGGGGTTGGACGGAGCGAGCCATCACGCCGTCATTCCCAACGTCAACACCATCGACAAATTGCCGGAAGTCTGGCCTCGTCTTTCGTCCGACGAGAAAAAACTGTTCGACGTTATCGCGCGTGCTTATCTGTCAGTGCTGATGCCCGACTTCCGCTACCAGCAGACGACCGCAACGCTCGATGTGCGCGGCTTCGAATTCCGCGCCGCTGGTCGCCAGCCTATCGATCTCGGCTGGCGTGCCGCCTTCCCGGACTGGCAGCCAGCCGATGAAAAGGGTGACGAGGCACAATTCCTGCCGCCGTTGCACAATGGCGAGACAGCCCAGCTGCAGGATCCCAAAATTGAGGACAAGGAGACCCGACCGCCGCCGCGCTACAATGAAGGCACTCTGATCGAGGCCATGCAAAATGCCTGGCGTTTTGTCGACGATGAGGTTCTTCGCGAGCGCCTGAAGGAAGCCAAGGGCATTGGAACGCCGGCGACCCGAGCCGAGATCATCGGCGGATTGAAGAAGCAGGGTTTTTTGATTGCCCAAGGAAAGAATATTGTACCGACCGAGACCGGCCTTTCGCTGTTCAGCGTTCTCAAACAGGCCGATCCGGCTTTGGTCGATCCGGGTGTGACGGCGCAACTTGAATGCCTCCTCGACGATGTCGTTGTCGGCAAGCAGGATATGGTCGACGCGATTGATGCTGTGTGCGATGTTGCCCAACGCATTATCGGCAAGCTCAAGGAGGGCGCCGACGCCGAAGGGCCTCTCTTGCTTGGCGCCTCCATTGGCAACAGCGCAAGCGCATATCCACCAACTCCAGCGATGAAGCGGTTTGCCGACAGCCTTAGCCGGAAAAAGGGCATCAAGCCACCGCCCGGTTATAAGACGTCAATATCGATATGCCGCAAATTTCTCAGCGAACATGCGCCCAAAAAAGCCGATAGTAAGACAGTTGGCAAACTCGACCCAAAACCAGTGAGCCCGGCACAGTTGTTGTACGCCAAGAAGATGGCGCAGCGAAAAGGTCTCATTATTCCGGACGATGCGAAGACCAACTCAACCACGATGTCCGCGTGGATTGACTCGAACCGAGACAAGACGCGCCGCAAGCGCGGTCGGAAGACCGCCTATAAGATTGCGCCTCAATCAACCGCGCCATCAAAGAGAAATCGAAAACGCAAAGCCAACACCGAGGTCGCTTCGCTAACTCCCGCGCATACAAATTCGGTCACCGCCACAAGGTCACAGGATAACGTCGTTGGGGAGTGACCACAGCGCCGCGGTTAGAACGCCCTCGCCGCGCGGCAAGAGCCGCGCATGAACCGCCGCGCGGTCTCCGGCGCAATCATCGGAGCCGGCGTTGGCTACCGCCGCGGTGCAGCCGTAGGCGCTGCCACGGGTGCAGTCGTGGGGAGCCACAGGCGGCATTGGCGCGGCCATTATTGGTGGCGCGCCATGTCGAGGAATGGATTGCCGGCCGGCTGCATCAGCACCGCAATCCCGGTCCGCCGCAGGTGCAGCGCCGCAGCAGCGGCCGCTGGGTCATGATCAGCGAGCGGCGCACGCTCGATGGCGGCACGGTCGCGGTCTATTCGGACATTTCCGAACTGAAGCGCCGGGAGGGTCTATGTTGGACGCTTATTCACAGCACGTTCGAGAACTACGGATTCTTTAGTCCACCCCGAGATCCTGGTGGCGTCGAGCAGCCTTCGAGGTCGGCAGAGACGAGAAGGTTTCTGGCGACGCCCCCTGAACCAGGAACCGCCGGAACCAGCGTCTCACCGTCGACGTTGACCGATGTCCAACAATTGCATGTGGAGATGAAGAATGACCGCGAGAAATCCCGTCGGCTGGTTCGAACTCTACGTCCACGATATGGAGCGGGCGAAGGCATTCTACGAGAAGGCTCTGGGGGTATCGCTGACGCAATTGAAGCAGTCGGGCGGCAGCCTCGAAAACATGTGGGCCTTCCCGATGAACCGTGACGGCAGTGGCGCAACCGGCGCCCTCGCCAAGATGGATGGCGCGCCGGTCGGCGCCGGCGGCACGATCATCTACTTCGTCTGCGACGACTGCGCACAGGCGGCGAAGCGCGCGAAGGAAGCCGGCGGCCATGTCGTGAAGGACAAGTTCTCGATCGGAGATTACGGAAACATCGCGCTGGTATCCGATCCGGACGGCAATGTCGTCGGATTCCACTCGATGGCCTGACGGTGGCTTCGCGCCAGGTGCTGTGCTACGAGCGCGCGAACAGTGGCGGCGCGATGCACCGCCACCGATCAGGCCATCGAGGCGTGCGGCGGCGATCCGCGCGCGGCCGCCGCCGCGGCGGCGGGTGTAAAATTCTTCACATCGCCAATTTTTTCGATTGACCGCTTTGCCAGAAGCAGTCATTCCCGCGAGGTGAGCTTTCGACCCGAGCGGTCCTCGGTCAGACGCTTGCTCCTACTCACGCCCCAGTCAATAAATTCTATCCAGTCATGCTGCTGACGCAATTTCTGTCTTAGTCGGTGAGAACTAAGAACACCTGTGCGAGGACCACACTGGTTCCCACAACGGTTCCACTGCCAGGATTGGCACGTATCCGCAAAAATTGGCGCGAGTTCGTCAACGCATCCGCGTTCGCTTGACCATTTTTTGCGGCATCGGGAACCGAGCGTTCTAGAAAATCAATCAAGGAGTTATGATGTTGTTTCGCTCGCGCGCCGCAATTTGCGGCGCTGTACTTGCGCTTGCCTTTTCTGTGAGCGCTGCTCGAAGTGAAATCGTTGCAGTTCATTCAAGTGCCGTCGTCGATGAAGCTTCTGGGGATGCGATCGTTGGCGCTGCATCCACGTACAATCCGTTCCGGCCCGGATGGCGGGAGGGTGGCCCGAACACAGCCTCCGGCGAGCGCTATGATCCCTCTGTCTGGACGGCTGCCATCAAGACGAGCTTGCGCCAGAAATTTGGTGGGGTCCGATATGGCGAGAGGCCGAAGTATGCCCTCGTTGAAGCTGTAGGCAAGAAGGTCATCGTCAAGATAAATGACGTGGGGCCACTAACGCCTGGCCGCATCATTGACCTCAATGAGCGGGCGATGCGCTATTTCGATCCGAGCCTGCAGCTCGGGGTAATTTACAGTGTAATAGTCAGGCCGCTTTTCGGCGACTATTGGATCCCCGGCCCAGTTGGCTGAAAATCGCACGCGAAAGAAGTCGAGCACGGCCCTCCTGAACAGTGGGAACGCTTGGCACTTAGCATGACATGAGAGTTTCGGCGAATGACCGCTTTGCGCCGATTGTGTTGAAGAAGTCCGCGAACTGGCAATTTGGGGGCGGGCAATGCGGCCGGCGCACGGGTGCTTGATTGCGCCTAAGCGGGCTGGAGCGCAGGGATCGGGATCAGCTTTGCGAGCTTCCGGAGGTTCTGGGCCGTTGCGGCAAGGAGGAACTCGTCTCGAGCGCCCAACGGGCCTCTTAGCCTGAGACGGTCGAGGCGCAGGATGCGCTTGAGGTGCGCGAAGAGCATCTCGATCTTCTTCCGTTCGCGCCGGGACCTGGCATAGGCATCAGTCTTCGCGATATCGCGCGCAACGTCTCGGGCCTTTTCGTGGATTGAACGTGGGACCTTGCGGGCGGGCATCTTCGGACAGCACCGTGGCTTAAGCTCGCAGGCGTCGCAATCGTGTTTGACGGCGCGATAGAGCAGTGTTGCTCCATCATTCACCAGGGTCCCCGTGGAAGTCAGCACCTTGCCAGCCGGGCAGATGTAAACGTCGCTTTGTTGATCGTAGGCGAAGTCTTCCCGCGCGAACGTTCCATTGGTGCGGGCCGACTTGTCGAACACCGGAATGTGCGGCTCGATCGCCCGCTCGTTGACCAGCCATCCCAGCATCTCCGCCGAGCCATAGGCACTATCGGCGGCCAGGCGCTCGGGACAGAGTCCAAGGCGCTCTTCAGTTCGCTCAATCATTGTGCGTGCCGCGCCGACCTCGGCCTGCCGGATCGCTCGCGTCGCCTCGACGTCGACGATGATCGCGACCTTCAGGTCGATGAGGTAGTTGTTGGCGTAGGCAAAGAAGGCATGCCCTTTATGAGCGCCAGTCCATTGCGCGGCCGGATCCGACTTCGAGATGAACTTCGGCACGGTTTCGCTCGCCGCGCCCCATGCTGCCTCATCCAGGGTGTCGAGATACTCCCGGACGGATCGGCGCGTCCTGGCAAGGGCTTGCCAGTCAACCTCGTCAGACCCAGCAGCAGAACGCTGCTTGTTGGCGTCAGCGGCAATCAGGCTGGCATCGACCGCAAAAGCGGCCCCGTCTATCAACCCTTCTGCCATGCAGCGCCGAACCACGGTCTCGAACAGCTTGCGCAGCAGATCGCAATCACGGAAGCGGCCATGCCTGTTTTTGGAGAATGTCGAGTGGTCCGGCACCTCGCCACCAAGCCCGAGCCGACAGAACCAACGGTAGGCGAGGTTCAGGTGCACCTCCTCGCACAACCGCCGTTCGGAACGAATGCCGTAGCAGTAGCCAACCAGCAGCATCCGCACGAGCAGTTCGGGATCAATCGAAGGCCGGCCAGTTGAGCCGTAAAATGGAGCCAAGTGGCTCCGAACGTCTGACAAATCGACGAACCGGTCGATCGCCCTCAGCAAGTGAGCGGCCGGAACATGTCGTTCAAGTGAGAACTCGTAGAACAACGCCGCCTGATCGACTTGCCGCGGACCCATCATCAATTCACGTCTCCCACCCACACCGACAGAATAAATCAGTGATCTCCTCCGGCTTCAACGGTCGAGTTTTTCAACACTATCCGCCACAAGCGGTCATACTGCTAGGTGAGCGTGTTAATCGGCGTGGGGTGTCCACGCCGATCCGCGAGCTAGGCTATTGATCCATCTAGCAGTGGAGGGGTCATTCTTGGACGCTGATTGACAGTTAGTGGCGGTTCGTCGCGCTCGCCGATGAAGCGGCCGAACACACGGTTGAGAACGCCGCTGAAACTGTCCATCAATAGGAACACGGCCGGGACAAAGACAAGCGAGAGGAGCGTCGAGACGATGAGGCCGCTGATCACCGCGACCGCCATCGGCGCTCGGAACTCACCGCCGACACCGAGCGCCATCGCCGACGGCACCATACCAGCCGCCATGGCGATGGTCGTCATGACGATCGGACGCGCCCGCTTGCGGCCGGCGTCCACGATCGCCGTGACGCGATCGACGCCTTTGGCCATCTCCTCCACTGCGAAATCGACGAGCATGATCGCGTTTTTCGTGACCAGACCCATCAGCATCAGGATTCCGATCACGACCGGCATCGAGATGGACATGTTAAAAAGCAACAGCCCGAGGATCGCGCCGCCGATGGACAGAGGCAGCGAGAAGAGGATCGTCAGCGGCTGAAGGAACGATCCGAACAACAGCACCAGGACGACGTAGACCATCATGATCCCCGCGCCGATCGCCAGCAAAAAGCCCTCGAAGACCTCGGCCATCACCTCGGCGTCGCCGGTCTGCCGGATCGTCACGCCGGGCGGCAGGTTACGAGCGGTCGGTGTCGCCAGCGCCCGCTGTATCAGCGAGCCGAGCGCATCCGAGCCCTCCATGTTGGCCTCTACCGCGACGCGAACGGCGCGGTCGTATCGGTCGATGGAGCCCGGCCCCTGATCGAGATCGACATCGGCGACGGCAGCAAGTGGCACGGCGGCCCCGTTCTTGGCAGGCACCTTCAGGTTTTCGAGCCGGGAGATCGCGCCCCTCGCGCTATCGGGCAACTGGACGCGGATCGGGATCTGACGACCGTCCGCGTTGAACTTGGCCAGATTCAATCCAATGTCGCCGATCGTGCCGACCCTGACAGTCTCGGCGATCGCATCGGTCGAGACCCCGAGATCTGCAGCGGAGCCTTCCTTCGGACGGATCCGGACCTCGGTGCGGTTGAGCGGCGCCGTGGACATCACCGCGACCAGATTTGGGATCGCGGCCATGTCGCGCTGAAGGCGCGCGGCGACATCCGTGACCACATCCGTGTCCGGACCGCTTACGACCAGCGCAAGATCCCGCTGCCCGCTATCGCGGAGCTTCCAGGACCGAATGTCCGGCTCCCTTGCGATGATGGCGGCGATCTCGGTCTCGAGGGCACCTTGCTTGAGCGACCGCTGATTCTTCGGATGTCAGGTTGATCGTGAACGTGGCGAGCCGGGTCTCCTTCTTGCTCCCTTGCCGTCCACCGTCAACAAACACGGATACGACTTCGGGCAGCGACCGGATGCGGGCGGCGACCCGATCGGAGACCGTTGCGGTGTCGGCAAGCTTAGCGCCGGGAGCGAGCTCGACCATGAACAGCGTTCGTGCGTCGTCCTGCTTGGGCAGGAAGCCGGACGGAAGCAGCCCGGTCGCCGCCAGAGAGGCGGCAAACAGGGCGAGGCCTGCGAATAGCGTGATCACGCGATGCCGGACCGACCAGCCGACAAGCCGCCCGTAGGCCCGCATCAACCAGCCTTCCCGCATCTCTTCGTGAGCGTGGTCGCGCAGGAAGTATGCTGCGAGCATCGGCGTTACGAAACGGGCGACCAGCAACGACATGAACACAGAGATCGCGATGGTCAGGCCGAACTGGACGAAGTAGCGCCCTGCGATGCCGCCCATGAAGGACACCGGTGCGAACACCGCGATGAGCGTCGCCGTGATGGCGATGACTGCAAGGCCGATTTCGTCGGCGCCCTCGAGCGCTGCGCGGTAAGGCGACTTGCCCATGCGCATGTGACGGACGATGTTTTCGATCTCCACGATGGCGTCGTCGACGAGGATACCGGTCACCAGCGTGATGGCGAGCAGGCTTACACTGTTGAGCGTGAAGCCCAAGACATCCATCGCCCAAAACGTCGGGAACACCGAGAGCGGCAGCGCGATCGCGGCGATCAGGGTGGCTCGCCAATCTCGCAGGAACAGGAATACGACGAGTACGGCCAGGGCCGCCCCCTCCAGCAGGGTGTGCATGGCGGAGTTGTAGCTGCCGATGGTGGCGGAGACGGAAGAGTTGATCTTCTCGAAGGTGACGTCCGGATGCGCGGTCCGGAGTTCGGCGATGCGCTTCTCGACGCCGGCAGCGACTTCCGCGTCGCTGGCGCCGCTGCCCCGCGACACAGCGAAGGCCACGACGGGTTCGCCGTTGAACCGCGCAAACGTGCGCGGCTCTTCGATCGTATCGGCAACGGTGGCGAGGTCGTCGAGGCGAACCTTGCGTCCGCCGGACACCACGATGGAAGTCGCCTTCAGGTCGGCCACGGTACGCGCAGCGGCAAGCGTACGGATGGACTGTTCGCGGCCGCCGACCTCCCCTCGTCCGCCGGCCATGTCCGCCGACGTGAGGCGGAGCTGACGGTTCACGTCGGCAGCGGTGATGCCCAGCGCCAGCAAACGGTCCGGCTGAAGCGTCACGCGCATCTCACGGGCGACACCACCTACTCGCTCGACGCCGCCGACGCCCTTCACGCCCTGAAGCGTGCGGGCGATGTTGTCCTCGACAAGCCAGGAGAGATCGGCCGGCGTCATGGCCGGAGCTTTGACGGCGTAAACCAAAATAGGTAGCCCAGCGATCTCGACGCGGCTGATCACGGGCTCGTCGATCGTGCGCGGAAGATTGATACGGATCTTGGAAACCGCGTCCTTCACGTCGTTGACCGCGCGGTCAACGTTGACCTCGAGACGAAATTCGACGGTCGTGACGGACGATCCTTCTGTGATGGCGGAAGTGACGTGCTTGACGCCCCTCACGCCGGCGATGGAATCCTCGACCCATTTCGTCACCTGGGTCTGGAGTTCGGCGGGAGCGGCGCCCGCCTGCGTGATCGCGACCGATACGATCGGCAGGTCGACGTTCGGCATGCGCGTGACCGCAAGTCCGCGGAAGGCGACTAAGCCGAGGACCATCAGCACGACGAACAGGATGAGCGGTGCGATCGGCTTACGGATCGCCCACGCGGAAACATTCAGGCGCATGGCGCCCTCCTATTTTAAAGGTAAATTCGTCCGGACGATTTTGTCGCCTACGGCACTCCGGTCTGGGGCGAAGACGCCTTCGCTGTCGTCGCCGACGCGGTCGTGGCCTGCTTCGCCGGGACGGCGCGAACGCGGTCGCCGTCGCGCAGGAAGCTGCCGGCGCGCAGAACTACCGACTCGCCTTCCGATAGTCCCTCGCGGACCTCAATGTCTTCGTCGTCGCCCAGGCCCGTTTGGATCTCGCGAGTCTGCACGATGCCTCCGGAGACGACCAGGACGCTGACGTTCCTACCGCCGCCGTAGAGGATCGACGCCTGCGGCACGGTCACGCCGCGCATCCGGTCGATCTCGACGCCGCCCCGGGCGAACGTGCCGATGCGGAGGCGCGGGTCCGGCTGTAGCTTGATGCGGACCTTGCCGAGGCGGGTCGCCTTATCGACTTCGGGGTAGACTACGCGCACGCTGCCTTCGACCCGTTCGCCGTTTCCGAGCTCGATCCAGGCTGGCCTACCTTCGCGCAGCAGCGGCAACTTCGTCTCGATGACCTCGCCTTCAAGCTCGATCTCTCCACGCGCGATCAGCCGGAACAGCGGCTCCGATGAAGTCGACGCCGCCATGCCTATGCGGGCGGTCCGTCGACTGACGATCCCGTCCTCCGGGGCGCGGATCTCCGTTCTGGCAAGGCGCAACTTCAACTCGTCACCGACCGCCTTGGCTTGCTCCAGATCGGCTTTGGCGCTGACGAGACCGTTGCGAGCGAACGCCGTCCGCCCCTCGGCCTGCCGCAGCGCCGACGTACGCGCTTCGATCGTGACCGCAGTCGTGTTTCCGCTCTGCATGAGTTGGTTGGCGCGTTCGAAGCCGAGGCGCGCCTCCGTCTCGGCCGCTTCGGCCTGCTCGATATTGTTCTCCGCCTGGGGGACTGCAGCGGAAGCCTTGTCGATGTTTGCCCTCTGCTGCGCGATCTGTCGGTCGATCAAGTCGTGCGACAGTCGCGCCAAGACCTGACCACGTTCGACGCGAGCCCCCTCTTCGACGAGGACATCGGTGATGCGGTAGCCATCAATCTCTGGCGTGACGAGGATTTCGTCGCGGGGAACAAGCGTCCCAGTGACGACCATCGTCTCGACGATCTCGCGTCTCGTCGACTGAATTACGCTCACTGCCGGGATGGAGGCCGCCGGCTTGGTTGCTGCCTCGGCTAGGGCCGGCGACTGTGAAGACACCTGCCCCATAACGACGAGGATGGCGGCGGCCGTGAAGACGTTCTTCATCGTTTCGGCTTTCCCTTCTTGACCACCGGTGCCGGCAGACGACCGGCGAGGCCCTCGTCGATGAGAGCATTCAACTGCGCCTCGATCGGCGCGGGATCGTAATCGGCCAACGTGGCGCGCTGAACGACGGCTCCTGAAAGCACGACGTCCACTGCGCGATACAAAGCGCCTGGATCGCAGGTCCGCGACGTCGCCAGCGATTTGAAGGTTTCAACAAACCAGGCGCGGCCGCTCTCATGTACGGGGCGCAAGAGATCTGCCATGACGGGATTACGCGTCACCTCACCCCAAAGATCCACCCGGATCACCGCCGCTGAGCGCGGGATCCTGATGAAGTGGCGCGAGCACACGTCCATGAGGACCGCCCGCTTGTCCTGGAGACCCTCCATGCTCGCCAAAACGGCTGCACTGCCTCGTTCCTGCTCTCGCACGGCCATGCCGAGCACGATCGCCTCCTTGGAATCGAAATAGCGGTAGATGTTGCCGGCACTCATTGCCGCTTCCCGCGCGATGTCCTGCATCGTCGTCCGGTGCAGACCAGCACGGATGAAGCAAATTTCGGCCGCATCGAGGATATGATCGTGGCGCGCGGAGCGTCGGGCCGCAGTTTCGCTGGGCTCTTTCACAGCAGTGTTCACAACGGCGCTCCTACGATCCGCAGCACGGTCAACTGGACCGATGCTTGGCCAGAGCCGACGTGATAATGAATGTTCATTCTCACGTCAAGCCCTGCTGGGCCGGGGCTGAGGACGCGCATCCGTATGACCGCTTTGCGCCGCCCGTACCATATGACGGATCCGCTCGTTGATGAGCCAGGCGTCCGGCCAGGCGGGGTTTTGTGAGAGGTCTGTTGTCAGGCAAGGAACCGTGTTCGGTCCGATCCACTGACGCAAATGTGGGTCAGAAAGGCTTTAAGACCGGCCACGCCTTGGAGAAGCGATCCACGCATGGACGTGTCCATGCTCGAAGCATTCGCTGATGGGGTACTTCAAGCTTTGGCTGCAGCGGGAGGCGCACGGAACGTAATTCCCAGTCGATTGAAGACGTTCATCAAGCCAATCGCACGGAATACCAGTTTCGGTCACGCGTGTTAAGGTTTCCGCCCAGGCGGGCGCGACGCGTTCGCGGGTATTGAATATGTCACCCGCTTCGCGCCACACCGGTACGAGTACGAGGTTGTCGATCGCAATGCCTGATGCTCGGAAAAAGCACCTCCGGCTTGTTTGGAGCCCCGAACGAAATCGCTGGGGCTCCTGCCTGCTCCTCAGCCGCCCGCGTCGAGCGGTCGGCACCCACTTTGGGCGGTTCGGCGGTGACGTTTGTGACTTATGACTGTCGCCAAACGCCGCATTGAGCGATATCAAAAAGGCTCGTCGAGGCTACCTGACGAACGAAGCCGCGCACCCAAAGAGGTGATCGAATGAGAGCACTGCGATACCAATACATTCTGAGGTGCATCCAACGAATTCTCCCTAGGAGAATAAATCCGGACCGGGGCCTGATATTCGTTGCCGGTATGGTCGGTTTGATCCTGTCGCCGGCGATGGCAGCCGATGCGGATCATGGTGGCGAACTCGCAAAACGTTGGTGCGCCTCCTGTCACGTCGTCGGCAGCGATCAGAAGCAGGCAAGTGCAGATGTTCCGCCGTTCGCCACGATAGCGCGTAGATCGGATTTCAATGCCGAGAAACTGGCGTTCTTTCTGCTAGAGCCGCATCCCAAGATGCCAAACTTTCCGCTCAGCCGAAACGAAGCAGGCGATATCGCCGCCTACATCGGATCACTGCGAAAATAAGCCGCAGCCAGCGCCACCTTCAATCGCGCCGGGTCTGCCGAGACTATTGGATCCGCTTGGACTTACGGACGAGCGCTGGACCGAACACGCCGCCGAAACCGAGGAAGGCCGCGGCCCAAGTGCCCGCTGCGAGGTGCAGAAGCGCGTCGCTCCTCAACGGTTCGATCGCCGCGCAAATTCGGGCGAGCGCCGCCACGACAACCGCAGCATAGATCGCTTGCGTTGCGAAGGATGCGACAAGGGGCTGACCGGTGTGGCCGAGGCTCGCACGCGTCATCACCGCGAGCGTCATGATTCCGGCAGCTCCAGCCATCCAGGCGTGAATTCCCGCGCTCCCCGGAAGGAGGCCGAAGGCGGCCGCAGCGGCCAGCAGGAAACCCAACGGCACGAAGAAGTAGCCGACGTGCAGGATGAGAACCAGGCGATCGGCCAACGTTCGGTCTCCCGCCCAGCGGCCGAGCCGCACCAGATTAAGCAGTCCGGCGAAACCAAGCGCGATTCCGATGAGCGGGCCATCCTGGACGAAAACCCAGGTCGACAACGCCGCTGCGCTTACCGCGACGATCGCCACGTCCAGGGGACCGAAGGGCGAAGGCAGTCGTCCGGGATTTTCGCGAGCCAGCCAATTGCGCGTGAAGCTCGGAATGATCCGGCCGCCGATCAGAGCGATCAGCAGCACCACGACCGCGATGCCGACCCGAACGCCGTAGTCTGCCGTGCCGCTGAAATGAGCCTCGAGATGGAATGCGGCGTTTCCCGCGAGCAGCAACGCGACCAGCGCGACGACCTTGAGATTGCGCCAGTTCTTGCCCGCCAGGATTTCCCGGGCGGCGGCGGCAACGATGAGCGCGAGAAAGCCGACGTCTATCGCTGCGGCAGGCAGCCATCCGACGTCGGCGGAAATCGTCACGACGACCCGTCCGGCGATCCACACCAGAACGAGCGCGAGCAGCGGCTTTCCCTGAATCGGAAGCTGCCCCGTCCAGTTCGGGATCGCGGTGAAGAGGAAGCCCGTGATCACCGCCGGCAAGTAGCCGTAAAGCATCTCATGGACATGCCAGTCCCGCGGCGCGAACGCCGAATGCAGCGACAGTTCGCCATAGAATACCGGAAGCCAGACCAGGACGGCGAGGCCGGCATAGATGCTTCCGAGGAGAAAGAACGGCCGGAAGCCATAGGACAGCAAGGCCGGGCCCGTCGTAGGCGCGTAGCCGCGGCACGGGGGTCCTTGTCGTCATGTTGGCTTCCGGTGATTTGCGGGAACGGCCATGGATGGAGGCCGACGCGCCTACTTCTTCTTGCCGTCGGCGTCGAACTGCTTGAGGTAGGCGAGCAAGTCATTGGTCTTCTGCTCGTCCTTCAGTCCGGCGTAGATCATCTTGGTGCCAGGTATTTTCGCCTTCGGATCCTTGATGTATTCGCGGAACGTCGGCTCGTCCCAGGTGATGCCGGAGTCCTTGTTCGCAGCCGAATAGGAGTAGCCCGGCACGCTGCCGGACTTACGGCCGATGAGACCGTTGAGAACCGGACCGACGCCGTTCTTGGCGTTCTCGCCGATCTGATGGCAGGTCTTGCAGACGCCGAAGACCTTCTCCCCAGCAGCGGCATCCTGGGCCCGCACTTCGCCGGAACATGCGACCGCCAACAGTGCTACGAACAAAAATCTTCGCATTCCATTCTCCCTTTTCTGCGTCCGCATTCGAAAGCGGACTCTCCGTTCTAGTCCACGATTAACGGTTTCCGTCGTCGGAAGATCCGTCTTCAAGCGCCGTAGACGAGCAAATCTCCATCGACCGTGATCAGCCGGACCTGCACGCCCGGCCGCGCGGCCGCGATGTCGCCGATCCGCGATGCAGGCATCAGGCTGAAGGCGGTCGAAAGCGCATCCGCCTCGGTGGCGGTCGGCGCAATGACGCTGACGGTCCGATAGAGCGCGGGACTGCGTCCCGTCCGGGGATCGAATAGATGCGTGAACCGGCCCGCCGGATCGAAGCGGAAGCCCGCGCCCGCCGTGGTCGCGACCGCTCGATCGACGAGGTCGACGGTTTCGGTGATCGCGCCGGATTTGTCCGGATCGGCAAGGCCGATGCGCCACGGCGTCCCGTCCGCTCTCGCTCCGAGCGTGCGTATCTCCCCCATGTTGACGAGGGTCGTCGACAGCCCGCGGGGGCGCAAGACATCCACGACGCGGTCGGTGGCGTATCCCTGGGCGATGCCGTTCAGCGTGATCGCGGCGCCATGCCTGACGAGCGCCACACGCTCTTCGCTGACGCGCAGGCCGCTGCGGCCCACTTTCGCCAGCGCCTCCGTCAGCCTTTCGGCCGGCGGACCGTCGGGATCCGGCTTTTCCGACGAGAAGTGTTCGGCGTAGAGCTGCCACAGCGGCTGGACGGTGGGATCGAACGCGCCGTCGGTAAGGTCGGAGAACTGCAGCGAGGCCTTGAGCAGCGCGACCATGTCGCGCTCCGGAGCGACCAGGATGCCGCTCCGGTTCAGGGCGCAGATGGCGGAGTCCGCCCGGTACAGGCTGAACTGCCGCTCCAGCCGTCGCACCTCCGCCAGGCAAACCTGGACGATCCTTTCAGCCTCCTCCCGATCGGGATGGAAGATGTCGATCGACACCTGGGCGCCGAGCGCCGATCCGCGCCAGCGCACCGCCTCACCCGCCCAGGCGCGTCGTCCGCCGGAAAGAAACGCCGAGCCTGCGGTCGCAGCTGCGATGGCGATCATGCGTCGGCGCGTGAGATTTGCTGGTGCCATCTGAGCCCTCGTCAATTGACGCGAACGCCGGGGCGTTCATGCCCGGTTTGATCGCCGGCGGCGCTGTCGCTGCCGAGCACGTAGCCGCTCGGAATCTCCGCGAACGTAACGACGTTGCCGCCGTTGGCGGCGGCGAAGGCGTCCGCAGCGGCGCGATTGCCGAAGGGCACGGCCTCTGCGGCGCCCATTCCTCCCTGCTTGCGGCTCTCGATGACGAAGAACGCCTTTCGGGCATCGATCCAGTTGGTCGCTCCCGGCTCCTCCCAGCTGGGGGCGCGAGCCATGTCGGACACGTAGATCGCGCGGATATCACGGGGCTGATCCGGCATCAGGGTGAAGGCGACGGTGTCGCGCACCGAGGTGAACCAATACGGGTCGATGCGGCTCGCCGTGATGATCTGGCCCTTGGGGCCGGGATGTTCGAGCACGTTCATGCCGCAGAAGACCCCCATTGCATCGCTGTTGAGGGCCGCGGGCGGCGGCATGACGGAATCGCTTCCGTCCCGATTGCAGCCGGCGAGGACGAGCGCGACGATCATGCACAAAATCCGCAGGGTCATAGCTCCCTCCGAGCGAAGAACGCGGCCGCAAGTCCGAGCGGCGCGACGACCCAGGCGGTCAGTCCCATCAACAGCGCGCCGACGCTGGTCGTCGCGGTGCCGGCGAGCCCGGCCATGCCGGAAAACTGGCTGACGTTGAACCCGGTCAAGTTCGTCATCCGGTACAGGTCCGTCGGATTGAGAAACAGCAGCGCTTCGAGAACGGGCGCGGAGACGATCTTCCCCTGATCGACGACCAGCACCCCGAGCAATGCCATGTCGAACACCAGCACCATCAGCAACCAGACCCCCACCGAGATGCCGGCGGCGGTCCCCCGGTCCCGGACCAGGCTGCTGATCAGATATCCGACCGCGACAAAGACCGCACCGAGCATGATCGACGTTCCGAGCATCGAAGCGAAGGCGTACCAGCTTGCGGCGAGCACCGAGGCGCCGGTAATCGCGAGGGCGGCGGCCGCGGCGCCGTAGCCGATGACGGTCGCGAAGGCGAGGATCAGGACGTGGCCGCAGAATTTGCCGAGGATCACCTGGCCCCGGCCCACCGGATAACTCAGGAGAAGCGTCATGGTGCCGCGTTCCATCTCGCCGACCACGGCGTCGTGCGAGATCAGGAGCGCGATCAGCGGGAGCAGGAAGATCGTCAGGCTCGACAGGCTGACGACGACGACGTCGAGCGCGCCCGCGCCGACATTGCCGGTGGGGGCGCTTCCCAGGAACGTCAGCGACAAGGCAAGCGCGGCCAGCAGAAGCGTGGTTGCCAGAACCCAGCGGTTCCGCAGCCCTTCCTGGATCTCCTTGAAGGCGATGATGACGATGGTCCTCACGCGGCGCTCTCCTGCGTATTGAGGAAGTGCGCGTAGAGATCGTCGAGCGTCGGCGCGGCGATCTCGATGTTGGTGACGCTGGGATCACCAGCCGCAACGCGCAGCACGTCCATCTTGCGCGCCTCATCGGGCACCAGCAGGACGCGTCCGCGCGGGGTCGCGACACTTGCGCCGTTCATCCACGCCGGGGGAACGCTGGCGCCGGGCGCAAAATCGAGCGACACCCGGATCGGCAGCCGCGAGATCGTGCGCAGTTCCGCCAGGGTGCCCTGCGCGACCAGAAGCCCGCGGTTCATGATGAGGACATGCTCGGCGCGATCCTCGAGCTCGTTCAGCGCATGCGACGAGATCAGCACGGTGGCGCCGTCGTCGCGAAGTTCGTTCAGGATCTCGTAGAAGGTCTGCCGCAGCGCCGGATCCAGTCCCGTCGTCGGCTCGTCGAGCAGGAGCACCCGGGGCCGGCCGAGCAGCGCCTGCGCCAGGCCGAGGCGCTGACGCATGCCCTTGGAATAGGTCCCGACCCGGCGGTCGGCCGCATCGGTCAGTCCGACGCGGTCGAGAAAGGCCCACGCCTTCGATGGCTTGATGTGCTTCAGCCGCGCATAGAACGAAAGCGTTTCCCGTCCGGTGAGCGCAGCATTGAACGCGACGTTTTCCGGCAGATAGCCGAGCAGCCGTCGCGCGGAGAATTCGCCGGCGGCGGGATCCTCGTCAAGCACGCGGATGGAGCCGCGATCGGGGCGGATCAATCCCAGCATCAGCTTGATCAGCGTTGTCTTGCCCGCCCCGTTGTGTCCGACCAGCGCGCTCAGCCGCCCCGGGACGAGGTCGAACGAGACGTCGCGCAGCGCGCGCACCGCGCGGTAGTTCTTCACGACGCCGGTCACGGAGACGGTCGGGGTCATTTCCCGGCCTCCTTGCCCGACGGCCTCGGCGGCGGCGCGATCAAAGGGTGGCTATCGACGACGCCGCCCGGGTAGAGCGCCGGAAACTGGGCCTGGGCCCACCGCAGCACCTGGACCGCGGGACTGTTGATCAGGACCTTTGCGGAGGGCGCGGTCCACAACACCCGATCGACGAGATCGTTGGGCCGGTAGGCGGTGTCGGCGATGCCGTCGCCGTTGAGATCGAAGGCCGGGTTGTCGCTCCAGTAGTTGCCGCGTCCGCCCTTCGACCAATCGAGGTTGCGCGTACCGACATATTTGACCTGATTGCGGTTGCCGACGAAGGCGTTTCCGGTGATCTCGTTGCCTTCGGACCCGGCCGTGAAATGGACGCCGATGGCGCAGCGTTCGAACCAGTTGTTCCGGAACCGGTTGTGGTTCGTGTTGTAGATGAAGACGCACTTTTCCGGGCCGCTCCGCAGACCCTGCTCCCGCTTCGCGTCCGGGATCATGCCCCGCTCGTCGTCGGGGCGTTCTTCGCCCCTGTCCGCAACCGTATCCAGAGGGCCGCCCGTCACCCTGTTTCCGTCGATCTCGGCGTAGTTGGCGTAGTTGAACAGGAGGCCGTGGTCGCGGTCGCGATCGGAGATATTGTCGCGGATCACCAGCCGGTTCGAGTACATGATGGCGTAGCCGACATGGTTTCCGACCGAGACGTTGCCGCTGACCTCGCTGTCGTTGGTGTACATGTAGTGGACCGCGAAGCGGACCTGTTCGAAGCGGTTGCCGACGAAGCGGTCCTTGCGGCTGGAAATGGTGAAGATGCCGTCGCGGCCGTAGCGGAAGGTGTTGTCCGCAATGGTGACATCGGGCGCATTCCAGAGCGAGACGCCGTTGCCGGCCTCGCTGAGCCGACCGCCGCGAAGCCCTTCGATCACGTTGCGGGCGACCCGCGACCCCGCGGCCCCGTGCACGTAGACGCCGAACAGGTTTCCAACCAGGCGGTTGTTCTCGATCGTCGCGCGCTCGGCGGTCTTCTGGAGAAAGATTCCGGAATTCATCGCCTGCAGGTCGCGCCCGGACCCCCGGACGGTCACGCCGCGGACGGTCACATCGGGCGCGGTTACCGTGACGACGTTGCCGGCGCCGCCGCCGTCGAGCACAGTGCCGGGGCGTCCGGTCAGCACAAGAGGTCGATCGATACGGATCGAGCCGTCGTATTCGCCCGGAGCGAGTTCGACGACGTCGCCGTCGTGTGCCCGATCCAGCAGCGCCTGCAGCGGCTGGCCCGGCACAGCCGTCAGCGTCTCCGCATTGGCGAAGCCGGACAATCCGGCGGCGACGAGCGCCGCCGGAAGCATGCGTGACGGGAGACGCACGGTGTCGCTCCCGATCAGACCGATTTCGGCTCGACGAACATGCGGCCCTTCATCTCCATGTGCATGGCGTGACAGAACCAGGAGCAGTAGTACCAGTAGACGCCCGCCTTGTCGGCCGTGAACGACACCGACGCCGTCGCCATCGGCGCGACTTCCATGTTGATGCCGTAGTTCACGATGCAGAACCCGTGCGTCAGGTCCTCGACCGCGTCGATATTGGTGATGTAGACGGTGACTTCATCGCCCTGCTTGACCTGGAACTGCTCGAGGCCGAACGCCGGCGCGGTCGAGGTCATGTAGACGCGCACCTTGTTGCCGTCGCGGATGAGCCTTGAGTCCGCCTCGAGATTGATGCCGTCGGCCTTGGCCTGCTTGACCGCATCCGCAAACATCGGATCGGCGCGGTCCCAGATCGAGATCGGATTGATCTTGGAACGGTGCACGATGGTGGCGTCATGGGGCTCGGCGAAGCTCGGACCGTCGTGGACCAGCTTCATCTGGTCGCCGGAGATGTCGATCAACTGATCGTTCTCCGGCTTCAGCGGGCCGACGTTGAGGAAGCGATCCTTCGAGAACTTGTTCAGCGAGATCAGCCATTTTCCGTCCGCCTCCTTGGTCTGACCCATCGAGGAGTGGTTGTGGCCGGGCTGATAGTGCACGTCGAGCTTCTGAATGATGGGATCGACCTTCTCGCCCTTGAAGGCGCGCTTGGCGAGATCGATGTTCCACTTGCAGATCTGGCTATCCAGGAACAGCGTCGTGTAGGCGTTGCCCTTACCGTCGTAGGCCGTATGCAACGGGCCGAGGCCGAGTTCGGGCTCCGCGACCACGACGTCGCGCGGCTTGATCTTGTCGTCGAACAGTTGGTCGAACAGCCGAACGTCCATCACCGTGACCGTGGGCGACAGCTTGCCCGCCGCGACGATATGAATGCCGTCGGGCGCGGTGTTCATGCCGTGCGGATTGTTCGAGACCGGAACGTAGCGGGTGTAAGCCGAACCCTTGCGGCCGTCGAGCACGGGCACGCCGTTCATTTCCTTGAAGTCGCCCTTCTTGACCGCCTCCTCGATCCGCTTGAGGTTGAAGATGACGACCCAATCCTGTTCGTTGGCGGTCATGTCCGCCAGGGTGACGCCTTCTTCTCCGTTGTAGCAGGTCGAGAAGCAGTATTTGCCCTGATAGTCGGAATCGACGTTGTCGAGATTGCCGCTCACGATCACCTGCCAGGCGACCTTCATCGAATCGGCATCGATGGCGCTGAAGATCGAACGGTACTGCTTGGCATCGTCGAGGATCTTGCCGTCGTTCGGCAGCGGCACGCCATCCTCGCCGTTGGCGAACACGTAACCGGTGCGGGGATATTTCTGCAGGCGCAGGCCGTGCACCGTATGCTGGTTGGGAAGCTGAATGATCTTGTCGCACTTCATGACGTCGAGGCGCACCCGCGCGACCCGGCTGTTGGCCTTGTCGTTCATGAAGGCGTAGCGGCCGTCGTAGGTGCCGTCGGTGAACGAGACGTGGGGGTGATGCAGGTCGCCGTTCATGTAGGTGCCGCCGCGATTCTTGAGGAATTCGCGGGTTTCCGGCAGCAGCCCTTCGGTCAGCACCTTCAGGCTCTCGTTGGTCTGGCCCCAACCGGTGGCGCTGCAACGGTTGAAGACGGGAACACGCATCAATTCGCGCATCGAGGGGAGGCCGATGATGCGCATCTCGCCGGACTGGCCGCTTGAGAAGAAGACGTAGTATTCGTCGAGGTCGCCGGGCGCGACTTCCGTCTTCTGGACCGCCGGTCGCGCCGGCGGCGCCTTCGGTGCCCCGGCCTTGGTCTGCGCGTCGGCGGTCGAGACGAAGCCACCACCGTCCTTCATCACCACCGCTCCGCCGGCAAGTCCGACGCCCGCAGCGGCCGCAGTGGTCCCCAGCAGTGTTCGTCGGCTGACGCCCTTGTTATTTTCGCTGTTGCTCATGATAGCCTCCTCGGCTTTCGGTTTCAGGTTGCAGATGGAGTGATGGCGTCGACTGGTGACGCACCGATGGGTTTGCCCCCGGCGGTGATGACTGTGTTCGGACCTTTGCCGCCTGGTCGCATCGAAGGCGACGACAGCGCCTGGCGCTTCTCCCGCTTCAGCCGCACCTGGATCATGTGCGGGCAGCGGTGGTCGTCGAAGTACAGTTCCTGGCAATGCATGCAGTAGATGCACTCATTGACGTTGATGTGACCCTCGGGGTGGATCGCCTGCACCGGGCACTCCTTGGCGCAGCGCTGGCAGGGTGTGCCGCATTCGGGCCAGCGGCGCAGCCACTCGAACATCCGGATGCGCCCCGGGATCGCCAGCGCCGCTCCGAGCGGGCACATGTAGCGGCAGAAGAAGCGCTCGACGAACAAGCCCGCCGCGAGCAGCGTCAGCGCATAGAGGACAAACGGCCATTCGCGCGCAAACTTCAGGACGATCGAAGTCTTGAAGGGCTCGACTTCGGCAAGTTGCTCGGCAAACGCCGTCGAGTAGAGCGACATGCCGAACAGGCCGAGGAAGATGATGTACTTGATCGGCCACAGCCGTTCGTGAAGTCCCCAGGGGACGCGGTATTGCGGGACTTTGAGTGCTTTCGCGGCGTTGTTGAGCAATTCCTGCAGGGCGCCGAACGGGCAGAGCCAGCCGCAGAAGGGGCCGCGGCCCCAGAAGAGCAGCCCCGCCGCGATCGAGGCCCAGAGCACGAAAATTAGTGGCGCGGAGAGAAAATACTCCCAACTGAAGCCGGTCAGCAACGAGTTGGCGAAGGTCAGGACGTTGACGACGGAAAGCTGCGCGTTCGCGTACCACCCCAACCAGACAAGAATGAACAGCAGATAGCCGCGGCGGACCCACGTGTACACCGTTGGACGACGGACCAGGAAGTTCTGGAAGAAGAAGATTAGGGTGAGAGCCCCCAGCGCGATGATCGTCGTGGCGATCTTGACGGTGTCGGCGCGCCATATCCTCATCCACAGCGGATCCTCGTCGGTCGTCGGCACGCCGGCTTCGGGGGCTGCTACCGGCGCCGACTTGGCGGCTGGCGCCGCCGCGGCGGCGGCAGGCCGAACCGGCGCTTCGCGCTTGAGGTACATTTCAGGAAGTGTGTATCCAAGATCGAAGGTAACCCAAGCTTTGTCCTTTGCGCCGACGACGCGCTGTACCACGAGCTGTAGCGCCCACGGCTCCGTCGGATCGAACGCGAAGTCCGCCGGCACGACGAACAGCGCAATTTCGGGAAAATCCGGCGCGCCTTCGGCCGCCAGATTGCCCAGCCGCGTGTGGTCCCGATCGCGGAAACGAATGCTGTTGGTTTCCTGAATCAGTTCGATCCGGTCGAAGATTCCTCCCCGCACGTAGGCGGCCCCCTTGAAGGAATAGCGGCCGGAACCGGCGACGACGATCGCCTGCTGGCCCGGCTTCAGCCTGCCGGCCAGCCGGTCGTAGCCGTCGTCGCCGAGCAGACTGCGGCCGATGGTCGGCACCGCGACGTCCGCGACATGGAGGTCGATGAAGGTGTCGTCCGGAGCGCCTTCTTCCGGACGCCCCGCAGCGGCCGCATTGCCCGATTTCTCGAAGGCCTGGTTGATGTCGGCGACGGAGAGAGTCAATCGCCGGACCGAGCCGTCGCCGACGAGGGTCTGCCAATCGCGAACTTCGCTCTTCGCCGTGTCGATGGCCTTCGCAACCCGCGGCGCTGCAGCCGCCACCTGGCTGCCCTGCCCGCCGAGGCGGCCGCTCCTGATCAGCTTGGTGGCGGATCGAACGATGCTGTCGCCCATCACCAGAACGGTCACCGTTGCGCCGCTGACGATATCGACTTGCGGCGCCGGCGCAGACCCGCGGGCCACGCTCGCCAAGTCGGCGCCGATCAGCTTGTTGACGGCCTCCAGAATACGCTTTTCGGGAATGCCCACCAGCACGATGGGCTCCTTGTGCTCGACCAGCTTGAAGCCGGTCAGGATTCCCTTCGGATCGATTCCGACCAGGATCTGAATCGGCTTTCCGGAATAGCCGACCGCATTGGCGAAATCCGAATTCAGGTACACGTAGCCCTGCAATTGATCACCGCGATACGCCGGTACGATGGGCGGGTCTCCCTGCGGCGGACCGAAGCGGTCGGCTGCGGGGAAAAAATCGACGGGCGAAACCTTCGGCAGATACGAAGCGAGGCCACCGGCGGCCAAGGCCGCCTGCGTCCATAACGACACGCATACCGAGAGAACGGCAGCCAGGACCAAGCCGGCTACGCGTCGTTCGGAAGCGGCGAAAGGACTCCGAACCATAGAGCACCTCAAAGCGGAATGGACGACCCCGGAGGGCGCCTGTTCCATCGAGTTTTGAACGTAAATGCCGGGATGTCGCCGCTGACAAGCCGAGTGGGATCACGGGATCGCGCCAATGTAGATTGACGCCCGAAGATCTGATCTGTCTAGTCCGAACTAAGTGGATAGAGTTTGCGCCAGCGCAAACAAGAGCCGGGCAGTTGGGCTCAATTTTATCCGCCCAAGTGGATCTTGTTCGAAAACCATGCAGGGGGATTATGCCACTATTGCGAACGTCGCTGCTAATGAGCGAGCCGGCCGGCACGCTTGAGTCGCTCGACGAGTTGTTCGCTCTCGCCAACGCCATGGAGGAGGAAGCGGCGAACAGGTACGCCGGCTTGGCCGAGGACATGCGACGGCAGAACAAGGGCGCCCTAGCCGAGGTCTTCGCTCAGCTCGCCGCTGCCGAACGCGAGCATGTGGATAGCGTCACAAGATGGTCACAATCGCGGCGCGGCAAGGCGCCGGACCCGGCGCTGGTCCGCTGGGAGGCTCCCGAAACCTTCGACGCCGAGACTGCAAGGGATATCGGGACGTCGCGGCTTGCGACTCCCTACCGCGCGTTGGCCATGGCGGTCCGCAACGAGGAGCGAGCCTTCGCATTCTGGTCCTATGTGGCTGCCTATTCCAAAGATTCCGAGATCAAGCAAGCCGCCGAAGCCATGGCGCACGAGGAGCTCGGACACGTCTCTACTCTGAGGAAAGAACGGCGTCGCGCCTACCACAAGGAGCATGAGGAAACCGAACGAAGGGGACACGGCGATACGGGGTTGATGCAGATCGATGCGCGCGCACTAGAGCTCCGGCTTGCCGCGCAGCTTGCCGACCTCGAACGCGGTCTCGGCGGGGCGGCAGCAGCCCGCACGCGGGACCTTCTTGAAGAGACGATGCAAATGTCCAAAAAGACCGAGGGCATCGGCAAATTCCCTGCTTCGCTCGAGCAGCAGGACGCGGAGACGATCTCGGAGACGCTGGTCGACGCCTACCTCGAGAGCGCCGAAAGCTCCGACGATCAGACCCGGGTCGTCCTGCTGCAAGGGTTGGCAGAAAAGGCTATTGCTCGCCTGGCCTGGCTGCGCTCGTTGACGACGGCGTGAACGTTGAACGCAAGTTCATTCGTCTTCGTGCCCGAGAAGCTTGGATGTGTTCCGGTTCAGGTGCGTCTTTCCGCAGGCGGGGCAATTCACGGGCAGATAGGAATCCTTGCCAATGTGGGATTCTTCGTCGACCCAGTTGGACAAATTGGCCGCTCTTCGGACATCTGAAGACGATGTTAGCCATCCCCAAACCATCGGCCTCTCGCTGTCCCCAGCCATAACCAAGATCAAAAAGGAGACTCCCCCAAACATCCGGGACAGACGCGGTCGGCAGCCGCGGCGAGTTGGCGGGCGATTTCCTGCACCAACAAATCATGATCCCACCTGGAACCGTCGCTCTTGACGATATTCCGTGCGCGGTAGAAGGCATGGGTCTCGGCCGCGTCATCTCCAATGCGGATTGTTACTTCCTGATGGAACGGACAAACGGCGGTGGCGCGCGTCGTCAACAGCACATTGCGCATCGCCAATTCCAGGTCGTCAATTTCGGCGGCGATTGACATCAGAGCCTCCTTCAAGATTGGATTGCGCAGCAAGGCTACAGGGACCCGCTCCTCCGGCCACCCGTCGGCCCCATCGGAAATAACGTGAGAAGGCTCCCGAAAGTACGGGCTGTGTACCGGTTGGAGCCCCGGAAATATCGCCGGGGCTCCTGCCAACTCCTCAGCCGCCTGTATCGAGCGGTCGGCACCCTCTCCGGGCGGTTCGGCGGTGACGTTGGGATTCTTACGGTCGTCGCCAATTTGCGACATTGAGCGACATCAAAGGTCCGGGTTGGAACCGCAATTTCTTCGGAGGCTTTCACTTGGCCAGATCTGGCTCAGCGTCCGCGCTGTGCCGACCGGACCGGGCGGCGGTCAGTCCGTCGCCGGCGTGGAGATCCATCCAAACCTTCACGACGCTAACTAAAGGCCGGCGTTCGTTGCCTCGGCGGCACCTCGAAGACGAACCGACTGACGTTCGCACACTCCCCGCATTGGTAAACATGCCGTTCGTAACCGTCTTCGCGGTCAGGACTGTGCGGCTCGACGTGCGTCAGGCCCATGGTGCGGCCGGCGCAGTTCGGGCATTTCCGATGATCGAAATCCGAAGGCATGGGGATGCTCACTCCCTCATTGCGCTGCCACCCCTGGTCGCGAATGCGCTCCGCGACGCTTTTTCTTTTCGGTTAGGCGCACGATAGCCCGAGGACACTCCGAATATCTTTGTCGTGGCGCAAACTTCGAAGCGTTTCTGATGGGATGGACCCCGGGCGGACCCCAATAATTCTGCAACCCGCCGACAGCGGCGGCCGGATCCAGGTGCCGATCGCAACCTGGCTTTGCCTCAGCGCTCGACGAACTTGTCCTTTACGGAAAGTACCGTAGCGCCGGTTTCATCGTTGGCCGTGAACACGACATCGCGTTGCCCGGATGCGGTCTTCGTCAAGGTGACCCGCACCGTCTGGGAGGCGTCGGGGGCCACCTTTATTGGCGCCATGCCCTCGTTACCGATGATGGCCATTTGGACGTCCACGCCGCTGACCTTAAGTGTGTAGACGTGGGGGACCGACGACTTGTTCAACAGCTTTACAGTGTAGGCATTGCGTACCGAACCGTCGGACAGCCGCACCGCCACGGGATCGCGGTCGTGCTCGACCGATAGTGTCGCATTCGTCTTGGTCGCAAAGGCAACTCCGATCGTGCCAGCCAGCGCCAGGCAAGCCGCCGTCAAGCCGATGGTTTTGGGTCGCACTAGACGGTTGACGGGCGCTTCGTTCCGGAAGCCTCGCTCGATGTTCTTCCAGCTTTCATAGTCGATCAACCCGCGGGGGCGGCCGAGCTTCGACATTACGCCGTCGCAAGCATCGACGCAGAGGCCGCAGTTGATGCAGGCGAAGTTCGGCCCCTCGCGGATGTCGATTCCAATCGGGCAGACCGCGACGCAGAGCCCGCAGTCGACGCAGTCCCCCGCTGGCTTGCCCTGGAACCGCAGCTCGGCCGCCTTTTTCGCCGATGTCCGCTGCTCGCCGCGGTAATCGCGGTAGTTCACAGTGTAAGCTTCCGGATCCCAGATCGCGCCCTGAAGGCGCGGCCAGGGACACATGAAGGTGCAGACCTGTTCGCGTGCGAAGCCGGCCAGTCCGTAAGTGGAGCCGGCGAAGACGGCGATGCAGGTAAGCGCGTTGGCCGACACGTTGCCCGAGGCGAAGCTGCGCAGCAGATCAGGGGCGTCGGTGAAGTAGAAGATCAGCGTGCCACCGGTCGCCAGCGAGATCATCAGCCAGCAGGAATGCTTTGCGACGATCTGCGCCGCCCGCTTCATCGTCAGCGGCGCGCCGATGTTCTTCAGGCGCTGTCGCCTGTTTCCCTCGATCAGCCTCTCGACGAGTAAAAACAGGTCGGTCCAGACGGTCTGCGGACAGGCGAAGCCGCACCACAGCCGGCCCGCCAGCGCGTTCGTCAGGATCAAGATGGCCGAGGCAAGAACCAGGAGCCCGGTGACCAAATAGAGATCTTGCGGCCAGAGCTCGACGAAGAAAGCGTAGAGCCGTCCGTTTGCGAAATCGAGAAGTACCGCCTGATCGGGGGCGTTCGGGCCTCGATCCCAGCGGATGAGCGGAGTGACATAGTAAATCGACAGCGTCAGCAGCAGAATGGCCCACTTGATCCGACGCACCCGGCCTTTGACGGCCTGAGGCACGACGGGTTGGCCAGCCGCGGCGGCCGCCTTTGCTCGCGTCTTTCGCGTGGTCGATCTCGATCGTAAGCGCCATCTGCCGACTTTCAGTTGACGGCTGCGAAGCCGAGGCAGGCGCGGATGGCCGGCTCGACGAGGGACGGGGACCAGGGCGGTTCGAACGTCATCGTGACCTCGACGGACTCGACGCCTGGGACGCGCGCGGCGCTGTTCACCACGCCTTCCTTCAGGAAGCCTGTCGCCGGGCATCCGGGCGTGGTCGCGGTCATCGTTATCCGGACGGCGCCATCTGAGACCGAGATGTCGTAGATGAAGCCCAGGTCGACGATGTTTTCGCCGAGCTCTGGATCGATCACGACGCGCAACGCATCCCGGACGCAGTTGGCGAGTTCTTCCGTCATGACGGCGCCCTGACTGTCAGTTCGTAGGTCGCACCGTCGGGCGTGAAGCCGCCTAGCCAGCGAAATCCACGCTTCTCGAGCTGCGGAAACAGGAAGACCGGCTCGCGCCGCAGTAGCGCCGATAAGGTATCTCCGGGACCGAGTTTGTCGGCGGCTGCCAGGATCCGGACCATGGGCTCCGGAGGCTCGAGGTCGCGGTTGTCGAGCTTGACTGCGGGCTCCGGCCAATCGTCGAACCCCGAGGGGTTAGCTACAGCCGGCGCCTGCTCTCGTTTCGTTTCGGCCGGCGCGAACAGAACCTCCCACTCGCCGCCCGCGAGCGGCTGCTCGAAGTGTGCGAATCCCTTTTTTGCCATGACGGCGAACAGCGGGACCGGCTTGAAGGTCGCGTAGAGGCGCAGCCCCTGCCCCGGCTCGAGGCGCTCGAGCGCGGCCATGATAACCGAGAACGGCTCTCCGCCTTCACGCAGGATCGGACGGACGTCGACGTCGATGTAGTCGGTCATTGTTTCCTCTCTCAGTTTCTAGCGAACAGAAGGTGGGGTGCGACGGCCCCGTTCGGGAGCCGCAGTGGGGCTGCGACGTCCGCGAGCCGCCGGATCCGGATTACCTCGCCGACGATGCCGACGATGCCGACGGTCATGGCGGCGACGGTTATCCGGAATGCCGACGGCTCGCCGATCAGCAGCATCAGTGTCCCGGCCCACACGGCCAGGTAGTAGATGACGAACCACTTCGTCGCCCGTCCCTCGGCGACGAGGTCCTGCACACGGGGCGTCGGCGCGCGTCCCATGACGGGGCCGTAGGTCTCGAGCCAGGTCAGGAACGCCACGATCTTGTAGAGTTTCGCGAGCACCAATCCCGACAGCCAGCCGAACACGGCGAGGAAGGCGAACGCGCCGACATGCGCGGCGAATGCGTCTGTCGAGACGAGTGCAATTCCCAGCAAGGCCGTGCCCGCCAGGCTCGCGAAGGACAGCGTCGCCATGCGCATATTGAGCTCGAGCTGCCGCCGCTTGCGGCTGCGGAAAATCGCGGCGATGTCGCGCCCGTACAGGGCGGCGGACGCCAGGCCGAAAACGGCTGCAATCGACAGGACGACGCTCAACCCAGACGCGAGACCGATCGCGAGGATGCCGCCTACTACCGTCACGGCGATGGCGAGCGCACCGGCCGCAAGAGTTCACGCGGCTCTGCCGATCGTCCACGTCCGGAGACAGCATGAACATCGACAGCAATCGGTAGCTGACGCCCATGGCGGTCAACGTCAGCCAGCCGCCGAGACCGGCTATCGCATGCAGCGGGATGCCGCCGGTCAGAACTGCGTCCCCCACCGATCCCGCCCACCCCGCAAGCGCAAACGCGAAGACGACACCGAAGGCGACGGTCGCACAAAGCGACGCCAGGCCGACGAGGACGAAACGGGCCGGCCCCGTCGGCCGCAGCAACGCCGTGAGGCCGAGGTCGACGACAACAAGACCGAAGCCGGTGACGAGCAGGACTGCCCCTAGCGGAAGAAGCCAGAGCGAAGACGGCAGGCGACCGCCCAAAGCCAGGAACCCCGCGAGCAAGGAGACGAGACCGGCGGTCAAGAGGACCAAAGCCGGCAAGGCCCAGCTTTCAGAATACAAAGGCTTGGCGACAAGGACGGGCACGAATTGGAACAGCGCGCCGCACATCGCAAGGCTCAGCCATCCGATGCAGACCGTGTGCACAAGCACGAGCGTATCCGGCGCGGCGAGATCGGCGGCGGGATAGCCGGTCCCGGCGACCATGAGCACCATCGCGATGAGGAGCCATGCGAGCGCCATCGCGAAGTAGGTCATCGTCCATCGTGAAATGCTGGCGCCGATCATCGCAGCCTCAGTCGCTTCGCGAGAAGATCGCCGGCCCCCCGTAGGCGCTCAATTTCTGCATGGTTGCCATGGACGTCTTTCCCAGTTCAGTGACGCTCATCGTAGGTCGTCGCGACCGGCGGCTCTTTGTCGGGGCACAAATTGCCGCATCGTTCGCCGAGGGCTTGATCCTCGACACTCTCACTTGGACGCCATTTTGCCGGCCGCCTGCTTCGCCTTGCCGACGTGCGACACGGCCTTAGCTTGAACGACATAGGCCGAGGCACCGACCATCACGACCATGCATATCCCGTAGTGAGGAAGTCACTTCACGCCGTACACGCCTTCCTGCTCGAACTTGACGACAATGGCTTCGCCGCCCTTGCTGACAAGGGGCTTTGCACCGTTGGGAAACATGCCTTTGATGGACTCGGGGTCGTGGCCCTTGTCGGTCGATAAGAGCTTCACGATATCGCCGGGTGCGATCTTCACGAAGGCCGGTTCGAATGCCATCGTTCCGCCATCGGTCCCCTTGTTGAGGAGCTTGACCTCAAATTCCGCTGCCCGGACGGTTCCCTCCCGCCATCGCCAGGCTCGCCGCGACAGTCAAAATTGCCAATTTCTTCACGTCTCGACCCTTTTGGATGGATTTCCCCGAACTCTGGGTGTTCGGAAAGTCGATATCCTCTTCCGCCTGGCGGGAGTTTGAGCCAGCGCAACGTTCCGGCGGGTTCCCGCGATATCAGTGGCATCAACATTGTGGCTTGCCGCGGCGGATAGGGTCCGCCCGCATCGAACGAGGATTGAAATGGCCGCGGTCGACCGTTCCCTGGTCGTGAACCTGGCGATGTTCGCAGGACTTGCGCCTGCCGAGCAGGACGAGCTCTTGCGCGAAGCTCGCTCGGTCCGCTATCCGAAGGGAACGGCGGTCTTCGATCAAGGTGCCGAGGCAGACCGCTTCTTCGTGCTGTTGCATGGCCACCTGCGCGTGGAGAAGACTACGCCGCAGGGTCAGCAGACGGTGGTGCGCTACGTTTCGGCCGGCGAGCTCTTCGGTGTCGCGCAGGCCATGAACCTCAAGACCTATCCGGCGACCGCGGTCGCAGCCGTCGACAGCATCGCGCTCGCCTGGCCGTCCTCTTCCTGGCATCGGCTGATCGTCAAGTTTCCGGGCCTTGCCGCCAGCGCACTGCAGACCGTCGGCAGCCGTCTGCAGGACACGCAGGCTCGCGTGATCGAGATATCCAACGAACAGGTCGAGCAGAGAGTCGCCCACGCTTTGCTGCGCCTGGCGAAACAGGCCGGACGCAAGGTCGATGCTGGGGTGGAGATCGACTTTCCAATCAGCAGGCAGGACGTCGCGGAGATGACCGGGACGACGTTGCACACGGTGAGCCGCATCTTAAGCGCCTGGGAACAGCAGGGTTTCGTTGAAGGCGGCCGCCAGCGCATCGTGCTCCGAGAACCGCACAAACTGAACATGCTCGCCGAAGGCGACGAGGCCGACCGGGTCAGAAGACCGGCCCCTTGATTCTTCCGCGCCCGTCGGGACGCTTGCCGCCGATCGGTCGGGCGGCGGCGTCCGGAATGTGCCCAAGCTGCTTGGGCGCGCGTAAACCTTCCGATTACCAACAATCGGATTGCGCCAAAGCAAAGTCTTTCCACCACGGGACCGGTAGATGATCCGGGAGACGTAGGGAGGAAAGCAGATGCGATCGGACTTGGCGAAATCCTACGGGCAGGACCGGCTGCCGCGCTACACCAGCTATCCCACGGCCCCACACTTCTCCTCCGCGATCGGCGAAGCCGACTATCGGAGCTGGCTCACGTCGATACCTGTTCGGCAGGCGTCCTCCATCTACCTACACGTGCCGTTCTGCAGGTCCATGTGCTGGTACTGCGGATGCCACACCTCCGTGACCAAGCGCGACGATCCGATCGCGATATACGCGTCGGGACTGCGAACCGAAGCGCATCTGGTCGCCGAAACCATTGGACAGAGGCTGCCGATCTCCCATGTCCACTTCGGCGGCGGCACTCCCACGATTATGACGCCCGAGACGTTCGCCGACCTTGTCGGCGCGCTGCGCTACTCGTTCTTCGTGCTGCCCGATGCCGAGATCGCGGTCGAGATTGACCCGCGCACGCTGACTGATCCGATGGCCGAGACGCTGGGCTATTGCGGCGTGAACCGCGCGAGCCTGGGCGTCCAGAGCTTCGATCCCACCGTGCAGCGCGCCATCAACCGCTTGCAGAGCTTCGAGCAGACGGCCATCTCCGTCGAACGGCTGCGTAGGGCCGGCGTCGAGAGACTCAATTTCGACCTTCTCTACGGCCTCCCCCTGCAGACGGTGGAATCTTGCCTCGACACCGTCACGAAATGCGTGGAGCTTCGTCCCGACCGCATTTCAGTGTTCGGCTATGCGCACATCCCCTCGTTCAAGAAGCATCAGTGCAAGATCGCGGAAGACACGTTGCCCGACAGCATCAAGCGGCATCTTCAGTCCGAGACCATCGCGGAAGTCCTGGTCGATGCCGGCTACGTACGCATCGGCTTCGATCACTTCGCCCTCCCCGACGACAACCTCGCCGTGGCGAGGCGGGAAGGCAGGCTGCGTCGGAATTTCCAGGGCTATACGGACGACTCCGCCGACACGCTCATCGGGCTCGGCGCCAGCTCCATCGGTCGCATGCCGCAGGGTTTCGTGCAGAACGTCGTGGCGACCCGCGATTATCTTGCGCACATTGCCGAGGACAGGCTCGCCACTGCCAAGGGCTACGCATTCAGTCGGGAAGACCGCTTCCGCGCCGACATCATCGAGCGGATCATGTGCGACATGGCGGTCGACCTTCCGCAGATCGCACAAATTCACGGACGCGCTCCGGAGTCGGCTATCGTCGATCGGTCGCGGATAGAGAGCCTCATCGCCGACGGCGCCGTCACGATGACCGATGACCGGCTCTCCGTCAGCGACGGCGCGGAATTCCTGGTCCGCAGCGTTGCTTCTGCGTTCGATGCGCATCTGGCGCAGTCCAAGGCCACTCACAGCCGTGCGGTCTAAATTGGCACAGCGGCGCGCCGAATCTAGGCGGGGTATTTCGGATCCAACTCAGTCGGGTGGTCCCACGTAGTCCTGCATGAAAAGAACGTAGTTCGTGATCCCGAGTTGGGTAGTGAACTCGTCCATCATGCGTGCGTCCAATCCATCATGGGGAAGTTTGAGCTAAGTCCAGCCAACGAACGCTAAGAGTTAGGTCAAATTTGCGCACGTCTCAACGGCAGCTTCGCGCCAGAAGTTGCCCTTCACGCGAGGGTCGTATTGTGAGCCACTGCTGACGATGGGCAGTAGTTAAGGTGCGCCTTCCATACGCGTAGCGGTCTTGCTCTCGGCTGAAGCAGGCGCAATCACCGGCAACAATTCGCCATCCGGCGGCAGCCGCTCGCTCTGAACTCTGCGTTCGTGCGGCTTGCCACATCGAGCGCGCCACGCTCTACTCACGGCGTCCGACCTTGGGAGGAGACACGACATGGTACGCCACCCTGCTCTGCTGAGCGGGCTAATTGCCCTTGCGCTTGCCACGCCTGCCAATGCCGAGGTGACGCGCTTCAAGGTCCTCGAACGCACAGCCTCGGCCCTGCAAGGCCGCGGCTTCGGGGCCGCCGGCCAAGTCGAGAAGATCACTGCGAGTGCAACGATCGCGCTCGATCCGGCCAATCCCCGCAACGCCGTCATCGCCGATCTCGACCGGGCGCCGCGCAATGCCGACGGCATGGTGGAGGCCACCAGCGATGTCGTCATTCTCCGTCCTGCCCATCCGAACGGCATCCTGCTGTTCGAAATCCCAAACCGTGGGCGTAGGCTGATATCGGCCTGGTTCGACAACAGCTCGATCCAGGGAAGCGTCCGTCTCGATCAGGCTGACGACGCAGGCCGCGGTTTCCTGCTGTCGCATGGCTATACGCTGGTCTGGGCCGGCTGGCAGGCGGATGCGCCCGCGGGCGCGGGCTTACTGGGCATCCAGGTGCCGGTCGTTGCCGGGGTCACCGGACCCGTGCGCCAAGAGTGGAGTTTCGGCGACACCACCAATCCGCATCGCGCAACGCTGAGCTATCCTGTCGCGGACCGGGCCAGCGCGCAATTGTCGGTGCGTGCCCGCGCCGACGATCTGCGCCAAAACCCACCCGAGCTCAAGTTCAGCTTCATCGACGACATGATGATCGAGATCGGGCGCCCGTCCGGCTTGATCCCGGATGCGCTGTACGAAATGACCTACACGGCGCGCGATTCCAAGGTGACCGGCATGGGCCTGGCCGCGATCCGTGACGTCACCGCTTTCCTGCGACGTGAGGGCGGCCCGGCCAATCCGCTCGCGGCCGATGGCCAGAGCGGCATCTCGCGGGCGATCGGGCTCGGCATTTCCCAGTCCGGCCGCGTGCTTCGCGACGTGCTCTATTACGGGATGAACGAGGATGAAGCCGGACGACTGGTGTTCGAGGCGATGATGCCGATCATCCCCGGCGCGCGGCGCAGCTTCACCAATGATCGTTTCGCCGAGCCCGGCCGCAATCCAGGGCCGGAATTCGACCGGCTCTATCCCGTGCTGCGTTTCCCCTTCACCTATGCCGTCACCGAAGATGCCTTCACCGGCCGCCGCGACGGGCTGTTGCTCCGCTGCAGCCTGACCAACACCTGTCCGCGCATCATGCACGTCGACTCGGAGTTCGAGTTCTGGGGATCCGAGGCGAGCTTGCTGGTCACCGACACGCGCGGGCGCAATCTGGAGCCGCCGCCCGAGGTGCGACTCTACATGGTCGCCGGCGGCCCGCACGGCAATGTCGCGAACGCCGTCGTCACCCGCCGGGCGAGCTGCACGCTGCCGCTCAACCCGGTGTATGGCGGCCCGGCTTTCCGCGCGCTGCTGACCGATTTGCGCACGTGGATCACCGAAGGCGTGCCGCCGCCTGCGAGCCGCTACCCGACGCTGGCGCAGAATACGCTGGTGGCAGCCGGTGATGTCTATCCGGTGCCGATCCCAGGCCTCGGCTATCGCGAACAATATGCGCGGGCGGAGGCGATCGAGCAGGCCACGCCGTTGCCGAAAATCCGCGGGGAATACCCGCTCTATTTGCCGCGTGCCGGCGCGGACGGCAATGCGCTGGCCGGCGTCCGCCTGCCGCTGCTTGCTGCCCCTCGAGCGACCTATACGGGATGGAATCCGATCGCCGGGGCAGACGGCGGACAAACGCTGTGTACCCAGATGGGCGCCACGCTCCCATTCGCGGGAACGCGCGCAGAACGTATCGCGACGGCAGATCCGCGCCCATCGATCGAGGAGCTCTATCCCACGTCGGATGCCTATGTGGCGGCGGTCAAGGCTGCGACGGCACGGCTGGTGGATGAGCGCCTGCTGCTCCCCGAGGATGCAGCAGAAGCGATTGCCGCCGCGGAAGCCGGCACACTTGCCCGGCTTGCGCCGTAGCCAAGTGAAGCGGACTCTGCGACTGCGCGGACCTACTTCTGAAAACCCGTCTCGGACATCAGGTGGCTGAAATGCAGGGGATGTAGCACGCGCACCCGTCATCCGTTGAAGAGGATTAACCGAGGAGCCTCTTTCATCTGCAATTCAAGAGCATCTTCTGGAGTATTGCCTCGACCGAGTGCGGCGAAATCCCAAGTTCAATAAATCCAGGCATCTCCGGCGATGACACGGTGTCGATTTGCATCAGTTCCACTTGATTGCGCGTGAGGAGCGGGTTTGGGAGTATTTCGGAGGCCCATGCGAGTGCATGCCAAACGGCAAAAGGGATTGGAATCAGTCGGGGCGCAAGTCCAGCTTGGTGCGCAATGGCTCCAAGCAACTCCTCGTAGGAGTAGACGCGCGGGCCGCCAAACTCGAAGAACTTTGAAGGCGTTTCCGCTCGCTGCATGGTCCGGCCAATCGCCTCCGCAACATCCTCCACATAGGCGGGTTGCAATCTGGTCAGGCCGCGGCCGAACATCGGATAGATCGGAAGCTGGCGAAGGAGCCTGAGGATGGCGGTGAGAAACGCATCGTCCGGTCCGAACATCACTGCCGGGCGGACGAAAAGAGCATCGCCGAAGGCGGCTTGGACCGCCAGTTCGCCTTCGCCGCGCTTTCGGATGTACCGTGATTGTGAGGCCGTATCGGCTCCGATTCCTGAAATGTGAATGAGTCGATCGACACCGGCACGGAGTGCTTGAGCCGCTACCCGTTGGGCAAACTCGACGTGAACAGAATGAAAAGTCTCCTGTCCGTGCTCGACGTAAAGGCTAACCGCATTTACAACGCCGTAGGCGCCGGCAAGCGCATCCGCGACTGATCGTTCGTCGTGAATGTTGGCTCCTACGGATTGAAGCTGCGGATCATCGGGACCAAACAGTCTGTGCCCCTGATCCGGATGCCTTGACGCGGTCCGAACAGGAAATCCGTGAGAGCGCAGATGCCGAACGATGCGGCGGCCGAGAAAGCCGGTTCCGCCGAACACGGTGACGGTCCGATCGGTCGTTGCCACCATGATTCAATTCGCCAATTCATGTGGAATCGAACGGTGCTCCGGATGCGGTGGCCGCTCGCCGTTAACTATTGATTCTTTGCTGGCGCGCCCGGAAGCACGGCTGCCATACCTTCCGGATTGATGTTGAAGGCCAAGAATATCAACGGCTCGTTGCCTGGGTTTCCCCATTGGTGCACGAGAGCGTACGGTTCATAGATCAGGGAACCTGGTCCTCGTGCTTCCGTCTTACCGTCGACCGTATTCGCTCCGGTGCCGGAAATAATATAGTACAGAGCCGCTCCTGACCGATGGTGTGGCGGGTTGGAGGGCATCTGCGCCGGAAATATGACTTGTGTGAGATTGAGATCATAACCGCCTGGCTTCAGGTCGGGGATCGGATTCGCTGTGCGATATAATTCTGTCACGGCGGCAGGTGCCGCCTCAACAGGCCGACCCACGTCCACAGCGGGGACAAGGAAGAAGTGGAGAAAAATTGACGGCCCTCCCCTGCCCGCCGTTAGCGCCGCGGTCTTTCCGCCGGCGATAAACAGCCCCTCGCCGGCGTTGAGCGTTTTAGCCTCGCCATCGAGCGCGACCTCGGTCGATCCGGACATCTGGTAGAGGATGCCGTTGGCCGACGAGACGCCGCTCTTCATGTCCGGCTGAAGAGTGATGCTCACCGCTTTGAAATGGAGCGGCACCTCCGTGACGGTCGGCAGTTTGGTTGCGGCGATCACTGTTCGTGTAATTGCCGGTGGAGCGGCGGTGGTTTGTGCGGTCCCGGCGGCAGGAAGCGCCATCGCGCCGAGCAACAGTAGTCCGATTGTCCTGAACTGCATGATTGCCTCCCAGGTTCAGCGGATAATCAGAACACCATACGCTCTCCCAGCGCCTCTTGGAACGGCAGGCCGCTTCGAGCTGTTATTGGACAGAAACCGGGAGCAAAGGCCGAGCGAAGCTGAGTTCGTGGCCGTCGGGGTCAGTCAGATGGAAGAAGCGCTCACCCCATTCGGCGTCGCGGGGCGCGGTAGCTGGTTGGTATCCCGCTGCGAGTGCACGGTCGTAAAGTGCGTCAACATCGGCAACGTAGAAGATTACCCGGCCCCACCAGAACCAGCGCCGCCCGGCAGGCTGGGCGATGAGATTGAGATAGCTCGTCCCTGCTCGAAAGCTGGTGAATGACGACTCATCGCCGCCATGCAGGACCTCAAACCCTAGCGAGCGGTAGAACCGGACAGCTCGCGGCATTTCGTGGGTGCCCAGTGTGACCGCGCTGATCCCATCAATCATGGAAAGAACTCCTAATTAATTTTCCTGCGAGCCTGCGAGATGTCCGCAATTGGCACCACTTAGGCGACGTCGCTATTTCGGCGGATGGCCACTTTGCGCCAAAAACGGACTCTTCAATATCGCCCTCCGCGCCGGATGGTTCGCTCGGAGTGCTATCTTTTCGGACGATTTGGTCGAGATCTTCTACAAACCCGACGGCGCTGCGCCATCGACAGCTAAAAGGCCTTTTCCGCCTCCGGCCGGTGCTTGTTCTTCGGCACAAAGCCTGATCTGGTTGCTTCGCGTGGGTGACGCACCCAGACCTCGCGGTTCGGATGCAAGCCGCCACCGCGGGTGGCCGGAACGGCGCTTAGCCGCGCGCGGTGTAACAGGCGGGTGTCGGCGACGCCGCAGTTCGGGTGCAGGCCGCCATTGGCCGCCACCACTTTTTCCCAAGCCGCCTTGCGCGCCTTCAGAACGGCAGGATCTGTCAGCGCGGTGCAGTTGAGCTCGTTCTTGTTCAGGTCCGCGATGATCTCGTCACCGTCCTCAACGAACGCGATGGGTCCGCCAAGACCAGCTTCAGGGCCGACATGGCCGATGACGAGGCCGACCGATCCGCCAGAGAACCGCGCGTCGGTCATCAGCGCCACCACAATGCCGCGCTCACGGCACAGCGTGGTGATGCGCGAGGTCGGGTCGAGCATTTCAGGCATGCCCGGCGCGCCGCTCGGTCCCTCGTAGCGCACGATGATCATGTCGTTGTTCTGGAACCGGTCGGGGGCCTTGTCGAGCGCCTCAAGCAGTCCCTGCTCGCCTTCGAACACACGTGCCTTGCCGCGGAACAGGTTGTCTTCCAACCCGCCTTCGACGCCGGCAAGCTTCAGGATGGCAGAGAATTCCGGCGACAGATTGCCGCCGAGAACGCGCAGGCCACCGGTCGGCTTATAGGGCTTGGCGACGGTATAGATCACCGTGCCATCGGCGGACTTGGTGCCGAGACGCTTCACCTGCTCGGCCAGCGTTTCGCCGGTGCAGGTCATCACGTCGCCGTTGAGCAACCCTGCCTCCAGCAGTTCGCGGACGATCACCTGAACGCCGCCAACGGCGTCGATGTCGACCATCGAATATCTGCCATACGGGCGGGCGTCGGTGAGGACCGGCACGACGTATTGCGACAGATGGTTGAACTCAGCCGGCGTCATGACCTCCTTCCAGAAGTCCGCGAAGCCTGCGGCACGCGCGATCTCCGGCGCATGCAGCGTGACGTTAGTCGAGCCGCCAATCGCCATCGCGACGATGACGGCGTTGCGGATCGAATCGCGGACGACGATGTCGCGCGGCTTCAGGCCCTTCGCGATCATTTGCGCGAGGTACCCGACCAGCTGGTCCGGAAACTCCTTGAGGCGGCGGGGATCGTCGGACGGCGGGGCCACCATGTGCAGCGGCTGCATGCCAACGACGCCGATGAAGGTCTGCATGGTGTTGTAGGTAAACATGCCGCCGCAGCTGCCGTAACCGGGGCAAGCATGGCAGGCGATGTGGTGGCGGTGGGCGGCGTCCGGGTGGCCGGCGACCTGATAGGCGCTGACGATGTCGAGTTTCTCGCCGGTCTCCGGATCAGTGCCTGGATGGATCGCTCCATCAGACATGATGATCGCGGGTTGATTGTGCTCAAGCAGCGCGGCCAACGTACCAACCGGTGGCTTGTCGCAGGCAACGACGGCGATGGTGCCGGCCAGACCCGTGGCGCTCAGATGTTCGCACAGCGCATCGTGCGTCACTTCACGCCCGATCAACGAGTAGCGCATTTCGCGCGTACCGTTGCGGATGCCGTCCGACGTTGCGATGGTGTATTCCGGTTGGACCAGTCGCAGCTTCATCTGGCCCGCGCCTTTGCCGACGCGGCTCTTGAGGCTGGCGTGGATCGCATCGACCTTCGCCACGACACCCATGTAGCACTGGCTGTCGCCCTTAGTGCCGACCACGCCGACCGACGGCTCGTGAATCAGGTCCGGATCGGCGCCAAGCTCGCGCGCAATACCGATGGTCTGGGCCGAGCGGCCCGGATGGCTGTCTATGAGTACGACATTCGATTTTGTCACGGCTGGTTCCTTCCCGGCGGTTGGCTTCGTTGGATCGACAATGCGGCGGGTGCGACGCTTGCGTTTGTCACTAAGTCAAATGGAGGACCCGTCCAGGCGCATCT
This sequence comes from uncultured Alphaproteobacteria bacterium, assembly GCA_963791165.1. Classification (GTDB taxonomy): domain Bacteria; phylum Pseudomonadota; class Alphaproteobacteria; order Rhizobiales; family Xanthobacteraceae; genus Bradyrhizobium. Next base: position 26,849 of record CAWBRL010000012.1, on the reverse strand, counting down.
GGACGCTCCGATTGGTCACTAGATTTGATCTGGGCCTTAATTGACAGGCCGGCCCAGGTTTTGCAAACGCGTCGAGTGGCGAACGGGAATTGCAGGGTAATAAGTCTCGTGGATCTCGCCCCGAAATCGCTGGCAGGTTCAACACCAGTGTACCCCTGACCTTATTTGGACTGCGAGGCCGGCCGGTTTCTTTTGCATGCTTTCCAGATGTTGTGTCCCGGATGCGTGGGTCACGGAACGCCGCAGACGCAACGCCTTCGACCTTTTAAAAAAACTCGGATCTCCAAGTCATTGGATTGCACACTTTGTTCGAACATTATGCCGCCATGTCGCCAGTCGCTGGAAGCGTTCATCCACGAACATCGCTGACCTTCCCGATTGAGTTGATGAAGCTGCGGAGGGTGTATCGACACGGTTCACCACTAGCCAACACCGGCGCTTCGCCGAATGCCCGCTTTGCGCCGATATTGTTGCAAAAGTCTTTTTGGGGTGGCGAACGAAAATTCTAAGAGCCGCTGATGCGCTTTACGTGCGGCAACGTGAGGGACCATATCGTTTCATCCAAAATCGATCACGGGCCTCCGCAGTGGCGTTGAAAAGCGACGCAGCTGCGGAGAAGTCCAAAGATCAACTTTCGCGAGATTTTCCGGGTCGCTCGATTCTCGACTTTTGCAACAATATCCGCCAAAAGCCGCCATTGCCGACAAGTCAGGCCTCAACCCAACATCGATGGCGGTAGCCCCATTTGATCGGTCCGGCCTCTCCGGCTGGCGGTGGCTTCACTACAGATGAGCATTGCAACTTGAATGTTTGCCAATACTAGAAACGTCGGAGATTTTGTTTCCAATCCGATGAAGTGCCGCTTTTGCGAGTACCGCAGTGAGTTCTTCGGTCACGACGTCGATCGATTGCAACCCATCGACAGTACCGAGCAGTCCTTGTGACCGGTAGTACTGCGTAACCGGGGCGGTTTGAGCGCGATAAACCTCCAGCCGGGTCCTGAAAACCTCGGGGTTGTCGTCTTTGCGTATGCGCTCTCCTTTCTTTGCCGCTTCCTCGGCGCGGCCTCTGATACGATCGAGAAGCGCATCTTTGTCGACCTCAAGCTCAAGGACCGCGTCGAGTTTAATCCCCCGAGCTGCCAGTTCCTGATCGAGCGCTTCTGCCTGCGTCACCGTTCGGGGAAAACCGTCGAGAATGAAGCCGTTTGCCGTGTCCGGTTGGCCGATACGATGGGTTACAACCGAAACCACGACGTCATCCGGCACAAGTTCTCCACGCTCCATGATGTGTTTGGCGCGGAGTCCCAACGCCGAGCCCGAGGTCACCGCTTCACGGAGCATGTCCCCGGTCGACAATTGCGGAATGCCAAGACGCGTGGCGAACTTCGTCGCCTGAGTACCTTTTCCCGCACCTGGCGGTCCCAACATAACTAATCTCATCGACGATACTCCCTGTGGCAATCAGTTCATTCGCGCGTCCCATGGCGACATCGCGCACAACGCGGCGGGGCCGTTTGACCGGTCGGCTCTTCGATTACGGAGGCGGGGCAGGCACGAAGCAGACTAGCGCGATCATTGCTGCACCCGCCAAACAAATTCGGGACAGCTTTTTCGGCACCGCGAGTTTGAATTCACACCCCACCCGATCACTTATCCTCACCGCTTTTCAACTGCCTGAATTTATCGAAGCCCGATTTGATCCACATCAACGGTCCCGCCTGAACTTTAACTATGGGTTGCCGGGGCCAGCCGAAACTATACTTTTCGTCGTTCGTGAGGTGGTTTCGTCTACCGCCGGCCGCGGAACACACCATTAGCGGTGTTCATCCTGTCTCCTTGCGCGAGCGTGTTGCCGGAGTCTTTGTCTGCTAATTCCGGGAGAACCAAGATGGAAGCAAGAAGCCACGAAGCGATCCAGCGAGACCCCAACTATCAAGAGCTGGTGCGGCGACGTTCCTCCCTCGGGTGGACGCTGTCGCTGATCATGCTGGTCATCTACTTCGGCTTCATCCTGCTGGTCGCCTACGCACCCAAATTCCTCGGCATGCGGTTCGGAGAGGGCGTGACGACCATCGGCATTCCGATCGGCCTGTTCGTGATCGCGTCGGCGTTCGTGCTCACCGGCATCTATGTCAGCAAGGCCAATTCCAAATATGACGCTCTGATCCGTCGAATCGTCGAAAGGCAGCCGCTATGAAAAAGCTCTCCTACGTGCTGGTGGCGGCTTTTTTGGCTGGCCTGCCTACTCTCGCGCTTGCGGCTGGGACCATCGACGGCGGCACAAAGCAGGCCATCAATTGGACTGCCATCGGCATGTTCGTCGCCTTTGTAGGCCTTACCCTCGGCATCACCTATTGGGCAGCGAAACAAACGGCATCGGCCGCAGATTTCTATTCCGCCGGTGGCGGTATCACCGGCTTCCAGAACGGCCTTGCAATCGCTGGAGATTATATGTCGGCGGCTTCTTTCCTCGGCATCTCGGGGCTGGTTTACACTTCCGGTTACGATGGCCTGATCTACTCGGTCGGCTGGCTCGTCGGGTGGCCGATCGTCACGTTCTTGATCGCCGAGCAGCTGCGCAATCTCGGCAAGTTCACCTTTGCTGACGTCACCTCGTTCCGGCTCGGGCAGACCGAGATCCGCATTCTGGCGGCTTGCGGCTCGCTGGTCACCGTCGCCTTCTACCTGATCGCGCAGATGGTCGGCGCCGGCAAGCTGATCCAGCTGCTGTTCGGTCTCGAATACTGGATGGCGGTCGTTCTGGTCGGCGGCCTTATGATGATTTACGTGACATTCGGCGGCATGAAAGCGACAACCTGGGTGCAGATTATCAAGGCCGTGCTGTTGTTGATGGGTGCGACATTCATGGCCGGTGCGGTCTTGTACAAATACGGCTTCAGTCCCGAAGCGCTGTTCGCCAAGGCCACTGAAGTGCACCCAAAGCACACCGCGATCATGGAGCCAGGCAGCCTGATCTCCAATCCGCTATCGGCGATTTCGCTCGGCCTCGCTTTGATGTTCGGTACGGCAGGGTTGCCGCATATCCTGATGCGCTTCTTCACGGTGAAGGACGCGCAAGCCGCACGCAAGTCGGTCTTCTATGCGACCGGTTTCATCGGTTACTTCTACATCCTCACCTTCATTATCGGCTTCGGCGCGATCGTACTTGTTTCGACTGATGCGGCGTTCCTCGATGCCGGCATTTTCGAGAAGACCAAGAGCGGTATCGCAGCGATCAAGGGCGGCTCGAACATGGCGGCTATTCATCTAGCCAACGCAGTTGGTGGCAACATATTCCTCGGCTTCATCTCGGCGGTGGCCTTCGCAACCATCCTCGCCGTGGTGTCGGGTCTAGCACTGGCCGGCGCATCCTCAATCAGCCATGACATCTACGCCATGGTGATCAAGAAAGGGAAGGCCAACGAGCAGGACGAAATCCGCGTCTCGAAGATAGCAACCCTGTTCCTCGGTGTGCTGGCGATCATTCTTGGCATTATATTCGAGAACCAGAACGTCGCCTTTATGGTCGGACTTGCCTTCGCCATCGCCGCATCATGCAACTTTCCGGTGCTGGCCATGTCGATCTTCTGGAAGGGCTTGACTACGCGGGGAGCGATGATAGGCGGATTCCTCGGGCTGATCAGCGCCGTCGTCGGCGTCATCCTGTCACCGGCGGTGTGGGAAGCAACGCTCGGCAATCCCAAGGGGTCGGCACCGATCCCGCTCGATAATCCGGCACTGTTCTCGATCACGCTTGCATTTGGCGGCATTTGGCTATTCTCGGTTCTGGACCGCAGCGTGCGGGGCAAGACCGACCGTAGCGGGTTTGCCGCGCAATATGTGCGGAGCCAAACCGGCATCGGCGCGTCCGGCGCTATCACGCACTAAAACCTCTCTAGGCGGAAGGCCACTCGTGGCAACTCAAGGCGCATGTCATGCCCGTCCGCTTGAGCTAAGATAGCAATCGCAAACGGGCTTTGTCCCGAAAACGGAGGGAGCGCAAGATGTCGGAAATACTCTACAAGGTTCCCGAAACCTGGCCGGCACAGGCCCATGCCGACATTACCAAGTATAGTGACATGTACGCCCAGTCAGTGAGCGACCCGGAAGGCTTCTGGGGTGATCACGGCAAGCGCATCGATTGGATCAAACCCTATACGTGGGTGAAGCGCACATCGTTTGCGCCCGGCAATGTCTCGATCGAATGGTTCGGCGACGGCACCACCAATGTCTCGCTCAACTGCATCGATCGCCACCTGGCCAAGCGCGCCGACCAGGTCGCCATCATTTGGGAAGGTGACGATCCCACGGAGTACAAACGCATCACCTATCGGCAGCTGCACGATGAAGTGTGCCGCTTTGCCAACGTGTTGAAGGCACACGGCGTCAAGAAGGGTGATACGGTCACGATCTATCTGCCAATGATTCCCGAGGCCGCCTACGTAATGCTCGCCTGTGCCCGGATCGGCGCGGTGCACTCCATCGTCTTTGGCGGCTTCTCGCCGGAGGCGCTGGCCGGCCGCATCGAGGGCGGCAACTCCAGGATCCTGATCACGGCGGACGAGGGCCTGCGCGCCGGCAAGAAGGTGCCGCTCAAGGTCAACGCCGACGAGGCCGCCAACAAGATTCCAGGCACTGTCGCGGCGATGATCGTAGTCAAGCGTACTGGCGGGCAAGTGCACATGATTTCCGGGCGTGACTTCTGGTATCATGAGGAAGCAGCCAAGGTTACGGCCGAATGCAAGGCCCAGGAGATGAAGGCCGAGGATCCGTTGTTCATCCTCTACACGTCGGGCTCGACCGGCAAGCCCAAGGGCGTGTTGCATTCCACCGGCGGCTATTTAGTATTTGCCTCGATGACGCATCAGTACGTCTTCGACTATCACGATGGCGATATCTACTGGTGCACGGCAGATGTCGGCTGGGTGACAGGGCACAGCTACATCGTCTATGGCCCGCTCGCCAACGGCGCGACGACCTTGATGTTCGAAGGTGTGCCAACCTATCCCTCGATCTCACGCTTCTGGGAAGTCGTTGATAAGCACAAGGTCAATATTTTCTATACCGCGCCGACTGCCATCCGCTCGCTCATGGCGGCCGGCGAGGAGCCGGTGAAGAGAACCAGCCGCAAGACGCTCAAACTGCTCGGCTCAGTCGGCGAGCCAATCAATCCCGAGGCATGGGAATGGTATCACCGCGTCGTGGGTGACGCACGGTGCCCGATTGTTGACACTTGGTGGCAGACCGAAACCGGCGGCATTCTGATTACACCGCTGCCTGGCGCGACGGACTTGAAGCCCGGCTCGGCCGGACGTCCTTTCTTCGGGTTGCAGCCCGAGATCGTCGATTCCGCCGGTCATGTGCTCGAAGGCGCCTGCGAAGGTAACTTGGTTATCGCCGATTCGTGGCCCGGCCAGATGCGTACGGTCTATGGCGACCACAAGCGTTTCGAAGAAACCTATTTCTCGACCTACCCCAACAAATACTTCACCGGCGACGGCTGCCGGCGCGACAGCGACGGTTATTACTGGATCACCGGCCGGGTCGACGACGTTATCAACGTCTCGGGCCATCGCATGGGTACGGCGGAGGTCGAGAGCGCGCTCGTCGCACACGAAAGCGTTTCGGAGGCCGCCGTCGTTGGCTATCCCCACGACATAAAGGGCCAGGGCATTTACGCCTACGTGACCCTGATGGCTGGGAAAGCGCCGTCGGACACGATGCGCAAGGAACTGGTGGCCCACGTCCGCAAGGAGATCGGTCCGATCGCGTCGCCGGACATCATTCAGTTCGCGCCCGGCCTGCCGAAGAACTCGATCGGGGAAGATCATGCGCCGCATCCTGCGCAAGATAGCCGAGAGCGAGTTCGGCAGCCTCGGCGACACCTCCACTCTCGCGGATCCCAGCGTGGTCGACGATCTGATCGAGAAGCGCAAGGCCAATTCGTAGGCGGGCCGGAGCTGCGCGGCCATCGCCACGGTTGGGGATGGTCGTTTTGGCGGCGGCGATAGCCGACCCGCCTGGATCGTTTTTCGGCCGACCGCCATCCAATTCACGGCTCGCCGGTATTTGGCGGGGAAGTCAATGCCCAACACCTTCGATGCCACCAACCCGCCTTTCGACCGCCTGACATCGCAGGAGCTCTCAACCCTGCGTGCGGCACTGGATATCACCTACTTTCGTCCCGGCGAAACCATCATCGCCCAGAATGCGCCCGCCAGCGCACTGTTCGTGGTCATCAAGGGCACCGTTGAAGAGCGCGACGGCAGCGATCTGCTGGCGCTGCTCGGCCCCAAGGACAGTTTCGACAGCCGCGCCCTCCTCCACGGCAAAAGCGGCCACGCATTCGTGGCACGTGAGGAGACGCTGTGCTACACTTGCTCCAAGGGCGTGACCCTTGGCTTGATCCAGAGCAATCCGCGGTTTGCCTCGTTCTTCTACCGTGAGATTTCTCATAAGCTGGATGAGCTTGTCCGCGACGAAGAGGAGCGGCGCTACGGCTCGTTGATGCGCGCGCGGGTCTCCGAGCTGTTTTTGCATCCCCCGGTCTTCATCGACGCCAGCGATGCCATCGAAGCCGCCGGCCACTTGATGCGTGAGATCGACAGCAACGCCCTGTTCGTTCGCGACGGGGACCGCATCGGTATCATCACCGGCATGAACCTCTCCAAAGCCGTAGTGCTCCGACGCCAGCCGATCGAAACGCCGGTGCGCGAGTTCGCGCATTTCGACGTCGTGACACTGCGGCCGGATGATTTCGTATCAACGGCGCTTCTGCTGATGACCAAACACAACAAGCGTCGCGTCGCGGTGCATGACGGCAAACGCTATGTCGGCATCCTCGAGGATATCGACCTGCTGGGGTTCCTGGCGGGCAGCGCCCAGGTCGTCGCAGGTCGCATCGATCGCGCATCGAGCCAGGAGGACTTGGCCATTGCCGCGCGAGAAACCGCGGCACAGGTCCGCACACTGCGCCGCCAGGGCGTCAAGGTCGAGATCGTTGGCGAAGTCATCTCCGACCTCAATGGTCGCCTGTTCTCCCGATTGTTCGAAATGGTCGCACCCGCCGAGATCCGGAGCAGCGGCTGCCTCATCGTCATGGGCAGCGAAGGTCGCGGTGAGCAGACCGTGCGCACTGATCAGGACAACGGATTGGTCCTGGCCGACCTCGTCGACAAGGCGGCGCTGGATGCATTCCGATCCGATTTCTCCGGTGCGCTAGGGGACTTCGGCTTTCCACCCTGCCCGGGCAACGTGATGGTGCGCAATCCAGTCTGGTCAAAGCCGCTCTCCGACTATCTGAAGGATTTCCGCCACTGGGTCGCCTTGCCCGACGAAGCCGCGCACATGAACGTGGCAATCTTCTACGATGCCCGCGCCGTTGCCGGCGACGCGCAGTTGCTGACGACAGCCAAGACAGCATTGATCGATATGATCCGTGGCGAGCAAGTCTACCTGGCTCATTTCGCGCGTGCCGTGGACGCCTTCGCAACGCCGATCGGGCTGTTCAACAATCTGGTCACATCCGAGGGCAAAGGCGACGCGTTGGACCTTAAGAAGGGTGGTATCTTTCCGATCGTTCACGGCATTCGCAGTCTCGCGATCGAGCATGGACTATTGGAAACGGCGACCGACAAGCGTATCGCGCGGCTGAGCGAGATCGGTGTCCTGCAGGCGTACTTCGCCCGCGAGTTGAGCCAGACGTTTCGTTTCCTGCTGACGCTCAGGCTAGACGAGCAACTGGCTGCATCGGCCGGCAGCTCGGGCACGCTGGTACGACCGTCATCCCTTTCCAGTATGGAACGCGATCTGCTGCGTGACGCTTTTCAGGTGGTCAAACAGTTTCGCGGGATCATTCGACACCACTTCAATCTCGGCATGTTCTGACGTGATCCCCCGCGCGATCAAACGCCTTTTCCATCAGGCCTCGATCGGAGATCAGTCATATCGATTCCTGTTCAAGCCAGGTCCCGTTGACGAGGTCGTCGCGATCGATTGCGAGACAACCGGCCTTAATGTACGGACCGACGACATCATCAGCATTGCCGCGATCAAGATCCGTGGAAACCGAATCCTGACCAGTGAGCGTTTCGAAGCGACTGTTCGCCCCGATGCCGGCATGCGAGCCGAGGGGATCAAGGTTCATCGCCTGCGTCAAACCGATGTTGCACAGAGTCCGTTTATCAGGAAGGTGCTGCCCAGCTTGCTTCATTTCATCGGTGGACGTCCACTGGTCGGATATTACGTCGATTTCGACATTGCAATGCTCGACAAATACGTCCTCCCTTACATTGAGATCGAGCTACCCAACCGACGTGTCGAGATTTCCAAGCTCTACTACGAGCGCAAGTATGGTGACGCACCGGCCAATACGGTCGTCGATCTCTCTTTCGCTTCGATGCTCAAGGATCTCGGCATACCGCCGCTCGCCCAACACGACGCCTTCAACGACGCGCTGATGACGGCGATGATGTACGTCGCCTTGCGTGATATGAAGGAACGGGATGTGCGTATCGCGCGCCCTCGCGCTGGAGGCGCCATTTTCAATCCGATAGGCGGATAAAGTTCTGTAGTCGATGAATCGACCGGGCATCCTGCATTTACCGCCGCTTTGCGCCAGCAACTACCCTACTGAAAAGCCCGTTTTGCCCTCGGCCGGGCAGCCCAACAAATTGCGATGTGTCGACAGTAAGTGTTGGGCGCTGCGGGACAACAAATAGTTGAAGAATTGGGCATCTGTTCAACGGCCGCTTTGCGCCCGCCAGAAGCGGCCAATCGGGATCGGCATTTGGGTGAGATCACGGCGAATTTTGTGGCTACGATCCGTCGCTCACTATTCGGCGCCAGCGGCCCGTGACAGGACGCGTATCGCGAGATGATCGCCATCGTCAATCCTGGATCCTAGAGGTTCGCTTTGGTTGTTTTTTCGTGCTAGGCGTTGACGGCCGCGCGGGATTGATCGAAGCGCGCTTCAGCTATGCGAGGAGGCGAGAATGACGAGTACGCCCACGCACCGCTCTGGATGTACTCTGGCCGCGCGCCTCCTGCTTGGAGCGGGCATATTGCTCACTGGCGTTCTCCCGGATCGGGCGGAAGAGGCGCTGAGTTCGCGAGGCGAAGCGCTCTACCGCACGCGCTGCGCATCGTGCCACGAGGGTGGCGTGGCACGCGCGCCTGACACCAACGCGCTGCGGCAATTCAGGCCCGAGCGGATGAGCTTTGCCCTGATGTTCGGAATGATGAGCCAGCAGGGGCGCGACCTGAGCCAAGGCGAAATTCAGGACATCGTTCGCTATCTAGTCGGGGCTTCGCTGGAGCAGCAGCCTCTGCCGGATTCCAAGTGCGGTGAGCGGGGCCCCGCGCTTGCGGATGCTTCATTGCCACGCTGGAACGGCTGGGGCGTCGACATCGCGCAACACCGGTTTCAACCCGCTGCCATGGCCCAGCTTTCGCCGGACAATGTTCCGCGCCTGAAGCTGAAATGGGCGTTCGGCTTTCCTGGCGATACCAAGGCCTATGCGCAGCCAACGGTCTGGGGCGGCCGAGTCTTCGTGGGCAGTGCGGGGGGCAAGGTCTATGCGCTGGATGCCGGACTTGGCTGCCAGCGCTGGGTGTTCGATGCCGGCTTCGGCGTACGTACCGCGATCACCATCGGCGAGGATGAGCGCGGCACGACCGCTTATTTTGGCGATCAACGCGGTGACGCTTATGCCCTCGATGCCGAAAGCGGGAGGCTGCTGTGGAAGAGACGAGTCGATGCGCATGCGGGAGCCGTGATCACTGGCGCACCGACATTGGCCAATAACGTGCTTTACGTACCAGTCTCCTCTGTTGAAGAGGTATTGGCGATCGATCCACGCTACTCTTGCTGCACCTTCCGCGGCCTGATTGCGGCGCTCGACGCCCGGACCGGCGAGGTATTGTGGCGCGGCTATGTTAGCGCGCCGGCCCAGCCAGTCCGCCTGAATGAGATCGGTGTCCAGCTCTTCGGACCCTCTGGCGGTGCGATCTGGTCGTCGCCGACCATCGACCTCAAGGCAAACCGGATCTACGCGACGACGGGGGATAGTTATCTGGACCCGGCCTCCACGACCTCCGACGCGTTTGTGGCCTTCGATCTCGCCACCGGACGGCTCGCATGGTCGCGGCAGATGACCGAGGGTGATTCCTACAACGTGGCGTGCAGCGGCCAGTATCGCTCTAACTGCCCCGGCACCAAGGGTCCCGATTTCGATTTCGGCTCCTCTCCGATCCTGGTCGATCTACCTGACGGACGTCGTGCGCTCATAGCCGGCCAGAAATCCGGCATGGTGCACGCGCTCGATCCGGATCGCGATGGCGCCATCCTCTGGCAACGCCGGGTGGGGCTCGGCAGCACGCTCGGCGGCGTGCAATGGGGCTCCGCTGCGGACGATGCGAACGTCTATGTCGCGGTGTCGGATGTCGGGATGAAGGCCGTGCCGCCGGCCACCGCCGGCGCTCAGAAATCGATCTTTGGGACGACCATGAAGCTCGATCCGAGCCAGGGCGGCGGGCTATATGCGATGAACCAGGCGACGGGCGAGATCGTCTGGCACGCGGCGCATCCGGGCTGCGGAGATCGGCCGGGATGCAGCCCTGCGCAGTCGGCTGCGGTGACCGCGATTCCTGGTGTGGTGTTTTCCGGCGGACTGGACGGCCACCTGCGGGCCTATGCCGCCAAGAACGGCGAGATCATCTGGGACGTCGACACCATGCAGGACTACGCGACCGTAAACGGTGTGTCGGCGCATGGCGGCTCGCTTGATGGGCCGGGACCGGTGATCGCTGGGGGAACCCTCTACGCCAACTCAGGCTACACAAATTACGGTACAGCACCCGGCAACGTGCTGCTCGCCTTCTCCGTGGACGGACAGTAGGCGGATTCTCGGCGCGGGATGGGATTTACGAAAAAGATCCGCTTTGCGCCAAAGGCAGCCAATCCCCCAATCTTTTGGTACGGTCGAGATATTCTGAACGACCGAGGGAATGCCGCTACTGGGGTCCGGAATTGAGTGACGCAGGGTCAAAGTGAAGCGATGGTCGGGCCGTGCGTTGCAAGTAGCAGGCTTGTCGTCGCTCGCATGCATTACCTTCACGGCGCGCGACTGTCCCTGTCGATGGCAGCTGTTCGCTTGGTATAATCAGGCTTGGTCTTGATTCTCTCATTCGGTTCCGGCGCGGCGGAGGAGCGTGCCGGCTTCGCGCCTGCCGGTGCGCGGCGCCGCATTGCGCTGTTTCTCGCCTGCCAATATGCTCCACCTCGGCACATACTGGCCAACAACCAACAGGATCACCCCATGCCGACCGCGTGCCTGGCCCCCCTGGACGAGACCATCACGATCGAAGAGCTCACGCGCGATCCCTATCCGATCTACCGGCGCCTGAGACGCGAAGCGCCCGTATTACGGGTCAAATCCGTGGGCCGCACCTTCCTCACGAAGGCCGCCGACACCAAATACGTGAAGGACAACGCGGCGCTATTCAGCTCTGACGACCCGAACACGCCCATGAAGCGCGCCTTTCTCGCGCATACGCTGATGCGCAAGGACCACGACGAGCACCGGACCGAACGCATGGCGATGATGCCGGCCCTGATGCCGAAGACGATCGAATCCGTCTGGGCGCCGCTGTATGCGAAACTGGCCGCGGCGTATCTTGACCGGCTGCCGCGCGGTGAGGTGGTCGATCTCTTTCCCGGTCTCGCAGGACCACTTGCCGCGCGGATTCTGGCGCATGCGATGGGCATTCCTGACGCGAACGATGAAGACATGCAGCGATGGTCGCAGACGCTGATCGACGGCGCCGGCAATTTCGGCTGGACGCCGGGGCCTTTCGATGCGACCGACATCGCCAATGCGGAAATGGACAAATGTATTCGCGCCAACGCCGAACGCGTGCGGGCCGAACCGGATTCCTCAGCGCTCTCCTTCATGGTGAACGCGAAGAATCCGATTCCGGAAAGCCAGATGATCGCCAATGTGAAGATCGCGATCGGCGGCGGCATCAACGAGCCGCGCGACGCCGTGCTGACGATCCTCTACGGCCTGCTCACCAATCCGGATCAGCTTGACGCCGTGCGCGCAGGCGACAAATGGCGCTCCGCCTTCGAGGAAGGAGTGCGGTGGGTGGCGCCGATCCAGGCGAGTTCACGGCTCGTTATGGAGGACACGGAGATCCGCGGCTGCTTCATCCCGAAAGGCGACACCGTGATGACGATCCAGGCGTCGGCCAATCGAGACGAGGACGTCTTTGACGATGGCGAAAACTATTACGGGCTGCGTGAGCCGAATCCTCACCAGGCCTTTGGCAACGGCCCGCATCACTGCGCCGGCGCGCACCTGTCGCGTCGAACCGTTGGCGCGATCCTGCTGCCCATGCTGTTCGAGCGCTTCCCCAACATGACCTTGCCTGATCCCGCGGGCGTGCGCTGGCACGGATTCGGTTTCCGCGGCCCGCTCAATCTGCCGATTCTCCTGCAATAGTAGCGGCGCGAGGAAGAGGCGTTCTTATTTTGCCATCCGCCGCCGCAGATCATCCGCAATTCCCCGCCAGCAGCTTGCCGGCGAGTTGCGCGGCAGGTTCTTCGCATAGATCAGCTCTCGCCGAATCCTGGCCGCGCAAAGCTGGCGAGACGATTGAATAACATCGATGTGGCATGTGGCATGTTGGCGCGCTTTTCGGACGACGTCCTCTGGGCGAATGGCCGCTTTGCGCCAAAAGCTGTCACCTGTCGTCGACGAGGCTGTTCACCTATCGTCCCGCCGCGGCGGCCGCGACCGATACGCGCGACAAACTTCCCGTTCGTAAAGGCTTACTTGACCCGCACAAGCGGGGCAGACCGCGACCACCAGAGCGCGATGGGTCCCAATGAGATCCCGACCGCCAGCACGGTAAAGGCCAGAAACCACCCGCCTGCCGACTGGGGACCTCCTCCAAGGTCGAGCGCAACTCCCGTCCCCCAAGCGCCAAGCGCCGATAGGCCGAAGCCTACCGTCGAATGAAGGGCCATGGTCGCGCCGCGGTGCCCCGCGGTAGCGGACGCTGCCATACCCGCCGTCAGGGCGCCGGAGTCTGCGGGAACGCTCAGACCGTACAAGAACAGCATGGTCGCAAGCAGCCATGCGGGCCCGCTGGCATTCAGACCAAGCATCAGAGCAATGCAAGCAGAGGCGATCATGACGACGGTGATCGCGCGGTGGCGCCCGAACCGGAGCGCGGCCTCGTTGCCGACGATACTGGCCGGCATCGATATCACCGCGAACACGAAACTCACGGCGACAGGCGTGAGCCACGATGGACCGTCCTGATGACCGACGACAAAGATCCAGAATCCGACGAGCCAAGTACGGACGCCGTAGAGTTCGAAGCAATGCGCTCCGTAGCCGAGAATGTAGCCGAGAGCCTCGCGATTGGCGAAGACGGGTTTGAAGTCGAGAAGCGGCCCGGTTCTTTTGTCAGGACGGCGCTCTTCCATGAACAGGCCGGCGATCACCATGGCAATGGGACCGATCCCGGTTATAAAAAATGCTGGCCGCCAACCCCAGTGATCGGCGGCGAGTTGCGCGATCAGGAATGAAAAGCCAACCCCGAAGGAGAAGCTGGACGTGTAGAGCGTGACTGCCCGCGACGTGTCGCCGGCCGGCAGCCGATCTGTCAGCGCTTTCAGGCCGGGCATATAGGCGCCGGCGAAGCCAATACCGGCAAGTGACCAAATCGCGGTGGCGGACCAGAACCCTTGCGCGAAAAGGCCGAAGGCAATCGTCGCCAGTCCGCTCACGATCGAACCGCACAGGAGCACGACGCGCGCGTCGATGCGGTCGGTAAGCGTCGCGAGCACCGGCACCGCGAGCATGTAGCCGAACGCGTAGCCGCTCGCCATCAGACCGCCCTCGGCGGCACTCAATCCCCAAGCCGGCATCAGATGCTGGGCCAAGATTGCCGAGAGGGTCACATGCGGCAGCAGGTTGCCGACCTGCCCCGCACACATCGCAGCGATCAGCGGCCAACCATGAAGACTCCGAATGGCACCCTTCCCCTTTGATTCAGAAACCATCAAGCACTCACTCCGCCCGAAGTAGCATCAGGGCCGCAAACGCCGAAAGCGAGAGACCCGCGCAGATCCAGAGTGCTCCCACCCCGATGGTCTCGAACATCATCCCTATCGCGAGCGGCGCGCACGCTCCCGCTGCGCGCGCAGGCAGAGAGATCATTCCGACCCTCCGCCCGAACCCGCGTGGTCCGAACAGCGCGAGCGGCAAAGTCCCGCGCGCGATCGTGAGTATCCCATTGCCCGCCCCATAGAAGACGGCAAAGAGCGGGGAGAATGCAGGCCCGCCGATCGCGAGCGAAACCACTCCAACAGGATTGGTGAGCGTCGCCAATCGCGCCGAGAGCAACGGATGAAACTTGGTTAGCCAGCCAGCCTCGAGAATTCGCGCACCGACCTGCGACGGCCCGATCAGCATTCCGGCGAACAAGGCCGCGGAGGGCGTGGCGCCCAATAGCACCAGAAGCGCCGGCATGATGGCGGACATTCCCGAGCTTACAAAACCGGTGGCCGCGAAAACGTACGCCACGGCAGCCATCTGGAAGCTCTCGGATTGGCCGCCGGCCACTTGGGCTTCGTCGCCGTGTTGCTCCGCCACCGGGTTCGCCGCCCGAGGAAGCGCGAGGTTGAGCGGGAGCGCGAGAACGATATGGATTCCGGCCCAGATCTGACATGCGATCCTCCAGCCGAAATGCGCATCGAGCCACGAAGTGAGTGGCCAGCCCACCGTGCTGGCGAAGCCCGCGATCAACGTGATCCCGGTGATGGGCCGCCGCGCCGCACTGCCGTAGATGCGGGTCAAGGTGGCGAAGGCGGCTTCGTAGAGACCCAGACCCATTCCGAGCCCGAGGGCTATCCAGGCCGCAATGAGAAGGCGTGGGCCGGCGGCGGCGGAGAGCAGCAGCAATCCGACAGCGAAGACCAGGTTGGACGTGGCGAGCAGGCCCCGCCCCCCGAACGTGTCGATGGCGTGGCCGACACGCGGTCCGATGAGCCCCGCAATAACCAGCGCACCCGACAAACTCCCGAACACGACGGTCGAAGTTACGCCGAGGTCGCGCGCGATGGGTGCCGCAAGTATCGCCGGCATGTAGTAGCTGGAAGCCCACGCGATCGTCTGCGCCGTCCCGAGTGCGATGATCGTACCCATCCGCCTCATCGTGACGGGCCGGCCTGCTTCATGAGCACCCGCAACCGCCGGCACTTGTCTGCTTCGCCGTCTCATCCGCCGCGCAGCACGCTGATACGTCCTCTCTGGGCGGGCCACCGCAGCACCCGGCCGCAGCGCCGGTTTCCACGCCGCCGCGCGAGCAGACGCCGGTTTCCGGAAGCTCTAATTCGACACGCGCTGCCGCCTCCTTGTCGCCGGCGATGTCAGCCGCGATAGAGCGGACCTGTTCGTAGCCGGTGAGCATCAGAAAGGTCGGCGCACGGCCGTAACTCTTGATGCCGGCCAGGTAGAAGCCCGGATCGTCCTGCACCAGTTCGCGCGCGCCGTGCGGGCGCACCGTGCCGCAGGAATGCTCGTTCGGATCGATCAGCGGCGCGAGCGCAACGGGCGCTTCGATCGCCGGATCGAGCCGCAGCCGGACCTCGCTCAGGAAGGAGTGGTCCGGTCGGAAGCCGGTCGCGACCACCAGCTCGTCGGCGACGATGCTGCGTCCGCAGCAGGCGGACGAGTTCGCGATCCGGAGCCGCCCGTCAGTTTGCGAGATGGCGGCGACGGAAAAGCCAGCTTCGACCTGCACCTGACCGGATCCGACGAGAGACGCAAAGTGCGCGCCGAGCTCGCCGCGGGCCGACAGTTTGTCGTTGGCCCCGCCGCCAAAGGCCTTGGCGGGGTCTGTTCCACGCAGTAGCCAGATCGGGCGAGTACCCGGTACCTGCTGCGCCAACGTAGTCAGGTCCGTCAGGGTACCGATGGCCGAGTGACCGGCCCCTAGGACCGCGACGGTCTTGCCGGCGAAACGGTCACGTTCCTTCCCGAGGACATCGGGCATGCCATACGAAATCCGCGCTGCGGCCTCGCGCTCGCCGATCGCGGCCAGGCCGCCGGCGCCTGCGGGATTGGGCGAGGCCCACGTGCCTGAAGCGTCGATCACGGCGTCGGCGTGCAGCGTCTCCGGACCTTTGCCATTCTGAAATCGGATCTCGAAGGGCGCGGACTCGCGTCCCTTGGTCTTGGCCTTATCAAAGCCGGCTCGACCCGACGGCGGTCACCCGGCTGTTCGTCCGGATCACGTCGCGCAACGATGTCTTGGTGGCCAGCGGCTCGATGTAGCGTTCGAGAAGTTCGGCGCCGGTCGGATACATCTGCGGGTCAGGCGAATTCCATCCCGTCGGCGCGAGCAGCCGCGCCGCTGCCTTGTCGACGTTGTATTCCCACGGCGAAAACAACTGCACGTGCTGCCACTGCCGTATGGAGTAGCCGGCTTCCGGACCGGCCTCCAGCACGATCGGCGTCATGCCGCGCTCCAGCACGTGCGCGGCGGCGGCCAGGCCCACAGGACCGGCCCCGATGATGGCGACTTTCTTGTCCACTGCGTTTCTCCTATGGTTCTAGAATTATCGAACTTGTGGTTCCAAAAAATCAGGCCGCGGACTTCGTCTCGCCGCAGGCTTCGTCGGCGCAGCACTCGGCGACCAGGAAGTCCACCAGCCCCTGCATGGTGTCGTAGTTGGCGTGGCAGACGAGCGTCGTCGATTTCGCGTACCTGGGCGACCAAGCCGACGGAAACCAACGACTTGATGTGATGAGAGAGCGTCGACGGCGCGACCTTCAGCTTGTCCTGCAGACGGCCGACCGGCATGCCGGCCTGGCCGGCGCGGACCAAGGCACGGTATATCTTGAGCCTCGTCGGATTTCCGAGGGCTTCGAGGCGGGCCGCTGCGTCGTCGATCTTCATATCCGGATCATCATCCCTTTCGGCTCGCAAATCAAACGATATTTCTAGAATCTCCGAAGTACAGGAGCACTTGACAAGAAGTAATATATCTGCATATCTCGATATATGGAAGATGAACAAGCCATTCTCTCGCTCGCCGCGCTCGCCCAGCCCACGCGGCTACAAGCGTTCCGCACCCTGGTAAAGCAAGAGCCTGACGGCGTCGCCGCCGGGGATCTCGCGCGCCTTCTCGAGGTTCCTCAGAATACTCTTTCCTCGCATCTCACGATCCTGTCGCGAGCGGGTCTGGTGACCGCGCAGCGGCACAGCCGGTCGATCGTCTATCGCGCCAACCTTGCTGAATTCCAGAAGGTCGCGCTCTTCCTGCTGCAGGACTGCTGCGGCGGCCGTCCGGAAATCTGCGCTCCCTTGATCGAGAGCCTGGCGCCCTGTTGTCCGCCCAAGTCCAAAAAGGAGAAGTCCCGTGCCTGAGCGCGTCTACAACGTCCTCTTCCTTTGCACCGGCAACTCGGCACGCTCGATCCTGGCCGAGTCCATCCTGCGCAAGGACGGCGCCGGCCGCTTCCGTTCGTTCTCGGCCGGCAGCACGCCGAGCGGACAGGTCAATCCCTTCGCGCTGCACGTCCTGGAAAGCCTGGACTACCCGGTCGACGGCATGCGCTCGAAAAGCTGGCTGGAGTTCGCCGGGTCCGGCGCTCCGCTCATGGACTTCGTTTTCACCGTCTGCGACAGCGCCGCCGGCGAAAGCTGCCCGGTCTGGCCGGGCCACCCGATCACGGCGCACTGGGGCATCGAGGATCCCTCCCACGTCGGCGGAGGAGATCTCCAGAAGCAAGCGGCCTTCCTGACCGCGTTCCGGTACCTCAAGAACCGGATAGCGGCGTTCTGCGCCCTCCCTGTCGACGGCATCGACAAGCTCGCGCTCGGCGCCAGGCTCCGCGAGATCGGGCGCAGCGAGGGCTCCACCGACGCCCGTCCGGACGTGGCGTGATGAGCATCTTCGAACGCTACCTCACACTCTGGGTCGCGCTTTGCATCGTCGCCGGCGTCGCGCTCGGGCACGTCATGCCGGGCTTCTTCGGCGTGGTCGTCGGCGCGGAGGTGGCGAAGGTCAATCTGCCGGTGGCCGTGCTGATCTGGCTCATGATCGTGCCGATGCTACTCAAGATCGACTTCGGCTCGCTAGGCCAGGTGCGCGAGCACTGGCGCGGCGTCGGGGTCACACTGTTCATCAACTGGGCGGTCAAGCCGTTCTCGATGGCGCTGCTCGCATCGATCTTCATCGGTCACCTCTTCGCGCCGATGCTACCGTCCGCGCAGATCCCCTCCTACATCGCCGGCCTGATTCTGCTGGCTGCGGCGCCCTGCACGGCGATGGTGTTCGTCTGGTCCAACCTTTGCGAGGGCGAACCGCTCTACACTCTCAGCCAGGTCGCGTTGAACGACGTCATCATGGTCTTTTTATTCGCGCCTCTGGTCGGCCTGCTCCTCGGTGTGGCGTCGATCACCGTCCCCTGGGCCACGCTGCTTCTCTCCGTGGTCCTCTACATCGTTGTGCCGGTGGTCGTGGCACAGCTATGGCGGGCGGCGCTTCTGCGCGCCGGCGCGTTCGAGCGAACCATGCGGATGCTGCAGCCCATCTCGCTGGTCGCGCTGCTCGCAACGCTAGTCTTGCTGTTCGGATTCCAAGGCGAACAGATCATCAGGCAGCCGATGGTCATCGCGATCCTTGCGGTGCCGATCCTGATCCAGGTCTATTTCAACGCGGGTCTCGCCTACTGGCTCAGCCGCCGGTTCGGGGTTGCATGGTGTGTGGCCGCTCCCGCCGCCCTGATCGGCGCCAGCAACTTCTTCGAACTTGCGGTCGCCGCCGCCATCAGTCTTTTTGGTCTAGATTCCGGCGCGGCGCTCGCGACAGTCGTTGGCGTCCTCGTTGAGGTACCAGTGATGCTGTCGGTCGTCCACATCGTGAAAGCAACACGCGGCTGGTATGAAGCGGGCTGCGACCCCGCTTCGGTAGCGCCAGAGGTAAACCGGTGACACATGGCCAGGACTGTCATGATCGCGGTCGTGGAGCCGGTTCGAGGCCGACAACGACGATCATCGTCTTGACGGCAGTCAAGGCGGGTGCCGCCAGACAGAGCGGGCGGACTATCTGAGCTAGGCCACACTTAAAACGAAAAAAAATAGGCATCCCGTAGCTTAGGAACGGCCGCTATGCGCCAGAAGCGGTCGTCCCGTCCCATCCGCGCGCCGGCGAAGCTGCCGGGATGGTCCGGCCTTCGTCCGCCATAATTCGACCAGCTGCTTGTCACCTCCGCCTAGGAAGGAATGGATGGCGCAAGCCGGGACGGCAGATCCGATGCATGGCCGCACGTTCATTCTCTGCGTCAGTGCCATCGGCCGTCCCGAGCTGCGGGTGAGGCTGTCTTGACGTGGGATATCCGGCCGTCTGGAATCAAATGAAAAAATAAGGAGGCGCCGCGCGCCTCCCTCTCCATCATGCGAACCCCGTGACCGTGCTCGATCCCTGAACGGGATCCGCGGTTATTTCTGAATGCACGTATCCGCTGTCTCCCTCGTGCATTCGTCGAGGCCGGTAAATACCGGGTCATCCACCTTCTTGCCCTCGATCAGATCGATCATGACCGACGGCGCCTTGTAACCCATCTCGAACGGCCGCTGACCGACCAGCGCTTCGACGCGACCTTCCTTGGCGATCGCGACTTCATCGCCGATGGTATCAGCGGCGACGATCACCAGCGACTTGCTGGCGATCTGCGCCTTGTACTGATCCGTGAGTTGACGATAGGGTTGCGGTGCGCCGAACAGCGGCCATCCGCCCTCGATCACGAACGCATCGAGTTTCGGATTGGCGGTGAGGATGTCCGACATGGCCTGCACGCCCCGCGGCCCGTCGTCATTGGTGAAGACAGGGCAACCTGCGATCTCGGTCCAGCCGCCTTCGCCCTTGAGTTTGTCCAGATCCTTCTTGCCGGACAAGGCATCGCGCGTTCCGGAGGCACGACGCAGAATGTTGTCTGCGGCGGCATTGCCCTCGATCAGGCAGACCGTGCCGCCGTTCGGCTTTGCCTTCTTCAAATATTCGCCGAGCCGAAAGCCCATCAGGTAATTGTCGGTGCCGAGATAGGTCTTGCGAAGCGCGGCGTCTTCCTTTTTGAGGTCGGCGTCGAGCGTCATGACGGGAATTTTGGGCTTGGCGGCCCTGATCGCGTTGGCGATCAATGGCGCGTTTGAAGGCGAGATCGCAATCGCCACGGTGTCGGACTTGCCCAGCATGTCCTGGACGATCTGGGCCTCGCCCGCCTCGTCCGAGGTCGAGGCAGGGCCCGTGTAGAAGCAATGATAGGGGGAACTGGCGTTTTCCTTGTTCCACTTCTCGCAGCCCTGATGAATGGCCTCAAAGAACGGATTGTCGAGGCCTTTGACGACGATGACGAGCTGCTTCTTCTGAGCCATGGCCGGTCCGGCCGACACGCTCATCGCCGCAGCGACCAACGCCAATAGTGCCTTGTTCATTTGTCCCTCCCACGTGTTGCAGCGGACGTTTATTCGCCCGTTTTGCCGAAGTTTCGTCTGATTCAAAACTTCACGAGGGCAAGGAAACCGCTTGATGTGAGGGGGTGGCTATCAGGTCCCTAGCATCCGCACTATTTCGAGCTTGTCCTCGAGTGTGATCCGCAGTGACGACAGAGTCCAATTGCGATAGCCACAATCAGCGATTGACAAGGATAATTCGGACGCCTGATGAGTCAACGGATATGTGCTGAGAAATATGACCAGGCTTTGCTTGGTGCGCTGCATCACATGCAAGATGTCTTTTCGCGAGGGTGCGGCGTCGATTCCGCCGAGATCATTGACTGACCACAATCCCTGTAATTCAATGCCCGTTCACGTCTTTTCAAGGACAAGGCGCGCATCCCGGCAACGCGTCCGCGCAAGGTGAATCCGGAATGGCCCTTCTCGAACTGAAAAATGTTTCGAAGCATTTCGGCGCCATCCATGCCCTCAACGACGTTTCACTGTCGCTCGAGCCCGGCCGGATCGTGGGACTGATGGGTGACAACGGGGCCGGCAAGTCCACCCTCGTCAAGATTGTCGCCGGAAATTTTCGTCCCACGCATGGGACGATGCAGATGGACGGCCAGGATTTGTCCATGCACCGGCCGATCGAAGCCCGCCGGCAGGGCATCGAGATCGTGCATCAGGATCTCGCGCTCTGCGACAATCTCAGCGCTGCCGCCAATGTTTTCCTCGGCCGCGAGATCCGCAAAGGCGTCGGCCCGTTCAAAATTCTCGACTATGCCGCGATGTATCGCCGGGCCGGACAGATCTTCGCCGAGCTGCGATCCGAAACCCGGCCGCGCGATCTGGTCAGGCAGATGTCCGGCGGACAGCGACAGGCGGTAGCCATTGCCCGAACCCGGATTGCCGACGCCAAGATCGTCCTGATGGACGAACCGACCGCGGCGATCTCGGTGCGACAGGTCGCCGAGGTCCTTAATCTCATGCGACGGCTTCGCGATCGCGGCATCGCGATCGTGTTCATCAGCCATCGCATGCCGGATGTGTTCAGCATTGCCGATCGCGTCGTGGTATTGCGCCGCGGCCGCAAGGTCGCCGACAAGGATGTCGCCGCCAGTTCGCCGGAGGAAGTGACGGGACTGATCACCGGGGCCATCGAATACGCATAGTGAGGTGTCTGGAGCTTGCTGGTAACCGAAAGTTTCATGGATGGAAATTCAGTTCGACGACAACATCAAGCGCGCAAGATTCCCGCTGCTCACCTGGCTGACCTCGCGACAGGCCTTCTGGGTCTCGGTGGCAGTCATCCTAGCCTGCATCTTCCTGTCGTTTGCGACCAACTCGTTTGCGACCTCGAACAACATTTACAACGTCGCCCGCAACTTCACCTTCGTCGCGATCATTGCGCTCGGGATGACGATCGTGATCATCACCGGCGGCATCGATCTGTCGGTCGGCTCGGTGCTGTGCCTGTGCAGCATGATCCTCGCGGTCGTGATGCATGCCGGCTACAGCATCGAGGTCGGCATCGCCGCCTCGCTCGGAACGGCGTTGCTGATCGGTGCGATCAACGGCGTGCTGATCGCGTATCTGGGTATCCCCCCATTTGTGGTCACGCTCGGCATGCTGTCGATCGCGCGGAGTCTCGCGATGGTCGCGTCCAACAACACCGTGGTGTTCCAGTTCGGTCCGGATCACGACAAGCTCTTGTTTCTTGGTGGCGGCGCCTTGCTGTTCGGGATCGCCAACCCCGTAATTTACATGCTCGCGCTGACGCTGCTGACCGGTCTTGTGCTGCACTTCACCCGGTTTGGCCGCTACGTCTTCGCGATCGGCGGCAACGAGCATGCCGCGATCGTGACGGGCGTGCCGGTGCGACGCACCAAGGTGGCCGTCTACATGATTTCCGCGCTCTCGGCCGGCATCGCCGGTGTGATCGAGACGGGCTGGCTCGGCGCCGTCACCACCAATCTCGGGTCGGGCATGGAACTGCAGGTGATCGCCGCGGCAGTGATCGGCGGCGCCAATCTCGCCGGTGGAATTGGCACCGCCTTCGGCGCCCTGATCGGTTCGGCGCTGATCGAGGTGATTCGCAACAGTCTCGGCCTGTTGGGCATCAGCGCGTTCTGGCAGGGTACCTTTATCGGCACATTCATCATCATTGCCGTGGCCTTCGACCGGATCCGGAATTTCCGGTCGCCGGCATGAGCGCGGCCGGATAACAGTACGTCTCTACCATTCGATCAAAGACGGACGGAAAAAGAAAATGACAGGCAAGCGCGTGGTATTCACCGGGGGAACCGGCAAGGCCGGCAGGCACGTCCTGCCGCATCTGAAGAGCAAGGGCTACGACCTTCTCAATGTCGATCTCAAGCCGTTCGATCATCCCGGCATCAGTACCCTGATCGCCGATCTGACGCACAGCGGCCAGGCCTTCAACGCCCTGACCACGCATTTCGGCTTTGACCGTTTTGAAGCCGGCAGGTCGCCGGCCGCGCCGGACGCCGTCGTGCATTTTGCCGCGATACCGCGGGTACTGATCGAGCCAGATAACGAGACGTTTCGCGTCAACACGATCAGCACCTACAACGTCATCGAGGCCGCGGCAAAACTCGGCGTCCGCAAGATAGTGATCGCCTCCAGCGAGACCACCTACGGTGTCTGTTTTGCCGAAGGCGAGAAGGATTTCAGGAGCTTCCCGCTCGAGGAGGACTACGACACCGATCCCATGGACTCTTACGGGCTTTCCAAGGTCGTGAATGAAAAGACCGCGCGCGCCTTCGCCATGCGCTACGGCATCGACGTCTATGCGCTGCGGATCGCGAACGTCATTGAGCCGCATGAATACGACATGTTTCCCGGCTTCCTGGCCAATCTGCCGTCGCGAAGGCGCAATGCCTGGGGCTATATCGACGCCCGCGACCTCGGCGAGATTGTGCATCTGGCGATCCAGAAGGACGGGCTCGGCTTTCAGGTCTTCAACGCTGTCAACGACACCGTCACCGCCAACATTCCCACCCGCGAAGTGCTGAGCCGCTATTTCCCCAACGTCCCGATCACCCGCGAACTCGGCGAGTACGAGGCACCGCTGTCGAACAAGAAGGCGCGCGAGGTGCTGGGCTTCCGGGAAGCGCACAACTGGCGGAAATACATCAAGGCCGGATAGCAGCTGCGACACCTCGTCGGCGCGTCAATCCTCGGGGCGGCCGAGAGGACGGAGTAAACCGTCTTCAAATGTTCGTCGTCCTCGGCTTGAGAGATAGATGCGCGCCGCATTGCCGCCGAAGACGTCGGCCTTTTCGTCAGGTGACAGATCAGCCAGCAAGGTTTCAGCGGCAGCGAACCATTTTGCATAACCTCCCGCGAGATTGACGACTGGCCAGTCGCTTCCCCACAGCAGACGTTGTGGCCCGAAGCACGCACGGACGTGATCCACCGCCTGGCGCAGATCTGCAATCTGCCAGTCCGGCGCAGCCTCTGTAACCAATCCCGACAGTTTGCAGACGATGTTAGGGTGTTCGGCCAACAATGCGACATCGCGTTGCCAGATCGCAATCTCGCCGGTCGCGAGCTGCGGCTTGCCGCAATGGTCGAGTACAAATGTCAGATCGGGATGTCTGCCGACTACTTCCAGGAGCTTCGGCAAATGGCGCGGCAGCACCAGCGCATCGAATACCAGGCCAGTTCTAACCATCGCCACCAGCAGGGGCGTCAATGCCGGACCAAGCAACCAATCGTCGTCGGCGATGTCCTGAACCATCGGCCGCAGTCCCACCAGAAGGTTCCGCGCCGCCAGCGCATCGATGCGTGCGACGCCGTCGGTTGCATTGAATTCCGTCCAGCCGACCACGCCGCGCACCGTTTCTGTGTTAGCAGCGACATCGAGCAGAAACATCGTCTCGGCCTCGGTCGGCGCGGCCTGCACCAGGACAGTTCCCTCGATAACAGCGGCGGCGAGGTGCGGCGCCAGATCCGAGAGCCGAAAGTCACGATAGATCGGTGCCAGCTCGGGCGTCAGCCAGCCATAGTCGCCACGGGAGAGAGTCCACAGATGATGATGCGCATCGATTCGCATCAGCGGATCACCGATGACGGAACGGGCGCCTCCGTATCGAGCAGATGCTGCGCCTTCAGATCGGTCCAAAGCGCTGACGGCACCTGACTGGAGAGTGCGGCGACGTTGCGCTCAACCTCCTGCGGGGTTTGCGCCCCCAGCACCACGCTGACCACAGCCGGATGGCCAAGGGCGAAATGCAGCGCAGCGGTTGGCAAGGCAACGCCATGGGCATCACAGACGCGCTGGATATCGGCCACCCCTGCCAGGATGTGAGGTGGCGCGTCCCGATAGTTGTATTTCGCGCCTTGAACTGCGCCGGTCGCCAGAATGCCTGAATTGAACACGCCGCCGAGCAGCACGCCGATTCCCTGTCGCTCGGCCAGCGGAAGGAAGTGCGCCAACGCCGGTTGCTCCAGCAGCGAATAGCGTCCGGCGAGCAGCATGGTGTCGAACGATCCGGCTTGCGCGAAGCGCACGCACATCTCAGCCTCGTTCACGCCGATCCCGATACCCGCGACCACGCCCTCTCCGCGAAGCCGGTCGAGCGCCACATAGGCGCCAGCCATCGCTTCGCGAAACCTGTCCTCGATCGCATCGACGCCATGGGTCCAGACATCGACGTCGTGGATCAAGAGCAGGTCTAGCCGGTCGGTACCCAGCCGCAACAGCGACTGTTCCACCGAACGCATGGTGCCGTCATAGGAATAATCGACCACTGCACGGTGCCGCTGCCCACCGACAAAGCCGGAGCCGTCCACTGGCACGTGAAACGGGTCCATCCAGCGACCCACCTTGGTACAGACTACAATTTCGTGGCGCGGCACGCGCCTGATCGCCGTCCCGCAGCGGTGTTCGGCCAGGCCGCGGCCATAGAGCGGGGAAGTGTCCAGAAGGTTGATGCCCAGCTCGAATGCCCGCTCTGCCGCGGCTATAGCCGTGGCGTCGTCCAATTGCGCGTAGAGATCACCAAGCGGCGCCGTTCCGAATCCCAGAACCGAAACCTGAAGCGCTGTCCGGCCAAGCGCACGGCGCGGCATTGCAGATAGCGGAATTATATTGGACGATTTTCCTCCGTTCCGTTGGCCAGTCGCACCGGTGCTTCCTATTTTGAGTTCGCCTGCCATAAGACTATTTCCGCTGACCGTTCCCCCACGCAATCGCCCGTCGATGGGCGCAGCCATTGAGGTTACTCTGCTAGACTGCGATTTTGCCACCGATAACACCTGAAAGGAACCGACTCCAATTTCACCGCCGCCACGCAAGCGTCCTCCGATTTTGTAGCGTCAGTAACCGGCATCCATGGCTGTCTGGAGCTGACGCGGGCAAACAACTCGTTGAGGATGGAGGGCGACGTCCCAGACTGCTGACAAAAAAGCCGCCCCCCGGCGCCTGGTCGGCCCGCGGCCGCGATAGGACATCGGCGAGCCGACGGACTCAAACGTCCCCCACCCCTCGCCGGGTCCGGCCCGCGGGCTGTCGCCTGGCTTCCAAGAACGAAGGCCTGCGCCACTGGCCAGAGTGGGCATCGCCCACGTGGAGGGTAACAATGCTGCAGCGGCGGGAGCACTCTTGGAGCTCAGCGGCCGAGATTGTTGGCGGACCGGCTTACCATCTCCGCCGATCAGGAATAAGATGAGCCGACGTCCACGGGCGTTCGTGCCTTTTTAAGCGGGCCGGCTCGATATCGTGGCAACTCTCCGTCACGCCCGTTGACAACAAGCTGAGGTCTGCCCAGCGATCCACACGACGAATTCCATGACCGAGCCCGAGCGTTTGGAAGGCGTTCCTGGCCGCTACTGGCACCGGCTCGAAGACGGGCGTATCCAGTGCGATGTTTGCCCGCGCTATTGCAAGCTTAACGAAGGCCAGCGCGGCCTGTGCTTCGTGCGTGGCCGGAAGGACGACCGGATCGTGCTCACGACGTACGGCCGCTCCTCGGGGTTCTGTGTCGATCCAATAGAGAAGAAGCCACTGAACCACTATCTGCCCGGAACTCCCGTGTTGTCGTTCGGTACCGCCGGGTGCAACCTGACCTGCAAATTCTGCCAGAACTGGGATATCTCCAAAGCGCGAGAACTCGACCGGCTCCAGGACGCAGCCTCGCCGGAAGATATTGTCGAGGCCGCGATTGCCACGGGCTCGCGTCCATCGCCTACACCTATAATGACCCCGTCGTCTTCCTCGAATATGCCGTGGACGTTGCAAGGGTGGCACGCCAGCGCGGGATTAAGAACGTGGCGGTCACAGCGGGCTACATTGACGCGGCGGCG
>CAWBRL010000011.1:0-131675 GCA_963791165.1 uncultured Alphaproteobacteria bacterium | reverse complement strand
AGTGATGTCACCTCCGTAAGCCGGCGCTTCTGGTCGGCGGACGTGGCGCGGCTCGAAGGCGGAAGGCCCAACCCGCCGTGTATTCGCCGTGACGCGGTAGGTTACGCGCTGCGCCAATCTGTTATTCAGGTCCGCTCACTGCGAGCCCTTCGGAGCTGCCGCATTCACCTCCTGCGTAATGACATGCTGGTCGGTCTTCGACGCCACCGCGGTCCCGCTGTCAAACCGGGCGCGGTAGACTGCCAGGTTCTCGATCACGCGCTGGACGTAGTTGCGCGTCTCCGACAGCGGAATGCGCTCGACCCAGTCGACCGGGTCGACCTTGGGGTCGCGCGGATCGCCGTACGCCTTGACCCAGTCCCGCACACGGCCCCTGCCGGCATTGTAGCCGGCAAAGGTCATGATGTGATTGCCCTTGTATTCCGATAGCAGCGCGCTGAGCTCGGCGGCGCCCATTTGCGTGTTGTAGACCGGGTCGGAAACCATCCGGTCCCAGTCATAGCTGACCTTGAAGCGTTTTGCGGTATCGCGTCCCGCTTCTGGCGTCACCTGCATCAGGCCGACCGCATTTGCCGCAGACTTGTCGCGCTGGTCGAACGCGCTCTCCGTGCGCGCCACCGAATAGATCATGCTGCGTTCGATTTCGGGAGCGACCTGGCGGTGCGGCGGAATCCCGATGGTGGGAAAGGCGTAATGGTCAAGCGGCAGTCCGCGGCCGAGCGAGGGCTTTCCGACCTGCAGCATCGCGCGGGCGTCGTTGCGGCGGCCGGTGAGCTCGCCGAGCGCTTCGAGCAGGGCCACGTCGGAGCTTTGTTCGCCGAGATCGGCGGCAAAATAGAGCACAACATCGCGCTCGCCGATCTCGTAGAGCATGTCGGCGGCGCGCACGCGTTCGTCCGTGGCCGAAGCATCGACGGACGCGAGAACGGGCGACGGCGCACGCAGTTCGATCCGGTCAAGGCCAAGCCTGGCGCGCGCGAGCTGCCCGTAATAGGCGGTCGGGTAGCGGGCAGCCGCTTCATAGCTCACACGCATCGCATCCGCCTGGCCAAGGGCTTCGGCCGCGCGTCCGCGCCAGTAGTTCGCGCGCGCCAGCACGGTCGGATCGACCTGTCCCTCATCGATGCGGGCGAAATGCCGGGCCGCAGTGGCGGGGTCGTCGAGGTAGCGCAGCGCGATCCAGCCGCACATGAAGTGCAAGTCGGACCGGTAGTATTCATTGGCCGGCAGCGCGGCGGGACGGATCACATCGTAGGCCGTCTGGAACTTGCCCTGATCGAGCAGCTTGCGGGCGAGCGAGCGCCGCTCGCGCCACCATTGATCGGTGTCCTGCAGCGCCATCGTCTCCGGCGAGGCCGCCACCATCAGGCGGGCCGCATCGTCGATCCGGTCCTTGGCGAGCATCCACTGGATACGGCAAAGGGTGTAGCCGAGATCCTGCCGTGCCTCGACTGCGACATCGTCGAGCGTATCCTTCGCCTTGTCCGCTTTTCCCCTGACCGCCGCACAGGCCTTCACGATCGCAAGCTCGTCGCCACCAAGGCGCTGCGCGGCGCGCTTCGCGCCGGTGAGGTCCTTGGCGCCGATGCGCCTGTCCATGCGCGCACGGTGGTCATCGCGAGTGAGAAGGTCGCGGAACGTCTCGGACGCTTCGGTCTCCAGACGCTCCGACAATTCGTCCGATCGCCATGCGTCGCGCGCCAGCCTGGCCGCGCCGTCTCGATCGCCCTCTGCCAGCAGCACGCGCGCCAGCGCCAACTTGCCCTTGGCACTGGCGGGCCGATCGCCGATGAAACCGCGAACCGTCGCCGCATCGATACGCTGCTCCCACAGCCGCGCCTCTGCGCGCCGGCGCAACAACGGCGCACTCGGCCATTCCGGATTGGCGGCGATGAAAGCCGCGTAGCGGCTGAAAGGCGCGATCGTTTCCGGATGACGCAGGATGTACCACTCGACGAGCTTCTGCGCCGCCGGGTCCGTAATCTTGTTCCTGATGTCCGTCGCCTCTTGGGTCTTTGCCTTGCGCGCGAGATCGATGGCTTCCTTCACCAGCGCAAGATCGCCCGTCAGCGGAGTGACGGCCTCCCCGGGAGCGGGCGAAGCCTTCGACCGCTTCGACTTGCGCTGTTCGGAAGCGTGCTTGGCGTGCCGATTTTTTCCGGACGTAGCGCTGCGATGGGGGCGAGCCTCTTTCGCCACCTGGGACTTCTTGGTCGCTTCGTGCGCCTTCTGGGCGTGTTGCGGCTTGTGGCTGGTCCGCGCGCTCGCATCCGTCGAGAAGAGGGCGAGCCCAGCTACCGTGAAAAAACAAGACAGCGAGCGTAAGCACCGGTTCATTCCATGGTCCCCCTGCGAAACCAACGTCACAAACACCGTCGCAAACCAAGAGGTCGCATGATGCGTGTGGCCCTGAACAGTTCGAAAGATGCCACAACGATCGAATGCAATTGTCACGTCAGCGCACAAACGCGCGCAAAATGAGGCGGATGGAACCCAAATAGTTCCCGGCGTGGCGGCGCGCACACGTGCCCGCCGTTCGCAACTTCACACGGATCACCTCCACGAAATTCTGCGAGCGGGGAGATCACACTCGCTTCAACGCTGCGCGGTGAACTGTGTCGCGGGCGCGCGCGCCCGGGCACCGACAATGGCAGCTTTCATCATGACCGGACCTCACATCCGGTATCGCAAGCCGCTGTAGATCGCGCGGCCGTATCCCGGGTTGAAGAGGGCCGATGTGGCGGTGGCGATTTCGGCCGTGATCGTGGTCGAGATGTAGCGCGTCGTCGAAAAGATTTCGTCCTTCCAGGTAGCCGGACCAGCCGGTGTCGCCCGCTCGTAGCCGATCTTGAAGTTCAACAGCGCGTACGGGTCGACCGTGAGGCTGTTGGCGTTGTCGGCGAAGAACGACTGCGGCATCCACTCGACGTTAGGACCGGCGTAGAAGCCGTTCGGATGCTTGTAGAGCACCTCGGCGCGGAGCAGTGCGGCGGCACGCCGGGCAGCGGTTGTTGCCCGTAGAGCGCATCGCCGTCGAAGAAGAAGTCGCTGTAGGTGTAGGCGAGGTTGAACCAGAAGCGGTCCTCCCGGTCGAAGACCGATTTGAGGAACGCGACCCCGAGCCCGGCCTCGACGCCCTGATGCACGGTGCGGTCCGCGTTCACGACGGCGCAGAGACTGAACGGCCCCGTCGTGAGGCACTGCAACTCATTGCTGATCTCAGCGCGGTAGAGCGAGAGTCCCATGTGAAGTCGGGCCTGCGGCCGCGCGTGCCGATCTCGTAGGTGGTCGCGGTCTGGGCATCGACGTTCGTGCTTACCGGCGACGTGAACGAGTTCACGTCAAAGGTCGGCACCTCGGCGCTGCGGGAGATATTGCCAAACACCTGCCAGGTGGGATCGACATCCCAGAGCGTTCCGATCTTCGGGCTCCAAAGGTTGAGCTCGCGGCGCCCCGGTCATCTGGCTGCGTGTCCCATGGAGCGAACGCGCATCGTCGACGAAGCGGTCGCGCCGTCCCTACCGCATGCAGGAACTGCGTGCCGGCAACGAGAGCAACGTCCGGCAGTATGTAGAAGCTGTTCTCCGCATAGGCCGAATGGTTCTGCGATCTTCCATAGCGTGGCGACAGCAGCGCGACCTTTCACGGCGCCAGTCAGATTCTCATACTCCTCGTAGTCGATCGTGCCGTTGTGAATATTGACGCCGGCGATGAGGCGGTTGCGGAAGCCGCCGATCATCCGCTCGTCGGTCGCGCGGACGAACCCGCCGTAGTCCCGAACGGTAGTAGTCGAGGTACTGATAGATCGGATGGTCCACGTGGCGATCGACGCGAAGACGCCGAAGTCGACCAGCGTCGTCTGGCCCGAAGCGCAGCGTGGTCTTGTTGGCGAGACGTCAGCGAGTTGATGTTGCGCTGCTGGTCTTGCCGCACGAACTCGGGATCCGCGGTCCGTGGCGAGGTCAACGCCGCGCTCTTGGTCAACTCGCCGGGCAAGCGCTGGCGCCACGTGTTCGCGTTCACGTAGAAGCGCGTCTCGACATCCGCTGAGAAGCGATAGCCGAGGTTCGCGCTGCCGCGCTCGATATTGCCGTTGCTGTGCTCTCGATATCCGTCCTCGCGTTGTGCCGAACCTGCGACGAACTAGTCGGCAGGCCCGCCACGCCGCCGGTGCTGGCCGCGCCGCGCAAAAGCCGAACGAACCGATGTCGACGCGCGCGCCGAACGGCGAAGCATCGCGCCCGGTCGGCGTGACGAAATTGATCGCGCCACCCAGCGAGTTGGCGCCGTAGCGCAGCCCGTTGGCGCCCTTGTAGACTTCGACATAGCGGTAGGCGGTCGGATCGATCTCGAAGAGATCGAACAGGCCGTCAGCCGTGTTGATCGGGATGCCGTCCATGTAAACATTAATGCCGCGGTTGCCGAAGTTGCGCGACAGACCGGAGCCGCGGATCGACACCCGGTTGTCGATGTTCGACTTGGGCTGCGTTATGACGCCCGGCACCCAGCCGAGGACGTCCCTGATCGTATTCGCAGGCCCGTTCTTGAACGCCGTATCCGGCACCAAAGCGACGCCTCCTGGTATGCGGTCGATGATGGCACGCGCCTGCGCGATGCCCGGGACGGTCAGGCTGCCGCCCGGCGGTGTCTCCAGGCCGGTTGCCGTCGGCGCGCTCGTGTTCACCTGCGGCGTCGGGGCAGTTCGCCGAGCAGCCTGAGGCGCGGCGCGGCGGATCGCGGGTTGGGCCGGGCGAGCGGCAGCCGTCCGCTTCTGTTGAGGCGCATCAACTGTGACGGGCGGCAGGGATTGCGGACTTGTTTGGGCAGCGGCAGGAACGGAAAGGAAAGCGGCGGCGGACGCGAGCAAAAGGCTGCGGCGCCGCGTGGATGCGGGCAACATCGGTGAAACTCCACCAAAACTGAAATGACGATAGGTACGAAGAGCGTTCGTCAGATCAGGCTGGGAGGTCCACGGGCTTGATGATCGGAGAATTGTGCGAGTGCAACGAATACGTCAGCGGAAGCTACCACCGACAGCGTTTGCGACGGCGCGCGCTCGACGAGTACCGGGAACGGGGGCGGAGGCAAGGCAGCGGCAGAATGGCTGCCAACGCAAAGCGGGCAGTGCACGGATGCCCGCTTATCGCTCCTTCCTGCGTCGTCCCGGACCACGCTGATATCAGCGCTATTGGCGCAAACGATGTGTCCGGCAGCCAAAGTCAAAGGAGACAGCGCCGCCGCATGCAGCACGCTCGAAAGAATGACATTCAAAACAAGCGCGTAGGCGGCAAGCCATGCCACCCCGATGCCAATCATCCGTTTGCGCGATGCGTTCTTCACAGAAGGTTCCCAAAGCGAAACTATCAGCACGGCGTGGAGAGTCAAAGGACGAGACTGAGACGCCATGAGGACCGCTGGCGGGAAGTGCAATCAGGAAGAGAAATTCTTGCACGAATGCAAGGGCCGGAAGCCGGCCCTTGCAAGGTGATAGTGTCAGCAAGCGAGTTGAACGCTCGTTCGCCTTACGCGTGAATGGCCATGTTCGCCATTGCCGTCAGTTCGTTGTGGTGGCCGCCGTCGGTTCCGCCATTGGGCAGCACGCCGTCATCCTCCAGCTGGAAATGCACGCCCGCGGCGAGCGAGTCGACCTTCTCATAGGCGCCATACACGGTCTGGTCGGTGGTGATGTCGCTTGCCTTCACCAGGTTGCCGTAGACGGTGATCGTGCCGAGCAGATCCTCGTCATGGGCTCCGGCATTGCCTTGCTGGCTGATGACGGTGATCACGCTGTAGTCGTTCTTGCCGTCGCCATTGCTGTCCTTGTACTCGATGGACTTGACCTCTCCGGTATGTGCCGAGATTTCGATCTTGTCGCCCTGGCTACGGTTGAAGTCGCGGATCACGTCGTTGCCGAAGCCGTCCACCCAGTGGTCGTGGGTGGCGTTGTTCTCGCCGGTGACGCCAACCCAGTCGATCGTGCCGTCGTCATTAACGTGCTTGGCGACGATCTCGTCCTTGGCGTTAACCTGGAGTTCGAAGCGGAAGGTGTCGGCGCCGCGGCCGCCGGTGAGCGTATCGTTGACCGCTTTGAACGCGGCCGTTTCGTCCGCGAATATCTGCGTCGTGCCGTCCTGCGCAGCAACCATCTCACCGGCGTCCGCCCGGCTGAGCAACACGTCGTTGCCGGTGCCGCCATCCAGCCGGTCGGCGCCGAAGCCGCCGACCAGAAGATCGGCGCCGGAGCCGCCGGTTAGCTGGTCGTTGCCCGAACCGCCCCAGACCTTGTCATCGCCGGAGCCGGAGTTGAGCGTGTCGTTGCCTGCCATGCCGGCGATCGTGTCGGCGCTGCCGCCGGAGAACAAGACGTTGCCAGCCGTCGTCCCGTTCAGGTGATCATGGCCGGAACTGGCGCCCGTAAACTGGGCGAAGAAATCCTCGAAGCGGTCATTGTTGAGGAAGCTGTTCAGATTGAATCGTGCCATTAGTAAACCTCTTACTCAGGCCTCACGGACTACAAACGACTACCACCGAGTCTTGGGAATCTTGGTGATGCGCGCGGGCAAGACGTGAAGCGTGACTCCTCACCCGCGCTGAGGAAGAAGACAGCCAAACGGGTCCGCGGCTGGACGAGCGCGCGGCGGATTTGCGCGAGGCAGGGGCACTATTGTGTCGCGTAAGGCAGCAGTTCGATTTGTGTCTCAATGCATCGGCACATTTGCGGCAGCAATCAAACTGTCTGCGATAGATCGCGTACGGCATTGTTCTATATAGCGATATGAGCGAAGGCTGCGGGGGCCGCTTCACGACCGCGCGCACTCGCTGTGTCCGGGGTTTTGTCGTCGCGTGACGAAAACGCGCGCAGAAAGTGCCGGCTGCACAAAAATGACGCGATCCCCCCTCGAACACGTTTGATGTCAGACGCTGTAACTTGCAGTTGTCTGCGTGATCGCCACCGGGTGATCGAAGAGTTTGCGGCCGCGAATTCGTGTCGTCCCATCGCGCGTGATTCGGCGGCGGTTGGTGTTCGCCGATTCCTGCGTGTACGCGGAACAGCGGAGCAATCATCCGAATGATCGCCTTCAGGTTGTGAGTTGTCAGGCAACAATGGCACTCTGCTATTTTCCAGTCGGAGAATGCGAGTGGCTGCCGCCTCGATAAGCATTGAAAATGGTTGCCGCGGCGCCACGATTGTTGCGTGGTCGCAACAGTAGTCGAACATTTGGCTGTTCTCACCCCCGGTTCTTGCTTGCGCCGCTTTTTAGCCACACCCCTCCGTGAAATCATTCTAATCGTTGCTGATGGCCGCAGTGCTCGCGAACGCGAAGGGAACCGCTTCTTTCCCCGAACCGTTGAAGAGATGGCTGGGGAAACAGGTTCGCGGATGGACGCCAAGACCGACATCAAGAAGAGGTTGCCGAGCCGTCACGTGACGGAGGGGCCGGAGCGGGCGCCCCATCGGTCCTATCTCTACGCGATGGGGTTGACCACCCAGCAGATCCACCAGCCCTTCGTCGGCGTGGCGTCGTGCTGGAACGAGGCCGCTCCCTGCAATATCTCGCTGATGCGCCAGGCGCAGGCGGTCAAGAAGGGCGTTGCGGCCGCCGGCGGCACCCCGCGCGAATTCTGCACCATCACCGTCACCGACGGCATCGCGATGGGCCATGACGGCATGCGCTCGTCGCTGCCGTCCCGCGAATGCATCGCCGATTCGGTCGAACTCACCGTCCGCGGCCATGCCTATGACGCGCTGGTGGGGCTTGCCGGCTGCGACAAGTCGCTGCCGGGCATGATGATGGCGATGGTCCGGCTCAACGTGCCCTCGATCTTCATTTATGGCGGCTCGATCCTGCCCGGCAATTTCCGTGGCCAGCAGGTCACGGTGCAGGACATGTTCGAGGCCGTCGGCAGGCACTCGGTCGGCGAAATGTCGGATGCCGACCTGGACGAAATCGAGCGGGTGGCTTGCCCGTCCGCCGGCGCGTGCGGCGCACAATTCACCGCCAACACCATGGCGACGGTGTCCGAGGCGATCGGGCTGGCGCTGCCATATTCCGCCGGCGCCCCTGCGCCTTACGAGATCCGCGACGCCTTTTGCACCGCCGCCGGCGAGAAGGTTCTGGAGCTGATCTCGGCCAATATCCGGCCGCGCGACATCGTCACCCGCCGCGCGCTGGAGAACGCCGCGGCGGTCGTTGCGGCGTCCGGCGGATCGACCAATGCTGCGCTGCACCTGCCGGCCATCGCGCACGAGTGCGGTATCAAGTTTGACTTATTCGACGTGGCCGAAATCTTCAAAAAGACACCATATGTCGCGGATTTGAAGCCGGGGGGCCGTTATGTTGCCAAAGACATGTTTGAAGTTGGTGGCATACCGCTTCTGATGAAGACGCTGCTCGACAATGGCTTCCTGCACGGAGATTGCATTACCGTCACGGGCCGGACGATCGCCGAAAACCTCAAGAGCGTGAAGTGGAATCCGCACCAGGATGTCGTGCGGTCCGCCGACAAGCCGATCACCGTCACAGGCGGTGTGGTCGGCCTGAAGGGTAATCTCGCGCCGGAGGGTGCGATCGTGAAGGTCGCGGGTATGTCGAAGCTGAAATTTACTGGTCCTGCCCGCTGCTTCGATCGGGAGGAAGACGCTTTCGAGTTGGTGCAGAAGAAGACCTACAAAGAGGGCGAGGTCATCGTGATCCGCTACGAGGGGCCGCGCGGCGGTCCCGGAATGCGGGAAATGCTCTCCACCACGGCGGCGCTGACCGGGCAGGGGATGGGCGGCAAGGTTGCCCTCATTACCGACGGCCGGTTCTCGGGCGCCACCCGCGGGTTCTGCATCGGCCATGTCGGGCCGGAGGCGGCCGTGGGCGGCCCGATCGCCCTGTTGCAGGATGGTGACATTATCGAGATCGACGCCGACGTCGGGACTCTTAACGTAAAATTGACCGACGCCGAGCTCTCCGAACGTAAAACCAAATGGAAGGCTCGAGAGACTAACCACACGTCAGGTGCGCTGTGGAAATATGCCCAGCAGGTTGGGCCGGCGGTGGCTGGGGCTGTGACCCATCCGGGCGGTGCGCACGAAAGACAGTGTTATGCGGACATCTAGGCGTATCATTCTTGCGTTGATGTTAGGGGCCGCGCCGGTGGCGGGTTCCGGATTCGCGTTTGACGGTGCGCCGGCCAAGCCGGATGCCGTACTTCCGGGGATTACCCAGCCTGCCGCCCAAGCCCTCAATGCCCAGGCCCTGAAGAAGGCCGCCGCAGCGTCGCCGACCGCGACGGCGCCTGCCGAGACCTCGCTGAATTCGCTGCAATACGCGGCCGAAGGCGGCCATCCCGTGGCGCAGTGGAAGCTTGGCCGGATGTACGCCAATGGCGACGGCGTCATCCAGGACGACCTGCGCGCCTTCGAATATTTCAGCCGCATCGCCAATCAGCACGCCGAGGACAGCCCGTCGGCGCCGCAGGCGACGATCGTCGCCAACGCCTTCGTGGCGCTGGGCCGCTACTACCTCAACGGCATTCCCAATTCCAAGATCAAGGTCGACACCGACCGGGCGCGGGAGATGTTCTCCTATGCCGCGTCCTATTTCGGCAACGCCGACGCGCAATACGATCTGGCGCGGCTCTATCTGAAGACCCCGGATGCTTCGCGGGATGATTTCCGCTACGGCGCGCGCTGGCTCGGCCTTGCGGCCCAGAAGGGCCAGCACCAGGCGCAGGCGATGCTCGGCCAGATGCTGTTCAACGGCGACCGGATGCCGCCGCAACGCGCCCGCGGATTGATGTGGCTGACGCTTGCGCGCGACAGCGCCGCGCCCGACGAAGCCTGGATCAGGGAAAGCTACAACCGGGCGATCGCCAAGGCGAACGACGACGACCGCGCCATGGCGCTGCAGATGCTCGAGCACTGGGTGCAGGGCAAGAAGGACTGAGTCCTTCTGCGTAGGGGATTTGTAGGGTGGGCAAAGGCGCACTTGCGCCGTGCCCACCATCTCTCTGAATCGTTAGTGTGAATGGTGGGCACGCTACGCTTTGCCTACCCTGCGATTCTGCTGAACTCGGCCTTCCGCCCTGGGTGACCTTAGAGCTGTGAAGCGCCAATCCGCTTGGACATCGGATAACTAGACGCGGTGCCGAACTTCCTTTTCGGCACCCCGTCATCGACATAGCCCGCCGACTGATAGAAGCGATGCGCCGTTTCGGTGCTGGTCAGCGTGCAACGGGCGTTGCCGCGCTCCACAGCTCTCGCCTCCAGCGCCCGCAGCAAGGCCCGGCTGACGCCGCGAAAGCGCGCAGCCGGAGCGACATAATTCAGCGTGATCTCGCCCGCGTCGGTCACGGACCCCACCGCCAGGATGGCTTCGCCCTCGACGGCGACAAGCAGCGTGTTGCCGGGCGCGTTGGCCCATGCGGCCACGATTTCCGGTTTCTTGTTGCTCAGCCACGCATCCAGAATTGCGGGGTCGTTGCGATGATCGGCGACACATAATTGGGATATCGATTGGCGCAGAACATCGCAGGCCGCCACCGCGTCTTCCGGCCGTGCACCGCGAATCTCCATGCCCGCCTCCGTAACCCGACGACGGCTACGCCTTCTCGAAATCGAAATCCGCCCAGACCGGTACGTGGTCCGAGGGCTTCTCCCAGGCGCGCACGTAACTGTCCACGCCGACATTGGTCAGGCGGTCGCTGGCCTGCGGCGACAGCAGGAGGTGGTCGATCCGGATGCCCCAGTTCTTCTGCCAGGCACCGGCCTGATAGTCCCAGAACGTGTACTGGCCCGGCGCGTCGGTGACGGCGCGCAGCGCGTCCGTCAGCCCGAGGCCGAGGAGGGATTGAAAGGCCTCCCGGGTCTCCGGCTTGAACAGCGCGTCATTGGCCCAGGCGGCGGGGTTGTAGACATCAGCCGCCGCAGGAATGACATTGAAGTCGCCTGCGAGCACCAGCGGCTCTTCCGTCTTCAGTCGCTCCTTCGAGTATTCAAGAAGCCGCGACATCCATTTGAGTTTATAGGGATATTTGTCCGTGTCCGGCGGGTTTCCATTGGGCAGATAGAGGCAGGCGATGCGCATCACGCCGTGTTTCAGGGTGACGACCCCCTCGAGGAACCGGGCGTGGGCGTCCTCGTCATCGCCGGCAAGGCCCGATTTGGTCTCGTCGAACGGCAGTTTCGACAGCAAGGCTACGCCGTTGAAGGTCTTTTGGCCGTGGGTGACGACGTTGTAGCCGAGCGCTTCGATCTCCAGCCGCGGGAACGCCTCGTCCACGCATTTGATTTCCTGCAGGCAGACGACGTCGGGCGAGCAGTCCTTGAGCCAGGTCAGGAGATGGTCGAGCCGCTGCCGGATCGAGTTAACGTTCCACGTAGCAATACGCATTCAATTGGACCCGGAATTGTAACTACACATTTTCCCCTTGAGTGGCATACCATGTGCAGAGAGGCTGTGATAACCATTTACAAATAAGGCGCAAAAGTCGCCGTCAAGGGGCTCGAGCAGACCGTCCCGTCCCTTGCGGACCGGCGAGCGTGAAAATTATGAAAAAACGTACGTTGATACTTCTTGCCGGCGCGGTCGGCATCGCAGCCGCGGCCGGGTTCATTACCCGCTCCTCGTGGATGGGCGGCAGCTCCAACGCCCAGGGCCCGCAACGCCCGCGGACGGTTTCGGTCGAACTCGCCAAGGCGGAGCGCAAGTCCGTTCCCGTCGATGTCGACGCCAACGGGACGGTGACGCCGATCTCGAGCGTGGCGCTGAAGTCGCGGCTGGAAACGACCATCGTTGCAGTTCATTTCGAGGACGGCGCCAGGGTCAACGAAGGCGACTTGCTGTTCACGCTCGACAGCCGCCAGATCGACGCGCAAATCGAACAGGCCGAGGGCGTCCTGGCCAGGGACCAGGCGCAGCTCGAGGGCGCGCAGCGCGACCTCCGCCGCTTCACCGATCTCGTCGGCAAGGGCGCGACCACGCAGGTCAATGTCGATAACGCCAGGACGCAGTCCGACATCCTGGCCGGCTCCATCAAGGCCAATCAGGCTGCGCTCGACAATCTGAAGGTCCAGAAAAGCTACACCACGATCCGTGCGCCGTTCTCGGGCCGGATCAGCGCGGCCAATGTGAAAGTCGGCAATTTCGTGCGCCCGGCGGATACCTCTCCGCTCGCCGTCATCAACCAGATGGCGCCGGTCTATGTGACCTTCGCAGTTCCGCAGCGCGTGCTGGTGGATTTGCGCGAGTCGATGGCGAAAGGAGACTCCAGCGTCACCGCAACCATCCCGGGCCATCAGCGCTCGGAGACCGGCAAGGTCGCAATGGTCGAAAACACCGTGGACGCGACGACCGGCATGGTCACCGTGCGCGGCATCATGAACAACGCGAACGAGACGTTGTGGCCGGGAACCCTGGTTGCGACCAAGCTCGTCATCCGCAACGAAGATGCGATCGTGGTGCCGACGGTCGCCGTGCAGCGTAGCCAGAGCGGCAACTTTGTCTTCGTGGTCAAGGACGGTGTCGCCAAGGTCAAGCCGGTCACGGTGGATCGCACCTCGCAGGGCATGTCGGTGATTTCGGAAGGGCTCTCCGGCGACGAGACCGTGGTGGTCGACGGACAATTGCTGCTGTCGGATGGAACGCAGGTCGAGTTGCGGACCAAAAAGGCCGGAGCCTAGCCGATGACGCTGTCCGAACTCTGTATCCGGCGCCCGGTCATGACGACGCTGATCACGGCGTCGATCATCGCGTTCGGCATATTCGGTTTCCGCCTGCTGCCGGTGTCGGCGCTGCCGCGGGTCGACTTCCCGACCATTGCCGTGACCGCGACGCTGCCCGGCGCGAGCGCTGAAACCATGGCGGCGTCGGTGGCCGGCGTCATCGAGCGACAACTCTCGACCATCGCCGGCATCTCGTCGATGTCGTCGATCTCCGCACAGGGCACTAGCCAGATCACGATCCAGTTCGATCTCAACCGCGACATCGATTCGGCCGCGCTCGACGTCCAGACCGCGCTGACCATCGCGCAGCGCCGGTTGCCGATCGAGATGAGGATCCCGCCGAGTTTCCGGAAGGTGAACCCGGCCGATTTCGCTGTCCTGTTCGTGGTGCTGACCTCGAACACGCTGCCGCTGTCGGCGGTCAACGAGTATGGCGAGATCACGATCGGCCAGACTCTGTCGCAAATTCCCGGTGTCGCCCAGGTCAGTGTTTACGGTTCGCAGAAATTCGCCATTCGCGTCCAGGCCGACCCGGAAGCCGCTGCGGCGCGCGGGCTGTCGCTCGAAGACATCCGTGCCGCGGTTTCGGCCGCCAATTCCTCGACCCCGGTCGGCACGCTGAACGGACCGAAGCAGGACGTGGCGCTGCTGGCCTCGGGCCAGATGGACAAGGCGATGGACTATCGCCACGTCGTCGTCAAATATGTCAACGGCTCCCCGGTCAAGCTTGACGAGGTCGCGCGGATCTACGACAGCGTCGAGAACGAGCGGGTCGCGAGTTGGCTGAACGGCGATCGTGCCATCGTCCTCGGCATCCAGAAGCAGCCGGACGCCAACACGGTGGCGGTGGTCGACGGGATATTGGCCAAGTTGCCGGTGTTGCGGGCGCAGATCCCGCCGTCGGTGTCGGTCAATGTCTTGATGGACCGCTCGATCTCCATCCGCCAGGCGGTGGCCGACGTCGAGGAAACGCTGCTGATCGCGATCGGGCTGGTCATCCTGGTGATCTTCCTGTTCCTGCGCTCGGCGTCCGCAACCTTCATTCCGGCGCTGGCGGTTCCGATCTCCCTGCTCGGCACCTGCGCGGTGATGTACGTGCTGGGCTATTCCATCAACAACATGACGCTGTTGGCGCTGACGCTGTCGGTCGGATTCGTGGTCGACGACGCCATCGTCATGCTGGAAAACATCGTTCGCCACATCGAGCACGGCATGCGGCCGTTCGAGGCCGCGCTGAAGGGCGCACGCGAGATCGGCTTTACGATTATCTCGATCACCTTTTCGCTGATCGCCGTGTTCATTCCGGTCTTGCTGATGGGCGGTATCGTCGGCCGCGTGTTCCGCGAATTTGCCGTGACGGTATCGGTTGCGATCATCGTGTCCGGGTTCGTTTCGCTGACGCTGACGCCGATGCTGTGCGCGCGGGTGCTGCGCGCGCATGACCCGACCAAGAAGCCGAACATCGTGCTTCGCGGCTTCGAGGCGATGTTCGATTCCTGGCTGCGCGCCTATGAATGGACGCTCGACTGGGTGCTGGCGCGCAAGGCGCTGATGCTGATCGTGACGCTGGCGACGCTCGGCGGCACCGTCTATCTCTACATGATCGTGCCGAAGGGCTTCTTCCCGCAGGAGGACACGGGATTCCTGATCGGCGTGACGGAAGCGGCGACCGATACGTCCTTCGATGCGATGAAAGAGCGGCAGCAGGCGCTGGTCGAAGTGCTGAGAGCCGATCCCGCGATCGATTACATCAATTCCACGGTCGGCGCCGGCGGACCGAACGCGACCGCGAATTACGGGCGCCTGTTCATCGCGTTGAAGCCGAAGAAGGAGCGCGACAATCTTGCCGCGATCATAGGACGGCTGCGCGCCCAGGCCCGCCAGGTTCCGGGCATGCAAGCGTTCTTCCAGCCGATCCAGAACCTCAATATCGGCGGCCGGATTTCCAAGAGCCAGTACCAATATGTGATGCAGAGCGGTGACACCGACTCGCTGTACCGTCTGGCGCCCGAGATGCGCGACAAGATCGAGAAGGTGCCGGGCCTGCTCGACGTCACCACCGATCTCTACATCAAGAACCCGCAGATGACGGTCGACGTCGACCGCGAGAAGGCCGCGGTCTACGGCGTCACCGTCGATCAGGTGCGCAACCAGCTCTACAACGCCTATGGCTCGCGCCAGGTCGGCACCATCTACATGCCGTCGAACGACTACCAGATCATCCTGGAAGTGCAGCCGCAGTTCCGCGTCGATCCGTCTGACCTGTCCAGGCTCTACATGAAGACCCAGAACAACGTGACCATCCCGCTGTCAGCGGTGGCCAAGCTGGTTCCGACCGTCGGTCCGCTGCAGATCAACCATCAGGCGCAGCAGCCGGCGGTGACGATCTCGTTCAACCTCGCGCCCGGCTATTCGCTGGGTTACGCGGTCGACAAGATCACCGAACTCGAACAGAGTTCGAACCTGCCTGCGACGATCGCCACCGGCTTCTCCGGCACGGCGCAGGTGTTCCAGGACTTGCTGCGCGGGCAGGGCGTCCTGATCCTGGCCGCGGTGTTCGCGGCCTTCGTCATCCTCGGCATCCTCTACGAGAGCTTCATCCATCCGATCACCATCATCTCGGGCCTGCCCTCGGCCGGCATCGGCGCGATCGTGACCTTGATGCTGTTCGGGATGGAGATGTCGGTGATCGCGATGATCGGCATCGTGATGCTGGTCGGCATCGTCAAGAAGAACGCCATCATGATGGTGGACTTTGCGCTGGAGCGCCGCCGCGTGGGCTTGAGTGCCGAGCACGCCATCCGCGAAGCCGCGCTGTTGCGTTTCCGTCCCATTATGATGACGACGTTTGCGGCGATCTTCGGCACGCTGCCGATTGCGCTCGGTGCCGGCGCCGGGGCCGAATTGCGCCAGCCGCTCGGCATCGCCGTGGTCGGCGGCCTGTGCCTGTCGCAACTACTGACGCTGTACATCACGCCCGTGATCTACATCTATCTCGACCGCATCGACCGCCGCCTGCGGCGCAAGCTCGATCCGCAACTGGAAGAGACCGGCGAGGGCGAGCGGCCGCACGTCGTCGCGGCCGAATGATGATCGCTCGGCGCGGGTTCGTGTCCGCCTGGCGATGCGTTGCCTTGCTGGCCGCCTTCGTTTGCGCAGTGAGCGCGGTCGATCGGGCCAGGGCGGCCGACGAGCCGATCGAAATCTTCGACGCCCATATGCACTACAATTGGGAGCCAAAACCCTTCTACAGCGTCGACGAGGTGCTGGCGCTGTTTCGGAAGCACCGCGTCACCGGCATCCTCGCCACCAGCCGCCCCAACACCGGGACGCATGCGCTGATGGAAGCAAAGCCGCCGGGGCTGCAGATCGTCCCCTTCATCCGGCCGTATCGCGTGCGCGCCGATATCCAGACCTGGTTCGGCGATCCCTTCATCTTCGATCTGGTGCAGGACGAGTTCAAACGCGGCTATTACCGCGGCATCGGCGAGTTTCACATCTCGGGCAAGGCCGCTGAAGGCGAATGGGTGAAGAAGACCGTCGAATTCGCGGTTGCCAACGACCTCTATCTGCACGCCCACGCCGATGATATCGCCGTCGAAATCCTGATGCGGCACAATCCGCGCGCCCGCATCATCTGGGCCCATACAGGTTTTGGCCTTTCGACCGACCGTGTCGCGGAGATGCTTGCAAAGTATCCAAAACTTTGGGGCGAACTCTCCTACCGCGGCGGCATCACCGACGGCAGCGGAAAACTGACGGCGGAATGGCGCGCGCTGTTCGAACGCTATCCCGATCGCTTCCTGCTCGGCTCCGACACCTGGGTCAACCAGCGCTGGGAGAGCTACGGCGAGATCATGGCGGGGTATCGCGGCTGGCTGGCGCAGTTGTCGCCAAAGATCGCGGCGCAGATCGCGCATGGAAATGCGCGGGCGTTGTTTGGCACCGGGCCGTAGCTTGGCCGGGCTTACGCAGCCGATACAAGTCGACGAGCGCGTTTGATCCGTTCAAGCTCGCGCGGCGAGTGCATCGCTTCCCACAAATCGCTTCGGCGCTGCACGTTCAGCCAGAAGTCAGCGCTGTTACCGAACACCCGGGCAAGGATGAGCGCTGTCGGTGCGGTCACGGCCCGGCGGTTGTTGCACAGTTCGTTGACGTGCTTGCGCTGTACGCCCATCGCCTTGGCCAAAGCGCCTTGCGTCAATCCCATCGGCTCCATGAATTCCTCGATCAGGATTTCGCCGACGCTTGCTGGCTTCCGTTTTGTCGTCAGCATCGCTCACCTCACCCATAGCTGTGGTCGTCGAGATAGACGTTCGGGCTACGCACGGAAAGCGTAGACCGTGCGGCAGCTCCCAAATCCCGCTAATGGCCGTTGCGCGAAAACGCCAATTTCCTCAAGCGGATCAAAGTGATTTGGGTGGTCCAGTCCTTCGCGAAAAAACATTCCGCTTACCCGTCGGGCAAATCAACGCTATGACTCCCGCCATCCTGTCCCGCCAGAGGGGCGTCGGCCATCGTCACGAACGTTGGGACAGGTTGCGGTGGACGCGGACGCCATGACTGACGAGAGTGGCGTGAAGCGTACGGCGAAGTCGTGTGGTCCTGACGCCGCGGTGCTGGCGTCAAGTTCTTGAGAAGCAAGCTTCGCAGGAATGACGGTGGCAAAAGAGCCGTTCACCGGGGAGAGCACGAAGTAAGCCGTAAAGCCACTGCGCAGGGAAGGCCGGGATGCTCCCGCTGAACCTGTATGCTCGTGTGCGCGTTTTCTGTGCGCAATTGCACACGAGACCGCGGGTGCAGCGCGCACCCGGTCTTCCCTGCGCCCTCTGTTTCGATGGAGGGACAAACGAAAATGCAAACCTCGGGCGATCAGCGCCGCGAGAACGCAAAATCGTATCCAGCCGTCATCGTCCGCGAAGGC
Source organism: uncultured Alphaproteobacteria bacterium (assembly GCA_963791165.1). Classification (GTDB taxonomy): domain Bacteria; phylum Pseudomonadota; class Alphaproteobacteria; order Rhizobiales; family Xanthobacteraceae; genus Bradyrhizobium. Next base: position 114,039 of record CAWBRL010000011.1, on the reverse strand, counting down.
GGACGATCCAGTATTCCAGAGACGTTAGTGATTGAATCGGCAGGCCGCGGCGTACTGGATACCCGCCTTCGCGGGTATGACGACCGTGTGAGGCGACATGAATGCCTCGACCCCTCGCTTCTCAGATCGAAAAACTCGTCCCGCAACCGCACGACGCCGTCGCGTTCGGATTGACCACCCGGAACGAGGCGCCGATCAGATCGTCGACGAAATCGACTTCGGAGCCCGCGAGGAACGGCACCGAGGCCGGATCGACCAGCACCACCGCGCCCTCGCGCGCGATCACGAGGTCGTCCTCGGCCTTGGCGTGGTCGACGTCGAATTTGTACTGGAAGCCGGAGCAGCCGCCGCCTTCGACGGAGATGCGCAGCATGGCGCCGTCGCCTTCGACTTTAAGGATTTCGCCGATGCGGCGGGCGGCCCGCTCGCTGACGGTGATGGCAGTGGTCATGTCATGCTCTCCGGCCGTCATACCCAATTCATTTGGTCTGCGGCATCAGACATAGTTAAGTGCGTAATCCCGTGGAATCAAATGGATAAGGACTAATAAATCGTGTCGGTCGGAATGGCTGCCCCCCGCGCGCCCTATGCCTGCGACCCCGATTCCAGCCGGGGCAGGCTGTTTGCCGAGCCGCCGAGCAAGACCCGCAGCCCGTTCCGGCGGGATTGCGACCGGGTGATCCATTCCACGGCGTTCCGGCGGCTGAAGCACAAAACGCAGGTTTTCGTGTTCCACGAAGGCGATCATTACCGCACCCGGCTGACCCATTCGCTGGAAGTCGCGCAGATCGCACGCGCCCTGGCCCGCCAGCTCGGGCTCGACGAGGACCTCACCGAAACCCTGGCGCTGGCCCATGACCTCGGCCATCCCCCGTTCGGCCATGCCGGCGAGCGGGCGCTCGACAAATGCCTCAAGGCCCATGGCGGCTTCGATCACAACGCGCAGGCGCTGCGGGTGATAACCTCGCTGGAGCACCGTTATCCCGAGTTCGACGGGCTGAACCTGACCTGGGAAACGCTCGAAGGGATCGTCAAGCACAACGGTCCGCTGGCCGAGCGAAGCGGGGCGCCTGCCGGGCCATACCGCGATAGCGGGATCCCGGTCGGCATTTCCGACTTCAACCAGAAGTTCGACCTGGAACTATGGAGCTACGCCTCGCTGGAAGCGCAGGTCGCAGCCTTTGCCGACGACATCGCCTATGACGCCCACGATATCGACGACGGCCTGCGCGCCGGGCTGTTTGGCGTCGACGATCTCAAAGTGATGCCGCTCACCGAGGCGATCATCAAGGAGATCGACCGGCATTACCCCGCGCTCGACGATGCCAGGCGCGGCGCGGAACTGGTGCGCGAGCTGATCTCGTACATGATCGGGGCCGTCATGGCGGAGGCGTCCAGGCGCCTTTCAGCCGCAAAACCGCAATCGGCCCACGACGTTCGCCACCACCATCAGCCGCTGGTGGCGTTTCCGCCCGAAGTCGCGCAGGAGGAGGCCGGGATCAAGGCGTTCCTGAAACAGCACATGTACCGCCATACGCGGGTCATGCGGGTGATGGGCGAGGCGGAAGCGATCCTGTTCGACCTGTTCGCGCGCTACCAGGCCTCGCCCGGGGACCTGCCGGCCGAATGGGTCGAGGGTACCGAGCGCGAAAGCGAAGGCGAGCGGGCGCGCCGGATCGGCAATTTCATCGCCGGAATGACCGACCGTTTCGCCCTGATGGAGCACCAACGGCTTTTTGACTCGACCCCGGATTTGCGTTAGGCGGCGCCCATGTCCGACAAGTCAGCCTCACAACACCTGTTTGCCGATGTGCTCGCGCGCGTGCACGCGATCTGCGCAGGCCTGGCGGCCGAGAGCCAATGGCCCGCCGGCATCGATTTCTCCCGCGTCGTGGTCGAGCCGCCGCGCGACGCGACCCATGGCGACATGGCGACGAATGCCGCAATGGTGCTCGCCAAGGAAGCGGGGACCAAGCCGCGCGATCTCGCCGACAAGATCGCCGAAAAGCTGCGCGCCGACGATCTGGTCGCCTCCGTCGATGTCGCAGGTCCCGGCTTCATCAATCTCACCCTCAAGCCCCAGGTCTGGGCCGACGAGCTGCGCACCGTGTTGCGCGAAAACGTGTCCTACGGCAAAAGCGCGACCGGCCACGGCGCCAAGGTCAACGTCGAGTATGTCTCGGCCAATCCGACCGGACCGATGCATGTCGGCCATTGCCGCGGCGCGGTGTTCGGCGATGCGCTGAGCAGCCTGTTGCAGTTCGCGGGCTATGACGTCACGCGCGAATATTACATCAACGACGCCGGCGCCCAGGTCGACGTCCTCGCGCGCTCGGCGTTCCTGCGCTACCGCGAGGCGCTCGGCGAGAGCATCGGCGAGATTCCGGAAGGGCTGTATCCCGGCGACTATCTCGTGCCGGTCGGGCAGGCGCTCGCGGCCGAGCATGGCGACAAGCTGAAGGCGATGGCAGAAAGCGCCTGGCTTCCTATCGTCCGCAACAAGTCCATTGCCATGATGATGGACATGATCAAGGGCGATCTCGCGGCGCTGAACATCAAGCACGAGGTGTTCTTCTCGGAGCGGTCGCTGATCGAGACCGGCAACAACAAGGTCACCGAGACCATCGATTTCCTGCGTTCCAAGGGCGACATCTACGAAGGCCGCCTGCCGCCGCCGAAAGGCAAGCCGGTCGAGGATTACGAGGACCGGATCCAGACCCTGTTCCGCGCCACCGCCTATGGCGATGACGTCGATCGTCCGCTGATCAAGTCGGACGGCGGCTACACTTACTTTGCTTCCGACATCGCCTACCACAAGAACAAGATCGATCGCGGCTTCCTCGACATGATCGACGTGTTCGGCGCCGATCACGGCGGCTACATCAAGCGGATGCAGGCGGCGGTGAAGGGCGTCAGCGGCGGCAAGGCCGCGCTCGACGTCAAGGTGGTGCAGCTCGTTCGGTTGCTGCGCAATGGCGAGCCGGTGAAGATGTCGAAACGCTCGGGCGATTTCGTCACGCTGCGCGAAGTGGTGGACGAAGTCGGTTCAGACGCGGTGCGGTTCATGATGCTGTTCCGCAAGAACGATGCCGTGCTCGATTTCGATCTCGCCAAAGTGCTCGAGCAATCGAAGGACAACCCGGTCTTCTATGTTCAATACGGTCACGCCCGCGGCCACTCCATCTTCAAGAACGCCCGCGAGGTGGTGCCTGATCTGCCCGAGGACGATGCTGCCCGGGCGGCCTGGCTCATGGATGCCCCGGTGGAACGGCTGACCGATCCGGCCGAACTGGACCTTTTGAAGCGGCTGGCGCTCTATCCCCGGATGGCCGAGGCGGCGGCGCTAGCACATGAGCCACACCGAATCGCTTTTTATCTATATGATTTGGCCAGTGAATTTCACGCTCTCTGGACGAAAGGGCGGGATTTGCCCTATTTACGCTTCATTATGACTAATGATGCAGAGATTACGAGGGCGCGCTTGGCAATGGTACAGGGCGTCGTTTCGGTTCTGGCGTCGGGCTTAGCCGTTCTCGGCGTCCACGCTCCAACCGAGATGCGGTAGGCAGGGGCGAAGGCCCTCACGGATGGGGGTTCGTGGGGTATCTGGCAGGGGCCAATTCGCTCGTCATGGTTCGTTGACATGGCGAGTTGGCGCTGTCCCGAAGGGGATGCATCATCACGATGGCTAATCGATATCAGGACCGACCTTTTCCCGCCGCCGACTACGATCGCGGTGATCCCCACGGCGCAGGCCGTGGCGACAGCGATCCGTTGGCAGAACTGGCAAGGCTGATTGGGCAGACCGACGGGGCTGCTGCCAGGCCGACCCCGCATCCGCTGCAGTCGCGCGCGAATATCCGTCCGCAGTATTCCGCGCCCGAACAATATGATCAGCCGGAGGAGGTTGACAGCGCTCCGCCGAGCCCGCCGACGTGGATGCAGCGCGCCCGGCACGAAGCCGCGCCGCCGCCGCCCCCGCAGGATTACGACGACGAGCCGGAATACGAGCCGGCGCCCGTGCATCCCTTGCATCGCTTTGCGGCCCAGCCGCCGCAGGCGCCCGAGCAGGACTATTACGAGCAGCCGCAATATGCCGACGCCGAACCGCAGCAGGATCAGTCGCGTTACGACGATGCGCTCTACGGCCGGATCGAATCCGGCGAGGAGAACTATCAGCGCGATCCGGCCTATCCGGACGATCCCTACGCCTACCAGAACGGCTACGACGAAGAGCCCGCGCCGAAGAAACGCTCGAGCGGGCTGATGACGGTTGCCGCCGTGCTGGCGCTGGCCGTGGTGGGGACGGGCGCTGCCTTTGCCTATCGCACCTATGTCGGTTCGCCCCGCAGCGGCGAGCCGCCGATCATCAGGGCCGACAACAGCCCGACCAAGGTGGTGCCGGCCCAGTCCGATGCTGGCGCCTCCAAGACCCCCGACCGCATGCCGTCCGGCGATGGCGGCGAAAAGCTGGTGTCGCGCGAGGAAGCGCCGGTCGACGTCAATTCCAGGTCCGGCGCGCCGCGCGTGGTGTTTCCGCCGCTGAGCCAGAACGGCAATCCGCCGCCGCCCGCGAGTGTATCTCCGTCTGCGCCGATGCTTCCGGCCGCGAACGGCACGATGCCGAACAACGAGCCGCGCAGGATCAAGGTTGTAACGGTGAAGGGCGACGCGGCCGACAACGGCGGTATCCCCACAGGCGCCACGGCTCCGGCCAGACCGGGGCCGGCGACACGGTCCGCGGCGGCCCCGGCTGCCGCCCCAGCCGTCCCGCCAGCTGCCCCAGGCGCGCGAAACCCTGCCTCGGCCAACGCCAGCGCGAATTCGCCGATGTCGCTGGCGCCGCAAGCGGGCCAAGCCCCCGATCCCGCGGCGCCGCGCGTGGCGGCGACCAATCCGACCCAGACGGTGCCAGCGGCGGCCAGCGGCGGCGGCTATCTGGTTCAGGTCTCCTCGCAGAAGAACGAGGCTGATGCACAGGCCTCGTTCCGGGCGCTGCAGAGCAAGTTCCCGAACGTGCTGGGTTCCAAGTCGCCGGTCATCAAGCGCGCCGATCTCGGCGAAAAGGGCGTCTACTACCGCGCCATGGTCGGGCCTTTCGGCTCTCCCGACGAGGCCTCGCAGTTCTGCGGCAGCCTGAAAACCGCCGGCGGGCAGTGCGTCGTCCAAAGGAATTAACGGCGGTTTCCTTGACCGCGGGGCTGTGAGGGGCCTAATCGGCCCCCATGAGCAGCCGCGCATTCATCACGGGCGTATCGGGACTTGAATTGAGCGCCGCGGAGCGCGAATTCATCCGTGCCGAGCGGCCATGGGGCTTCATCCTGTTCAAACGCAATATCGACACGCCGGATCAAGTGTCTGCGCTTGTTGGGGAGTTGCGGAGTTGCCTGGGTGAGGCGGACGCGCCGGTCCTGATCGACCAGGAGGGCGGCCGGGTGGCGCGGCTCAGCCCGCCGCATTGGCCGGTCTATCCGCCCGGGGCGGTGTTCGGCGCGCTGTACGACCTTGACCCGGTGCTGGGCTTGCAGGCCGCGCGCCTGAGCGCACGCCTGATCGCGGCCGACCTGATCGGCCTCGGCATCACGGTGGACTGCCTGCCACTGGCGGACGTGCCCGTGGCCGGCGCCGATGCCGTGATCGGCAACCGGGCCTATGGAACGGAACCGGCCAAGGTCGCGGCGATCGCCCGTGCGGTCACCGGGGGGTTGGAGCAGGGCGGCGTTCTGCCCGTTCTCAAGCACATTCCCGGCCATGGCAGGGCCACCGCCGACAGCCATTTCCGGCTCCCGACGGTGGATACGCCGCGCGAGGAGCTGGCACGGACCGATTTCGCCGCCTTTCAGCCGCTGGCGGACCTGCCGATGGCGATGACCGCACATGTTGTGTTTAGCGCGTTAGACCCCGCCCAACCGGCGACGACATCTGCGACAATCATCGCGCAGGTGATTCGCGGCGCAATTGGGTTCCAAGGTTTGTTGATGAGTGATGACGTGTCCATGAATGCATTGGCGGGATCGATCGCCGAGCGGACCCGGGCCATCGTCAACGCGGGCTGCGACATGGTTCTGCATTGCAACGGCAAGCTCGACGAGATGCGCGACGTGGCGCGCGAGACGCCGGAACTGACTGATGACGCGTTGGCGCGCGCCGGGCGGGCGCTGGCCTCGCGAAAGCAGCCGGAGCCGCTCGACCGGCAGGCGGCGCGGGCTGAACTGGACGCGTTGGTAGAACGGGTAGGAACGGCATGACCGCGGAAATTCTATCGTTTGAAACCGGACGTCCCGCCGAGGTCCCCGACGGCGAGGCGGCGCTCGTCGTCGACGTCGAGGGCTATGAGGGCCCGCTCGACCTGCTGCTGACGCTGGCGCGGCAGCAGAAGGTCGACCTCGCCAAGATTTCGATCCTGGCGCTGGCCGACCAGTATCTGACCTTCATCGAGGCCGCGCGAAAGATCCGGCTCGAACTCGCGGCCGATTACCTCGTGATGGCTGCCTGGCTCGCCTACCTGAAATCGCGCCTGCTGCTGCCTGAACCGCCGACGCCGGACGGACCGAGTGCGGAAGAAATGGCGACCGCACTCGCCAACCGGCTGCGCCGGCTCGAAGCCATTCGCGAAGCCGCCAACCGGCTGATGAACCGTCCGCAGTTCCAGCGCGATATTTTCCCGCGCGGCAATCCGGAATCGATCGCCGAAATCCGTCATCCCAAATTCACGGCAACCCTGTTCGATCTGCTCACCGCCTATGCGGCGCAGCGGCAGCAGCGCGTGCTGGCGACCGTGCATCTGACCAAGCGCACGGTGTGGTCGCTGGCAGAGGCGCGCGCGTCGCTGGAGCGGCTGGTCGGCATGGCCGAGGCCGAGGATTGGAGCTGCCTCGACGAATACCTGCTCAACTACATCGTCGATCCCTCGCAAAAGGCGACGGTATTCGCATCGACCTTTGCCGCAGCGCTCGAGCTGGTGCGGGAAGGCGAGATGGAACTGAACCAGAAAGAGGCGTTCGCGCCGCTGTATTTTCGTAAGCGTCCGCCGCAGGCGTCCGGGGCGATGTCCGCGCCGGATCTGTCGGTCGAGTAAGTGGAAGGAGACCTAGCCATGGCAAGTCTGGCGGAAAAACGCATGGAAGATGCCGAGGATCGTCCCGCCGACGAAAATACCGAGCCCGTGGCGCGGCCCGAGGAATTGCGGCTGCTCGAAGCGCTGTTGTTTGCCTCGGCCGAACCGATCGATACGGCGACGCTGGCCAAGCGCATGCCTGAAGGCGTCGACGTCAAGGAGGCATTGGCGCAGTTGCAGGCGGAATACGCCCCGCGCGGCGTCAATCTGGTGCGTGTCGCCAGCAAGTGGACCTTCCGCACCGCTGGCGACCTGTCGTGGCTGATGACGCGGGAGAGCACCGAGACGCGGCGGCTGTCGCGCGCGGCCATCGAGGTGCTCGCGATCATTGCCTATCACCAACCTGTGACGCGCGCCGAGATCGAGGATATCCGCGGCGTGATCACGTCAAAGGGAACGCTCGACGTGCTGCTGGAAACCGGGTGGATCCGTCCCCGCGGCCGCCGCAAGACGCCGGGCCGCCCGCTGACCTTCGGTACGACGGAAGCGTTCCTGTCGCAGTTCAGCCTGGAGGCGCTGGGCGATCTGCCGGGTCTGGAAGAGCTGAAGGGCACGGGCCTCCTGGATTCGCGGCTGCCTTCCGGCTTCAGCGTTCCGACGCCGTCGGACGATGTGGAATTGCGCGAGGACGAAGACCCGCTGGATGCCGGCGACAGCCTGGAACTATTGCTGGCGCCGGCCGCCGAGCCTGAAGAGGGCGGAGGCGCTGGTTCCGAAGGCGCAGCGGGCTAGTCCCGCAAGCGGGGTTAATGATAGCCATAATACGTAGCCGTGACAGCGATTTGCCGCGGCGTGGGTCCTTGTTTTTGACGCCTCCCGGGCCTACCTTCCGCCAAAGCTTGGTCGGCTTCCGGCCGTCTGTTTTTGGAGGGTTGCAGGATGGGTTCGCTTAGCATTTGGCACTGGATCGTCGTGATCGCAGTGGTCCTGCTGTTGTTCGGCCGTGGCAAGATTTCCGACCTGATGGGCGATGTCGCCAATGGCATCAAGGCCTTCAAGAAGGGCATGCAGGACGATGCGCCCGAAAAGCCCGCTGAGCCGGTGAAGACCATCGATCACAATACGACACCGGCGCCGACGGCGGCCCGGTCGGATGTCGGCAGCAAGGCTGTCTGAATCAGGCAGCCCGGACCCGGCTTCGGTTGAAGAACGCCGATTGAGAAAAGGCGCGACCAGCCCCAAATCTTGCTAGATAAGGATTGGGCGCGGACGTCTCGCGCGAGCGGAAGAATTCATGTTCGACATCGGGTGGAGTGAACTGGTCGTCATCGCGGTTGTCGCGCTGATCGCCATCGGCCCGAAAGAGCTGCCGGGCGTGCTGCGCATGGTCGGGCAATGGATGGGCAAGGCGCGCAAGATGGCCGCCGAATTCCAGGGCCAGTTCCAGGAAGCCATGCGCGAGGCCGAAATGGCCGACATCAAGAAGAGTTTTGACGAGGTCAAGGATATCGCAACGGGCGTCTCCCCGGGCAACCTCATGACCTCGCTGCAGAAGGACGTCAGCGACGCCCTGCAGATCGGCGATATCGACAAGCCGGCCATCGACAAACCTGTCGACGCGCAAGTGGCGTCCGCGATTGGCGAGCCCCTCACGCCGACGACGCCGGCCGCGCCCGCGCCGGAGACCTTCGTCGAGGCCGAGGCGCATATTGCTGCCTCCGAGCCGCTGGCGATCACGCGTGAAGTGCAGGCGGCAGCGCAGGATACCGCGCCCACCGCGCCCGACATTCTCAAGGACGCCAAAGCGTCATGACCATCGACGACATCGAGGCCAGCAAAGCGCCGCTGATGGATCACCTGATCGAGCTGCGCTCGCGGCTGATCAAGGCGCTGCTGGCCTTCGGCATTGCATTCATTTTCTGCTTCTTCTTCGCCAAGCAGATCTACAACGTGCTGGTATGGCCGTTCGTCTGGATCGCGGGGCCGGAGAATTCGAAATTCATCTATACGGCGTTGCTGGAATATTTCCTGACGCAACTGAAGCTGGCGATGTTCGGCGCCGCCTTCATCTCGTTCCCGATCGTCGCCGGGCAGATCTACATGTTTGTGGCGCCCGGCCTCTACAAGCATGAGCGCGGCGCGTTCCTGCCGTATCTGATCGCAACCCCGTTCTTCTTCGTGCTGGGCTCGCTGCTGGTCTATTTCGTGGTCCTGCCGATGCTGGTGCGGTTCTCGCTCGGCATGCAGCAGATGGGCGGCGACGAGACTGCACAGATCCAGTTGCTGCCCAAGGTCGGCGAATATCTGTCGCTGATGATGTCGCTGATCTTCGCCTTCGGCGTCGCGTTCCAGTTGCCCGTGATCCTGACGCTGCTGGGGCGGATCGGCATCCTCACCTCCAAGCAGCTCCGCGAGAAACGGCGCTATTTCATCGTCGTCGCCTTCGTCATCGCCGCCGTCCTGACGCCGCCCGACGTCATCAGCCAGGCCTCGCTCGCCATCCCCCTGATGGCGCTTTACGAGGGCTCGATCGTTGCGGTGCGTATGGTGGAAAAGCGCGCCGCCGCCGCGCAGGCCTCGACCACGCCTCCGCCCGCCAGCCCGCCGCCGGAAGCCAATCCGGCGGAGTAGGGGATCTTGCCCTGAATGCCAGCGCAACCCTCTGGCTGTCATACCCCGCGAAAGCGGGGTATCCAGTACGCTGCGGCTTCTCGATTCCATCTCCGCCGCCTCTGGAATACTGGATCACCCGCTTTCGCGGGTGATGACGGGTGTGGTACGGGAAGCAGATAACGCCAGACGTTAACATGGTGCGTTGGCGTCTACGAAATGACGTCCAGGAATACCGAAATGCACGACATCAAATCGATCCGCGACAATCCCCAGGCATTCGACGCCGGACTGAAGCGCCGCGGGTTGGCGCCGTTGTCGGCTTCGCTGCTCGCGATCGACGAAAAGCGCCGTGCGGCCATCCTGGCCTCGGAGCAGGCGCAAGCGCGGCGCAATTCGGCATCGAAGGAAATCGGCGAGGCCAAGAAGGCCAAGGACGACGCGCGCGCCAACAAACTGATGGCCGAGGTCGCCGAGATCAAGATCACGATGCCCGAGCTTGAGTTGGCTGCGAAATCCGCCGACGAAGAGTTGGCCAATGAATTGTCTGCGATCCCGAACCTGCCGCTCGACGAAGTGCCCGATGGCGTCGACGAGCACGGCAACGTGCAGCGGCACGTCTACGGCAAGATCCGCGACTACGGCTTCGCGACGAAACCGCACGACGATCTCGGCGGTGCGCTTGGCTACATGGATTTCGAGGCGGCAGCGAAGCTCAGCGGCGCGCGCTTTGTCGTCCTGAAAAAGGGGCTGGCGCGGCTCGAGCGCGCGATCGGCCAGTTCATGCTCGACCTCCACACCAACGAGCATGGCTATGCCGAAATCAATCCGCCGCTCCTGGTGCGGAACGACGTGATGTTCGGAACGGGACAATTGCCGAAATTCGAGGATGACCAGTTCTGGGCCATCAAGGGTGAATTACTCGTGGCTCCGGACGAACGATTGAAGACCGAGCGTCTTGGCCTCATTCCAACGGCCGAAGTCTCGCTGACAAATCTCGTTCGCGAATCCATCGTCGATGAAAAAGAGCTGCCGATGCGGCTGACCGCGCTGACGCCGTGCTTTCGCGCCGAAGCCGGCGCGGCGGGGCGCGACACCCGCGGCATGATCCGCCAGCATCAGTTCACAAAGGTCGAACTGGTGTCGATTGCGACGCCCGAGACCAGCCGCGACGAGCACGAGCGCATGTTGTCCTGCGCCGAGGAAGTATTGCGGCGGCTCGACCTGCATTACCGCGTGATGACGCTGTGCGCCGGCGACATGGGCTTTTCGGCGCAGAAGACCTACGACATCGAAGTGTGGATGCCAGGACAATTTTCGAGTCAGGGCGAGGGCGGCGCCTACCGCGAAATTTCGAGCTGCTCGGTGTGCGGCGATTTCCAGGCGCGGCGGATGGATGCGCGCTCGCGCGGGCCGGACGGCAAGCCGCGCTTCGTCCACACGCTGAACGGTTCGGGCACGGCGGTCGGCCGCGCGCTGATTGCCGTGATGGAAACCTATCAGCAGCAGGACGGATCGATTGCGGTGCCCGATGTGTTGCAGCCTTATATGGGCGGCCTCAAGGTGATCGAGCACGACAAATAGCACAAGGCAAGAATGGCGTTGCATCGCGACATCCATTGGATCGGCAGGCAATGGGCTGTCACCGGCCACGGGATGCAATTGATCGACCAGAAGCTGCAGGGCTTCTTCGACATCGAGGTCCTCAGGTTGTGGGACGAAAGTCTCATCGAGACCATGCACGCCAAGGAATGGCTCAACGCGGCCGATTTTGACAAGGGCCTCGCGGTCGCGAGGGCGCGATTTCCGCAATCGATGCTTCCGGTGACGCCACTGCCGGAGGTCGTGCAGGCTTCAGCGATCGAGCCGATTGCACCGCCTCCGCCGGTTGCGAGGCCGGAAGCGCCGAAGCGCGATGTGCCGCCGAAGCTCGACAAGCCTGCTCCGGTCGCGGCGGTACAGGCAGCGTCGTCACGGCCGGCGCCCGTGTTGCCGGCGGCTGAGTTGACAACGCCCGATCCCATCGGGCCATCGCAGGAGAAGCCGGCTGATTTGCACATGCGGTTCGATGGCTACGCCAAATTCGTTCGTCCCTGGCGGGCCTGGATGAAGCGGCAAACATAGGGAAAACGGGCCGGTTTGCCTCGGCGGCGATAGCCGGTTAAGACGACGCCCAAAGGCAAAAGCCGGCCTCTACCCGAACAAAAGGCATTTTGACGGATGCGAATTCTCTGCACCAATGACGACGGCATCCATGCCCCGGGCCTGAAGGTCGTCGAAGAGATCGCGCGCGGGCTTTCCGACGACGTCTGGATCGTGGCGCCGGAGCTCGATCAATCCGGCGTCTCGCATTCGCTGTCGCTGAACGATCCCCTGCGCCTGCGCGAAGTCGGCCCGCGCCATTTCGCCGTGCGGGGCACGCCGACCGATTGCGTGATCATGGGCTCGCGCCACATCATGGGCGAGAAGGGGCCTGATCTCGTGCTGTCGGGCGTCAACAGGGGCCGCAACGTCGCCGAGGACGTCGTCTATTCCGGCACCATCGCCGGTGCGCTCGAGGGCACGATCCTGGGCATTCCGTCATTCGCCCTGAGCCAGGAATTTTCGATCGAGACCCGCCACGCGCCGCTGTGGGACACCGCGCTGAAGTTCGGTCCTGATATCCTGCGCAAGGTGATCGACGCCGGCGTGCCGAAGAACACCGTGATCAACGTCAACTTTCCCGCCTGCACGCCCGACCAGGTCAAGGGCGTCCGCGTGACGCGGCAAGGCAAGCGCAACCTCGGTTTCCTGAAGGTCGACAAGCGCCACGACGGCCGCGGCAACCCCTATTTCTGGATCGGCTTCGAGCGCGCCGCGATGATGGACACGCCGGCCGAAGGCACCGATCTCGCAGCCCTCGCGGCGCGCTACGTCTCGGTGACGCCGCTTCGCCTCGACCGCACCGACGAGGCATTTTCGGACGCGCTGACGACGACGTTGAAGTAGTAGCCGCAGCCGAACTCGTCATACCCGCGAAAGCGGGTATCCAGTACGCCGCGGCTTCCCGGTTCAATCACAGGTCTCTGGGATACTGGATCATCCGCCTACGCGGATGATGACGGCTGAGTGTGCGGATGACGCCTAAGCCGCCGCGCTCTTCAACGTGCTGGCGATCACCTGTGCCAGCGTTTCCAGCTGGAACGGCTTCTGCAGGGAGGGGCGATCGCGATATTCCTCGGGCAGGCCGGAGGAGCCGTATCCGGTTGCGAAGATGAAGGGGCGGTTGCGCGCCTTGATCAGCTCGGCCACCGGCGTGATTACCTTGCCGTTGACGTTGACGTCGAGGATGGCGAGATCGAATTCGGTCGATTGCGCGAGTTTGACCGCTTCGCCGATTTCGCCGGCCTCCGCGGCAACGCTGTAGCCCAGCTCTTCCAGCATGTCGGCAACCATCATCCGGATCATGACTTCGTCTTCAACGAGGAAAACAGAACAGCCCGCCGGCCGTATCGCTACCATGATGGAATCCTTGCCCTTCCGGGCGTCAAGGTTCGCAAAAAACACCTGTTGGTGCAACGTCGAGTTGGACTGGCAGGTGCCCAAGTTCAAGCCTGCCCTCGATGAATTTCCCGTGCCCTAACGCTGGGCTGCGGCGGTGGTTCCCGGATCAGGAACCAGAATTCTGAGGAAATTCTTCCTTAAAGGCGTCGACGCTATTATGAAGCACGGGATCGGCGGCTGATCCCCGCCACGAGACCGCAATGTCCCAAGAACCGCCCGAAAAGATGATGTTTCAGCTTAACCTGCGGCGGCGGGGGATCAGCGACCAGGCTGTGCTGCGCGCCATGGAAGAGGTGCCGCGCGAGGCTTTCGTCCCGGTGGTCGATCGCAGTTTCGCCTACCGCGACAGCGCGCTCGGCATCGCCTGCGGGCAGACCATCAGCCAGCCCTTTGTGGTCGCCTACATGACCGAGCAGCTGCAGCTGAAAAAGGACCACAAGGTGCTCGAGATCGGTACCGGCTCCGGCTATCAGGCCGCGGTCCTGTCACGGCTATGCGGGCATGTCCTGACCATCGAACGCTACCGGACGCTGGCGGATGGGGCCCGTACCCGGCTCGAGAAGCTCGACTATCACAACATCGAGGTGATGTTCGGCGATGGCTTCGACATTCCGCCCGGCGCCGGCGACTTCGACCGCATCATCGTGACCGCCGCGATGGAGCAGATCCCGGACAAACTGTTGGAGCGGCTCGTTCCCGGCGGCATCCTGATCGCGCCTGTCGGCCCTCATCACGGCACCCAGACGCTGGTCCGGGTCGTCAGGACCGACAGCGGTTTCGATCGCAAGGAACTGGTCGATGTTCGCTTTGTGCCGGCGCTGCCGGGGATCGCGCGCGAACTGTAAAATCCGAGATTGGCGGTTCCCGCCAACGTCTTATTCCGAGGGTTAAGCGGTTATTTACTCCCGACGTGTTTACTCAAAAGAGTATTTTGTTGCGTACGAGTGAGTAACCATGTCCCGTATCGCCGAGTTGCTTCGCTCGCGTCGGATGCCGCAGGTCGCGGTGCTGACGCTGATGTCGGTTGGCTTTGCCGGCTGCAGTGCCGATATGCAGACGCGCCTTTCCGACAATTCCTTTTCCAATCCCTTTGCCTCGCAGCCTGAAGCGACCAGTTCGGTGCGGGCGCCCGCTGTCGAGCGCCGCGAGCTGCCGCAGTATGCACGGCCGCCGGCGCAATCGTCGCAATACCAGTCCCAGGCCCTGCCACCGCCCGCGGTCGCTGCGCCGCACGCGTATCCGGCCAGCTCAGGCGGCGTGTCGGGAGGAGGGCGCGGGATTTCGTCCTATGCGCCGCCGTCGCGTCCGCCGATTGAAACCACGGCTACGGTGCCGCCGCGCTCGATTGCGGCCGCCCGTCCGTCCGCGCAGGGCGGCACCACGATCATCGTCGGCACCAGCGATACGCTCGACCTTCTGGCGAAGCGCTACAATGTTTCGAGCGCTGCAATCCTGCAGGCCAATGGCTACAAGGGCCCGCGCGCGCTGTCGCCCGGTCAGCAGCTGATCATTCCGCGCCAAACCGCTTCGGTCGCTACGCCCGCGCCCACGCTCGCGCCGCCGGCCAGCAAGCCCGTTGCCACCGCTCCGTCGAGCGTCCACATCGTCAATCGCGGCGATACGCTGATGAGCATCGCGCGCCGCAATCAGGTGCCGGTCGCCGAACTCGCCAAGGCCAACCATCTCGATCAGACCGCCAAGCTCAGCCTCGGCATGAAGCTCACGGTGCCCGGTGCGAAATCCGCTTCCGTCGCTCCGGCGCCACAGCCTGTCGCCGCAGCGCCCGCCCAGCCGGTTGCAACGGTTGCCGCGCCCGCCACCAAGCTTGCGTCCGCCGGCGGACCGCCGCAGAGCGCGCGCCTGGCCTCCGCCACCACCAATATCGTGGAAGAAAAACCCGTCGTCGAGGCTGTGTCGGTCAAGCCCAGCGAAGCCACCGGCGCGCTGCCGACCTTCCGCTGGCCGGTGCGCGGCAAGGTGATTACGAGCTACGGCGCCAAGACCAACGGCAAATCGAATGACGGCATCAACCTGGCGGTGCCGGAAGGCACGCCGGTGAAGGCGGCGGAAGACGGCGTCGTCGCCTATTCCGGCAATGAGTTGAAGGGTTACGGCAATCTCGTTCTGGTTCGGCACTCCAACGGTTACGTCACCGCATATGCCCATGCGAGTGAACTGTTGGTAAAGCGCGGCGACACGATCAAGCGCGGTCAGATCATTGCCAAATCGGGTCAGTCGGGTGAGGTGGGGTCGCCGCAGCTCCACTTCGAGATCCGCAAGGGATCTTCACCGGTTGACCCGCTGCAATTCCTGAACGGGGCTTGAGGTACTCGAAGCGTCCGCATCTGCAATTGTCATCGTCCGCGCAATGGCCGGAGCGATCCGTATTCCAGAGACGCTGATGATAAGCCGAGAAGCCGCGGCGTACTGGTTCCCCCGCCTTCGCGGGGGACGACGAACGGAGAGCGTGGCGACGTCTGCGCGATAGGTCTATTTCCCCGAAAGCCTCACGCCCAGCCTTCCCGCCAGTTCCTGCGTAAACTGCCAGGCGACGCGGCCCGAACGGGAGCCGCGGGTGGTCGACCATTCCAGCGCCTCGCGCTCCAACTCGTCGTCGGCGAGCTTGATGCCGTAGTGGCCGCAATAGCCGCGCACCATCGCCAGATACTCATCCTGGCTGCAGCGATGGAAACCGAGCCAGAGACCGAAACGATCCGACAGCGACACTTTTTCCTCGACCGCTTCGCCCGGGTTGATCGCGGTCGAGCGTTCGTTCTCGATCATCTCGCGCGCCAACAGATGCCGGCGGTTGGAGGTAGCATAGAGGATGACGTTGTCGGGGCGTCCCTCGATGCCGCCCTCCAGCACCGCCTTGAGCGATTTGTAGGAGGCGTCGTTGCCGTCGAAGGAGAGGTCGTCGCAGAACACAATGAAACGGAAATCGGAGTTGCGCAGCAGGTCCATCAGGCCGGGCAGGCTCTCGATGTCCTCGCGGTAAATCTCGATCAGTTTCAGCCGGTCGGCAGGCTTGCGATCGGTGTTGATGTTGGCGTGCGTTGCCTTCACCAGCGACGACTTGCCCATGCCGCGGGCGCCCCAGAGCAGCGCGTTGTTGGCCGGCAGGCCGTCGGCAAAGCGTTCGGTGTTTTCGATCAGGATGTCGCGCATCCGGTCGATGCCCTTGAGGAGCCCCAGATCGACGCGGCTGACGCGCGGCACCGGCGCCAGGCGCCCGTCCGGGTGCCAGACAAAGGCATCGGCGGCGCCGAACGACTCGGGCTTGCCGCCTGCCGGAGAGGCCGCGGAAAGGTGGCCGGCGATGGCTTCCAGCGCTGTTGCGATGCGCTCGGCGGTGGCGTCGCCGGGCGTGCCTGCCGGACGTTTTGTCGCGGTTTTTGCGGCCCTGGCGATGACCGCTTTGGAGGTGGCGCGAGGCGTTGTTTTCTTGGGTTTTTTTGACATTTCTTCAGTTCCTGACCGCGCAGCCTTATCGGGCCTTGGAAGGTCCCGCAAGCGGCCTAAATGAGGGGTCCGGCCACGTTGCAATTGGGCCCGCCGCCGCTATAGTCCGCGCGAATTTGCCCGGACCGGCGACATGCCCAAGGCGCTATGCCCATGCATGGCCGGTTCTTTTCCGTCTCACGAGGATTGTTCGAATGCTGATTACCCCTGCGTACGCCCAGGCTGCGGCCGGTGGCGATGCCAACAGCATGTTGATGTCGCTGCTGCCGTTCGCGCTGATCTTCGTGATCATGTACTTCCTGATTCTGCGTCCGCAGCAGAAGAAGGTGAAGGATCATGCCGAGCTGGTCAAAAACATCCGCCGCGGCGACACGGTGGTGACCTCGGGCGGCCTCGTCGGCAAGGTCACCAAGGTGGTGGACGACGACCAGATCGAGTTCGAGATTTCGGACGGCGTCCGCGTGCGGCAGATGCGGCAGATGATTTCGGGCGTCCGCGCCAAGGGCGAGCCGGCCAAGGAAAAAGCTGAGACCGCCAAGGACGAGACGTCCGCGAGCTGAGTTTTCCGCGCCGCTTGTCGCGGCGCATTTTCCTGGATCTGACGGGTCTGCTCGATGTTGTATTTTACGCGGTGGAAGGCGCTGGCGATCATCATGACGGCGCTCGTCGTCTGCCTGTTCGCCGTTCCGAATTTCTTCCCCGAAGCCAAGGTGAAGACCTGGCCGGTCTGGGCGCAGCGCCACATCGTGCTCGGCCTCGATCTGCAGGGCGGTTCCTACCTGCTGCTCGAAGTCGATTCCAACTACGTGAAAAAGGAAAAGCTCGATCAGGTGCGCGACGAAATCCGTCGTGTGCTGCGCGATGCCAAGATCGGCTATACCGGCCTGGCTGTCCGCGGCGACGCCGTCGAAGTCCGCGTCAAGGAGAGCGACCAGCAGACGTCTCTCGCCAAATTGCGCGAGCTGTCGCAGCCGCTGGGTGGCCTGCTCGGCTCCAGCGGGCAGCGCAGCCTCGAAGTCTCGGATGCCGGCGGCGGCCTGTTCCGTCTGACGGTGCCGCAGGCCGCCATTACCGAACGCATCCGGCAAACGATCGAACAGTCGATCCAGATCGTCGAGCGCCGTATCAACGAACTGGGCACGGTCGAGCCCCTGATCCAGCGGCAAGGTTCTGATCGCATCCTGGTCCAGGTGCCGGGATTGCAGGATCCAACCGAGTTGAAGCGCATCCTCGGCAAGACCGCCAAGATGGAATTCCGCATGGTCGATTCCTCGGTGTCGCCGGATCAGGCGCAGCAGGGGCGGGTGCCGGCCGATTCGGAACTCTTGATGAGCGAGCAAACGCCCAAGGTTCCCTATGTCATCAAGCGGCAGGTGCTGGTGTCGGGTAGCGACCTGACCGACGCGCAGCCGGGCTTCGACCAGCGTACCAACGAGCCGATCGTGAACTTCAAGTTCAACAGTTCGGGCTCGCGCAAATTCGCGCTGGCGACGTCGGAAAATGTCGGGCAGCCCTTTGCCATCGTCCTCGACGGCAAGGTGATTTCCGCACCCGTGATCCGTGAACCGATCACCGGCGGCCAGGGGCAGATTTCCGGCAGCTTCACCGTGCAGGCGGCCAACGAGCTCGCGCTGCTGATGCGCGCCGGCGCGCTGCCGGCGCCGCTGACCGTGATCGAGGAGCGTACCGTCGGTCCGGGCCTCGGCCAGGACTCGATCGAGAAGGGCAAGCTCGCGGCCTACATCGGCTCGATCTTGGTCATCGTGTTCATGCTGCTGACCTACCGTCTGTTCGGCGTGTTCGCCAACATCGCGGTCGCCATCAACGTCGCGATGATCTTCGGCATCCTGTCGCTGCTGAACGCCACGCTGACGCTGCCCGGCATCGCCGGCGTCGTGCTGACCGTCGGCATCGCCGTCGACTCCAACGTGCTGATCTACGAGCGTATCCGCGAGGAACTGCGCGGCGGCCGTAACGCGATTTCGGCGATCGATGCCGGATTCAGGCGCGCGTTGTCGACCATTCTGGACTCCAATATCACCACCTTCATCGCCGCTGCGGTGCTGTTCTATATCGGCACCGGCCCGGTCCGCGGCTTCGCCGTTACGCTCGGCATCGGCATCATCACTACCGTCTTCACGGCGTTTACGCTCACCAGCCTGATCGTCGCCGGCTGGGTGCGGTGGAAGCGGCCGAAGACCGTGCCGATCTAGGGACCTCATTGTGACTCAATTCGTTCTCATTGGGCTGGGCGTTCTGATCGCCGTGCTGACCGTGGTCGCCGTGCTCGATCTGCTGCCGCCGCTGCGCATCGTCCCTGACGACACGCATTTCGATTTCACGCGCTTTCGCCGCATCAGCTTTCCGATCTCGGCCGCGCTTTCGATCCTCGCGATCGTGCTGTTCTTCACCCACGGGCTGAATTTCGGCATCGATTTCAGGGGCGGCACGCTGCTGGAAGTGCAATCCAAATCCGGCTCGGCCGACATCGGCGCGATGCGCTCGACGCTGAGCACGCTGGGGCTCGGCGACATCCAGTTGCAGCAGTTCGGCGGTCCGGCCAACGTGCTGATACGGGTGGCCGAGCAACCCGGTGGCGACGCCGCGCAACAGGAGGCGGTGCAGAAGGTCCGCGGCGCGCTCGGCGATTCCGTGGAGTATCGCCGCGTCGAAGTGGTTGGCCCCCGCGTATCCGGCGAATTGCTGGCCTTCGGCATGCTCGGCCTGATGCTCGCGATCTTCGCGATCCTGATCTATCTCTGGTTCCGGTTCGAATGGCAGTTCGCGCTCGGCGCCATGATCGCCAACGTCCACGACATCGTGCTGACGATCGGCTTCATGTCGATCTCCCAGGTCGATTTCGACCTCACCAGTATCGCGGCGCTGCTCACGATTCTCGGCTACTCCCTGAACGACACGGTCGTGATCTACGACCGCATCCGGGAAATGCTGCGGCGCTACAAGAAAATGCCGATGCCGCAACTGCTGAACGAATCCATCAATTCGACATTGTCGCGCTCGATCATCACCCACGTCACCGTGACGCTGGCGTTGCTGGCGCTGCTGCTGTTCGGCGGCCATGCGATCCACAGCTTTACGGCTGTCATGATGTTCGGCGTGGTGCTGGTCGGCACCTACACCTCGATCTTCATCGCCGCGCCGATCCTGATCTATCTCGGCGTCGGTGAGCACCGCGACGCGCCGGATACGCCTGCGAAGAAGTAGACGGCATGATCCCGAAAAGTGGGAACCGGTTTTCGGAAAAAGATCATGCCAAATCGAACAACTACATCCTCGGACGCCCCGCATCTTCCGAGGTCGGCGCCGATCGAAGCCTACGGCAAGGGCGGCTTCGCTTTCGCCGACATGTCGCATCGCGGCTCGCTATTGTGCCTGCCGGACGGGATATGGGCCTGGCCGGTGACGAAGCTGACGGAGATCGACGAATATTCGCTCGGTCGCATATTCAAGGCTGCCAATTCCATTGATACGCTGATCGTCGGCACCGGCACGGAACTCTGGGTGCCGCCGCGCGGCCTCCGCGAGGCGCTGCGGGCGGTCCGGGTGGTGCTGGACCCGATGCAGACGGGGCCTGCCATCCAAACCTACAACATCATGCTGGGCGAGCGGCGGCGGGTCGCGGCGGCGCTGATCGCGGTGCCATGAGCGCGGGCGAGCCGTCAAAAGATTCTGCTGCGTTCTGTGCTGACCTGGTGCGCACGCATGATTTCGCCCGCTACGCCTCGACGCTGTTTGTGCCAGCGCCCCAGCGCCGCGCGCTGTTGGCCGTTTACGCGTTCAACGTCGAGATCTCGCGCGTGCGCGATCAGGTGAGCCAGCCGCTGCCGGGCGAAATCCGGATGCAATGGTGGACCGACATGCTGGATGGCGCGGGCCATGGCGAGGTCGAGGGCAATCCGGTCGCGGCCGAACTTTTGCAGGTGATCCGCGAGTTCCGCCTGCCGGTCGGGACGCTGTCGCGCCTGATCGAGGAGCACCAGTTCGACCTCTACAACGATCCGATGCCGTCGATGGCGGCGCTGGAAGGATATGTCACCGACACATCGTCGGCGTTGTTTTCACTCGGCGCACGGATCGCGGCGCCGCCGTCGGAGGCGATCGACCATCTCGCACGCCATGCCGGCCTCGCCCAGGGCATGGCGCAGGTGATCGGGTCGTTACCGCTCGATGCCGCGCGGCGCCAGCTATTTCTGCCGCTGCAACTGCTGCAGCAGCACGGCAGCGGCATCGAGGAAGTATTTTCGGGCAAGCCGACGCGGGGGACGCGCGCGGCGATCGACCAACTGATCGGCGAGGCGCGAAAACATCTCGCGACCGCATTCGATCTGCTCGCGACACGTACCGCCGCAGGTGCGGCCGGTGTTCCTGCCGCTCGCGCTGGTCCGCCGCGACCTGCAGCGCGTATCGCGCGCGGATGCCGATCCCTTTGTGCCGCAGGCGACGTCGCGGTTCGGGACGTTGTGGACGCTGTGGCGCGCGTCAAGGTCGCGAGAGTTTGGCGGGTAGGAAAGTGCGTCGAACATAGCCGTCGTACCCCGCGAAGGCGGGGTACCCAGTACGCCGCGGTTTCTCGATCGATCGCTGGGGCCTCTGGAATACTGGATCACCGCCGCCTTCGCGGGTGATGACGGCCATCATTGAGGCGGCCGTTGCTAATTCGACCCCGAATTCAACTCACTGCTCTCGAAATTGAACCGGTCGCGCAGATTCTTGCGGCTCTCCAGGATATCTTTCATGAACGCCCGGTCGACCTCGTTCGCGATCAGTGGCTCGATCAGGTCGAGCTGGTTCATGGCGACGAGCTGCAATATCTCCGTGCGCGGCTTGCCGGCGGCATCGCGGGGCAGGGCATGCACCACCTGGATATGCTCCGGGGGCCGGACGCCCTTTGCCGAGGAGAGCTTGCTGCGCAACTGCTTCTCCAGCGCGACCTCATCGGCCTCGACAAAGGCATAGAGCCCGACGCCGGTTCGGCGGTCGGCGAACGCCACGATCGCGGTGTCGCGCACATCGGGGTTTTTCCGGATCAGCTCGATCAGCACGGGCGCGTCGTTGACCAGCCGCCGGCCGCCGCCTTCGCGATCGGTGAAGTTGAACAGGCCTCGGGTGATCGCCTGGTAGACCTTCTTGCCGGTCATCAGCCAGATGCTGGCGACGAACGATTTGCGCGCCAGAATCTTTCGCTCCATTGGCGTCAACGCCGAAGGTGCGTAGCTGCGCTTGTGCTTCAGCAGATGCCGCAGGTCCTCATAGGCCGCGATCCGGAACAGCCGGCTGCGGGTCTTGAAGCAGGTGGCCAGCTGAAAATCGGTAACATAGGCCCGGCCGTCGCTGCCGCGGAGCCAGTTCTGCTCCTTGGCAAGATCGTTATGGCAAATGCCGGCGCGGTGCAGCTTGCGCAAGGCGAGCTTGGCGGAGCGGAAATAGGCGAGGTCGCCATGGGGTTTCGCCAGATGCAGTGCGACGCCGTCGATGAAACCGCGCACCAGCGCTCTTCGACCGGCCCACAGCAGCTTCGGCCCGACGCCGAGATCGCGCGCCAGCGCCAGCGCGTGGCGCTCGCGGGCGAACAGATGGCGGGCGAGCGGATAGGACCAGGCCGGCACCTGATCGAGCCGGCGCAACACCGCGTCGACCTCGCCGGCATCGTCGCGGAAACGGCCGCGTTCGACGGTCGAGAACACATCGCGCTTCAACAGCACGCCTTCGGTCCAGCGCGCCGACAGAATGGCGGCATCGTCTTTGGGCAAGCTCATGGTGTTACGCCGCCGCCGCTACGCGAAGATGATCGGCGATCCAGCGATCGAGATCGGCAAGGGCGCGAGCGCTGAGTGCCTGCTTCTTCGCGACCGTCTTCTCGTTGCCGCGCAGCCTCGTGCCGTCGGGCTTCTTGGTAGGCACACTGGCAAGCGGCGGGAACAGGCCGAAATTGATGTTCATCGGCTGGAACGAGCGCGTTCCGGCCTCAATGGTCTCGATGTGGCCGCCGGTGATATGGCCGAGCAGCGATCCCAGCGCAGTGGTCACAGGCGGCGGTTCGAGCGACATCGCCCGCGCATTTGCCGCGGCATAAAGGCCGGCAATCAAGCCGATGCTGGCGGATTCCACATACCCTTCGCAGCCGGTCATCTGGCCGGCAAAGCGCAGCCGCGGCTGCGCGCGCAAGCGCAACTGCCCGTCCAGCAGCTTTGGCGAGTTCAGGAAGGTATTGCGATGCAGGCCGCCCAGCCGGGCGAATTCAGCGTTCTCGAGGCCGGGAATGGTGCGGAATACGCGCTGCTGCGCGCCGTAGTTCAGTTTGGTCTGGAAGCCGACGATGTTGTAGAGCGTGCCGAGCTTGTTGTCCTGGCGCAGCTGCACGATGGCGTAGGCCTTGACGGTCGGGTTGTGCGGATTGGTCAGTCCGACCGGCTTCATCGGTCCGTGCCGCAAGGTTTCCGGGCCGCGTTCGGCCATTACTTCGACCGGCAGACAGCCGTCGAAATAGGGCGTGCTGGTCTCCCAGTCCTTGAAATCCACCTTCTCGCCGGCCAATAGCGCAGCGACGAAGGCGTCGTACTGCTCCTTCGTCATCGGGCAATTGATGTAGTCGGCGCCGGTGCCGCCGGGCCCGACCTTGTCGTAGCGCGATTGAAACCACGCCACCGACATATCGATGGAATCCCTGTGCACGATCGGCGCAATCGCGTCGAAGAACGCCAGCGCGTTCTCGTCGGTCAGCTCGCGGATGGCGTCCGCCAGCGGTGCCGAGGTGAGGGGGCCGGTCGCGACGATGACGTTGCCCCATTCGGCCGGCGGCAGGCCGGCGATCTCGCGCCGGTCGATCTCGATCAGCGGATGGTCGTGCAGCGCCTTGGTGACGGCTGCGGAAAACCCGTCGCGATCGACCGCCAGCGCCCCGCCGGCGGGCACCTGATTGGCGTCGGCGGCCCGCATGATCAGTGAGCCCAGGCGGCGCATCTCGGCGTGCAACAGGCCCACGGCGTTATTGGCGGCGTCGTCCGAGCGGAAGGAATTCGAGCAGACCAGTTCGGCCAGATCTTCGGTTCGGTGCGCCTCGGTCATCCTGACAGGGCGCATCTCGTGCAGGACGACACGAACGCCTGCGTTGGCAATCTGCCAGGCGGCTTCCGAACCGGCGAGGCCGCCGCCAACCACGTGGACGGTGTCAGTTTGGGGAGTGCTGGAAATCATGCGCGCAGGGTTAGCGCGTTTTCACGCGAAGCGCACCTGCCATGGCATTTTCGAGCAAGGCATGGCCTCGGATTTGATCCGTGCGAGGATCCGAGTTCGCACCCAACGGCGGAAACGACAACGCCCGCAGCGAGGCGGGCGTTATCCGTTCGTCAGGCGGCTGATCTGGGATCAGCCGTTATAGGTCCCACTGGCAACGCGCGGAATGTCCGAACGATCGAGGCCGATATCGGCCAGTTCGCGATCGCTGAGCTGGGACAATTCGCTGACATTGCGCTGATAGTCCCGGAACGCCTGGATCATGCGGATGAGCGAGAGTAACATGGTAGTCTCCTTGTAGTTACGATTCAGCCTTTGAGGTCGACCTCATCGTTGAAATGAATATAGCTTAGATTCCGCAGTGCAGAAGTTTCAATGCTGCGATGCAGCTAGACCTACAGTGCATGGCTAAAGTAAGGGCCGTTTAACTTATCGGCAGGGCTGTCCAAATGGTCGGCCGGGGAACCCTAACAGGGCCTGACTTATGCACGCCAGGCCTGTAGTCAGCGGGATTATCGCAATCGCGACATAACGTTACCAGCTGGATAAATGAAGGGTCAGGAGGCGCTGATCCCACTCAGTGGGTCGGGACAAGCAGCCAAAAAGTGCTCCAAAGGTGGGAATTTTGGAATTTTCTTATGCGTGATTCGCATGCGGTCGCGATATAATTATGAATATACAATCACTTCTTTTGGTCGTCGCTGGCTACGCCGCCGCTCAGGTCCCGGTGGCACGGCCCGCCAAACCAACGCGCGGGATCAGCCTGCCGGTGACAAGTACCAGCATAGCCAGATGCGACGCTGGCTCGCCGGTTCGCGCGAGCAAGTCTGGTTGTTGTGAGCTTGTCTCTGGTTGCGTGCGTTGGCGCGGGGTGTGCTCGTCGTGCTGACTGTAGTCGTTCCCAACGGAGCGGCTTGCACTGCGAGCGAACAATGATCAGTCGCCGCCAATGGCGCGGTTCGCTTCCTTACCGGACCGTAATGAAAAAGCGCGGTTGCGCATAAGGCATTGCGCACGGCGCTCAACTCCTCGCGCGAAGTTCATTCCGAAGTTTCCCCTCGCCGGAGAACAATCGCTTTTGCAGACCGGCAATGATGCCGATTCTGTCCAAAAACAAAAAGGGACGTAAAATGCTCAACAAATTGCTTGCAGCCACCGCGATGGCTGCCGTTGCCTACGTCGTCGTTCCGGCCAACGCTGCGAAAGTCAGCGCAGGTTGCAGCGGCGACAACCTCACCAAGACTGAAACCATGGTCGAGAACATGGCGGACGGTGAGGGCAAGATGATGGCCCAGAAGGAAATCGCGGCCGCCCAGGATGCCATGCTGAACGGCAAGATGGGCGCCTGCGCATCGCATCTGAGCAAGGCGATGCACACGGGTATGGCGAAATAGTTTAACCTGCAAAGGGCCGGTCGGCTTGAGACCGGCCCTTTGATTTTCTGTTCAGGGAACGCGCGAAAGCTGCGTGGCGAAATAGCCGATGGTCCTGGCGTAGACCTCGCTCTTGTTCCATTCCTTGATCACGGCGAAATTGGCGCTGCCGGGCTCCCAATCCTTGCCCTTCTGCCAGCCGTGGCCGGCGAGGAAGTTCGCGGTCGAAGCCAGCACGTCCTGAGGGCTGCGCAGGAGATCGCGGCGTCCATTGCCGTCGAAATCGACCGCGAACTTGATGTAGGATGACGGCATGAACTGGGTCTGGCCGATTTCACCGGCCCAGGCGCCGCGCAATTCCTGGGGCGCGACATCGCCGCGCTCGACGATGCGAAGTGCGTCCATCAACTCGGCCTTGAACATGTCGGTGCGGCGGCAATCATAGGCGAGCGTCGCCAGCGCGCGGATGGTCTGGAATTTTCCGATGTTGACGCCGAAATCGGTTTCCAGCCCCCAGATCGCCACCAGCACTTCGCCGGGTACGCCGTAGGTTTGCTCGATGCGCGCGAGCACGGAACCGTATTGCTTGAGCATGTTGGCGCCGCGCGTCAGCCGCGGCGGGACCATGCGGCCGGAAAACTCCTCGAAGCTTTGCGTAAAGACCTTTTGCGACTGGTCGCGGGCCAGCACACTCTTGTCGATGTTGACGCCGGCCAGGCTCGTCTGAATGGCGGATGCCGAAATACCCTTGGCGGCGGCTTCCTTCTTGAAGTCGTCGAGCCAGGCGTCGAACGAGCCGGTACCGCAGGGCGCCGCGAACGAGGGCGCTGCGACGCTCAGCAGCAGCGCAGCCAGGGTCAACGCGCGAATGGAAAGGCGAGAGGTCATCGTGTCGTTCGCTCCAAGGTCGATTAGAGCAGGATGACTTTTCTTCGAATCGTCATCCCGCTCTATCTCTTTGATTTGAGCATGATCTTTTCGGAAAACCGTTACCCGCTTTTCCGGATCATGCTCTAGCCATCGACATTAGTGTCGAAACCACATCGAATGTTCGTAGCAAGAGCGGCCAAAACATGGCCTCTCATCACGGCTTCGGATGCATTGCCGTCCGAAGGGTCAATTCATCGTTAACCTGGCATCGGGGCGGTGCTGCGCATCCCCAACGACAAACCGCCGGTCAGCTATGACCGGCGGTCTTGTCAAATCGAGTTCCCTGCGCCCTACTTGCGCCGCCATGGGAACAGGTTGGCCGGGAAATCGGCAGCAGGCTTGCGCTCGCGGGGCGCACGGGGCGGAAGCGGCTGCGGATTGAGTTCCGGCTCGATCGTCTCCCGATAGAGATGCCAGGTGGCGTGCCCGAGCAGCGGAATGACGACGGCGAGGCCGAGGAAGGCCGGCAAAGATCCCACCACCAGCAACACCGCGACGATCAATCCCCAGGCCGCCATCGGCACTGGATTTCGTGCTACCGCGCGCAGCGAGGTCACCATCGCATCGCCGGCGCTGGCATGGCGGTCGAGCATCATCGGGAACGACACCACGCTGACGCACAGTGCGACGAGGGCGAACAGGAAGCCGACGCCGCAGCCAACCACGATCAGCCACCATCCCTGGGACGTCGTCAGCACCCGCGTGAAGAAATCGGAAATGCCGGTTGCGCCTTCATAGCCGAACGCGGCGATATAGATCGCCTGCGCGGTCGCCACCCAGGTCACGAACAGCGCCAGCAGCAGTGCGCCCAGCCCGAGCATGGCGCCGAACGACGGCGAACGCAGCACCTCGAGCGCATCCCATGCGGTCGGCTGTTCGCCACGCTCGCGGCGGCGGCTCAGCTCATAGAGGCCGAGCGCTGCGAAGGGACCGAGCAGGGCAAAGCCGGCGGCGAGCGGAAACAACAGCGGCAAAACGGAGTAGCCAAGCACCGTACGCGCCAGTACCAGTCCGAGCACGGGATAGATGATGCACAGGATAACGGCGTGGCTTGGCACGGCCTTGAAATCCTCCCAGCCGCGCCGCAAGGCCTCATGGAGATCAGGGAAGCCGATGGTTTTGATGACTGGCGCGGCAGCGGTGTCCGGTCCGCTCTGCGTCACGGATGTGACATTGCCGTGATAGATGGCCATGGTCGCGGTCTCCCTCGTGGTCGCATCGTGCGCCAACCGAAGGACGCGCATGCGCCGTTTCATAAAACGATCACGATCAGACCAGACGCGAAGACAGGATACTGGAACTGGCCATGTCGCGAACTGAACTATCAGCGTACTCCCAAACAGGAACAAACACACTCACGCTTCGGTGAATGTTACATTGGCAAGTCAGGTAGGGCTGGCTAAACTCGTTAACGATACCGGCGTGGTGCTGCCGGTCAAACAGTGCCGCTTGAGACTCACCCATCTACAAGTCATTGGGAGCGAACGATGAGCATTTTCGGAAAAATCATGGGCGCAATTTTCGGCACCAAGGCGGATGCTGCGCCGGCCGGCGGCGGAGCGGCTGCGGGCGCGGGATCGTCCGGTGGTGCCGCGGGTGGATCGGCGGCAGCACCGGCCGCGACCGTGGACGTTGCGCCGATCCTGGACAAAGCGGTTGCCGCCAAGGGCGAGAAGCTGGCTTGGCGTACCTCGATCGTCGACTTGATGAAGGCGCTCGACATCGATTCCAGCTTTGCCGCGCGCAAGGAACTGGCGAAGGAACTCGGCTATACCGGCGACAGCAATGATTCCGCCAGCATGAACATCTGGCTGCACAAGCAGGTCATGACCAAGCTCGCGGCCAATGGCGGCAAGCTGCCGCCGGATATCAAGCACTGACGCTTCGTCAGGTTCAACCATGCAAGGGCCCGCGGCAACGCGGGCCTTTTTTGTTGCGCGGTCGCGAATTTTGTTGCGCGGTCGCGCGCCACCAACCGGCGGTTCATTGCAATGCAACAACGCTGCAACGGTATCCACTTCGCGCGGAAGAAGCTGTAAACATGCCGCCGGCAAAAAGCTTCACAAAAAAGGAGGATTCCCCATGAGCAATGTCGATCGCAGGACCATTCTGGCAACCGGTGCGCTGGCGCTGGCTGGTGCGGCTGCGCAAGGCAGCGCGGCCGAGGCGCAAGCCGGTCCCAAGTCCATCTTTCCGGTTGGTACGACGACAATTCCGATCGTAGGTGAGACCGACGTATTTCCGGTGCGGCGGATCTATTGCATCGGCCGTAACTATGCCGCGCACTCGCGCGAAATGGGTTCCGACCCCAACCGCGAGCCGCCGTTCTTCTTTCAAAAACCCACCGACGCGATCCAGAACGTCGCCATCGGTGCGGTCGGCGATCATCCCTATCCCTCGCTCACCAAGAACTATCACTATGAGGTCGAACTGGTGGCCGCACTGAAATCGGGTGGCACCAATATTCCGGCGGAGCAGGCGCTCGACCACGTCTACGGCTATGCGCTCGGCCTCGACATGACCCGGCGCGATCTGCAGCGCGCGATGGGCGACGAGAAGAAGCCATGGGAGATCGGCAAGAGTTTTGATCGTTCCGCCGTGCTGGGGCCGATCCATCCGGCAGGCAAGACAGGGCATTTCACCAAGGGCGCGATCTCGCTGGCGGTGAACGGCGCGGTCAAGCAGAACTCGGACCTGCGCAACATGATCTGGAGCGTCGCCGAGCAAATTTCGAAATTGTCGGAGGCGTTCGAACTCAAGGCCGGCGACATCATCTATTCCGGCACCCCGGAAAATGTCGGCCCGGTCGTGAAGGGCGACGTGCTGTTGTGCAAGCTCGAAGGCCTGCCGGACATGTCGATCCGGATTACGTGAGGCTGGGCGTCACCCCGTCAGATCGGCAAATTCCGGGTTCTTGCGCAGATAATCGACGACGAAGCCGCAGCCGGCGATGACCTTGCGTCCGTCGGCGCGGATCAATTCGAGCGCACCCTTGACCAGCTCGGAGGCGATGCCGCGGCCCCGCAGGGCGCGGGGTGTTTCGGTGTGGGTAATGACGACTGCCGCGGGGGTGACGCGATAGTTCGCGAACGCCATTGCGCCTTCGACGTCGAGTTCGAAGCGGTTTTGAGCCTTGTTGTCGCGGACGGCAGCCATGCGGTCGATTCCCTGTGATTCACTCGATTCATTTAGGTGCGTTGACCGGGCGATGCAAACCGGCGCGCGACGCGCGACGGGGAAGAGGCCTGCCGTCCTGGTAATATCGTCGCTGGCGGATCTTGCAGGCGGACAAAATGTTCCTAGGTCTTTTCCAAGACATACCCGATGCGGCCGGCGCTGGTTCGATATCGGAATGGTTGTGATCGCGGGCCGCTGGCGTATGCCTCTTTGCAAGGGAGGTTTTACCATGTCGGACTTTCGCTTCTTCGGTACGCATCGAACGTGGGAAGACTGGCTGGGCATGCTGCTCGGCGTGCTGATCGTGGTTTCGCCGTGGTTTCCGTTCTCCAATCATGACGTGATGGACGCCGAACGCAGCACCATGATCCTCAACACGTTCGTGGTTGGCATGCTGATCTTCGGGCTCGCCCAGCTCGAATATGTCGCACTGCAGCGTTGGGAGGAGGTGGGGGAAATCGCGCTTGGCTTCTGGCTGATCGCGTCGCCCTTCATCTTCGGCTATTCCGGCGACGAGATGCTCCGGATCTGGCACATCGCGCTTGGCGCAGTTGCCGTCCTCCTGGGTGCGCTTCAGCTCTGGCAGGACTGGCGCCTGAGCGATCAGGAACTCGCCAATCATTCGCAGTAGTCCATACGCGATGGCCTGCCGGTCTTCCGCGGCCGGCCATCGTTGCAAATCCTATGATTTCAGTGAAGCGGCGAGGATGCTGCGGATCGACCATGGCCTTCCGTCAGCACTGCCTTTGATGTCGTCGATCTTCCACTGGCCGTCCTCCCGGACGAGATGATAGCGCACGGTCTGGTCGGACGGCTTGGGCCGCGGGCCCTGGTGGCCTTCGATGGTCACGGCAATCGTCGCCTTGTCGCCTTCCTGCTTTTCGGCGGTCACCTTGAACGATTTGACGTCCGGATCCTGCGAGTTGGTGACCGGATCGAAATCGATCGGCCCGACTTCGCCCTTGCGCGTGCGGGCATCCGCCTTGGCCCAGAGTGCGGCCAGCGATTTCGACAGATATTTGCTCCGCGCGACCTTGTTGCCGACCACGAAGTTACCGCCGGCGTCGCCCTTGCCCTGGGCCGCGCGGGTGTAGATTCCGGTGATGATGCTGGCGGGATCGTCTGTCGCGAGGGCCGCCAGCGCTCGATGCGGCAACGTGACGGCCAGCAGGCCGGCAGTTCCCGACAATATCAGTTCTCGACGGCCAATCATTCGATCCCTCAAATCGGTTGCGCAGGGTTCTGGACGGCAATGCGTAGCTGGATCATGGTGATGCTTGCAACGGTGGGGGGAGGACATTATGGCCAATGAAAAAGGGCCGAACATCAAGAAGAAGCAGAAATGCAAGAATTGCGAGGGCAAGGGCCTGCTGAAGAAGGGCGACAGGGTCGTCAAATGCCAGCGCTGCAAGGGGACAGGCGTGCGGTGACGCCGCCCGGCTGCGGCGGATTTGAGCTGGCGGCGGGCCTTCTGCTATCGTCGGAATGAGGTGTTTGATGTCTGTCTTGCGAAGCGTAATGGTGGAATAGCTGTGACCGAGGCTGTAACGAACGGCGCCCCGCGCGGCGGATTGGCGCGGATGTCGCGCCGGGTGATGAATCTCGCGCACATGCTGACCCAGAATGCGCGCCGCCACGGCGACCGCGTGGGCTTCATCTGGGGCGACAAGTCCTGGACCTGGCGCGAAATCGACGGCCATGTTTCGGCGCTCGCGGCCGCATTGGCCGCGCGGGGCGTCGTCAAGGGCGACCGCGTGCTGGTCCATTCCAAGAATTGCGACGAGATGTTCTGGTCGATGTTCGCGGCGTTTCGATTGGGCGCGGTCTGGGTGCCGACCAATTTCCGCCTGATGCCGGACGAGGTCGCCTATCTCGCTACCGCCTCCGGTGCGAAAGCGTTTTTGTGCCACGGCGATTTCCCCGAACACGCCACGGCTGCGGCAAATCCCGCGCTGGAATTCATCTGGCGGATCGGCGAGGGCGGCTTCGGCGAGAAGTCGGTGAGCGGGGCGATCGCCGATCATGCGGGCGCCAGGGTTGAAAACGCGGCGGTCGACTACGACGACCCCTGCTGGTTCTTCTTTACCTCCGGCACCACGGGGCGCTCGAAGGCGGCGGTGCTGACCCATGGCCAGATGGCGTTCGTGGTCACCAACCACCTCGCCGACCTGATGCCCGGCACGACGGAAACCGACGCCTCGCTGGTGGTCGCGCCACTCTCGCACGGCGCCGGCGTGCATCAGCTCGTGCAAACTGCGCGCGGCGTGCCGACCATCCTGCTGCCGTCGGAAAAATTCGACATCGCGGAAGCCTTCCGGCTGATCGAGAGGCACCGCGTCAGCAACATCTTTACCGTGCCGACGATCCTGAAGATGATGGTCGAGCATCCTGCCGTCGAGAAATACGATCATTCCTCGCTGCGTTTCGTGATCTATGCCGGCGCGCCGATGTACCGCGAGGACCAGAAGGCGGCGCTCAACAGGCTGGGCCCGGTGCTGGTGCAGTATTTCGGCCTCGGCGAGGTCACCGGCAACATCACGGTGATGCCGGCCCATCTGCACGATTTGGAGGACGGCCCGCAGGCCCGCATCGGCACCTGCGGTTTCGAGCGCACCGGGATGCAGGTCTCGATCCAGGGCGACGACGGGCGCGAGTTGAAGCCGTTCGAGACCGGCGAGATCTGCGTGATCGGTCCGGCCGTATTCGCCGGCTATTACGACAACCCCGAGGCCAACGCGAAGGCGTTCCGCGACGGCTGGTTCCGCACCGGCGATCTCGGCCATATGGACGAGGAGGGTTTTGTCTACATCACCGGCCGCGCCTCGGACATGTATATCTCCGGCGGCTCCAACATCTATCCGCGCGAGGTCGAGGAGAAGATTCTGACCCATCCGGCGATCGGCGAGGTCGCGGTGCTCGGCGTGCCCGACCCGTTCTGGGGCGAGGTCGGCGTTGCCGTCTGCGTCGCGCGCGAGGGCGCCAGCGCGGTGAGCGAAGCGGAGTTGGCCGCGTTCCTGGCGCCGAAGGTGCCGCGCTACAAGATGCCGAAGCGTTTCTTCTTCTGGGAGGCGCTGCCGAAATCCGGCTACGGCAAGATTCCGAAGCGGCTGGTGCGCGACGAACTGGAGGCGCGCGGTTTGCTCGAACTGGTCGCGAAGTCGACGGGTAGCTGAGGGATGCGCAGCATTGCCCAGCCCGGCGCAGCGGTGCCCGAGCGTATTCAATGGGTCGAGGCGCGCGGCCGCGCGTTTTCATTCACGCTTGCCGCAGGCCTGCCGCTGCTGGAGGCCGCACGCCGCGGCTTTGCCGAGGCCGGGTTTGCCGGCGGCGTGCTGAGCATGCGGGGAGGGGGGCTCGGACCTTTTGCCTATGTGATGCCGGCGCTGTCGAAGACCGGCGCCAACGCTGCGTTCTACAGCGACACGTTTCGGCCTGCCGGCATCACGCGTCTCAAGCTCGGGGCCATGACGCTCGGCGAGCGCGACGGCGCGCCGTTCTTCCATTGCCATGGGCTGTGGACCGAGACCGATGGTCATCTTCACGGCGGTCACATTCTCCCTGAGGAGAGCATTGTTGCCGAATCGTTCGAGGTGGAGGCGTTCGGCATCGACGGCGCCATGTTCACTGCCGAGCCCGATGCCGAGACCAATTTCAAGCTGTTCGGGCCGGTGGCCCGCGCGGTCACTGACGCTAAGACCACAAGCCGCGCGTTTGCGCTGCGGCTGCGGCCGAACCAGGATTTCGCCGCCGCGCTGGAGACCTTCTGCCGGCAACACGGCATCCTGCGCGCGCGAATTCACGGCGGCGTCGGCTCCACCATCGGCGCGCGTTTCACTGACGGCCGCATCGTCGTGCCGTTCGCGACCGAACTTGCGATCAAGGCCGGCGCGATCGCGCCCGGCGCTGACGGTACGCTGCACGCGGAGCTCGATGTCGCACTGGTCGATTATCTCGGCGGCATCGCCGAGGGCCGGCTGATGCGCGGCGACAATCCGGTGCTGATGACGATGGAGCTGGTGCTCGAGGTGCTGTGAGTCCGCCGTGGCTTCGGCGAGGCGGTCAAGACTGCGTCGTGTCCACCATCTCTCCAACAGCATCGTCATGGACGACGGGCGCGCGTGGCCTGTCATCAGGCGCGCATTCACGCGCCCCGTTGGATGTTGCCCACACCAAGGCCTTTGCCCACGCCAGGGCCAGTTGTCTCTGCAACAGTGGGTCACCCGCTTTCGCGGGTGACAACTGTTGGAACAGGGTCGGGTCCATGTGGTTCACGGTGCTGTTTCACCTGAAGTGATAGTTCACGCCGATCTTGATGGTGTGGAAGTCGATAGTGCCGGAGTCGAACAGTTCCAGTTCGCTGCCCAGATTGTAGGTCTTGCTGCCGAGGCTGGTGTACATATACTCGCCCTTGGCCGACCAGTTCGGCGTGAACAAATATTCGACGCCGCCGCCGATGGTGTATCCAGTGTGAGTCTGGCTATCCGAAAGCGTTCAGGCCGAACTCGGGGACTGAAATGGAGTCCTTTCTGTAGGCCCACGCAAAACCACCCTTGGCGTAGAAGAGGGCCGCATCCCATGCGACGCCCGCGCGGCCGGTCACGCTGCCGAACGAGTTGATCTTGAGTTCCTCCGTGGCCATGATGCCGTCGCCGACGTCTGCGGTGAGGCTGTCCTTGATGCTGGCGCCGGCGGCATCCACTTCGATACCGAACACGAACTGACTGCCTGGGAATTGCCAGTTGTAGCCGATGGTGCCGCCGCCAAAGCCGCCGCTACTGTCCTCACGATCCCAGCCATAGCCGCCCATCGCACCGATATAGAAGCCGGACCAGTCATACGCCGGAGACACCAACGGCGGCGGGGCCTTGGTGTAGGGCCGCGCTTGCATGTCGGCCGCCGAGGCCGCGGTCGCGACCGAAAGCAGAGCGGCAGCTAAAAGTAGTCGATTCATACTGTTATCCCCATAAGTTGAGTCTGTCGAGTAGCACGTGGCCCCATAGCGAACAGATCGCACCGGCGAGGTGACGGATCGTTGAAAGTGAGCGGTGATTGCGCCCCGAGAGAGTCGTCTGCAAGCGACGTTGTGCGGAAGTGTGAACGACGCTCGCGTGTTAACCATACGTTTCGCACGGGGGCGAAAATTGGACCGAAGCGAGACGGGTCATTGGCGCTGTCAGGTTGGTATTTCGACAGCGATGCGGCGGCATGCGGTACCAGCAAGCGACGAGAAACTGACATCGTTGTCATCAACTGCGTCAATGCGCAGCAACGGGTCGGCGCAACGTGGCGTGCGATGAAAGGCTCCGGCAGGAAAGACCGCCGCTGCGAAACACATCGTCATACGCGCGAAGGGGCAGGCAGTTTCGAGCCGTAGGATGGGTGGAGCGGAGCGATACCCATCAACTCCAGCGCTCGTGGCGAAGATGATGGGTATCGCTCCGCTCCACCCATCCTACTCAGGTGGTCTGCTTCACCGCAGCTTGCGAACGTGGACATTGATGTCGAGATCGATATCGCTCACGCAGGTCTGCGTCGTGCGATGCGAACCGCCTTCGTGCCAGCGGCCCTCGCGCGTGCGGGCGTTCCTGACATTGGCGAGCTTCAGACATCGCCATTGCGGGAGCGGGCCTGAGCTTTCGCCGCCGAACTGCCACGCCAGCACGACCTCTTCGCCGCGTCGGTTGGTGCCGATGATGTGCGGGCAGAGTTCGCGGATGCGGCTGTCATAGAAGCAAACGACCTGCTGCTCGCCGAGGATGGCGCTGCGGAAGAGGGCGTAGACTGCGCTCGGCATAGCTGTTCTCGGATCGGCTGGCGATGCCATCTGGGGTTGCGGGACGATCCGGATATATGCATTGAATGCGCTGTAGTTCCATCGGACCCTCGCACATGGCCTCACGACGCAACCGCCCGATCAACCTGCCGGCGCCGTATCTCAAGCGCGTCTGGCTCGAGCCATCGCGCGTCACCGACCGCGAGGCCTATCCGTTTTGCCTTCCCTTGCTGCGCGACGATTTTGAACTGAGTTTTGACAAGGCGATCACCATCATCGTCGGCGAGAATGGGACGGGCAAATCCACCCTACTGGAAGGGATCGCGGTGTTAGCCGGATTCAACGAAGCTGGCGGCGCCAAGGGTTATATGACCGTCGACCATTCGGACGCGCGCGAAAAAATGGGCGGACAGCTTTCGACGGCGCTTCGCGCAAGCTGGCTGCCGAGGATCACCGGCGGTGGTTGGTTCTTCCGGGCAGAGAGCTTCTTTTCGGTCGCGAGATATCTCGACGCCGCCGGCAGCCCCTATGCCGACTTTCTCTCGCATTCGCATGGCGAGGGGTTTCTGCGCTTCTTCGAAGAGCGCTGTCAGCGCCAGGGCGTATTCATTTTCGACGAACCGGAATCCGCACTGTCGCCCTCGCGCCAGATCGAGTTCCTGAAGCTGATGCGACGGATGGAGAATATCGGCCATTGCCAGATCATCATGGCCACGCATTCGCCCGTGCTGATGGCCTATCCCGGCGCGACGCTGCTGCGGTTGTCGAAATACGGGCTGGAGCCGGTGACGGTGAAGGACACCGATCACTACAAGGTCATGCGCGAATTTTGCGACGATCCGGCGGGGTTTGTGCAGGCGGCGATCGTGGAGTGAGGGGCCGTGGGCCGTAGGGTGGGTAGAGCGAAGCGAAACCCACCGCCTGTGCTGCAACAAATGATGAGTATCGCTGCGCTCCACCCATCCTACAGGCTGGATCGGAGCGATGACCGGAAACCCAGCCTTGCGTTGGTGCGCTGCGGCACACCGGATACCCACGCACGCCGTGCGCGTTCGTGCTATTAATGCGAGCGCCACAAGAGAAAAACAGGGAGGACGCCATGCATCATACCCTGGTGCCCAGCGATCGCGTCGAACACGCGAACGTCTACGGGCGAGACGGCGCAAAACTCGGCACGATCGAGCGGCTGATGCTGGACAAGGTGAGCGGCACCGTCGCGTACGCTGTAATAAAAACCGGCGGAATGCTCGCCAGCCACCACCATTATCCGGTGCGGTGGGACGCGCTCAGGTTTGAGCCTGCGCGTCAGGCCTTCGTGGTCGAGCTGACGCTGGAGGACCTGTGCGCTGGCCCGTCCGAATTCGATGAAGGCGACTTCGACTGGGGCGACCGCTCGCGATCCTATCCGCACCCGCATTATTGGACGGTGTAGGCGGGGGTAGCCGAAGACGTAGCCCGCCGCTTGGCGTGGGCATGCAAACAAAAAAGCCCCGGAAAACCGGGGCTCAGTTTGCTGGCGTGTGGTTGTCCGTCTCCGACCGGTTCGGAACAACCACGGTGATGGCTCATCTGAAATGATAGTTGATGCCAACCTTGACGGAGCTGAATTCGCCAGTACCGGAATCGATGGCAAGACCACCCAGGTTATAGGTCTGGCCCTCGAGGTGCGTGAACATGTATTCGGCCTTGGCGGACCAGTTCGGCGCGAACATGTATTCGATGCCGCCGCCGATGGTGTATCCGGAATGGACATGGCTGTCCGAAGCGGCAAAGCCGAGCGCGGGAACGGAAGCGGACAGCTTGTTGTTAGCCCAGGCATAACCGCCCTTGGCGTAGAACAGTGCCGCATCCACCGCGACGCCGACACGGCCGGTAACGCTTCCCAGTGCGTCGATCTTGTCTTCCGCCGTGACTGCCACGACGCCGAAAACAGCCGTCTGGCTGTCCTTGATGCTGGCGCCGGCGGCATC
Organism: uncultured Alphaproteobacteria bacterium; assembly: GCA_963791165.1. Lineage (GTDB taxonomy): Bacteria > Pseudomonadota > Alphaproteobacteria > Rhizobiales > Xanthobacteraceae > Bradyrhizobium. The sequence continues at coordinate 76,890 of CAWBRL010000011.1, read as the reverse complement.
GACTTCGATACCGAACACGAACTGGCTGCCCGGGGCCTGCCAGTTGAAGCCGATGGTACCACCCCCAAAACCGCCGCCGTTTTCGCTGTCAAAGGCATAGCCGCCCATCGCGCCGATATAGAAGCCAGACCAGTTGTACGCCGGAGACAGCGGCGGCGCCTTGGTGTAGGGCCGCGCCGCGAGGTCGGCGGCCGAGGCTGCGGTCATCAGCGAAAGGAAAGCCGCGCCCGCAAGAAGTAGTCTTTTCATTACTCAATCCCCTGTAGTTGAGGACTGGGAAAAAACATCTCTCGGCCCGGCTTTCAAGCCTCACGCCACAGTGGGGTACCTTTTTGGCCAAAGCTGCGACAGTAGTGCCACACCTATGTACCGCATAAGTTGAATCATGCGCGCAGGAGTTGAACTCGCTCAGGGGGCAGTGGCGGATCGCGCCGGCATGGGGGCGGGGGAGACGTGGCAGCAAAGACCGACGGCCATCTTTGACGTCCGCTGCGCGCGACGACGTGAGGCGTGGCAGGTCTGGGTCCGTGTTGGACAAGGTGACCGGCACTGTCGCGTATGCAGTGATAAAATCCGGCAGGATGCTCGCCAGCCACCACCATTATCCTGTGCGGTGGGACGCACTCAGGTTCGATCCCGAGCGTCAGGCCTTCGTGGTCGAGCCGACGCTGGAGGACCTGCGCGCCGGCCCGTCTGAGGGCGACCGCTCGCGATCCTACCCGCACCCGCATTATTGGACGGTGTAGAAGGTCAGCGGAGTTAAGCCGTAGGCGTGACCGGTGCTCGCGGGTAGAGAGGAGCGGCGGATTACGCTTGCTGGTGGCGGATTTCCCGGCACCGCATCAGGCGGAGAGGGGCGTCAACTCGAATACGCGACCATACTTCGATGCTTCGGCGATGTTGCCTTCACGCAATGCGCGCTGGACAGCTTCAAGTTTTCGCGCATCCTCAAGCGAAAGGTATGGGATCCACTCCTCTCGATGAGTTCGACAGATACTTCGGCAGCATATTTGCCTTCGCGGACCAGTTCAATTTTCGTTCGTGTCATGGTGTCCTGCGTTTCATAAAGTCCGTTGACCACCGCAACGGGTCAGGCCGATAGGCAGTCACGAGCACTGCAGGACCCGAAGTGTCCCTGCGAATGCCCCAAACCACATGAACGGGACGATCCGCCGAATCCCTTTGCAATACCAAAACGGTCGGGCCTCGATTTGCGTCGAAGTAGTCCTCGATCAAAACGGCCGATCCAACGCCGCTCAAGAGATCGTCGAGAAGAATACCATCTGCAGCCAACTCGCGAAGCCGTGCAACGATAGGCGAACCTCGCCGCTTTCGACAAGTGCCTCAATCTGGGCAAGAATGTTACTCAATGCTCTCGCCGTTGCTTGCAGGTCACTCCGCCGCCTCGCTCGCGCTGCTACTCTTCCTCGGCTTGCTGCCCGCCTTCTTCAGCACCGGTGCCAGAAACTTCCCCGTATAGCTCCTTGGCGCCTTGACGATATCCTCCGGCGGGCCCCAGGCGACGATTTCGCCGCCGCCGTCGCCGCCTTCGGGGCCGAAGTCGATGACCCAGTCGGCGGTCTTGATGACTTCGAGATTGTGCTCGATCACGACAACCGTGTTGCCCTGCGAGACCAGTTCGTGCAGCACTTCCAGTAGTTTTGCGACGTCGTGGAAATGCAGGCCGGTGGTAGGCTCGTCCAGGATGTAGAGCGTGCGTCCCGTCGCGCGCTTTGACAATTCCTTCGCCAGCTTGACGCGCTGCGCCTCGCCGCCCGACAGTGTTGTCGCCTGTTGGCCCACGTGGATGTAATCCAAACCGACGCGGTGCAGGGTTTTAAAAGTTTCGCGGACGCGCGGGACCGCCTTGAAGAACTCGGCGGCTTCTTCGACGGTCATGTCGAGCACGTCGGCGATGCTCTTGCCCTTGAACAGGACTTCGAGCGTCTCGCGGTTGTAGCGCTTGCCCTTGCAGGTGTCGCAGGTGACGTAGACGTCGGGCAAAAAGTGCATCTCGATCTTGATGACGCCGTCGCCCTGGCAGGCCTCGCAGCGGCCGCCCTTGACGTTGAACGAGAACCGGCCCGGCTCGTAGCCGCGCGCCTTGGCCTCGGGCAGGCCGGCAAACCATTCGCGGATCGGCGTGAAGGCGCCGGTATAGGTCGCGGGGTTCGAACGCGGGGTGCGGCCGATCGGCGACTGATCGATGTCGATGATCTTGTCGATATGTTCCAGCCCCTCGATGCGGTCGTGGGGGGCGGCGCCTTCGCTGGCGTTGTTCAGCTTGCGGGCGATCGCCTTGTAGAGCGTGTCGATCAGGAGCGTCGACTTGCCGCCGCCGGAGACGCCGGTGACGCAGGTGAACAGCCCGAGCGGGATTTCCGCCGAGACGTTCTTCAGATTATTGCCGCGGGCGTTGATGACCTTGATGGTTCGCCTGTGGTTCGGCGGCTTGCGCTCGGGGATCGCCACCGACATCTCGCCGGTGAGGTATTTGCCCGTCAGCGATTTCGGGTTCTTCATAATCTCTGATGGCGTGCCCTCCGCCACGATATGGCCGCCATGCATGCCGGCGCCGGGACCGATGTCGAGCACGTAGTCCGCCAGCCGAATGGCGTCCTCGTCATGCTCGACCACGATCACGGTGTTGCCGAGGTCGCGCAGCCGCTTCAGCGTCTCCAGCAGCCGCGCGTTGTCGCGCTGGTGCAGGCCGATCGAGGGCTCGTCCAGCACGTAGAGCACGCCTGTCAGCCCCGAGCCGATCTGGGAGGCGAGGCGGATGCGCTGGCTTTCGCCGCCGGATAGCGTGCCGGAGGCGCGCGCGAGCGTGAGATAATTCAGGCCGACGTCGAGCAGGAAGGACAGCCGCTCGCGGATTTCCTTGAGCACGCGCGTGGCGATCTCGTTCTGCTGCGCGTTGAGCGCCTTCGGCACGGTCTCGAACCACTCGCCGGCGCGAAGCACCGACATCTCCGAGATCTCGCCGATATGCCTGCCGCCGATCTTGACGCACAACGCCTCCGGCTTGAGGCGATGGCCGTGGCACGCCGCGCAGGGAATGTCGGAGAAATATTTCGCCAGCTCTTCGCGCGCCCATTCGCTCTCGGTCTCGCGGAAGCGGCGCTCGAGGTTGGTGATGACGCCCTCGAACGGCTTCTTGGTGTCGTAGGAGCGAACGCCGTCCTCATAGGAGAATTTTATCTCGTCGTCGCCGGAGCCGTGCAGCAGCGCTGCCTGCGTCTTCTTCGGCAGGTCCTTCCACTTGGTATCGAGCGTGAACTTGTAGAATTTTCCAAGCGCGGTCAGCGTCTGGATGTAATAGGGCGAGGACGATTTGGCCCACGGCGCGATCGCGCCCTTGCGCAAGGTCATCTCCTTGTCGGGAATGACGAGATCCTCGTCGATATGCTGCTCGACGCCGAGGCCGCCGCAGGCAGGACAGGCGCCATAGGGGTTGTTGAAGGAAAACAGCCGGGGCTCGATCTCCGGAATGGTGAAGCCGGACACCGGGCAGGCGAATTTCTCCGAAAACAGAATTCGTTCGGGTCCGCTCTTGTCGTGGATCTTTGCGGTCTTCTTGTCGGGCTTCTTCTCGTCCGCCGCAGCCGCAGGCGCGTCGGCATATTCGATCACGGCGAGCCCCTCGGCGAGTTTCAGCGCGGTCTCAAAACTTTCGGCGAGGCGCTGGCCGATGTCCGGCCGGACCACGATGCGATCGACCACCACGTCGATGTCGTGCGGGAATTTCTTGTCGAGGGTCGGCGCCTCGGCGAGTTCATGGAAGGTGCCGTCGATCTTGACGCGCTGAAAGCCCTTCTTGAGGTATTCGGCGAGCTCCTTCTTGTACTCGCCCTTGCGGCCGCGCACGACCGGCGCCAGCAGATAGAGCCGCGTGCCCTCGGGCAGCGCCAATACGCGGTCGACCATCTGCGACACGATCTGGCTTTCGATCGGCAAACCCGTGGCCGGCGAATAGGGCACGCCGACGCGCGCCCACAGCAGCCGCATGTAGTCGTAGATCTCGGTGACGGTGCCGACGGTGGAGCGCGGGTTTTTCGAAGTTGTCTTCTGCTCGATCGAGATCGCCGGAGATAACCCGTCGATCTGGTCCACGTCAGGCTTCTGCATCATCTCCAGGAACTGGCGCGCATAGGCCGACAGCGACTCGACGTAGCGGCGCTGGCCCTCGGCATAGATGGTGTCGAACGCGAGCGAGGATTTGCCGGAGCCGGAGAGGCCGGTGAACACGACGAGCTTGTCGCGCGGAATTTCGATATCGACGTTCTTGAGATTATGCTCGCGCGCGCCGCGAACGGTTATCGCGCGCGATGCGGAGCCGGCGTTAGGTTGGCGCTTCGCCCTGAGCACTTCATCCATATCGGCAGTTCCAGGCACGCGAGACGCGCCACGTTGGGCGCGCATTGCCGGAGAGGACCGGGATAAGGCGCCGATTAAAGAATGCTGGAACATAGGAAGAACGACGAAGGATTTCCAGTGCCGCGCGCGAATCATCAACGGATTGTTTGTGCGCTGGCAGCACGTGGCAGTAGCTGCCTTTAGGCCGGTATTCCCGCCGTCGATCGAGCGCGGCAAACGGCCTCGATTAGCACTACTATTTCCGATTGTGTCGTGATAGAGTGAACGCATTGCTGAATGCGTTATTTTCTGGTCCTTCGCGATGGAAATCTTTGCGAAGATAGGGTTTTTCATAGCGGCCGGATTGGTCCTCCTGGCCTGCAACGTTTGGTTTGTGTCCGCCGTCTTCCATGCCGTGACTGGCGGAGACTTGGTCATTGCGCCGGTCAAGGTCGTCGGCGGAACCGGGAACACCTCCGCCGAGGGAGAGACGTTGGCGCGATTGATCATCGCTCGCCTGCACACCCGTGAGTGGGAGTTGCAACAGTCCCAATCGTCGCTCAAGGACGAGAAACAGCAGGTCAGGCTGGAGAAAGAGGAGGTCGCGGCCGCAGTGGTCCCGCACGGCGTGACTGCGGGCATCCTTGGAACGCCGAAAACAGCCGTCCTGAACGCGCAGTTGTTCGAGCCCACCAATATCGACGTCAAGGTCGGCGGCGTCGACGTGGGAGGATTGCTGCCGAGCATGCAGCGCTGGTTCGCTCAGGATCGAACGCTGTCGTTTGCGGTTGCTTGGGAAGGGAAATCGGCAATTGTCGCCGGCAATATCGACGCGCTGGGGCTAGGCAAGACGAAGCCGCTCTGGATGACGATCGACGATGCAACCGAGAAATCGATCGCCGATGCCATCGCTCTGGCTCTCATTCACAGGCGGTGGGCGAAAGACAGTCCCGAATTCGGCGAGTTGCAGGACGACGAGTTTGCAAATCTAGTCAACGCCATCGGCGAAATCGCACGGATCAACCGTCGCGTCGTCACCTACAAGGTTGCCGCCAAGTCCGATTTCGAGCGGATATTCGTTGTCGTCGGACCGCTGACGGACTATTTTGGCAGCAGGCGTCAGCAGTTCCGATCGACGGGATGCGCAAATGAAACGCGTCCGTTCCGGTTCGAGCGGAGCAGGCCGAGGTGCACCCAAATAAAAAGGCCGGCGCGAGGCCGGCCTTTTCGGTATTTCGTTGGGTGAAAGCGAAGCTCAGTACTTCGCGATAACAGGGCCACCCCAGCGATAGTTGACGCGCACGGTGACGAGATCGACGTCCTGACCGATGTTGTCGGTTCGCGAGAGCGCACCAACCGGCAAGAAGGTGCCCGTCGACGTCATCGTGACGTTGCGGTTGCCCATGAACAGATGGTCGTACTCGACCGCCATCGACCAGTTCGGAGAGAAGCCGTATTCGAGACCAACACCGACCGTGCCGCCCCAGCGGGTTTCGCTGGCGCGGTCGAACGTCGTTCCGGCGGGAACGCCCAGAACGACGGCATTGGTGACACCGCGATATTTGTCGTCGGTGACAGCCGCGCCGCCCTTCACGTAGAGCAGGGCGTTATTCCATGCGTAACCGATCTGGCCGGTGAACAGACCGAAGGCTTCGATCTTCGAACGATTGTCGGTCGCGCCAAAGACCAGGCTGGTGTTCCTGCCGCTCAGATCGGCCCAGTTTCCCTGCGCTTCGAGACCGAACACCCAGGTGCCGGCCTGCCATCGGTAGCCGATCTGGCCACCGGCAACGCCGCCGGTCGCATCATGGCAACCTTCGGCCACCGCAGGAGCGACGAGGGCCCCCGCGTTGTTGTTGACGTCCCAGCACTTGCGGCTCGAACCCCAGCCACCGTTGGCGCCGATGTAGAAGCCGCTCCAGTCATACAAGGCGGCGATCATCGGAGCGGGCGCTTTGGTGTAGGGACGCGCAGCCATATCCGCGGCCGCAGCCGGAGCTGCGAATGCGACGAGGGCAACCGTGCCCAACAAGTACTTCTTCATGATCTACTCTCCAGCGCTTATCCGCTTCTCGTTGGTCCCGAAGCGTTTTCGTTTGTGACGCGAGCGCCGCGCCGTTGATGCGTAAATCTACAGCGACTCAACCGGATATTCCGTCACCCGGATGCAACACTCGCGATCCCAAGTGTATGAAACCAAGCTAATGATTTAATTAGGTTATTTATCTCTTAACCGGGAACTTGCGGTTCCGTCCGGGTTCCATGGCGGCGTCTTCGGGTTCCAGTTCGCTCTCGCGATGGTTGTGCGACGGATTCGTCCTCACGACTGGATGTGGCTGGAACAAAGCTGGAACATCGGGGCTGACGATGCTATATGTGGATAACCGCAGGGACCGCTAAGTCGGCGGGGCTTGCGAGCGTATAGGGTCGTCCCGGATGTCCGGAAGCGGGCGCGAATACGGATCAGGCGACAGGTCGAGAATTGAAGGCGACCGGCGAGCGCGGCCGGACCAGCGGGTTTGCCTGTTATTTTGAGTGGAGAGCGGCGATGGCGGGAAGCGTGAACAAGGTGATTCTGGTCGGCAACCTCGGCAAGGATCCTGAAATACGGCGGACACAGGACGGGCGGCCGATTGCCAATCTGAGCATCGCGACGTCGGAGACGTGGCGCGACAAGGGCACCGGCGAGCGCAAGGAAAAGACCGAGTGGCACCGCGTCGTCATCTTCTCCGAACCGCTCTGCAAGATTGTCGAACAGTATCTGAAGAAGGGCGCCAAGGTTTACATCGAGGGCGCGCTGCAGACCCGTAAATGGACCGACCAGAGCGGCGTCGAGAAGTACTCGACCGAGGTCGTGCTGCAGGGCTTCAACTCGACCCTGACGATGCTCGACGGCCGCAGCGGTGGTGGTGGCGGCAGCTTCGGCTCCGATGATTCCGGCGGCGACTTCGGCTCCGGTGGACCGGCCAGCTCCGCGCCGCGCCGCGCCGTCCCGGCCGGCGCCCGCAACAGCGACATGGACGACGATATTCCGTTCTGAAATTCAGGAACGCCCATCCATGGGAACTGGCTCCTTGCCTGGAGCCAGATCGATGACGGCGGCCCGCCAAGAAGGCGTCAGCTTGCCGTGCCCTCCCGAACGGCCGGCGCGGCCCGAGCGAGGAAACGGCCGACCCGGCTTTCGAGCGTCCTGACCAGGACGGGATCCATGAACTCGTAGTCGTCGGGAATGTCGAGACAGATTACGCGCTTGTTCTTCAAGTGATGACGAAACCTGCGAACCAGCTTGTTGCGATGGGTCTTCTCCATCACGAAGATCATGTCGGCCCAATCGATCTGTTCGGAGGACAGCAACACGCTTGCGCCGGACGATATGCCGGCCGAATCCGTTTCGACCCCGGCCAAGTCGAAAACACCTGTTCGGCGGTGGGACTGCGCAGGCGATTGGCACTGCAGACGAACAGGACGTTGGTCACGTAGTCTCTCGAGGATGATGCGGCGCGCGCGTCTCGGGTTCGCCCGAAGCTGACGCATCGGAACAGTAAGAGGGAAACGCTGTCCCAGCAATGCGTTGAACCTCATCGTCATCTTTCCTGCATCTAACCGTTCTGAGTGCGGCGCGATTATCGTGAAGAGCAGCCTGACCGGCGCGCGAACCGACGACGGTCGACGTAGGGCGTGACGCTCCGCGATCGCGACGGCCGGTCGGCTCCGCTCTGAACTTGACGTTGTAAAGATAAATGTAAATACTTCTTACAGGTGCGAGGGTCTTTCCTCGTATCGAGTCCTGCACGAAGCCTTGCAAGGAAGTCTTCGCAAGCAAGCCCCGGGGAGTTTCAATGACCCTTGCACCGCTGCTGGAGGCCGTCCCGCGATCCCGCTGCACGCCTTTGCGGCGATGGCGGCCTTTGCGCTCGGCCTCGTGCAGTTCGCGGCGCCGAAGGGAACCTGCCGCACCGGACCATCGGCTGGATCTGGGTCGGCCTGATGTTTGCGATCGCGAGCAGCTCGTTCTGGATCCACGAGATCCGTTTGGTCGGTCCCTTCAGCCCGATCCATCTGCTCTCGATCTTCGCGCCGATCATGCTGGTGCTCGCGGTCCTGCAGCGCGAGGCACCATGTCGCGCGCACATGAAGGCGATGACTTCGACCTTTTCGGCGCGCTCGTCATCGCCGGGCTGTTCACCTTCCTTCCCGGCCGGATCATGCACGCGGTGGTTTTCGGCCAATAGGCGGAAGCCGAAAGCGCCGCTTTGCGCACTGACTTTCCGGCCCCGAAATGCCCGCTCCGGCAAGCGCCGCGCAAGGCGCCGCCGAGCCCCGTAAGTCCATGAAAAAACGAGACAGAAAAACAGCCGATCCGGGGCGCTTCGGGGTGGTTATCCGACCCCCGATGCGCTATATGATTCTCGACCAAAACTGACCGGATTTCCCTTTGTCTGACCCTGAAAATAACACCCCCGGCGAGCCGCCGGAGCCTTCCGATATTCGTCCCGTTTCCATCCTTGACGAGATGAAACGCTCCTACCTCGACTACGCCATGAGCGTAATCGTGGCGCGGGCGCTGCCGGATGCGCGCGACGGGCTCAAGCCCGTGCATCGGCGGATTCTCTACGCGATGCATGAGAACGGCTTCGAGTGGAACAAGTCGTACAACAAATCGGCGCGCACGGTCGGCGACGTCATCGGTAAATACCATCCCCACGGCGACCAGTCGGTCTATGACGCGCTGGTGCGTCTGGCGCAGGATTTCTCCATGCGCGTGCCGCTGATCGACGGCCAGGGCAATTTCGGCTCGGTGGACGGCGATACGGCGGCCGCCATGCGGTACACCGAATCCCGCCTGACCAAGATCGCGCAGACCCTGCTCGACGACATCGACAAGGACACCGTCGATTTCCAGGCCAATTACGACAGCCGCGACCGCGAACCGACGGTGCTGCCGGCGAAATTTCCCAACCTTCTGGTCAATGGCGCCGGCGGCATCGCAGTCGGCATGGCGACCAACATCCCGCCGCACAATCTCGGCGAAGTCATCGATGCCTGCGTGGCGCTGATCGACAATCCGGCGCTGACCATCGACGAACTCATCAACATCGTGCCGGGCCCGGACTTCCCGACCGGCGGCATCATCCTCGGACGGCAAGGCATCCGTTCGGCCTATCACCTCGGCCGCGGCTCGATCGTGATGCGCGGCAAGGTCACCATCGACACCATCCGCAAGGATCGCGAAGCGATCATCGTCACCGAAATTCCCTTCCAGGTGAACAAGGCCACCATGGTCGAGCGCATCGCCGAACTGGTGCGCGAGAAGAAGATCGACGGCATCTCCGACCTGCGCGACGAATCCGACCGCGACGGTTTTCGCGTCGTCGTCGAACTGAAGCGCGACGCCGTGCCCGACGTGGTTTTGAACCAGCTCTATCGCTTCACGCCGCTGCAGACGAATTTTCCGGCCAACATGGTGGCGCTCGACGCGGGTCGGCCGCAGACCATGAACCTGAAGGACTTTTTGACGCTGTTCATCGCCTTCCGCGAACAGGTGGTGACACGGCGGACCAAGTTCCTGCTCAACAAGGCCCGCGACCGCGCCCATATCCTGGTCGGTCTTGCGATTGCGGTCGCCAACATCGACGAGATCATTCGCGTCATCCGTACCTCGCCCGATCCGAACACCGCGCGCGACACGTTGATGTCGCGCGACTGGCCGGCGCGGGACGTCGAGGCCATGATCACGCTGATCGACGATCCCCGGCACCGGATGGCCCCCGACGGCACCGCGCGGCTGTCGTTCGAGCAGGCCAAGGCCATTCTCGAGCTGCGCCTGCAGCGGCTGACCGCGCTCGGCCGCGAGGAGATTTCGGAAGAGCTCGACAAGCTCGCCGTGGAAATCGCCGACTATCTCGACATCCTGCGCTCGCGCGCACGCGTGCAGGCGATCATCAAGGAAGAGCTGGCGGCGGTGAAAGGCGAATTCGCCACTCCGCGCAAAACCGTCATCATCGAGCAGGAAGGCGAGGTCGAGGACGAGGACCTGATCCAGCGCGAGGACATGGTGGTCACGGTCTCGCACGCCGGCTACGTCAAGCGCGTGCCGCTCTCGGCCTATCGGGCGCAGCGCCGCGGCGGCAAGGGCCGGGCAGGGATGCAGACCCGCGATGAGGATTTTGTCAGCCGCCTGTTCGTGGCTTCGACGCATACGCCGGTGCTGTTCTTCTCCTCCAAGGGCCAGGTCTACAAGGAGAAGGTCTGGCGACTGCCGGTGGCGGCGCCGAACGCGCGCGGCAAGGCGATGATCAACATCCTGCAGCTGGAGCAGGGCGAGCGCATCACCACCATCATGCCGCTGCCGGAGGATGAATCCTCCTGGGGCAATCTCGACGTGATGTTTGCCACCACAGGCGGCACCGTCCGCCGCAACAAGCTGTCCGACTTCGTCGATGTCCGCCGCTCCGGCATCATCGCCATGAAGCTCGGCGAGGGCGAGGCGATCGTCGACGTCCAGATTTGTACCGAGCGCGACGACGTGCTGCTGACGGCGGCCGGCGGCCAGTGCATCCGCTTCCCCGTCACCGATGTGCGCGTCTTCACCGGCCGCACCTCAATGGGCGTGCGCGGCATCGCGCTCGCCAACAATGACACGCTGATCTCGCTGGCGATCCTCAGGCATGTCGAGGCGACGTCGGACGAGCGCTCGGCCTACTTCAAGATGCGCCGCGCAGTCGCTGGTGAAACCGCGGCGGAAGAGCCTGCGGAAACCGAGGGCGAGGAGGCATCGACCGCGATCCAGCTTTCTTCCGAGCGCTATGTCGAGATGTCGGCGCAGGAACAGGTCGTGCTGACGGTCTCCGTCAACGGCTACGGCAAGCGCACCTCGTCCTACGAATACCGCACCACCGGCCGCGGCGGCAAAGGCATCGTCGCGATGTCGGTCAACAACCGCAACGGCAAGCTGGTGGCGTCATTCCCGGTCGAGGAGTGCGACCAGATCATGCTGGTCACCGACAAGGGCCAGTTGATCCGCTGTCCGGTCGAGGGCATCCGCATCGCCGGCCGCTCGACCCAGGGCGTCATCGTGTTCGACACCGCCGAGGACGAGCACGTGGTGTCGGTCGAGCATATCGGCGAGGACACCGAGAACGGCAACGGTCATTGACGTCATTCCGGGATGGTCCGAAGGACCAGACCTCAGATGCGCAATTGCACATCGGGGAATCCGGAGATTCCCAGGTGCGCAATTGCGCACCGTAGTTCGACGCTTTGCGTCGCCCCGGAATGACGGTGCGGGCCTGGTTCAAATCTCGATCTCGGTCCCGAACTCGACCACCTGCTTGGTCGGCACGCCGAAGAACGCCGCGGAGCGTTCGGCGTTGCGTTGCAGGAACGCGAACACGGATTCGCGCCACACCGACATGCCCGGAACGTCCTCGCGCGGAATGATGGTCTCGCGGCCGACGTAATAGGTGATGTCGGTGAGGTCGATGCCGGGCAGCTTGCCCTGCTTGCAGGCGAGCACCAGTCCCTCGTAGATCGTCGGGTACTGCATGAAGCCGTAATGCAGGATCACCCGGGTGATGCCGGGACTGATCTCGATCACCTCGGCGCGGTCTTCGTCCGAGATGTGCGGAGATTCCTCGATCAGCACCGTCACCAGCACGACGCGCTGGTGCAGCACGTGGTTGTGCTTGACGAACTGCGTCAGGGCCAGCGGCACGCCCTTCGGCGTGGAGGCGAGAAACACCGCCGTGCCGGAAAGCCGCGCATGGCATTTGCTGACGGCCGTCTCGATCAGATCCTCTTCGGGCTGGCGCAGGGCGCCGCGCGCACGCTCGACCAGTTTGACGCCGCTGCGCCAGGTCAGCATCAGGAACGCGACGACGGCGGCCAGCACCAGCGGAAACCAGCCGCCCTCGAACAGCTTTGTCGAGTTCGCGGCGAAGAAAATGCAATCGATCACGAAGAAGAACCCGTTCACGGCGATCACGATGACGGGCGGATAACCCCACTGGATCGCGACCAGCGCCGCGAGCAGGGTGGTGATCGCCATCAACAGCGACACCGCGATGCCATAGGCGCCGGCAAGCGCGTCGGACGAGCCGAAGCCGATCACCGCGCCGAGCGTGGCGGCCGCCAGCAGCCAGTTCACCAGCGGCACATAGATCTGGCCCATCGTGTGGCTGGTAGTGTGGTGGATATGCATGCGCGGCAGAAAGCCGAGCTGGATCGATTGCTGGGTCAGGGAGAACACGCCGGAAATGATCGCCTGCGAGGCGATCACGGTCGCGACGGCGGACAGCGCCACCAGCGGGTAATGCACCCAGTCCGGCGCGAGCTGGTAGAAAGGATGATCGATCGCGCTGGGGTCGACGATGAGCACTGCGGCCTGCCCGAAATAGTTCAGCACCAGCGCCGGCAGCGCGATGGCGAACCAGGCGAGCCGGATCGGCACCCGGCCGAAATGTCCCATATCGGCATACATCGCCTCGCCGCCGGTCACGGCCAGGAAGGCCGCACCGAGGATCGCAAAGCTGATGTGGAAATTCTGATGGGTCAGGAAATTGAAGGCATAGAGCGGGCTTAGTGCTGCGAGCACGGCCGGCGCTTGCACGATGCCGTGGATGCCGAGCAGGGCAAGGACCGCGAACCAGACCAGCATGACGGGTCCAAAAATCTGCCCGATCACTCCGGTGCCTTTTTTCTGCATCACGAAGAGACCGACCAGAATGGCGATGGTGATGGGCACAACGGCCGGCGCCAGCGACGGCGCATCGAGCTTCAACCCTTCGATCGCGCTCAAGACCGAGATGGCCGGCGTGATGGCGCCATCGCCATAGAGCAGCGCGGCGCCGATCAGGCCGACGATCAGAAGCTGCGCGCGCCAGGTGCCGGGTTGCGCATTGCGCGCCGACAGCAGCGCCAGCAAGGCGACGATGCCGCCTTCGCCGCGATTGTCCGCGCGCAGGATCAGAAGCGCGTACTTGATGGAGATGATCAGGATCAGCGCCCAGAGGATCAACGATACCACGCCAAGCACCGCGTCGGGCGTGATCGTTCCGCCGTGGCCGGCGGCAGCCTTCGCGGCTTCCTTGAGCGCGTAAAGTGGGCTGGTGCCGATGTCGCCATAGACGACACCGAGCGCCCCGATGGTTGCGGCCGTTGGAATGGTGAGCGGGAAGGAAGAGGCTTCGGCAGGCGTCGCGGTCATGGACTGGCCCCCACTAACGAAAACCGCGCCCGACCGTCAGCTCCGGCGGGGCGCGATCAACTGCCAGTCTGCGACGTCACGCCGCAAATTGCCATCGCGATTTGTTTGGTCCGACCTTACGGGGTGCGGTCAGCGGTAACCAGGCGCACTTCCCGGACCATCGACTTGGAACCGGCGGCGCGGAGGCAGGAAGCTTCGAAGTTCGGCCAGGATTGCTGCGAGCAGTCTTTGCCCGCGTTGCGGACTTCCAGCCGGTCGCCCTTGGCAAGCGCCTGCGGCACGCTGGCTTCGACCTGGGGCGCAAAGCCGGGCAACACGGTCAGCGCGGCGGCGATGAACGCGGCGGCAGCGATGGCGGAAATAGCCTTGATCATGACGGTCCCCTGTCATGGGCCTTGGCGGCCCCGTCGTTTCGTTGGTTGAACTTGTAGCCAGCGCAAGTTTCCGGCGGTCTTCGCCAGCACTGGAAATGGTTTCGTTCGGGCCGAGTTTTGTTTCGTCGGCCATTGGCGGACGAAACAATCCCGGCTCGCCAGGGGAGACGCTTGAGGCCCGAAACTGGTTCAGTGGCCGATCTGAAATAAAAAGCGGGGCCGGCGGGGAACCGATCCGGCTTGCCGGGCCGCCCGGGGCGGGGTAGACGGGAGCCTATGCCCCGTATCGCGCTTTATCCCGGCTCATTCGACCCCGTCACCAACGGCCATCTGGACGTGGTCCAGGCGCCGTCGGCCTTTGCGACCGCCTGATCGTCGCCATCGGCGTCCACCCCGGCAAGAAGCCGCTGTTCTCGACCGAGGAGCGCCTGGACATGGTCCGGGCGGTATTCGCGCCCGTAGCCGCCAAGGCCGGCTGCGAGTTCGACGCCACCACCTATGACAATCTGACGGTCACGGCGGCCCAACAGGCCGGCGCGACCATCATGATCCGGGGCCTGCGCGACGGCACCGACCTCGACTACGAGATGCAGATCGCAGGCATGAACGAAACCATGGCGCCAGAGGTGCACACGGTGTTCCTGCCGGCCTCGGTCGCGGTCCGCCCGATCACCGCCACACTGGTACGTCAAATCGCCGCCATGGGCGGCGACGTATCGGCGTTTGTTCCGCCATCGGTTGCCGCCAGCCTGAAGACCAAATTCGCGGGCTGACGCGCTGCTACGCAACTTGAAACGATTTCCTGCCTTCACATGACCGGAGTTTTCATGATCCGAATCCTCGCACTCGTCGCCGCGCTCGTCTGCGCCGTGCCCGCAATCGCCCAGCCGCTTCCCGCCAATCTCGACAAGGCGAATGCGATTGTCATCGACACCACCAAGGGCCGCATCGTCGTCAAGCTGCGAACCGATCTCGCGCCGCAGCACGCCGAGCGCATCAAGCAGCTCGCGCGCGACGGCTACTACAACAACGTGCCGTTCCACCGCGTGATCGAGGGCTTCATGGCGCAGACCGGAGACGGCAAGAATTTCAACGGCACCGGCGGTTCGAAGTATCCCAACTTGCCAGCGGAGTTCTCCAACGTTCCGTTCAAGCGCGGCATCGTCGGCATGGCGCGCTCCGCCAGCGTCAATTCCGCGAATTCGCAGTTCTTCATCATGTTCGCGGAAGGTGCGTCCCTGAACGGGAAGTACACCGTGATCGGCGAAGTGGTGGCCGGCATGGATGTGGTCGACAAGATCAAGCGCGGTGAACCGGTCGCCGACCCCGACAAGATGGTGAAGGTGCAAGTCGCGTCCGACATCAAGTGAGCCATGACGGCGGCGCGCAGCAAGCCATTTCCCTGGTTTGCGGCGGCCGCATTGTGGCTGGCATTTGCTGCGCCTGCATCGGCGCAGCCGGAGCAGCTCGACACCATCAAGGATGTCTTTGCCAAACTGCATTCCTGCTGGAGGCCGCCGCCGGCCTCGCGCGCCAACCCGATGGACATCACGGTCATCGTCAGTTTCAACCGCCAGGGCGCCATTCTGGGCCGTCCCAGGATCACCTATGAGTCTGAAAGCGCCAGCGATGACGACCGGCTGGCGTACCGGACGGCCGTGATGGAGACATTGCAACGCTGCACGCCGTTGCCATTTACCGAGGGACTGGGCGGAGCGGTCGCCGGCCGGCCTTTCGCGGTCCCGTTCAGAACCCGCAAACGTCCACCCCAACCAGAAGAGAAACGAGCATGGCTGATACAGAAAATACTTTGATTCTTGAAACCACGCAGGGCCCCGTCACCATCGAGATGCGTCCCGACCTGGCGCCGGGCCACGTCGCGCGGATCAAGGAACTGGTGCGCGAGGGCTTTTACGACGGCATCGTGTTCCACCGCGTGATCGAGGGTTTCATGGCGCAGACCGGCTGCCCGCACGGCACCGGCACCGGCGGTTCCGGCCAGAAGCTGAAGGCCGAGTTCAACAAGGAGCCGCATGTGCGCGGCACCACCTCGATGGCGCGCGCCGCGAGCCCGGATTCCGGTGACAGCCAGTTCTTCATCTGCTTCGACGATGCGTCGTTCCTCAACGGCCAGTACACCGTCTGGGGCAAGGTGACGTCAGGCATGGAGAACGTCGACAAGATCAAGCGCGGCGAGCCGGTGCAGAACCCCGACAAGATCGTCAAGGCGCGGATGGCCGCTGACGCGGCGTAGATCCTTCCTCGTCATTCCGGGGCACGCGCAGTGTGAACCCGGAATCTCGCGCCAACAACCTCTGGATTCCGGATTGCCGCGCTGCGCGCGGCCTCCGGAATGACGTGCCAGGCCCATGCGCACCGATCTGTTCGACTTCGAACTCCCAGCCACGAACATCGCGCTGCGGCCCGCGAGCCCGCGCGATGCCGCGCGGATGCTGGTGGTGCAGCCCGACGGCGTGTTGCGCGACCGCACCGTCGGCGACCTGCCGCAATGGCTGGAGGCGGGCGACCAGCTTGTCGTCAACGACACCAAGGTGATTTCAGCCCAACTCAAAGGCCGCCGCATCGGCCGCGAGACCGAGCCGAAGATCGAGGCGACGCTGATCAAGCGGCTGGACGGCTCGCGCTGGCAGGCACTCGTCAAGCCCGCCAAAAAGCTCGCGCCCGGCGATATCGTTCGCTTCGGCAACGAAGGCAAGGTCTGCCTGCTCGGCCATCTCGATGCGCAGGTTGAAGCCAAGGGCGAAGAAGGCGAGATCACGCTGTCGTTCTCGTTTCACGGACCGGCGCTCGACCAGGCCATCGCCGATCTCGGCACGCCGCCGCTGCCGCCCTACATTGCGTCGAAACGCACGCCTGACGACCGGGACGCCGCCGACTACCAGACCATGTTCGCGGCCAATGAGGGCGCCGTCGCCGCGCCGACCGCGGGGCTGCATTTTACGCCACAACTGGAGGCGGCGCTGCGCGGCCGCGGCGTCGACCTGCATCGCCTGACGCTGCATGTCGGGGCAGGGACGTTCCTGCCGGTCAAGGT
Organism: uncultured Alphaproteobacteria bacterium; assembly: GCA_963791165.1. Lineage (GTDB taxonomy): Bacteria > Pseudomonadota > Alphaproteobacteria > Rhizobiales > Xanthobacteraceae > Bradyrhizobium. The sequence continues at coordinate 59,900 of CAWBRL010000011.1, read as the reverse complement.
CGACGAAACTTCCGAGCACAAGATGCATGCCGAATGGGGCTGCATCTCTTCTGCAACCGCCAAAGCGCTGAACGCCGCGCGCGCCAAGGGCGGCCGCATCGTCGCGGTCGGCACCACCTCGTTGCGGCTGCTGGAGAGCGCCACCACCGAAGACGGTATCATCCAGCCGTTCGACGCCGAGACGTCGATCTTCATCACGCCAGGCTATCGCTTCCGTGCGGTCGATATCCTCTTGACCAACTTCCATCTGCCGCGATCGACGCTGTTCATGCTGGTGTCGGCCTTCTCAGGCCTCGACACCATGAAGCACGCCTATGCGCACGCGATCAGCGAGGGATACCGGTTCTATTCCTACGGCGATGCCTGCCTGCTGTTTCGCGGACAACGCTGAGGCGACGAGCTGCAGCATTCTGAAAGAAACCCGCCAGACCAGGCGGGTCAAGTTTCAGGAGGAGGCGCTCAGGGAGAGGAGCGCCGAAGTCATCTCACTGCGATTCGGCTGTTGCCGCCAAGATCGTATAACTACCGGTATCCTGACATACCCTGCTATCGCCGGCGTGCCAGCGGCTTGCTCGCCTCCCTGGCGGCGATCAATCGCGACGTGCAACTGTCGCAGATCAGCGCACACTCATCCGAAACGAGGCCGAGCGCTACGTTCAGTCCAAGCGACATGTCCTGATCCGCTGAAATCTCGATCACGCCGGCGCAGCATACGCATCTGGGCGCTCTGCCTGATGTCACCGCGGCGGTGTCGTTGGCAGTCATTTCGAGTTTCATCCATTTGCTCCGTCGATGCCGGCCACGTTTCAGCACGCTCAACGCCACGCTCCGCAGTGCTGAGCCCAGCCGATCGGCAGCCATCAAGTCCATGGTTGGTTTTTCCCTGAAGCGCTTTCCTGCCCCGTCAGCATTCTCGATCTTTTTAACGTGATATTCAATTGAATATAGCGTTGACGGCGGGCAGGCGGCGGGCGCAGACTGCGGTTTGGTTTCGCCCGGGAACATCGAATTTGCTGCGAATCCACGCTCGCCATTGCTACTTGCCATCAGGCACGTCCCGGCTCACGGGGACGGTGCACAGACGCGAGTAACGTCAAGGACATCAAGCCAAAGCAGACGCCAAAAGGCGCTCGTCACATCAGGGAGAAATGCCATGTACCAGCAGGCTTTAGACAAGGTCTCGAAACAGGTTCTAATCCGTGATCGCTACGACAACTTCATCGGCGGAAAATGGGTGGCGCCGGTCGAAGGCAAGTATTTTGACAATCCGAGCCCGATCACCGGCAAGCGGCTCTGTCAGGTTCCCCGTTCCACGGCGGCTGACATCGAACTCGCGCTGGACGCAGCTCACAAGGCCAAGGACGCCTGGGGCCGCACCTCGGTCCAGGAGCGCTCACGCATCCTCAACAGGATTGCCGACAAGATAGAAAGCAACCTCGATCTGCTGGCGTTGGTCGAGACGCTCGACAACGGTAAGCCGATCCGGGAAACCACCCATGCCGACATGCCGCTAGTCGTGGACCACTGGCGCTATTTCGCCAGCGTCGTGCGCGCGCAGGAAGGCGGCATCTCCGAGATAGACCACGATACCGTCGCCTATCATTTCCATGAACCGCTCGGCGTCGTCGGCCAGATCATTCCGTGGAATTTTCCGATCCTGATGGCGACCTGGAAACTCGCGCCGGCACTTGCGGCCGGCAACTGCGTCGTGCTGAAGCCTGCGGAGCAGACACCTCTTGGCATTCTCGTCGTCATGGAATTGATCGCCGATATCCTGCCGCCCGGCGTCATCAACGTCGTCAACGGGTTCGGCATCGAAGCCGGCAAGCCGCTGGCGCAGAACAAGCGGATCGCCAAGATTGCCTTCACGGGCGAGACGACGACGGGGCGCATGATCATGCAATATGCCTCCGACAACATTATCCCTGTCACGCTCGAACTCGGCGGCAAGTCGCCGAACATCTTCTTCGCCGACGTGGCGGCGGAGGATGACGATTTCCTGGACAAGGCGCTCGAAGGCTTCGCCATGTTTGCGTTGAACCAGGGCGAGGTGTGCACCTGTCCCAGCCGTGTGCTGGTGCAGGAGACGATCTACGACAAATTCATGGAGAAGGCGGTCGCTCGCACCAAGAAGATCAAGCAGGGCCACCCGCTCGACCCGGAGACCATGATCGGCGCCCAGGCCTCCAACGACCAGCTCGAGAAGATCCTGTCTTATCTCGACATCGGCAAGCAGGAAGGCGCCAAGGTGCTGACCGGCGGCAAGCGTGCCAGGCTGGATGGCGAACTGGCAGAAGGCTACTACGTCGAGCCCACCATCTTCGAGGGCAACAACAACATGCGCATCTTCCAGGAGGAGATTTTCGGACCGGTTGTCTCGGTCACGAAATTCAAGGATGAGAACGATGCGCTGTCGATCGCCAACGACACGCTGTACGGGCTCGGCGCCGGTGTCTGGACCCGCAACGGCAACCGCGCCTACCGGTTCGGCCGGGCGATCCAGGCAGGCCGGGTCTGGACCAATTGCTACCACGCTTATCCCGCGCACGCGGCGTTTGGTGGGTACAAGCAATCAGGCATTGGGCGTGAGAACCACAAGATGATGCTCGATCACTACCAGCAGACCAAGAACATGCTGGTCAGCTATTCGACCAAGGCGCTCGGCTTCTTCTAAGCTCTGCTGCACTGGAGCCACAGGCGCTATAGGCGCCTGGTGCAGCTCGCGTCGTTCGGCCGCCTTCTCGCCGGAAAGCGCGATGCCATGCCGGGTTTCAAGAAAACCTTTGTCGAAATAACGGACCCGGATGTTCTCGCAAAAAGCGGGGAGCGATTTCACCCCATCGTCGTTCCCACGGATGACCTCGACGAGAAGGTGGACGGAATGGTGTTTGAGATGACCGCCGCTGAGTTGGCCGCAGCGGACCGGTATGAGGTTTCCGATTACAAGCGGGTCGAGGTTGTCTTGTGCTCCGGCCTCAAGGCGTGGGTTTACGTCAAAGCCTAGTTTTGATTGTTCGGCGTGCATGCGGGAGATGTGGGTCCGCGGTCTGCAACGTCAGGCCGTCGGATTTGTCATCAAGAGAATCCTGCGACCTTGTGGGGCACGTAAGGCGCCTCCAGCGTCTTGATCTCGTCAGCGGTCAGCTTCAACGATAGCGCTGCGACCGCGTCGGTGAGATGCTCCGCCTTCGAGGCGCCGACGATCGGCGACGTCACGCCTTTCTTCTGCAGCACCCACGCCAGCGCGACCTGCGCCCGCGGCACGCCGCGCGCGGCCGCGGCCTTGCCGACGGCTTCGACGACGAGCCGGTCGGAATCCGGGAAGTCGTTATAGAGCGTCTTGCCGAACTCGTCGGTCTCGAGGCGGTTGCTGCTCTCGTCCCAGCCACGGGTCAGCTTGCCGCGCGCCAGCGGGCTCCAGGGCATCACGGCAATGCCCTGGTCGAGGCAGAAGGGCAGCATTTCCCGCTCTTCCTCGCGATTGATGAGGTTGATGTGGTCCTGCATGCTGACGAACTCGGTCCAGCCGTTCATCCGCGACGTATAGATCGCCTTGGCAAACTGCCAGGCATACATGCTGGAGCCGCCGATGTAGCGCGCCTTGCCGGCCTTCACCACGTCGTGCAGCGCTTCCATGGTTTCCTCGATCGGCACCTTGGGGTCCCAGCGATGGATCTGATAGAGGTCGACGAAATCGGTGCCGAGACGCTTCAGGCTGTTGTCGATCTCGGCGAAGATCGCCTTGCGCGACAGGCCGGCGCCGTTCGGTCCCGGCCGTACCCGGCCATTGACCTTGGTGGCGAGCACGACGTCGTCGCGCTTGACAAAATCCTTCAGCGCCCGGCCGACAATTTCCTCCGACGTGCCGTCAGAATAGACATTGGCGGTATCGAAGAAATTGATGCCAAGGTCGAGCGCCTGTTTGATGAGCGGCCGGCTCTTCTCTTCATCCAGTGTCCAGGGATGCGGACCGCGGTTGGGGATGCCGTAGGTCATGCAGCCGATACAGAGCCGCGAGACGCCGAGGCCGGTCTTGCCGAATTTCACGTAATCCATGTCACATCCACCTGATCGTTGCGCTGAAATCTTATGTGGATCGCCGGCTCGATCATAGCAGGCGTTCATAGAATCCGCCGTAGCGACCATTGGGTTCCACGAGGTGAATCTCCAGGATCCAGTGCCGTTCCTGGCCGAGGTCGTCAGGGTCTCGCATCCGCTTCGGGTTTCCGGGATGGATGCGGTTCAGGTCTTTGTCGCCGGGGATATGGGCATGAGCGAACTCGCTGACGAGATGGCCCGCGATGACGCCGCCAAAAATCCATCCCGCTTCCGCAGCCGCTCTTTGCGCAAACGCGTATAGTCCGGCGCCGGTCATATCAGGTGAGGCGTGGTAGTGAGACTGTACCCGATCGAAGACGACCGGGAGCGCTTCGACCAGCGGTCCTCCGGGGTGGTTACCCAAGACATAGGTACGGCCGAGGTCGGCTTCCCAGTCCTCGAACACCGGCCCTAGATCCAAATAGACGATGTCGTCGCTCTCGATGTTGCGAATGGGAGGGTTATCGGCTGCAAGCGTCAATGTATTTGGGCCGGCCCGCACGATGCGCTTGTGCCAATGCTTCTCGACGCCGAATTGCTCCAGCGCGATCGCGTATATATCCTGTTCGACTTCCCGCTCGGTTCGACCGGCCTTGACGAGCCCGCGCCTCTCGATTTCGTCAAAGAGACCCTCTGCTCGCTTTTCGGCGTCGACCAGTGCTGCACGGCGATCTGACGATACTGCTTGTTCTTGCTTCAAACCCGGCTCCCCGTGATTGTCTGGTTGGTTGCTCGCGTTTCTCCCCGTGCCGGCCGTCGGTATGCTGCAGAACGACGTCAGGCATTCGCAAAGAGCCTCCGGCCTGATTGACTCAAGCCTGTGAATGACGCTTTATATCCGAACAAATATAGCGTCACAAATGTGAAATCTTCGCGATTGTTTGGCTTACTCTTTCTCGCAAGGATGTGAGCGGATAGACATTCCGCCAGACATTTTCCGGATTGATGGCTCTTCGAAGAAAGTACCCTCATGAACTATCCCCAACTCGAACTCTATATCGACGGTCGCTGGAAGCGGGCGGATGGTCAGCCCGTGCTCAATCCGGCCGACGAGACGGTGCTCGGCACGGTGCCATCAGCGACGATAGTCGATCTCGATGACGCGATTGCGGCTGCCGAACGAGGGTTCAGGGTCTGGCGCAAGACCTCGCCGGCCAAGCGCACGCAGATCATCCTCAAGGCCGCCAGCCTCATTCGCGAACGCGTGAACGAGATGGCGATCGCCATGACGCTGGAGCAGGGCAAGCCGATCGAGCAGGCGAGGCTCGAAATCCTGCGCGGTTGCGACATCATCGAATGGGACGCCACCGAGGGTTTGCGGATGTACGGCCGCGTGATCCCGAGCGAAGAGGGGATGCGGCACACCGTGTTGCGGCAACCGATCGGCCCGGTCGCGGCCTTCTCGCCCTGGAATTTCCCGATGAGCTCGCCGGGCCGGAAGGTGGCGGGCGCATTGTCGTCGGGCTGCTCCATCATTCTGAAGGCCTCGGAAGAAACGCCCGCCGGCGCGGTGCAACTCGTCCGCGCCTTCCACGATGCGGGCTTGCCGCCCGGCGTGCTGAACCTCGTGTTCGGCAATCCTGCCGAGATTTCCAGCCACTTGATCCCGCAATCCTCGATCCGCCTCATCACCTTCACCGGCTCGATCCCGGTCGGCAAGCAGCTGGCGGAAATGGCGGGCCGTTACATGAAGCCGGCAATCATGGAGCTGGGAGGCCATGCGCCCGTGATCGTCTGCGACGACGTCGATCCCGCCGCGACAGCCGCGGCGTCGGTGACGGGAAAATCGCGTAATGCCGGCCAGGTCTGCGTGGCCCCGACGCGGTTCTTCGTCCAGGAGTTCATCTACAAGCGCTTTGCGGATACCTTCGCGGAGAAGGCCGCGCAGCTCAAGGTCGGAAACGGGCTAGATCCCTCGACGCAGCTTGGACCGCTCGCCAATTCGCGCCGGATCGACACCATGGAGAATTTCGTGGCCGATGCCAAATCAAAGGGCGCCAGTGTGCTCGCGGGAGGCCAGCGCATCGGCAATAGCGGCTATTTCTTCCCGCTCACCGTGCTTGCCGACGTGCCCGACGATGCCCGTGTCATGCGCGATGAACCATTCGGTCCGCTCGCGCTGGTCAACCCCGTGCGCAATCTCGATGAGGCGATCGAGAAGGCGAACTCGCTGCCCTATGGCCTTGCCGCCTATGCATTCACGCGATCGGCGCAAAACGCCGACCGGCTCGCCACCGAGGTCGAAGTCGGAAATCTCTCGATCAATCACTTTGTGGCGTCGGTTGCCGAAACTCCCTTCGGCGGCGTAAAGGAAAGCGGCTACGGCCGTGAGGGCGGTACCGAAGGTCTGCAGTGCTATACGGTCACCAAGAACGTCTCGCACAAGATGATCTAGGCTTTCGCCTTACACATGATCGGATCCATCGCTCGGAGCGAACAACCTTCGAGGCTCGGCGGCAATTGCGCCGAGCCCTCAGGTCCGCGGCCGCTTCAGCTCACGCCATGACCCGCTGCGGCAGCAGCTCCGCGATCTGGATCGCATTCAGCGCGGCGCCCTTGAGAAGCTGGTCCGCCGAGACGAACATCGAGATCGAGTGACCGGTGGGATCGCTCAGGTCCTTGCGGATGCGGCCGACGAGAACATCATCCTGGCCCGATGCATCGATCGGCATCGGGAAGTAGTTCTTTGCGCGGTCGTCCACGATTCTTGACGCCCGGCGCGTTGGACAGGATCGCGCGCACCTCGTCCTCGGTGATCGGCTTTTCGCATTCGAACGTGATCGCCTCGCAATGGGCGCGCAGCACCGGCACGCGCACGCAGGTGACGCCGATGGCGATCTCTTCGTCCTCGAAAATCTTTCGCGTCTCCTTGATGACCTTGGTCTCCTCGTCGTTGTAGCCGGTCTCGGGATCAACAGCCGTGTTGTGGCTGAAAACGTTGAAGGCGTAGGGAAGGGGGATCACCTTGGGCGTAAACGCCCGGCCGTCGAGATAGGCGCGGGTCGATTCCACCAGTTCTTCCATGGCGGCTGCGCCTGCGCCGCTCGCCGCCTGATAGGTTGATATGATCATGCGCTTGATGCGGTTCTGTCGATGGATCGGCCACAGCGGCACCAGCGCCGTGATCGCCGAACAGTTGGGAACGGCGATGATGCCCTTGTGGTCGCGGATGCGGCCGGCGTTGATCTCGGGGATCACGAGCGGCACGTTCGGGTCCATCCGGAACGCCGAGGAATTGTCGACCACGACGGCGCCGGCCTTCACCGCAGCGGGTGCGAACTTCCGGGAGATGCCGCTGCCGGCCGAGAACAGCGCGATGTCGACGCCCTCGAACGACCGCTCGGTGAGCTCCTCGATCGCGATCCTTTCACCGCGGAAATCGACGGTCTTGCCGGCCGAGCGGGCGCTCGCCAGCGCCTTCAGCCTGCCGACCGGAAAGGCGCGCTTGTCCATGGTGGCGATGAATTCGGCGCCGACGGCGCCGGTCACGCCGGCGATGGCAACAACGGGTTGGTAGCTCACGGATCGATCCTCTTTGGTTGAGCATGAATGCTGCAGGCAATAAAAAAGCCCCGGTCCTTTTCAGGCGGGGCTTCGGTTCAGAATATGCGATCGTTCGACTACGCGCGCACGGCTCCCGAGCCCCCGGAGGGTGCTTTGGTTTTCGAGGTCGCTTTGGTCGAGATCGTCATGGCGCGGACTTATGAGGCAGCTTCGCGCCGCCGTCAACGGGTTTTGGACGGAAAATCGGCCCAGACCGGGTTGAACGGAGTGGCTTTGTCACGCCATAAGCTCACCCATGAGCCTTCCCAACCATTTCGAACTGCTCGCGACCAACGGTAATGCCCGCACCGGCCGCCTGACCACGCCGCATGGCGTGGTGCGGACGCCGGCCTTCATGCCGGTCGGCACTGCCGGCGCGATGAAGGGCATGCACTGGCGCGAGGTGCGCGATGCCGGCGCCGATATCGTGCTCGGCAACACCTACCATCTGATGTTGCGGCCGGGGGCTGAGCGGATCGCTGCGCTCGGCGGCTTGCAGACCTTCACCGGCTGGAACGGGCCGATGCTGACGAACTCCGGCGGCTTCCAGGTGATGTCGCTGTCGGACCTGCGCAAGGTGAGCGAGAAGGCCGTGACCTTCCGCTCGCATATCGACGGCGCCAAGGTCGAGCTGTCGCCGGAGCGTTCGATCGAGGTGCAGCGGCTGCTCGGTTCAGATATCGCCATGCAGATGGACGAGTGCGTGCGGTTGCCGGCCGAGCGCTCCGACATCGAACGCGCGATGCAGCTTTCGCTGCGCTGGGCAGAGCGCAGCAAGCGCGCGTTCGAGACCGCGCCCGAAGGATACATGCTGTTCGGCATCGTGCAGGGCGGCGACATTCCGGAAATGCGCCACGCCAGCGCTGCGGGGCTGGTCGAGATCGGCTTCCACGGCTACGCGATCGGCGGGCTTGCGGTCGGCGAGCCGCAAGCGGTGATGCTTGCGATGATCGAGGAGACCGCGCCGGCGCTGCCGGCGGATCGCCCGCGCTATCTGATGGGTGTCGGCACGCCCGAGGATTTGCTGGAGGCGGTCGCGCGCGGCATCGACATGTTCGATTGCGTGATGCCGACCCGGAACGGGCGGCACGGCATGGCGTTCACCCGCTTCGGCCAGATCAATTTACGCAACGCGCGTCACGCCGACGATCCGCGGCCGTTAGATGAGGAAAGCGACTGGCCGTCGGCGCGCAACATTTCACGCGCCTATCTGCATCATCTGGTCCGCTCGGGAGAAACGCTGGGGGCGATGCTGCTGTCGGAAATCAACATCGCCTATTATCAGCACGTGATGCAGGGCATGCGCGAAGCGATCGCCGGCGGCACGTTCGAGACGTTCCAAAAACAAACGCGCGCCGAATGGGCGCGCGGGGATATCTCACCGAAATAGGTCTCAGTTGCAGGCGAACCTCTTGACCGAATGCTTGGTCACGAAACCGTAACCGCAGGTGTCGCAGGTCCAGAGATAGGTGATGGCGTGATCGCTCAGATAGGCTGAAGCTTCCGCGGCCACCATGGTATCGGCACAAACCGGGCAGTCCGGCAAATCACAGCCGCGCGGGTCTGGCCTCGATGCGACGGTCGACAGGATTTCAGCAACAGCTGGCATCGGTGACCTCCTTGCGATCTGAACGTGTTGCGATTGGAACATGCCCTCAGCCCACGACGAAAGTATACACAGAACTGTTTGACGTTGTCGCAACACAAATGCGTTCGTTCAGCAATTCTTGATGAGTTTCGATTTTGCAATGCAGCGAATTTCAAACTTCGGCGTTTCCGCCTTGCGCACCGGCGTGAGCACCTCTTAAGTAACAAGAACCGCCAATTCCCTGCACATAATCGCTACAGGAGTGTTGAGATGGACGCATCGTCAGCCGTGGGTGCAGTGCACCGTCCGGGTCGAGGTCGGGTTTTCAACTCTATCGTCGACGCGATTGGCGACACGCCGATCGTCCGTCTGCGCAAATTGCCTCAAATGCATGGTGTTAGCGCAACCATCCTGGCCAAGCTCGAATATTTCAATCCGGCGGCGAGCGTCAAGGATCGCATCGGTGCCGCGATGGTGATCGCGATGGAAAAGGCCGGCGTGATCAATGCGGACACCGTGCTGATCGAACCGACTTCCGGAAATACCGGCATCGCGCTGGCGTTTGTCGCGGCCTCGCGCGGTTACCGGTTGAAGCTGGTGATGCCGGAATCGATGTCGATCGAGCGGCGCAAGATGCTGGCTTTCCTCGGCGCCGAGATCATCCTGACGCCGGCCGCCCAGGGCATGAAAGGCTCGATCGCGACCGCCGAAGAACTGGTGCGCACCACGCCGAACGCGGTCATGCCGCAGCAGTTCAAGAACCTCGCCAATCCCGAAATTCACCGCCGCACCACGGCGGAAGAGATCTGGAACGACACGGGCGGCAACATCGATTTCTTCGTCGCGGGCGTCGGCACCGGCGGCACCATTACCGGCGTCGGACAGGTGCTCAAGCCGCGCAAGCCAACGTTGCGGATAGTCGCCGTCGAGCCCGAGGAAAGCCCGGTGCTGTCAGGCGGGCAGCATACGCCGCACAAGATCCAGGGCATCGGCGCCGGCTTCATTCCGGACATTCTGGATCGATCGGTCATCGACGAGATCGTCAAGGTCAACGGCCCGGCTGCGATCGAAATGTCGCGCGCGCTGGCGCGTATGGAGGGCATTCCCGGCGGCATTTCCTCGGGCGCTGCGATCGCGGCTGCGCTAGAGATCGGAAAGCGTCCCGACAGCGCCGGCAAGACCATTCTCGCCATTGTGCCGTCATTCTCCGAGCGCTACCTGTCTACCGCCCTGTTTGAAGGAATCTAGCGAATGGCGGACCAGCCGAGGCGGCCCAGAACCCTGAACGATGCGCGTAGCGAGGCCGAAGCGGCGTTCAAGCGTACGACTGCCAAGGTAGCGGAAGCACCGCCGAAGCCGACCGCGCTGCCCGGCGTCAAGGAACTGGTCTCGCTGCGGATCGATCAGGATGTGCTGGAATATTTCCAGGAAGACGGTCCCGGCTGGCAGGACCGCATCAACGAGGCGCTGCGCCGGGCCGCGGGCAAATAGAACCCGGCAGCCCTGATGCAGTTTTACTTTGCCTGTTTCCGGCAGGCCGCTCCGATTGCCGTTGGATTGGCGCTTGCCATCTGTCTCGCGGGTGAGGCTATGGCCGACGCGGTGCCGTTCCAATGCGACATCCTGCCGGGTGAGGAGATCGCCAGCATCCTGATGACGAATTCGCTGGCGGCGGATGCGTCCTGCATCGTGACGTGCAAATTCGCGACCACCAAATACGACAACAATCCGCAGATCACCTGCGCCAAGGCGGTTCCGGCCGGCAAGGAAGTCGAGATGTGCCGGCTGACCTCGGGCGGCGACAAATACGTGAAACTGCTCGAGGGCCAGGCGGACTGCCTGAAATTATCAGGCCCGGAATGAAAAAGCCCGGGAGGTTCCCGGGCTTTTGAAGTCGCGCGTGCTTGCAGGCGCGTTAGCGCAGCATGCCGCCCATGACACCGCCGATGAAGCGGCCGGCGCCGGCCGGATCGGGGCCGGGGTTATTGTAATGGCGTTGCTGGGGCTGCGGTTGGGACTGAGCCTGGCCACCGCCGCTGCTGGCACGGCGCTTGGCAGGACGCTCCTCATCGCCCGAGCTTGCGGTCGGCGCGGCCGCCACGATCTCGGTCAGCAGCGCCTTGTGCTGCAGCTTGTTGAGGTAGCCGCTCTTGGGATAGCCGCGGGCGGCCTGCCAGCGTGTGATCACGGAACGGGTCGATGGATCGAACAGGCCGGTGACCTTGGTGTCGAAGCCGAGCCCGGTGAGGCGGCGCTGCACGTCGCGGCGCTGGCCCTTGTCGAGGCCGATCTGGTCCTCGGTGGTCTGGTCCGCTTCCTCCTTGAAGGTCGCGGGATCGATGCCCGCGCTCAGGTTGCGGGTTGCGGCTACATCCTTCGCGCCGGTCTCGATCGAGGCGATCCGCGACAATGCCAGCGATCGGAACTGACCGTTCGGGTAGCTGCTCAGATAGGCATTGAGCTCTTCCGGCTTGTTGGAATCCTTGATCGAGCGCCAGAACTCCAGTTCGACGTCCGACGCCTTTGAGGGGGCCGCTGCCGTCGCTGCAGCCGCCACGGCTCCGGGCGCGGGCTGGCCGTTCAGATAGACGGCGCCGATCAGGTTGGTGTGGCCCCAGGGAAGCTGGCCCTTGTTGGTCTCCTCGTTGACCTGGGCGCGGACCTTGGTCATCGCCTGCTGGATCTCGATGCCAGGCTGGGTGAGGTTGGCAAGCAGCGCCCGCGTGAACGGGCTGTTGCTGCCTTCCTGGCCGTCGAGCGCGGTCTGTCCCGGGCCGGTCGCGAAGGCGATCAGGGTTCCTTCGCCGGATTTCATTTCGGCAAGGCCGGTCTGCACGTTGACGCTGCGGGTCGCCGCGTTCGACTTGATCTTGGCCGCGAACGGGTTGTCGCGGCAGGCATCCAGGAACACCAGCTTGACCTTGGCGTCGCCCATGGTCTGCTCGAGGGTGAGGTCGATATTGATCGCCGCGCCCAGCTTGACGTCCATTTCGGATTTGATGTCGGCGTCGATCGGCAACAGATAGTTGGTGCCGCCGATGGCGATGCCGTGGCCGGCATAGAAGAACAATGCGACGTCGGCGCCCTGCGCCTTCTTGCCGAAGTCGAGCAGCCGCTCGGTCATCTTGTCGCGGGTAAGATTGGAGCCTTCGACCACTTCGAAGCCGACGTTGCGGAGCGCGCTGGCCATCGCCTTGGCGTCAACGGACGGATTCGGGAGCGGGGCGACGTTCTTGTAGGTGCCGTTGCCGACCACGAAAGCCACACGCTTCTCGGCTTGGGCGGTCCCGGCCGCGAAGGCCATGCAGATCACGGACAGAATGAGGGTTGGGTAGCGCATCAGGAAAATCCCCCTGCAGAATCGAAAAGAGCTTTGGCAATAACGCTTCGCCGCAGACTACACAAAATATCCACGCTTCGCGCCACAAAAAACGCTGTAAATCGGCCAAATCCCGGCGACCGTTACCGTTGGGGCACGCACTGTCGCGTGATCCAGATCACAGCCAGGCAAATAAAATTCAGGTTCGGGCGCGCGCGGGCGCCGGAGAAGCAGATAGCAGGTTCGAGAGATTGCCCAGCAGGATCAGCGCGGCGCCGACGCAGCGATGCACCCGCCCTCGCGTGGCAGCCGCAATTTCGCTGTGGGAGTGGGCGCCCGTTCGATGCTAAGGGACTATCCAATCTTCGTCATTCCGGGGCGATGCGAAGCATCGAACTACGATGTGATATTGCACATCGGAGAATCTCGAGGTTCCCGATGCGCAATTGCGCATCTGCGGTCTGGTCCTTCGGACCATCCCGGAACGACTGAAATAGAATTGGGAGGATCTCAGCATGCGTATCTTGCAACCGGCCGAATGGTCGAAACCCCGCGGCTTTTCGCACGGCGTCGAGGTGGACGGTCCCGGCAAATGGATCGTGCTCGCCGGCCAGACCGGCGGTGACGAGAAGGGCGACTATTCGCCCGATATGGCAAGCCAGGTCGGCACAGCGCTGAAGCGCATCATGAAGTTGCTGGCTGAAGCGGGGGCGGGGCCCGAGCACATCGTGCGCCTGACCTGGTACCTGACAAGCCGGAGCGAGTACGAAGCCGCAGGCGCCGGTATCGGCGCGGCCTGGAAGGAAACGCTGGGGCGCAACTTCCCGCCATCGACGCTCCTCTATATCGACGGGCTCGTCGACGTCAGGGCCAAGGTCGAAATCGAGGTCACCGCTTACGTGCCCAAAGGATAAAAGACGTCCGCGTAAAGACGCGCGTCAGAAGAGCAAAAGGAAATTCTTGTCTATGACCAATCGATCCACTTCCGCAGACTTCGTGACGGCATTCGCGACCGGCTGGCCCGAGCAGCAGCCCGACATCATGGTGCTGTCGCTGACCACGCATCGAGGCGTGCAGGATTTTGCCTTCAACAGGGAGCAGGCCCTGCTGATCGCCAAAACCATCAAGAAAACCGCGGCGAACCTCGGAAAACCCGCGACGAGCTAAGCGCGCCCACGCGGGGGGGGGATGGTGATCCGGCTTACTTCGACAGCGAAATATTGGCGGCCCTGAACTGGCTGTCGGCCCTCATGGCGATCGCCTGCTTGTTGCCGGCGGTCTTCAGCGAGATGCTGGAGTTGAAGCCGGCCGCGCTGGCGACCACCTGGAAACTGCCGCCGGCGCCGCGGCCCTGGATGCTGCCGCTCACATTGCGGCTGGTCTCGCTCCAGGTGCCCGTGACTTCGCCGCCCTGGGCGACGACGTCGGCCTGCAGGTTGAACTTATAGGCGTCGCTGGCGCAGGTGAGGACCATTTCCATGTTGGCCCCGCCGACCTTGTAGGTGGCGCGGCAGCGGATGCGCTCGCTGGAGCCGTCGTCGAGCGTCACCGTGCCGCCGCCGTGCCAGCTGCCGGCCATGCCGGCGAAGGCGCTCGACTGGGCATGGCCGGGAGACGCAGCGAAGCCGGTCATAAAAAAAGCGACGGCTGCGAATGTCAGCCGCCGCGTTTGGGCGAACAAGTGCGATGTCTGGCTTGTCTTACTGACGGGATGCTTCCCATCGACCGCTACATGCGACACCAGCTGAAGCGCCATTCCATTTCCCCGATCCGGAGTTGCCACTGAGTTGACCGTTCGCATATGCACCATTGATAGAGACTTTCACAAGTCCCCCGCTGCCGACGCTGCCGGAAACCGGGCCGCCCGAAATCTTGCCGTCGGCAACGTTCACGGTCGACGTGGTTTGCGCATCGCAACTACCGCTTTTTGTGACAACCGTAACCTGCCAAAGGCCGTCATAGGGCGACTGGGCGGAGGCCGGAACGGCCGCAAGAGCCGCGGCGGAGGCAAGAAACGAAGCAAACAAAATATCGCTGATGCGATTGGCGCGCATGGATCAAATCCCTGAGATGTGTGTGATGATGCGCCTTATCTGGTCACAATGTGGCCAAACTGGGGTACGCCGCAGCACGGTGAAATGTTCCTGTGAACTCAAACACATCAAGGTGAATCCGGTTCCAGCCGGGGAACGTCTGAATTCGCATTATTCAGCATTGATTCGCTAGGAAAAGACCAGTGGGAGGTATTTAGGTAGGGATCAGTGCTTGGCATCCGACAGGGCCGGCGCTTTGGTGGCGAATTCCTCATCCTGCGGCGTGGCGGGGAGGCTGCCATGGGTCTTGGCGTGATAGATGACGTCGGCGAGCAGCTTCTGGCCGAGCGGGGCCAGCGCGCGCTCCCAGAGCTCGCGGGCGGTTTCGCCCTTCTTGACGAAAACCCATTCCTGCGCGGCGATCGCGCCGGCATCCATCCGGTCGGCGAGATGATAGATGGTGCCGCCGGCGATCGGATCGCCTTCCTTGATGGTCCATTCCACCGCGGCGATGCCGCGGTGCCGGGGCAGCAGCGAGGGGTGGTAGCCGATGCCGCCGAGTTTGGAGGCGGCCAGCGCCTCCCTGGTGACGCGGGCATGGCTATGCGCGGTCACGATCAGGTCGGTGTTGGGTGCGATCTCAGAGGCTGTGACCCGCTTTGGATCGGCCTGCACGACGACCTCGATCCCGGCGGCGTGTCCCGTGGCGGCAAGGCGGTCCTCGCCATCGTGGACGACGACGCGGACGATATCGACCCCGTGTTGGCGCAGCGTGTTGAATGTCGTCACGCCGAAATGGCGGGAACCGACCAGGGTGATCCGCATGTGTTCCGTCCGTCGTTAGTCAGGCCGATATGCCGATAGCACACCATGACGGCCTGTCTCGCCGCTGGATTTGGGGCTGTTGGGTTATCAACAGGACGGGCCGGGTTCGGCTAGCTCTTGTCGACGCAGCTCGGGTAGGGCGCGGCCTCGCCCGGCACGATTGGGCAGTAGCGGATCGGTTGCAACTGGCGCAGCCGCTCGAGCCACTTCGCCTCGTCGGCGGCAATTTTTCCGATCGTGGGACCGCGTTCCGCCCACTGCAAAGTGTAATGGGCGGATTGGCCCTTCACCGCGACGATGAGGGCGGCTACGCCCGATGCGGTCGAGGCCATGAGCGTGCCCAGTGCCGCCAGACAAATGCCAGCTCTCGTCATCGCAGAGCGTCCCCAACACCGTGCCCGCGACCATAGGATCGAGCGCGGTGCCCGCCAGCGTGAGCGGGGTCACATCGATAACAACGACGCAGCGCTAGGGTCCGGGCAGGGGTTGGCAGCCAAGGACTTGCCTGCATGAAACGCTTTCTGATCTTTGCCGCCATAGCGCCGCCGCTCGGGTTCATCGTCGCGTTCTGGGTGATGCTGCAGATTGCCAACTGGCTTGCCGGCGGCCCGGGCACGTTCGATGTCGCGCAGGTCATGATGTTGCCCACGATCTATCTGGTCGGGTTGATCCCGGCGCTTGCGGCGGCGTGGTTCGATCACGCGCTGTCGACGCGCAATCTCTCGCACCGGGTCCCGCTGACGACCCTGTTCGGCTACGCGATCAGTTACCTGCCGCTGATCGGCGCGCCCTGGATGGGTTTCGTCCATGGCCCGTATGTGGTGCTGTTCGGTCTCATCGGCGCCGTGCCGTCTGCGCTGTGTTCGTGGCTGGCTACCGAGCCGCGGGCCGCGATCGGCGCCTGACCGCTGCGTCACCAGGCCAGAATTCGCAGATCAGGCTTGTTATAGTTCGTGACCAGCAGCGGAGCCGGCTGCCGCTGTTGCTCTGCCATTCGCTGCAGTTGTTCTCGCAGGTCGGCGCTACACTGCTTCATCTGGTTGCGCAATTCGCGCCGGGCAAAGGCAGTGAGGGAGGTATCGGCAAGCTGCTGCCAGGCGTGGCGCAGCCATTGCTGCATAGCGCGGATGTCGGAATCAAGAATCTCAGGCTGGTTCATTCGCCGGAATCTCAAGACGGGGTCGCGTCTTGATTAGGCCTGATTCTCTAACAGACTCCTACTGCGGTGGAGCGACAGATAGAAGTAAGGCGCGACCTACCGCTTGGGGAACGCGCGTCCTACATAACCGTTGCATGGTGAGCCTTCGGAGAGACCCCGATGACCCGCGCCTCGACGCTTACCCTCTTCCTCTTTGCAGCGCTTGCCCTGTTCGCGCCCGAAACAGCATTCGCGCAGCTGGTGCCACCGGCTGGCTCGGCAGGCGCCGGCAATTCGGCGATATCGGGCATACCGTTCGGCCCCGCCAACCCCAGCGTGCTGTCCGACCCCAGCGGCATCGGCAACGCCTCGAGGATTCCACCGCTCACGCCCAACCGCCCGGCGCCGCCGACTTCCTACGGTGCGGTCGATACGGCAGCGCCACGGGCGCGCGTGGTGACGGCGCCCTATGCCGGCGCCTCGCAGCGGATCACGAGCCCGCGTCAGGCGCAGTCGCGAAAGCCGCCGGTTCGCAAGCGTGGCCGCCCGGAGGTGAGTTCGTTCACGGGGATTTGCCGGGGGTGCTAGCCCCCGGCCGGATGGCTCCGATTCATTCCGGATATCCGATTCATTCCGGATAATAGTATCGGCGTTGCGGACGACGTTCGTAATATCCGTCGCCGCCGTAATAGCGCTGACGTCCTTGCTGGAACTGCAGCGGCACCGTTCCGTTCGGGTAGCATAGCCCGTCCCTAATATCGACGTCGGCGCCGTTGCCGCAGGGGACAGGATAACGGCCGCCGCGATAGGACCGTTGATATTGATACTGTCGCGCGGACTGATCCTGCGGCAGCAAATAGCCGTTCGGATAGCAGAGCCCGTCGCGTGCACTCAAATCCCAGCCGTGGCCGCATGGCGGCGGGTGCACCGGGACACGACCGTATTGCGCGGGTTGGATCAATGGCTGTGCAACGGGCTCCGGCATCATGCTTAGCTGAATAGCCAATGCGGAAGCGGCAATCGTGATGATCATGGTCCGGATTCTCCAATTTGGGGCTGAAGCTTAGGCCGATCGGCCTGGAGGGGAAGGAAGCGAACGGGTGCACAAGAGCCGACGGGTGATGGTCTACTGCCTTGGCAAGCCGATCCAGTAGAGCCGTCCGTTCCTGTTGGGGTCTGTATTGTCGCTCGTGGACATCAGGATGCCGATGTCCTTCCAGTGCGCGTAGCGGCCGCGGCCGACATGTTCGACCTCGTCATGCAGGGCGTGAGCCGGGCCCAGCGGCTTGTCATCTTCATAGAGGATCACTGGCGAGCGTTGCGCAGCCATCTGATCGTCCTCAAAACGCGTTACCGGTCCGGGACGATTGCGAAAGGCCGCGCCTTCGACGTGCTCGAACCGGAGCAACTGCAGGCGCGGTTCTGGAGGCATCGGCCTCGGCACATGGAAGTGTGCAACCGACAATGCCAATGGAATGTATAGCGCGTAAATGAGCGCGGCGATCCCGAGGAGGCTGCCGGTAGTGCCGTCGAGCCTCTTGATCCAGCGCACCAAAGCCTCCGATGCAATTGAAAGCGATACGCTCCGAATGCCCGGGGAATGAGAAGACCGGGCCAAATCCGCGTTTCAATTGCCGAAAGCGGGATTGGTTCCGGGACGCATCCCCTGACGTTTCGGGCGCAAGATATCACACGTCGCAGGCAGCGGACCGCGCGGCGCTCACGGCCGCTGTACGCGTGCAAGATTTCCATCTGCGATGAAACCGCGAATGATGTCCCAGGCGCCGGCTCCCACCCGCCGGGCACCGGCCACCGTCAGGTGATTGACGTCCCAATAGAACCACAGTCCGTCGGCTTCGATCGGGCAATCGGCATCGCAGAGATATTTTTCCGGAAACAGAATGCGCACCTGGTCGCGGTGGCGCTGTTGCACATCCAGCAGCATGGCGTTGAAATCCTTGTTTCTGGCCTCGACCTGTTGCGGCGAAACCGCGGGGCAGGGCCGGGTCGGCGCATGCCAGAGCGGGCCGGGTGCGAACCGCGTCATCTGGCTTCGGCAACCCGGCTCGACGCCGGGCGCGATGATCAGGAATTTTCTGCCGCTGGCGCCGAGATCGCGAATGGTGTCCTCAATGCCGCCACGCCAGACCTCGACCGATGAAGCGCGTGGCGCGGAACCGCTCAACTCGCTTTGCAGCGAGTTGCCGTAGGTCAACCAGGATTGGCTGAGAACGAGCGGAGAATTGTTCTTTCTGATCGTATCCAGATATTTGTCGCGCTGGACTTTGCATTTGGCCGTGCCGTCGAATCCGGTTCGGACAAGGCCGGCGAGCATCGGGCAGCCTTCCTCGGTATAGGCTTCGCCGCGAACGCCCGCGTCCCTGGCAACAGGATCGACCGCCGCGACATACTGCTCGGCAAAGGAGTCGCCGATCAGCTGGACGCCGATCGGTTCGTTCACCGCACCGAACGCGCATTTCGACTGCGCGCTGCGGCTGCAAGGCCAGAACCCAAACCGCTGCAGATCCACGATCTGCCGCGCTTCCGGCGACAGGCGCCACGGCCAGCCTTCCTGCCGGTTGGCAATAAAGGCGACGGATGCAATCGCGACGATGGCAACGCCGGCGAAACCCGCGACCGAAACCAGCGACGAGCTTCGCGCGCGAAACGGTGTCTCGACGGTGCGGTACATCAGTTCGGCCAGCGCCATAGCGAGAACGAAAACGCCTAGTTTTGTGCCAACCGCATGTGCGGCGTCACCAAGGATATAGGCCGCGTACACGATCAGCGGCCAGTGCACGAGATAGAGCGAGTAGGAGATCAGCCCGATCCGCACCGCCAGTGGATTGGTCAGCAGGCGAGCGAGCGGGTGCGATGGGCCTGCCCAGATCAGGCAGGCGGTACCCAGACAGGGGATCAGCGCATTCACTCCCGGAAAAGCCGTGGCGCCGTCAAAAAGCACGATGGCCCAGGCGATCAGGCCAAAACCGGCAACGGCGAGCAGCAGGGGGCGGCGCGCTGAACCGCGGCTGCCATCGCTCGGCAAAGATAACGAGCGCGCCGATGGCGAATTCATAGGCGCGGTAGATTGGAAGATAGAATGCGCCGGCCGCATCGGTGCCAAGCTTCATTTGCGCGCCGATGAGCGAAACGATGCCGATGCCAAGGATGAGCAAAGGCAGGCGCTGACGCACCAGCCGATGACCGGCCAGGATAAGGGCCGGCCACACCAGGTAAAATTGCTCCTCCACTGCCAGCGACCAGAAATGCAGGACGGGGCTCGGATCGACGGCCCTAGCGAAATAATCATGGCTGCCGCGCCAGAAGTAAAAATTCGAAACTGAGCCGAGCGTCGCGACAACGTCCTGACTCAGACTTTTAAAGTGTTCCGGCGAAAACCAGAGAGCGCCAATCAGGAGGGTGCCGATGATGGTGACAATGCCGGCTGGAGCCAGCCGTCGGATCCGACGCTCGTAAAAGCGGGCCATGGAGAAGCTGCCGCGTTCGACATCGGTCAGCACGATGCGCGAGATCAGATAACCCGAGATCACGAAGAAAATGTCGACGCCTACGAAGCCGCCGCCGAACGGCGCCACCTCGAGGTGATACAGAAACACGCTGAGCACGGCGATCGCGCGCAAGCCGTCGATGTCGGGACGGTTCGGAAATCTCGAAGTCGCTTTCATGCCAGCTAAGTTGTCCGTGTTCCCTTACGCCTTTGCCGGCGCGTTCAGCTTACGACGCTTTCTACGATCTGCGCGACACATGCATTAGCGCCCAGGATTGCGGCCTGCCCTGCGAATTGTCCGAACACGACATGGGGTAGTATCTGCCACAAAGCGATAAAGCTGTCCTGAAGCCTCCCTAGTTCGGACATGTGTCCGCCATCTTTCAAAAACCGCCTGTTGTCCCCAAGTCACGGATTTTTCCGGAAGATCGTGCAAACTTACAGTTGCAGTTCGGAAGTGCAATTCAACGATCAGTCGCAGTCAGGCGACCGGGATGGGGAGATTGCCATGAAGAAGTTGTTGCTGGCGACGGTTGGTTTGCTTGCGCTCGGGATGGGCGCTCCCGCTTCGGCCGCCGATATGGCCGTCAAGGCAGCGCCGCCCCCGATTGTGGCGCCGATTTACAGTTGGGCCGGCTTCTACATCGGCGCCAACGGTGGCTGGGGTACGAGCCACAAGTGCTGGGATGTCACGAACTTCCTTTTCCCTAGGGCCACCGCCATTCGTGAAGGTTGTCACGATGCGGACGGCGGAACGGTGGGCGGTCAGATCGGATACCGCTGGCAGGCCAGCAATTGGGTGTTCGGTCTGGAAGCGCAGGGCAACTGGGCCGATTTTAGCGGATCCAATGTTAGCATCTTCATTCCCCGCTGGACCAACAATTCCAAGATCGAGGCGTTCGGCTTGTTCACCGGCCAGGTCGGCTATGCCTGGAACAACGTGCTTTGGTATGTGAAGGGCGGCGCGGCCGTGACCGATGACAAGTACCGAGGGACGGTGACCACAGCACCATTCCAAGGTGACGTGTTCGATTCGGCAAGTGAAACGCGCTGGGGTGGTGTCATCGGAACGGGCCTCGAATTCGGATTCGCACCGAACTGGTCAGTTGCGATCGAGTACGATCACCTTTTCATGGGTAATCGCGACATCACCCTCGTATCGAGAGGCGTCTTGGGCGGGATCCCGGCTGGCAGCAACTTCCGCACCAACTCGATCGGTCAGGACGTCGACATCGTTACGGCGCGTATCAACTACCACTTCGGCGGCCCGCTCGTCCCGAGGTACTGATCGAGTTTCCTTTCGCCAGTAAACTTCGAAGCCCCGGCAACGTCCGGGGCTTTTTTCGGAACGCCAAGGGTTCGTGGAACATTTCCGTCCCAAGGCCGATGCGAGGGCGCCGTCATGCGGCCCGCTTCGGCTACGGCCCCGGCTCCAAGGGCCGGCATCCAATCCGCCGGCCAGCGGGAAGGGGGCCGCTACCAGTAAGCGTCATTGACGCGCGATCGGGCGTTTTCTCGGCAACGGAATTTGCCCCGTGATTGGTGGCTCATCGGTAATGGCGGACGCCCGCGTGTTCGGTGCTCGCCTCAGGATCGCCGCGGCGGCGTCTCGGAAGGCCGCTGCCGCTTTCTCCTCTTCCTCACTTGCGGGCGGATCGATCATTGTCGCCGCCCTCGTGTGGGGAATAGTCAAATTTGGCAGGGTCGGCTGCGATCGCTGATCGGCTTTGACCTGCGCCGGCGGGCTAACGAAATAGGTAACGCACGCAGCTACCGCAGCAGCGGTGAGAACTGCAGGAACCGCAAGGCGCAGAGTGATCATTTCTTGGCCTCTCTGTCCGGCTCTGTTCCTGCAGGCCGGGCGGGATTACTGCGATGGCTTGCGCCTGTGAGCGGAACCGTTGCCTAGAATCACCAAATGACAAAATAACAACAGAAACTCTCGGCTGCTATCGAATCGTTTTGACTGTGCAAGCAGGCGGCTTCTTACTCGGGCCATTGCCTGGAAGCACCCATGTTTGAAGCTATTGCAGCATTTCTCGTCGCGCTTAGCGTCGGCATTCTCGTTGCCCACGCCCTCGACGCTTTTCGGTCGTGACACGACGTCGCTTCCTATGCAGAAGCCCGCGCCGCTTTCATCTTGAAGGGGAGCGAATTTGCCCGATCGCTCGTATCAGCGACGCCAACTTGTCCCGAAAAATAGGTCACGTCCTCTGACATATGGGACGGGAATACCGCTGGCCGAAATGGTGCCGCAGCCGGCGAGGGCCGTTGCCTGATTGCATTTCCCCGAGAGCGATTTTTTGGCGCTGCATGGCGTTCCGCAGAAGGGCGAATGCCGTTCGGGAGCCGCTGTGATCTCTCAGTGAGTTTGTTTTAGATCGATCTCGATCCAATTGAAGCCGGCTGGCCCCGGGTCGATTCCGACAGAAGGTCGGACGTTCAAGGAAAATTTCAGTTGGTGAACCTTGACGACAACCCCGTCCACGCTGCCATCCAATTTTTCGGCAGTCGCCATCGTACGGCTTGCCTGAGCCGGGATCGTTGGGTCGGCTATGCCCTCTGCATTCCGACGCCTGACCATGGTTGAGCCTCCTGCTGACCCATTGCGGCGAGGTATCGGCTGCATGACTGCGCCCAGATCAGATCGAAGATAAGTTGCATTTGGCGATCCCCTTGCATGCTGCAGGCAAGGATATCCGGCTGTTTGTTTCAGGATGTTTTCGTGGGCTCGGAAAAACGGTTTCGTCCTGGAAAAACACGCCGCCGGTATCGAAATACATTGTCCCGGCGGCGCTTGATCCAAACTGGGCCACTGAAATGCCCTGCCAGATCATAAGAGCAATGTGTATGCCAGTTTTTCCCGGTAAAATGGTACGCTTCGGTCAGGCGTTTTCGACCAGCCGGCGCTCGAGTTCTGTCAGGCTGAGCTGCAATGAATTGCGATGGCGTTGAATATTGCTGCGACGCGTACGCTTTCGAGGCGATTGACCGGCCGGCTTAGCGGGGCCGCCCGCCGCGCGGTAATTGGACGGCCCTCACCAGCCACTTGCAACGCCCCCGACACGTTACATCAACAAGGGGCGACAGCTAGCCGCTCGAATAGGACCAAAAGAGTTTTACGGTTGCATGACGCAGACCGGCGAAATCCCCTTGCGCGCCAGGATACCGCCAGATTACGCCACGCGCGACACAGCGGCGGGCTGCCAAATCATATCGTCAAGATCGGGTGCGATTGATGGCGCCGGTTCGAGATCCTGATCGGTAAGTCGGTCCATAAGGAACTGAAGCCGAGGGGGCAAATTGGCCGCGTCAGGGCGAAGCATGGTCTGCAGCCGCTCCCCGATCTCGTCACAGATCGCGCGGCAATGCAGGCTGTCGATTTGCAACTGGTTTGAAAGGTTCATTGTCTCCCCCCGCAGTCCCTGATCGCGGGGAACGATACACGTCATATTTTAAGGGACAGAATTCGCTTTCCCCTGCATTTTTATAGCGGGCGTAACCCGGGATTAACGACAACGCCCACCGTGCGCGTGGGCGATCAGCGGGTGGAGAAGCGCGAGGTCACCCCCTGCAAGTGGATCCATCTGGAGGAGGGGCGAGGCCGCACGGCGTGAGCGACGCTTGGGCGTTCAATGCCCGCATCGCGCCGCATCGGGTATCCGCAATCTTACGGGGCCGGTGTGTCACTCAAACTTAATGCGTCTGGACTTCAATGATCGCGTTTTATCACCCAACGAATATTGCGATCGCCCGGCCGGTTGCCGGGCTTTTCGTTGGGCTGTGTACCCGTGTCATCTGTTGCCTGCTGAAAAAAGCGACCTGACATTGGCGCCTGATTGCAGATGCAATCAACACACACTCGCGGAACAGGCTCGGTGTAGAGGACCGCCCGAAGGAGGTCTCGCTGTTGTTGGATCCTTCGAACGTGGATGAAGTTTGCAGGTGGGGGACGCAAAGCAAAACAAAAGACCGCCTGAAGGCGGTCTCTGCGAAGCGCCGCGCGCGATTTCCCTGCGATCGGAATTGACGCCTTCACGGCACGCCGGTTCCGCGCCTGCATGGCCCGTGGCCAAAATCTGTGGAGTTAAAAAAGCGCTACCGGTTAGTCGGCAGGCCTGACGTGCCGAGTAGCAGGTCATTTATCGTGACAAGCATCCCGGCTGGCACTGGTGCCTGGTGTGTCGCATAATTTGCAAATGGCGAGCGGTATCTGGACGATCGAATATTTTAGCTGTCCCAGTTGCGGGCTGCCTTACACCGCGACCAGGGAGCACCATCCATACAAGCATTCGGGCAGCTTCAAGTGCGAAGTCTGCGCGACCAAAGTCCACGCGTGGTCAGGCAATTATGATTTTTTCGATTGGAAAGTCGATCAGGTGAAATCACCCGTTTTTGGGAAACGATGGGAGTGATTGCGCCGTCGCGCAGGCCGGGCTGCGAGCCTTCGTAGGGGTCGCGTGGCGTCGCGACGGCCTTACTTCATGATCCACCACCACAGCGCGAAGGCTATGACTGTCGTACTGAGGGCGACGCCGAGCGACGTCGCAATCAGCTTCGCCCATTCCCAGTTAGACACGCTCGCAACTTTCAGTCGGCCCCTGCCGCCCTGCATCATCCGTTGAGTTGCCATGCGACACTACGGATTGACCTGCATGTCAGGCTTCCCCGGCTGGAACCGTAGTTTCACGGGGCCGGACCGGCCAGGGGTGGCTTCGGTCTCTGTCAGGGAGGCAGACATGCACATGCATCGCGTCGCAGTCGGAATGGTGCTCTGTTCGTTGATGGGGGCTGCCTTCGCCCGCCGCCGACGAGCGCTGAAGCCATGGACTCAGTGATCCGACCAGGCGCCCCACGGTGACAAACAAAGAGACCACCGGAAGGCGGTCTCTCCATAGCTCGGATCGGGCTAGCGATGGCAAGGCCCGGCGTGTCGCGCGGAACCGTCGTGCGTCGGGCCAACTTCAATCAAGTTAATTGCTTCTTAACCATTCTCCCTCGCAACTATCCCTCGGACAGCGAGTTCAGATTCGTGCCGAGGGCTACGGAAAAGGGAGAACTGGATGCGGCCCGTATCAAGCCTGAAGACAGGGAAGGTTTACCGGCTCGGCTTCCCGGGGATCGCCGCTCGTGTGATCGAGCCGCCCGCCAATGTTCAGGTCGGGAAGTATCCCTACCTCGTAGAGAGCCTCATTCTGAGAAGCCGCTGGTGGGTCAATGCGCGTGGCGAGCCGGACAATATCTATTCGCCGCACTTGATCGTTGCCACTTCCGATGAGGGCGTGATCGCGCCAGTCGGCGCCTCCGTTGAAGGTCAGGTATCCGGCGGAAAGTAGTGTCGCGGCGTCAATTGGATCCTGATCTCGTCGAGGCTTCTTCCGGCCGCAAGCAGCTCGACGACCCACCGGGGAGGTTTTCCTCGTCCCGACCACGTCTCCGACGGATCGTTCGGATTCCGAAACTTTGGCTCGACCTTGGGGTAGGGCCGACGCTGCGGGAGGTCCTCAGGAGACCCTCCGAACCTGCGCCCAAGGTTATCAAGTAGATTTTGAAGCCTGTGCTTTTCGTTCTCCAGTTTCCGATCCAGAACCTCAATGAGCCTCTCGTGAAGGCTCCAGAGGTCGTCCAGCCCCATCTTCTCCAGGTCTCGGTCTTTCATGCTCAGCCCCATTTGCATGGAGCACTCATGACAGAATGAACTTAACAAAAGAAAAGCCGCCCAGAGGCGGCCTTTCAGCAAGAACCTGATCGCAGCTTCAGGCCGGCAAGAAGATGGCTCGGCAGCCTCAACCTGTGGGACCTGTTTCGCTTGGAGGAGCCCGCCTCAGTCTCCCGGCTACCAAGCCAACCCCACAAGGCTGAACAACAGGAGAGCGAGCCCCGGGGCTTCGGTCCCGCGTCTACTAAATGACCTTCACTTTGGGATCGCGTTTACGACCACGTTTTGAACCACGGTGCTGTATCGTCCGGCGTTCAGTTTGACGTCTACTCCCCACAGGATGCCGGTTGCGATGCAAGCCGCTACAAAGGCCTTCATCTCGAAATCCTCGCCAATCGCAATGACCAAAGACAGCCCGATTCGTGAGGCAAGAACACGGCGGCTGCTGAAAAGCCGGTGAGTTCCGATATGGGAACTGCACACAGCGAGCGCCTTTAACTGATTGGCGAAGCCCTTCCTTAACGGTCGGCCGATACGGTTTGATCAATCGTGGAGAGATATCCCCGCGGGAGTAATGCGTAAGAGGCCGTCGCTGATCTCAACCCAGCGGCGGCTTTTTCGTGTGCCCGAAAGCAGGGGAAAAGCTCAACAACATTCAATGTTCTGTTCAGAAGTGGACAGATCTCGACCGTTTTTCGCGCTTCCATTTGGTTTGCCGGATTCCTTGCCTGGATCTGGCAGAGCAGGGTGAAGCAACTCTGGGATGGCCTCAGCGCGCGACCTCGGGCTGGGGCCATTCACTGTCCTGTACCCGTTCCAAGCCAACTCGCACCGGGACCATCTCGCACTTCTGGTGAAACTATTGCGGCCGACGCACCGTAGCTGGGGCGTCGGCCATCGCTTCTGTTGAGGCAGGGCAATTGGAAGTGGTCGGCAGGGGCCGTCCGCTTTTTAAAGATACGGACGGCCCCACCTTAAGTTTCAAAAAAAGAGAAGACACTCAGCCGGGTAGGTTGATCGCGACACCCGGCGCCTCGTCCCACGCTCTCAGCCCGGCCAAATAGCGGCACAGCCTCGCAGGCATCGGTGGTCACCTCACTACTTGTTCGCCTTCAACCCCGGCTCTACCAGCCTGTGAGGGGACCTTGGCCAAGGCAATGGTCCAGGTCCGTCGGACTCAAAGACGGTCTCAATGGTCGTGCCGAAACGAGGAAAAGTCAGAGTTCTGCAGCGCGAGTATTCGACCCGGTTCAAGCTGACGCATTCCGAACGGGAGCGTTTCGAGCGGGAAGGCTGAAACCAGCAAGGCGAATTAATCGCGGATACCTGCCGGGGGTATATCGAGGCCCGCCGGTTCACGCTGGCGGGCCCTTTCTTTCGCCAGATTCCTGTCACCATCCTATGACGTTCTTGAGTTTAGGGGAGAAACGACGTGGCGATAGGCACAGTGAAGTGGTTCAATCCGACGAAGGGCTATGGATTTATTCAGCCCGACACTGGCGGCAAAGACGTGTTCGTTCATATCTCGGCCGTCGAGAGAGCAGGTCTGAGCAATCTGAATGAAGGCGCGAAGGTAAGCTACGAAGTCGTGGCCAACCGCGGGAAAGAGTTCGCCGAAAACCTCAGGGTAAGTTGATCGTCTAGTTATCCAAAAACGGCCCCAGCTGCGGGGGAGGAGCTGGGGCCGCCATTCCCATGCGCCATGAGTGCCGCTTTGGCGCACACGTCACATGCGCCCAACGGCCGTCCGTTCCTAATTCTTGCTTAAACCAGGCCGGGTTCATTCCAGGACGTCATAACGTCCAGGCGATCACGGTGGCGATCGCCATCCGGTTGAAATGCAAAGCCCGGCTTTTGGCCGGGCGATTTGCAAATATGAATATGTGAATGAACGGATGCAAGTGAATGACTGCACTGTAGAGCAGGCCATCTCTTGCCGTCTGTAAACTATTTCACATTGGTGTCCGTAATCTTGCCCTTGCCGTCGCAGGACCTGCATTTGACGGGATAGATTTTCCGGCCTGGCTGCACCGGCTGCATCACCACAGGGAAGCCCGTTCCTTTGCAAGCCGGGCAGATGTGCTCTCTAATCTTCGGCGTCATGTGTCGGCCCATTTGCCCTCCGATGAAATACCTTAACCGCGACTGCTTTCTCAACAAGCCCTACGCGTCGGCTGATCTTAGGTGTCGGGCGGAAAGTAGTAAGCGCCAACCGGATTGCGAAGTACAGCACGAGGCAGACCCCGACCACAATAAGAGCTTTCTCCATGGCAACCTCGCGCAATGTGTGCTCGAGGTGTGCTCGCTAGAAAATCAGATCCGGATGAAGACCTGAATTATCCCATAAGACTTTGATTTCATTGGTGAGCGCGGAGGGACTCGAACCCTCGACCCCATGATTGATGATCATGGGACCGCCGACGAAAGGGCTCAATGCCAGCCGCAACCGCCACCACCCTGACGGACGCCCGGCCAAGCGGCGAGGTGCTAGCGCGCTGGCTCTATCAGCTATCATCACACTGTCAGAGAGAACCCGTGAGCGCGCGAGCCCGCGCCCGCGAGCATCTGCGCGTCGTGGAGCCACGCAATAAGACTGCAAGGTGGCGCAGCGGCGCGCTCTAAGCCGTCCGACGCTCAGCGTCGATGATGAGTGGACCGCCGACCCGACCTGGGGGGAGAGGCCGGCGGCCCGTGTCCCGCAATGGGGACAGCGGTCCCGCGCTGTAGATGGAACCGCCAAATTGCGGGACGATCCAATGGCTACAGGGCGCGATGCATGCGGACAATTCGAAACCAGCTTTAACCTAAGCGATCAACATTAACGGAAAAGACTAAAGCCGCACCTTCACCGCCGGCGGCACCTGCCAAACAATCATGCGGCACTGTATGCGCTGCGCCCGGTGGTGGCGGATTTACGCCTGGCGTAGATATCGTTGGCTGAGATCGCGCCGCGCCTATTGGGGCTTTGTATCGGATCGCGGTTCTAGGCGAGCGACAAATCGAGCGCCGCTCCAGAGTTCGACTGGTGCCCCATCCACTAATTGGTTGGCCCACACAATTGCATCGTCGTCATTGTCGCACACAAAACTACGGTGGCGACTCACCTTGCCTTCGTAATCGACTGTTACAATGCGATAAGGGTTCATTTGTAAGTGCTCGAAAACAAAGCGGCCAAGCGGAGTATGATCGCCTGACGGCTTCGCCGGTGCGGGCCTGGACGCGGCTAATTGTCCAGTGCGCGATCGATAGCGGATTTAACCGGCGTCGCAACGAAACTCCCTCGTTAAGCTGAATGCTTGCGCTGCAAGTTAATTCTGGAACTGCAAACAAAAAGACCGCCCGAAGGCGGTCTTCTCCGATCCGACCAGCGCTTAGAACCTACGCAGCTGCCATCCGTCGTCGCCGCCAAGCGATCAGTCCGCCCAACGCCATCACAAGGCCGGGCAGACCGGCGCCGACCATGGGGCCGGGCACGGGAGCAACCGCGACTTGAGACATAGAAACTTGGGTCGGAGTGAACAGCGCCTGAGTGATGTCTCCATCGGTGTCAGTAAACCGGAAGAATCCTGTACCGACGCCGCCAGCACCCGTGAAGCTGTAAGGAGTCGTCAAGCTGCGCGGAATGAACGCGCCACCTGCGCTGCCCAAGATGTTTTCCGCCAATTGAGTGTTGATACTGAAAGAACTTGTCAAAGCTTCAGCCTGGGCTCGACTGGAGTCTATGTTATCGTTGTAGTTAAGGATTAGCGAGGAGACGAATGGCACGCTCACGGTCTGCGCAATGCCGCCAATATTGATTTCGACTTCTGTCACAGCGCCTGCAATAGCGTTGTTGCCCTGAACGACGTTGTTTTGTATCGGCGCCAACGATGTGTCGTATGTGAAGCTGACGGTGATTGTTTTGTTGGCGAGGTTACCTCCGCCAAACAGGTTCTGGTTGTCGAAGCTCGCGTTAGAGCCTTGAGGCGAGTAAGTAGCGCCAGTATACGTGACTTCGTAGATTGCAGCGTTCGCACTCGTGATGAAGCCAACTGCGATAACAGCGGCGACGAAAAATCTTGACAGCATCTCACACCCTTTCCACCCACACTCTCGTCCAAGGGTAAACGCTAATTAACGAAGATGACCGCCGAGTGAACGGCTCATGACAAGCCGTATGCGGGTGCGCAGCCCTTCAGCCTATGACGTGTCGCGACTCAAGCATTCGTTTGGTAGGCCTCTACTATCGCTTCGCTGCTGTCTGTGATTTCAACGCTGAAGTTCATATACCAGGCGCAGCTTTCGTTGCATGTCAGCAAGCCGCCGCTCGTCACTGGCCGTCAGAAAACGTTGGCTGCGCCTGGCAACAACGACACGCCAGCCATGTCTGTCATCATCGACCACAGCCAGCGACGTGCGCGCGGCGCGGCTTCCAGGATCAAACAATTCCTCAACAATGAGCCAGCTCAAATCAACGCCAGAATTGCGCTTCTTAGCCATTTGCCAGTTTCCCCGCTCCAAGGAGATCTAACACCGGCGAGGGGCTCACGGGCAAAGCCGTCTGGTCTGAAAGCAGGTAAGCCGATGACGCCGGGCCTGCTTAGCGCCAGCGAAATCCTTTGCCTGCGCGAACGCTTGAAAAAGCGCGGAAACATCCAGGCGTTTTAGCCTTCGCCTTCAGCCCCAGTTCTACAAGCCGGCGGATGGGCTTTTGAGACTCTATTGGCGCGTCCAAATGTAGATGCCGCAACACAACGCTATTAGAATCGCGATTGCGCATTTCCAGGGTGGCGATGAATGCATCTTGTCTCCTGGCGATTGCGGTTTGGTCCATTCGAAGAGGTGATCTAGTTGCAGCCGCTTTCGTACCCGCGTGGATTCCCGTCAGGCTCCTTCCCCGAAAGCCGGCAGCCGGGTTGATGAAATGCAAAGCCCGGCTTTTAGCCGGGCGATTGCAAGTATGGATAAGTGAATGATCGAAAGTTAGGATGGCATGCTCGGGCCGTCTGTAAACTATTTCACATTTGCGGCGGTTCTTTCCGGACCGAGGTTGACGCTCGCGATCGATCAGTACGCAGAGAAGGCGCTGGGCAACCGCAGCTACTTCCTCAACAAGCCATACGGCGTCGGCTAGCGGATAATCCTGTCAATCTGACGTCGGCAAATGCCGAATTGCAAATTCGATCTGACCGTCGGGAAGCTGTCGCCATTTCTCGATGACTTGCAGGAAGCCGCTACGTGGAGACTGGTCAATAATCTCGCGGGCTTTGCAGCGCGCGGCATCAAGGGGCAGCGTGAATATCTGTGACTGCCGCGTGCCGGACATCTGGTCTGCCAAATCGCGGGGGCGAGCGATCATGTCGGAACTCCAAGGTTAGTCAAACCGACGATCGCTTACATCCAACCGCTGGATTAGATAGTTGCAACCAATCCGGCTGTTTTGTCCCCGCTATCCACCGAGCTAGCTAGCGGCAGCAGCCCCGAGCGCGGGAAACGTCGGGTTAGCCAGCGGGGCGTCAACGCGATGTGCACAACAAAAGCCCGCCCGAAGGCGGTCTCCCGGATCCGATTAGCGGGTCAAAACCTACGCAGCTGCCATCCGTCGACGCCGACACGCGATCAGTCCACCTCCGGTTGGTTTCTAAAGCAGAATTTAATGGAATTCGACGGATTGCAAACCCACTTCAGCTTCACGGTGGCCGGACCATGGCTTGTGAGAACTGGAGTTTAACATGCTGGCGCGCACGAGACCCTCCTCGATTGCAATTGCGGTAATGCTTGGAATTGGGGCTAACGTTTATTTGGCGATACCCGCCTTTTCTGCTTCGCCTCCTTCCCAAGTTGCAGCGCAGAGCCGTTCCGCTTCTCCGTTGCACAATGGCGATCTTGTTCGAGTGCGTTCAGGTGGGCCCTTGATGACCGTTACCGCGGTCGAAGGCGATCAGGTGAATTGCTCGTGGACCGACTGGAACGGCGATCTCAAATCTGAAAGTTTCCCCATCGCAGTGCTGAGCCCACCAGTAACAGTTCCTCCCCCGGCTGATCTGAGCCAAGAGCAAGACGAAGAACGAGCGGCTGATCGATATTATGAAAAGCACTGCCCATCGGGGTCAGTATCGTTTACGGGCAAATTCCATTGCGGCTACTGACGTCAACGGCAATGGCGAGAAAAATCGACCCTTGGGGCTGTTTCCACTTCGCCCCTCCAGTTCTACAAGCCCGCGGAAGGCTCCCCCGACTTAGCCTGAATCTTGCCAACTGGGATGGCGTAGCCCGACACCGAGCCGCCCCGACTGAGGTTCTGCATCTGCGTCCGACCCATTTCCTTCACGATCTGCCCAAGGGTCTTTCCAGATCCGGCTAGCTCCGACAAGCGACGACCTTCCTTGTAGGACCAGCCCTTCCGAACCATCCTTCTATTTGCCTTCAGCCTCAGTTCGACAAGCCGGCGGATGGTTTCCGCGGCAGGATGCCTTCATTTCTTGATCGCTTGTTCGGCTTTCTCTACTTCATTCATGCAGCCGACTATGAAAGGCGCCAGATCGCGCTTCGTAACCTTTTCTTTGCCCGCCTTATCCGTGCAGAACCTTTGCCGTACAAGCTCAGCCTGTCGCTTTTGCGCAGCCTCTTGATACTCAGGAGCGACATTTGGCTTGTCGAGTGAAAAGGCAAAGGTGGGGAAAAGCACCGCAATCAACACAAGAAAACTAACTCGGCTCAAGCTGTCACTCCTATTTCTTCGCCTTCAGCCCCAACTCTACCAGCCGGCGTATCGCTTCGGAACGGGCCGGGGGCAATAGCAGGTCCGCCAAGGTGGTGTTGACTAGCAGCAACGGACACGCCTGATAACTACCCCGGGGTATATTCCAGGTCCGCCGGTTCACGCTGGCGGGCCAGCCTCTCCCAAGTTAAGTTTGCCAGTGTCTAATTCTCAATCGCGGGGAAACGGCCATGATGGCACTTCAGGTTTTCGCGATTTATGTGCTGCCCTTCTTGATTGTTGGCCTCGCAATTCGGTTCTTGATGAAACGATATGCCGTCGATCTGCCCGATGTCGAGAACCAGGTTGGCCCAAAACCAAGGCGCAGATTTCTCTTGGGGGCTTGGCGTACCGAAGATTAAGGCCGCCGGCCTCTTTCACTCCAGAACCTCATACTCAAAGGCCACGCCTTCGGGGTCGTTCTCTGCAAACCACGTTTCCGCGGCGTCCTGACTGGCGACCACCTTGATGTGGTCGCGGTCTCCGACCTGCTTGCTGGTGTTGACGTAGACAAGAACGGTCATTGGTCCCTCTTGAGCTTCCGCTTGCCCCAGTGGGGTACGCAACAAAACGGGCATTGCAGTCACGCCTTCGTGCGATGTGACCTGCCTCACTTGGGCCTACGCTGCTCTGGTCCACCATGTGCCGGGGCCAAGAGGCGCAGGACCATGAAACCCTCGAAGCAAATACCCATGCGGCTGAAGATCGACGTGTTGATCTCCATCGTCGGGCTAGGGTTGATAGCTGTCGGAATCGTTACCGCAGCCGCACGCATTTTCGGTATGCCCGTCCAAGAGTATGCTCGCCTAATTCCGTTTTAGTGGCTGGCCGCTACCACACTAGCCCTCACGCAAACGACTCTCGGCGCCCCTTGCAAGCGCCTTTGCCTGCTCCAGCGCTGTTTCACGGTCCAACGTTTCCGGCCACAGCCGGCGGCTTGGGAGATCATCCCAATAGAAGTACTGGCTGGGCCGACCGTTGTGGAATCGAACCTCAAAGCTCCCACAGCCCGGGATGGCCTCGTGTTTGATGACGCGAATACGGCTTGTGTGCATATGCATATGAACAAAATCAGCTCGACTTGGAGCTGTCTGGAAAGCCTGGAGCCTAACTCCATGCCGTTTGGCGGTCCACCAAGGCTAGATTGAAGTTATTGAAGAGACACACCTGTACGGCCCGCCAAGGTTGGCCGAAGTGAAGTAGTAAGCCGATACAAAGCGAAAGCCCCGCACACCGGCTCATCGATCGGAACGGCAAGCTTTGGTTCAAGGCCGACGATGGAGGTGCGCTATGAGCAACGTCGTCGAACTGTCCGCGTTCAAAGGCGCGCGGTCTCCGAAGCGCGTCCTCCATTCCGAGAACGACGAACTTATCGAGCCGTCGCGTCACGGGCGCCCGTACCGCCGCGGCGGGCGCAACATGCATACCTTCGTGTTTCGCAGCTACGATTTGATCGTGGAATCTGATGAATTAGACCTGCTGCGCGATGTCTGCTTCGACATCGACAAGGCGCAGACCAAACTCGCGCGTATCCGGCGACAGTTGCAGCACGATCGCGAACACGCTGCCGCGCGGGCAGAACTGCTTACCTCATGCGAAAGGAAGCTTAGCGCGGCAATCGACGCGGCGTTGAGCCGCACACCTGCGTGGCCTCCCGAAGTCAATCGATGAGGAAGCGCAACCGGCACAGGCTGGCCAACCATGCCAAGCGATTGTTAACCCGTCGCGGTTAGGTTCTGCTCCATCGCGGTGGAGGGCATCCCCGTGAGGAATTGCGTTAAAGCCGTCGCTGATCGAGCAACAGCGGCGGCTTTTTCGTGCCCGTCGGAAACTATACCGACGCTGGTCTGTTACCCCGCATGGAACACAAAGGCGTCGAGTACGCTGTTGTCCAGACAGCCAGCCCCACTGGATGGGCTTGGACCTTTCAAATCAAAGGCCAGCGAGTTAGGACCGGTACGGCTGCCAGCCGGGTGATGGCAATCGCGTTTGCCTGTGCTGCAATTGACAAGGCCGCTAAAATCAAGCCTTCGAAGAAGTAAGCCACGTCAGCCTGCTCAGGCCCGCCCGGTTCACGCTGGCGGGGCAATTCCGTTTCTTGTGTCTGGATTTGTTCCTTTGGACGAGCCGGCTACCGGCCTGGATCGACCCTCAGTGGCCTAGTACTACTGAGTTAGAAAGCCACAGTCTCGGTATTTGCGAATCGATTATGGAGGCGATTCCCATGCAAACACAGGGAGTTTGGGATGGGTCTCCGTGGAGCGAAAGGCATTGAATCGCGGTTTGCGCGCTATGTCGAGGAGCTTGTGAGCGTGATCGGGCACGCGGATCGGGCCGGGCCGTTGCGCGACTATTGCACGGGCTGGTGATGCCGGTCGAGCGCAAGAGCGTTGAGCCGATGGCGGCGATCACGGCCCCCGGGCGAACTGCGGCCCAGCATCAGTCGCTGCTGCATTTTGTCGGCCAAGGCGCCTGGTCGGACGCGGCGGTGTTGGCCAAGGTGCGCGAGATGGTGGTGCCGCAGATCGAGCGTCACGGTCCGATCGAGGCCTGGATCATCGATGACACGAGCTTTCCCAAGAAGGGAGGCACTCGGTCGGGGTGGCGCACCAGTATTGCGGCCAGCTCGGCAAGCAGGCGAACTGCCAGGTGGCGGTGACGCTGTCGGTTGCCAACCACCGGCGAGCCTGCCGGTGGCCTATCGGCTGTATCTGCCGAAGGACTGGGCCGAGGACCCGGCCGTCGCGCCAAGGCGGGGGTGCCCGAGGAGATCACGCTTCAAGACCAAGCCGGAGATCGCGCTCGATCAGATCCGCGCGGCGTGCGAGGTCGGCCTTCCTGGCGACGTGGTCGTGATGGATGCGGGCTACGGCAACGACGCACAAGCTGCGCACGGGCATCACGAGCGTGGAGAAGCGCTACTGTGCGCCGGCATTCAGCCGCAGACGCTGGTGTGGGCGCCGGGCACGCGGCGGGCCGGGCGCCGAAGAAGCGGCGGCGCGACGGCCGCGCATGCGATCTCGGCCAAGGACGTCGCGCTCGGCCTGCGCGCGAAACGCGTGGCGCACGATCGCGTGGCGCGAAGGCACGAACGGCGGCTGTCCTCGCGCTTTGCCCGCGTTGCGTGTTCACGTCGCATCGCGCCATGAACGCGCCAACGAGCCGACGAAGGAGATGGCTGCTGATCGAGTGGCCCGAGGGCGAGGATGAGCCGACCAAGTACTGGCTCTCGACCCTGCCGAGAGCATCCCCTTCCGCGATCTGGTCGACGTCGCCAAGCTGCGCTGGCGCATCGAGCGCGACTACCAGGAACTCAAGCAGGAGGTCGGGCTCGGGCACTACGAAGGGCGCGGCTGGCGCGGCTTCCACCATCACGCCACGCTGTGCATCGCGGCCTACGGATTCCTGATCTCCGAGCGGGAGACGATTCCCCCCTCAGGATCTCGTTCCGCCGCGCGGTTCCCGAAACTTGCCGTACCCGATGGTTACCGACCCCGAGGATCCCCCGATTGCGGCCTGAGCGCCACGTCCCAAACTCGATCGCCACCATGCGTCGAGGCTGATCGATGCCATCGTCAGACGCTTGCCGCGATGTCCGTGCTGCCACGCCTCAACCGCGCGACCCGTGCGGTTGAATTTATGACGCAGTAGTACTAGTTCGATTTTGGGAGTGGCCTAATTTGAAAGTTCGGGGAAAGTTCTAGCTTTGAAGTTGGCTTGAAATCACAAGTTTTTGGCGAGCGCTACACATCACAAGCGGCATTTAAGGTGGCAACTAACCGGCATGAAAGATCGTGCCATGTTGCTTATATTCACTGCCCTAAGCTTGGCTTCAGTTTGCCTGTTGCTGTTCGCCCTGTTCTGGCATTGAGGCCGCCAACTGAGGCGGCCTCTTTTATTCGTTGCGTTTCAGCTTCCGCTTGCGCCAGCTGATGGGAACTGTGCTTCTGATCCCATGGCAATGACGTCAGCGGCCTTCGCACTCTGGTGGTTCGTCAGTTGAAGTAGGCGGGCAGTCTGAGGCTGGCCTTACACGAGCAACATGTAGGCGAACCCTCCGATCAGGAGGGCCATCCAGATCAGCCAGAGCCGAAGGTATAGGTTGTTACGATCCATGTCGTTCAGCACATGCGCCGCCGCGGATGAACGATTGATCTGGATCAGAATCTCAAATCGGGCCAATTCCAAAACAGGTAGGCCGACCGCATTTCACCGAGGGTGATTTTCTGCTCACGCTTCATCCTTGCGCTTTGCACCAGGCCAAGATTTCGCGCTCGTCGATGTACCCGTCGTTCGGCCCCGCGATATACAGTATCTTCATATGAACTTGGGTGCGGATCAGTAAGCAGACCGCCTTGAGCGCTTCAACTTTCGTGTCATGCTCCTTTGGATCAAATCCCTCCAGTGGCGGCTGGTGGCTCTCGTTTCGGGTGAACAGCTTCCACATGGCGGTGCTCGTCCCCTTGGTAATCGATTTGCCAACACAGTGCCCACATGGCGGTCTGTGGGGAGTCGGGGAATTTGATCTAAGTATTTGATTTTATTGGTGAGCGCGGAGGGACAGTATGCCCCTGAGGGTGCCATGCCGCGCTACAATCCCTACACGAAACGGCGAGAGCTTGTCGGCCCTGATTAAACCTCAGCGCCTACGAACGACGCTCAGCGAGAAGGCCGGCTTCTGCTACGCCAACGTCGAGAGCTACGGTACTGCTCGCCAGCGTGGGGGGCAGGATGATTTGGGGCAGCAGACGATGAGGGCGGGAGGCCGCCTCGACTACCCCCCGCTTGTTTGGCTTAAGTGCCAGCAGCGGCGACGTGTATATCAACTTATTTTTCAACGCCTCAGTGGCTAGCTTGAGGCAGTGCGATGACGTCGAATTGGAAGCGCTGAGGACGACCATAGATTGTGGGCCAAGGCCTTGATGTTCGGGGCTTGTTTCCCCATATCAAGATCACCGCCAAGCCTTCAAGATCCGCTTCGCGCAAGATGTGCGTCGCGGATGTTGTGCAACTGCGAGATGGCATTCACAGGTATGGAATTATCCGCTGCCTTGCCCCCTGTTACATAAGCCGCTTCTGGACGACTTAACCTGATCTCCCCGACTGTGGAAATGGGATGGCGCAGCCCGACACTGGTCTGCCGCGACTTGGTTCTGCATCTGCCGGCGCAATCACGCGCTTGGGGGCTATTGTTACGGGCGGCAATGAATAATTAATCCTAGCGAGGCAGTCTTCGTACCGCGGACCTTGTGATTATTACCGCGCGACAAGGTCTGATTTCCATGACGAGATGGTTAGCCGCGGCACCTGTTCTATTGGTGCTATGCGTATGCAGTTCAAGTCAACCAGTCCGGCCGGCGCACGCCGCGCTTCCAGACCGCTCTCCGGAATGGTGGGCAATTCTCGATGCGATCAAGGCCGAAGAAGACGCCGAGCTCGCGAAGATCCTGGTTATTTGCAATGGCTGCTTCGACCCGAACGGGCCATGACCATCGATAGATAAGTTACATCAGGGGTGGTCGCTCCGGATCTCCGACATGCTTGCGCGTATCGACGTAAATCAACGCGGTCACCGGTCTCGCTTTAGCTTCCGCTTCGCCCAATGTGGGTCTTTCCGCTCGGGATTGAACTCCCGCTCGACGTGACGGTTCAGCGCCTTCATGACCGCGATCCGCGCCATCATCGTGGGACCGCTTCGCGACACCAGCATCAGCACCTCGATCGCCGTTTGCCATTCCGGCAGCGCACCGCCTCTGCACGTAACAGTGTGCAGCCTAGCATCCTCACCAAGTTACATCATCTTCTCGGGGGTCTGACGGTGACCCCTTCGGTTCGCTCGCCAGGAGACCGGAATCCAAAGACCGCAACCTTCAGACGGTCGGCAACTTTGTGATATTTCCGTTCGATGTAGTGGGCGAAAATCATCGCAAGTCCATTTGCCACTAATACGGCTAACGCTGCGCTCATTAGTGGGGGGATTGGGAGCATCAAGACAATTTTTACAATCGTCAGATGAATCAGGAACAGCGAGAACGAATAGTTAGCGGCGAAGCTAATAAGACGGGATGCGCTTTCTGGCAGTACCCGGATGCCCTGGGTAAAAATCATCAGAGCAAGGAAGGCCAACGCAAGTGCGGGATAATTCGATAGGTCGTAATCGTTCGGTGTTCGGTGTTCCTCCCAATACCAAGCCATCCCGAGAAATGCGACCGCCGCAAGAGCGGTTCGCTTTTCATCAAGCTTGATAGACTTGACGATATAATATGCTGCAAATCCCAGCAGCCAGAATACGAACAGTGCGTGATCGGAGTCCGGAACGCTCGAAACATATCCAAGCGGGAATGTTGAAAACAGGACGGCAATGGCTGCGCACAACAGAACGCTTCTGCCTTTAAGTAGGAAGAAGATAGCCCCTACAAAAAAGTAGATGTGAAACTCAAGCGCAACTGATTTTAGATGCGTATGACCTGGACAAGCAGACCAAGAGTGAATTGTTCCGCGATCTCCTCCCGCTTTTTAACAGTGGCCGCATTATCCTGCCGCGCTATGATCCGCTTCTAGGGCAAATCGTTGGGCTTGAGTGTCGCACAAGCGCGGTCGGCCGGGACACCATCTCGCATCCCGACAGCGGCCACGATGACGTGGCGAATGCCGTTGCCGGTCGCGGCGGCGCTCTCCAAATTCGGCGGATACGACACGAGCCTCCGCTGATCGCGGCTTGAGGGACTGTGCAGAAGATGAAAAACGGGGGGGGCCGAAGCCCCTTAAAGTTAGTACCGGCGATAGCCCCGGTGATACCCATAAGCATGGTGGTATCCATAACCCCGACGCACACCGTAACCATAGCGCCCCACGCCGTAGCCATATCGTCTGTAGACGGGAGCCGTGCGGACACACCCATTCGGACCGCAAACCAAGGCAACGCGCTCAACGTTTGATGCTTGTCCGAGAGGGGCGAGCGGCATGGCCGATGCCGTTCCAGCGGGGAGTGCCGCGCCAATGAGTGCAACTAATCCAACGAGTGCAAGCTTGAATTTCATGGTGTCCTCCTGTGGATCTCTACAACGTGTCGACACAGTAGGAGGTTGCATGTGAACGGGGGATGAGCAGAAACCTGATGTCCGATGAACCGGCTCGCTGGATGGCTCCGAACGACCGATCCCCCGCCAACATTTTCGTGCTTTGACTTTACTACTGGTCGTAACGCCCCAAACGCTCACCGAACGCAGGCTGGCGGTCAGTGTACGGGATGCCCTGTGCCATTTTGATCAGAATCGTCCGCTGACTTAGCGCGGGTCGCCTATGCGTTATTCTCGCGCCCCCGCGTTGGATCAGCGGAGATGCCGGCGATGTACCACAGGGCTCCTGAAGCGATCAGCGCGCGATTGAGGATTAATTGCGTCAGCATGTGCGTTAGGCTGATGCCGAGCGAAGAAAAACCAAACCCAGCCACAAGGGCCGGGTCGACGCTCCCCAGAATGGAATTTGTAAGCGGGATCCGCCGGAAGTTCAATGGCCGGGCAACGTCGCGACGCCGTTGCCGACCAACGTGGCAAGCACGAAATCAACGGTTGCCGACAGTTCGATCCAGGTCCGGTGGGGCGGCCGGCGCGCCGCGGCGGGCACAAGTGTGCAGGAGTGCAGCACGGCGCCCGCTGACGAACTTCAACTTCGCGATCGGAGGGCTTCCGTTATCTGAGGACAGGCCCAGGGAGCCGCTAGACGGATGATCGGTAGTTGAGATGCCTTGAGTGGCGCCGGGGGGCGGAGTGGCGCCGGGGAACGGGTTCCACCAGGCTTCCTCGCTTGCTCGGTTGCAGGCGTCCGGGTCGGCACGGTCGCGGCGTAGCCCTGCTCGCATTCGGTCACCGCGCCTTGCTCGGTCAAGGTACCGCGTGCCCGCCTTGCAGGGTGCGATCGGCGGGGCGGGT
Source organism: uncultured Alphaproteobacteria bacterium (assembly GCA_963791165.1). Taxonomy (GTDB): domain Bacteria; phylum Pseudomonadota; class Alphaproteobacteria; order Rhizobiales; family Xanthobacteraceae; genus Bradyrhizobium. Next base: position 19,519 of record CAWBRL010000011.1, on the reverse strand, counting down.
GGCGTGGAGGGGCAGCTTGCGTTGCGGATTGGGAGGCATGGTCCCGGTCTCGAACCTTCTTGGAGTTCCACCTGCGAGCCAGCCTGTGCCTGCGCGTTCCTTCCGGCCTCCCAGGCCTGAAATTGCCGGAATAGTGCTTCCTTGTCGGCCTCCGACTGGATGTTAGCGGCGGCGGGGTTCTCTTGCAGGAATGCCTCAAAGCGTTGTCGCTTTACCGGTTCGACGCCGTGTTTGTCGAGCCATTGCTGCGCGAGCGGTAGGCGATTCCAGCCGGCGAGCGGTGCCGGCAGGGAGACCTCCTTCCACTTGGGATGAAAGGGCGGGTTCTGCAAAGCGGCGAATTTCGTGAAGAAGGCGTCAACGAACAGAGCAAGCTTGCGACTGCGTTCAGTGTTGGGTGCCCAATTGTACGCTGCAAGCACCGACGGCACTGCGATCGTTTCCACCGTCTCCCCCTCGGGAATCAGGTTCGGATAGTCCTTCGAAGTCAGCGTCGCCGGCAGATAATCGCTCTGCAGGGGCTTCGAATAGTCCACCGCAGCGAGATGAAAGCGGCCGTCATTGTTGAAGGTGGTGACAGACACGTACGGCTTACCGCCAACCACGATGACGGCGTCGAGGTCGCCCTTCTTCAATTTTTCCATTGCGATCCGCTGCTCGATATAGACGAAGTTCGCCTTGATCCCGAGCCGCTCGAAAACTGTCAGTGCAGTCACAAACGTGCCGCCATTGGGCAGGTCGACGCTCACCGTCTTACCTTCGAGATCGTTCAGACTCTTGATGGTCTTTGGTGCGACGACCTGCATCTCCTCATTGTAGAGCTTGGTCACATAGGTGAACTGCTTCTTGATGTCGTTGGCGAAGCCCTTCTTCTCGAGGTAGTCGAGCGTGTCGGCGCGCACGATGCCGAGATCGACGCCCTTTAGGAAAAGGATGTCGGCGACGCCCTGCACCGAACCTCGACCGATGATCGGCAGGACGCGCAGATTACCGCCGTCGTCGAGCACGGAAGCGAGGTCGGCACCGAACTGCACATAGGTGCCGCCGATCGTACCGGTAAGCAGCGTGACCGTGTTGGCGTTCAGCGCCTTCTTGGTCGAGACCGAGCCGAATTGGAAGATCGCCTTCAGGCTGTCGCTGACCTTGGCCGGGTCATAGTCGGTCTGTTCAGCATGGGCCGCAACGCCGGAAGCCATCATGATCATCGCGGCAAACATTCTAAGGTACTGACGCACGGCATCCTCCCGATGTGTAGAGATTAGTTCTGAAGTTGAGTGAGACGCTGTTGCGCGTCCGCCGAGCCAAAGCTGGCGGCCTTGCGGTACCAGTCGCGCGCCATCACAGGGTCGGCTGTGATGCTTCGCGTATCGCGCACTCCGAGCACAGCCGGATCATAGGTCTGTGCCAGCAGGAAAGCCGCAGTTGCGTCCTGCGCATTGGCGGCGCGTTCGAGCAGCAATCGCGCCGCGGCGATGTCGCCGAGCGCCAGCAGGCTCTTGGCGCGTGTCATCAGCGCTGCCAACGTTTCGGCATCGAGCGTTTTCGACGGCGCAGCGGCTTCATTCCCTGTACGTGCGGCCGGGGCCTGACTCTGCAGCGCGGTGCGATAGGCGCTTACGATATCCTCGCGGCTCGGTGTTCCAATCGCGGCGCGCTCGTATTGACGCTCGCCCGCGTCGCTGGGTCCGATGCGCGAGCCGGATCATCGTTCAGCAGTATTTGGCGCTCAGCCGGTTGGTTCGAGGCGGCCTGCGTCGCTGATTGATCCCTGGTCGCGCTGCCCATGGATGCCCTTGCTTTGTCGATAAGGACGCGCGTGACATCGGAATTAAATACCGCGACCAGGATCGCGAACGCCGAAACCACCAGTCCACCAGCCACAACCCGCGTTAGGATGCTTGTCCGTTGGCTTGCCGCAAAAGGCGCAAATTCCCGCGGATCAGGCTGACCCTGGAGATCGGACAGAAACAATGGAATGGAATCATCTGAGGAGAAATCCGTTGACGGCCCGGACGTGTAGGGTGCGTGCTGCGGATCCCTTCGGGGTTCGTCGAACGCCAAGGCATTCGAACCCAGCGACCGGCGATATGTCGTCCGCTCCATGGCGCTCATGCTTCCCTCCCTAACGCAACGCAGGGAGCCCCCCGGCGCTAAAGCGCCGGTCCATTCACACACAGAGGTGCCGGCGAGAACCTGGCACATGGACATAACCTTCCCGACCGTTGATCGTTCCTGAGCAGACGGCCGACGGCGGCGCGCTCGCAGCTGCAAAAAGCAGCCGCTGTTCAGAAAGGCCGCTTGCTGCCGTAAGCAGCGCTACCTGGCATGTGCCTTCCAAAGCTCCACGTCGGTCGCTTGGGAGAGCGATTCGGCGGATCGACGTCGTGGGCTCGCAGGTTTCAATCAGCGAAGCGATCACGGCGCACTCCGCTCGCGGAGCAGCGCTTCGCGTCGGTTTAACCCACTAGCAGCGAGTGTGTTGCCGCTCAGCGGAACCGTTGCCGCTGCAGACTGTTGGTTCTGAGTGGGCAAGAAGGAGCGGATCATGAGATACGTTTTGGCCTTGCTGGCAGCTGTGAATGCGTGGGGGATCATGCCGGCCAGCTCAGAAGAATGCGAACCTGGAGTAAGCCTGGCATCGTTAGACAACACCTACACGGTGGGATCGGCCCAACACCGTGCGGAGCCGGACCGGAACACAGCACTTGTCAAAGAAGGTGAATTTGAATCTCCAGAGACGATTGCAGCTATTGAGAAAAATCGCGAGGATCGAGAGCGGACCGTGGTCATGGACCGCTAGTACCCGGAATCATAGCTGAGTGATACGTCGACCTTTGAAGGGGCGCTGGCGGACTTTTTTCTTGGTCCAGACGAAGGGCTCAGCTTTGACGTTATAGGCTTTGATGTAGGCATCGATGTGCTGCTCGAGCTGTTTGAGGCTTGTGAATGATGCGCCGCTCAACGATTGCCCCTGTAAGATCGAAAACCACACCTCGACCTGATTGAGCCATGACGCGCTGGTGGGTGTGAAATGAAATTTCACATTGGGATGTGCCTGGAGCCATTCCTCGTTCTTCTTGTGGGTGCTGAGGTTGTCGAGAATGACGTGAAGCTGGCGGTTCGGAAATGCTGCGGTCACGCGATCCATGAAGTCGAGAAACTCGACCCGGCGACGTCGTTTCGAATGCGTCGCAAGGATCTTCCCGGTGGCGACTTCCAGCGCTGCAAACAGCGTGGTCGTGCCGTGCCGCTTGTAGTCGTGGCTTTGCCCGGTCAGGGACCTGCCGTTGGGCAGTTTCAGATAGCCCTGGGCTCTTTCCAAGGCCTGGATCGAGGGCTTTTCGTCCACGCATAGCACGATGGCCTTTCTTGGCGGGGCGACATAGAGGCCAACCACGTCGGCAGCTTTGGCCGTAAACTGCGGGTCGTTGCTCTCGCACCAGGACTTGCGAGCGGCGAGATCGATCTTGTTGCTGCGCAAGAACCGCCAGACATATTGCACGTCGACATCGCCAAGTTCCCCAGCCAGCAGAGGCCCGGTCCAGCGCGCGTACCCGGCGGGAGGCGACTTATCGAGCAACTTCAAAATCCGTTTGTCAGTGGCCTTCGTATAGATCGGCTGCTTGCCCGGCAGAGGCTTGCTTTGCAGACCTTCAAGACCATGATCCGCATAGCGATGCCGCCAAAGGCTGACAATCCGTGGCTGGACCCCAACCTCCTTGGCGATCGATCGGGTGCTGCGACCGGCCGCTGCCAGCAGTACGATCCGTGCCCGCTTCAAATCGCGCTGCAACGTCACCGGTGAGCGGCAACGTTCCTCAAGCACCTTGCGATCTTTCCTCGAAAGGTGGACTTCTCTTGCTTCGGGTATCATCCCGATGTTGAATCATGACTCACTTGCCAGGGAAAGTGGGTACTAGTTGCCGCAAGGTGCGCTTGGGTATCTGATCTGCCAGGTCTCGCCAAAGCGGTCCGCAAGAGGGGGCTAGAGCGTTCAAGGGCCGCCTTCGGAGCCACAGACAAGGTGTCGCGGGCCACGATCAATTGGAACCGCCGCCAGAGTAGGAGATTTAATCTCAGCCATGACCAAAAACCCCAAAACACGTTTTGATGTAACGCCTGTTAGATCAATCTGGGTAAGGACTTCCTAAGTTGCAATTGAAATTGCGGCGCTCTCTGATTGATCAGTTTATTGCGAGCACTGTAGCTCAGACATACATCCTAGATCCGCACGAAGACCACATAGCGGCGATGCAGAGCGTGCTGCGTGACATCAGGCGCACGCGCATCACGGAAGGCTCAGGAAACGCTCACGGGTCGCGCGGGCAGCAAGGGCGGGGGAGACCCCGGTCGCGGTATGCGGGATTGAATCGGTCTGGGACCAGTACCGGTCATTGCCCCACATGATCGCGGCACATTTTGACATTGGTGTCGCTGTAGTACCGATCCTGCCATTCGTCGAAATGGACGTGCGGTGACCGTGGCCAATGTTCGGTTTTGCGACCGCGCGCCAAAAAATGGTCGATGGTCAGGTGCGTTGATCCCTGACCGGGGGTCGTCACCGCCTCGAATGACCACGCAGGGGAGAGTCTGTTGTGATTTCGTCTGATGATTTGTGCCAGGTCGCGATGCCGATGAAACCGGCATAGCCGATCACGTTCACCAGTATCTCCATCCACAGGGGCAAAAACGTCATTTCGCACCTCCTGCCAACCACCTCCTTATCCAACTACACGTAAGGCACGGCTAGAGCGCGTAACTTTTTATCTCGGGTGATGTCACGAAGTCACGGCAGGCGTGGGGCGCGGCCGTTGGACAGGCGGGGGCTTCGTGGAACGGGGGTCGGCGCGCACCCTCCTGACGGAAGATGCGCCACCTCCTCTGTGGCTCGACCCGGCCCGGATGGCTCTTGGTCGCCTACCCCGGCTGCCCGACGGGAGCTAATCAGATGATTTTGCCATCTTTTGGATGACGCACTGCCCGCCAGCACTTTTCAAATTGCCGCAGAACTGGGCCGCCTCTTCGGTGGATCCGAACGGGCCGACCATGGTGCGGTAATAGATGCCCTTGGCGCCGAGATCGGCGCGCTTGATGACGGGCGGACGGGACCCCAGCGCGGCGGGAAACTTGTTTTGCAGCGCGCGATAGGAGGCCTGCACGTCGGCCTCGTTCTTCTGCGAGGAGACCTGAACGAGATAATCGCGGCCGGCCGAGCGAGCCGTCCGGACGGCATTGGTGGCGGCGAGACGGATTGGAGGCGCCGGATCGGATGCTGGCGCGCTCTGTGGCGACAGCGTCACCGGTGCGTTGGCGCTGGCACTGGCGGCCGATGGGTTACGCTGGGCCAGAGCAGTTGGCGCGGACGCCGATGGGGCAGTCGGGTCCGGTTTTGCGGGTGCGGCCGCACCCGTCGGGATCCCACCGTTCTCCGCGGGATCGCCCCTCACGGCGAGCGTCTTGATCTGGCGCGGCTCGTTGTTCGGCATTGTGCCGTTCGCGGCCATCGTCAGCGCCGGGCCGGTGGGAGAAACGCTCGCAACCGGCGGAGGGCTGCTGTTCTGGTTCAGCGGCGGAAATACCTCGAGCGACGCGCCGGACTTGGAATTGACGTCGATCCGCGCTTCGTCGCGCGATACGAGCTTTTCACCGCCGTCGCCCGGTGGGATGCGGCCAGGGGCCTTGGAGGCGTCACCATCAGACTGGGTCGGCACCACCTTGGTCGCGCTGTTGTCGGCCGTGATGATCGGCGGCTCGCCGCTGCGCGGAGAGCCAACATAGGTTCGATAGGCTACGGTCCCCACCACGGCCAGCGCCAGCGCCGCTGCAACGGTCACCATCCCACCGCTGCGAGTGCGCGGCTCCGGCTCTTCTTCGTAGCCGCGTTGATGGGCGTAAGGATCGTCCAGATAACGAGTATTTTCCTGCTCGACGGATTTGATCAGGCCATACCGCTCGTCCGCGGCTTGTGGCTCGTGATGGTCCTGTTCTGACGCGGCTGCGTAGCGGTGCAAGGGAAGCACGGGGCTCGGGTACTCCGGCTCCGGCTCTTCGTATTCCTGCCTGGCGCGCTGCATCCATGGCGGCGACCCAGCGGGCGCGCTCGCTTCTGCATCCACGGGGACATTTTGCGGGCGGACATTCGCCCGCGACTGCAGTGGAAGGGGCGTCTTGGCCGCGGTGCCGAACGGATCGCTCTGCCCGGTCAGCTGCGCCAGTTTCGCCAGCAGACTGCTCTCGTCTCGCAGAGCACCGCGATCATGCTCGGCGTCAGTAGGAAAAGGCCGGTCCTGATAATTATCAGCCATGGCGAGGATGCATCCGCTTCAGGGCAGCGCCAACCCGCCATGACCACCGAGCCATGACAAACGAATTGGTCTCTGCCAGACAGCCCCCACAATCCCCATTGTTGTCCCGGAAAGGACGAGACTGATGGTCCGCCCCATCGGTTAAGGGAATGTTAACGGCGCCGCTGTTCGCCTGTGATGTCGCCCGAAGTGATGGCACCCGATATCGAAACCGGGTTGCGCGGCCGATGCGGGGGTCGATGGTCGATGGCCGTCAACGTCATGAAGTGCGAGGATTAAACATCAAGTGCGGGCCATGCGTCGGTTCGCTTTGTCACACTGAGGCGCAGCGCATCACAGATGCCTCAGGAAACGATCAGGGTCGCGGGCGGCGAGGGCGGAGGAGGAAGACCCCGCGGCGAGGTATGTCGGGATTGAATCGCGTCAGGTACCGGTACCGGTTACTGCCCCATATTTTCGCGGCGCGTTTTGGCCATGGTCTCGCTGTAGTCGCCTATCCTGCCATTCGTCGGGATCCGGTCACGACGCGAAAATGGACGCGCCACCAATTCGTTTTCAAACACGCACAAAAGCTGGCCAACAAGGGCCACGATACCCGGGCGTTGCAGGCCTACCTCGGCCACCGCAACATCCAGCACACGGTGCGATACACCGAGTTGTCGCCGGGCAGGTTCAAGGACTTCTGGAGATGACATACGGGGTGGGTTTACCCCCTTCCATTGGTGCAGGATCGCGTGTCCGGCGCGGCCGAAAATCACGCGAACAATTAGCACATCCACCGAACTGATCCCGAAGGTAAAAGCGCGCCTCGGCCGCATCGGTATCGACAAATGGCTCCGCCACTCACAGGCAGCAGCCTGATCCGCTCGTCAGGTCCGTCTCGTCCGCGCGGAGAGGATCGACGGCGACATGAGGTCTACTCCAAAGCATCGAGCAGCGTCTTGGCCGCTTGCAAATCCGGCGTCTCCAGGCCCTCGGTGAAGCGGTCGAACACCGGACGCAGGAGCGCCGTGCCTTCGCTTGTACGGCCGCTCGCGGCCAAGCGGGTCGCCAATCCGCCCGCAGCGCGAAGTTCCAGCGCAAGCGCGCCCTGCTCTTGCGCGAGCTGCAGCGCCATTCGGTACTCAGCCTCGATACGGGGATTCTTCGGGTCGAGCCGATGCAGCGCTTCGGCGCGCAGGCGGTGGAGATCAGGAACAAACAACTGCTGGTGGGTTTCGACCGATAGAAGTTGCAATTCGTCCAGGAAGTTCAACGTTTCTTCGGTGCGGCCCATCTCCAGCTTGGTCCTGGCCAACACAGGTGCCCAGAAGAGTCAAATAAAGCCGCTCCTTCCTTTCCTGGAGATCGCGAAAGCTCGCCTCCATTTGGTCGGCGCCGCGCCCAATTTCACCCTGTCGCGCGGTCACCCACCCGGCCAGGAAGCGACCGAGGCGACCAGGCCAAGCCAAGTTGGCTTCGGTGGCCACGGCGATCACGGCTTTGAGCGCTAATGTCGACAGCCGTGCTGTCATCGACCATCATGGCGAAGAAGGCTCCGTGCATATGCGCCGCCGCCACGCTGAATGGATGGCCGAGCTCGGCACCGAGGCCAATCCCCTGCATGTAGAGACCTTGAGCGCGTTCAGCCAAACCGGCTTGCCAAAAAGTGATTGCGCCTATGCCGCAGGCGCAAACGCCGGGATCATGAGCGCCATACATCGACCAATGGTCGCGATGCCGTCCGAGATCGTAAAGCGCGAGCCCATTTTCGACGGCGTCTCTGGCAGTGGTCACGTCACCGCGCGCGAACGCCGTCGTCCAGCGCGCATGATGAGCCTGCAACCGCAAATCGTCGGCTCCGATCCGGCTGGCCATCCGCACCAGCAATCAGCGCGCGCAGTGGCTTCCGGTAGCTTGCCGCTCACCGATGCGCGATCCAATCGGCCCACCGGGCCCGGAAATGCAACGGATCGTCGCCTAACTGGGCGCTAACTGTCAGAGCGTCGGTGGCTATCTGCGCATGCTCAGCCGACGCTGGCCCCTTCAGCGCCGTCATTGCTATGCCACGATCCAGCAACAGGCCGGCTTCCTCGCGTATCCTCGCTTCCGATGGCGCCGCCTTTGCGACCAGCGCCAATGCTCTGGCAAAATGGTTCGTTGCCTCGGCGTAGGTCGCGTTCGCCAGCGCCAGCCGGCCAGCGCGGCTCCAGTACTCCTTGGCTGGCGCCTCCAGTCCAGCCGCCTCGCAATGATGCGCAAGCGTTTCGGGCTGCCGCGCGGTCAGGTCCGGAAATTTCTCCGGGAGAACCTGCGCAATTCGGGCGTGGATTTGCTGGCGTCGCGCGCGCAACAGGCTGGCATAGGCGGCGTCCTGCACCAGCGCATGCTTGAAGACGTAGGTCGCATCGGGCGGCTCGCCGCGAACATAAACGAGTTCCGCATTGGCCAATTGACCCAACGCTTCCTTGAGCTCGTTGTCGCGCTAACTCAGATACGGCAGCGAGCAGATCGTAGGAGAATTCGCGGCCGATGGCCGAGCCAATCTGCGCTACTTCCTTGACCGGCGACAGACGTTCGAGCCGCGCCATCAACGAATCCTGAAGGGTGGTGGGGATCGCCATCGGCGCCAGCGGGCCGGTCAGGGCGTAACTCCCGTCACGTTCGATCAGCAGGCCCGATTCGAGTACGGTCTTGGTCAGTTCCTCGATGAACAGCGGAATGCCATCCGTCTTGGCTGCGATCTGCTCAAGTACCTCTGCCGGCAGCGGCTTGCCGGCGCACAAGCTGTCGATCAGCTCGGTGCATTGGCGGCGTGCAAGCCGGTTAAGTGTGAGCCCTGTCACGTGCGGCATGTGTCCCCAGCTAGGGACGAACTCTGGACGGAAGGTTATCAGCGCGAAGACCGGCAGGTCGCGAACGCGATCGAGACACAGGCCGATGAGCTCGCGCGTCGTAGGATCGATCCAGTGCACGTCCTCGACCAGCCAATAGACCGGCTTGATCCGTGCCAGCGCCACGAGCTGGCCGGCCAGGGCTTCGAGCGTGCGTCGCTTGAGCACGTCAGAAGTCACATTGGGCATGACATAGCGGCTGCCGAGCGGAATGCCGAGCAGGGTCGCCAGCAGCGGCACCACCTCCTCCATGTTCCGGGTCATAGGTGCGAGCAGAGATTCGAGTTTGGCCAGGCGGATCGAGCCATCGTCTTCCGCGTTCAGGTCGGCGGCGTATTCGAGCTGGGAAATGACCGGCTGCAGTGCGCTGCTGACATGGAACGGAGAGCACTGGTAGCGGATCCGCGTGTGGTCGAATCCCTCCAGCCGCTGGCGCAGCTGCTCGGCGATACGAGACTTGCCGATGCCGGCCTCGCCGCACAGCAGCACCGCTTGCCCTTCGCCGCTTAACGCCTGTTCCCAGCGGCTGTTCAGCAGCGCCACTTCCGGCTCGCGCCCGACGAAGCGGCTGCGGCCTGCTACGTATGTCGCCTCAAAGCGGGAGGCAGCAATATCGCCCGCCACCTGCCAGACACGCGCCGGCTCGGAAATGCCCTTCAGCTTGCGGTCACCGAGATTGACATAGCGGAAAGCACCACGCGTCAGTGCGCGTGTGCTGTCGGCGATCACCACGGTGTTGGGCTCGGCCAGCGCCTGCAACCTCGCCGCCAGGTTGGGGGTGTCGCCTATGGCAGAAAGCTCGGAAGCGCCGTCCGGCGCCGCGACCGCGCCGACCACGACCATTCCTGTCGCGATGCCGACCCGCACCGACAGCCTATGGCCGCTAACGGGTGCCAGCCGACCAATGGCCTGGACAATGTCGCGCGCCGCACGCACTGCGCGTTCCGCTGCGTCCTCGTGCGCATGAGGATAGCCGAAGTAAGCGAGGACGCCGTCGCCAAGGTACTTGGCGAGATAGCCGTCGTAGCGCGCGATAGAGCCGGCGCAGGCGTCCTGATAGGCACGCATGACGTCGCGCACGTCTTCGGGATCGGCACGGGCGGCGAGTTCGGTCGAGCCGACGAGATCGGCGAACATTACTGTGAGCTGCCGGCGCTCGCCATCGGCTGACGATTGGCTCGCTGCGCCGCGGACTTCGGCTGGCGGCATGGCGATCTTGCCTGCCGGCACATCGCCCACGACCGGCGCCGGTGGGCCATTCGCCATGCGCAATTCGACGATGGCTTTCATCAGGCGGACACGATGGCCGAGCGAGAGCCCGAGTTCCTTGAGATGTGCCTCTTCTAGCTCGAGCAATGCTGCGCCATCGATATCGTTGTCGGCGAACGTCCCGGCGTATTGAGACAACCCCAGATTTGCGAGGAATGGCGCAAGTTCAACCATCAGCTGCCTCCCCAAAAACGGGTCTTGGGATGCTGACGGTCCCAGCCCCCTGAACTAACAGTAGCCTAAGTCAGTCCCAGGTCGGTTGGGGCGATTTGTCGCTCGCCGCGTCGGGGCAGTGACGTCCGGTTCGGGGCGGGAGCACGGCCGGACCATCCCATTAGCGGACATCAGCCTGGCCAGCTGGCAACCTGCGACCCGGCCTAATCCGCCCCTTCCTGAAGGACGGTCTGGCCCGCTAAGATACGCTTCTTGACCTGGGGGCGGATATGGCGCGGCCATCAAGAACGGGCGGCAAGACGAGCGCGGCGAAAGCCCGCAACGCAAGCCCAGCAAAGGGCCGCAAGACCACCAAGACCAAGCCCCGCATTGCGCCAGCGGCCACCCGAGTTAAGCGTCGTTCGGTCTCCGATCCGAGCAAAGACCTGAAGGAAGCCCGCGAGCAGCAGGCGGCGACGGCCGAGATATTGAAGGTCATCGCCAGTTCGCCCGACGACGTGCAGCCGGTGTTTGAGGCGATTGCCGCAAGCGCCAACCGGCTGATCGGCGGCTTCTCGACTGCGGTCTATCGCATCGCTCGACGACATGGTTCACCTGGCGGCCTTCACGCCGACCACCCCGGCAGCGGATGCCGCCCTTCGGGCAATCTTCTCCAGTGCCTCGAACCGAGATCCACGGCGCTTCGTCCTGGTCGAGAACGGTCAGACCGCGCAGATCGGCGATAGGCGAAACGTCCGATCCGCAAATGGTGCGCATTGCCCGCGCCCGCGGCTGGCGCAGCGTCCTGTTCACGCCCCTGATGAGCAGGGGGCGTCGCGATCGGTTTCATGACGATCACCCGGCGCGAGACCGGCACATTTGCCGATCATCACGTTCAGTTGCTGCGGACCTTCGCCGATCAGGCCGTGATCGCCATCGAGAACGCGCGGCTGTTCAACGAGATCCGCAAGCGCACCGACGATCTGGAGCGGCTTACGACCGCAAACGGCGACTGCTGACGTCCTCAAGGTGATCGCGCAGTTCGCCGATCGGACGTCAGCCGGTGTTCGAGGCCATTGCGGAGCGCTCGAACCGGCTGGTTCAGGGGCTTCATCCACGGTGCAAAGCCTTGTCGACGACACCCTTCACATCATGGCCTTCACCCGGACCAGCCCCGAAGCCGATGCGGCGTTGCAAGCATCGTTCCCGAGGCCGCTGTCCCGGCTTTCCCTGGGCGAGCGGATCCGCAGGGGCGAAATCGTCCGACTATCTCGCGACGTTGAAGTCGAATTGGCCGAATTTCCCGCCCTGTCTGGAAGTGGCCCGGTTGCGTGGCTTTCGCAGTATGCTGTTCGTCCCGCTGCTGCGCGAAGGTGACCGTGATCGGCATCATCAGCGTCACGCAGGTGGCGCCCGGCCGTTTCGCCGACCATCACGTCCAGCTGCTGCAGACCTTCGCCGATCAGGCCGTGATCGCGATCGGCAACGTCCGCCTGTTCGACGAGGTGCAGGCAAAGACGCGCGACCTGTCCGAGGCGCTGACTTTCCAGACCGGGAGCAGCAACATCCTGAGCGTGATCGCTTCCTCACCGACCGACGTCGGGCCGGTTCTCCAGGCCATTGTCGAGAGCGCCTGCGAGCTTTGCGAGGCCTATGATGCCATCATTGCGTTGAAGGACGGCGACGAGCTCGCACTTCGCGCGCATCACGGCCCGATAGCGATGAACCGGGAGCGATGGCCTAACCACCGAACTTCGCTCTCCGGGCGCGCCATCGCCGACCGCGCGCCAGTGCACCTTCGCGACGTCCTTTCCGATGAAGGCGCGGAATTTCCAATCGGACAGGAGATGTCGCGTCTCGATGGCGTTCGCAGCATGTTGAGCGTGCCGATGATCCGCGACGGCGACGCGATCGGAACGATCGTGCTTCGGCGCATCGAAGTGAATCCATTCAGCGACAAACAAGTCGCGTTGCTGCAGACATTCGCCGACCAGGCGGTGATCGCGATCGGCAATGTGCGAACTGTTCGAGCAGGTGCAACAGCGTACGCGCGACCTCACGGAATCGCTGGAGCAGCAGACGGCGACCTCCGAAGTTCTTGAAGTCATCAGCGCCTCGACCGGAGAACTGGAGCCGGTTTTCCAGAAGATGCTGGAGAATGCCACGCGCATCTGCGGGGCGCATTTCGGTGCGATGACACTGTATGACGGAAATAACTTTCGTAACGTTGCGCGATACAACGCGCCGCCGGCGTTCGCCGATGCGCCCCGGACATTTCAGTTTCATCCCCAGAGCGCCCCGAGAATAGCTGTCCGCACCAAGCAGGTCGTTCACGTCGAAGATATCCGGACGCGAGTTGCCTATCTCGAACGTGACCCCGCCGCCGTCGCATTGGCCGATCTCGCGGGCGCGAGAACCTTTGTCGCGGTACCGCTGCTCAGGGATAACGAACCGGTCGGCGTGATCACGATCTACCGCCAGGAAGTTCGCCCCTTCAGTGAAAAGCAGATCGATCTTGTCGCCAACTTCGCCAAACAGGCGGTCATCGCCATCGAGAACGCGCGGCTGCTGAAAGAATTGCGCCAACGCACCGACGATTTGAGCGAGTCGCTGCAACAGCAGACTGCGACCGCCGACGTGCTCAAGGTCATCAGTCGCTCGGCATTCGACCTCAATTCGGTCATGGATACCTTGACCAATTCGGCCGCTGAATTGTGCAAGGCTGAGGTCAGTGCTCTCTATCTTCGCGAAGATGACGTTCTCGTTGCACGCGGTGTCGCCCACGCTGACGCCACACAGGTCGATTTCCTGCGCCGGACCCCACTTCAGATCGACGACTCGACCTATATTGGTCGAACCTTTCAGGCAGCAGCGGTCCGCAACATCGCCGATGTTGCGACCGAGACCGAGACTGGACAGCTCAAGAGATTTGGTGAGATCCTCGGCTTCAGGTCCATCGTGTTCGTTCCCCTCATGCGGGAATCACGGAGCGTTGGCATATTCGCACTTGCCCGCATGCGCACAGGACAGTTTTCGCAGCGCGAGGTCGAGCTGGTGCAGACTTTCGCCGACCAGGCAGTGATTGCAGTTGAAAACGTCCGCCTGTTCGACGAGGTCCGGCAGCGTACCCGCGAGTTGTCGAAGTCGCTGGAGCAGCAGACCGCCACCTCTGAGGTTCTTGAGGTCATCAGCGCCTCGCCGGGCGAGTTACAGCCGGTATTCCAGAAGATGCTCGAGAACGCCACGCGGGTCTGCGGGGCGAAGTTCGGCACCATGACACTGTTCGAAGCGGACTTTGCCCGTCAGGTTGCTCTGTATAACGTGCCGCATGCGTTCGCGGTGGCACCGGCCACGCAGTTGTTCCGGCCTCACCCGCAAAGCGGCCTCGGTACGGTGATCCGAACCAAACGGTTCGTTCAGGTCGAAGACATCCGGACTCAATCGCCCTACCTCGAAGGCGATCCCGCCGTCACCGCGCTGTCTGATCTCACGGGAGCGCGAACTCTCTTCAGCGTACCGATGCTCAAGGAAGGCGAATTGATCGGTGCCATTACGATCTATCGCCAAGAAGTCCGGCCGTTCACCGACAAACAGATCGACGTGGTTGCCAACTTTGCCAAGCAGGCGGTGATCGCCATCGAGAACACACGGCTGCTCAAGGAATTGCGTGAACGCACCGACGACTTGAGCGAGTCCTTGCAGCAGCAGACCGCCACCGCCGACGTGCTCAAGGTCATCAGCCGGTCCGCGTTCGACCTGCAGCCGGTGCTCGATACCATAGTAGAAACCGCGAGCCGCTTGTGCGCCGCTGAGTACGCCTTCATCTATAAGCTGCAGGACGACGGCCAGTATCATATGGCAGCGAACCACGGTGCTGATCAGTTGTTCCTGAAATACGCGGTCGAACATCCCCTCGCGCCGGGGCGGGGTTCACTGGTTGGCCGCACGGCGCTTGAGCGGAAGACGGTCCATATGCCTGACTGTCTAGCCGATCCTGAATATGTGGCCCTCGAATACCAGAGCGTGGGCCACTACCGCTCGAACCTCGGAGTTCCGCTACTGCGTGAGGGCGTTCCTATCGGCGTCATCATTTTGATGCGAGCGGTGGTGATGCCATTCACAGATAGGCAGATCGAACTGGTCACGACGTTCGCGGACCAGGCGGTGATCGCCATCGAAAACGTCAGCCTGTTCGACGAAGTGCAGGCCAAGACGCGGATCTTTCCGAGGCATTGCAACAGCAGACCGCCACTGCCGACGTGCTGAAAGTGATCAGCCGTTCGGCGTTCGACCTGCAGACGGTGCTGGACACGCTGACGACATCGGCCGCTCGCCTTTGCGAGGCCGATATGGCAAGCATTTCCAGGCAGGAAGGCTCGGGTTTCTACCACGTCACCAATCACAACTTCGCGCCCGATTGGATCGATTTTACCAAGGACTTTCGAATGGAGTCCGGGCGAGGCAGCATTGTCGGCCGCGTTCTGCTGGGAGGGCAGGCGGTGCAGGTGGCCGATGTTCTGGCCGACCCCGAATATGTCTACCTCGAACCGCAAAAAAAGTCGGGATACCGCACATTTCTAGGTGTGCCCTTGCTACGCCAAGGACATCCCATCGGCGTCCTCAGCCTGTGCCGAAGGACCGTACAACCGTTTTCCGACAAGCAGATCGAACTTGTCTCGACTTTCGCGGACCAAGCCGTGATCGCGATCGAGAATGTCCGGCTGTTTGAGGAGGTACAGGCCGCGCACGCGGGAGCTTGCCGCCTCGCTCGACGAACTGCGCGCCGCGCAGGATCGCCTGGTGCAGACCGAGAAACTGGCTTCGCTCGGCCAGCTCACCGCCGGCATCGCGCACGAGATCAAGAACCCGCTCAACTTCGTCAATAACTTCTCGGCGCTGTCGGCGGAACTGACCGACGAACTGAACGACGCGCTCAAGCCGGTCGCGCTGGACGGCAAGGTGCGCGAAGAAGTCGACGAATTGACCGGCATGCTGAAGGACAATCTCGAAAAGGTCGTCCAGCACGGCAAGCGCGCCAACTCCATCGTCAAGAACATGCTGCTGCATTCGCGTGAAGGCTCCAGAGAGCACCGACCTGCGGATATCAATTCGCTTCTCGATGAGAGCCTCAACCTCGCCTATCACGGCGCGCGCGCAGAAAAAGGCGAGTTCAATATCACGCTGCAGCGCGACTTCGATGCGGACGCGGGTACAATCGAACTATTTCCGCAGGAGATCACCCGCGCATTTCTCAATCTGATCGCGAACGGCGTCTATGCTGCGACCAAGCGCAAGACCGAGGATAAAGAACCTGGTTTTGAGCCAACCCTGCGGGCCACCACGAAGAACCTCGGAACCACCGTCGAAATTCGCATTCGCGACAACGGCACCGGCATCCCGGCCGAAGTGCAGGAAAAGATGTTCAACCCGTTCTTCACGACCAAGCCAGCCGGTGAAGGGACTGGGCTTGGTCTCTCGATGACGCACGACATCATCGTGAAGCAACACGGTGGCAGAATTGATGTCGAGACCGAAGCCTGGGCAGTTCACCGAATTTATTATCGTCCTGCCGAGGAAGAGCAATTTTTCAGGCAGGGATGCGAGGTGAGACGTGAGCGTTCTGGTTCTTGTGGTCGACGACGAGCCCGACGTCGAGGCATTGTTCCGCCAGCAGTTCCGGCGCGACCTGCGTGCGCAACGCTTCGTCATGGACTTCGCCATTTCCGCGGCGGATGCTCTGTCGCGGATCGCAGACCCCATCGAGCAGACCCTGATATTGATCCTCTCGGACATCAACATGCCCGGCATGACCGGACTTGAGATGCTGCCAAAAGTCAGGGAGATGCGACCCGACGTCCCCATCATCATGATCACCGCCTACGGCGATCCCGAAACCAAGCGGAAGGCGATAGAAGGCGGCGCGACCGGGTTGCTGACCAAGCCCATCGACTTCACCTTGCTTCGAGGAGAAATTGACGCGCGGCTGGACCAGGTCAATTGAACCGGCCGCCCCTGCCGCGCTGGTTCACGACTTCCGGCATTGGTGCACTTTTCGCACCTGCCAATCCACCCAGCGAAGGTCGGTTATGAGGGGTATAGCGGAAGTGGCTCGGACATCGTCAAACCGATGCGATTGACCCAGAACGGATTTTGTCCGCCAAAAAGTACTTCATTCGACCCGTCGCGACTTCTTCAGCTGTTGAGTTTAGACGGCTATAGTGGCCGGACCGACCTTTGGGGTGAAACATGCGGCGACGGGAGTTCATCGGACTGATCGGGACCATCGGTGCCGTTTGGCCGCGCAACTTGGTAGCGCAACCCACCGATCAGCTCAAAAAGAAGATGCCTCGCATCGGTTTTCTGGCGTCAGTTCCTCATGAACGGATCGATGCCTTTGACCGCGGGTTGCGCGAGCAGGGGTATTCCGACGGCGAGAACATCATCATCGAGCGCCGGTTCTGGAAGAACGATCCGGAACAACTGGCAAAGTTTGCCGCCGAATTGGTCGCTCTGGACGTCGAGGTGATCGTAGCGCCCACCACGCCCGAGGCCCTTGCCGCCAAAGCGCTTACCAGCACAATCCCTATTGTGACTGCCACCGCAGACGCGGTCGGTGTCGGGCTGGCGGAAAGTTTCGCGCGGCCCGGCGGAAACGTCACTGGACTTACCGCCGTCGGAGGAAGCATCAAGAATCTCGGGCTTCTAGCGGAATTGCTGCCGGGAGCATCACGGTTCGCGATCCTGCTCGACCCCGACAACCAATACCATTCACAGTCGATGGCCCGCTTCGAGAAAGCCGCCGCAGAACGACGCCTCGAGATTCTGCCGGTGGTGAAGCGCTCGGTAGATGACATAGGTCAGGCCTTCCAGACCATGGCCATAAAGGGTGTTCAGGGCCTCCTCGTGCTTGCGGACCCCATCGCGGCCGCCAACCGGCGGAAGATCATTGAGCTCGCCGCGCAAAATCGTATTCCGGATGTTTACTATTGGCGAGAAGATGCGGTCGAAGGTGGTCTGCTCGCATATGGCCCCGATCTCGTCGACCTTAATCGTCGTTCCGCCACTTATGTTGCGAAGCTGTTGCGAGGTTCGAAAGCTGCCGACCTCCCAATCGAGCAGGCCGAACGACATTATCTGGTGATCAATCTCAAAACCGCCAACTCACTTGGCCTGAGTATCCCGACCTCGCTACTCGCGACCGCCGACGAGGTGATCGAATGATGCCGCGCCGCATGAGTCCGCTTGTGGCACATTTCGGACGTGCTGATCCTCACAGCGAACGTCGGCTATGAGGGGTAAAGATTACGCTTTTGGCGGTGCAACGGCTTCGGCAACCGGGCCAAGGATTGCGCGTTCGCAATTGCCCGCAAAAATCCCCCGGGTCGGTTACATTGCGAGCGCAGGTACGGCCATGGCCGGACGCATGGTCGGGGCACTCCGACAAGGCCTTGGTGAACTGGGCTACGTCGAAGGGCAAACGCTCGCATTGGAAGTCCTTTGGGCCGAGGGTCGCTCCGAGCGGCTGCCCGAGGTAGTAGCCGAGCTTCTCCGTCGCAAAGTGGATGTCCTGTTCGCGGGTCACACAGCCACGGCAGCGCTGGCGGCCAAGAACGCCACCCGGACCATCCCCATCGTCATGATCGCGTCTGACCCCGTTGGGCTCGGCCTAGTGGAGAGCCTGTCGCGGCCCGGAGGGAACCTGACGGGGTTGAACTATTTTAATGAGGCGATGATCGCAAGCGCGTGCAGATCCTGAAAGAGCTCCTTCCGGACCTGCCCGGGTCGCAGTGCTCAGAAATCCATTGAGTAACCCCCATGCCATCTTCTGGCGCGAGACCGTGGCTGCAGCCCAAACGCTGGGCGTCGCGCTCCAGCCTCTCGAGGTGAGGGGAACCAACGACTTCGAGACGGCGTTCGAAACTGCCAAACGAGGCAACGCTCAGGCCCTCATCGCATTCGATGACCCCCTCACTGTTGCGGATATACCCCAGATCGTAGCCCTGGCTGCCAGCAACCGCCTCCCGGCCATGTATGGCCTTCGCGAATTCCCGGACGACGGGGGCCTGATGTCCTACGGCCCGAACTTTGTCGTCCTCTTTCGGCGCGCTGCCACCTTCGTGGACAAGATAGTAAGGGCGCTAAGCCCGCCGACCTCCCCGTCGAGCAGCCGACCAAGTTCGAACTGGTCATCAACCGCAAGACCGCCAAGGCGCTTGGCCTCACCGTGCCGCCCACGCTGCTCGCCCAAGCCGACGAGGTGATCTCGCGCCATGCAGTTCCGGCGATATATGCGTGGCGCGAGTTCGCCGCTTCCGGCGGCCTGATCAGCCATGGATCGAGCCTCACAGCTGCCTTTGCCTGGTCGGTGCTTACGCGGGAAAGATCCTCAAGGGAGCCAAGCCCGCCGATCTGCCGGTAGAGATGCCGACCAAATTCGAGCTGGTGATCAATATGAATACTGCCAAAGCTCTCGGCCTCGAAGTGCCGCCAACGCTGGTCGCCCGTGCCGACGAGGTGATCGAATAGGAAGCTATTTGCGGCAATGCATAAGTCTCTTGTTGGCACCTTTGAGACATGCCGAGCGGTCGTGACGATGTCCGTTTTCAAGGGGAAGACCGGAAGTCGTCGGCGGAGGTTGACGCGGTTGACCCATTAGCGGACTTGGGCCGACATTCGCCCGGTCACTCCTGAACCTCCTTCGCCGGTTGGACGTTTCGGGGATAAGATGCCGTCTTCGTCGGGAATGGCAGGACCCTTCGGTGGGGCTCGGTGGGGCGGCGAGGTATCAAATGAGACGTCGGGCATTCTTGGGCCGGATATGTATGGTTGGTGGTGCGGTGCTACTGCCCTTTTGGTCCGTCGTCGCTCAGCCCCAGGTCCTGGCGAGGCCCATCTTGATCGCCGCACTTTCGTCAGGCT
>CAWBRL010000010.1:0-44247 GCA_963791165.1 uncultured Alphaproteobacteria bacterium | reverse complement strand
CGCCCTTGGCCGCCATGTCTTCCAGCAGTTTCGGCGGCGTGAAGCGCGAGCCGTATTTGGCTTCGAACTTGTGGCAGAGCTCGACGAACTTTCCTGGTGCCCATGAAGTCGATATAGGACAGCGTGCCGCCGGTGAACGGCGCAAAGCCGAAGCCGAGGATCGAGCCGACATCCGCTTCGCGCATGTCGGTGATGACGTGATCCTCGACCGTGCGCGCCGCTTCCACCGCCTGCACCACCAGGAAGCGCTGCTTCAATTCCTCGACGTCGAGCGTATCAGGGTCGAGATGCTTCGGCTGCAGCGCGGAAAGGCCGGCCCACAGCGACTTCTGGCCCTTGCCCTTCTCGGGATAGTCGTAAAAGCCCTTGGCGTTCTTGCGGCCGAAGCGGCCCTGCTTCTCCACCAGCTCCACCATCAGCTTCTTGTGGTCCTGATTGATGGCGTTGGGCCCGAGATCGACCTCGGTCGCCTTCATGATCTTGAGACCGAGATCGAGCGCCACTTCGTCCGACAGCGACAGCGGCCCGACCGGCATGCCGGCCATCCGCGCGGTGTTCTCGATCATCGCCGGCGGCACGCCTTCCAGGAACATTTCGTTGCCTTCGGCGATGTAGCGCATCACGCAGCGGTTGGCGAAGAAGCCGCGACAGTCGTTCACCACGATCGGCGTCTTGCCGATCACGCGCACATAGTCGAGCGCGGTGGCAAGCGCGAGGTCGCCGGTGTTCTTGCCGACGATGATTTCCACCAGCATCATCTTCTCGACCGGCGAGAAGAAGTGAATGCCGATGAACTTGCCCTGGTCCTTGAACTCTTCCGCCAACGAATTGATCGGAAGGGTCGAGGTGTTGGAGGCGAAGATCGCGTCGGACTTCACCAGCGGCTGCGCCTTGGCGTAGGTTTCCGCCTTGACCTTGCGATCCTCGAACACCGCCTCGATGACGAGGTCGCAATCCTTCAACACATTGTAATCCGCGGTAGCGCTGATGCGGCCGAGGATGGCGTCGCGGTCGCTTTCCTTGGCGCGGCCCTTCTTGATCAGGTCGTCGATCACGGATTGCGCGTGGCCCTTGCCCTTGTCGGCGCTTTCCTGGTCGCGGTCGATCAGGACCACGTCGATGCCGGCACGCGCCGAGACGTAGCCGACGCTGGCGCCCATGAAGCCGGCGCCGATCACGGCGAGCTTCTTCACCTTGGTCGGCGGCACGTTGTGCGGACGCCGCGCGCCCTTGTTCAGTTCCTGCATCGACAGGAACAGGCTGCGGATCATCGCCGCCGCTTCCTTGGAGCGCAGGACACTCGGCGAAGTAACGCAACTCGACGCGCAACGCGGCGTCGATCGGCAACTGCAGGCCTTCATAGACGCAGCTCATGATGGCGCGCGCCGCCGGATAATTGTCGTAGGTCTCGCGGCGGTAGATGGCGTTGCCGGCCGGGAACATCATCATGCCGGCCTTGGAGAACACCGGTCCGCCCGGCAGCTTGAAGCCCTTCTCGTCCCAGGGCGCGACCGCCTTGCCGCCGCCCTTGATCCAGTCCTTGGCCGCCTTGATCAGGTCGCCAGCCGGCACGATGGCGTGGATCAGGTTGAGCTGCCTTGGCCTTCTCGACCGTGACCGGATCGCCCTTGAGCAGGATCGTCATCGCGTCCTGCGGCGGCACGAGGCGCGGCACGCGCTGGGTGCCGCCGGCGCCGGGGAACAGGCCGACCTTGACCTCGGGCAGGCCGAGGCGAGTTTTGGGATTTTCAGCCGCCACGCGATAGTGGCAGGACAGCGTCACCTCGAAACCGCCGCCGAGCGCGAGCCCGTTGATCGCAGCCGCCCACGGCTTGCCGCAGGTTTCGATGCCGCGCAGCACCAGCGAGAAGCGGCGGCTCTGATCGAACAGCATCTGGTTCGCCGCGACCTCGCCCTTTTCCTTGAAGACCTTGGCGTATTCCTTGTTCATGCCCTCGAGCATCGAAAGGTCGGCGCCGGCGCAGAAGGCGTCCTTGCTGGAGGTGATGACGACGCCCTTTACCGCGGCATCGGCCGTGGTCTGCTTCAGAATCTCCTCGAGCTCGGTGGTCGAGGTCTCGTCCAGCACGTTCATCGAACGTCCGGGGATGTCCCAGGTGACGAGCGCAATGCCGTCGGCGTCGGTCTCAACCTTGAAATTCTTGAAGGCCATGTTGGTTGCTCCCTCGATGCCGGCAGCCGATGTCAGGCGCGGCGGTTGACTTTGGATTTCGTAGGGTGGGCAAAGCGCAGCGCTTGCCCACCATTCCTTGCCGGAGTGCGTAATGGTGGGCACGGCGGTTCGCCTTTGCCCACCCTACGTCCTCAGACCTCTCTCGATGATCGTGGCCGTGCCCATGCCGCCGCCGATGCACAGCGTCACCAGCGCGGTCGACTTGTTGGTACGCTCGAGTTCGTCGAGCACGGTGCCGAGGATCATGGCGCCGGTGGCGCCGAGCGGATGGCCGAGCGCGATCGCGCCGCCATTGACGTTGATCTTCGAAGGATCGATGTCGAAGGCCTGCATGTAGCGCAGCACCACCGAGGCGAAGGCCTCGTTGAGCTCGAACAGGTCGATGTCCGACTTCTTCATGCCGGAGCGCTCGAACAGCTTCTCGGTGACGTCGACCGGGCCGGTCAGCATCATCGCCGGCTCCGAGCCGATATTGGCAAACGCACGGATTTTCGCACGCGCCTTCAAACCGTGCTTCGCGCCGGCCTGCTTGCTGCCGAGCAGCACCGCGCCGGCGCCGTCGACGATCCCGGAGGAATTGCCGGCATGGTGCACGTAGTTGATCTTCTCGACCTCGGGATGCGACTGGATCGCCACCGCGTCGAAGCCGCCCATCTGGCCCATCACCACGAACGACGGCTGCAACTGGCCGAGCGACTGCATCGTCGTGGTCGGACGCATGTGCTCGTCCTTGGCGAGGATGGTCAGGCCGTTGATGTCCTTGACCGGCACCACCGACTTGTTGAAGCGGCCCTCGTCCCAGGCCTTGGCGGCGCGCTGCTGGCTCTGCACCGCGTAGGCATCGACGTCGTCACGCGAAAAACCGTATTTGGTGGCGATCAGATCGGCCGAGACGCCCTGCGGCATGAAATAGGACGGCACCGCCATCGACGGGTCCATCGGCCAGGCGCCGCCAGAAGCGCCGATGCCGACGCGGCTCATCGATTCGGCGCCGCCGCCGATCACGAGCTCATGCTGGCCGGCCATGATCTGGGCGGCGGCGAAATTCACGGCATCGAGGCCGGAGGCGCAGAAGCGGCTGATCTGCACGCCGGGGACGGATTCGCCGAGCCCGGCTTTCAGCGCCGCGAAGCGCGCGATGTCGCTTCCGGCCTCGCCGACCGGATCGACCACGCCGAGGATGACGTCATCGACAACGTCCTCGGCCAGATTGTTGCGTTCCTTCAGCGCCTGCAGCGGCACGGTGGCCAGCGCCAGCGCGGTGACCTCGTGGAGCGCGCCATCGGACTTGCCGCGGCCGCGCGGGGTACGAACGTGATCGTAAATATATGCCTCAGGCATGACGCCCTCCTGGTATGAGGATCATAATATTATAGGCGATAGGACGGAGAACGGCGAAAAATCTCAGAACGCCTCCGCCGCCAATTCCATGGTGGTCGCGCTGCCGCTCTGGATCCGCGCAAGATGTACCGAGGTTTCCGGCAACATCCGCTCCATGAAGAAGCGGCCGGTCACAAGCTTGGTGGCGAGATAGGGCGTGGCGCCGGTGCCTGCAATCTTGTCCTGAGCGACTTTGGCCATCCGCGCCCACATATAGGCGAAGGTGACGAGGCCGAACAATTGCATGTAGTCGGTGGCGGCGGCGCCGGCATTGTCGGGCTTTGCCAGCGCGTTCTGCATCAGCCAGCCGGTGGCCTGCTGCAGATGGCCGAGCGCCGTCGAGAGCGGCGTCACGAACGGCTTCATGGCTTCATCCCCGCCATGCTCCTTGGCGAAGGCCGCAACTTCGCCGAAGAACGCCATCACCGCGCGGCCGCCGTCACGCGGCAGCTTGCGGCCGACGAGATCGAGCGCCTGGATGCCGTTGGCGCCCTCGTAGAGCATGGCGATGCGCGCATCGCGCACGAACTGCTCCATGCCGTGCTCGGCGATATAGCCGTGGCCGCCATACATCTGCTGCGCCATCACCGCGTTGGAGAAGCCGACGTCGGTCATCACGCCCTTCATGACCGGCGTCATCAGGCCCATATGGTCGTCGGCTTCCTGGCGGTCCTTCGGATCGGTGGAACGATGCGCGACGTCGCTCTTCAGCGCGGTCCACACCACCATGGCGCGCGCCGCTTCGTTGAAGGCGCGAATGGTAAGCAGCACGCGGCGCACGTCGGGATGCACGATGATCGGATCGGCCGGCTTGTCCGGCTCCTTCGCGCCGGTCAGCGAGCGGCCCTGCAGGCGCTCGCGCGCATACTGGACGGCGTTCTGATAGGCGACTTCGGACTGCGCGAGGCCCTGCACGGCGACGCCGAGGCGGGCTTCGTTCATCATCACGAACATGCCCTGCATGCCCTTGTTTTCCTCGCCGATCAGCCAGCCGGTGGCGCTGTCGTAGTTCATCACGCAGGTGGAATTGCCGTGGATGCCCATCTTGTGCTCGATCGAGCCGCAGGACACGCCGTTGCGTGCGCCGAGCGAGCCGTCGGCATTGACGAGGACCTTCGGCACCACGAACAGCGACACGCCCTTGATGCCGGCAGGCGCGCCTTCGATGCGCGCCAGCACCAGATGGATGATGTTGTCGGCGAGATCGTGCTCGCCGGCGGAGATGAAGATCTTGGTGCCCGTGATCTTGTAGCTGCCGTCCGCCTGCTTGACCGCCTTGGTGCGCAACAGGCCGAGATCGGTGCCGCATTGCGGCTCGGTGAGGTTCATGGTGCCGGTCCACTCGCCCGCCACCATCTTCGGCACGAACATCTTCTTCTGTTCGGGCTTGCCGTGCACCATCAGCGCCGCGGTCGCGCCCATGGTCAGGCCGCCATACATCGAAAACGCCATGTTGGCCGCGCACTGGAATTCGGTCACGACCTGGCTCAGCGTGACCGGCAAGCCCTGCCCGCCATATTCCGCCGGCACCGACAGCCCGAGCCAGCCACCCTCGGCGACCTGCTTGAAGGCTTCCTTGAACCCCTTCGGCGTCGTCACCGAGCCATCGTCATGACGCTTGCAGCCCTCGATATCGCCGACACGATTGAGCGGTTGCAGCACTTCCTCGGAGAGCTTGGCGGCCTCGCCGAGGATCGCTTCGCGCACATCGGCGGAGGCGTCCGTGAACCCGGGGAGATTGTCGTAGCGATCGATCTGGAACACGTCGTTGAGCAGGAAGGTGACGTCTTCGACGGGAGCTTTGTAGATCGGCATGGTGTTCTCCGGGCAGGGGCAGGCTTGCAATGGGGCGGAGGCGCTTGAACTGAATTTTGCGGTGTTGGCGGAAGGAGACCTTATCCCGTTCCTGATGTCCTAGGGAGTGAGCGGGCTTTAAATATCGCGGCAGGCACTACGACGTGTTGTCACTGTCTGGCGAGTTGCTCTCCCATCAAACGGTGCAGCAGGTTGATCGCTTTCAGCGGACGCACCATGACCTTGAAGTGCGTGATCTTACCGTCATCGCTGAACGTGATGATGTCGACGCCGTTGATCCTGATGCCCTCGATCTCGTTTTCGAATTCGAGAACCGCGCCGTTGGCGCTGCGCCACTCGCCGATATATTTGAAGCCCGGGCCACCCAGCACCTTTTCGGCACTGGCCAGATATTTGAAGGTGATATCGCGGCCGCGCTGCGGCGTGTGGACCACGGGGCTTTCGAACACCGCATCGGGATGCAGCAGATCCCACAGCGCCGCCGTGTCATGGGACTTCATGTAGCCGTACCACGTGTCGAGGCTGCTCATGGTCATCATGTCCTCCCCTGCAGGCGATGCCCGGGCGTTCGCGCGGAACACGGCCCGATTATGCGCGTTGACGCATATGCAACTTTATGCATAATGTCAACGACTGTCCCGATAGAGCCGGAGGGCCGGCGTCTTGGCGCTTGGTGACGCGATCCTTGCCTGCCTGACCGAACGTCCGATGACGGGCTATGAGCTCGCCAAGACTTTCGATGCGTCGATTGGATTCTTCTGGAAGGCCAACCACCAGCAGATTTATCGCGAGCTCACCCGGCTCCGCGACCGCGGCCATATCCAGGGCCGCGAAGTCGTCCAGTCCGGCAAGCCGAACAAGCTGGTCTACACCCTCACGCCGGAGGGCAGAGCCGCGCTGAGGCATTGGGCCGCGCGGCCGAGTGTCCCCGCCTCGATCAAGGACGACCTGCTGGTGCGGCTTTACGCGCTCGACAGCGTCGACATCGAACCGCTGCGCACCGACCTGATGGCGCGGCTGGAACACCACCGCGACCGTTTTGCCCGCTACGAACGCCTCCTCAACAAGCGATTTCCGCAAGGCACGGCATCGCCGGCCGATCTGGGCAAACTGCTCGGGCTTCGCATCGGCCTCGCCCACGAGCGCGCCGTGGCGGAATGGTGCGAAGAGGCGATCGACGCGTTGTCGGCGCTGTCGGCCGCCGCCGATCGCGGCAATGTCGTGTCCATCGGGGACGGCCAGCGCGAAAACAACGGGTAAACCGCCGATCTGGTACCCTGTTTAACTTTAGATCCGCATAGTCCAATTCCTTAACCCGTTATTTACCGTAACGCGAAAAAGTCAGGTTCTGAGGCAGACGACCCGCGCTCAATTCGATTGTCTCTTCAATGGGACACGCGGGGAGGCTGAGGGCGCAGGTGGAGCGCCGGAGCGAACCGGACGAGAGCATGAATTCGCGCGTATCGTGGAGTGTTGACGGCATCGATCCATCTGTCCGCGAACGGGCCGAGGCAGCCGCGCGCCGCGCCGGCATGTCGTTGAACGACTGGCTCAATTCCTCCATCGGCGAGCCCGCCCCGCCCAATTTCCCAGCGCCTCACGACCAGCGCGCAGCGATGCAGGGCCACGAAAGCCGCGACGTCGCCGACATTCACCAGCGGCTGGATTCCATCACCCGGCAGATCGAGCAGATCTCAAAGCCTGCGCCACGCAGCGAAGCCCCGCGCGCCGAAGCCGCCCGCGCCGAGCCGGCCGTGGCCCGCCAGCTCAACGACGCCATTTCGCGCCTCGACGCGCGGCTGTCGCAGATTTCGAATCCGGCGCCGGTCCGTCAGGCCCAGATGCAGGACAAGCAGCGCCAGGCCGATATGGTCGAGCGCGCCGCAGCCCAGGTCTATCGCCCCTCGCCGCCGCTCAGCCCGGCCTCGATGGACCTTGCGGTCGCCGAAATCGCCGCGCGCCAGAATGAACTCGACGGTCCGCTGCCGCGCCAGATGCCCTCAAATTCGATCCCGGCACGGCACTCGGCGCCGATGGCGGCTCCCGCCCAGCACCATTCCGCTCAGCCGGTGGCCGCGCCGGCCGGCCCGGACTTTTCGTCGCTGGAACGTCATCTGCTCAAGATCACGAGCCAGATCGAGGCGCTGCAGCGCCCCGATGACGTCGAACAGTCGATCGCAGCCTTCCGCACCGAACTCGCCGAGATCCGCCACGCCATCACCGAGGCGATGCCGCGCCGGGCGATCGAATCGATCGAGAACGAAATCCGCACGCTGTCCCGCCGCATCGACGACAACAGACAGAACGGCAGCGACGGCCAGGCGCTTGCCGGCATCGAACGCGCGCTCGGCGAAATCCGCGAAGCGCTGCGCTCGCTGACGCCGGCCGAACAACTGGCCGGCTACGACGATGCGATCCGCAATCTCGGCGCCAAGCTCGATCTGATCCTGCGCTCGAACGACGATCCTTCGACGGTGCAGCAGCTCGAAAGCGCCATCGTCGCACTTCGCGGCATCGTTTCCAACGTCGCCTCCAACGACGCGCTGGCGCGGCTTGCCGACGACGTACACACGCTCTCCGGCAAGGTCGACCAGCTGTCGCGTTCGAGCGCCAACAGCGATTCCTTTGCCATGCTCGAGCAGCGCATCGCCGCGCTGAGCTCGACGCTGGAGAACCGGCAGCCGCCGGCCGCGACCGACAACTCGGAATTTCTCGAAAGCGCGCTGCGCTCGCTGACGGAGCGGCTCGACCGCATCCCGGTCGGCAACGACAATGCGTCGGCCTTTGCCCATCTCGAACAGCGCGTGACCTATCTGCTCGAGCGCCTGGAAGCCTCCGACCGCCCCGCCGCTCCATCGATCGATCTCGGTCGGGTCGAGGAAGGGCTGCACGACATCCTCCGCTCGCTCGAACGCCAGCATGCCAGCCTGGTCTCGCTCGCGGAAAGCAACCGCAATGCCGACGCGCCGCAGCCGATGGATTCCGGCATCGTCGACCTCGTCAAGCGCGAATTGTCCGACATCCGCTTCAGCCAGTCGGAAACCGACCGCCGCACCCAGGACTCGCTCGAAACGGTTCACAGCACGCTCGGCCACGTGGTCGACCGCCTGTCGACGATCGAAGGCGATCTGCGCACGGTTCGTGCCACACCCGTAGCACCACAGCCGGCCCCGGCGCCGGTCGAGATGCACGAAGAGGCGCCACGTGCGCCGATGCCGTCGCAGGCCTTCGCGCCGCCGCCCTTGATGCAATCCCTGATGCAGCCCTTGGCGCCGCAGCCGAAACCGGAAATGCCTAATCCGGCCGCGCTGCAAGGGAATTCTCAAGAGAATTTCGCCGCCGCGCCGCGCGAATTCCACGCCGCGCAGCCGGCGCCGCCACCGATTGCCGCGCCGCTACCGCCGCGCGCGATCAGCGAAATCCTGGAGCCGCTTGCCGCACCGCCGCGCGCGGCAATTGCACCGGAATTGCCGCCGGATCATCCGCTCGAGCCGGGCACACGGCCGGCCGCGCGGATGTCTTCGCCGTCGGAACGGATCGCCGCCTCCGAAAGCGCGATCAGCGAGATCGCGGCAGGCCCCAAGGAGCCGGTCAGTTCATCGAGCTTCATCGCCGCCGCGCGCCGCGCCGCGCAGGCTGCCGCCGCCGCGCCGCCTCCCGAGAAGGCCGGACGTTCGGTAGCCAAGGCCGCTTCCAAGGCCGCGCCCAAGGGCGGCGACAAGATCAAGGCCGACGACAAGACCCCCTCGAACATGTCGTCCAAGATCCGCGCGCTGCTGGTCGGCGCGAGCGTGGTCGTGATCGTGCTCGGCACCTTCAAGACGGCGATGACGCTGCTCGACACCGGCAGCGCCCCGCAAATGCCGCCGATGGAAAATTCGGTCGAGCCGGCCGGCCCGGCGCAGGCTCCCGCGGAGAACGGCGCCAAACCCGCAATGCCGTCGCCCATTGCGCCCTCGATGATCTCGCCGACCCCGGTCGAGAAGCAATCGAACAATTCCTCAGGGCTGAACACGCTGGACAGCGCGCGGATCTTGATCCCGCCGCCGGCGGCGGCGTCCCCAATCGCTGCCAGCGACGTTACCGGCGCGATCCCGCCGCTGCTCGCTACCGGCGTCAAGCCGGCAACGATAGCGGTGCCACCGAGCGAGCGGCTGCCTGACGGCATCGGCGGCCCGGCGCTGCGCAGCGCCGCGATGAAGGGCGATCCGGGCGCCGCCTACGAGATCGGCCTGCGTTTCGCCGAGGGCAAAGGCATCGCTTCGAACCTCGACGAGGCCGCCAAATGGTATGACCGCGCGGCGCAGGCCGGCCTGGTACCTGCGATCTTCCGGCTCGGCACCTTCTACGAGAAGGGCCTGAGCGTGAAAAAAGACGTCGATATCGCGCGGCGTTACTATCTGCAGGCGGCCGAACGCGGCAACGCCAAGGCAATGCATAATCTGGCCGTGCTCGACGCCGATGGCGGCGGCAAGGGCGCCAATTACAAGAGCGCGTCGCAATGGTTCCGGAAAGCCGCCGACCGCGGCGTCGCCGACAGCCAGTTCAACCTCGGCATCCTCTATGCCCGCGGCATCGGCGTCGAACAGAACCTCGCCGAATCCTTCAAATGGTTCAGCCTCGCCGCAGCCCAGGGCGATGCGGACTCCGGCCGCAAGCGCGACGATATCGCCAAGCGCCTCGACGCCCAGTCGCTGGCGGCCGCCAAGCTCGCGATCCAGACCTTTACGGTGGAGCCTCAGCCTGACGATGCCGTCAACGTCGCCGCGCCGGCCGGCGGCTGGGACACAGCCCCGGCGCAGGCCACTCCGGCCAAGCCCACCGCGGCCAGGCAGGCTGCGACCAAGCGCGCCGCAGCCGCGAATTAAGATTACGTAAGTCGCGGCCAGCCGCTGGCACGGCGATCTCCCCGGCCATAAATGGGTGTAGCGGATCGGACCAAGCCGATCCCGACCGGCCAGGCGCGCGAAGAGGATCGTTTGTCAGACCAGAATAGCCAAAGCGGGGTGAACGACTTCCGGAAGTCGCCGACAGGCCCTCCGGTCGTGGCGCCGCGCATTCCGCTCCACCAACCTCCACCGCCGCCGTTGCCGGCTCAAGCGCCCCGCCGCAAACGGAATGTCTGGTCGATCGCCATCTTCGTCCTGCTGGTCTCCGGCGTGGTCATCCGCGCCTACCAGGACCTGTCGCAACCCGACGCATGGGACTACTGGAAGGACCAGTATATCTCGCCGAGCATGACATTCTCGGCGATCGCCAATGCCGATCTCGACGGCACTGGCAAAGGCCGCCGTGCCCTCTTCGTCAGCGGGACGATCGGCCCCGCCGCGGCGAACGCGTTTCGCGACCGGCTCAACGAAGCCAGGCTTGCCCCCGGCGACATCATCCTGCTGTCCTCGCCCGGCGGCGATTTGAACCAGGCCACGATCATGGGCGAGATCATCCGATCGCGCGGCCTGGCGACGGCGGTCGGCATCCCCGACGCCTCCGGCCGCCTCAAGCCCGCCTATTGCGCCAGCGCCTGCGTGCTCGTCTATGCCGGCGGCAAGACCCGGTTCGGCGTGCCGGGTTCGGCGCTGGGCGTTCATCGGTTTGTCACAACCAGGCCCGTGAGCGACCCGGTCGCAGATACCCAGCGGATTGCAGGCGCCGTGCTGGGCTACATGACCAAGATGGGGATCTCGTCCTCGATCGTGGAGGCGATGTCCGAGACGCGGGACATCCGCTGGCTCAGCCCGAAGCAGGCGCTGGCGATGAACCTCGTTACCGATCCCCTCGGCAAGCCCTGAGCCGGCCGCCCCGGCCGAAAGCCGGGCCAGATTATTCTGGTGCATCAACACCCCGATGGCAGCGCGTGCGTGTACGGCAAAAATTTGCCTTCCCGGGCATTTTTAGTCCCGCCTGCGGTCGAATTCGGTTATGCAAAGGCGCGGGAACCGGCCCAGCGCACGCAAAGGTGCATGCGCGAACCGGATCCCACTGCCGGCAAATACAATAGAAACCGCGCCCTGCCCGGCCTCGGCCGGGCCAGCGGCAAAGCTTAAAAAAGCAGACGCGCGTGCAGCTCTACCTCCCGATCGCCGACATTCCGGTTAATGTTTTCCTCATCCTGGCGATGGGCGCGGCGGTCGGGTTCGTCTCCGGCATGTTCGGCATCGGCGGCGGCTTCCTGATGACGCCGCTTCTGATCTTCGTCGGCATCACGCCTGCGGTGGCGGTCGCCTCGGTCGCCAGCCATATCGCGGCGTCCTCGTTCTCCGGCGCGATATCCTATTGGCGACGGCGCGCCATCGACCCGATACTGGCGGCGGTGCTGTTGAGCGGCGGCACCATAGGCACCGCGCTCGGGGTCTGGACCTTCACGCTGCTGCGCTCGCTGGGCCAGCTCGATCTCATGATCGCGACATCCTACGTGATCCTGCTGACCACCGTCGGCGGGCTGATGTTTTGGGAAGGCCTGCGCGCGCTGTTACGGACCCGCCGTGGCGGCGCGGCCACGACGAAGCGCCCCGGCAGCCATGGCTGGATCCACGGGCTGCCGCTGAAGATGCGGTTCAAGCGCTCGAAGATTTATCTGTCGGTGATCCCCGTCGTCGTGATCGGCCTGGTCATCGGCTTCATCGGCGCCGTGATGGGTATTGGCGGCGGCTTCATCCTGGTGCCGCTGTTGATCTACGTGCTGCGGGTGCCGACCTCGACCGTGATCGGCACCTCGATGGTGCTCACGCTGGTGACCATGGTGTTCGCCACCATGCTGCATGCCGTCACCAACCATCTGGTCGATGCCGTGCTGGCGCTGATCCTGATGGTCGGCGGCGTCACCGGCGCCCAGTTCGGCGCGCGGGCCGGACAGAAAATCCGCGGCGAACATTTGCGGCTGTTGCTCGGCCTCTTGGTTCTCGCCGTCGGCATCCGTTTTGCGGTCGAACTGGTGATCCGGCCCGAGGATCTCTTTACCGTGCGCGAAACGGGGGTCACCGGATGACCGCGCGCCTCACCCTGTTGCTTGCAGGTCTCGCGGTAGCTGCCGCGCTCGCGGTTTCGCCCGCGCAGGCCGAACGGCTGATCGTTTCGGTGTCCAACCACCGTGTCACCGTGACGCCAAATTACTCGGGC
Organism: uncultured Alphaproteobacteria bacterium; assembly: GCA_963791165.1. Taxonomy (GTDB): domain Bacteria; phylum Pseudomonadota; class Alphaproteobacteria; order Rhizobiales; family Xanthobacteraceae; genus Bradyrhizobium. Next base: position 31,742 of record CAWBRL010000010.1, on the reverse strand, counting down.
GAGGAGCTGGTGTTGTTCGGATCGGTGGAAAAGGACGCCACCACGCCGGCCAATCGCACTTACGATCTTGTGGTGACGGTTGCCGGCCCGCGCGCCGACATGGTGACGCGGCGCAAGGAACGCAAGTTCGGGATCTGGATCAACACGGACTTCAGGCAATTCCTGAAAGTGCCGACCTATCTGGCGCTGTTTTCGAACCGCCCGTTCGACGCCATCGCTTCGCCCGAGGTGCAGCGCCGGCAGCAGCTCGGACTGAACAACGTGCTGCTGACCCAGCGCGTCGGCCCTGACTACGCCGACGTCGTTCCTGATGACGCTTTCCGCAGCGCCTTCGTGCGGCTGCGCAAGCAGCATGGGCTGTATCGCGAGGAGACTTCGGCGGTGACGTTCCTGACGCCGACCTTGTTCCGCACCAGCATTCCGCTGCCGGCCGAGGTGCCGATCGGCACCTATAACGTCGAGATCAAATTGTTCGCCGATGGCGCGCTGGTGGCAAAGACGGAAACCGCGTTCGAAATCGTCAAGGTCGGCTTCGAACAGTTCGTCGCGAACACCGCGCGGCAGAACGGGTTCGTCTACGGGTTGGCGACCGCCTTTATGGCGCTGATGACCGGCTGGATGGCGTCGATCGTGTTCCGGAAGGATTGAGATTTACTGCGTAGGTTGGGTGGAGCGCAGCGATACCCAACAACTGCCATAGCTCGCGCACGATGGGTATCGCTTCGCTCCACCCATCCTACGATTTCCCGACAAAAAGCCCGACCGCCATCGCCACGACACTAAGCGTCATCGCAATCGTCGACAGCCATCCGAGCCAATAGAGCGGGCCGCCGACCACGAAGCGGCCCATGACGTCCTTTCGCCGCGCCATGAACATCAGCAGCACCATGACGGGCACGGCGAGCACGCCGTTGATGACGGCGCTCCAGTACAGCGCCGAGATCGGATTGATCGGGGTGAAATTCAGCGCGATGCCGATTGCGGCCGACAACGCCAGCACGGCGTAGAAGGCGACCGCTTCCTTCGGCTTGCGCGCGAGCCCAACCGGCCACTGCCGTCCCTCGCCGACGGCATACGCGGTAGCGCCGGCAAGTACCGGGATCGCCAGCAACCCGGTGCCGACGATGCCGAGCGCGAAAATCACTTCCGCGAAGACGCCGGCAATCGGGCGTAGCGCTTCAGCCGCCTCCGCCGAGGTCTGGATGTCGATCTTGCCGGCCGCATGCAGCGTTGCCGCCGCGGTAACGATGATCGACAGCGCGATCAGGTTGGAGAAGGCCATGCCGATGATGGTGTCGGCGCGGATGCGATGGAATTCCTGCCGCGCGCCATAATGCTTTTCGATCAACGGCTGCTTCTTCGCGTCGACGCGCTGATCCTCGGCTTCCTGCGAGGCCTGCCAGAAGAACAGATAGGGCGAGATCGTGGTGCCGAAAATGGCGACGATGGTGGTGAAATAGTCGGCGCTCCAGTTCAGGCGCGGGACGAGCACGCCGGCCAGCGCCTCGCCCCACGACACCTTGGCAAAGGCGAGCGCGGCGACATAGGCGAACAGGCTGAGCGTCAGCCATTTCAGCACCGCCACGTAGCGATTGTAGTCGAGGAAGATCTGCGCCACGACCGACGTGACGCCAAAGAAAAGCACGTAGACGATGCTGTGGCCGCCAATCAGGAGCTTGGTGGCGTCGGCCATGGCGCCGAGATCGGCGCCGATGTTGATCGTGTTGGCGATGAACAGCAGCGCCACCACCACGTTGAGCAGCCACGGCGAATAATGCCGGCACACATTGCCCGATATGCCATGACCGGTGACGCGGCCGACGCGCGCGGAAATTTCCTGGATCGCCACCATCAGCGGAAACGTCAGCATCATGGTCCAGCCGATGCCATAGCCGAGCTGCGCACCGGCCTGGCTGTAGGTGCCGATCCCCGACGGATCGTCGTCGGACGCCCCGGTGATCAGCCCCGGCCCAAGCGCCTTCAGCGCATTGCGGAAACGGAAGGGCTTGGCGGGCTCAACCTTGCCCGCCGGCTTCGCTTGGCCGGAGCCAATACTCGCGTGGTGTTTCGGATTCGGCTTGTTGTGATTTGCCATGCTCTGTCCAGCCGCTGCGACAACGAACCCGACAGGCGCAGGTTCCAGACTGGAAACTTGCCGGCCCCCGCTTCGCAGACAAGCCGCACGGTATTATGCGGCGTGCAACGGCTCGATGACGGTCGTAACGCCCGGCTGCAGGATCCGCAAGCGCGGACCAGAGCCCGGCGTGTCGAGGGTCATGTCGCACTCCTCCCGGTCGATGCTGATGCCGCGGGGCGGGTCACCAGATATATGCCGAGAGCCACCGGAACGATCCCGAGCAGATCGCGAAACTCGACATGTTCGCCGAGCACAAGGAACGCGAACAGCATGCCGAGCGGCGGCATCAGGAAATGATAGGCGCTCGCGGCTGTCGCGCCGCACACTTTCAGGAGATGAAACCAGAGCAGATAAGCCAGGATCGAGCCGCCGAGCACGAGGAACGCAAACGCGGCGAACAGGCGCGTACTCGGCACGATGTCGCTGACATCCGCGAGCGTGAAGGCAAACGGCAGCAGCACGATGCCCGCGGCAAGATTCTGCACGCCGTTGCCGACCCACAGGGATCCCTTCGGCGCCAGCACCTTGAACAGGATGGTGCCGGCGACGATCGAGGCCAGCGACGCCAGCGTGAACACGATGCCGTCCCAATGATCCGTGCCGACCGACATGCGGTGCCAGACGATGAAGCTGACACCGGCGATGCCGAGCAACAGCCCAATCATCTTGCGCCAGTTCAGCGCCTCGCCTAGGAACACCGCCGCGAGCACGGCGGTGAAGACCGGATTGGCGCTGACAATCAGGCCGCCGACGCCGGCCGAGACCGTCTGCAGACCGGTATAGCCGAGGCCGAGATAGAGCGCGTTGTTGGCGACGCCGAGGATCGCGAAGATGCCGGCGTCGCGCCAAGTCAGCGAGGACCACGCTTCGCCGCGCAGCGCCGTGATGCCGAGGATCAGGATTCCGGCCAGCGAGAACCGCGCCGTGAGCAGGATCAGCGGCGGGCAATCCGTGACGCCGATCTTGCCGGCGACGAAGGCAAAGCTCCAGAGCAGGCAGAACAGCCCGATATAGAGCGGCAACGGATTGAAGCCGGCACGGGGAACCGTGACCGAGGGCGCGAGCGACATAGGAAGTCTCCTTTACCCATGATTTAGGCCCGCGCCTTGATATTTGGAAATTAAATGATAAACTTATAATCAGTGGATTTATAAATGGAGCATGCCATGCTCGATCTGGAGCTGCTGCGCAGTTTCGTTTCCGTGGTCGATTCCGGCGGCTTTACCCGCGCCGGCGAACGCGTCCATCGCACCCAGTCGACCGTCAGCCAGCAGATCAAGCGGTTGGAGGACGACGTGGGCCAGCCGCTGCTCAACCGCAACGGCAAGGACGTGACGCCGACCGAAGCCGGCGAACGACTCCTCTCCTATGCACGGCGGCTGTTGTCGCTAGCCGAAGAGGCGCGCGACGTGGTGGCGCGCCCCGAGAGCGAGGGCGCGGTGCGGCTTGGTGTGCCCGAGGATTTCGCCGCCTATCGTCTGGCGAAACTGCTGGCGGCATTCTCGCGCTCGCATCCCGGCCTGCGGCTCGACGTCCGCGCCGATCAAAGCACTTATCTGAAGCGCGATCTCGAACGCGGCGAACTCGATCTGGCGCTGTTCAAGCGCGCCGCCGGCGAGAAAGGGCGGCATCGCGGTGTGGCCGGAGCGCGTGCATTGGGTCACCAGCAAGAGCCGTCCGCGCGATACGCGCACGGGCTCAGTGCCGCTGATCGGATTTCCCACCGGCTGTCTCTACCGCGCAGGCGCGATCCATGCGCTGGAAAGTGCCGGGCGTTCCTGGCACATGACCTACACCAGTTCCAACCTCGCCGGCATCCAGGCCGCGGTCGCCGCCGGCATGGGTCTGAGCATTCTTTCGGAAATTGCAATCCAGGCCGACCATCGCGTGCTGACCGCCAAGGACGGTTTTGCACCGATCGACCGGACCGAGGTGGCATTGGTGGCAGCCCCCGATGCCAGCCCCGCGACATTGCGACTGGCGGAGCGGCTGGCTGAGTTTTGCAGCACGGTACAGGCGAAGGCGGCGTAGGCTCGCTCAATAACAGCGCGCCGCCGCGATAGCGTGGAGCTTGTTGTCGCCGAGCACATGAGCCATCAGGCCGGAGTTGCGGAAAATCTTTGAAAACGCTGCATCGCGGATGCTGAGGCCGCCGGTATAGGCACCGAAAGCCGGCATCACGGCGCGCTCGCCGTCGCTGGCAAAACATCGCCGCTCCATCGAGCGGCCACGGGTCGCGACACGCGCCTTGGGATGCAGATGGCCGGAGATTTCGCCCAGCGCGCCGGTCGGCTCATGGCGGAACGCGATCGGCCCGATCGCGACTTCGCTGGCGACCGCGCCGCCGAGATCGGACGGCAGGGCCGGATCGTGATTGCCTGAAATCCAGATCCAGTCGCGCCGCGCCTGCATCGCCGAGAGCGCGTCGCGGTCGGGCGCGGACAACCGTTCATGGGCATTGCGGTCGTGAAAGCTGTCACCGAGCGCGATCACCATGCGCGGATCGTGTCGAGCGATGACGGCGGCGAGCCGGCTCAGCGTTGCGATGGTATCGTAGGGCGGCAACAGCACGCCACGCGTGGCGAAGCTGGAGCCTTTTTCCAGATGGAGGTCGGAAACCACGAGCAGGCGCTGCTCCTGCCAGAACAGCGCGCCGGAAAGATCGGCGAGGAAGGTCACATCTGCGATCGTGACTTTCGAGACGCGCATATGCTGATCGTCTCCCGAAGGTTGCGCGGCTGCCGTCACGTTCTATTCCATCGCCTCTTTGACGAGTTCATCGGCGGCTTCCGCCAGCAACTCGTCGGCCGCTTCGCCATAGACTGACTCGCGGCCGATTTCCAGCATCACGGGGACAGCGAGCGGCGAAACGTGGTCGAGTTCCCGATGGGTGATTCGGCCCTGAATACGGGAGAGCATATCACCCAATCGCTTGAGATCGAGCAGCCCGGTGGCGGCGTCGGCGCGCGCACCGCGCAACAGAACGTGGTCGGCCTGATGCTTGCGCAGCACGTCATAGACCAGATCGGTCGAGAACAGCACCTGGCGGCGGCTTTTCTCCTCGCCGGTAAAACGGCGCGGGATCAGGCCCGATATCAGCGCACAGTTGCGAAAAGTGCGCTTCATCAGCGCGGACTCCGCCAGCCAGGCCTCGAGGTCGTCGCCGAGCATGTCTGCGGCGAACAAGGCGGCGAGATCGAGCTTACCGTGTCGGATCATGAACGACATGTCGCCGAGGCCCCATACGGCAAGCGCATATTCGTTGGCGACGAAGCCGAGCGGCCGTACCCGCGCGCGCTCCATCCGCCGCGTCAGCAGCATGCCGAGCGTCTGGTGCGCCAGCCGCCCCTCGAAGGGATAGCAGACGAAGTAATGCTTGTTGCCGCGGGGAAAGGTTTCGACCAGCAGTTCCCGCACCGCGGGCACGAGCGAAAAGTTACGTTGCAGCGACAGCCAGTCGCGCACCTGTTCCGGCAGCGCATTCCACTGCCGCCGGTCGTCGAGCAATTTCCGCACGCGCTCGGCGAGATAAGTGGAAAGCGGAAACTTGCCACCCATGTACGACGGCACCTTGGCGTCCCTGTCGTTGGCGCGGGAGACGTAGACCTGATCCTCGACCAGCGCCTCGTAACGCACGATCTCGCCGCCGAACACAAAGGTGTCGCCGGCCACCAGCCCCTCGATGAAGTATTCTTCGATCTCGCCGAGCATCCTGCCGCCGCGGCCGATCATACCGGTGGCGCCAGAGCCGGCGCCGCGCCCGCGCACCAACCTGACCTTGAGCATGGCTTCTTCAACGATGGTGCCGACGTTGAGGCGATAGCTCTGCCGTACCCGCGGATTGGCGACGCGCCAGCGGCCCTGCTTGTCCTGTTTGATGCGCGCGAAACGTTCGTAGGTCTTCAGCGCGTAGCCGCCCGTGGCGACGAAATCGACCACGTCGTCGAAATCGGTTCGCGTCAGCGCGGCGTATGGCGCCGATGTCAGCACTTCCGCGTAGAGTTCGTCGGAGAAAAACGGTTCGCCGCAGGCGCAGCCGAGCACGTGCTGCGCCAGCACGTCGAGCCCGCCGGTACGCAACGGCGGCGTATCCTGCGCATTCTCCGCGATCGCGTCGATCGCCACCCGGCATTCCAGCACCTCGAAGCGATTGGCAGGAATGAGCACGGCGCGCGAGGGCTCGTCGAGCCGGTGGTTGGCGCGGCCGATCCGCTGCATCAGGCGCGAGGAACCCTTGGGCGCGCCGACATTGATGACGAGATCGATGTCGCCCCAATCGATACCGAGATCGAGCGAGGAGGTGCAGACCACGCCGCGCAGCTTTCCTGCCGCCATCGCGTCCTCGACCTTGCGGCGCTGGGAGACATCGAGCGAGCCGTGATGCAGGGCGATGGCGAGGCCGTCGTCGTTCATGCGCCAGAAATCCTGGAACAGCATTTCGGCCTGGCTGCGGGTGTTGACGAAAATGAGCGTCGTCTTGTTGCGCTTGATCAGGTCATACATTTCACCGAGCGCATGGCGCGCGGTGTGGCCGGCCCATGGCAGTCGTTCTTTGGTGTCGAGCATCTCGACCACCGGCGCCGCGGCGCCGCCGGCCACGACGATATCGGCAGACACTTCCTCGCCCTCGCGCTGCGGCACCAGAAACCGCGCCAGCGATTCCGGCTCGGCCACCGTTGCGGACAGGCCGATCGCGCGCATTTCCGGCGCCAGCCGCCACAGCCGCGCCAGGCCGAGCGACAGCAGATCGCCACGCTTGGAGGTGACGAGCGCATGCAGCTCGTCGAGCACGATGCGTTTGAGCGAGGAGAACAGAAACGGCGCGTCGTCCGACGACAACAACAACGCCAGTTGTTCCGGCGTGGTGAGCAGAATGTCCGGCGGATAGCGCCGCTGCCGCTGCCGCCGCGACACCGGCGTATCGCCGGTGCGGGTCTCGACCTTGATCGGCAGCCCCATCTCGGCAATCGGCGTCTCCAGATTGCGCGCAATGTCGACGGCCAGCGCCTTCAGCGGCGAGATGTAGAGGGTGTGCAGGCCGCCGGAGCGCTTCACACCGCGGCCGGTGGAGACGAGGTTCTTCTCGCCGCCGCCTTTCGAAGCGGCGGAAGCGGAAAGCTCCACCAGCGTCGGCAGAAACCCGGCCAGCGTCTTGCCGGCGCCGGTCGGCGCAATCAGCAGCGCCGAACGATCGTCGCGCGCCTTTGCCAGCAGTGCCAACTGATGCTCGCGCGGCGACCAGCCGCGCGAGGTGAACCAGCGGCGGAAGCGGTCCGGCAGCAGCGCAGCCGTTTCAAGCGGCGTGGAGGGTAGGGGATCGGGCGACGGCACCCGCTAGAGCTAAGCTGTCCGGTTGGCTTCGTCGAGGGCCTACCCTTACCTCGCCCCGCTTGCGGGGAGAGGTCGGATCGCATCGCGAGATGCGATCCGGGTGAGGGGGTACAGGTCTTTCGGCTCACACCGCCTGGTGGAGAGAGCCCCTCACCCCAACCCTCTCCCCGCGAAGAGCGGGGCGAGGGAGAGTCTCCTACTCCGTCACCGGCTTGTCGGAAATGTCCCAGTCCTTGCCGTTGAACTCCGAGATATAGAGCGTCTTCATCGGCGTGTAGTCGTCCGGCGTGTAGCTGAAATTGACGCCGTCGAGGAAGTAGGGCGAGTGGAAGCCCGCCAGCGTCGTTGCGTGCTTCAGCACGTTGGCGCGGGTGAGGTCGTCGCCGCAGCGGCGCAGGATCTCCGCCATCGACGCGACCTGGCCATAGCCGGCAAAGGCGATGGTGTTATCGGGATCGACCGTGGGCAGATACTTCTTGCGCAGTTCCTCGAACGCCATCACATCAGGATCCTTCTCGAAGCGCGGCACCCCGACTTCCTTGGCATAGCGAATGGCAACGATGCCGGTGCAGTTCTCGAGACCGGCGGCGCTGAGGATCGAACGCCCGGTCGATCCCGCGGACAGCAGATGCAGCGGCTTCCAGCCGAGTTCCGCCACCTTGCGGATCGACTGCGACGACGCCTTGCCGGTCGAGATGTTGTAGAACACGTCCGCGCCGGACTTGGACAGATTGATGAGCTGCGAGTCGACCGTCGGCTCGGTCAGGTCGTAGCTCTGCTCCATGATCACCTTGGCGGTGCCGCCGGCATCGGCCAGCACCTTCTTGAAGGGGCCGAGGAAATCGCGGCCGAAATCGTCGTTCTGGTAGAGGATACCGACCTTGGCGTTCGGCTTTGCGGCGATGACATGCTTGGCGAGGATGCGCGCTTCGGTCGGATACAGCGGCAGCCCCGCCATGGTCCATTTGAAGTTCTTCGGGTCGTTCCATTTCGACGCGCCGGTGTTGAGCAGCAATTGCGGCACACCCTTCGAGTTGAGGTATTTGTGCACGGCGGTCTGCGGCGCGGTGCCGAGCGAGCCGTACAGCGCCAGCACTTCCTCCTGTTCGACCAGCCGTCGCGTCGCCTCGACGCATTTCGGCGCGCTGTAGGCGTCGTCCATGCTGAAGAACTTTACCTTGCGTCCGTTGATGCCGCCCTTTTCGTTCAGCATCTGGAAATAGGCTTCGCCGACCCGGCCGAGCACGCCGTAGAGCGAGCCGGGACCGGAATGCGGAACCGTCTGTCCGAGCTTGATTTCGGTATCGCTCGCGCCCGCATCGTATTTCTTCTCCGCCGCCCAGACAAAGGGCGCGGGCATCGCGGATGCAAGCACGGTGGCAAGCGTGGTGGCGCCGAATTCGCGCCGCGTGATTTTGTTCTTCATTGTTGTTTCTCCCTTATTTGGGAGCCTTGATCAGACATTCCGGCGTCAGTGGCAATAGCTCACATGTCGCACGCAATGCCGCCATACGTGAGCCGCGTAGCGTCTAGACTCAAGTTTTCGCGGCGACCGCGACCAGGCCGGGCACCGGCGCGTGGTCCTCGTTGCGGGCGGAGAGATTTTCAAGCAGCGCCAATCCAAGGCCTGCGCCATCAACCGCGTCGCGCACGTAAGCGGCCGAATGGGCATAGCGCAGCCCCTGGCCGATGACGACGCCCTCCCCGCCATGGGTTTCCGCGGTAAAGGCCAGCAGACCGCCTGACACCAGCACGCGGTGCGCCTCCGCAAGAACCGGCGGCAGATCGGCGACATAGGCCATCGCATCCGCAGCAAGAATGAGATCCGCGCTGGCGTCCGGCCGCGCGCGCAGACCCTGCAACATGTCGGCGACTTCCAGCTCCGCATAGAGCGAGGTGGCGCGCGTCCGTTCGATCATGCGCGGCGACAGATCGATGCCGATGAAATGGTCGACGCTGCGGGCGAAGGCGGCGGCAGCAAGCCCGGTGCCGCAGCCGAGATCGATGGCGCGCTTGAACAACGCCGGCTTGCGGTCGGCCGATCGCACCGACAGCACCGCCTTGAACAGCAGCGCCGGGCCGCGATAGCCGAGATCGCCCACCAGTGAGGCTTCGAACCGCGGCGCATACTGGTCGAACAACGTCTGCACATAGGCCTGCGGCATGCCGGACACGGGCTCCGCGCCAAGCCGCATCAACCGAAGCCCGGCGCCGTGGCGGTCGCCGGGATCGCTGGCCTGCGCCTTTTGATAGGCCGCCATCGCCGCCCGGTGCTCGCCAAGCTCTTCACGAATGCCGCCGAGTGTGAACCAGGCGGAGGTAAAGTTCGGCGCCAGCTCGATCGCCTGCATCAGGAGATCGGCGGCGGTGGCCAGATCGCCCTTCAATTGCAGATCGCGCGCGAAATCAAACCGGCGGTCGGCCATCAGATCGCCGGAGGAGAGAAGCAGTCGGGCAGGCATGAGTTCCAGGATGGATGTGCGGGTCAAGCCCGCGCATGACGGGTAAAATTCGACGCAAGACGTCCTATATAGCCCAGCATGCGCCCGCAAGACATCCTGATGCCCGTTCCCGCCGGTCTTTGCTGCAAGCCCGGCGGTTTCCATATCGACCCGGTGCGCCCGGTCGAGCGGGCCGTGATCACGCACGGCCATTCCGATCACGCCCGGCCCGGCCACGGCGCGGTTCTCGCCACCCAGGAAACGCTCGACATGATGCGGCTGCGCTATGGCGACGATTTCGCCCGCAGCACGCAGGCGGTGCGTTATGGCGAAGAAATCCGGCTCGGCGACGTCAGGATCAAATTCCATCCCGCGGGCCACGTGCTGGGCTCGGCGCAAATTGCTGTTACCTGCAAGGATACCTGCATCGTCGCTTCCGGCGACTACAAGGATGCCGCGGACCCGACCTGCGCGCCGTTCGAGGTGGTGCCGTGCGACGTCTTCATCACCGAGGCGACGTTCGGCCTGCCGGTATTCCGCCATGGCAACGCGGCGGACGAGGTGAAGAAGCTATTGGCCTCGGTCGCGCTGTTTCCGGAACGCGCGCATCTGGTCGGCGCCTACTCGCTCGGCAAGGCGCAACGCGTGATCGCATTGTTACGCGAGGCGGGCTACGACGCGCCGGTCTATCTGCATGGCGCGATGGAGAAGATCACGCATTACTATGAAAGCCGTGGCATCGCGCTCGGTGAACTCCGCGCGGTGAAGGGCGTCAAGAAAGCCGACCTCGCCGGCACCATCACGCTGGCGCCGCCGTCAGCGACATCCGATATCTGGACCAGACGTTTTCCCGATCCGGTCACGGCATTTGCCTCGGGCTGGATGCGGGTGCGGGCGCGCGCCCGCCAACGCGGCGTCGAACTGCCGCTGGTGATATCGGACCATGCCGACTGGGACGGCCTGACCGCGACCATCGAGGCCACGGGTGCGGGCGAAGTCTGGGTCACGCACGGCCAGGAAGACGCGCTGGTGCACTGGTGCAAGGCGCGCGGGCTTGCCGCGCGGCCGCTCGATCTCGTCGGCTACGGCGATGAGGAGGAGAGCGAAGTCGTCGCGGCCGATGAGGCCGAAGCATGAACCGCTTCGCGCAACTGCTGGATCGACTCGCCTATGAGCCCGGCCGCAACAACAAGCTGCGGCTGATCACGGCGTATCTTAGGGACACTCCCGATCCCGACCGCGGCTATGCCCTCGCAGCACTGACCGGCGCGCTGTCGTTCAAGCACGCCAAACCGGGGCTGATCCGCGATTTGATCACCGACCGTACCGACCCGGTGCTGTTCGGATTGTCGTATGACTATGTCGGCGATTTGTCCGAAACGGTCGCGCTGATGTGGCCGAAAGCGGCGCTCGCCGGCCACAACAACCCACCTCCTCCCACCCTCTCCGACGTCGTCACCACACTGCGCACGCTCGGCAAGACCGAGCTGCCGAAACAGCTCGCGCGCTGGCTCGATGAACTCGACGAGACCGGCCGCTGGGCGCTTCTGAAGCTTGTCACCGGCGCGATGCGGATCGGGATTTCGGCGCGGCTTGCCAAGACTGCGGCTGCCGCGCTCGGCGACAAGGATCCGCACGAGCTCGAACTGATCTGGCCTGGGCTTGCACCGCCCTATCTCGACCTGTTCGCATGGCTGGAAGGCCGCGGCGACAAGCCGGTCAATCGCGATCCCGCGCCGTTCCGCCCTGTCATGCTGGCGCACGCGATCGAGGATGCGGATTTCGCCGGTCTCGATCCCAGCGATTTCATCGCGGAATGGAAATGGGACGGCATCCGCGTGCAAGCGGTGTCCGGCCGCGACGAGCGCGGCCAGATACAGTCGCGGCTCTATTCGCGCACCGGCGAGGACATTACCGGCAGCTTTCCCGACCTCCTGCCCTCGCTGCATCTCCCCGGCGCCATCGATGGCGAGCTATTGGTGCTGCGCGAAGGTCGCGTGCAGACGTTCAACGTGCTGCAGCAGCGGCTGAACCGAAAGATCGTCTCGCCGAAACTGATGAAGGATTTTCCGATCCATCTTCGCGCCTATGACCTGCTCGGCGATGATGAGAACGATCTGCGCGAATTGCCCTTTGCCGAGCGCCGCGAGCATCTGGAGATATTCATCAGGAAGCTGGACGACCCGCGCATCGACCTGTCCCCGACTATTCGCTTCGATAGCTGGGAAGCGCTTATGGCAGCGCGCGCCGATCCCGCCAGCGCCGGCGCGGGCGAGGATGCCGACGCGGTCGAGGGCGTGATGCTGAAGCGGCGCGACGCGCCCTATCTGCCGGGCCGGCCCAAGGGGCAGTGGTGGAAGTGGAAGCGCGACCCGCACATCATCGACGCCGTGCTGATGTATGCGCAGCGCGGCCATGGCAAGCGCTCGTCCTATTATTCGGATTACACGTTTGGCGTCTGGACCAATGGCGACGACGGCGAGCAGCTGGTGCCGGTCGGAAAAGCCTATTTCGGCTTCACCGACGAGGAGCTGTTGCAGATCGACCGCTTCGTCCGGCGCAACACCACCGAAAAGTTCGGCCCGGTCCGCCATGTCGTGCACGAGCCGGACCAGGGCCTGGTGCTGGAAGTCGCCTTCGAGGGGTTGGCGCGCTCGCCGCGGCACAAATCCGGCGTCGCGATGCGGTTTCCGCGCATCAGCCGGCTGCGCTGGGACAAGCCGCCGCGCGAGGCCGACCGGCTGGAGACGCTGGAGCGGATGCTGAAGGACGTGACGGCAATTTAACTTTTTATCGGCGCATGGCAGCCATTGACGGCGAGACTCGGGTTCCCCATGTGCCCCGCCGTGTCCTATACTGTGCGGAGCCTTCCGCGGGAGAAATCGATGCCCAACGACATCAGAGACTTGCCGTCCAGCAATGACGGCTTGTATCGCTTTCTCGGCGGTTCGCCGCTGGCGGTGGCGTTCCGGCTGATCCTGCTGTCGATCCTGGTCGGCGTGGTGCTGGCTGCGATCGGATTCGATCCCTGGAACATCCTGCACAGCATCCAGACGCTGTTCCGGCGGCTGTGGGACCTCGGCTTCGACGCCGTCAACTGGCTGTGGCGCTACTTCCTGCTCGGCGCCGTGATCGTGATCCCGATCTGGCTGCTGTCGCGGCTGTTCGGCAGCCCGCGCGGGCGATAGTCACTCACAGGCGGAAGCAGCCGATGCACTTGCGATTTGTCGGCTGCGGCCATGACGACATGGCCGGCGAGATTTAGCCATGCATTCGCCGGCGCCTCCCTCGAAAGTCACGACGGCACAGGTGTTCGCCATCGCGGGCCCCGCGATGATCGCGAACCTGACCACGCCGCTGATCGGCATCGTCTCGACCACGGCGATCGGGCGGCTCGGCGATGCGACGCTGCTCGGCGGCGTCGCAATGGCGTCGGTGCTGTTCGACTGCATGTTCTGGCTGTTCGGATTCCTGCGCATGAGCACGGTCGCCTTCACCGCGCAGTCGCTCGGCGCTGGCGAGACGAACGAATTGCGCGCGATCCTGGTACGCGGACTGATCGTAGCGGCCGTGGTTGGTGCGGCGCTGATCGCCCTGCAGATTCCGCTCGCCACGATTCTGCTCAACGCGATGGGCGGCAGCGAGGGCGTCACGCACGCGGCCAAGACCTACTTTGTCATCCGGATCTGGTCTTCGCCGCTTGCGCTCGGCAACTATGTCGTGCTGGGCTGGCTGATCGGTCAGGCCCGCGCCAAGCTGGCGCTGGGCACGCAGATATCAATCAATCTCATCAACGTGACGGCGACCGTGCTGCTGGTGCTGGTGCTCGACTTCGGAATCGCCGGCGCCGCAATCGCCGCGCTGATCGCGGAGACTGCCGGTCTCATGATCGGCTTGCTGATCGCGCGCCAGCTTTCGAAAGGACAATTCGCGGCGTCCCGCGCATTGCTGTTCGACCGCGCCAAGCTGATGCGCATGCTCGCGGTCAACCGCGACATCATGATCCGTACCGCGTCGCTGATCGCAGCCTTCCTGTTCTTTACCGCGCAGGGCGCCCGCGCCGGCGACGTGACGCTTGCTGCCAATGCAGTGCTCAACAATTTTCTGCTGTTCGGCGCCTTTTTCCTCGACGGCCTTGCGAACGCCGCCGAGCAGCTCTGCGGCCGCGCCTATGGCGCGCGCGACAAGGCCGCCTTCGCAGGCGCAGTGAAGCTCGTCGTGATGTGGGGCTTCGGCTTCGCACTCGCAGTCGCCACCTGTTTCCTGCTGTTCGGGGCTGCAATTATCGACATGATGACGGCAAGCGTGGACGTGCGGCGCATCGCGCGGGATTATTTGCCGTTCGTGGTCTTTGCGCCGCTGCTTGGCGTGTTCGCCTTTGCCTTTGACGGCATCTATATCGGCGCCACCTGGGCACGCGACATGCGCAATCTCATGGTGGCCTCGCTGGCGATCTTCCTCACCGCGTGGTTTGCGCTGCGATCGTTTGGCAATGCAGGACTATGGGGCGCGCTACTGGTGCATTATGCGGCGCGCGGCGGGCTGGAGGCGTTGCGCTATCCGGCGCTGTTGAGGAAGTCGTTCGGTTAGCTGACGTAGCCGCAACTACTTCACCGGCCAGTCCTCGGCCGTAATCGTCGCCGCGTCGGCGCCAACGATTTCGGAGAGGGAATCGCGCCCCGTCCGCAGCAAGGTCGAGGCGAGATCGTTCTTGATGTCGTCGACCAGTCCGAGGCCCTTATAGACCAGCGACGAATAGAGCTGGATCAGGCTGGCGCCGGCGCGGATTTTCGTCAGCGCGGCGCCGCCGGTATCGATGCCGCCGACGCCGATCAACGGAAACGCACCCTCGGCGCGCACATAGGTTTCCGCCACCATCCGCGTCGACAACCGAAACAGCGGCCGTCCCGACAATCCGCCCTGCTCTTTCGCGCGCGCCTGTTCGCGCAAGGTCAGGGGCCGCGCCAGCGTGGTGTTGGCGACGATCATGCCGTCGACGCGGCGCGAGCGCGCGATCTGCACGACGTCGTCGAGTTCGGCGAGACTGAGATCCGGCGCGATCTTGAGCAGCACCGGGGAATCGCCGGCGTTCTTGCGCACCCGCTCGCGCGCATCGATCACCTTGGCGAGCAGATCGTCCAGTGCTCCGGATTGCTGCAGATTACGCAGGCCCGGCGTGTTCGGCGAGGAGACGTTGACGGTGAAATAGCTCGCGACCGGCGCAAATATCTCGATCAGCCGGACGTAGTCGGCGACGCGGTCGGACGAATCCTTGTTGGCCCCGACATTGACGCCGACGATGCCGCCCTGATGCGCGCGCGCGGCCAGCCGCCGCAACACCGCCTCGGCGCCGTCATTGTTGAAGCCCATGCGGTTGATGACGGCTTCATCGCGCTCGAGGCGAAACAACCGCGGGCGCGGATTGCCGCCCTGCGGCTTCGGCGTCACGGTGCCGATCTCGACAAAGCCGAACCCGAGCCGCAGCAGCGCGTCCGGCACCTCCGCGCTCTTGTCGAAGCCCGCGGCCATGCCGATCGGATTGGGAAAATTCAGACCGAAAGCGCGCACCGCCAGTTTGGGATCGTCGGCGCGCGACTTGACCGGCGGCAGCAACCGCAGGCCCTGGATCGCCATCCGATGCGCGTCTTCCGGGTCGAACCAGCGCAGCAGCGGCAGCGAAAAGGCGTCGAAGGCGCGGATCACGGGATAAGCTCCGGAATGTCGTGATAGCCGTCCGACCGCGCGCGCAGATCGAGAATGGCGGTCACCGCGCCAAGGTCGAGTTCGCCGTAGAGGTGCGGAAACAATTCATCGTTGCGCGACGGTTCCCAGCGCAGCGCGTCGCCCAGCGCGCCGGCGTCGACAGCGATCAGGAACAGCCCGGTCTGCCCGAAATAATGCTTTCGCGCCGTCTCCGCGACCTGGGAGGCCGTCGAAAAATGAATGTAGCCGTCGCGCAGATCGTCCGCGCTGCCCCGGTAGACGCCCTGCCGTTCGGCCTCGCGCCACGCCGAGGCGGGGGTGATTTTGTAGATCGTGCGCACGGCTTTTCGGGATTTCCTGCTTGTCGTTGAGTCTCTTGGGATTTTCCCGGGATGGGCCGGGTCAGGCGCCCGACCGTAAAGGCGGCACGGCTCTAACTCAAGCGCCACCGCGCGGGAAGGTTGTGCCCCAATTTGCGCATACCGCCCGAATGAGGCAATAATTCCTAGACCGCTTCAGGGGCTTTTCGATGGCCAGGCATTCCAAGGCACAACGTATTCTGACCCACGGCCAGGTCTGGACGGCGCTGGACCGGCTTGCCGAACGGGCCGGCATGTCGCCCTCGGGCCTCGCCAAGCGCTCAGGCCTCGATCCCACCACCTTCAACAAATCCAAGCGCATCACCTCCGACGGCCGCGAGCGGTGGCCTTCGACCGAATCGGTCTCAAAGGCGTTGGCTGCGACCAATTCCTCGATCGACACCTTCGTGCAATTGATCGGCGACGGCACGCGCAGCCTGCAATCGGTGCCGCTGCTCAGCCTCGCGCAAGCCGGCGGCAGCGGCTTTTTTGACGATTCCGGTTCTCCGGCCGGCAAGGGCTGGGACGAGGTGGCGCTGCCGTCGGCCAGCGACGAGCACGCCTATGGGCTGGAGATCTCAGGCGATGCGATGAAGCCCGCCTACCGCGACGGCGACATCATCGTGGTGTCGCCGGGCACGCCGATCCGCCGCGGCGATCGCGTGGTGGTGAAAACCACCGGCGGCGAAGTCATGGTCAAGGAACTGAAGCGCCGCACCACCAAGGCGCTGGAGCTGCAGTCGCTCAACCCTGTTCATCCCGACCGCACGCTGGACGCCGACGACGTCGCCTGGATCGCGCGGATCGTGTGGGCCAGCCAGTAGGATTGCTGCCCGGTGACGGACGTTCTGCGTGACCTGCTGCAAGAGCAGCTTCAGATCGTGCTGTGCGGCACTGCCGCGGGGACGACCTCCGCCGCAGCCCGCGCGTACTACGCACATCGGCAAAACAAGTTCTGGAAGATTTTGCACGAGACCAGACTAACTCCCGAGCTGCTGCAGCCGCATCAATACCGCACCCTGCTGCAGTATCGGATCGGCCTGACCGATCTGGTGAAAGCGGGCGCAGGCATGGACCGCGCAACGCTTCCAAAATTGACGGCGGCGGATCGCCAGCGACTGAGCGATTCGATCGTGACGTTTCGTCCGCGGTTCCTTGCATTTACGAGCAAGACGGCCGGACAAAAGTTCTTTGATGGCAAACGGGATTACGGCGAGCAGATCGAGACGATCGGCGATACCAGGATCTGGATCCTGCCGTCCACATCGGGCGCGGCCAACGGGAGCTGGCGTCCGGAAATCTGGCACCAGTTTGCGGATGAGATCAGGGCGACGGTTGGCTGACGCCATCCCCGTTGTCGTCCCTGCGAACGCAGGGACCCATACGCCGCGGCCCGCGTAATGGGCACGAGGCAAGACGACGTCGCTTCAACGGCTCACAACGGTAGTTGGCCGGCGCAGAGCGTCGGCCACCGTGCCCCATGGATAGATCACGCGGTATGGGTCCCTGCGTTCGCAGGGACGACAGAAAAATTACGTCGCGTAATCTGGCTCCTTCCGGTCCAGCATCCGCTTCAAGGCATCGAAATGCCGCTGGGCCGGGGTCGGGCCCTTGTACAGATGATCGTCCCGGTAATCGCGCTGGGTCTTTTCGACCACGGGCGCCGGAAGCTGCTTCAGCTTCTGCCCGGTCCACATTGCGTAGATCTGCACCTGCGCGGCACGTTCGACGTAATAAAGCATGTCATAGGCATCGGCGACGGTGGCGCCGACCGTGGAGATGCCGTGATTGGCCATGAACAGCACCTTCTTGTCGCCGATCACGCCGGCCAGCCGCGCGCCTTCGGCGGGATCGAGCGCCGGACCGGTGTACTCGTCGTCATAGGCGATGGCGCCTGACAGACCGACCTCGGTCTGGCCGATTTCCTTGATGCGCGGGTCTTCGAGCCGCGTCAGCGCGCTGGCATAGGGCATGTGGGTGTGAAACACGGCCTTGGCCTGCGGCAGCGCCTTGTGGATCGGCGCGTGGATGCAATAGCAGGAGCGCTCCACCTCGCCCTCACCGCGCTTGACCTCGCCATCATCGATGCCGACTTCCATGAAGCAGGAGGCCGTGACTTCGGACCAATGGGTGCCGAACGGGATCTGGTAGTAGCGGTCGCTGCGGCCCGGCACCGCAAAAGTCAGATGGTTGAAGATGCCTTCGGAAAAGCCCTGGTTGAAGGCCAGCCGGTGCGCCGCAGCGAGATCGACCCGCGCCTGCCATTCCTCGGCGCTGCTGTTGTCGAGCGCTTTCGGCGAAACCCTGAACTGCATGAGCTTTCTCCCTGATCCGCTGTGATGACTTGCCCCTCGGCGGAGGCTTTGACCGTTGTTATGTCAGGCATTGTAGCGCAATCCGGCGCGGCCGTGGCTGAAATTGCAGCGGGCCTGCTATCCCGGTTTGCGGCACCGGGCCGCGGCTCCACTGTCGTCCCTGCGAACGCAGGGACCCATAGCCACCGAAAGCAATTGTCTTGAGATGGTGTCTGCCACTCTGCCTTATCGATAGATCACGCGGTATGGGTCCCTGCGTTCGCAGGGACGACGAGAGAATTATGCACTACGCGCCAGCGCGCCGTCGATCATCGCAACCGCATTCGTCACGCCGTAGACCGCGACAAAGGAGCCGAAGCGCGGCCCTTTTTCCTGACCCAACAGCACCTGGTAGAGCATGTTGAACCAGTCGAGCGATACGCCCGGCCTGCCATCCTTGCCCTTCTTTACCGGGTCGAGGAACGGCTCGCGGCGGCCGATCTCGTAGACCACGTTCTGGATGTCTTCCGCGCTCGATCCCGCCGGCATGTTCGACAGCGCATCGCGCAGATCCTGCAGCGCGGCGCGCTCGCTGTCGGTCGGCTCGCGGAATTTTTTCGTCGGCGCCACGAAGTCGCGATAGTAGTTGATGGCGTAGCCGACCATCGCATCGAGCTTCGGATGGGTCTGCGGCGTCACGCCCGGACGGTAGCGCCCGATGAAACCCCACAGCGTTTCGGCATTCTCCGCATTCGACGACGACACCAGCGTCAGCAACAACTGGAACGTAACCGGCATGTCGGCCTTCGGCGGCTTGCCGGAATGGATATGCCAGACCGGATTGGCGAGCTGCTGCTTCGCATCCTGCCGCGAAAAGCCGTCGAGGAATTGCTGGTAGTCGTCGACGTTGCGCGGGATCACGTCGAAATACAGCCGCTTCGCCGACTTCGGCTCGCGGTACATGAACAGCGACAGCGATTCCGGCGACGCATAACGCAGCCATTCGTCGATCGTCAGACCGTTGCCCTTCGACTTCGATATCTTCTGGCCCTTGTCGTCGAGGAACAGTTCGTAGTTGAAACCCTCCGGCGGCGTGCCGCCGAGCGCCGCGCAGATCTTGCCCGACAAGCTTGACCGAGTCGATGAGGTCCTTGCCGGCCATTTCATAGTCGACGCCGAGCGCGAACCAGCGCATCGCCCAGTCCGGCTTCCACTGCAGCTTGCAATGGCCGCCGGTCACCGGCAGCGTGACGCGCTCCTTGGTTTCCGGATCGTCGTAGGAGACCGTTCCGGCCTTCACATCGTGCTCGACGATTGGCACGTACAGCACCATGCCGGTGCGCGGGCAGATCGGCAGGAACGGCGAGTAGCTCGCGGCGCGCTCCTCGCGAAGCGACGGCAGCATGATGGCCATCACCTTCTCCAGCCGCTCCAGCATGCGCAACAGCGCGGCGTCGAATTTTCCCGACGTGTAGTAGTCGGTCGAACTGGCGAATTCGTAGTCGAAGCCGAAGGTGTCGAGGAACGCCCGCAGCCGCGCATTGTTGTGCGCGCCGAAACTGTCATGGGTGCCGAACGGATCCGGCACGCGCGTCAGCGGCCGGCCGAGATGCTGCTCCAGGAGCTCCTTGTTCGGCACGTTGTCCGGCACCTTGCGCAGGCCGTCCATGTCGTCGGAAAACGCCAGCAGCCGCGTCTTGATCTTGTCCTCGGTCAGCACGCGAAAGGCGTGGCGGACCATGGTGGTGCGGGCGACCTCGCCGAAGGTGCCGATATGCGGCAGGCCCGACGGGCCGTAGCCGGTTTCGAACAGCACCTCGTCCTTCGGGCTTTTCTTCAGCCGCGCGACAATGGCCTTGGCCTGCTCGAACGGCCAGGCGTTGGATTGTTCGGCGAGCGCGCGCAGATCGCTCGGGCTGAAGGCAAGGTCGATGGTGGACATCAGGAAAGGCTCTCTGTGGAAGCCGCGGAAACTAGCGCTTCCGAGGCGAAATGCAAAATGACGATGGGTACATCGTCATTCCGGGATGGTCCGAAGGACCAGACCTCAGGGGTGCAATTGCACCCTGGGGAATCTCGAGATTCTCAGGTGCGCAATTGCGCACCGTAGTTCGATGCTTCGCATCGCCCCGGAATGACGGAGTCCAAGACAGCGCGTCAGAACGGACTAATGGAAAAATACCGCAGCCACAAATCGGTGAAGCGGCCTTTTTCCCAGATCCGGAACAGCGCCCAGTTCAGCGACTGCCGCAGCAGGTCGTTACCCTTGCGGACGGCGATGCCGATACCCTCGCCGAAATAGCGGCTCTCGACAAACGGCCCGCCCGAGAAGGCGCAGCATTCCCCCGAATCGGTACCGTTGACCCAGAACGCCAGCGCAATCGCGTCGCCGAAGATGAAATCGACCTCGCTCCGGCGCAGCGCCAGCCGCAGCGCGTCGTCATTGGGATAGGACTTTATCTCGGCGTCGGTGAACATCGCCTTCAGATAGGCCTCGTGCGAGGTGCCGGCGATGACACCGAGCTTCTTGCCTTCGAGATATTCGGGGCGGATCTCCGGCATGACAGCGTCGCGGCGCGACACGAAGCGCGCCGGCGCGCGGTAATAGGGATCGGTGAAATCGAGCCGGGCGCGCAAGGCCGGCGTCACCGCCAGCGAGGCGATGATGGCGTCGCCGCGATTGCTCGTGATTGCGTCGACCAGCGTCTCGAACCGGCGCATCTGGATGGTGCAGGTGACCTTGATCTCGTCGCAGAGCGAGCGCGCCAGATCGACGTTGAAGCCGGCGGGATTGCCGTCCGGGCCGGTGAAGTTGAACGGGGGGTAGTCGGTCTCGGTCAGAAACCGGATAACCGTGAGGCGTGACATGTCCGGCCGGTCCGGCCGCCGTCGCGGATCCCAGAAACCGGGTACCGTCTGCGGGGCGGCCTCGACCGCGGGGCGGGCCGGCGTTTGGGCGCGAACCGTCCCGGGCGCGGCCACAGCCAGCGCAGCAGCCATCGCGATCCCCACCAGCTGGGCGCCGGCGGTTCGAGGCAGTCGCGCACGGGAAGGCGGAGCAGTCGGATCTGGCATTGCGACAATTTGCTACGGAATTCGATGGCCTTATAGACCATCCGGCCTGCGAAGCGAGGGCCGATTTAAGCTATTCGGCGCCGGGCAAGACAATGCCGCTCAGAGATACCGCTTCAGGTCCTTGGCGGCTTCCTCGGGCGTCCGTTTCAGGTTGAAGGGCGCGACGAACTGCCCCTCCCGATCCATCAGATAGATCAGCGCGGTGTGGTCCATGGTGTAGTCGCCGTCCTTGAGCGGAACTTTCTTGGCATAGACCCGGTAGGCCGAGAGCACTTTTGCCACCGCCTGGGGATCGCCGGTCAGCCCCTTCAGATGCGGATCGAAGCTCGAGAGATAGTCCTTCATGGCCGTGGCCGTGTCGCGCTCCGGATCGACCGACACGAAATAGGCGTTGACCCGGTCGGCGTCGCTGCCCATCGCCTTCAGCACCTCGGAAATCTCGAACAGCGAGGTCGGGCAGACATCGGGGCAGTGCGTGAAGCCGAAGAAGATCAGCGTCGGCTTGCCCTTCAAATTCTTCTCGGTGACGGCCTGGCCGGCCTGATCGGTCAGTTGAAACGGCCCGCCGATCGCGGCCGGCGCGGTAACGGTGCGCAAGCCTCCCAGCGCCCACAACATGATCACGAGTTCAACCACCAGGCTGCCGGCAAAGGCAGCGATGATCACCAGCGGGCGGGTGGTCCGGTCCATTGTGGGATTCCTTAATTCGCCGATCAGAAGCAGGCCGAGATACCGGCGGCGATCATCTCGAAAAACACCGCGGTGCCGTAATGGAACCACAATGCAGCCGCGGCGAGCACGACCAGCGCGCCGAGGCCGGCGGCGCCCCAAACAATCATGGCCGCGACCCTGCCCTGGGGCCGGGTTACCGCCATCATTCCCTGTTGGGTGGAGATCGGCTGAACCATGGGGTTCAGATAGGGCCAGTTCCCGTTGCAGGCAAGCGGAATGGCCGCGCCTGACATCACGTCATGCGGAGGGAAAGGGCTGCATCCTTCGAGACGCGGCGAAGGTGCCGCTCCTTCGGAATAAGCGCAAGTGCGCTTTTTCCTGAGATGAGGTCTTGATGCGGTCCTCATGGTGAGGAGCGCGGCAAAGCCGCGCGTCTCGAACCATGAGTTGATGGGGCGGATTTTCGGGAGTTAGCGCGATGCCGGCCTGTTGCTGGAGGCCTGGGCGTCGAGGTAGCAGGGCTTGTACATCGCCTGCAGCTGCTTGCCGCGCAGGAAGATCATGCGCGGCTTCAGCCCGCCGCGTGCCGTGATCCACTTCCGTACCGGCGTCGGATACATCGAATACAGCATCTGGGTCGCTTCGGCATTGGTGACCGCGCGGCCGTTGGCGCCGAAATCCCAGGCGGCATGGAAGCCGAGATTGGCGTGCGACGTCACACAGATGCGGTCGTGAGGAACCGCACCGAGGACGATGGTGCAGGCCGAGGCGCACAGGCCGTCGATGATCACGGTTTCGCCCGAGGTGCGCAGGCCCTGATACTTGTCGACATAGGTACCGATCCGGCCACCGCGATCATCGGCAATCCGGACCACCGCGTGGCTCACTCCTACCCCTGCCAGCAGCAGCACCGCTGCAAGCAACCCGGTCACCAGCTTCATTATTCCAGCCCCAGTCGAAGAATGTCGAAACCGAATCTGACTGTCTTGGTGATGCAAGACTGGCGTAGCGTCGTTCGAGATCACGTTTTTGTCTAGGCAGACGAGGCTACCCGAAACAAATTCAAATCAAGTGTTGCCGGGCCGCTGCACCCTCCACGCGAACAGATCCCAAACTGGAACACGGCGGCACCGCCCGGGTGGCGGTGCGGTCACATGCAAGGACCATTTGCCGTTGACCACGCACGATGTGGCGGTCTTGAATCGACGAGTGCAAGGGGAGGAAGCGATGGCTGATGACGCAGACGTAATCGTGGTCGGCGGCGGACTGGCGGGGCTGGTCGCGGCGACGGAAATCGCCGACAGCGGCAAGCGCGTCATTGTCGTCGATCAGGAAGGCGAGCAAAGCCTTGGCGGACAAGCTTTTTGGTCGTTCGGCGGATTGTTTCTGGTTGATACCCCCGAACAGCGCCGGCTCGGCATTAAGGATTGTTACGATCTCGCACTGCAGGACTGGATGGGGACCGCCGGTTTCGACCGCGACGACGACCATTGGCCGAAGCGCTGGGCCGAAGCCTATGTCGCGTTTGCCGCCGGCGAAAAGCGCGACTGGCTGCGCGCGATGGGGCACCGTATCTTTCCGGTGGTCGGCTGGGCCGAACGTGGCGGCTATGACGCGATGGGTCACGGCAATTCGGTGCCGCGCTTTCACGTCACCTGGGGTACCGGCCCCGGCATCGTCGAGCCGTTCGAGCGGCGTGCGCGCGAGGCCGAGAGGATTGGCCGACTAACGTTCAGGTTTCGCCACCGCGTCGACACACTTGTGATGACGAACGGCAAAGTTGAAGGCGTCGCCGGGGCGGTGCTCGAACCCGATCCCATCGAGCGCGGCAGGAGTTCCTCGCGCAAGATCATTGGCGATTTCACCTTACGCGCGCAGGCCGTGATCGTCGCCTCCGGCGGCATCGGCGGCAACCACGATCTGGTCCGGCAGAACTGGCCGAAGCGGCTGGGCGAGCCGCCGAAGCAGATGATCTCCGGCGTCCCTGAGCATGTTGACGGGCGTATGATCGGCATCACCGAGGCGGCCGGCGCGCGGCTGATCAACCGCGACCGGATGTGGCACTACGTCGAGGGCATCCGAAACTGGAATCCGATCTGGCCGCGCCACGGCATCCGCATCCTGCCCGGCCCGTCCTCGATGTGGTTCGACGCCACGGGCAAGCGCCTGCCCGCGCCGCTGTTTCCAGGCTCCGATACGCTCGGGCAACTGCACTACATCATGAGCACCGGCTACGATTATTCCTGGTTCATCCTGACCCAGAGCATCATCAAGAAGGAGTTTGCGCTCTCCGGCTCGGAGCAAAATCCAGACCTCACGGGCAAGAGCTGGCGCATGACCATCAAGCGCGCCACCAACAAAGGCGCCCCGGCGCCGGTGGAAGCGTTCAAGGAAAAAGGCGCCGACTTCATCGTGCGCGACAATCTCGGCGACTTGGTCAGCGCCATGAACGCGCTGTCCGGCGACAATCTGCTCAAGCTCGATCACATCACGGCACAGATCGAGGCGCGCGACCGCGAGATGTCGAACCCCTACGTCAAGGACGCGCAGGTGATGAACATCCACAATGCGCGGCGTTACATCGGCGACAAGTTGATCCGCACCGCGAGGCCGCATCGCATCCTCGATCCCGACCACGGCCCGCTGATCGCGGTCAAACTCAACATCCTGACCCGCAAGACGCTGGGCGGCTTCGAGACCGACCTGGATTCGCGCGTGTTCGGCGCGAACGGCCAGATCATCCCGGGACTTTACGCCGCAGGCGAAGCCGCCGGCTTCGGCGGCGGCGGCGTGCACGGCTATCGTTCGCTGGAAGGCACATTCCTGGGCGGCTGCCTGTTCTCGGGCAGGAACGCGGGACGGGCGGCGGCGAAGGCGGCGGGCTAAACGACGCATCGGTGCCATCGATGCAAATAACGCAGTGGCGCGCAGGACATGAGCACGCTAAGAAGCGCCGCCCCCTTTTCAGGAGAACAAAATGACTGTCCAGCGTTTCGAAACCGGCCCCCGCATGAGCCAGGTCGTCGTCCACGGCAACACCGTCTATCTCGCGGGCGTCGTCGCCGGCAAGACCGCCGGCAAGAGCGTGACCGAACAGACCCAGGATATTCTCTCGATCATCGACGGTCACCTCGCCAAGGCCGGAACGGACAAGTCGAAGCTGCTGTCGGCTACGATCTACATCACCGACATGAAGACCTTCCCCGAAATGAACGCGGTGTGGGACGGCTGGGTATCGGCCGGCAACACCCCGGCGCGCGCGACCGTCGAGGCCAAGCTCGCCGCGCCCCAGTACAATGTCGAGATCATGGTGGTCGCGGCGAAGTAGCCCGACCACACCAAAGCTCCTTTTCGTCATGGCCGGGCTTCGTCCCGGCCATTTCCGATTCCGGCTCGCGTTCACAGCACGATGCAGGATGAATATCTGTAGTCTGGCAGGTGAACCAGAAAGCGGTCGCCGTTCTCGACCTCGATCGTTGCTGTGAGCAGCTCGATGAAGAGCGTGTTCGCGCGATGCGGCGACCGGTGCGCGGCGTAGACCCAGGCCGGCTGCGGCTTCGCCGTGGCGCACGGCTCCAGCTCCACCCGCGTCAGGCTGAACTGCTCCTTGAATCCCGGCTCCCACTCGATCGGCGACGTCGTATAGTCGGGATTGAGGATGCGCAGCGGGTACGCCAGCCGCAGATTCAGCGTTCCCCAGCGATGCACGTCCTTGACGTCGGGAAACTCCCTGACGATGTGCGGGTATTGTTTGGGCACCGCCGTCGTGGCGATGCCGAGGCCGGAAATCTTCGTCCCTGCAATAATTACTGACATGCACCTTCTCTGTCCTGCGCCGCGCGGCGAATTCGAATGCCTCCGAGGTCGGTCCTTGACCTCCGAGGTAATCGATCGGCGCGCGCCGACTTTCTATGGCTTGGTCGCCGATCCGTTCGGCTGCAACGAAGGAGAGCAACATGACCGATGTCAACACGATTGCCCGCGGCTATATCGACCTGTGGAACGAGCGGACGCCCGGCCGCCGCCGCGAAATGCTGGCGGCGAACTGGACAGCCGACGCCCGTTACGTCGATCCGCTGATGTCCGGCGATGGGCATGACGGCGTCGACGCGCTGATATCTGGCGTGCAGCAACGCTTTCCGGATTTCAAATTCAAGCTGATCGGCGAACCCAACGGCTTTGGCGACCACGTCCGCTTTTCGTGGGGGCTGGGCCCCGATGGCGCCGACAGCCCGATCAAGGGCACCGATTTCGCGGTGCTCAGCGGTGGCCGCATCCGCAGCATCACCGGATTCCTCGATCAGGTGCCGCCGGGCGCGTGACAGTGCGTCAGGTGGGGTAGGCGAAAAATTTCGGGAACCTGCTGGCGTTTGCCGCATCCAACCCCAATACCCTGTTATTGGTGGGATCATCATGCGCCAGGCACACATACCGCAAAGCGCGCCCCTCGACACCGGCGATGCCGAACTGGTGCGGCGGGCGCTGGCGCGTGACGAGACGGCGGTCCGCGCCATCATGCAGGCGAACAACCGCAGGCTCTACCGGCTCGCCCGCGGCATCCTGCGCAACGACGGCGAGGCCGAGGATGTCGTGCAGGAGGCCTACGTCCGCGCCTTCACGCATCTGGAAAGTTTTCGCGGCGATTCCAGCCTCTCGACCTGGCTGTCGCGGATCGCCATGAACGAGGCGCTGGGCCGGCTGCGCCGCCGGCGGCCCGCCGTGGAGTTGGACGCGTTGCCGCAAGGCGCGCTCGAAGCCGAGATCATCCAGTTCCCCCTCTCCGCCGCCGCCGATCCGGAAAAATCCATGGCCCAGCGTGAAATTCAAGCTGTCGTCGAACACGCCATCGATGAATTGCCGGAGGCGTTTCGCCTCGTCTTCATCACCCGCGTGATCGAGGGGATGAACGTGGAGGAAACCGCCGAGATTCTCTCGCTGAAGCCGGAGACGGTGAAGAGCCGGCTGCACCGCGCCCGCAACATGCTGCGCAACATCGTCGAGAAGAAGATCGGCCCCGTGGTGATGCAAGCATTTCCCTTTGCCGGCAAGCGTTGCGAACGGCTGACGGACGCCGTTCTGAAGCGGCTGGGGTTCGATTAATTTCCCGGGGACCTCTTCGCGCTTCCACCATCCAACTCCTGTGCAACCAACATGCGCCGGCCCTTCGCGCGCGGCGCCACAGGAGTGTCAGACATGTTCGTACGATTGAGCGCGGCGATTGCCGCATTGAGCCTTCTCGGCAGCGCCGCGCTGGCGCAAGGCGCAAAGCCCACCGACCCGCAGATCGCCCATATCGCCTACACCGCTGGCGTCATCGACATCGCCGCCGCCAAGCAGGCGATCACGAAAGCTGGCAATAAGGACGTCAAGGCGTTCGCGCAAGACATGGTGCGCGACCATGAGGCCGTGAACAAGCAGGCGCTAGACCTCGTCAAGAAACTGAAGGTGACGCCGGAAGACAACGACACCAGCAAGGCGCTGTCGAAGCAGGCCGCCGACAAGCTTGCCGAACTCGACAAGCTGAAGGGCGCCGAATACGACAAGGCCTATGTCGCCAACGAGGTCGCCTACCACAAGGCCGTCAATGGCGCGCTGGAGACGCAGCTGATTCCGTCGGCCAGCAATGCCGAGCTGAAGAGCCTGCTGCAGACCGGCCTGAAGATCTTTCAGGGCCACCAGCAGCACGCCGAACATGTCGCTGCCGGCCTGAAGTAGGAGACCGCCATGCTTCCGGGACGCCATCTGCCGGTCTTCATTGCCCTGCTGTTCGGCACGATAGCCGTCCCGGCGCAGGCGGCGACAATTCAAATCACGATGCAGGATCTGGTGTTCGCGCCTGCCGATGTTTCAGCAAAAGTCGGCGACACCATCGAATGGATCAACAAGGACGTGTTCGCGCACACCGCGACCGCTCGCAACGGCGACTTCGACGTGACGATGCCGCCGAAGAAAACCGTGACGTCGGTCCTGAAGAAGCCGGGCACGGTGGAGTATTACTGCCGGTACCATCCCAATATGAAAGCGGTGCTCAGGATTGAGCCGTAGCGCAGTTTTTCGTCATTCGGGGCCTGCGAAGCACGAGCCCGGAATCCATTCCGCTCCAGAGAGCGCGGCCTGATGGATTCCGGGCTCGCGCGAGGCGCGCCCCGGAATGGCCTCTCAGAACGACTTGATCCGGCGCAGGACCATCGTCAGCCGCACCGCGACACCAGCCTGCCAGACTGGATAGAGAAACGAGGTCCGATCAAGGCCAAGCGCATTGTCGAGCGCCAGCAGTGTGCCTGCCAGCGTGCCCGTGATCAGCATCGGCCACCACGCGGCGGCAGCGCGCGGCCCCGCCGGCAGCAAGCCGATCCCGAGCGCCATCACGGCCGTCCCGACCAGACCGCCCGTCAATCCCGCGAGCAGATACCGCATGATCGGCGCGGCCCCCGCGGCCTGCCCGTCGATGAAGATCGCCGCATTCACCGCGCAGACAAAGGCGACCATCGTGATGATCGCGGCAAGCCCTGCCGCCCACCCCGGATTGGCGCTGAACCGCCGCACCAGAATGAAAACGAGCACGGCGAACGGCACCGCGATCAGCGAAATGCGAAATTGTCCGGGCAGGCCGACGACCTGGTCGATCAGCGCCGGTAGCAGCGGCGTGAGAATGCCGGACACCAAGCCGCCGGCAGCGACCATGAGCAGGCTGTTGCGGGGAGTGTCAGCGGAAGTGATCGCCTGGGTCAACGCGCACTCCTTTGTTATGGCGCCTGCCTATCACGGCAGAAACGGAAATTGAAGCCAACGCGCGAGGACCATGCCGGGCCACAAATAAAAGCCGCGCCAACCCGAAGGCTGACGCGGCGATGGCCGTTCTGTTGCCAGGTGGACCAACCCCGAACAGGTTACGCCGCGAGGCGCACTTCGTTCAATGCAACGTTATCGTTTGCATTTAGGTTTTTGACCCGATAACGGCGGTATCATGCCGAGCACAATTCAGAGTTTCTTTGCGACCATCGATCCTGGTTCGCCCCCGCCCTAGCAGCCCTGGGATTCGGCCTTCCGGCAGAATCGATCTCACCGGGATGAGACCTTTAAGCTCAAGCTGCTAAGGTGGAGGCGCCGGGTACTGCCCCCGGGTCTGCCCGCAGTCCACTCTAAGGTTCAGCGCCATCGTCTTGCGACGGGGCAACCCTACGCGCGATCGCTCGCGAAAGATAGGGCTGTCGCGCGTGGTCGGCGGGTCGAACCGGCGGCAGGGCTAAGGCATCACAATCCACCCTTCGGCACGAAGAAGCAGAGTTCCATTCCCGTGTGTCTGTTGATGAACAGCACGGGCAGATGGTCCGGCGTATCCTCTTCCTTGATGATGTCAGGCGGAATCGCTCTCCACTGTCCATCCTTCAGGTATTGCCACTGGTCTGAGTGATCTTCACCCACCCTGAAGCGGGTTTTGAACACGTCGCCGTTGTCGCAACATGACTTCCAGGGAACACCGAGCCGCTGCTGCGCGGCCGGATTCATTTCCTGCGCATTGAACCACTCGTGGTGCGGCATCGACGGATCGTGCGCATCAGCACGAAAGGACATCAAGAGTAGAATGCCGAATGTGGTCAGCACGCGATCGAACGCTTTCATGGCAGCCTCCATTGTGGACTGACATCAATTCGCGAATCATACGAACTTCCCGGCGACCTAAGGAGGCCAGATTCCAGGGAAAATGGGAGCCCCTTTTCTGAGCGACTGTCCTTTTAGACAAGACTGTTGCTTTCCTGTTCGTGCGAAACACAGTCCAAAATCCTGCCGGTGCAGCGAACGAAGCTCTCGGCGCTCATTCGTCGTCGCACCCGTGGACCATCAAGCGAGCCACTCAACCGTCGTTGCGGTAGTATCCTGCCACAACAAGCGGGCTGAAATGCGAACTACATCACTCGTCTCAATCACGCTTGCGTTTACACACAGCGTGCAAATGGGGTCGACCGATACGTGTCAGGGATCAGCATGGGCGCGAGGAAATGCGCGCCGCAAACATGCATCGATCGCTGTTATGAAATCCACAAGCATGGCCGAACGCCACTCGCGCTCAACCCATCCGTAGGCGGGATCCAAGCAGTCATGCGGCGCGGATGAACGGGAAGCATGGAGCGGGCGAAGGGAATCGAACCCTCGTATGCAGCTTGGGAAAACGATTCATTAATCACGCCCGCAGAACAATCATCACTCTTAAGACATTGAAAATAAGCGATATTCCATGCTAATAGGGATCTTGAACGGACATGAACCTATTTCTGTTCTGATAGCTGTTTTTGTACGATCGTTGTACGAGTTTTTGACCTGATGCCGAACGTACCGAAGTATCACCGCAAGTCTCTCCGATTGACCGACCACCTTATCGCAAGGGCGGTAGAGTTGAGTCAGGACGAGGGCCTCGGGAGCAACGTCGTTGAGTGGCGCGACGTCGGGACCGTAGGTCTCCCTCAGTCGAAGAAATCGCGCGCACGCTCGTCATCGCCGAAAAATTCACGCATCTTGCCGAAGGTGAACATGAAACGTATCCCGGCACGCTCGGTGCGTTGTGGGGCGTCTGCCTGACGGCTCAGAGATCCGGCGCCTTCCTCCTATTGCGTCCCGACAGGCTCTTCGACGCCGCAAAGGTCGAACGCAAGCTTCGCGGTTGGAAGATCGCGAACTGGACTGCGCAGGAAATGAAGGGCGGGAAGGACGGCGGTCGCCCCCACTCGCTGCCGATACCGCCCGAGGCGCTGAAGATACTTCTCAAATTCTACTCCCGATCGGGAGGTAGATCGAAGTGGATGTTCACGGGGCGCGATCCGGCGAAACACATCACGCAGGCGGCCCTCAATCTCCTGATGTACCGGCTCCAGGGCCGGGTCTACGATCATACAGTGAAGCAGAAGTCCGATCGAAAAGGGAAACCTGGACCGAGGCCGAAACCTAAAAAGGAGCGCCCCGATCTTTTTGCGCTGTATGGGATCGAAAGATGGACGCCGCACGACTGCAGACGCACGATCACGACTTTCTGACGACAAGCGCCTCGGCGGCGCCGCCACGGCGATTCTGGGGCACAAGTCCTCGACTGGTAAGACGAAAGAACGCGAGAAACTCGCGCCGGTCACGGAGCAGCACTACAACCAATCACAGAAGATCGGTCTAAAGGCCGAAGGAATCGCGTTATCGGTGAAGACGCTTCTCTCGGCCTATGCCGAAGAATTGCGAAAATTCCGCGACCTACACCCTGATCGCAGAGCCGCCGCCTAAGCCATGGTCACTGAGAGATGACTGGCAGAGGAAAACTCGCGATTGCTTCTCGCTCACCGGCCGTCCCAAACGGCAGACCGCGGATTGATCAATCGGCCGTAACATTGTCTCTAGTGGCGCTACGGAGCGTCGTCATGCTGAGCTCTTTCCAGATGCTCTATCTTAGATGCGTTGGTACGCCCACACGATGATCCGACGTTAATCGCCGGTCTCTATGTGGCGTCGAGCGCTGCTGGTTCGTCGAGACCATCCATTGCCTTAGTCGCCGCGATCAGACGTGCTAAAGCCACCTTCGGAGTGCGTCGTGAAAGCCCGATATCGCCCAGAGAGCCGGTGCTGCGTCCGTTAGCGACCGGAAACGGATATAGCGCTCTTCGCCCTTCGCGCCTGCGTTTCGTGACGGACCACGAACGGCCGCTTCGCGCCAACAGCGGTCGGTCGAGAGTAGCTACTTGGGAAAAGTTTA
>CAWBRL010000009.1:0-55442 GCA_963791165.1 uncultured Alphaproteobacteria bacterium | reverse complement strand
GAGAGGCGCAATACGAGGTAGCGACGAGGGCAATAGTCTATCGAAATGGTCCTGATCGCCTTTTCGCACGATTGGGCCAGCCTGCGGAACAGCCGTCGCAGAGGCCGGTGAATTCCGGGTGAATGGAAGATGGCCGTTTGCGAGCGGGTGTGAGGACGCAGACTGGATCGCAGCAGTCTGCGTGCTGACCCAAGACGGGAAACCTGTTCCAGGTCCGGCCGAAGGCGTTCCGGCGATGTGCGCTGTGTGCCTGCCGGCTCGCCAATGGCAGATCGAGGATACCTGGCAATCCCCCGGACTGCGGGCCAGCGGCAGCCACCACATCGTGCTCAAAGATGTGTTCGTGCCGGCAGAAAATGCCATCGAAGCGTCCGCTCGACCTTGTCTCCGGGACCGCTCTACACCGCTCCTCTAATGCAGATTGCGACGCTGCTGCATGGGCCGATTGCGTTAGGAATGGCTGAAGGCGCGCTCGAGGATATGATCGCGATAGCGCAAACCGGTAGAAGGCAGCAGCGCGCGACCGTGGCGATGCCAGAACTCGGAAATCTTCCACTACGAGCTTGGCCGTGCGCAGGCGGAGTTCCGCGCCGCCCAGGCAATGTACGACGCTCAAACAGCCAGCCACTGGCGGCACGCTCTTGCCGGCACGCTAAATAGCGACGCCCTGCTCGCGGAAGCAACCCAATCCATGATTTGGGTGACGGAAGCGTGTCTACGGGTGGTCCAGACTTGCTTCGCGCTGGCTGGCAGCGCCGCGATCGCCAACTCATCACCACTGCAGCGAAGATTGCGCGACATGCAGACCGGCGCGCAACACGCCACCGTCCATCAGCGTCACTATGCGCAGGCGGGGAAACTTCTCCTTGGCTAGAGCTGAAACCTAATCAAAAACGCCGGATGTCGTCGCGGATAAAATCTGCGCTGCGCTCATGCTCTTCCAACTCAGAGGTTAAACGTATGAAAAAGCTTGTCGGAAAGGTCGCGCTCGTCACAGGAGCAGGTCGAGGACAAGGCCGTAGTCATGCCGTTCATTTTGGTAAAGGCCGGAGCAGATATCATAGCGCTTGATCTTTGCAATCCAATCGAAGGAATTGAGTATGCGACGTCAACGGATGCGGATCCCGCCACTCGGTCGTTAACTTCCGCCGCGAATGTCGATGCTGGCGCACTGGCCAACATCAAATCATCTTCCATCTCGGACAAGCAGTTTGACATCACAGAGCCGCGCGTACGTGCAGACGAGTGAACGGAAATAAGGAAATAATTGGTCATGCAGAGCACCAACAACGAGGCGGCGGATCGTATTCTCTCGGAACTCGACGGTCTGGCTCCGATAATCGCGGCGCGAGCCGCCGAAGCTGAAGAGGCGCGGCGCATTCCGGCCGATATCATTCAGATGCTCAAGTCGGTCGGAGTTCTTCCGGATGGCCGCGCCCCAAATTCACGGCGGCTTGGAGTTCGATCTACCTACGATCGCGTGTATTCTCCAAAGGCTCCTCAAAATCGACGGCTCGACGGGGTGGGTAGGCGCGGTTGCTAGCGGAACATCCCTGCTGCTACCACTCCTGACGCGCGAGACCTATAACGAAGTCTATCGAGATGGCCCTGATCAACTTTGCGCTGGAGCAGGCCAACCTCTGGGAATAGCCGTCGCAAAGGCCGGCGGTTTGCGGGTGAATGGCAGATGGCCGTTCGTGAGCGGGTGTGAGGACGCGGACTGGATCACAGCACTCTGTGTGTGCTGACCGAAGGCGGAAAGCCTGTTCCAGGCCTGACCGCCGGAATTCCAGCGATGCGCGCCGTGTGCCTGCCCGCTCGCTACTGGCAGATCGAGGATACATGGCGCGCCCTGGACTGCGGGCCACCGGCAGCCATCACGTCGTGCTCAAGGACGTTGTCTTGCCGGCAGAAAACGTCATCGATATGGCCGCCGCTCAACCCTGTCTCCCGGGACCGCTCTACAGCTCTCCAATGCAGATTGCGCGCTGTGGAATGGTCCGATTGCGTTAGGAATGGCTGAAGGCGCGCTCGACGACATTGTCGCCATAGCGCAAAGCGGCAGGAAGCAACAACGCGCGGCCGTATCAATGCGAGATTCCGAGATCTTCCACTACGAACTCGGCCGTGCTCAGGCCGATTTCCGCGCCGCTCAGGTGGTGTGCGACGCTCAAATTGCCAGCCACTGGCGCCACGCTGTTGCTGGCACGCTCAGCGGCGACGCGCTACTCGCCGGAAGCAACTCAATCGATGATATGGGTGACCGAAGCGTGTCTTCGGGTGACCCAGATTGTTTCGCGCTGGCGGGCGCCGCCGCTGTCTCCAGTTCATCGCCGCTGCAGCGAAGACTGCGCGACTTGCAAACCGCCGCGCAACAC
The DNA here is from genome assembly GCA_963791165.1 of uncultured Alphaproteobacteria bacterium. Taxonomy (GTDB): domain Bacteria; phylum Pseudomonadota; class Alphaproteobacteria; order Rhizobiales; family Xanthobacteraceae; genus Bradyrhizobium. The sequence goes on along the minus strand of CAWBRL010000009.1, from coordinate 53,064 downwards.
GCAGGCGTGCACGCACGCCACTACGCTCAGGCCGGAAAGCTGTTGCTTTCTCAGGGGAACGGCGGGTTGCAACAGGCAGGCAGCAGCCCAAGCGACGGGCCGCACGCAAAGTCTTCTGTCCTGCATGCGCAATCGTCTGTCACAACACAATTACGGGCACGATCATAAAATGGCTGTTCTTCGGAATGTCTTGATCCATGAGTTTGACCTGCTGCAGGAGGCGTAGTTGTCCGACTTGACCTTCTATACCCATCCCGTGTCCCGTGGACGTATCGCCCGCTGGATGCTTGAAGAAACAGGGCGTCCTTATGAAACCGTGGTTCTCACCTTCGAAGAGGTGCAGAGGCCGGCATATAGCACGATCAACCCGATCGGCAAGGTGCCGGCCCTGACGCACCGGGGTAAGCTCATTACAGAGACGGCTGCGATCTGCGCCTATCTCGCCGAAGTATGTCCCGAGGCTGGCCTCGCACCGAAAGTGGAAGAGCTCGCAGATTATTATCGCTGGCTGCTCTTCATGGCTGGACCTGGAGAGGCCGCGGTCTGGTTGACAAGTTGATGGGCCTTGCGCCGAGTGCCGAGCAACGTCGATTTGTAGGCTATGGCGATTTCGATGCAATGATGATGATGCTCGAGATCGCAACCACGACGCACCCCTATACCCTCACCCAAGTCATGACTCTTGACTTGGTCGCCCGCCGCGAGCAGAGCGATCATCGGACCGCCCATCCGTTGACAGAGAGGCGACATGACATTATTCAGATTGTTGTAGCTTCGAACTTAGCTGTCGTAGGCGTTACCGTAATCCAACGCACCTTTTCGAGAAGGCCCCAGCAGGGAGATCTCGGTGCAAGAGGCTTACGGTACGCTATCCTTCTAATACTTTCGCGCTGATCGGACTACACGTGGGATTCCACGTGTTTTGTGCCGTCTCTCGCGATCGTCTTCTCCCGAAGAATCGAGCTACGCCGTAGCCTTTCCTTAGACACGAACTGGAAAGGTAGAACCATGAAAATGACCGGCAACACCATTCTTATCACTGGTGGCACCAGCGGTATCGGACGCAAGCTCGCGGAAGCGTTCCACGATCGGGGCAACCGCGTGATCGTGGCTGGACGGCGACAAAGTCTGCTTGATGAAATCACCCTGGCGCATCCCGGCATGGTTGGCATATTATCGACCTCGATGACCCACACTCTTCGGCTCGCCTGGCAGATGACGCCGGTACTCGTTTTCCTGATTTGAACGTACTGATTGCCAATGCAGGCATCTCGCGACCGGAGGACATGGCCTCCGATGGTTGGAATCCTTCAGACGCCGAGGCAATCGTCCAGACTAACATTCTGGGTGTGCTAAGGGTGACGGCGGCAATTCTGCCGATCCTTAAGCGGCAGCGCGAGGCGGCCATTATGGCGACTAGCTGCGCGCTTGCTTTTGTGCCCCTCGCAGAATTCTCCTACCTACTGCGCAAGCAAGGCGTTCCTGCATTCCTGGCTGACATCGCTGCGGCATCAACTCCGCAAGTTCCCTATCGAAGTGCTCGAATTGTCCCCTCCCTTACGTGCAGACGGCACTGACCGGCGCTCAGCAGGCCGTCGACCCACGTGCAATGGCTCTCGGCGCATACATGACGGAACTGATGCAAATGCTCGAGGAGCAAAAACTTCACTCGAGGTGAACTGCTACTGGAGCGCGACTATCCCAGACGCTGGGCCGAACGTAACGGAAACTATGACACGATCTTCGCTGCGATGAACCCGACCTAACGACCGCCAGGACGATAGCCGCCCTAACGTAACGGCTGGCGATCATTGTAATCCTGCGTCTTCCGACTGCGACTTAGCGTGTACGGGAGATGCAGACGCCCCTGGCCAGCTGTCCGGATACAGGAGGGATTGAGCGCGCCCACGCGCCGTTCGGACGAAGCGGACCCGAGCCCTAACCATCCTGCGGAGGGTGATGCGGCGGCGTCTCGCCGCCGCATCGATCGCCCATCCGGGCAATTGCGACTTATCGGGCCGCTCCTCAGACCGCGCGAGATGATGGAGCGGACCGTAGCGCGGTAGAAGCCAAGTCCGGCAACTATGAGGTAGACGGCGTCACTAATCACGGCCGTACCTCACCACCCGCTCGATGTCCGTTTGGCCGTTGATGCCGATATCTCGCAAGGTACGATCGTCGTATTTGGCCAGAACCATGACTGCCCTTCGGATTTCCCACTCCCGGCGCCAATGCGTCAGCAGCGCCGCGACCGCTTCGCCAAGCGCGGCCCACCAGGTCCAACGACGACGCGGAGGCAGGTCAGCCCGGGCTGCGCGCTCCGGCTCGACGACCCTGCCGTTTTTCGGCGGCTGCGAACCGCCCTGCCGGTGCGTCACGCCGTGCGGCTGGCCGTCAGCTAGGCCTGACGTGCGCGCAAGGTCGGTGGTCGGCGCGACTTCAACAGAGAACGCCGCGTGCGGATAGTCTCAGTACCGAGCGTCCCGATGACGAATGCAGCAGCGCACTGGCGCGCCGCAGGCCATCAAAGTGTGTCGTGACACGCTCGTAATAGGCGGCCCCTACGGACGTCAGCTCCAGCCCCCGGCCTTGGCGTGCGAACAGCGGTACGCCGAAGTGATCCTCCAGCAGCCGGATTTGTCGACTGACGGCGCCGGGCGTCACGAACAGCTCGTCTGCGGCTGTCCTGACGCTTCCCGTGCGCGCTACGACCTCGAATGCGAGCAACGCATTTAGTGGGGGGAGTTCTCGCATGCCTCAATGTTCTAATTATCTCAACTATTGAGCAAGTTTAGTCGATTGTGGGTCAGGGGCAACCTGATGCAAGAGAAATTGGTCCCGAGCCGACAGCTTTCCCGACTAGCGGAGTCCCCCATGCTCGAAAACGCCCTTTCCGGGATTACGGTACTCGATTTCGGCCAGCTGATTGCCGGTCCCGTCTGCGGAATGTGGCTCGCGGACATGGGCGCGATGGTCATTAAGGTCGAGCCTCTCGGCGGCGAGCTTGCACGTTCACTCGGCCCGCCGTGGCAGAACGGCGAAAGCCTGACCGCGTTGACTTCAAATCGAAACAAGCTCGCCCTGAGTATCGATCTCAAGCGGCCCGAGGGGATCGAAACGATCCGGCGCATGGTGCTGCGGACAGACATCGTGGTGGAGAACTTCCGCCCTGGGGTCGCGACCCGGCTGGGAATAGACCATGCGGCCCTGAGCGCGATAAGGTCCGACCTGATCACTTGCTCCCTCTCGGCTTTCGGGCAGGCCGGGCCTTGGCGCGATCGACCCGGCGTCGACGGGATTATTCAGGCCGTGACCGGCGTCATGAGCGGCATCAACGCACCTGACGGAAGCCCAGGAAAGGTTCCGCTACCGCTCGCTGATATGGCGGGCGCGCTCTTCGCCGCGATGGCGATCTTGGGCGCCCTGCGGCGCCGGGACACCACCGGACAAGGCGCCCACCTCGACGTCAGCCTCTACAATTCCATGTTGATGCTCCAACAGCTCAATCTGGCTGCCTATCTCAATTCGGGACGTCTGCCGGAGCGAACTGGCAGCGCGGCACCCTATGCTGCCGTGAACGAAGCGCTGCCGACGCTGGATGGCTGGATTATGGTTGGTGCCTATCAAGATGTCCGCTGGCGCAAGCTCTGCGAACTAATCAATCGTGCGGATCTCATGACGGACCTCCGGTTCTCGACCAACGCTGGACGTGTTGCCGAGCGCCCGGCGCTGCTCTCGATCCTTCAACCGATTTTTCGGAAGCGGACGAGTGCCGAGTGGCTGTCGCTGCTTCGGGAGGCCGACATTCTGGCGGGCCCCGTCGCCGATTATTCGGAGGTCGCAGGTTCCGAGCAGTACGCTGCGAGCGGTATCGAGATCGAGATTGACCACCCTAAGGCTGGGCGCTTCCGGATGCCTGGCTTCGCTCTCGGCACTATCGGCGCTACGCCCACCAAAGCACCACCGCCCCTCACGGGTCAGGATTCGCGGGACGTCCTCACGCGCTTCGGCTTTGCCGACACCGAGATAGAAGCGTTGGTTTCCAATTCAGTGGTTTTCACGGGAGAAGCCGCTTGACGCATCCGTTCTTGAAGATTGAACGCGAAGATACCGTTGCCGTCCTGACGATGGATGAGCCCGCTACTCGCAACGCGCTATCACGCGCCGAACAATGCCTGGAATTTATCGACGCCATCAGCTCGGGAATCGCACTGCGATATACCAAGCGGCTGCTTCGCCTTTCAGAACGATGTGATCTGACGGGAAGCCTGAATGCAACCGCAGCGATGCAGACGCTCGCCCATCAGACCGCCGAGCACAGGGATTCCGTCGAACGCTACCTTGAAGAACATCAGGCGCGGCGTGCGACGTGTTGATGCCGATCGGCGTTGACGACGTCACCGCTTGTGCGTGCGGACAAGCACGTGTTCGCGGGACCAATGGTGAAGGAAGATGGCAAATGCCTGACCGAAGCTATGGATGAGATCGATTACGGTCTCGGCTTCGTCGAATGGTATTCCGAAGAAATGGCTGGTCCGCGGGCCGCCGCAAAAGAGGGATGGTTATGACCCTATCAGGATGCCTAATATCAAGACCTTTCTCATCACGGGCGTCAGTTCCGGGCTCGGCAAGGCCTTCGCCGAGGGTGGGCTCGCGGCAGGGCATCGCGTGATTGGCACGGTGCGCAACGGAGAAGCTGCGAGAGCATTTATGGCGCTCGCGCCCGGTCGCGCGCACGCCATACTGCTCGATGTGACGGACTTCGAAGCTATTCCCGAGGCCGTCGCCCAAGTGGAACGAGAGGTCGGTCCGGTCGACGTCCTCGTCAACAATGCCGGCTATGGTCACGAGGGTATCCTGGAGGAATCGTCGTTGGACGACATGCGCCGGCAGTTCGACGCCAACGTGTTCGGCGCGGTCGCGATGATCAAAGCGGTGCTGCCCGGCATGCGCGCGCGGCGCTTCGGCCGTATCGTCAACGTCACCTCCATGGGCGGTTTCATCACCTTGCCGGGCATCACCTATTACTGCGGCAGCAAGTTCGCACTCGAAGGCATCTCCGAGGCGCTTGGCAAGGAGGTAAGGCCGCTCGGCATCCACGTGACGGCACTGGCGCCGGGCCAGTTCCGGACGGACTGGGCCGGACGCTCAATGATCCGTGCCGAGCGAAGCATCGTCGACTACGACGCGGTGATGGACCCGATCCGTGCCGCCAGGCAAGCGAAGAGCGGCAATCAGCCCGGTGATCCTGCCAAGGCGGCCCAGGCGCTGCTCAAGCTGGTCGAGGCAGAAAATCCGCCCGTGCGGCTCTATCTCGGCACCGACGCCCTCAAGCTCGTCGAGGACAAAATCGAGGCGATGAAGGCCGAGATCGCCACTTGGGAGGAGGTTTCTCGCTCTACGGACTTCGCAGCGTAGGGCCAATCCCTTCACCTTAAGTACGTCCCGAGGATAGCGAGACTAGTTTGAACTCAGGCCGGCAAGCTGACATGCCTTCGCATAATTCCCTCGGTGACGCACGACCGCGGCCCGGTTTCGGTCTCGATCCAGGTCAACATCATCGCCGATTACAGGAGAACTCCCGGCGCAAAAAAGGCAGCGTGATCAGGTACGACGCGGTTTGCCGCGTGGATCCGCCGAGACGGGGGCTCGATCGAAGGTAACATTCCTTCAAGACCCGCCTGCGGGATCGGATCTTAATGTGCCTTAACAAAGGGATTCCAAGGCGTACAAAATGAACGAAACAATTCAGACGTTTGATGTCGCTGCGTTCGTTGGCGGTTTCACTGGCCCGACGCCTCGGAAAATCACCCGGAAGCGGACGAACTGCTCCATGCCGTTGAAGGAGAGGTCGAGATCACCGTACTGACGGAGCGCGGAATGCAGCCGCGACGCGGAGTTGTGCGGCGTTGGCGGCGCAAACCGGTGTGCCTCTTCCAATTGCCCTCCGTTGATCAGAGCCTGATCAACGTATCAGACCCGGCTATGGACCAAAGCTGTTGCCGTTGACCGACGATCTCCAGGTAGCCGTAAGCAAGAAGTGGCTACAAATCCATTCGCAGACCTTTGCGGCGGCGGGAACTGACAAAGACAAGTCTTCTTCTATCCCGCCAGTTGGAATTGGCAGTAAGCCAATGTCGCGCGGCGCGTGCCGTTGCTTGCCCGCAATGAGTCCAGGCGGGCTCATTTGGTCGCTGACGTTGCCGTTGTCTTGGAGGTTTGGGTGCGAACCCGCCGGCTGCCGTAGTGCGGATGCCTTCCGCCACTATGACGCCAATAGCGATGTTTGCGGGGCGTCGTATTCGTATTCGGTGTCGCATTCTTCGCAGACGCTCCTGGGTCACCCGACTGCGCCATCGACAGATTTTGCGGCATTGCAATAGCCATCAATGCGCCGATGATCAGGGCGCTACATCCAAGTCGGATACTCATCCTCGCCTCCGCGTGTGTTGCGATAGCCTTGTCGTCAAACGACCCGAACACCGTACCCTCGAGGGCTGGGCCACTCACTCAGGTAATCTCGTTGGCGAGCGCTAAGGGTAAGACCCGATGGCGATGAGGGGTTATTTCGCTAGGCTCTTAGCACCCGCAGCAATTCATGAGGGTATGATGGAAACCGCTCCTCCGGCGAAATCTGGCCGTGAGACCGTTCTGGTCGATCTCGCCTTGCAGGGAGGCGGCTCTCATGGCGCCTTTACGTGGGGCGTGCTCGATCGGCTCCTCGAGGAATCATGGCTGCGGATCGATGGTATCTCGGGCACTTCCGCGGGTGCGATGAATGCCGTGGTGCTGGTCGATGGCTATGAAAAGGGCGGGCCTGAGGGAGCGCGGGCGGCGTTAGCGGATTTCTGGCGGCGCGTCTCGCATTCCGCCCGGTTCAGCCCGATCCGGCGGAGCCCCATGGATGTTCTCATGGGCCGATGGACACTGGACAACTCGCCATTCTTCGTTGCGTTCGACCTGGCAGCGCGTTTGTTCTCGCCCTACGACCTGAACCCGCGAGGCGCCAATCCGCTGCGCGATATTCTGGCCGAATGCGTTGACTTTGAGCGGGCGGCGAAATCCAAGATCCGCCTGTTCGTGACCGCCACCAATGTTCGCACCGGCCGCGGCCGCGTCTTCCGAAACAACGAACTCACGCCGGATGTACTGCTGGCGTCCGCGTGCCTGCCGACGCTGTTTCAGGCGATAGAGATCGACGGCGAGGCGTATTGGGATGGCGGTTACACGGGCAATCCGACCATCACCCCATTGGTGCGTGAGTGCACATCGCAAGATACACTGCTTGTTGCGGTCAACCCCGTTGAACGTCAGGGCACGCCGCGGTCGGCGCGCGAGATCCTCGACCGCTTGAACGAGGTTTCCTTCAACGCCACGCTGCTGAAGGAGTTGCGGATGATTGCGCTGTTGCGTCAGGTTGCTGATGTCGGCAGCGGCGAGGGGGCACAATGGGCGGGCATGCGGATTCATCTCATCTCCAGTGAGGCGCTGGACAAGCTTGGCGCGTCTTCCAAGTTCAATGCGGAATGGGACTTTCTAACCATGCTGAAGGCCGAGGGTCGTAGTTGCGCGGAGTCCTTCCTGGCCAAGCATGGTGCGAATGTGGGTAAGCAATCCACCCTCGATCTGGACGTTCTCCTGGAACAGGTCTGATGCCATGGGCCTTCTGGGAATTCTCCTAGCGCTGGGGCTGCTTGTCTGGCTGGCTTATCGCGGATGGAGCGTGCTGCTGTTGGCGCCCGCGGCGGCGCTGATCGCTGCTGCCGTCTCCCGGGAGCCGTTGCTCGCCCATTGGACGCAAACGTTCATGGGCAGCGCGGCGCAATTCCTCGCGCAATTCTTCCCGCTATTCCTGCTCGGCGCGCTGTTTGGCAAGCTCATGGATGACAGCGGCTCGGTCACCGCCATCGCGGGCTTCATGACCGAGCGGCTGGGTCCGCGCCGCGCCATACTCGCGGTGGTGCTGGCGGGTGCATTGGTGACCTATGGCGGCGTCAGCCTGTTCGTCGCCTTCTTTGTCTTGGCGCCGATGGCGCAGGCGCTGTTTCAGGCTGCCGGCATTCCACGGCGGCTGATGCCGGCGGCGATCGCACTTGGCACCTCGACATTCACGATGACGGCGTTTCCCGGCACGCCTGCGATTCAAAATGCGATTCCGATGCCGTTTTTCGGCACCACCCCCTTTGCCGCGCCCGGCCTCGGTATCATCGCCTCGGCGATCATGCTGGCATTTGGCTTGTGGTGGCTCACCCGTTGCGAAGCCGCCGCGCGGCGGGCGGGTGAGGGCTATGGCGGTGGTGCTGATATCGCCCCGCGCTCGGTCGCCGACGATCAGATCATCCGGGAACGGGCGACGACCGCGCACGAATTTGACCCCGCGGAGATCGGCCACGGCCGTCACGGCGAAATCCCGGTGCCGATTGGCATTGCCGTGCTGCCGCTGGCGGTTGTTGTGAGTGTCAATCTCCTGATGTCGCTCGTCGTTCTGCCGCGCATGGATTTTTCGTTCCTGGCGGAACCGCATTGGGGCGCCACTTCGCTGTCAGCCGTTGCCGGTGTCTGGTCGGTGGCAGTGGCACTCGCGACCGCGATCCTTGCGCTTGTCATTTTCAATCGCCAGCGGCTGCCGGCCTTGCGCGAGAGCATGGATGCCGGCGCCAACGCCTCCGTCCTGCCGGCGTTCAGTGTCGCCAGCCTGGTGGGCTTCGGGGCCGTCGTCGCGATGCTGCCTGCATTTGCCGTGGTGCGCGATTGGGTGCTTTCAATTGGAGGCGGGCCGCTGGTCTCGCTCGCGGTGGCAACCAACATACTCGCCGCCCTGACCGGCTCGGCCTCGGGTGGCATGACGATCGCGCTCGATGCGCTCGGCGACACCTATATGCGCATCGCGGCGGAACAAGGCATAAATCCCGCGTTGATGCACCGGGTGGCCGCAATTGGCTCCGGTACCCTTGACAGCCTGCCGCACAATGGTGCCGTCGTGACGCTGCTCGCCGTCTGTGGCTCGACGCATCGCGAAAGCTATCTCGACATCGTCATGGTCGGGATTGTCAGCGCGCTCATCGCCCTGGTGGCGGTTATTGTCCTGGGCTCGATGTTTGGCTCCTTCTAGAATGATGCGTGCGCAGATGCGAAGCAGATGGGTCTGCGGGACATTCCCGGTTGCTCCGTAGGCGACTTTCACAGCATCATCGCCGTTGGAGAGTTTCGATCATGCGGGCGAAAGTATTTAGATACTTGAAAATTGGCGGGACGCTGCTCGGCGTGGTCTTGCTGACGTTCCTTGCTGTCCGCATCTACGATTCGCAGAGGGGATTGCCGCTCGAGCCCTGGCATACCTACGTTCCCCATGAACTGAGCACGGAAAAACTCGAGACCGCCAACTGGGCGCAGTATCTGGCAGCCGAGGCCAGGATCTTCGACGACGTCACGCGCGAGGTTTCCCGGAAACTTGACGCGACCGAACGTGTGCCGGCCAATCGGTACTTTGAGGGCAGTCCGGTCTATCCAGGGCACTTTGCGCAGGATTTCAATCGTTCCTTTGTGCTCGAGCCAACGGGAAAGCCGGTCGGTGCGGTCGTGCTTCTGCATGGACTGACGGACTCCCCTTACAGTCAGCGCCATATCGCGCGCTTCTACCGCGACCAGGGGTTCGTGGCTATCGTGCCCAGGATGCCGGCACATGGCACTGTCCCTGCCGCGCTAACCGACGTTGAGTGGGAGGACTGGATGGCGGCGACGCGGCTTGCGGTGCGCGAAGCACGCGCGCGCACCGGGCCGTCCGCACCGTTGCATCTGATCGGTTTCTCCAACGGCGGCGCGCTGGCCTTGATGTATGCGCTGGATTCCATCAGCGACGAAAAACTTTCGCGACCGGATCGCCTTGTGCTGATCTCGCCGATGGTCGGCATCACGCGCGTCGCACGCCTTGCCCGTCTGGCGGGCTTGCCGTCGGTCCTGCCCGCCTTCGCCAAGGCAGCATGGCTCGGCATCGTGCCCGAGTTCAATCCGTTCAAATACAATTCGTTTCCTGTTAACGGCGCGCGCCAATCGTATCGCCTGACTCAGGCGCTGCAGGAGCGGATTGCCCGCTATGCCCGTGAAGGCAAGCTGGGTCAGTTGCCGCCGATCCTCACCTTTCAATCTCTCATTGATTTCACCGTAAGTACGCGGGCCATCGTGTCGGCGCTTTATGCGCATCTTCCCGAGAACGGCCACGAACTGGTGCTGTTCGATGTCAACCGCACGGCCAAGTTCGGTCCATTGCTCCGCTCCAGCGCCGATACCGCGCTCGCGCGTATCGTGCCCAGCGGCCCGCGGCGTTATCGCCTCACCATCATCACCAATGCCGATGACAATCATGACGATGTGATCGAGCGCGTGACCGAAGCCGGCAGCGACGTCGAGAAGTCGCGGCCGCTCGGGTTATCGTATCCGCGGGGATTCTATTCGCTCTCGCACGTCGCGCTGCCGTTTCCAGTCAGCGACAGCCTGTACGGGGCTGAACCCGACCCGTCCGAGAATTTCGGAGAGAATCTCGGCACCCTGGCGCCACGGGGCGAACGCAACGTCTTGATTGCAAGTCTCAACTCGTTGATGCGGGCATCGTCAAATCCGTTCTTCCCATATATGACCGACCGGATCGGCGAGGGCATTCCCGCCGTCGTAGGCGGCGCCCGGCCCAGTCAATAGATCTCAAAATGCTGCGAATGGTTTCCCTGTCGCTGGAGACCACCTATCCAGCCACACGCGAAAGCGCGAACAGGATCGACATCAGGATCACAATCGCTCCCGTGGCCAAGACCAGTTGGTCGGCAAACAAACGGCGCATCGAGAGTCTCCCTAAACAAAGCTGTAGCGCTCGGAATGATACTTCGACATCGGCACGTTCATCTCACCGAGAGCCTTTTCGATCGCGTCCATCATCACGTTCGGCCCGCAGATGAAATACTCATGGTCGGCATAGGGCGGCGGCAAATGACGTTTGAACATCGCCGCGTCGATGAAGCCTTTCTCACCCCGCCAGCCTGACGGTGGCTTTGAGATCACGTAGACGATCGTCAGGTCGAGCCGCGCTTTCAGCGCTTCAAGCTCTTCACGAAAGGTGATCGAATTCCAGTCCTGCACGCCGTAAAGCAGCACCACGGGGCGCTTGTCGCCCTGGTCGGCGAGCGTGCGGATCATGCTCATCATTGGCGTTACGCCGATGCCGCCGGCGATCAACACGTGCATGTCCGCCGGATTGCCGATCGTGAACGCGCCGTACGGTCCATCAAGATAGACGCGCTGGCCGACCGGGACCTTCGGAATCTCGCTGGTAAAGTCGCCGAGGTTCCTGATCGTCATCTCGACGCGTCCATCCGTGGCTGCGGCGCTGGACGAGAATGAAAACGGGTGTCCGGTAATCCTGAAGGGGCTTCCCCACAGCGTCAGCCAGCCGAACTGGCCCGGGCTGAAGCGGAAGCCGGGGTGACCATCCGGCTGCATGACCAACGTCGTGGTGTCGCCGCGCTCCTTGCGCACTTCCGAGATGCGGTACGGCCGACGGAGCATGAACAGCGGCTTGACGATCCGTACGTAAAGCAGCAGTCCGATCCAGAACATCGTCAGGCCGATCCACAACGCACGTTTCCAGGGATCGGCGAGGTAGAAGCTCGATCCCACCATGTGCACGACTCCCGCGACGACGGCGACAAGCGCGAGCGCGATGTGGGTGAGGTGCCATGTCTCGTACCTGATCTTCAACGCTGCACGCCAAAGGGCTGCCACCACGAGCGCGATCACCGAGAAAATCGACAGGAAAGCGAAGTAGGCGCTCAGCGGCGCGTCAAGCATATTGGACGGCGCGAGCAATTCCGGCTTGACGACGACCAAAATGACCGGATGCGCGACGACCAGGCCGACCGCTATGAGCGAAATCTGGCGGTGAAAATGGTAGATGACGTCTTCGCCCCATGGCTCGGTGACGTAACGAAAACGCGCGGTGAGCCCGAACTGCAGGCCCATCATTGCAAGGCCGGAATAGCCGAGGGCGACGGAGAACTCCGTCCAGAAATTTCGCGCCGGCGGATGCGAGCCTGCCAGGAGCGCGAACAAGGGAGCAAGAATGAACGTGAGGTAGACGAGGAGCCAGCCGGCCCCACGCAGACTGTAAAGAAGGTGCATGAACCAATCCCTTCCGCCACGATCAAGAGACGGCGCAACCGCACTGCGGAATCTATCATTGCGGCAAACCGGTTCCCTCTAGGGACAATTACTGATTCTTTGCGGGCAACTACCGATTTCGCAGTGGATTGGTCCATGCTGAATTCGGACGTCGTGGAGGATTCGTCCGGCCACTCGCGTTGCAGCGCATTGGCCGGGCTTCAGTGCATGGAGTGTCATGCCGGCTTCGATCATCGCCTATTGCGGTCCCGCCGCTCTTCCGGATGATCTCTGGACGCGATGGAATTTGGACCCGCTGCTGATCGGAATACTCGCTGTGCTTGCGATCGTTGTTGGTCGCGAGCGCGGCTCCGACGTCCGAGCGGGTTGGGCAGCGATCGGGCTGATGCTGATCATCTTCGTTTCGCCGCTTTGCGCGATGTCCTCGGCGTTGTTTTCCGTCCGGGTGCTGCACCATGTCCTGTTGATCGCCGCAGTTGCGCCTCTGCTGGCGCTGGCTTTCCCGCAACGGCGCGCGGGGCCTCTGCCAATCTTCGTGCTCGTCGCGATACATGCGGCCGTCCTTTGGCTCTGGCACACACCGGGACTCTATACATGGGGCCTTGCGAGCGTGCCGGCCTATTGGCTGATGCAAATTTCGCTGCTTGGTAGCGCCTGGCTGTTGTGGCGCGCCATCCTGGCGCCGGCGCAGCCTGGCCCGGCGCTGATGGCGTTGGCCGCCACGATTGGCCAGATGGGCCTGCTCGGTGCGCTGATCGTTTTCGCGCCCAGGCCGCTCTATCTCGTTCATCTGGCAAGCGCGGCGAGTTGGGGAGTAGCACCGCTCACGGACCAGCAACTTGCCGGCTTGCTGATGTGGGTACCTGCGATGCTGCCTTATCTGGGTGTGGGGCTCTGGATCGCGTGGTCGAGCCTGAGATCGAGCGAACCAGCGCTGTGACGACCTTCCTCAAATTCGTGCACCTCGGTGCGATCGCGCTCTGGTCAGGCGGCCTGATCGCGCTGCCGTTTTTGTTCTGGCAACGCCGGGCCCTCGAGGCAGGGCTGGATCTCGACCGGCTGCACCGCGTTACGCGGCTTGTCTATGTCGAGCTCGCTTCGCCTGCCGCCTTTGTCGCTATCGGCAGCGGAACGGCGCTGATCTTCCTGCAGGCTACTTTCGCGGAATGGTTCTCGCTGAAGATGGTGCTGGTGGGAATCATGTCGATGCTGCATGTGGTCGCCGGTCTGGTCCTCATGCAGTTGTTCTTGCCCGAGGGAAAATTCACCAGGCTTTCCTACGTGGCGCTGATGAGCGCTTACGTGGTGGTGATCGCCGCAATTCTCTGGATCGTGCTGGCCAAGCCGCACATCGATTCCAACCAGATTGCCGTGCGCCTGTTTGAGCCCGGCGCACTCGGGCGCTGGGTGCATCAATCCTTCGGCGAAATCAGAATGCCTACGCCATGATCGAACACGAGCTTGCCCCCGTGCCAGCCGGCGAAGCCGACCATCACCGATGCAAGGCCGGAGAGGGCGAGGCCGTGCGGCAAGATCGAATCGGGATCAACCAGGCGCAGGCCCCAGTTGGCCCCCGCGACCGCAACCAGCGTCATCGCCGCCACGGCATGGGACCAGCTGGCTTCAAGAAGCCGGATACCGCGTACAAACAACAGCTCGCCGGTGCCGACGATGCTTGCCGCCACGCCGCTCCAGAACGCCATGCCGGTCGACCAGAGTCCGACCCGCACCCAGAACGCGTCTCCCGACCACCAGTAGAACACGTCGACGCCAAGCGTTGCGATCACGAATGCGATCGGGAAATGCACCATCATGACGTGGATCGGGTGTCCGACCACGGCCACCGCCGAACCGACATCGAGCCGATGCAGTTCCAGCATGACCGCACTGTGGGGCTGGGTCGCGAGATCGTCTCGCTCGGCCATCGTTCGCCTCCTTCGCGTCGGAAACAACATCGTTCGAACCGTTATCGTAGTCTGTTGCGCGTGGCTTTCCAACTCGGAATCCTCGCAACGCTTCCCGCCTGCACGGGACCGCTATCGACGTTGGATCCTTCGGGGCCGGCGGGGGCTTCGATTGCGACGCTCTGGTGGGTGATGCTGGCCGGCTCGGCCGTTCTGTTCGCGCTGGTGATGACGCTGTTCGTGCTGGTGATCCGGCGTCCGGGCTGGGGCTCGGGCGTATCGCCCGAACGGTGGCTGGTGCTCGGCGGCCTGGTGCTTCCGGCCATCGTGCTGCTGCCGCTGATCGCTTATGCGATGATCGCCGGCGAGCGACTTCTGCCGCTACCGGGACAGGCGCCGGCACGGATCGAAGCCGTCGGGCGGCAGTGGACATGGACATTCCGCTATCCCGATTACGGCGCAGTGGAAACGAGGGGCGTCCTGCATATGCCGGCAGGGGCACCGGTCGACATCCTGGTGTCCAGCCAGGACGTCATCCACGCCTTCTGGGTACCCCGCTTGGCCGGCAAAATCGATGCGGTGCCCGGGCATGTGAACCGCCTGCGCATTCAGGCCGATCAGCCGGGCCGTTACGCCGGCCAATGCAGCGAATTTTGCGGTCTCGATCATGCAGGTATGCGGTTCGATGTCATCGTCCATCGCCCGGAGGAGTTCTCCGCAGCGCTGGCGCGGGCAGCAGCATCAGAAGGGTCGCAGAAAAAATGAGTGAATCCGTCGACCAGCTGCCGCAGGGCGCGCCGGCATTGCGGCTGCACCGCCAGCTTTCCGCGATCTGGGCCACCGGCCCGGGAATTCAGCGCCTCGCCGCCGTCAACCATTCGGTCATCGGCATACGCATGATGGTGACGTCGTTCGTGTTCTTCGCCATCGCCGGCGTGCTCGGCATGCTGACCCGCGTGCAACTGGCGACACCCAATTCCGGATTCATGGTGCCGGAGACCTACAACCAGGTCTTCACCATGCACGGGTCGATGATGCTGTTCCTGTTCGCCATCCCGATGGTGGAGAGTTTTGCGGTCTACCTGACGCCGAAGATTCTCGGCACGAGAGACTTCGCGTTCCCGCGGCTGACCGCCTATGGCTACTGGTGCTACCTGTTCGGGGGCACCATCCTGACGGTCGCGTTGATCGTAGGCGTTGCGCCCAACAGTGGCTGGTTCATGTACACGCCGCTAAGTTCGATTGCCCATACGCCCGGCATAAATTCGGACGTATGGCTGCTTGGCGTAACCTTCGTCGAGATCTCCGCGCTGTCGCTGGCGATGGAGATCGTGGTCTCGATCCTGAAGATGCGCGCGCCGGGCATGTCGCTCGACCGGATGCCGATCTTCGCCTGGTACATCCTGGTCACCGCGATGATGATGATCGTGGCCTTTCCACCGCTGATTCTCGGATCGATCCTGCTCGAAGTAGAGCGCGCTTTCGGTCTGCCGTTCTTCGACCCGACGCGGGGCGGGGATGCGCTGCTCTGGCAGCATCTGTTCTGGCTGTTCGGCCACCCCGACGTCTACATCATCTTCCTCCCCATGGCCGGCGTGCTGTCGACGATCATCCCCGTCTTTGCCAACCGGGAGCTGGTCGGCTATCGGGCGATCGTCGTCGCCATCATCGCGCTCGCCTTCCTGAGCTTCGGAATCTGGGTGCACCACATGTTCACCGTGGGCATTCCGCACCTGGCGCTGGCATTCTTCTCGCTGGGCTCGGCGATCGTCGCGGTGCCGACAGCCGTGCAGATCTTCGCCTGGCTTGCCACGCTGGCCCATGGCAGGCCGCGCTGGGATGTGCCGATGCTTTATGTCTTCGGCTTCTTCTTCGTCTTCGTGATGGGCGGCCTGACCGGCGTCATGCTCGCCATGGTGCCGTTCGACTGGCAGGCCCATGACACCTATTTCGTCGTCGCCCATATGCACTATGTGGTGGCCGGCGCGCTCGCTTTCCCGATGCTCGCGGCGCTCTATTACTGGCTCCCCTTGCTGACGGGACGCACCGCCGTGCACCGGCTGTCGGTGCCTGCGTTCTGGCTGGTCTTCATCGGATTCAACATGACTTTCTTCATGATGCATCTGACCGGCCTGCGCGGCATGCCCCGCCGGGTCTATACTTACTCCGGCGACGAAGGCTGGAACTGGCTCAATCTGCTATCTTCGGTCGGCGGGTTCGTCATGACGATCGGCTTCGCGCTTGTCGTGATCGACCTGGTGGTCCAACTCCGTTACGGGCGTCGCGTGCGACGCAATCCCTGGGGCTCGACGACGCTGGAATGGGCCATGTCGCTCCCGCCGGCACCCTACGCCTTCGCATCGATCCCCGACGTCGGAACCATCCGGGCCGACCAGACCGCCCCGGGCGATCTCGCGTCCTCACTGGCAAGCGGCGAAGGCTATCTCGGTTCCACGCGCAACGGCTGGCAGGAGGCGCTGGGCGTGCACAAGACATCGGGCGTGCCGGACCAACTGATCGTGTTGCCGCGCCCGACCTACCTCCCACTTTACACCGCACTCGTCACAGCGGCTGCCGTTCTGGCCATGCTGTTCAAATTCTATCTGCTGTCGCTCGCCTTTGCGCTGTTGACTGCCGGCCTGTTCGTGTTCGCCGGGCAGAGCGCCGGTCTTGCGCGCGACTACGGCCCTTTGCCTGTCGGTCGCGGCGTCAGCGTGCCGCCCCATACGGAGGTAGCCGACGCGCCGGCGTGGCTGGCGTTGATTTGCGCGCTGGTTGCCGACGGCACGCTGTTCACATCGCTGCTGTTCGGGACTTTCTATCTTTGGATCGCGGCGCCGAACTGGACCGCAGCAATCAGGCCCGAGCCGAACCTCATGCTCGCCGTCGGAACATTGCTGGCGCTCCTGTTGGCTGCTGCTGCGGCGCGTGGATCGCTGCGAGCGGTTACCGCAGGTGGCAGGGCAGGCGGCTGGATCGGTCTCGCTGGGCTGGCGCTTCTTGCGGCCGTCGCCACAGCCGTCGGGCAAATCGCCGGGGTCGTGCCGCATCCGCGCGAGCATGCGCTCGGAGCGACCGCGGCGGCCCTGATCTTCTATGTCGCCCTGCACGCCGGTATCGGTCTTCTTTTCCTCATCAGCAACTCTCTGCGTCTCGGCGCCGGCTTCATTTCAACCCGGCGGGTGCTGGATATGCGGCTCACGCGACTATGGCTGGACTACACGTTGGTCACGGGGGTCATTGCCATGGGCCTCGTTCTCGCACTGCCCGCACTCGTGACGATGCTGGGGGGGCGGCCGTGAGCGAGCGTCCGGTACCATCAAGGCAGCTATGGTGGCTCGCGGCGGGCTTCACTGTCTGGTGCAGCGCATTGGTTACGCTCTACGCGATCCACGGTATCGGCTGCGCGTTTGCCTGGTCGTCCGGCTCGCTGCGGCTGTGGCTTGCCGTGGCTCTGCTTGCGCATCTGATCGTACTGGGCTGGATGTGGCGCGACATCGCCCGTGCTGGCCCGGACTCCGGTTTCGGCCCGACCGGCGCGTTTCTGCATTGGGCCGTCGTCGGAACGCTCATTACCGCACTTGTTGCCACCGTGCTCACTTTCGGCCCGCCGCTACTGCTCACGGCGTGCGTGTGAACGGACCAACAGGCACTAATCATCCTTGGCCTGGCACCCGTCACCGCAGCGTGAGATTCGCCACGCCCAACGCTAAATTAAGTCCGATCTGGCCTTCGACCGATAACGGCTGCAGCGTTATCGTGCGGCGGGATCCGCCGATCAGCACCTTGGCGCCCAGACCCAGACCCAGGGCAATGTTGCCGCTGGCACCAACGTAATTTCCTCTGAGCGTGCCTTGGCCGATCTGGCTATTTCGCGCAAAGACAGCCCAGAACAGCGTTCCGCCTCTTGTCACACCGATGTCGACGCCAATGCGCCTGATCGTACCTCTGTAGGCGTATTGTCGGCCCGTTGCGCTCGCAACGAAAACACATCGCATATCCTGCCGCGATCCGAGCACCAGTCCGACCCTGGGGTCGGTGTTGCATGTCAATCCGCCTACCCGAAATGGCGGCCGCGCTTGCGCGGTTGCCGCGCCGGAAAGAGCGGCCAAAAATGCACATGCGATTGCCAGCCGACTGATGGACCGGAAAGTGAAACCGCGCGCGCTGCGCCACTGTCGTCCGCAATCGATCCGCATTGATGGTGCACTCACGGGAACCGCGACCAGGAACCGCCGAAAGGCGGCCATGCATATGATGCCGACGTGTTGCGCACGAGTTGATAGGAAGAAACCCTGACTTGCACGGATGAATACCCCGATTGATCGACAAGGCGACTTCAACCTAGATGAGCATAGGTCTGATCCGCCTGGATATAAGTTGCTGGACAATTGAAGCGCTGCAAAGAGCCGGGCGGCTTCACCTGACAAATGTTGTGGCTTCTGCAGGGCTCGAAGAAGGCATTCGAACGAGGGAGAAAACTCATGACTGCAATGAGTTGCCGCGCGATGCTTACAAATGTTCTGCCCGGTGCCGCCGTTGCTATTGCCGGCGTCGGGGCGATCGGCTGGGCCGTCGCGCCGGAAGCTGCGGATGCCATGCCATTGGCCATCGCCAAGGGAAACAACCTCAAGGTCGATAACCCGGTCGTGAAAGCCCAAGCCGTCATTGTCAATCCCCGTCGTCACAGTCGCCGTGGCCGGCGTTGGGTTTGCTGGTGGCACAGGGGACGTCGCCACTGCGGCTGGCGGTGGTAGCTGCCTCGTCTCGCCGACGGACGGCGAAGCGGACGCGCGTTTTCCTGTAGCTGGGGTGAGGTCGGCATCCGGCGGTTCTGCGCGTATTCACCGCGTGAGCACCGCCGCACCCAGCGCGATAGTCAGTATCAGCAACGACACGGTGGCCGTCGGCCACTGACGAAGAACGCTGTCCGTTCGCTGCAGCGCCTTGCCCCACGTGACCGCCATCCGCATTCCGCCATCCAGCGCCACAATGATGTCTCCCTTGGGAATGCGTGGCAACGAGCGTCCCCAACGCCACAGCGCAATCGCCAGTACGGCACCCAGCAGAACGGGCCACAGCGCTTTCCATAGCACCGCTGGAGAAAGCGGATCAGGCAGCGTTCCCTGCGGGACCGTCAGATACAGCGTCCACGGCACGACCAGTGAAACGATTGCGGTCGCCAGCCAGGGCCAGACGAGTCCCGCGGGGGGTGTCGCTTGCGGATCTTGAGATGCCGTCTGCGCAAGGCTGCGCAGGAACTGCAACATCAGCAGCGTCGTGCCGATCGCAGACAGCGTTGCAATGCTGCTCGCGGTGCTGTCTCCCAGCAGCTCGTCGGCAACGAATTTCGCCAATGCGCCGCCGGTGAGGGGGAGGCCGCCGAGGCCCACCGCAATGATTGCTGCGGGCAGCAGCATCAGCCATAGCCGTTGGCGGCCGGTCGCGGCGATGACGCCCACGGACAGGAACAGCGCGCCTTTCACCAGGACGTGGTGCGCGGCGTAGAAAGCCGCCGCCAAAGCTGCGCGGCCATCCCCTGCAAGCATTCCCATGCCGATGACCGCGACGATGAATCCCATCTGGCTCACGCTGGAATACGCCAGCACGACCCGGGGATTGCGTTGCGTGATTCCAATCACGACGCCGTAGAGCGCAGCAAAAAGTCCTGCGGCGGCGAGCGCCGTGCCCCAGTCGGGCGTCGCAATTTCGAGCGGTAGAAACCGGATCATTCCGAGGATGCTTGCCTTGACGACCGCGCCGCTCAACACGGCGGCAGCCGGCGTCGGCGCCGCCGAATAGGCCAGCGGCATCCAGAAATGAAACGGTACGAGGCCCGCCTTCATGCCGAGGCCGGCAATCAAAAAGACAAGTATCAGATCGCGCTGAGGCGAGGTCGGCAGCGCTGCCGCGGCGTCGCGGATCAACAGGCTATCGCCCGGGATTTGCGCGGCCAGCAGCACGAGGGCCATCAGCAGGAGGGCTTCGGCCAGCAGGGCGAGCCCGATATAGACCGCGCCGGCGCGCCATGCGCCGGGCGTTTCGTGGTAGATCACGAGACCGCAGGCTCCGAGTGTGAGCAGCGCGAGAAGAAAATAGAAACCCACCATGTCGGCGGCCAGAAATACGCCGACGCAACCGGTCAACGCCATCAACCAGCACACCACGAACCGTCCGCGGTTCGGCCGGCCCTGCAGATATTGTGACGCATAGGCACCCGCTGCGATCCACAGCATCGCCGAAACGCCCAGCAGCATGGCGCCGGGACGGTCCATGGCGAAGGTCAAATGGAAGCGCGCCGAACCGATCGCCAGCGAAGAATTGGAGGCGACGAGCAACACCGCGGCCAGCGCCGGTATCGGGGCGAGCGCCAGCAGCGAAGGCATCCGGTTCAGCGCCAGCGGCCAGAGGCACGCCAACAGCATGACGAGCGGCACGACGAAGGCGCTGGCCAGCAATGTGCTTTGCCCAATCATCGCGGCCCTGCCATCATTGAGTCCGGGCGGCCAATCTGGAGAATATCGACAGGGCCGAGCGCGACCAGACCCAGCAACAGCGACGTCAGCGCCAACGCCAGCGCTGCTGCTTCCTGATATCTCGGCACGGCGGCACGGAGCTTAAGAGGCTCGCTCGGCGGCGCAACGGCGTTCCGCAGAACGATGAACATATAGGCGCTTGTGAAGAGGCCTCCCGCGAGCATCACAATCGCCCACCACCATTGACCGGTCGCGACCGCCGCCTCGAGCAGCAGCCACTTCGCCAGAAAGCCGCCACTTGGCGGCAACCCGATCAAAGACACGCCGCCGAGTGCGAACGCAAAGACCGTCATCGGAAGCGCGCGCGCGATCCCTCCGAGCTCAGCGATGCGATCATGTCCGAGCGCGGCATAGATAAGTCCGGCGGCCATGAACATGGCTGCCTTCGCTGTCGCGTGCGATATCGCCTGAATGATGCCGCCGCTCAAGGCGCCGCCGCCCTGGAGCTGCACTGAGACCGTGTCGAGGGCGAGCGGAAACATCAGGAACAGGTAGCCGATCTGCGCGACCGTCGAATAGGCGATCAGGAGCTTCAGCCGCTGCTGTTGCAGCGCGACGACGCTGCCGAATACAATGGCCGCCGCCCCCAGCGCACCGAACAGTTGCGCGCCGGACAGGCCGAGCATTCCCGGCATGACGTCGAACCAGAGCCTCACGACGATGAAGAACGACCCCTTCACCACCACCGCCGACAGAACCGCGCTGGCAGCCGCCGGCGCGCCGGCATGGGCCGGCGGAAGCCATAGATGCAGTGGAAAGAGGGCGGTCTTGGCGAAGAGTCCGATGGTCATCAGCGTGGCGGCAACAAGTGTCGCGGGTTCCATCTGAACCCGGCGGGACAGCAGGACGATGTCAAGCGTTGCATAGCTGCCGTAGAGCAGGGCCGTTCCGACGAGGTAAAGGATCGAGCCGAGCAGGGCGAAGAGCAGGTATCGCAGCGCGGCCTGCAACGTCTCCGCGCGGCCGTCGAGACAGACCAGCGGCACCGCGGCGAAGGTGAGGAGCTCGAGCGCGACGTATAACGTGAACAGATCTCCGCCGAGGAAGATCAGATTCATCGCACCCCAGATCGCCATCAGCAGGATCCAGAACGCGAACGGTGCGCGGGCCTCAGTGGACCCCGCTCGCGTGCCGAAGTCCGCGTACGCAAAAATCGCGACCGCGCAGAACACGATGGCCATTGCGACCATCATCGCCGCCGAAAGTCCGTCGGCGCGCAACGCAATACCGAGCGGGGGCTTCCAATCCCCGACGATGTAGACCAGCCGGTGGCCGCTTCGCCACACGTCGACGAAGATGATCGTCGCAAGGACGAAGCCGGAAGGCAGCAGGATGAAGGCAATTCGCTCAGCGTACCGCCCGCCGAGAACGAACGACAGCAGAACGCCCGCGGCCGGCAATACGATCGCCAGAACCAGGAACGCGCCATCCGTCGTTGTCGCGTCGGGCAAGACGCTTGCGTCCGGCATCAGGAGTTTCCTCCGGCCGTATCCGTGCCCCCGGAATTATCGGCGCTGAGCGTGGATCGGCCGGTTTCCTGCAAAAGTCGCAGCACCAGTGCGATAGCCATGGCGGTCGCCGCGAAGGCAACGACGATCGCAGTAATGACCATCGCCTGAGGGACTGGATCGCCTCCGAGCCCGGAAGCTGCGGCCCTTTTGGCTACGACGCCGAACACCAGAAACACGCCGCTTCCCAGCAGGTTGAATGCCAGTATCTTGCGCAGCGGTTCGGGATTCGTGACGAGCCCGTACAATCCAATTCCCACCAGCGCTGCGCCACATAAGCCGAACAAATTTGCCGCGCTCATGGCCGTTGCACCCGTTCCGGAGGGCCCGCGGCGAGTAGGCCGAGCGCCACGCCGATCGAAAGCGTCAAGGCGAACTCCACCGCGACAATCAACGGTTTGGCGTAGCCCGCTGGATACGCAAGGAAGGCATTCGCCAGCACCATCCCGGCTATTCCGATGGCAAGGAAAATCACCGGTCCGACGACGAGCAGCAGGCGCAACCAAGACTGGCTGATCGAAGGTAAACGCCTCAGGCCTGCGATCATGACAAGGAGCCACATCGCGGCCAGGACCGTGCCGCCTTGGAAGGCGCCGCCCGGTTCTTTCGCTCCGACCCAGCACATGTAGATCGCCACCACGATTCCCACCGGTGGCAGAAGCTGGGCAAGAAATGTCAGCGTGCTGCTGGGTTGCGCATAGACACGCAGCCCCGGTATACCGCCCCACACGCCGTCCGGCGCCAACGACCAGACGCCGAGCAAAGCGAGTATCAGGACCACTTTCTCGAGCAGCGTATCGAGCGCGCGGTAAACGAACAGAACGCCGGCGACAGGATTGCCGAGGCCAGTCTGCGGCAGGTTCTCCATCGCCATCGGGGCGAGTGTGGGAATGACTTCGGGTGGGGACAGGACGGCGATTGCAAGGCCTGCCGCGACAAGCGTGCACAATACCCCGGCCGCAAAACGAACCGGCAGACTGGTCGGGGTGTCGTTACCTTTGGCAAAGCGCAAGCGTGCGACTGCACCGAGCATCAGCATGCCGGTCATTCCGCCGCCGATCGCCGCCTCCGTCAGCGCGACATCGACCGCAGAGAGCCTGACCCAGGCGATCGACAACAGCAACCCGTAGACGACGAAGCCGATAACGGCTGCGAACGCTTCGCGCGCGGCGATCGTCCAAGCCCCGATCCCCAGGATCAGGACGACAAGACCGATATCGAAAACGGACAAAATGGTCATCCCTGTGGTCCGCGTTGTCGAACCGCGCCTGCAATGAGCTGCGTAACAATCGCGCCGGACAACTGGACCAGCAGCCAGATGCTCACCAGCTTCAACGCGCCGAACAGTCCGTTCGCCTGTGGCAACAGGCCCAAAACGACTAGCCCAAGGCCGAGATTATCCACCTTGGTCAGTGCATGCAGGCGTGTCAGCGAGTCCGGGAAGCGGATCAAGCCGACCGTCCCTGCCAAAAAGAAGAACGCCCCGGCCGAGACGGCGAAAACGGTGAATATTTCAGATGCAAGTTTCATCCGCCGCTCGCTGTTTCCGGGACCTCGTTCTCCGAACCGGACGCGCTTCTGACGAACGCGACTGCTGCGAACGCAGCGAACAGCGCCAGCAGCAATGCGACGTCCACGATCGGCGGTGTCTCGGTGGCCGCGGCCAGCAAAACAAGGATGGCGACGCCGCCGGTCCCCAGGAGCTGCGCCGCCATCATGTGGTCAACCTCGGCTGGGCGCCGAAGAATTACGAACAAGCCGAGTGCCACCATCGTCAGCACGAAGCCCGCGGCTCCGAACAGGAAGCTAGCCATTGTGCTGCGCTCCTCCGAGTGTCTGCATGCAGAGGGCTTCCTCCGCGGCCAACTGCTCGACCACCGGCTGCGTCACATCGAGACAATGAATGGTTAGCCCGTTGCCTTCCGCAGGCCCGCACGGAAGCGTGCCGGGCAGCAAACTCATGATTGCGCAGAACGCATCTCTCATTGTGCCTGGCGGAAGCTGCGCTTGATAGACCACAAAGCCCGGCTGCAACCGCAGTTGAGGATCAAGCGCCCGCCATGCGACGTCAATTCCGGCGGCGATCGATTGACGCAGAAAGTGCAGCGCGAATTTGGCGAGCTTGATGGGACGCAGGTCCCATGGCTGCGCCGGCATCAGGCGCAGACTTGCCCAGGTTGCCGCAACCGCAGCGACCAAACCGGCCGCCAAGATCGCCAGCATCGGCGCCGGTCAGCACCAGCCAGAAGCCAAAAAATCCGGCTGTACGGAAAATTGCACTTGCAAGCGTATTTGGACCTCTCACGAACCGCTCCGCATGCCTATGCCGGACTCGAAGAAGGGTCTGACGGTCCTTCTGTTCCCCTGAACCAGGTAACGTACAATGTGGGCAGAAAGATCAGCGTCAGGATCGTCGCAACCAACAAGCCTCCCATGATCGCAAAGGCCATTGGTCCCCAGAACACCGTCGGCGCGATCGGTATCATGCCGAGAACGGTGGACACGGCGGTCAGCATGATCGGGCGGAAACGGGAGCTGCTGGCATCGATGGCGGCATCCCAGACGGTTTTTCCCTGAGAGCGCTCCGCCTCGATCTGGCCGATCAGGATCACCGCATTCTTGGTGATCATGCCCAGCAGCGCCAGAATGCCGAGAATGGCAACGAAGCCCAGCGGCCTGCCAGACAGCAGGAGCGCCGCGACGACGCCGATCAGGCCGAGAGGCGCTACGCTGAGGACCAGAAACAATCGCTGGAAGCTTTGCAGCTGCACCATGAGCACGGTGAGCATGATCAGCAACATGACCGGCACGACGGCGATGACGGAGGCTTGCGATTTCTTGCTTTCTTCGACAGTCCCGCCGACAACGATACGATACCCTGCAGGGAGGGTCTTCGTCAGGGCTTCCACATTGCGGCGAAAGCGAAGTCACAACGGTCTCCGGCAGGGCTCCCGCGACGATGTCGGCTTGCACCGTCAGGGTCGGAACGCGGTCGCGCCGCCAGATCAATGGATATTCCTGTCCGTATTCGAAGGTCGCAAACTGGCTGAGCGGAACTGTCCGCCCGCCCGGCAGCGGCACTTGTATGGTGCGCAGGGTCGAAAGCGAGACACGCTGTTCGTCCGTTGCGCGTGCGATCACATCGACCAGATAGATATCGTCGCGCACCTGAGTAACGGAGGTGCCGGATATGACGGTATTCAGAACACCGGCGAGTGCCTGCGAGCTGAGGCCCAGCAGGCGGGCCTCGTCCTGGTCGACGCGAATGCGCACCTGGCGGGCGGGCTCTATCCAGTCAAAATTGACCTTTTCGGCTTTGGGATTGGTTGCAATGATCTGGGCGACCTTGAGCGCGATTTCGCGCACCTGACCTACGTCAGGTCCGCTGACACGATACTGCACTGGCCATCCGACCGGAGGCCCAAGTTCAAGCGGCGATACCCGCGAAATTGCGCTTGGAAACTCCTCGGACAGGATCTTTTCCAGCTTCAGGCGAAGGCGCTCGCGTGCCGCAACGTCCTTTGCAACAATGACGGCCTGGCTGAAGAAGTTGTTCGGCAACTGAACATTGAGGGGCAGGTAGAAGCGAATGGCGCCGCGACCCACATAGGTGCTCCAGCGCGCCACATCCGGATCGCCCTTCAGCGCAGCATCGAGGCGTTGCGCGGCGGTTTCGCTGGCATAGATCGAGGCATTCTGCGGCAGACTGAGGTCAACCAGCAGCTCCGGACGGTCCGACGACGGAAAGAACTGCCGAGGGATGAGCGGAAGCGCGAGGAAGGATGCCGCGAAGAGTGCCAACGAAATGAAGATCGTCAGCCATTTCGCGCGCATGGCGAAGGTGAGGAAACTCCGATACCATCGAAAAACCCTGCCGGGCTCGGTGCTCGCCGCGGCCCTCGGTGGCTTGAGAATGATGACACCCAGCAGCGGCGCAAAGATCACCGCAACGAACCAGGACACGATCAGCGCGATGCTGACCACCGCGAACAGCGAGAACGTGTATTCTCCGGCCGAACTGGCCGCAAAGCCGACCGGGAACGAAGCCGGCGATCGTCACCAGCGTTCCCGCGAGCATGGCAAATGCGTAGGTCCGGAACGCGTATGTCGCGGCCTCGACCTTGTCGTCGCCTGCCGCCAGACGATTGAGCGTGGCGTCGGTCGTCGTCATCGCGTCGTCGACGAGCAAGGCGAGGGCGATGATCAGCGCACCGAGGGATATGCGCTGCATATCGATGCTAGCCATTTGCATGATCGGAAAGACGATCGCCAGCGTCAACGGAATCGAAAGCGCGATGATCAGGCCGGGTCGAACGCCGAGGCTGATGAAGCTGACGACGAGAATAATGGCGATCGCCTGCAGCAGCGACGTCATGAATTCCGAGATGGCGCCGTCGACGGTGACGGCCTGGTCCGCAATCAGCTTCGGCTCGATGCCGATAGGCAAGTCCGCGGTAATCGTCGCCATCAGTTTCTTGATGTTTGCGCCGAGCGCAAGAATGTCACCGCCGTCCCGCATCGCGATTGCAAGCCCGATGGCCGGTTCGCCATTTACTCGAAATTGCGGCTGCGGCGGGTCGGAATAATCACGCCGTATTTGCGCGATATCGCTGAGGCGGAGCACGCGTCCGCCCGCGACGAAATTGGTGTTCGCGACATCCTGCTCCGACGCAAATGCGCCCGAAACCCGCAGCGAAAGACTTTCATTGCCGGTTTGAATCGTGCCGGCCGGGCGTACGATGTTCTGCGCTTGCAGTGCCGCGATCAGTGCTGACCGGTCGATGCCCAGGCTGGCGAGTTCCTTCATCGAGAATTCGACGAAGATTCTCTCGTCCTGCGCTCCCAAAACTTCGATTTTCGATACGTCAGGCACCAGGAGCAGCTTCGAGCGGATATCCTCGACGCGATCACGCAGTTCGCGATGCGTGAAACCGTCGCTGGTAAAGCCGTAGATGATCCCGAACGTATCGCCGAAATCGTCGTTGAAGCCGGGTCCGACGATTCCGGCCGGAAGGGTGTGGCGGATATCTCCGACATTCTTGCGAACCTGATACCAGGTGTCAGCAACCTCCTTTGCGTTCGCGCTGCCCTTCAGGTTGACAAAGATCGTCGTAACGCCGGCACGGGTAAAGCTGCGCAGAAAATCCAGGTGAGGCGTTTCCTGCAGTTTGCGCTCAAGCCGCTCGGTTACCTGCTTGAGCGTCTCTTCGACGGTCGCTCCCGGCCAGGCTGCCTGTACGACCATGGTCTTGATGATGAAGGTAGGGTCTTCGCTGCGGCCAAGCCGGTAATAGGACAAGACGCCGGCGATGACGGCGACGATCATGATGTAGGCGACGAGCGAGCGGTGTTTAAGCGCCCATTCGGACAGATTGATCATGGCTCTGACCCGAGCAGGCGAATCTTCTGGCCCGGGTGAAGGGCCTGAACGCCCGCCGTGACCACGACTTCGCCGGTATCCAACCCCTGCGAAACCACCACCCGCGCCTGGTCGAAGCGCAAGACGTCGACATTTCGGATTGAAACCGTCTTGGTCGAAGGATCGACAATCCATACTGCCGGTCGCTGATTGATCTTCGTCAATGCCGTTGCCGGGATGTCGATGATCGGCACGGAATCGGTTTGCAGTCGCCCGACGACGGTTGCTCCAAGCCGCATGGCTGGTGGAGGATCGGTCAAGCCGACCTTGACCTCGAAGGTCCGGGTCACTGGATTGGCTTGAGCGGCGACCTCGCGGATTCGGCCCTGCGCAGTGACTGACGGGTCGTCCGTCAGGCTGACGGTGATCTGTGGATCGCTGGGTGTCGATCGAAGCAACTGGGCCGGAACGTCGAATACCGCATCGCGACCGTCCTTGCGTGCGAGCCTGGCGATCATCTGCCCTGCCTGAACGACTTCCCCCGCGGCGGGACCTGTCGCGGTTATTGTCCCCGGCGCATCGGCCTTGAGCTCAGTGAAACTTACCAGATCGTGTGCGGTCCGGAGCTGGGCTTCGGCGGCATCGACTTGCGACTGGGCGGTTTGCTGCGCTTGCGTTGCGACATCGAAATTGGCTCGCGTCGTCCATCCCTGGGCAAGCAGCGTCTCCTGGCGTTCGAAATGATTGCGCGCCTGCGTCAACTGCCCCTGGGCGGCCGCGAGGCCTGCCTGCGCCTGCCGCAGCGTGTTCAGCTCGTTTTGCGGTTCAAGGCGGGCCATTATTTGCCCGGCCTGCACCCGGTCCCCGAGCTTGCCGCTGTTTTCCAGCAGCCGCCCGGAAATTCGAAACGCCACGCTCACTTCATCTTCAGCCTCGATACGGCCGGTAAATGTCAGCGGCTGGCCGGCCTCGCGCTTCTCAACGGTTGTGGTCCGAACCGGGCGGGCTGCCGGCGCTGCGGTGTCCGTCTCTCTCTGACAGGCAGCGAGCGACAATGCCGGCGCTGTCGCAACAAGCGCCGTCATCAGCAATCGATGCAATTTCGCTTTGCCGGGGCGTGAAGGCATAGCCAGACCTCTGATGGCAGCTGCAGATCGATCTCTCTAGGTAATTTCAGTCGGGCGAACCCCCTCCGCTATCAGCAAATGTACTGAGCGCTCCTGCTGATTGTCCCGGCCTCGAGTAAGGGGGCCGCGCGTGTCACGCTACGCCGCGCCGGCTGGCCCTGTCGTCCGTCAACTTGGGTCTCGTCTGGCCTGAGCCTCCTTGTTGGCCTGCGAAACAAGAAGAGACCCGTTCGCTATCGGGACCAGCAACTGCCATAGATAGCCGAGCGGAGTAACTGTTGGGTGCTTTTGCCGAATTCCGACTGATCGGCATTTTGCACGGCTGCTTCACTATGGTCGTTAAGTAGCTGAAATCGCGTTCAATCCCTAATTGTGACAACCGGAATGCAAACTCGGGGAAGAATGAGATGTGCAGAATGTGCCAAGTGAACTCACGTAATTCGGGTATCGAAACAGATACTTGACGAGTGTTTTCTGAAGGGTATTTACTTAAGGAAGCTCAGAACGCGACGTAGAGTAAGTTGCCTAAGGAAATCGAGCAGTTCGCGACCACGCGATCTGGGAAATATCAGGGGCGAGACTGCGATGAGTCTCCGGCCAGCGTACCATGAGCTCCACTGGATACATGCTCCGGAATATCTCTTCGGAATTCACGTTTCGGATACCGGACAGTTTTTCTACGAGAACATGAATCCGGCCTTCGAGCGCTCGCTCGGAATCTCAATCGAGGGCAACCAAAAGAAGCCAATTCGTGACTGCATGAGCGAGGAGGACGCGAAGTCCGTTTGCGCCTTCTGCGATGCGTGTCTGGCCGAGGGAAGGCCGGTTCGTTACCGGCAGCGTCTCACTCTCGGTGGACGCCGGCGCGAATTCGATACGACGATCAATCCCGTTCGTGATCCCAAAACCGGAAATATAGTCAAGCTGGTCGGTAGCCACCGGGCGATCGAAGATCGGGCGACCGCTGGTGACAGGATGGCCAGGAGACGGGCGGCAGCAGAACTCGACCTCCGGCTGCTGTCGCTGCAGGAGGAAGTGCAGCAGCGGATTGCATCCGATTTGCATGATTCGACTTGCCAGCACTTGATTGCCGCCAGCTTGAACGTGATGCTGCTAAGGCGCGCCATGAAGGATAGCGGCCGCGCAGAAAAACTCTTCGATGATATCGATGCGTCGATCGATCAGGCGCAGAGAGAAATCCGTGCCTTTACCTATCTGCTGCACCCCCAATATCTGCAAACCGATGGGTTGAAGGCTACGATCGAAAAGTTCGTGGATGGATTCGCGGCGCGCACTTCGCTGAAGACCTGTCTCGATATCGCCCCCGAGGTGGACAATTTGTCCTACGAGCGGCAGCGGGCTGTGCTGAGAATCATTCAAGAAGCCCTTGCGAATGTCTTCCGTCATGCCCAGGCCACACAGGTGAAGGTCGCCATGGTTGCTACCGATGCCCACTTCAAGCTTCGGGTTGCTGACAATGGCCGCGGCATGCCCAGCAAACAAGCGAGATCGGGTCCGCAGGCGATTTCATTTGGTGTCGGAATTCCGGGTATGAGAGCCAGATTGCGGCAGTTCGGCGGCACTCTCGAAATCCATTCTTCTACAGCGGCGGGAGGTCGAGGCACTACATTGTGTGCAGTGCTTCCGCATTTTCTCCCGCCCAAGAGCGCGCGGCGGACAGTACGGCGCCATAGCCATCCAGGAGATCACAGATCCGTTGCGCAACAGCGCTAAATGGCGCTGCTGCTCGAAATGTTGGAGGAGTGTACGAAACCCAGGGAGATCGGAGGCGCACGACAGGATTATATCGATGATGCCCAGACGCGATGCGGTATCGGAATGTGTTCGGAGTTTTTTTCGATCATGAAGCGGATTCTCATAGCTGACGATCACGAAGCGGTGCGATCGGGACTGCGTGCGGTGTTGGAAGGTCGTGCCGGTTGGGAGGTTGTCGCCGAGGCCCGCGATGGCAACGAGGCGGTCGCCGGGGCTGTCGAGAAAAAGCCCGACGTTGCCATTGTCGACTACGGGATGCCCTTTATGACCGGGGTGGAAGTCGCGCGGCGCATCAGGGGTCATCAGCAAGTAACGGAAATACTCATTTTCACGATGCATGACTCAGAGGTGCTTGCGTTGCAGGCGTTCCGGGCAGGGGCCCGCGCATTCCTGCTCAAGTCTGATGCGAACAAGATGCTCCTGGCGGCCGTCGAGTCATTGATAGTCCACAAGCCGTTCTACGCGGGTTCTTTCTCGCGCGAACTGAAGCTTATTTTTTCGAGCGAACAAAAGGGCATGACGGCCGGGAGGGGCGACCCGAACCAGTTGCTTTCGCCGCGGGAGAAGACGATCGTTAAATTGGTTGCGGAAGGGCACAGCAACAAGGGCGTGAGCGCGATCTTGAATCTCAGCATAAAGACGACGGAGACGCATCGAGCGGCGGCCATGCGCAAGCTCAACATAAATTCGACCGCGGGCCTGGTTCGATACGCGGTTCGCAGCAAGCTCGTGGAGGCATGAGGACACGGTTCGTTTATGTGCCAAGAGCCCTTTCACGGCAAAATCCGCGCAAACTGGAATTAGTTGGCATTGAGATCGCGGGCGATCAACGACAAATAAGGTCCGTTTTTCCCCACCTCTCACGTGAGATTGTGCCGTTCGGATTTCGGGAGATCCGACCAACCAGACAGTGGCGGCGGCATCTCCAGGATGTCGAAGAGCGTTCAATCGAGCAGTCCAAATACTCATCCATCGAATTTCAGGGTTTTGTGGGATTAACGCCGGGTGAGCCGATCGGTACGATGAGTCAGTCTTGCTGTCGCATTGCTGCCTCCGATAGCCCCGGCCAGTGGTTCCAACCGACAGGAACGTCACTGTGAAGCAGATCCTGATTGCGGACGATCATGAAGTCGTTCGTTCCGGTCTTCGCGCGATCATCGAAACTCGGGCCGACTGGGTCGTGGCCGGGGAAGCGATCGATGGCAGGGACGCGGTTGCGCTGGTTTTGAAAATGAAGCCGGATGTGGCAATCGTCGATTACTCAATGCCTGTTATGAACGGGTTGGAAGTATGCCCGTCGAATCAAATCGCATCATCTGCAGACGGAAGTGCTCATTCTCACAATGCATGAAAGCGAAGAGATTCTGACGGAAGTGCTTCTGGCGGGCGTGCGGGGGTTCTTGCTAAAATCAGATGCGAGGAGCCACCTCATCGCGGCTGTTGAAGCGCTGCTTGACCATCGACCCTACTTCACCAGTGTTCTGCTGGAGAAGTTGCTTCATGACTATCTGTCGAACAAGAAGGACAAATCGGAGGTCTTGCTGTCTTCGCGAGAACAGAGCGTCGTTCAACTGATTGCGGAAGGACACACCAACAAGTCCGTCGGCACGGTTTTGAATCTCAGCGTGAAGACCGTCGAGACCCATCGCGCATCGGCCATGCGGAAACTCAATATTTCATCGACGGCCGAGTTGGTCCGGTATGCAATTCGTGCAAAGTTGATCGGCCTATGAAACATATTCCATCGGCCCGTTGAAGCTGCTCTTCCGGTTGAGACGGCACTCGCGAACGTGCAATCATGCAAGTTGCGAGCGGCCAACCCAAGCCGTTATGACCGGGAACGAGAGTTGAGGGCTCATGGCCAGATCGAAGTTGGATTCCGACATACGCGCCGAGAGCGTTCAGCCCCATGAGTTCTCATCGGGCGTGGAGGGCGCCGGGCGCCGGTTCACCCTCGCAGGGGCTCTTATCGTATTGAGTGTCACCCTCGGCATTCTCTTGATATGGCGAACGTCGTCCAGTCTTCTCATCATATTCGCGGGCATCCTGTTTGCATCGTTTCTCGATGCCTGTGCCCGGGCACTCGGTCCGGTCATCCCTGTTGGCCGCGCGTGGCGGCTAACCCTCGTGATTCTCATCCTGACAGCCATGATCGTTCTGGCCGCCATCTGGGGAATAGGAAAGGTCCCCGAACAAGCGCGCCTCCTGATACGCGTCATGGATGCCCAGGTTGATGTCCTGCAGCAGCGCCTTCAGTCCGTTGGGGTTGAGCTGTTTGGTCCGGACGGCGGTCGCGATTTTTCCCGCTGGTTTCCCGATCATGACAAGCTGTTCGGACATGCTCAGACGGCCGTCGGGACCGCGTCCAGCATTCTGGCCAACATCCTCGTCATCGTGTTTCTCGGCTTGCTTTTCGCGCTCGATCCGCAAGCCTACCGCGATAGCGTCGTGTTGCTGGTCAAGCCGTCGTCGCGTGACCGTGTGCGGGACGTTCTGGACGAGATGGGTGGCGTTCTCCGCTCGTGGCTTGTCGGACAGTTTATCAGAATCGTGCTGATGACCGCGTGCGTCTGGCTTGCTCTTTATCTACTCGGGCTTCCAGGTGCTTTTCTGCTCGGTTTGCAGGCCGGCGTATCAAATTTCGTGCCTTATCTCGGCCCAATACTGGCGGCCATCCCGGTCGGATTGGTAGCCATGCCTCTGGGTCCCTCGATGCTGATCTGGGCCGTCGGGATCTACACCGTCATACAGTCGATTGAGGGCTACGTGGTCGGCCCTCTCATTCAGCGTCAGGCAGTCGAGTTGCCTCCCGCATGGACATTGGTGGCGATCGTCCTGTTCGGCTCCCTGTTCGGGGTGTGGGGCATTGCACTTGCGATGCCTTTGTTTGCAGTCGGTCGTGTCGCCGTTCTCCGGCTCTATGTCGAGGATTGGCTGGAAGGCGAATCTCAAATAGCGAGGGAGCCACGCTGACGTGCCTGCAATGGTCGGAAGGCCGCCATGAATCCATTCATCGATCCTCGCGGCGGTGACGTCGAGGATGACGCGTCAAGCACCAAACGCCGCTCGCTGCTTTCGCTTGCCGGCAGTTTGCTGGCTGAGATCAGTTTTCCCAAGCTGATCCTGTCCTGGATCATGTTGTTCGTGGTTCCGGCCCTGCTGCTCGGAATAGCACCGCTTGTAGCTTCCGCCTGGGTAAGCCTGGTCTCGCGCAAAATCACATCTCCGCTCCTTGGAGTGTGGCCGGTGTTGCTGCTTCTGACTGTGCTCGCCATCGGCGTTTTCGGGGTACGGGCGCTGTTTCGCATGGCCGAGAGCAGCTTCTGGACTTTGAATTCGCTTGCCGTCGAACCGATATACATCGCTTGCCGCGAGGGTCTGCGGCAGCTCGTCGAAAAGCTCGTGCAATCGCGGCTTGATGCGTCCCAGCTTGCGGCGGTGCGCTCCGGTACCGCAGGGGCGGCGGGCGTCGTCATCTTTGCCGTTGCGTTGGCCGTGCTGATGGCTTGCTGGCCAAGCTCGCGGTGGCTCGGCAATGTTACCGACCTCGCTTCGCCTCGCGACCTGATTTCCGTCGCCTTGGCCAACAGCGTCGTGCTCGTCGCCGCTTATCTCGCCGTCGCCTCGCTGGTCTGGGCCTTCGCCGATGCGACCATGCCGCGAACTCGAGGCTTTCGCTGGATTTTCTGCGAGTTCGGGCGCGGACCGGACGTGGCGGATCGCCCACTTGTCGGATATTCATGTCGTAGGCGAACGCTACGGCTTTCGGATCGAGAGCGGTCGAGCGGGGCCGCGTGGAAATGATCGCCTGAAGCGGCTGCTCGCGCTGTTGGATGGCGCCCACGCGAACAATCCCATCGACATGATTCTCATCACCGGCGACATGACGGATGCGGGCCGCTCCGCGGAGTGGTCGGAATTTCTGGACGCCCTGACGGCTCATCCTCGGCTTGCCGAGCGGACCTTGATCTTGCCCGGAAATCACGACCTCAATATCGTCGATCGCGCCAATCCAGCTCGGCTCGACCTTCCGACAAGTCCGAACAGAAAGCTGCGGCGGCTCCGGTTTTTGTCGGCGGCTAACGCGCTTCATGGCGAGCGCGTTCGCTTGATCGATCAAACCGGCCGCTGCCTGGCTGCCAGCCTCTCCGAAGCGCTCAAGCCACATCGGGCGGAAATCGCTAGATTTGCCGACGTCGGCAGGCCGCGTCTATCCAGGGCCCTGAATGAATTATGGGCCGCCATCTTTCCGATGGTGTTGCCACCCGACCGCGACGACGGTCTTGGCATTATCTTGTTGGACTCGAATGCGAACACGCATTTTTCTTTCACCAACGCTCTGGGGATGATTTCGATGGAGCAGGTCAAGGGGATCGAGATTGCCGCCGCGCAGTATCCTCGGGCCCACTGGATCATCGCGCTTCATCACCATGTTATCGAATATCCGAAGGTGACCAAGGTGCTGTCTGAACGAATCGGAACGGCGTTGGTAAACGGAAACTGGTTTGTCCGGCGGCTACAGGCATTGGGGGGCCGGGCAGTGCTGATGCACGGTCACCGGCATACTGACTGGATCGGAAAATGTGCCGCGCTCTCGATCGTGTCGGCGCCGTCACCGGTGATGGAAGCGACCGACGACGAGGAAACCTACTTCTACATTCATACTTTGGCGGCGCAGAATGGCGGGCGGTTCGGTTTACTGACCCCTGAGCGGATCGTCGTAGACAGCCAACCCAAGGCCAGTGGCTAGGTCTGATCCAGTTTCGTTGAATCAGACCCGTCGCTCATGGCGCTGACTTCTAAACGACCACACATTCCGGCCGGCGGCTACGGTCGCTGACGTGCACTTAAACCGACTTTGCCGATTGCGGCGGCGTTTCGGGGGGCGCTGCCTTGGCGAGGGCGTCGCGCAATACCTGTTCCTTTGTCTCATCGAGGGAGGTCTTCAGCACGACGCCTCCGGCATCCTTGATTTCCGCAAGCACCTTGTCCGCCGTCATGTTCTTGATGAGGACAAACAGAGCGGCATTACCCGGTTTGATGCTCGCTGCGAGTTCCTTCATGAAATTATCATTGATGCCAAAATCGGATAGCGCGCCACCGAGCGCCCCCGATGCGGCGCCCAGCGCAACGCCTATGATCGGATTCAGGAAAAGCACGCCTATCAGCAGTCCCCAAAAACTTCCTGAGGCTGCTCCCACGGCGGTCGTGTTGACAAGCTGGTTCAGCTTGACCGCACCTGCCTCGGTCTTAACTGCAATGACGGCGTCGCTGAGAGTTATCAGATATTCTTTCTGCAGTTTGAACAGGCGTTGACGGACTTCTTCGGCTTTCTCCTCGGACGGATAAACGATGACGACCAGATCAGACATGACAACCTCCGTTGGATTTGAAGTCTTCCCCCGCCCGGGACGGAATTCGATTGTAGCGCACAACTGACTGGATCGGAAACGGTACCTGTCGCGCGAATGTACCGGCCGACGCGCGTGCACTGCTGCCATGCGCTACGGCGCCCTGCATATTACCGCACAACGTGCCCATGCTCGGGCGGTAGCGAAAGTTCTGTGCGGCAAAAGCCCGCCGCCGTGAGGACATTGTCCGTCAACGACATTGTGTGTCCTGAGGCGGATATCATGCGCCACGGCGCACAGATTCACGCTCGCGGCGCTGCCGGTCCCACGACCAATGTATCTTACCTTGTCGGCGCGCGGCTTCGTCGCGGGAGGAGAGTCAGCCCACGAGCTATTG
Organism: uncultured Alphaproteobacteria bacterium; assembly: GCA_963791165.1. Classification (GTDB taxonomy): domain Bacteria; phylum Pseudomonadota; class Alphaproteobacteria; order Rhizobiales; family Xanthobacteraceae; genus Bradyrhizobium. The sequence continues at coordinate 16,941 of CAWBRL010000009.1, read as the reverse complement.
GCGGAAGTATTGGCAACCAAATTGACCCGGGTGCAGGCGCGCTGCGCAATACCGGGCGTGACGTCGCTTAAGCACTGCTGTGCGACGGCGTTATTCGCGTTGTCTCTGGCTCTGTCTCTCGCCCTGGACTTTATATCTGGGGAATGACTTCCGGCGCAGGCGTTGTCATCCCCCCGTCGCTCGGCTCTGCGGTTGAGTTCGGTCGCCGTGAGTTCGACGCAAAAGTCGGCCGCCAATGCAGACCTGGTTCCGTAGCCGACAGCGAGCGCACAGAGCGCGACAGCAGCGAGCGCAAGCGATCTGACTCTCATGTCTTCCCGGTGTCCTCGCTCCGACCGTTGTATACCGCGTTCCGCGGTTCGCCGCCAGAAGCGTCCCCGCGCATCGATCCGGTAACCGTGCCGGTTGCCGGAAAGATCGTGGCGCTCGCGGCAATTGCGAAGCGCCCCTAGTGGAACGGCAGGAATATTGGAACGAGCAGAACGCTCACGATTGCAACGACGATACTGAACGGCGTACCTACCTTTACGAAATCGCCGAAACTGTATTGTCCGGGGCCTACGACCAGCGTGTTGACCGGCGAGGAGATCGGCGTCATGAAAGCGGTAGACGCGGCCAGCGCGACGATCATCGCGAACGGATAGGGCGAGGCGCCGAGATCCTTGGCGATCGCCAGCGACACAGGCGCCATCAGAACGGCCGTGGCCGTATTGGAGATGAACAAGCCCAGTCCCGCGGTGATCACGAACAAGGTCGCCAGCACGAGACGCGGCGCGGCGCCCCCGACAAGGCCGACCACGGCGTCGGCGGCGAGGTCAACCCCTCCCGTCCGCTGCAAGGCCAGCGAGAACGGCAACATGCCGACTATCAGGATGAGGGTCTTCCAGTTGATGGATCGATAGGCGCTGTTGAAATCGACACAGCCGAAAAGTCCCATCAGCAGACAGCCAATCAACGCGGCCTGGACATTTGGCACCCAACCGCTGACCATCAGCGCGACCACCAGCCCGAGTACGGCCAGCGCATGCGGCGCCCGCTGCGCCGCCGGAAGAACCTCTTCCAGTTCGGCTGGCATGTTCAGGACGACGACGTCGTCCGTGTGGGACTGCAGATCTCTAATGTCGGACCAGAAACCGATCAGCAGGAGGATATCCCCGATCTTCAGCTGCTCCTCGAGCAGATCATCTACGATCACGTCGTTGCCGCGCCGCAACCCGATAACGGTGAGATCGTATTCGGAGCGGATCCGGGCCTCGCGCACGGTCTGGCCGATCAGGCTGGATTCGGCCGGCAGGATGACCTCCGCCGCGCCGATCTCCTGAGAACGGTCGACAAAGTAGCTTCCGATCTCGCTGAGCGGTAGCAGTTCGAGCTTGAGGGAATCCCACAGCTTGTTGATGCCTCCTTTCGAGGCGTGCACATCGGCGAGCAGTACATCGCCCGCCTGCAGTTCTGTCTGCGCGGTTGGGCGGAGCACCCTGGCCGCGAATCCTCTCCCGCGCTCGATGGCGAGAAGGTTCACGCCCCCAGACCGCAGCGGCAACTCGTCGAGGCGCTTTCCGACGAGCGACGAGCCGGTGCTTATCCGGCCGCGTCTTTCGCGATCGGCGAGGCTGTACTGCTCGATCCACCGCTGAAGGCTCGGGCGGCGGTCCGCCGCAGCGGGCAGGCCGCTCTTGGACGCCAGCATGACGCGCGCGAAAAGCATATAGACGATGCCGAGGACGAGTATCGGCAGTCCGAACGGGGTAAAGCTGAAAAAATTGAATCCCTGCGCTCCCTGCCGGATCAGTTCGGCGTTCACTACCAGATTGGGCGCCGTCGCCACCAGTGTCACCATCCCGCTGATCAGCGCGGCGAAACTCAGGGGCATCATCAGCCGGCTTGGCGCCGTGCCACGATTTTGCGAGATGCGCAGCACCACCGGGATGAAAATGGCGACCACCGCAGTTGAGCTCATCAGGGAGCCGAGGCCGCCAACGGCCGCCATCAGCAGGATCAGCAGGCGGTTCTCGCTGCCGCCAGCCTTGGCGTCGAGCCAATCGCCGAGCCGTCGTGCAACTCCGGTCATCACGAGGCCTTCGCCGATCACGAACAGCGCGGCGATCAGTATGATCGACGGATCGGCGAACCCTGCCAGCGCCTCGTTCATGGTAATAATACCGGTGAACGGCATCGCCACCATCACGAGCAGCGCAACGGCGTCCATGCGGGGCCGGTTGACGACGAACATCACAATCGCGGTCGCGAGCATGAGCAGGACGAGGGTGAGATCGAGGTTCATCAAATTCCTCTAACAAAGACGACCGACAGTTGATCCAGAAGTTGACTCTCGTGGTCTGGCGGGAGGAGTGTCTTGCCTTCGGCAGATTGGGTCCGTTGGTATAGATCAAATCAATCCCGGTCAGGGAGGCTCACATGGCGCGGATCAGTATCGTGCATACGACCGAATACAGCTACCGTAATCCGGTGGGCCTGCTGCGCCATAAATTAATGGTCCGGCCGGACGAAAGCCACGATCTGCGCCTGCACAGCGCGACACTGAAGGTCGAACCCGAGCCGACCGGCGTCTACTGGAAGCATGACGTCTTCAACAATTCCATCTGCTACCTCGAATGGCCGGAAGCACTCCGGACCGAGCGGCTCAGCATCGTATCGACGCTCGATATGACGCATCACCCCGACGGCCAGCCGCTTCCAGTCTACAGCCTCGACGAAACTGCCGAGCTGTTTCCATTTTCCTACAACTCCCATGAGATTCCCGATCTCGCGCGCCTTGCCGAACGCCAGATGCCGGACCCCGACCGAAAGGTCGACGCCTGGGCCCGCCGTGTCGTGTCCGACGCAAACAGCAAACAGACCCTGAAGGTGCTGGAAGCGATGACGCACGCGATCAAGGCGGAGTTTCGTTATAACGCGCGCTACGAGGAAGGCACGCAGACGGCCGTCCAGACACTCATGCTAGGTTCCGGCACCTGCCGCGACTTTGCGGTGCTGATGATGGAAGCGCTGCGCAGCTTCGGCCTCGCCACTCGCTTTGTTACCGGCTATCTGTACGACGATTCCTCGGGCACGACCCGGGGCGGCGGCAGCACGCACGCCTGGTGCAGCGTCTATCTGCCTGGTGCAGGTTGGGTCGAATACGACCCGACGAACGGCCTGGTTGCGGGGGCGAATCTTGTTCGCGTGGGCGTGACCAGGGAGGCAGGGCAGGCGCTCCCGATATCAGGTGGCTTTATCGGGAATGCGGACGATCCGACCGGGCTGCACGTGGACGTCTCGGTCCGTGCCGTACCGATCCAATGAGAAAAGGATTCATGACACTCGTGCAGGGGACCGGCGCAGCGATATCTCAACCAGAAGGCACATTGGATGCGGCGGTCGCGGACGTCGATCCATAGTCCGAACAGCCCGGTCCGTATCGTCGGTGTCGGCGCGCTGACTGAGGAGGAAAAACGACAGGCGGCAGCGCTATTCTTTCAGGGTAATTCCTCGCCGTCACTAGGGTAATCATCTGATGTTGCGCGGTGCGGCAATCGTGCAGTTTTGCGGTAACCTCGCCCTGCAGCGTGGCAGCGTGAGGGCGCGCGTGCAGATTTGCGGCTGCCATCTATTTCTCGTTTGCGAGATCGCCGCAGAAATTGATGCAAATAGGTGATCTCGATTGCATCTGTGACGCGATCGGCGGGGCTGGTGTATGTTGGAGGGCAGGATAGCCACACACAGGCAAATGCCGAAATTGTATTGCCCATGACCGAACTTGATGCGTCGTCAGGCCACAGTGCTGTCGATCACAACGCCGGCAAGACCAGCCTGCTTCGCCGGCAGCTGCCTTTCCTTGCCATACTCGCGCTGGCGATCGGGGGCGTGGCCTACACCAACATTTCGCAGCGGCCTCTCGTCGGTTATTGGGAGTTCCTGGCCATCGTGATGGGCATCGTCTGCGTCGTCACCCAATGGTCGGAGCTTGAGGACAAGCAAGCTCGCTTTCAGTTGATGTGGACTCAGGCGCTGCATTGGCTGGCCGTTCTCGTCACGATGAACATCATGCTGCTTTCGGGCGTGCAGCAGCTGTTGCCTACGCTGGCCACCAGTCTCGTGCTTCTCGTATTGCTGGCGCTCGGTACGTTTCTCGCCGGTGTCCATCTGCGGTCGCTGCAAATCGGCTTTCTCGGACTTGCATTGGCGCTGGCCGTTCCGGCGATCTCGTGGGTCAAGCAATCTGCACTGTTTTTTATTCTGGCTGCGGTTTTCCTTGTCGGGCTCGCCATGGCGTTCTGGTCATATTGGGGCGACACGCATCCAAAGTCGAAGCGTCCCGGCGCGGTCGCCGGAATTGGAGAGGATTAGAGCCATGTCCGATTACGATCGAAATACAACTGCCCCCGGAATTCCCGCTACCGGCGCCGTCGCGATAGACGCCGGCCTGCGCGAGTACATGCTGCGTGTGTATAACTACATGGCCGCGGGGGTCGGCCTGACCGGCGTGGCCGCGTTTTTGACCTATCAGTTCACCGGCCCTGAATTGCTTCAAAGTCCGCTGATGTGGGTGTTGATGCTGGCGCCGCTGGGGCTGGTGTTTTTTATCAGCGCCCGGATCAACACGTTGTCGGTGGAAACGGCGCGAGGATTGTTTTTCCTCTATGCCGCCCTGGTCGGGATCTCGTTGTCGACCATTTTCCACATCTACACGCAGTCCTCGATCACGCGGGTGTTCTTTATCTCGGCGGCGGCCTTCGGCGCGCTCAGCCTCTGGGGTTACACCACCTCGCGAAGCTTGTCGGGATTGGGAACTTTCCTGTTCATGGGTCTGATCGGCATCATCATCGCGAGCCTGGTCAATCTGTTCCTGAGATCGAGCGGGCTGGACTGGATGATTTCCATCATCGGTGTCGGCGTCTTTGCGGGCCTGACGGCCTACGATACCCAGCGGATCAAGGGGATGTACGACCGCAACGATGATGCCACTTCGGCGGGCCGCAAGGCCGTGATGGGCGCGCTGTCGCTCTACCTCAATTTCATCAACCTGTTCATGATGCTGCTGCGTCTGATGGGGGGACGACGTTAAGGCATGACCATTCAGTATGGAGCGAATGGAGGCGGCAAGAGCCTTGCCGGAAAGATGTGCCTCGCTCCAGTGGTCGTCATTCAGCGAAGTCATTGAAAGTGCATCGTAAATATCAGACGTCGTAATCAGCGTGTAGCCACGCTCCACTGATCCGACGTCCCGCGCGCGCAGGGCTGCCATCCGCTGACCCTTTGCACGGGCTATTCCCGTATAACTGCCCGACGGGCTATCCTCACCCGCAGAAAAATGCCGGGAGGAAACATGGGTCGCAAGATAGTCATCGTTGGGGCGGGTGCCGTCGGCGGGTATGCCGGCGCCCATATGGTGCAGGCGGGCGAGGACGTGACGTTCATCGATCCGTGGCCCGAGCATGTCGAGCACATGAGGAAGCAGGGCCTGCGCGTCACCCACGCCATGGACGTCGCAGAATTCTCGGTCCCCGTGCGAGCGCTGCACGTCACGGACGCGCAACTCTTATCGAAGGAGAAGCCGGCCGACATCGCCTTCGTATGCATGAAGTCCTACGACACGGCCTGGGCCACCACGCTGATCCAGCAATATCTGGCGCCGGACGGCTATGTCGTGTCGCTGCAGAACTGCATGAATGAAGAGACGATCGCCGGCATCGTCGGCTGGGGCAAGACGCTTGGCTGCATTGCGAGCAGCATCACCGTCAACCTGCCGGAGCCCGGCCACATCCACCGCGGCGCCGGCAAGGGCGGCGCGGCGCACACGGTATTTCGGGCCGGCGAAGTTCACGGCCGTATCACGCCGCGGGCGGAGGAGATTTGCCGGCTGGTGGGATATGCCGATAGCGCCAAGGTAACCGGCAATCTGTGGGGCGAGCGCTGGTCGAAACTGGTGGCGAACGCCATGGGCAATGGGCTCTCCGCATGCACCGGTCTGACCGGCGGCGAGATGTTGCAAAATGAGCCGATCCGCCGCTTCTCCATCAGGCTCGGCAGCGAAGCGATCCGTGTCGGGCAGGTGCAGGGCTATCAACTGGAGGAGATTTTGCATCTGCCGCCCGAGGCGATAGCGCGTGCCGGCGAGGGCGACGAGGAGGCCATGCGCGCCTGCGACGAGCAGCGCTTCAAGGACAGCAAGCGTACCGCGAGCGGACAGCGTCCCTCGATGGGGCAGGACATGCAGAAAGGCCGGCGTACGGAGATCGAATTTATCAACGGCTTGATCGTGCGCGAGGGCGAGAAGGTCGGCCTCACATGCCGGGCCAACGCCGCGCTGACGGACATCGTCAAGCGCGTAGAACGTAATGAGCTGAGCCCGGATCCACGGCACATCACCGAGTTGAGGCTGAACTGAGCGGCTCGATAAATCAGAAAGTCTGTCATGCGTGCTGAAATCAGGCCCTATCGCATTTCCGTTGGCGACGACGTGCTCGACGATCTGAAGTTACGGTTGCGCAGGACGCGCTGGCCGGAAGCCGAACTGGTCGGCGACTGGAGCCAGGGTGCGCCGCTGAAGTGGATCAAGGACATCTGCCACTACTGGGCCGAGGCCTACGACTGGCGCCAGCGCGAAGCGCGCCTCAATCGCTTTGCGCAGTTCACGACCGGGATTGACGGGCTCGACATTCACTTCCTGCACGTCCGTTCGCCGCATCCGGAAGCGATGCCGCTGATCATCACCCATGGTTGGCCGGGTTCGATCGTCGAATTTCACAAGGTGATCGAACCGTTGACCGATCCGACCGCGCATGGCGGCAAGGCCGCCGATGCCTTTCACGTCGTTTGCCCGTCATTGCCCGGCTTCGGCTTTTCGGCCAAGCCGGCAGCCACCGGCTGGGGCGTCGATCGCATTGCGTTGAGCTGGGCGGTGCTGATGGATCGTCTTGGATACAGCCGTTACGGCGCGCAGGGTGGTGATTGGGGATCGGCGGTGACGACCGCCCTTGGTGCGCAGGATGGCGAACACTGCGCCGGCATTCACATCACGCTTGCGATGTCCGCTCGGCCCAACGTGGAAGGTAAGCCAACGCCCGAGGAGGCGCGGGCGCTCGAAGGGATCAAATATTACGCCGACTGGGATTCCGGCTATTCCAAGCAGCAGTCGACCCGGCCGCAGACGCTCGGTTACGCCCTGACGGATTCGCCGAGCGGGCAGGCGGCGTGGATTCTGGAAAAGTTCTGGGCCTGGACCGATTGCGACGGACACCCCGAAAACATCCTCGGCCGCGACGAACTGCTCGACAATGTCATGCTGTACTGGGTGACTGCGAGCGCCGCCTCGTCGGCCCGCCTGTATTGGGAGAGTTTTGGGCCAAAGCGCCGGACGGCCCACAAGGTCACGGTGCCGACCGGCGTCGCCGTATTCCCCAAGGAGATCGTCACGCCGGTGCGGAAATGGATGGAAGCAAGCTACACGGATATTCGGCACTGGCGCGAAATGCCGAAGGGCGGCCACTTCGCCGCGTTCGAGCAGCCTGACCTGTTCGTTCAGGAAGTGCGGGAGTTCTTCCGGACGCTGAGGTAACCGCCTGTTTCCTGATCAGTTGGGCCTTGGCACGCCCATTTTCCACGCATCATGCCGGAATTGCGGAGGCATTTCCGGGGCTTCCAAGCCGGAATTGAAGCCGCGTCACGCATCGGATGTGCGGCTTTCCGGCGCGTTCGAGGTACCGGCAAACGCCTGTTCACGCGGCATGTTTGTTGCATTTCTCTGGGTTCAAAAGAGGAGTGCTCGATGACATCTCGGATCCGCCGACGCGAATTCATTGCCGGCCTTGGTGCCGGCCTCGGGGCTGGATTGCTCGCCAGTCCGGCAATCGTTCGGGCCGAAGGGCCGGTCGTCATTCGGGCCGGCGCCCTGAAGTTGATCCACTCCATCGCACCCTATTTCTACGATCAGTTCGTGCCGGCGGGCTACAAGATCGAGGTGCTGCCGTTCGAAACGCCGACCGAGTGCAAGAACGCGGTCGTGACCAAGTCGGTCGATTTCGGCGCGTTCGGCATTGCCGCAGCGCTGCTGGGCGCTGCGGCCGGAGAACCGGTCGTGGTCATTGCCTCGACCTGCAACCGCGGCATGGCGATCATTGCAAAGAAGGATGCAGGGATTACCTCGATCAAGGACCTCAAGGGCAAGCGGGTCGCGGTGTTTCCGGGAACGACGCAGGAAGTGTTCTTCCTGGAGCGGCTGCGCATGGAAGGCATGACGATCAAGGATGTCGAGCCGGTCCGCGTTTCCTTCAGCGAAATGCATATCGCATCTGTCCCGCGGCGACATCGATGCGTATGTCGGCGCCGAACCCGGCCCCGGCGTGTCGCTATCGAGCGGCATCGGCTCGCTGGTCGAATATCCATATTCGACGGCGATGGGGTCGCTGAACATGGTGTTCGGCACGCATCGCGACGTGATTGCGCAAAAGCCCGACCTCGTCCGCGTGATGCTCGGCATCCATCAGCGGGCGACCGATTACGCGGCGACGAACAAGGACGCCATGGTCGCAATGGCGTCCAGCAAGCTCGGCCAGAAAAAGGAGGCGATCGAGGCCTCGGTGCCCAATGTCGAACTGACATGGAAGCTCGAGGCCAAGCAGATCGAGCAATCGAAAATCTACGCCGACCATATGCTGGCGCTGAAGCAGATCAAGCGCCTGCCCGATTTCGCAACCTTCATCGACACCAGTTTTGTCGATGCGGTGAAGCCGACCTGATCGTGACCGCGCTCGCGGCCGATACCGAGGATACCGCGGTCGCCGCGCGCAAGATGTCATGGGCGGCGACATGGTGGCCGCGCCTGCGGCCATTGCTGCTGGCGGTCGCGTTTCCTGCCGCCATGCTGGCGATCTGGCATCTGGCCACGGTAGGCCGCCCGGGGAGCCTGATCCCGCCGCCCTACGAAGTCTGGCTCGAACTCCGGGATCTTGCTTTCGGCGGGATCAATGACGACGCCTACAGCAAGACCCTGCACATCCATTTGCTGGCCTCCGTCAGCCGCGTCTATGGCGGCTTCGCGCTGGCGCTGATTGTTGCGCTGCCGCTCGGCATGCTGATCGGGCGCGTGCCGCTGGTCCGGCAGTTGCTCGATCCCACCATCCAGATATTGCGGCCGGTGCCGGTTACGGCATGGCTGCCGCTTGCCATGATCATCTTCGGCCTTGGTCCGCGCTCGGCGTTCTTTCTGGTATTTCTCGGCGCGTTCTATCCGATCCTGGTGAACACCATTTTCGGCGTGCGCTCGGTCGAGCCGCGGCTGTTCGAGGCGGCTTCGATGCTCGGCTGCAGCGAATCGGCGCAGTTCTTTCGCGTCGTGCTGCCCGCGGCACTGCCGTCCATCTTCACCGGGATGCGGCTTGGGCTGGGCTTCGCATGGGTCGTGATCGTTGTCGGCGAGATGACCGGCGTGCAGACCGGACTGGGAGCGATCATCATGGAAGCGCGCCAGCTCTCACGCACCGAAATCGTGATCTCCGGAATGATCGTCATCGGCGCGTTCGGATTTTTGTCCGACCAGCTGGTGATGCTGATCGGGCGGCGGCTTCTGGCGTGGAGTCCGTCGCATGGCTGAAGCCCCGATCCCGATTCTTGAAATGAAGAACGTCGGCAAGACCTATTCGCAGAACGGCCGCTCGATCGAGGCGTTGCGCGGCGCCAATCTGCGCGTGAAGAAAGGCGAATTCATCTGCCTGATCGGCGCGTCGGGCTGCGGCAAATCCACGCTGTTGCGGATGGCCGCGGGGTTCGAGGCTGCCACGCACGGCGACAACCTGATGTGGGGCATGCCGATATCAGGGCCGGGTCCCAGCCGCGGCATGGTGTTTCAGGACTACGGGCTGTTTCCCTGGCTCAACGTCCGCGACAATATCGGTTTCGGCCCGAAGTCGCGGGGCCGCGCCAAGGCCGAAATCCGCGAAACGTGCGACCGCTTCATCGAACTCGTCGGCTTGCAGAACTTTGCCGACGTCTATCCGCACCAGCTCTCCGGCGGCATGAAGCAGCGCGTCGCGATCGCCCGCGTGCTTGCCAACGACGCCGAGATCGTGCTGATGGACGAACCTTTCGGCGCGCTGGATGCGATGACGCGCGAGCGCCTGCAGGACGAACTGGTCGATATCTGGTCGCGAACCGGCTTGACCGTCCTCTTTGTCACCCATTCGATCGAGGAGGCGATCTTCCTGGCCGATCGGGTCGTCGTGATGTCACCGGGGCCCGGCCGTATCGACAACGAATATCTGATCGATCTTCCCCGGCCGCGCGAAATCGCAAGTCCGGAGTTCAATGAGTGGCGACGTCTTCTCTCCTCGCAACTGCATAGTCATCACGGGCGCAGGGCGGGTTGACCGGCCGGCGAATGATCGTTCAGAGATACCAGGCGAGAACGGCCTTGAGCAGGGCGTTCTCGATCACCGGCAGCACCACGATCTGGTTCATTCCGGCCGCGCGCGCCGCTTGTGCCGCGATCGATTGATCGACCTTCAGATGTTCGTTGATCGCGGGCATGCCCGTAGCCCACGCGCCGCCGATGCTGCCTTCGCCCTTTTTTATCGTCTTTGACGCATAGAGTGAGGTCAGATCGGCATTCTTGCTGCAATCGCCGGACTGAAACACCAGCTCCGTGCGCGATGGGTTCGGCACCCAGATTTCAAAACGTCTGGCGATCGGCGTCGCCTGCGCGGACAGGAAGGTAACGACCCAGGTCTGATCCGATGACGTGCTGTAGGGAATGCCGACGCCGCAATTGATTCCGATTTCGGATGCTTCTTCCCATCGCAGGAAACCCTTGGCGTTGTGGAGGTCCTTGATGATCAGGGGCATGCCGGCCTTCCAGGCCCGGCCCGGCGAGCCAAACCCGCGCGGGAATTTCGTGTGCCGGGAGTTGAACTCGAACATGTCGGCGGTGCCGTAGTAACCGTCGACAAGGCCCATCTCGTGGGACTTCTCGGGATCGTTGTGCCAGAGCTCGACGGCGCCGACGTGCTTCTCGTCGTCGCCGCAAAACAGCACCATCACGGCCATCAGGAATTCACCGGCGAAGACCGGAAGCGCCACGCCGCAGGTCAATCCGGCTTCAACCGCCTCGTCCGTACGCTTGAAATAGGAGTTCGAAAACTTCGTGAGGATGACGGGATGGCCGGAGGCCCAGGCCTTGCCGGGGAGGCCCTCGTCATAGGCGAACAGCGCGTTTTCGCTGACGGCCTTGAAATCGGAATACTCTTCGCTGGCAAGACACCCGCCGAACTCCAGCCGGGTGCGGGTTCGGTCAGGGACCCACAGCTCAACCACTCGAATGAACGTCTTCATCGGCACGCACCTATCGCTACGCCTGACATCAGCATCGGCGATTTAGCGAAGATATGTGCGATCAAATTACAGGCAGGCGCCGCCCAAAGATCGTGCGCGACGGCTTGCCTTGAGAGCCGGACGAAACTCAATTCCGATAGGACGGATCGGTCCGGTCGAGCTTGCGCAGCAGCGCCGGCCATGCGAGGTCGCCGTTGCGAGCGTTGTGGCCGGGTTTCGGTTGCATTTTCTCGTAGGTGTCTTCGAGGATGCTCTGCGGCGGATAGACCAGCTTGGTATTGCAGGACAGCGCCATGACCTGAGTCTGGCAGGCACGCTCAAGGCGGAACAGCACGTTGAACGCGGCGGGCACCGTGCGGCCGACGACGAGCAATCCATGATTGCGCAGGATCATGGCTTCCTTGTCGCCGAGGTCCCTGACCAGCCGCTCGCGCTCGTCGACGTTGTCGGCGATGCCTTCGAAATCGTGGTAGGCGATGTGGAGAAACCGCATCGACGTCTGCGCCAGCGGCAGCAGCCCGCATTCCATAGCCGACACGGCCATGCCGGCCGGCGTGTGCGTATGCGCCACGCAATCCATGTCGTGCTTGGCCATGTGGATGGCGCTGTGAATGACGAATCCGGCAACGTTGACGTCGTAGTCGGATGCGTTGAGCAACGTGTTGCCCTCGATATCCACCTTGATCAGGCTGGAGGCGTCGATTTCCTCGTAGAGCATCCCGTAAGCGTTGATCAGGAATTGGTCGGTCGTCCCGGGTACCCGGCAGGAGATGTGGTTGGCGACCATCTCGGTCATCCCGTACATCGCCGTGAGACGGTAGCAGGCCGCGAGATCGACCCGCGCCTGCCACTCCTCCGCGCTCACCTGTTCGCGGACCGATTTGACGACCTTGATGGCGGGCGAATTGACGGGGGGATTCATGGCGTTTCTCCACGGGACGGATTATCGGGCCGCGCGGGGCCTCGGTCATTGCCAGCCAAGATACCTGCAATATTCGCTGCGCCGCAAGGCGGGCACTCCAAGCGTTATTGCAGGTCTGGCGGGTGAAATTCGAATGCGCTATGGCGGAAGACGAGAGGAACGCCATGACCGAAGGACGCTACCGGCTGATCGGCTCGACCGCATCGCCTTACGCCATCAAGCTGCGCGCGCTGCTGCGATACCGGAGAATTCCCTTCGATTGGGTCATCATGACCAAGGCGTTGCGGAAGGCGACCGAGCATTTGCGGCCCAATCTGATCCCCGTACTGCAATATCCCGATGGTACCTATCGCGGCGAGACCACGGCGCTGGCCTATGATCTGGAGAGCCGTCACAAAGCGCGGTCCGTCATTCCGGACGACAGGGCGGTCGCGTTCGTTTGCGATCTGCTGGAAGACCTTGCCGACGAATGGGCCGTCAAGCCGTTGTTTCTTTATCGCTGGTGGGATCCGGAGGACCAGGCCTATGTCTCGCGCTGGGCCGGAGAAGAGTGGTCGGTGTCAGAGGCTGCAACCGGCAGCGCGGAGGAAATCGAGCAGTTTCGTCAGCGGCAGATTTCGCGCATGGTCATCCTCGGTGCGACCGCGGAAAACAAGCCGCTGCTGGAACAAAGCTACTTGCGGATGCTCGATGCATTCGAGCCGCACGTCGGCATGACCAGCTATCTGTTCGGCAGCCGGCCGTCGCTGGCAGACTTCGCCTGGTTCGGGCAGCTCAGCGAGATGGCGACCGATCCGACGCCGATGCGGATCATGCGGGAGAAAGCGCCCGTTACCGACCACTGGGTGCGGCGGCTGGACGACGCCTCCGGTGTCGAAGGCGAGTGGTATCCACGTGAGCGGGCGCTCGGTGGGATGGCCGAGGCGCTGCTGAAAATTGCCGGCGAACTCTATCTGCCGTTCCTGGTCGCCAACGCCGAAGCCTTTGCGAAGGGGCTCGAAAGGCTCGAGATCAATGTCTGGGGCCTGCCATATGCGCTGGCGCCTTTCAAATATCAGGTCAAGTGCCTGCAGCTGCTACGCACCAAGTTCGCAGCACTGGATGCGGAGAGCAGGGCCGCGCTGCGGCCGGTGTTGAAACCCACGGGATGTTGGGAGTACCTGGCCGCGAGCTAGGCGTGGTTACTTCCGGTGCCGGCTGCCAAGTGCCGTCGCGATCGATTCCGGATTTTGGATGCGCTCGATCAGCATGTCGATGCGGTCGCCGCCCCAGAATAGCTCGCCGTTGAAGACCATGCTTGGAACACCGAACACACCAAGCGCTTCCGCTTCATCGATGATGCGGTCATGTTCGGCTCGCGCAGGGCCGTGGACATAAGTCTCGAATTCCTTGGCCGAGCCGCCGATCGAAGTGATTACGCCAGAAATATCCGACAGCTCGTCGATTTCGAGATCATGGCTCCAGAAGCGCCGGAACACCGTCTCATGATAGGGACGGAACAGGCCTTGGCGCTGCGCGAACAGCATGCCGGCACTCGAATAGAAGGCGTCGTAGATGCGCCTTGGTCCCTTCATGGTGAGACCTTGCGCGTTGGCGTGGCGGCGTGCGTCCATGTAGGAGTAACGCACCTTGCGCCAGAAATGCGGTGTGCGCTCCTCGACGGTGCCCATGAATTCGGGAATACGCAGCGTATAGGGCAGCCATTCGAGTTCGACGCCGTATTGTTCCTCCAGCTCGAACAGCCGCTTGTTGGCGACGAAGGCGTATGGGCTCTTGTAATCGGTGTAGATGCGTACGCGCGGCTTTGCCATGGCACATCCTTGCTCGGTCGGATCATTATCGCTGATCCGGATAAAGCATGGAACCAGGCCGGCGCTGTTTTGACGCTGCAAAAACGAATGGGCCCCGGTGCGTTAGAGCATCGCGGGGCCCAACATCTTCGTCTGTGCGAAGGATTTCTGGTACACACCAGTGCTATCTCAGGATCCGACAGCGCGTGGCCTTTGCGCTCCAGTCCCGTGAATGTGTTCAAATTGTCGAATACGCAATGAGGCTGGCAGCTGCTTACGACCTCAACTGCGCCCGGACCTTGCGCTGAGCAAGGTCACCGGCTTTACCCGGCGGCATCATGCTCCTCTCCAAGAGTTGCCCAACGGATTTGTGTCCGCTCCAACTGCGTGCCGCCTTGATCGTATGACCTCGGGCGTCAATGCCTGCGAAGTTGGGAGCCGACGCTCCGTAACTCCGGCAGGTGCAGCGTTGGAAATGCTGCGGCAGATATAGACGGGTGTCAAGTTATCTCAAAGGCGTCATGCGTTGAGTTCCGCACGCTGTCAGGCATTTGTGAGATGGTAATCCTGCAGATCCGGATCGTGCGTCATGGCCCAGTAATCCACGAAGCGCCATGGCATCGCCGAGAACACGCGGCCCTGGCCGTTGCGATAGTAGGTGGTCATGCCGGGATGAGTCCAGATCATCTGCTCATGTTCGGCGTCTACCTTTTGGATGTATCGATCGTGCGCTTCCGCGCGAACGTCGATGGCGGCGATATCATGCTCCATCATTTCGACGAGACAAGCCGAGATGTAGCGGCTCTGGCATTCGGACTGGAAGATCACGCTGCCGCCATGCGCGGGACCTGAATTGGGACCGAGCATCACGAAGAAGTTCGGAAAGTCCGGCACGGTGAGGCCGAGATAGGCGGTCGGGTTGTCGTTGGCCCAGGCCGCCCTGAGAGTCTTGCCCTCACGCCCGCTGATGTTGAGACGCGCCGCCATCTCCGTGACCTTGAAACCGGTCGAAATAACGATGACATCGGCGGGGCGCAATTTACCGTCCGAAGCAACGATGCCGTCACGTGCGAAGTGGTCGATCCCGTCGGTGACGAGTTCGACATTCGGCTTCGTCAGCGTCTTGAACCAGTTGTTGTCGAGCAGGATGCGCTTGCCGTAGGGCGGATAGGTCGGCACGCATTTCTCGATCAGGTCCGGACGATCCTTCAATTCGGACAAGATGAAATTCGTCAGTTCCTCGCGATGCCGGTCATTGCCCTTGTTGACGGCGCGATCGGGGTGCGGCCATTCCGGATCCTTGCGCAGGAACGGCAGCAGGCCATCGCCGTAGCGCCAGAACATGTTGAAGCGGTACCACTGCACATAAAACGGCAAATGCGCGAGCAGCCACTGCGCGCCCTCGGTGATGGGATCGGAATAGCCTGCAACCGGCCGCGCCCATTGCGCCGTCCGCTGATAGACGGTGACGGACGCGACGCGGTCGGCGATCGACGGCACCAGTTGCATCGCGGTTGCGCCGGTGCCGATGACGGCGACACGCTTGCCGTCGAGATTGATGTCGTCGGACCACAGCGCGGAGTGCAGCGTCAGGCCCTTGAAATCTTCCTCGCCTTTGAAGTGGGCGGGCGAGGGGTCGTTGAGCTGGCCGATCGCGCTCACGAGTGTGGTCGATTCAAAGATCCCCTCGCCATCGGCGGTCTTGAGCGTCGAAATCCAGCACTTTTTCTTCTCGTCCCAGCGCGACGACGTGAGTTCGGTGTTGAGGCGGAGATGCTTTCGGATATCGTATTCGAGCGCGACCTTCTTGAGGTAGTCGAGCAGTTCCTGGCGCTGGACGAAGTAGCGCGTCCACGGATTCCGCGCGCCGAACGAGAAGGAATAGGAATGGTTCGGCGTATCGACGCCGCAACCAGGGTAGCGGTTGACATACCAGGTGCCGCCGAGTTCGGCGTTCTTCTCGACGATAGTGTAGGGGATGCCGAGGCGGCCGAGTGCGACGCCCAACGCGATGGCGCAGACGCCGGCGCCGACGATCAGTACATGTTGCTGCGCGATCTTCTCGGCGGAAGGAGGCTTGGTCCAGCGCGCGTCCCGGGAAACGAAACCCATTTCCTCGCGCATCAGCGGCGCATATTCCAGCGCGACGTTTTCGCCGAGCGTCGCGCGCATCATCTTCAGCATCAGCTCATCGCCGGGGTCGGTAATGACCGGCTTCGGTTCTCCGTTTGCGAACAGCTTAAGCACGGCAGCGCGGATTTCGGCCTGGATTTCCGCCGGCAGTCCGGCTTGCGGATCCGGAATCAGGCGGACGTCGCGCCTGGGCTTGTAGGGTGGTTCCAGCCAGCGCTCGTCACCGGTCATGTGCACCAGCACCATCAGCAGCACGCGGATATCGCCTTCGGCAATGGCCGACGACAGATCGAGTTTCTTGCGTGGCAGCTCGATATTCATGCCGGTGTCCTCATGATGTGCTTGGCGTATCGCGCAAGCCGCCATAGGCGGCCCAGGTGGTGCCTGCGATATATCCGGCGTCGACCGGAAGGTTGATTCCGGTCACGCCGCTGCTCATCGGCGAAAGCAGCCACGTGATCGCCTGCGCGACCTCGGTCGGCTCGACCAGCCGGTTCATCGCCGTCGGGCTTTCAAGCAGCTTTCTGTTCAGCGCGCCGGAGGCGATGCCGGCTTCCAGTGCGGCGGTGCGCGTGAAGCCGGGAGAGACCGCGTTCACGCGCACGCCGGTGCGGCCCCATTCGGCCGCAAGTGTCTGCGTGATCTGAATGACGCCGGCTTTCGCCGCTGTATAGGCGTGGATCGGACCCGACGTCATGCCCGCAACGGAGGCGACATTGACGATGGCGCCGTGACGGCGCTCGGCCATCTTCACGCCGACGCTGCGTG